>QKJQ01000027.1 GCA_003249225.1 Clostridia bacterium | reverse complement strand
AAAGAAAGACTGATACACAATGGCTTCTATGACTTAGCCATGGCATATCAGTCTGTGCACATCAACTATTGAAAGCGCCGTGTACCGAACGGTACGCACGGTGCTGTGAGAGGACGGCGGTTAGTCACCGCCTCCTACTCGATTTCCTGCGGTTTTTGTAGGAGTTGAACCAGTCGATTTTTTGAACTGCCGTTAAAAATTGAAGTTACTTACTATTTTTTTTCCTATATTGATTTGGTGTAATGTTTTCGTAGCGCTTAAATTGTTTTGAGAAGTAGGATACCGTTTGAAAACCGGTGCGAATTGCAATCTCACTGATTGGCAGATCGGATGTTACAAGTAATTTTTTTGAAGCGTTCATTCGCTCTTTAGTGATAAACTCCAACAATGACAATCCGGTTTTTTGGCGAAAAAGAGAAGATAAGTAATCCGGATGAAGATGAACTATTTTTGTTAATTCCAATCGTGTGAGATCATTATTTAGATTATTACGTATGTACATTGTGAGCTTATCTATAATAGCTGAAGTTGGTTCGCGATTCGTTATTAGTGAAATGGTTTTTTCTGTGACCTCTTGAACCCAGATTAGAAAATCAGGAATAGAATAAAAGGCATTTTTATTATATTCAGTATCTTTGCTCAGAAAAGGTTGATGTATTGGAAGATTGTGTATGTCGAGTACATAATAAATAGCCTTTAACATTTTGTGATAAATTATATAATCTTGATAATTAAAAATTTTATTAGTAGAATGAAGTAGTAATAGCATAGAGAAACCTGCATAAGAACTGAAAAGTGCAGGGGCAGGATGGTGGCATAGTGGACGAGCTGAAGAAATTGAACGAAGCGGAACAAATCTATAAAACGTGGTATGCAAAGTACCGGACTCTGTATATGACCCCAATTGAAAACTGGGATTCGTTCAGAACTGCATGCAAAGAAAGAGATGAGGACAGCGTTTCCTTGCCTTTGCAGCCTCCAACATTCCTGGAGACCTGCTTTTTGGAAGATAAATTTTTCTTTCCTGATGCAGAAGAAGATGTCGCTGTTATTAGCAACGCAAGGTATTGTCCTGCTTTTTGGCATAAGCTGAGTTTTTTCAAGATACTTTATGTATACAGCGGTTCCTGTTGGTTCTATATAAATGACCGAAAAATACAAATCAAAGAAGGCGCATTCTGTATCGTTGGACCGAATGTGAGACAGGCAGTGTTTTCTGACAGCGATGATGATATCATTATCAATCTTCTTATGAGAAAGAGTTCCTTTACGGAAGCTTTTGCCAGTTTACTCATGGAACAAGGCATTGTAACGGAGTATTTATGGAGGATGATCTATAATAATACAGAGAACTTTTCTTTATTATATGAAGGCGGCAAGAATGCCACATTGCATGAAACGGTAAAAGAAATCTATGATGAGCTGAACAGGCAAGGGAAGAAGAGCAATTTAATCTGTAAAAGCCTTTTAATGATATTTTTTGGGATAGCACTTCGTGAGCATGCAGACGAGATTGCATTATTTGGCATAACAAGAATGGAGAAAAGTTATCATATTCCCAAGATACTTACGATAATGCGTATGCATATGGATACAATAACGCTTCCAGCATTGGCGGAGGAATTTGGGTTGAGCGAAGGATACCTGAGCCGATATATAAAGAAGGAGACCGGTCATACATTCAGTTATCTGCTTAAGGAAATCAGGACCAAGAAAGCTGCTCAGATGCTTCGAAACACAAAATTCAGCATAGATAAAATCCTTGAAACAATAGGGTATGTTGATAATAGCAGCTTTTACAGGAACTTCAAGGAAAAGTATGCAATGGCACCGGCACAGTACAGAAATCGCTTTGGACTTATGTAATTGGTGCAGTATCAATAAACATGAAAAAGCCATGATAAGGAGAGCATATGGTTGGGGACAGTGATGTAATATCCATGTTACTACAATTGAATTATGAAGAGAAATTATATAAGGAATTGTATGAGCAAAAGCCTGATGCCTATGAAATACCAATCAGGGAATGGGATGATCTGCGTAATCGCTTTCCTATGGATATTCCTCTAAAGCCATATTCAATTGTGGGACGTTATCTAACAGAACAGGAATTTTTTCCCGAAGATGGAATTGAAGTCAATTGCTTTAAAAACGCCAGATACTGCCCGCCATTTTTACATCAGCTGGAGTTCATAAAGATCGTATATGTACGAAAGGGCAGTCTTACCTTTTATTTTAATGGTAAGCGGTATGAAATGAAAGAAGGGCAGTTCTGTATTGTGGCGCCAGGAACGGAGCAGGCAGTATTTTCACATCATGATGAGGATATTGTGCTGAATGTACTTTTAATGGCGAGTACGTTCACAAATGCATTTTCTTCGCTGTTATCGGAGCAGACTGTTTTGTCCGACTACTTTTGGAAAATGATGTATTCCAAATATCAAAAGCAGATTTTGATTTTTCATAATAAGAAGAATTGCGTATTGGACCGAATGGTTGAAAGACTCTATTATGAGATTAATGTTGAAGAACACACAAGCAACCTCATCGTAAAAAGTTATGTGATGATATTCCTGGTCGAAGCCTTGCGAGAGCATGGCAACACAGTGAAAGCACTTGTCGATGATGAAAAACCCACGTATCAGATACCAAAGATACTGCGGGATATCCGTGATAATATTACCTCAATTACGTTAGAGGATCTGGCAGAAAAATGGAATATGAGTGAAAACAGGATGAATCATTACCTAAAAATAGAGGTTGGATATTCCTTTCATTACATATTAATGGACCTGCGGATGAATAAAGCGGCAGAGTATCTTGTATATACGAAAGAAAGCATTGAAAAGATAATGGAGCTTTCTGGCTTTAATGACAGTACTTACTTTTATAAGAACTTTCGCCAGCGTTATGGTGTAACACCACAAAAGTACAGAGAAATTGGTGAAGTGAAGGGAATAATACCTTACCTGACCTAACAAGATAATGTAAAAAATAATACAATAGAAAAAGACATTATGAATGTGATTTGCATTTGTAATGTCTTTTGCTTTGCGAGGTCATATAAAACGAATTTTATGCATAGTGTTTATAAATACAATCGATATTATGATAATAGAGTAATATTACATAAGGTTTACAGGAAATGTGAGCTCACAGATCGGACATTAGTACAGATTAATCATCTAAATTTCAAGAGGAGGAAATGGAATGAAAAGAAAGTTACTGGCTATTTTGCTGATATTTATCTTATCAGTATGTACTTTTGCGGGCTGTGGTAAAAATAATACGGAAAATGCTTCAGGCAATTCAACAGGCAATTCAACAGGCAATTCAACAGGCAATGAGGATGTAAATGAGGGAAGTACAACAACAGAAACCAACGATGAACAAAGCACTGGCAGCAGTGAATTAATACCCATTACATTCAGCAGAGTGCAAAGTTCAACAGAAGAGACTGATATTTTTGCAAAACTTGACGAATCGTATGATGATAACCGATGGACTAAATTATACGAAGAGCAGTTAGGATACGATGTACAGTATTTATGGATTGCATCCAGCGCAGAAGAGGGAACGCAAAAGTTCAATGCAGCGGTTGCTGCGGGAACAATTCCAGACGTTATTTGTGTTGACAAAGTAACATTAAAGAATCTGGTTGAAGCAGATCTCGTGGTTGACATGGCACCTTATTATGAAGAATATGCCAGTGATCTGTTAAAATCAATCATTTCAGCCGCGGGGGAACAGTGTATTCAGGCTTGTACCTTTGAAGGCGTTCAATACGGAATACCGTATGTTGACTGTGATATAGAAACTGCGCAAATGATATGGCTTAGACAGGACTGGCTGGATGAACTGAATCTGGCAGCACCGACTACGACAGCAGATTTGGAAAATATCATGAAAGCCTTTAACGAAAAGGTAGGCGAAGGTGCAGTTGGTATAGCACTTTGCAATGACCTTGATAATGTCTCTATGGGAATCTCCGGATGGTGCAATGCGTATGGAGCATATCCCGGATTCTGGATCAAGGATAGCAATGATAAGCTTGTCTATGGCAGCACAACGCAGGAGATGAAAAATGCTTTGGCAGGACTGGCTGATTTATATCAGAAAGGTTATATTGACAAGGAATTCTATGTAAATGATGGAACAAAAGCAGCAGAAGCACTGATCAATGATAAATGCGGAGTTATGTATGGATGGCATGCGTCTTCTTTATGGCCGCTGCAGGATAATATAGACCAGAACCCAGAAGCGGACTGGATGCCATATAGTATCGTAATGGAGAATACAGGGGATTCTGTATCACCAGGTGTAAGCATGATGACCGGCAGCTGGTATGCTGTCAGTGCAAATTGTACGAATCCGGAAGCACTGGTTCAGATGCTGAATCTTTATTGTGAAAAAGTGTTTGACAAAGAGAAAAATGAATACAGCTACTATGCAAATCCGGGAGATGGCCTGGAAGGTGTTTGGAGATTAAGCCCTGTAACACTGAACACAGCTGATAAAAATCAGCAGACAGCACAGGCAATCGCAGAACCGCTTGAAACCGGTGATCCGGGCGATCTGTATGGAGAGCAGCTTAGTATGTATACTTACAGCAAGGCAGCACTGGATGGTGATACTACTCTTTGGGGCTGGAACAGAGTCTTTGGTAAAGGCGGATCGCAAATGCTTTTGATTGATTATAAGAGCAGCAGCGATGTTACACTGGTTCATAATGAATTCTATGGAGCCGCTACCGAGACCATGACTTCAAGAAAGTCAACACTTGATACAGCACTTGATGAAGTATTTTTTAAGATTATTTCTGGACAGTCAGGTATTGAAGAATTTGATGAAGTTGTTGCATCCTGGTATGGTGCGGGTGGTCAGGAAATGACAGAGGAAGTGAATGCTTGGTATGCTGAGCAATAATTTTTAATGAAAGGGCTGCTGTAAAATTGAAAAGCTTTACAGCAGCCTTTTTATGAAGCTTACCCTATAATTTTTTTACGATTTGCAGAATTACGGTCTGCACGGCAAAGGAGATAAGTGTGAAAGAGACAATTCGTTCACAAGCAAGTTAGTGCATAGTACGTCTTTGCTCGTTCAAACTTGATATGCACATAAAAAACAGTGCAGGAATGAGGAGAAAAATGAAGGAAAAAATAAAAGAAAGAAAGTATTCGTGGGGAAAGTTTAAAAGAGAACTGCCCCTGCATTTAATGATACTGCCCGGTCTGATATTGGTTATTATTTTTAGTTATATACCAATGTCAGGATTAATAATTGCATTTCAGAAGTTCATCCCAAGCAAAGGGATGTTCGGTGATCAAAAATGGATTGGTTTTGACAACTTCAGTTATGTGCTAAGTCTGCCTGGTTTTACAAGAGCACTGAGAAATACAGTAATCATAGCCTTCTGGAAGATCATTCTGGGTCTTTTGATCCCCATTGTTTTTGCCTTGTTGTTAAATGAACTGAAAAGCAGATTCTTTAAAAAGACAGTCCAGACCATTGTCTACCTTCCTTATTTTATGTCGTGGGTAGTATTGGGGGGGATATTTTTAGATATGCTTTCGCCAAGCGGAGGTGTAATAAATCAGCTGCTAACATACTTGGGAGGAGATTCGATTTTCTTTTTAGGTGACAACCGGTATTTTAGACCGACGCTTATTGTTACAGAGATATGGAAGAATTTTGGGTATGGAGCAATTGTGTATTTGGCCGCAATACTTGGCATTGATCAGGGGTTGTACGAAGCTGCCCAGATTGACGGCGCGAACCGTTGGAGGCAGACCTGGCATATAACACTGCCCGGAATGCGTATGATTATAGTGCTGATGATGGTGCTTAGTCTTGGAAATGTACTGAATGCCGGCTTTGATCAGGTATTCAATATGTACAATACCGCAGTGTATGAAACCGGGGATATACTGGACACTTTTGTTTACCGTCTCGGTCTGATTGATGCACAGTATGGACCGGCTACCGCTGTCGGTCTGTTCAAATCACTCATTTCAACGTTATTTATATCGGTGTCATACTTTTTAGCTTATAAGTTCGCAGATTATCGGATTTTTTAGGAGGTGTAAAATGAGAAAAAAATCAAAGGGGAAACTTGCTTTTGATGTTATCAACTTCAGTATATTATTTCTGCTGTCGTTTTTATGCTTGTTCCCGTTGTTAAATATATTAGCCATGTCATTTTCTGACAGTACTTCGGTGGCAGCAGGTAAAGTATTGTTATTTCCGGTGGGTTTTAACACCTATGCATACCAGTATGTACTTGCAAAAAGTGCATTCTGGCTGTCCCTGCTTCGCTCTTTCGAACGACTCGCGATTGGGGTGCCACTGAATATGATCCTCACAATCATGCTTGCCTATCCATTGTCAAAAGAAGCAGCAGCCTTTCGTATGCGAACGGTATATGTATGGATTTTCTTTTTTACCATGCTTTTTTCCGGAGGTCTGATTCCAGGGTATTTATTGATCCAGAACCTGAATATGATGGATACCATCTGGGCTTTGGTGTTACCCATTGCAGTCCCTGTTTACAATGTTATCCTGATGCTTAATTTCTTTCGCGGTATTCCGCACGAACTGGAAGAAGCGGCACTGATTGATGGGGCAAATCAATGGAAGACCTGCTTTAAGATTTATGTTCCCTGTGCAAAACCGTCCATAGCGACACTGACTTTATTCAGTCTGATCGCACACTGGAACAGTTGGTTCGACGGACTTATATTCTCCAATTTCCCGGACAGTTATCCTCTTGCGTCCTATCTGCAAACCGTAGTAGTAAGAAGAGATATGTCACTCCTTAGTCTTGATGACTGGAAGACCATGGCAATGGTTTCTGACAGAACCGTACGATGTGCCCAAATATTTATTGGAATTATTCCGATAATAATAATATATCCATTTGTGCAAAAATACTTTGTTAAAGGAATGACTCTTGGATCGGTCAAGGGTTAGGGTGGTTACATGAGAATATGTCAGCTTACGGTACAGGATTTGGCAGAACCATTGGGCATTGGAACCCAAAATCCAAGATTTGGTTATATCTTAGAGGATGAGGAGAAGGATCAGCTCCAGACGGCTTACCAACTTCTGGCGGCCACAAGTCCAATGAATCTAGAGATTGGAAAAGCCGATTTATGGGATTCGGGAAAAGTAAAAAAAAGCGAAACGTTCGGTATTGTATACGAAGGGAAAAAGCTTTGCTCAGGACAAAAAGCATACTGGAAAGTGATGTCGTGGGATAAAAACGACGCAGCATCCTTGTGGAGTGAAGTGTCTTTCTGGGAAATGGGCTTACTTAACGAGAATGACTGGAAAGGAAAATGGATTGGACAGGGTGATGAATACCAAGGAAATAAGGCGGCCGCACCAATGTTTGCCTGTGACTTTCAGGCTGGCGAATTAATAAATCTTTTGTCTGCCAGACTTTATATCAGCGGACTGGGTATTTATACGGCGTATCTGAATGGGAAGAGAATCGCAGATACTTACTTTGATCCGGGCGAAAGTGATGCATCCAGTACGGCATACTATGTGACTTATGATCTGAATGATTTGCTTTGGCCAACAAAGAATACGCTTGGTGTAATGCTGGGAAACGGTCAATATACAAACTTTCTTATAAATCCGGTAATGACAGATGCAGATGGAAAGGAAAGACCGGAGCACAGATACCAGAAGAATGATGCGGCCTATGTAAAAAAAGGAATCTACGGAGAAAAAAAGTTTTTGGCGCAGATTGTTCTGTCCTTTGCAGATGATACCCAGAAAATCGTGGCAATGACGGACGAAACCTGGAAATGGACCGATGGGCCGGTCGTATTTCAAAACTGGTATGGCGGAGAAGATTACGATGCGACCAAAGAAATTGAAGACTGGTGCCTGCCGCAGTGTTCAAGGAACAACTGGATGCATACTGTTGTAATGGAGCCACCCGGTGGAATTCAAAAGGCAAGAGAATACATGCCCATAGTAATCACAGACCGATATTTTCCAAAAGATATAAAGCGGCTTTCAAATGGAAACTGGCTGGTAGATATGGGACTGAATGCGGCAGGATTTCCGGAGCTTTCTATAGAGGCTGATATTGATATGCGTGGAAGGCTGATTAAAATGTATCCGGCCGAAATGATAAAAGAAAATGGCGAAGGGATATCACAAGCTTCCTGTACGCAAAGCTGGAACGAAAGATATCATTGCCAGATCATGGATTCCTATCGAATGAAAGGAAAAGGAAGAGAGGTATGGCATCCGAACTTTTGTTATCATGGCTTTCAGTATCTGGAGATCGAGGGATACCCAGGTACTCTGGAGAAGGAGAACATTCAGTTTTGTATCGTAAGAACCAAGAATGATAAAAACGGAAGTTTTACGTCCTCCGATCCCTTGATGAATCAGATCGGCGATATGATAGAGATATCTATGGAAAGTAACATGATGAGTGCATTTACCGATTGTCCTCATATAGAAAAACTTGGCTGGATAGAAACCAGTCATCTTATGTTCCGCTCGTTAGCCTCTACCTATGACATACGGTCCTGGATGCGAAAGATCATCAAGGACATAGCCGATTCGCAGATCGATGAAAAGAGTGAAGACAGTGAGGAAGCTGGTTTCATTCCTGGTATCGTGCCAGAATATCAACGTATCGGGGGGCTCTATAGAGATCCGAACTGGAATGGAGCCTGTGTTTTTACTCCATGGGAGTATTATCAATACTATGGTGAAAAGGATATATTGGAAGCAGGCTATCCGGTCATGAAGAATTATGTCGCCTATCTGCAGGCCCACCTGACCGACGGGATTCTTGATAATTATGCACATATGGGGGAATGGGGCGAATATGGTGAGACGACTCCGACTGTTCTTGTTGCAACCTGTGCTTATTACAGATTGCTGCGGTGTATGGCAGCAATCGCTGATATCTTAGGGCTGCATGAAGACAGTGAACGTTATACAAGAAGCTCGGTCGTAACATTTCAGGCCTTTCATGACAACAACAGCTGTTATACGAAAGAATCGCAGACCTATGGGAGCGGCAGTCAGGCAAGCTATGGCTGTGTTCTTTTCAGCGGCATGTACTACAAAGAAGAGGAATCGCTGATTCTCGAAAAACTTATCAATGCAATAAAAGAAAAGAATTATCATTTAACCTCTGGAGAAGTTGGACTTAAACAGGTATTATGTGTATTAGGAGAGCATACGAGGAGTGATGTTGCCTATAAAATGATCATGAACACAACCAGCCCGAGCTACAGGTATTTCGCAGAAAAAGGGCTGACTGCATTACCTGAGTATTGGAACTGTGATGAGTTATGGCATGGAATGGAACGAAGCAGAAACCATGCTATGATGGGACATGCAAAGGAGTGGATGATTTTTTATTTGCTGGGAATCAGGTCAGAAAAGGCGGGATTTCAAAAGATCAGCATTCAGTCTTATATACCACAGAATATGACCATGCTTTGCGGAGCCCTGGTTTGTTCTTATGGGAAAATATCAGTAGAATGCAAGATCACTGGAAAAATGATACTGTTGAAGGCCGAAATACCAGTAGGCGTTCAGGCAGTTGTTTATAGACCAGTCTTAGGTGACAACGATTCTGGGAATCTTACAAAGCAAGAACCGATCTGTGAGGTAGGATCTGGGTTATATCAATGGGTTCTGCAATAATGGATCGTATTTCCTTCGTAAAAGTGCACGAAAAATATATATCACGACCCAGTTTTGAAAGGTGAGGCAGCTTAATGAAAAGCAAAACAAAGTATATCGTTGATTATGACACAATCAGAAAAATGTTTTCCTTGTTTGGAATTACCGGTATTGCTTCCATTCAAAAACTGGGGGCAGGTGAGTTCAATTCGGTCTATGAAGTCGTTGCAGATAAAAAGTATGTACTTAAGATCGCACCGTTTCATGATACGGTGCTGACCTATGAAAAAGACATGATGAAATCTGAAGTATACTGGTATAAGATTTTATCAGAACAGACCAGGAACCGTGTTCCCAAAGTGTATTATGAGGATTTTTCAAAATCAGTTGTTCCGGTAAACTACTTTATCATGGAAAAAATCGAAGGCATACAAAAGAATAAATTGAAATTATCAGCGAAAAATAAAGAAAAAGCTGATTCAGAAATTGTTAAGATGGTATCAGAACTGCATAAAATATCAGGTCAGAAATTCGGATATATACAGGGAATGTTGTTTGACACCTGGTATGATGCTTATAGAAATATGGTCAAGGATCTGATTTCCGACTGTAAAAAAGCAGGCAGAAGAAGCAAAAGAGGCGAAAAACTGTTAGACCTCACCAACCGATACAAAGAATCACTGGAGACGGCAGAATGCTGTCTTGTTAATTTTGATTGTTGGGACCCCAACTTCATCTGCACACAGCAAGATCCGGAATATTCATTTGCATGGATCGACCCGGAAAGAAATCTGTGGGGAGACAGAATGCTTGATTTTTGTTGCCTTGCTATGATGAAACCGCTTAATGAAAAAAAAGAGGTTCTTTCGGTATATAATTCGCAATCGGTTCATAAGGTCTTAGCAACAAGGGACGAGAACATATGATATGCTATTGGATGCTGTCTTTATTTTTGGATTTTCTATGGGTGTACGTGGGGCTGCGCTGGCTACCGTAATATGTGTCAATTCACGAGTTTTTAATGAGCCTGTTCTTCTTTTTTAGGCTTTCGGGACAAAAATTCTTTTATTCTGCTGGTTGTATTGGGATAGCCTTCCTGCTGTTCAGAAGAAGGAAGCTGCAAAACCGTCTGATAAAATAATCATAACAAATTCAAAAAATATTATTGAATTTTATTGCCGCATTTTGAACAGAAAACACTTTCGAGCGGTATCGGATTACCACAGCGGGAGCAATATTTGGATTTTGTTTTACCAAAGCCTTGCTGTGAGCTTTGAGAAATTCTCTTTTTCTTTTTGTGAGATTTTACTGCGATTGCAATGAGAAGGATGATTATGATGAGGAATAAAAGGGCACCACCGGCCAGGATAAGCAGTATTAATGGCATACCGGTGTCTCTGTCTGGTTCCGCCTCTCCATATAAATACAGCTGCCATAAATCCGTCTCCGCCTCAACATCATATTGTACAACAGCGCCCATACCGGATGCGGTTGCAGTTACCATCTGACCACTGGCAACCGATATTGCTTCACCGGTCACGTTCGAAGTGTAGGTAACCTTACCTTCGATAACTTTTACCAGAGAAGAGACTCCGTCGTCCTCAAGAACATAGTTCGTGGCAAAGATTGCTGCATCCGCCTGAGAACATTCGATCTTTACCGTTCCTTCTGAAGGTACCTGACTTGTCTTGACCCACAATTTACCGTTTGAAAGCCACAGACTGGTCGATTGTTCTGATAATGCATTCGCAAAGATTTCTGTATCTTCTCGTAATACATACGAAACTTGGTCACTGATGTGAATAACGCAGGAAGAATTCCCGAGGGTTCTGATATAGGAGCCAGCCGGTATTGTCATTCCCGGCAGACAGCGGTCCCATTCTTTGGCAGCGGAATCAGAAGACAGCTCAACGGCACCGGTTACACTATCAAAGACGGCATCCGAAACAGCAGCAAAAGAAGAAACGGAAGTTGAAAGAAAAGACACGGAAAGTAACATTAATAACATACAAAGTAAGAAGCTCTTAGAACGCATACAATCATACCTCCCAAATTCATTATTCTAACGAAATCTTACCATTATACAGGCAACATTACAATCTTTTTCAGGCCTGTTCAAAACGGGAACAATGGCATGCAGCCGGAAACTTGTCCCTGCCTCCATATGCATTTTTTACAGTAAAATGTGCATATTTTTATACTATTTTATTCGATTATGAACTGATAAAATTAGTAAAGTCATATCACTATAAATAATAAGTATAATTGGAGGAGCCTCAATGTTATATACCAATCCGATCCTATCAGGATTTTACCCCGATCCCAGTGTTTGTTTTGCCAAAGGGAAATACTATATGGTCTGCAGTACGTTTCAATATTTTCCGGGTGTACCGATATTTGAAAGTGATGATCTGGTTAATTGGAAGCAGATCGGCCACTGTCTGACAAGAAAGAATCAGGTGACACTGGATAAGATCAACAGCTCCGGCGGTGTTTTTGCACCAACGATCCGGTTCAATGATAACATCTTTTATATGACAACGACGAATGATACCACACGCCAGAATTTTTATGTGTGGACCAGTGATATCTACGGGGAATGGTCAGACCCGATCTACATTGACCAGGGCGGTATCGATCCTTCCTTGTATTTTGAAGATGGACGGTCTTATTTTATGAGCAACGGGGAAGATGATATGGGAGTTCCCGGTATTGTACAGTGTGAGATCAACATACAGACCGGTGAAAAACTGTCCCCAAGCAAGACCATATGGCAGGGGACAGGCGGTCGCTTCCTTGAAAGTCCTCATCTGTATAAAATCGGGGATGGGTATTATCTGATGGCAGCAGAGGGGGGAACGGAATACGGACACATGATTACCTATGCCCGGGGGAACGATATTTTCGGACCATTTGAAGCATATTCGGGCAATCCTGTACTGACGAACCGAAATCTGGGCGGGTTTACCATTCAGGGTGTTGGTCATGGTGACCTGATCCAGGCACCGGATGGAAGCTACTACATTCTTCATCTTGGATTCCGACAGACTGGCATGTGGAGTACGTACCATCATTTAGGAAGAGAAGTTTTCATATCTCCGGTAACCTTTGATGAGAATGGCTGGTTTACCGCAGGAGAGAACGGAACGACTCGCGAAAAGATCGAATTGCCCCATGTCACGGTTCCTCAGCAAAAAAAGAGCAGCTATACATTTGAGAACACAGACTGGAACATCGACTGGTGTTATTTGAGACATCCGGACTTTGGTTCATATCATTTAGCAGAGAAGGAAGCAACGCTGTATGGTACATCCATTACCTTGCAGGAGGCTGATTCTCCAACCTTCATCGGTCTTCGTCAGAAAGAATTTGATATGGAGCTGGAATGCACCGTATCCATCGACAACGGAGAAGCAGGCATTACTTTATATATGGACGAAAGTCATCATTATGATGTTGCCATACGAAAAAATGAGGAGGGTTATGAAGTCATTGAGCGTTTATGCGTTGGTACGATAAAATCGGTCGAAAACCGCATCCCGTTAAAAGCAGCAGGAGACGCAGCCACGGCGGTACTAAAGATTCGTTCTGACAGTCAGGTCTATCGTTTTTCCTTTGCTGGTGAGAAGAAAGACGAGGAGCTTGGATATGCACTCAGCCGCTATCTTTCTTCCGAGGTCGCAGGTGGTTTTACAGGTGTTGTGATTGGTTTGTATGCGGTCTGTAACAATAAGAACAAGGCACATTTCAGCGATTTCTCTGTGGCATATAAAATGCCTGATACAAAATAACAATAAAATAGTAATGCATTTATCCTTTATTCTCGTGGTGGGTGCACATTTTAATAGGTGAAAGTCCAGAATTAACCGGTAGTGAGAAGGAATGAAAGTACACATTTGTTTGAGTTCCTATGAAATCTTGATTTAAGTTTAAATTCAAGCTGAAAGAGCTTTCTTCTCGAAGGACTGTGCAGAGCATGCGCTCGGCATTGGAAAAGAAAAAGAATATAATTGTGCAAGTTTGCTATTGTCCTTACTCTTCCAGTTTCGAAAGCATGGCCTCTTCGCCTTTTCTTAAGTGTGCACAGAAAAGCTCCATCCCTCTGGTCAGATCGTCATTCAAAAGTGCATCCGTAATGGCCTGATGTTCGTTAAAGATATCCTTTGCAATCGTTAAGTCGGTCTGATAACGATGAACTAGAATACTGATCTGATTTCGGTACCTTTTGGAAGCTTCATAAAGCCGCTCGTTATCGGCAAAATGAAAGAACAAATCGTGAAACTGATCGGAATACGATAAAAAAGAAGGAAGATCTTGATTTTGCAAAGCAGAGTTCTGAAGGGAAATGGAAGATTCCATTTCCTTTTTTAATGCGGCGGGAGCTTTTTTATAAGCACTCTCTAATGCAGCACCCTCCAAGATGACAGACATCTGATATAATTCTGAAACATCCTTTTTTGAAAGAAGAATCACATGTGCACCAACGTTGGTGGTGTGGTGCAGTAAGCCCTCCTGTGTCAGGCGATTCATGGCCTCCCGAAGAGGTGTTGTGCTTAATTCAAATTTATCCTGAAGTTGTTTTAATGTAATCTTACTGCCGCCTGGAATGATTTCTTCCAGAATTTCTGCTTTCAGAATCTGGTAGACCTGATCTGCTAAGGTTTCTTTTGTAATAACCATACGATATACCTGCCTTGTTCTGTGTTGTAACTTAATTTGTCGTGGGATAACCGGAATTATTCCTTGCGTAGCATAACCAATCTATAGACCATTATACTGGAATTTATTCTGGTTGGATAGAATTATTTGATTCTTTGCTAAATACATTTTGCAAAATGCAAAATCAAATGGTATCATGATAAAAAGATCAGTCACGAACGAAATCAGGTAATCAGAAGGTGAAATTTTGATTACTTACAGCATAGAAGGAGAAAAATATGAAGAAGAATGAATGGCCTTATGAACTAAAATACGGCGAGAAAAAAGAATATTCCTGTGATGTCCTGATTCTTGGCGGCGGCATCGCCGGATGTATGGCAGCCCTTGGGGCGAGGGAGAAGGGACTCAATGTTATTCTGGTTGAAAAGGGTGCTGTTGCAGCCAGCGGAGCAGGTGGCTCAGGTTGTGATCATTGGGAAAGTGCAGCGACCAATCCCTGTTCAAAGGTGACGCCGGAAGAGTTAGTTGATATGATGCTGCGGGATAACAAAGGGTTCAATAATGGCATATCCCATTACATTGAGTGCAGAGAAGGCTACGACAGACTTCTGGATATTGAAAAAATGGGCGGAAAGATCAGGGACACAGAAGATGAATTCAAAGGTGCTGATTTCAGGGATGAAGACAGTAAGCTTATGTTCGCTTATGATTATAAGAATAAATTCACGATACGAATCTGGGGTACCACATTCAAGACTGCTATGGCAAAAGAATTAAAACGTGTCGGTGTTAATGTTGTAGAACGTGTCATGGTCACTTCCTTGCTGACAGATCAGGGAAAAGTAGGAGGGAAAGTTGTCGGTGCTACCGGTATTCACACCCGAACAGGTGAATTCATGGTCTTCAAGGCAAAAGCAAGTGTTATGGCTATGTCAAGACCGGCAAGAATATGGCTGTTCAATCCTGCCATGGTGGGGCTCAGCGAGTTTCGGCCGACCCAGTGCATCGGCAGCGGCCATGCCATGGGATGGCGCGCCGGTGCTGCTTTTAACATGATGGAAAAGTCGGTTAGAGCTGAATTCTCGGCGGCAGGAAAAAGTTACCCTCCTTATGGCGCGGGAAACAATCATAATACCTGGTATCCGGCAAGCATCCTGGACGCAAATGGAAAGACGGTTCCCTATGCGGACAGAGACGGACGGATCCTTACGGACTATAAAGACCGGTGCCTTCCGGCAAATGGACAGAAATTCTTTATGAAAGGCGGCGGCATCGATGGAGGAATCTACGAGATCGAAGGACCGGAGACGATATCCGTGGAAGGGAATCCGGAATATAAGCTGCCTCTTTACGCAGATTTATCAGACCTGCCCGAGTTAGAGAGAAAGGTCATATGGGGCATGATGGTCGGAGAAGAAGGAAAAACAAAAGTACCGATTCTTAAAAACTATACAAAAGCAGGTTTTGATCCGGAAAAACATGTTCTGCAATGCTACGGAAGCGGTTGGAAGTCAGCAACGTTCCTGTCGGATGAGAGACAGCTTTTTGGATTGCCGGGGGGATTTATGAACGACTGGCACCTGAAAAGCAACCTGGAGGGACTCTACGTAGCTGGGGATGCGCTCTTTGCCTCGGACTGCTATGGTCATGCGGCAGCAACGGGACATTACGCCGGAAGACATGCAGCTGACTATGTGAAGGAAGCCTATGAAGAGAATGAAAATGGTACGAGTGAATTCACACGCGGAGAGATTTCACAAGCGCAGGTTGAAGCAGAGTGGACAAGAGTACTGAAACCTGTCATGAAACTAGAAAGCGGATATTCTGCTAATCAGGGATACCGTTGGCAGGAAGTGAATATGGCTATTTCCAAAACGATGCAGCATTATTGCGGTGAGGTTCGGACAGAAGATATGCTGAACACCGGACTGGCTCAATTAGAACGAATCGAAGCAGAACTTTCCGAACGAAGCATTGCCGATAATCCGCATGAACTGACAAGACTGCTTGAGGTCATGGATATTCTGACTGTTTCAAAACTGATCATTCAGGCATCAAAGGCGAGAAAATATTCTGTGGCTCCTTTGTGCTTTACCAGAGGGGATGAAGCAAAGGAACAGAGAAAAGATCAGACTTTTCTTGTAATAAAAAAAACAGAAGATGGAATTGATGCAAGAGAGGTAGCACTTGATTATTATGGAGATTTAAAAACGAATTATGAAGAGTTCAACAAAGAATACATAGAGGCGGAGGGCGCAAGACATGTATAGAGAAAGCGGTTATGGTGCGGATTTTTTCGTACCAATACAATATGATGAAAAAAAGTGTATTGGATGTAACTTATGTGTTGATATATGTCAGGTGGACGTGCTGTTGCCCTCTGAGAGAAAAGGTGAAAATCCAATTGTTGCATTTCCCGGAGAATGCTGGTATTGCGGTTCTTGTGTTATGGCCTGCAAAACAGATGCAATCCGTTTGGTGCACCCTTTAATGAATCAGGTGAGATGGGTCGAAAAAGATAGCTTAGGTTCGTCTTTATAACCCTTCCTCCACTGAATTTTCAGTTGCATACGCTTCGAAGGTGGAGTACAGTTATACTATAAAAAACAATCATTCAGACGGGAGAAGAACATATGATTAAGAATCAATGGTATGCAGTTCTGGATGCAAAAGAGGTAAAGAAAGGCAAGCTGACAGGAGTAACAAGGTTTTCCAAGAAACTTGTCTTATGGAGAGATAAAAGTAACAAGATTGGATGCATTTATGATCAGTGCTGCCACCGGGGAGCAAGTATTTCCGGTGGGATGCTGCGAGGTGATCATCCGGAGTGTCCATTTCATGGATTTACATATGATACATCCGGAAATGTAACCTGTATACCGGCAAATGGGAGCAACCGTCCGGTAGCAGCTAATTTCAAGGTTCATTCGTATCCGGCAAAAGAAGCTTATGGACTAATATGGATCTGGTATGGAGAAAACAGGGAAGAACTTCCAAAGATACCGTTTTTCAATGAACTTTGCGAAGGGTATTCTTATTCGACTTTTTCTGAGACATGGAAGGTTCATTATACAAGGGCAATTGAAAATCAACTTGATGTGGTGCATCTTCCTTTTGTGCATGCATCTACCATTGGAAAAGGAAATAAAACTCTGGTAAATGGACCTGTCGTAACCTGGAACGATGATTGTATGACATTTTATGTTAAAAATGATACCGACAGGGGACAGATTCCTGAAAAACCGGGAGAAATCTCTGATTATGAAACTTTGTTCTCGCTTCAATTACAGATGCCGAATCTTTGGCAGAACCGTATATCGGATTCTATCCGAATTGTTGCTGTCTTTGCTCCAATTGATGAGGAAAATACGAAGATCTACCTGCGGTTCTATCAAGGATTTATGAGAGTACCCATTTTGAAACAGATTGTTACTTTAATGAGCATTCCTATGAACAAAATAATTCTGCATCAGGACCGGAGAGTCGTGCTTACCCAGCTTCCACGCAAAAGTGAATTAATCATGGGAGAAAATCTGATTCAGGGAGATCTTCCAATTGTTGAATTTCGTAAGCGAAGAGATTATCTTAAAAACAGAAGCTTGGCAGAAGAAAAGTAACGTTCTCTTTATTTTATCAGGAGGTTTTAGATGACCAGATTTAAGAAAAATGAAAAGAGAAATAACCACCCCTACCATACTTTTGACTTACGAAGGAAACTGCTTATACTGCTAGTACCTGCTGCAGTTCTTATTCTTCTCATCCTTCTTTTTATTCGAATTATGGATCATCAGGAAGATGATCTGCATAACAATGACACAAAGTCACTTTATTCTCAGACAGAAGAAATCGAGCCGCAAGCAGAGTCAGATGATGTTTCGGTAGCGATGACCATTACACCAACATCAGACTCTACACCAACTCCCGTCTCTACACCAGGCCCGGTCTCTGCATCAGACACAGTCTCTGCATCAGCACCGGTTTCTTCATCTGCACCAATTTCAGCGCCAGAACCAACGGATTCAATTACTTTTGCAGTTCCAACGGAAGCGATTGACAGTATTGAGTCTGGAAGAACAGCACATATTTTTCAGACGTGGTCTGGTACAGAGGGCCTTATGGAAGATGAGCTTAGTACCATTGCAAGACATGATCTGGTATTCGGAGATACCTGGCTTTTTGGTATTGGTTGGAATACCAGCGAAGAACAGCCATATTCCATGCTTGAAACAGAATTAAATATGGATTTCTTTGATGTGGCATACAGTATGCGCGAAGAGCTAAAAGCTGAAAACCCGGATATTATTATTTTATGTTCACTCAATTACCGTGAAGCAATGCTCGTTGCAGATGAGTCTGGGTTAGAATATTGGCAAAAAAGTGAGCTGCCGCATGATTCACCATACTGGATAAGACGTTCAGACGGATCCATTGCACCTGGGTGGGGAGAAGATGAGAATGGCGACGGAGTGGTAGAGGAATCTGAAACTGTATGCGGACTGGTTGATTTTACAAACCCTGATTTTCAGGATCTGCTTATAAAGAGAGTGGAAGCTCTTAAAAACAGCGGTCTTTTCGATGGTATTATGCTTGATTGGTGGTCGGAGACCTATGCAACCTCTGGTACACTGGATTGGTCATCGACATATTTAACCGCAGAGGACGAGTTGAATGCCAGAATCACTATTTTAAAGAGAATTCGAGAAGCTGTAGGTGATGATTTCTTACTGCTGGTTAATGCCAACAAGTCAGAAGTGCCGCTCTCCGCACCATACGTTAACGGGTTGTTCATGGAGTGTTATAAATCAAACTGGAACGAAGGTTATTCAAGAGAAGATATACTACAAATCGAGACAACCCTTCGCTGGGCTGAAATCAATCTTTCTTCACCGGTCATTAACTGTCTTGAGGGTTGGCGTGTGGTAACTGATTTAGATGGTGACCTCGAAACAAGACTTTTAGAACGTCAGTCAGAAGAAAACTTACAGTGGATGCGATTGTTTACATCAATGTCTGCAGTTTTCTCCAATGGTTATGTACTTTTTTCAGACGACAATAACATGCCAAGTGCTGACCATCTTCATTCATGGTATGACTTTTGGGATATACCGCTTGGGGAACCTCTTGGAGAGGCCTTTGAATTAGAAACCGGATGTTTCATTCGTCACTATACACAGGCAGATGTTGTCTATAACCGAAGTGGTCATGCTGTGGAATACATGGGAACAACAATAGATGATCTGGATGGTTCAATTCTGCCTAAGAAAGCACAGTAATGTTCAGTAACCATAATGTACGTTGTCATTTTAAGAAAGGAAAGAACTGTATGAGAAGAAAATCTACTATATTGATCTTTGTTTTTTGGATGGTATCGATACTGGTAATGCTTGGTGGTTGTGGAACAGTAAGAACTGTTTCGAATTCATCGGATGAGAACAGCCTTCAAGAACTCGCTGCATCGGAAATAACGGAATATGAAGGAAAAGATCTTTCTTCCATTTTGGATTTTCGGGATAATTCGATTGAAGGACCACAGGAAGTTGCCATTGATGAATACACCCTTACCATTGATGGTCTGGTCGACGACCCGATGACCTATTCCTATGATGAAGTGCTTGAGAAGACGCATTATGAAAAGGTTGTTACTCTCAACTGTGTGGAAGGTTGGTCTGCCACAATTTTATGGGAAGGAATAAAGCTTTCTGATCTGTTTGATGATGTAATGGTTCAGGACACAGCCAACACGGTTATTTTTCATTGCTACGATGGTTATACAACATCTCTGCCGTTACAGGATATCCTTGATAAAGAAATCATGATCGCTTATAAGATGAATGATGTAGTACTTCCGGCCGAACGCGGGTACCCGTTCCAGCTTGTAGCGGAAGACAAGCTGGGTTATAAATGGGCAAAATGGATTGTCCGTATAGAACTATCCGATGATTCCGAGTACGAGGGTTTTTGGGAGCAGAGGGGATATTCAAACGAAGCTGATGTCCTTGATCAGTAAGAAGAGTTTACTTACTCTCGACGTTTTGATAAATCCTTTTTGGCAGGAATATCACCATACAAGCCTGAATGCGATGCATTATATAAATGTCAATGCAGGCATCAGGCAGTGGCCTGAAATATGAACCATTCCTCCTTAATGGAGAACAGATATACCCCACCATGTTTTTCTATGATTTTAACAATGCTTTTTATTCCAAAGCCATGTCCCTTTTCTTTTGTTATTGGAAGTCCATCCTGAAAGACCGGTTCTTCCTGATAACGATTTCTCAGATCAATGCAAAGCTTGTTGTTTTTAGAATACATGCGCAGAAGTATTATGCGCTTGCCGCGATCCGGAATGCGCTCACAGGCATGAATTGCGTTTTCTAAGGAGTTGGAGAGAAGAGAACAAAGCTCTGTATCACGAAAAAGTAGTGTATCTGCCAGTCTGGCTTCCACATTCAGAATCGTGTCCTCTTGTTTTGCCTTTGCAACATAGGCCGACAAGATCAGATTAACTGTTTCATTTTCACAAAAGCGCAGTGGTGTAATGGCATCCATGTCAGACTGGGCAGTGCTAAGGTATTCCTTGATGCCTGTTATATTTTCTTTGGTTGCAAGACCCTGTAACAAAGTAAAATGGTGGCGCATATCATGACGATAGGATGCGGCATTCTGCTGAAGCTGCTGCATGGTTGCAAACTCCGTCTGTGCCAGTCTTAGCTGGGCGTCCAACATGTCAAGTTCTCTCTGAAGAACCAGTTGTTTTTGATTTTCAGCATAATAGAGAACGATAAAAAATAAATAGAAAATAGAAACGATGGAAGGCATGAATTGCACCGCCCATTTTGTTCCCATATAAAGTGTGTCGGTATAGATCGTGGTTATATAGTCGAAAGCATAGTAAAAAAAGGGTATTCCACCTAAAAACAAACAAATCTTTCTGGAAGTATTCAAAAGCCTGTGAACGGATCCTGCCACATATTTTTTAATTAAAATATAGAAAATAAATACGGCAATGATGTAAAAAATATGATCTGCAAGCTGACTTTTCAGGAGAGAGCCAGCCAGGAACCCCACCCATTTTGGTGCCTGGCAGCACAGATAACCAAAAAGAACACTCACCGTGGACAAGAGAAGTGGCCGTTTGAAATAAAAGAAGAATAGAAAGATCAGCGGCAGATGAACAATCAACGGGTATAGTTTAGAGGTCAGGTCAATTCCGACCAGTCGCCAGCAGAACGTTTGAATAAAAAGAAAAAGGAAGCAAAGCAGACCGGTGATGAACCGGTTCTTTTTTGTTTGTTCTATTCCTGCAAAAAGAACCGATACTGTAATACCAAAAATCAAAGAAAATCCAAATCGTATAAGTCCGATGGTTGCTGCTATCATCTAAAAATCCCTCGATTCATGTGCTTATTCTCCTCTCATCTGATAATTCAGATATTGCATCTTTATTTCTTTAGGTTTGCCCTGTGCGATTGGAATCGTGAAAAGATTTTGCAGGGTTATCTGATTATTCTCAATCGTATCCACATATTGCATGTTTACCAGATAAGAACGATGCGGTTTGATAAAGCATTTGTAGTTCATTAGTGCAGAGCAGGCTAAAACAAAGGATTCTGTGCATTTGATAACTTTACCGGAGTTAAGATGGTAGTGTACATTTCTGCCATCGACTTCTAAAAAAACAAGATTAGATATCAGTATTTTCTGAATCCCTTCATTGCTTTTTACAATCACAGCATCCTCTTCTTCTCTTTTAATATGTTCAAACAGTTCATCAAATGAGAAAAAAAGCTTTTCCATGGTTATTGGTTTTAGAATATAATTAATGGCTTTCACTGTATAACTTTCCAAAGCAAATTCGGGTGAAGATGTAAAAAACAGGATTGGTGCTGTTTTATCAAAGGTGCGGATTTCTTTTGCTACTGCAATTCCTGAAAAACCCGGCATAATGATATCAAGGCAAAACACATCAAATCGTCTGCCTTTTTCCAGAACAGATATCAAATCAAATCCATTCGTGAAAGTGGTATATTCGCAATTGAGCTTCTTCGTTGTTCTATACTGATCGATCAGATGAGCTAGGTTGGACAGTTCATTTATGTTGTCATCACAGACGGCAATCTGAAACATTTGTATCCTCCACATGGTGCTAAGATTTTCAAAGCTGATTTTACCACATTTGAAAGTTTTACGAAACTATGATTCGTGTCTAAAAAATGGTTTTTCGTGTATTTTATATTTTTTTGTCGAATTAATCTGATAAAGTAGCACAAACAGATATCTAAAACTAAAAAGGAGAGTTTTTATGCTACCAACTTTCATTACAATTGCCGTAATCGGTGCAGTCATTCTGCTTTGGATCATTACCACCCAGAGAAAACTGGTAATGCTGGATGAGAATATCAACGATGCTATGAATCAGATCGGTGTTCAACTTTCCTGCCGCTTTGACGCTATGACAGCTCTTTTAGAGTATTCCAAGGAATACGCCAAACTTGAAAGTGAACTGCTGATAGAATTGGTACAGTCTCAAAGAAACATGATTACAGCAAAATCCACACCGGATGAAGTTATGCAGCAGGAAGGGATCATAGTTATAGCATTGAGCAGCATTGTCATGGCAGCAGAAAAATACCCGGAACTTAAAAAAAATCAAACCTATAGAAAAACACTGGATGCGGTGCAGACCTTTGATAATATGGTTCGCACCAGTTGCTTTATCTACAATGGAAGCGTAACAAAGTTAAATCGTGAAATCAGGATGTTTCCGGTTTCCATTATTTCACGTATGCTGGGTTTTCGCCAAAGAGAATATCTGGCAGAGAAAAGTAAAAACAAAAGTGGAGGAAATGAGTATGGGACTGTTTTCTAATAAACCACCTTGCATCATTTGCGGCGGTAAAATACCAATGATTCTCTCTTCGAAAATTGAAGATGAATATGTTTGCAGTGATTGTTATAACAAAATTGATATGGAAAATGATATGAAGTTCAAACTTACAATTCAGGATTTTCGGGAGTATCTGAGTTTTTTTGATCAAAACCAAAAGCTGAAAGATAAATTCGCAGCGTCTGTACGGATTGATTTTGGACTTATGGATACCAAAATGACATTTGACTACCAGAACCGACTGTTTTGTATGAGTAAGAATCTGGATAAAACCGTGTTTGAAGGAAAGCATGTAAAATCATTTATCATAAAAGAGGATGAGACTCCATTGTTCGAAGGATCGGCAGAAGGCATACTTCATTATCCCAGCACAGTACCGGATCGGGTCATGACTTTATTGCCGCAGATCAAACTTTTCGAAAGAAATCGGGAAATGGCTCGTGTTCTAGACAGGCTGGATGACAGAAACCCGAATCATTCCGCTGCGCTTGAACATCTTGATTTACCGGAACCCTTTAAGGCATTTAACGTGGAGCTTTATTTCGAGCATCCCTACTGGAAGATGATTAAATGTGATATGAATGGCCCAAGATTTAACAACACCAATCCGGATGTGAATCACTATCTTCGTTCCTATCAACAGAACATGGAAGAAATTGAAAAGCTAGTGTATGCACTAAGAAAAGTATCATTCCCGTATGCAGCCGAACATACTGTAAGAGCTGCCGCTGCACAGAAAGCACCTGTCAGAGTGTCTTCTCCTACGAATACGATTGAGGAAATCAGGCAGTACAAAGCGCTTATGGAGGAAGGAATTATTACACCACAGGAGTATGAAAAAAAGAAAAGACAGATTCTTGAGTTGTGATAAAAAGCTGCATAACGAGCAGACAAAAACTGAATGAAATGAAGTGATAACACCCGAAGCAGAGAGCGGTCCTGTTGGTTAGAGCCAAAAACTAACATGCAGGAGACCGGCCCAAAAGCTCGGGTGTTTTTTGTAAGCATTTTACTGTTAAAAAAATTTAATTGGTTCTTGACAAATCGCTTATTAGTAACTATAATGGTTACAAAAGGAGGTGCTACAATGTATTCAAGCAAATTATCCGTAAGTATTCATATATTGAGCTTAATTGCCTTGAAAGAAGACCACCCTTTGACATCCGAGTATATTGCTTCCAGTATTAACACGAACCCGGTGCTTGTAAGACGATTGATGAGCCGCCTCAAAAGGGCAGACCTGATAAAGTCCAGTACCAAACTTGGGGTAACAGGACTTGCGAGAGCTGAGGAAGAGATTACCCTCCTTGACATATTCCTGGCTGTGGAAGATAACCGTGAACTGTTTGATATCCATAGCAATACGAACCATAAATGTCCGGTGGGAGCGAAGATAGAAAGTACACTGACTCCCTTATACGGCAACATACAAAAAGGTACAGAAGAAAAATTAGCCGCTGTTACCTTGGCAGATATAACAAAAGAATTCAAATAAAATAATTCAATTAATGGAGGAAATGATTATGAGCAGAACAATTGGAATTGTATCAGGTAGTTTACGGAAAAATTCATATAGCGGAAACCTTGCTAACTATATAAAGGACAATGCACCGGCAGGTTTTGAGGTTAAAATTTTAGAGATCGGTGACCTTCCGCTTTACAATCAGGATTACGATGGTGAAGAGGTAAAAGCTTATACAGATTTCAGGAATGAAGTGAAAGCACTCGATGCTGTACTTTTTATTACCCCGGAACATAACCGTTCCATACCGGCGGCTTTAAAAAATGCACTGGATATAGGCTCGAGACCATATGGACACAGTGTCTGGAGTGGAAAACCAGGAGCAGTCATCAGCCAGTCGCCGGGAGCTATCGGTGGATTTGGTGCAAATCATCATTTGCGTCAGGTACTGGCATTCTTAAATGTACTGACCCTTGCACAGCCGGAAGCTTACATCGGATCTTCTTATACACTTTTCGATGAAAACGGTGCACTAAGCAACGAAGATACAAAAAAATTCCTGGATGGATTTATGGCAGCCTTTGTTGCATGGATCGATAAGACTGCATAAGGATATAACAAGATTAGTAAAAAGGTATACACTTTTCATGGCAGATGAATCTTTTAACGATTTGTCTGCCATGATTTTTATTTTTTAGAAAGTTCGTCGACTTTACTATAAAATAAAAAGCCCTCCGTGCAGGATGCGTACATACGCGAAAGGTAGATTCTCATAGTATGAGCGTGTACGACGCGAAGAATGTGCTCAGACATATTCTTTATTTTGTTCAATCATAGATTAAATCCTGTGATGTAAATAAAATCAGCGATAAAGATCCAAAATTCGTAAATGGACAGTATGGATATAGATTTTTGTAAAAATAGGAATCTATGAAGTAAATGGCAGATGGGTTGTTTTATTAGGTGCAATATTATATTATGATGTTAGGTCTCAACGTCATACGAATTCATGCAAGTATGAATCACATGACCTTTTGATCCTAGTATATTATTGTGGTAATAATGTAAAATAAAAATCAGAACGTTTAACCTGAAAAAAAGACTATGCAGCAGGAGGATAGCAGAAAGGATTCTATATGGAGAAGCATAAGATTTATACAATGACTTTTGCCAGTGTTTATCCGCTTTATGTAGCAAAGGCGCAACGTAAGGGCAGAACGAAAGAGGAAGTGGATGAAATCATTCAGTGGCTGACTGGGTTTCGTCAGGAGGAAGTGGATAAACACCTTAAAGAGGGTACAGACTTCGAACATTTTCTGGAATCAGCTGTAAACTTTAATCCCTTGTGCGAGAAAATAACGGGGGTAGTATGTGGAATCAGAGTTGAGAACATAGAAGACCCTGTCATGAAAAAGATCAGGTATCTCGATAAGCTGATCGATGAGCTGGCGAAAGGAAAGTCTATGGAAAAAATACTCAGAACGTAGAAATGCCTGCATAAAGATCTTAAACAAACAAAATTGTTGATTCAGGAGACAGGATGGGGATCGTATGGAAAACGGACGATTAAGAGAAAAGCTTTTACTGGCAGGGGATATTGCAAAAGATTATACTTTTGAAAAAGAAATTAGGAAAGCAAGCGGTCATAACGAATTACTTTGTCCGGATAAAGAGTGCCTGAATCCTGTTCTGCGATATTGTCATGGGGAGAAGAAGGATGCATATTTTGCACATTTGAATAATATGAACTGTGATTATGCAGTTTTTGACAGAGAGAATAATCAAATTACAAAGAATATACGTAAGAAGCTGGGGGAACATTTTTTACAGCTTGGATATCAGGTGAGACCGGAAGTTAAATTATTAGAACATCATTATACTCATCTTTTGATCGAGGATGAAAGAGGAAGCAGGGTTGCAGTTGAAATCGGATTTCATCAGCTGTCAGCTAATAAGATAGAAAGATTAGTGAATGAGTACAATAAAATCAGTCTGCCCGTGCGATGGATCGTTATTGATAACCCTGGGTCAATCGTCAATGAAAAACATACGTATTTTTTAAAACGATATTTACTGAATGAATCAGAAAATAGGGACTTGTTGGTCATTTCCTTTGACGGGAGCCAACTGGCACAATACAAGGCAGATACGAACCGGTATCGTTATGAGGGAGAAGAAGTTCTTCTGAATGCCGACGAGACTTATTATGAGCAGAGCAGCTTGGAAGAACTCAGATTGAATGACTGGAATCTTACGATCCGAGGTTTTCATGAAAGATTTCATATCTGGCAGACTAAAAAACAGGCGATGTTCCAAAATAAAATAAATGAGATCGAAGAATACCGTCAGGCAGAAAAAGACAAAAAAGAAAATGAATATTATGAACGGCAGGACAGACTTGAAAATCAAAGCAGGGCATATCTTGCCGGCTATAGATCCGGTGGAAAATCTAATCTGTCACCTGCAGCTCCAATACCAACCACCGGGAGCAACACGATGCAGATTGATGATATTATTAGGAAAATGGTCGATCAGCAGGTAGTCAAAGCCTGCGATTCTCAGGGAAGACGTATTGTCAAATGTGAAATATGCGGATGCATTGACACAGATAAGAATTTTGTTGATTACGGAGGGATTAATCACATAAATCTTGGAATATGCAAAAACTGTAACCGACTTGCGCGCAGCAGCGAATGAATATAATTTTAAAGGAATCAAGAAAAGACAGATCACAAAGATTGATGATGATTATCCGAAAACTGTCAGGAAGAATAATTTGCTGCTATGGTAAAGAATGCTAGAAATAAATCACATGGAATTCATAGGAGTCAATAAGGTTGGAGCAATGTACTTAAGTATGTTCACACGTAAAAATGCATAATACTATCCCTTTTTTTTCAGTAAATTCGGTCATTTCCGCTCTAACAAAATACAGGCGTATATGATATAGTTAGGTCTGAAACTTTGTAAATAACCCATTCGAAATGAGGAGAAATGATAGATTTACATACACACACGACGATTTCTGACGGATCCTATACTCCGACAGAATTAATAAGACTTGCAAAAGAAACCGGATTAAAAGCGGTCGCGATAACAGATCATGACTGTGTTGAAGGCCTTGATGAGGCGGCAGAAGAAGCACAAAGAATTGGGGTGAAGCTGATCCCGGGGATTGAATTTGATGTACGTTTTTTGGGCAGAAGACTGCATGTTCTGGGGTTAAACATCAACAAAGAGAACGAAACATTTCAGAAGATCTATAAAGCATACCGCACAAGGAAAGAAGGATGTCTTGACCGCGTATTTGAACTGTTACGTGAGATGGGAGTTACCGTTTCTTTCGCAGAGGTCCTGCCCTTTCAGACAGGTGGTTCAATGGATCGTCAGGCCATCGCAAAATACCTGGTAGCAAAGGGCTATACAAATGATATGAAAGAATCCTGGGGAAATTATCTGGACCGGATTTCGTTTCTGGAAGAGGAACTGCTGGAACCAGAGGCAGCACTTCTGGCAATTCATTCTGCCGGAGGGAGAGCTTTTTTAGCGCACTGTCATCTGCCAATTGGATTAGCTGGTATGACAGATTCAGAAGCTGAAAGCTTTCTGAAAGACCTGCAGAAAATGGGTCTTGATGGAATGGAATACCATTATCCGTCATTTACGCGGGAAGATCAGGAACGATGCGGCAGATTCATAGAAATGTTTGGCTTTCGAAAGTGCGGCGGAACAGATTTCCATGGAAGGAACCGCCCACAGATCAGAATTGGAATCGGAGAGGGAAACTTTGTTGTTCCTGATGAGATTCTGGAGTACGTTACAGGGTGAGCAGAGATGCCTGCCCTTTTTTAATTTTCAGGATATTTCATTACCTTTCCTATAAATGAAAAAGCACTTCATGCAGGATGCGTTCGTACGGCAAAAATGACACCATTGTAAGAGCTTTGCTGCAGTGCTATAATAAAACAAGCAAAGATAGTAAAGGTTTACAACGTTTTTAACAAAGTTAATATAATGACACCCCATCATGCCTAAAATAAGTTTCGTTCGTGGAGGTTAAACCTATGAATACCTTTATTAAAGAGCCCAGTATTCCAAGACCTGTTGAGTATATCCTGAACTTTGCGGAAGAAAGAATAGGTCACAAGATGATGCCGGCCAGGCTGCTGCTCTGGACACCAAAGGCTTTTGTCAGTTCCATGATCTTGGAGGGACTGATTGCTCATAAGAAGGGCAGGGTAAATAAAAGAATGCTGAAGCTGATCCGTATGCAGGTCAGTCTTTTGATCGCCTGTCCGTTCTGTATCGATATGAACAGTGATCGTTTTCGTGAATATGGAATTACAAACGATGAGATAAAAGGAATGCAGGAACTGCTTCCGCTAGAAAATGTCAGTACCTTTTCGAAAAGGGAGAGACTTGTTCTGGCCTATTGCAGGGGACTGGTAAGAACTCCGATCAGGCATGACACAGAAGTGGTCGAAGCTATGAAAAAAGCATTCAATGAAAAGGAATTCGCAACGATTGTTACAACGATTGCACAGGTCGATTACTGGACAAGAGTAATTCAGGGTTTTGGAATACAACCGGCAGGATTTTTGGAAGCCTGTGATTTTATTTTGATGACGAACAAAGAGAAAAAGAATATGTAGAAGTATAAGAATAAGTATAAGAATAAGTAGTAGAATAAGTATAAGAATAAGTAGAATTGTGTTGATTACAAAAATTAAATACAGGAGCTTGTTTTCAGAGGCAGTCGTTCATAAGGCTGCCTTTTTTATGAATTACAAGATAATGAATATCTTTTTTAATTTCAAGGGTCGTAATTGGCATATGCTTAATTGAGAAGTAAAACTTTTATTTTGGCAAAAAAAGAATTTTGTTATTTCATGTGGTATGATATATAATGAGATATGATATATAATGTATAATATGAAATATAATATACGTTATAATACCAAAGTCAAAAGTTATCTGGATTCAATATGTAAGATCGAACATGAAAACGGGCTTCATAAACTCTAAAAAACAAAGGAAAAGTAAAAATGAAAAGACGACCTGTACGCCTCACATTTCACAATAAAATGGTGCTGATATTCAGCTTGATTCTGCTTGGGGCAACATTAATGGTAGGGATGTTTGGTTTTTTTATTGCAAAAAAATCATTGGATGAAAAGGGCTCTGAAATTTTAAAAAATAGTGTACAGCAAGCAATGGAATTAATACAGGTCGAATATGATCATGAAGAAAATGGAGATTTGACACTCGACGATGCACAGGAAAAAGTAAAAAACATTCTTATCGGTCCCAAAAATTCGGATGGGACAAGAACAAAGACAAGTAACATTTATCTTGGAAAGTATGGGTATTTTATTGTATATAACAGTGAAGGTTATGAAGTAATGCATCCTACACTCGAGGGAGAGTACGTATGGAATACGAAAGATCCGAAGGATGCATCCCGGTATATTGTACAGGAGACAATCGAGATTGCAAAAAATGGCGGCGGGTATCTGGAATACAACTGGGCATTGCCATACCAAAACGACATTGGGAATAAGCTTGTATATGCGGAATACTTTGCAGCTTGGGACTGGATTGTTGTGGCAACATCCTATACGGTTGACTTTAACGCCTCTGCGAATAACATTCTTATTATCATGCTCGGTGTTATTCTTGTCGTTTTTATAATGATTGTGTACATTTTCAATGGGATAATCCGGTATCTTACAACACCGATTGCACTTGTTGTTAATGGAATGGATCGGCTCGCAGCAGGTAAATATCAAAAAGTCGAGGTTAGTGTAACGGAAAATGAAATCAATCATCTGATCCATGGTTACAACAATATGATCGACAACCTGGAAAATGCACAGCAGGACATTAAGAAAAAAAATAACGAAATCGTGTATCTTGCGTATCATGACGATATGACAAAGCTGCTTAATCTGTATGGACTTCAAAATTACGTTGACAGTACAATTAAGAACGGTATAAAAGATGGAGCCTTGATATTGGTCAATATTAATGGCTTAAGTACAATCAATGCGATCTATAGCTATGGAAAGGGTAATGAGTATATAGCAGATATAGCATTGTTTCTGACAAACAGACGACATGAATTTTACAGTGCAAGAACAAAGAGCAATGAATTTGCACTTTGGGTTGAACTTGATAATAAAGATGTGCTTCAGAACAAACTGCAGCACTTAAAACAGGATCTTTATGAGTTTTCAAGTTCCATTGAATACGCAAAGTCTGTTGAATACCTCTTTGCTGTTGCGTATTATGGAGAGCATGGTGAATGTTTTTCCGACCTTTATGAGAAAACAACGATTGCCATGCGAATAAAAAAGGAAAATCAAATCGAGGGTATCATTCTCTATAGTGATAAGATGAGAGCTGAAATGTCGGACAAGTTCACATTGACGCTAAAAATAGCGAATGCGTTTGAATGTAATGAGTTCGTTCCATTCTATCAGGAAAAAAGAGACAGTCTTACAAATGAAGTTGTGGGTGTTGAAGTTCTCGTGAGGTGGATCAATGAGCAAAATGGTATTGTCAGTCCGTCTGTGTTTCTTCCAGTGATCCATGAACAGAATCTAACATCAAGATTTACAGAGTATATGCTGGACCATGCATTGAGTGAATACCATCTGCTTACAGAAAAATATGGTAAGGAAATCAATATTTCAATTAATATATTCCCGACGAATCTTTTTGGTAAAAGCATAATACCTTATATCAAGGAACTGCTTATTAAGTATAGTATACCACCGGAAAGACTGATTCTGGAAATCACCGAAGAAATCTTCATAACGAAGATCGATGAAGTAAAAGAGATTACAAATACAATACGTCAGATGGGAATCAAAATCTCCATTGATGACTTTGGAACCGGATATTCATCGCTCAAATATCTTGCGGACATTGAATTTGATGAACTTAAGATGGATAAATCCTTTATTGACCGGATACTTACCGATGAAAGAGTTTTTGAACTAATCAAAATCATAACGCGAATTGCCAGTGTTTATGATTATAAACTGGTGGCAGAAGGGGTTGAAACAAAGGAACAGTTAGAGAAGCTGGAAAGCATCGGTGTACACATTATCCAGGGATATCTGTTCTCCAGGCCGGAACCGTTGAAGAAGCCGTAGTCAGATTGAATAGTAACAGCATTCCTGTAAGAATCGTTGTTTATCGTACGAAGTAACAGAACAAGAAGAATTGTATTTTATCGTATATCCAATCCATCTTTGTTCTGTTTTTTTTATAAAGATAAACATAATTTCCCATTGAATAAGTAAAAAATATATTTATAATAGAAAATGCAAGTATAAAATGCGACATTATCTTTAAAATATGAATAATGTCAGAATATAAATCATTAATTCTTGAGTCGTAATAGCGATAGAAGCATATCGAAAGGAGAAACATCATGAGTGAACATGGAAAATGCCCTGTGACAGGTGCGGGCAGAGAAAGACCTGCCAAGGGAACAACGAACAGAGACTGGTGGCCGGAGCAACTGAACTTAAAAATACTCCAGCTGCATTCCAACAAAATCAATCCGATGGATGAAGATTTTTGCTATGCAAAGGAGTTTAAAAAACTTGATTTTGAAGCATTGAAGAAAGATTTGTACGCGTTAATGACCGATTCCAAAGACTGGTGGCCGGCTGATTATGGTCATTACGGTGGTTTATTCATACGAATGGCATGGCATAGTGCCGGAACTTACAGAGCGGGTGACGGAAGAGGAGGAGCAGGAACCGGAAACCAGCGTTTTGCTCCATTGAACAGCTGGCCGGATAATGTAAATCTTGACAAAGCAAGAAGGCTTTTGTGGCCAATAAAGAAAAAGTATGGAAAGCAGATTTCTTGGGCTGACCTAATGATACTGACAGGTAACTGCGCACTGGAATCCATGGGATTTAAGACCTTTGGATTTGGCGGCGGACGTGAAGATATATGGGAGCCGGAAGATGATATATACTGGGGAATGGAACATGAATGGCTGGGTGACCGCCGCTATACGGGTGACAGAGAACTCGAAAATCCTCTGGCGGCTGTACAGATGGGACTGATCTATGTAAATCCGGAAGGCCCGAATGGCATGCCGGATGCGGTGGCATCCGGAAGAGATGTTAGAGAAACTTTTGCACGTATGGCAATGAATGATGAAGAGACGGTTGCGCTTGTAGCAGGCGGACATACCTTTGGTAAATGCCATGGTGCTGCAAGTCCGACGCATGTCGGTCCGGAACCGGAAGGAGCTCCTTTAGAAAACATGGGTCTTGGCTGGGAGAACAGTTATGGTGAGGGAAAGGGTGATGATACGATATCCAGTGGAATTGAAGGTCCTTGGAACGCAACACCGACCCGTTGGGATATGGGGTATTTTGATACGTTGTTCGGTTATGACTGGAACCTTGTTAAGAGTCCTGCCGGTGCGTGGCAATGGGTTCCGTCCGACCAGAACGCTCATAACATTCCAAGTGCAAGAGGTGGATATAAACAGCCGCCGATCATGACAACGGCGGATATGTCGCTTCGTATGGATCAAATCTACAAACCGATTGCTCAGAAGTACCATCAGCATCCGGAGGCATTTGCGGAAGCATTTGCCAGGGCATGGTTCAAATTAACACACAGAGACATGGGACCAAAGGCCAGATATCTTGGCCCGGAGGTACCATCAGAAGACCTGATCTGGCAGGATCCACTGCCGAAAGCAGATTATGCAACCATCACCGATTCTGATATAGAAAGTCTTAAGGGTAAGATTCTGTCCAGTGGACTAAGCATTTCACAGCTTGTAACGACAGCTTGGGCATCTGCCTCCTCATTCCGTGGTTCAGACTATCGCGGCGGTGCCAATGGAGCAAGAATCGCTTTGGAACCGCAGAAGCATTGGATGGTGAATCAGCCGGATGAACTGGAAGGAGTCCTGCAAAGATTAAAACAAATAAAAGAAGCATTTGATACCAGCGAAAAAAAAGTTTCTCTGGCAGACCTGATCGTTCTTGGTGGATGCGCGGCAATCGAAAAAGCTGCAAAGAACAATGGCTTTCATAAAACAGTTCCATTTACGCCGGGAAGAACCGATGCATTGCAGGAACAGACCGATATTCAGTCGTTTCAGCTACTGGAGCCAAAGGCAGACGGGTTCAGGAATTATGTCGCAAGCACCAAGATACCATGTCCGGAAGAATTGCTTGTCGATAAAGCCCAGCTGCTGAAGCTTACCGCACCTGAAATGACAGTACTTGTAGGTGGAATGCGTATGCTTGGTACCAATTTCGATCATACCTCTCTGGGTGTGCTTACACAAAGGGAAGAGACACTGAGCAATGATTTCTTCATCAACATTCTTGATATGGGAACGATGTGGAAACCAGTGGACGAACAGCGAAGTGTTTTTGAGGGAATTGACAGAGCTACAGGCAGTAAAAAGTGGTTGGCTTCCCGTGTAGATCTGATATTTGGTTCCAATTCGCAGTTACGGGCATTTTCTGAAGTCTATGCAAGTGATGATGCACAGGAAAAATTCATTGATGACTTTTGTAAGGCTTGGAATAAGGTTATGATGGCAGACAGATTTGACATCTGAATAGCAGAATAGGAGAATAAAAGAAAAGCAGAAAAGCAGAAAAGAAGAAAAGCAGAATAGCAGAATAGAAGTATAATCTGGAATTTGTCACAGACAAAAAATGATTTTAGAAAGCAGTAACAGGAAACGCTAACAATAAGGGAAGATTGACATGCTCCATTTAATGAGCTATGGCACTTCCCTTATTTTTTCTGTTTTACGGTTTTCAATGAGTTTATACTATTGTGATGTTTACATAGTAAATTTATTGATAAATAATTAACAAAAATAAATGAAATGCCTTGACAAAAGCCATAAAAAGAGGTAACTTGTTAATAACAGAAAAGACAACACAAAAAGACACAAAACAGAGCAAAAACCACACAAATCAAGAGTGAATGGTTTCTTTTCTTTGTGTTTTCTATAGGTTCCAAGGAGGAAAAGCGCATATGTACAGTACATTTAGCAGCAAGACAGAGATCAAACTGGGTGATGGTTTGAAAGATGCGCTTGTAGGAAGCAGTAAAGTTCTGATCATTACAGATCATTTTATGGTCCAGTCAAAAATGACAGAATATATTACAAGACATTTGGAGGGAGTTCCTCATACTATTTTCAGTGAGGTCAAACCAAATCCGGATGTGAAGACTGTAGTAAAGGGTGTTGAAGTATTACTGGATTTCAGACCGGATACAGTTGTTGCACTGGGTGGTGGTTCACCGATCGATGCAGCCAAAGGTATGATCTTTTTTGCTCATCAGCAGGATTCAAGCGTTAAGGTCAAATTCATAGCGATTCCGACAACGAGCGGGACCGGTTCGGAAGTAACAAAATTTGCAGTTATTACGGACACAGACACGGATACAAAGTATCCTCTTGTGGATGAAAGCATGCTGCCTGAGATTGCAATTCTCGATGCAGAACTCACAAAAAGTGTACCAAGGACTATAACCTCCGATACAGGAATGGATGTACTGACACATGCCATTGAAGCATTTGTCTGTACTGCACGGAATGATTTTACGGATGCACTTGCAGAAAAGGCAATCAAACTGGCTAATAAGTTCCTGATTCAGGTCTTTGTCAGCCCTGACAATGTAGAACTCAGACAGAGAATGCACAATGCTTCCTGCCTTGCCGGAATTGCCTTCAGCAACTCAGGACTAGGGATCAACCACTCCATGGCACATACCCTGGGTGCACATTTTCATATACCTCATGGGAAAGCAAATGCTTTACTGCTTCCTTACGTAATCGCATTCAATGCCGGTCTTTATGATACATTGACAGAAGCAAACAAGCGGTACGCAAAAGTAGCCAGACTCATCTGGCTTGACTGTGCGAACGAGCGTCAGAGTACCATGAACCTGATTCGTGCCATGAGGAACTATATCAGTAAGCTGAACATACCAGCCAGTATAAAAGCTGCCGGTGTGACGAGACAGGATTTTGATAAAGTATTACCATTGATGGTGGAATCTGCGTTTAATGATCCATGTACATCAACGAATCCCAGAGAGTGTACGCGGGAGGAACTAAGAGAACTTTTCATCAGAGCCTATGAAGGTAAAAATGCAGTCTGATTACGATATGCGCAGAATGGGCGCAGATAAGGAGATAGAATGAATTTAGTAGAAGCGGTGAAAGCGGCCGGCATTGTTGGTGCCGGAGGTGCGGGATTCCCGACACACGTAAAACTTGATGCAAAAGCAGAATACTTTATTGTAAATGCCGCAGAATGTGAGCCTTTGATCGAAACAGATAAATACATGACAAGAACTTTTACAGATAAACTGGTTCTTGGGGTCATGATGATCGCTGAACATCTTCAGGCTACAAAGGCAGTTATTGCTTTAAAAGGAAAATATAAAGAAGAAATTGCAGCACTCGAAGCTTCCATAGCAAAGAACAATGCGAAAATCGAAATCTTTAAAATGAAGACCTTCTATCCGGCAGGAGACGAACAGATTATTGTTCAGCAGGTGACAGGAAAATGTGTGCCGGAAAGAGGACTTCCGCTTCAGGTCGGTACGGTCGTAAGTAATGTAGCAACCGTTATCGGTGTGTATGATGCGGTAACAGAAGGTAAGAACGTATATGATAAATATCTTTCGGTCGTTGGTGAAGTGAAAGAACCGATCATGCTGAAAGTTCCGATCGGAACCTCAGTCCGGGAGTGCATCAACGCAGCTGGGCCTGTACTGGATGATTACCGGATCATTCTCGGCGGACCAATGATGGGAAAAGTGATCGCAGATGCTGCGCAGATCGATAAACTGGTAGTTAACAAGACCATGGGTAACATTATTGTATTGCCGTCTGATCACTATCTGATCAAAAAGAGCCAGGTCAGCATGGACAGGCTGAAACACCAGGCAAGAAGTGCCTGTATACAGTGCCGTATGTGTACGGACCTATGTCCAAGATATCAGACGGGACACCGGATCAAGCCACATCTTGTCATGCGTAATGTCTGGCGCGAAGATCTGATCGATGATATGGAAGAATTTGATAAGAATTTCGGTGATTCCGCTAACTGCAGCAGCTGTGGACTTTGTGAGATGTTCTCCTGTCCTATGGGGTTATCACCGCGCAGGGTGAATGATTATATGAAGGGCAAACTTCGTGAAAAAGGAATTAACCCTGAGAAAAATATGGAACCAAAAGCTAGAGAATCGATCGAACTGAGTAAAGTGCCGACCGATCGCCTTATTGCAAGACTGAACTTAAGTAAATACAATGGGCTGCATGCACATTCCTGCAATGAACTAAGACCGGATGAAATTGTTATACCAATGTCACAGCACATCGGAAAGCCAGCGATACCGCAAAAACAAGCCGGAGATACCGTAAGCATGAATGAATTGATAGGGAAAGCCGATGATACCGGACTTTCTGCTAACATTCACTGTGGTATCAGTGGTAAAGTAGTTGAAGTAACGCCAGCAGGAATTAAAATCAGAAGAGCAAAGGAGGCATAGGGTATGTCAAATTCAGTATGTATGATAGAGCTTTCAAGCATTGCTAGGGGGATCGAAACCTGTGATGAGATGATGAAAGCAGCCGGAGTTAGATTATTGAAGGCATCCACCATCTGCCCCGGGAAATATATGATCATTATCGGTGGTGATACCGGAAGTGTAGAAGCTTCTATGGAAGCAGGGGTCAGAGTCGCAGGAGAATTCATGGTTGATAAATTCTTCATCGCGAACATAGATGATCAGCTTATGCCGGCCATCAGCAGCACCAACCAGATTCCGACCGACGGAGCCATAGGCGTTATGGAATTCTATTCTGTAGCCTCTGCCATACAGGCGGCCGATACGGCAGCAAAGACAGCGGAAGTATACCTGATTGAGGTAAGAACCGGGTTTGCCATCGGAGGAAAAGGTTTTGTAACCTTAAGCGGCAGCGTAAGTTCTGTCCGTGAAGCGGTGGAAGCAGCAAAAGCACAGTGCGAACTGTTAGTCGAGACAGCAGTGATCCCACGTCCTACGCAGGAACTCTATGATTCTCTGATGTAATAAAGGGAAAGAATATTGTAAATGTATAGAACACGATAAGTAATAATTAGCAGTCTGACCACTTCATCGAATAGAAAAGTTTATTTAATAGATCCGAGGTTCAGATGTCTTTGCGTATTCCGGTTATTCCTGTGAATTTTATTGTTTTGGCGGTATGCTCATTCGATTATCTGAATTTATCCATGGCATCAAAAAATGCCAGCCTGACACGGTCACGGTGTTCCGGCAGCACAAAGTAATAGATGTAACTTTCGGCAACTTTTAACCGATTAAAACCCCTGCCGTCAAGTTTAAAATGACAAAATCCATGTTCTTTGTATCTGCCGTGGATTTCTTCGACAGTAAGAAAAGACCGGTTATTCATAAGAGCATAAAAGTCCCGGTTTATATGGCTGCACTTATTAAAATCAGTCTGCCGGAATTCTAGTTGTGCCCTGCCAACCTCCTCATAATGAGCAAACCGGTCCGGGCAGGAATCCTGACAGAACGAATCGGCAACTAATTCATATAGTTCCGGGTTTTTCAAAAGAAAAAGTTTCTCTGCATTGTTAAAAGAATTATCAAGAACAATCAGAGAATACTTTTTTTTTGTCTCTTCCTCCACTTCCAGGACTGTTGTTAAACATTTTGTAGTAGAAGAAACATAAGTGAAATCAGGATAGTTCGTCCGTAAATAATCTTCCAGAAGAGGAGAGTTCACAAGGATTTCATTTTTACCGTTTCCGGCAAGCTTCATGCAAAGATTACAAAACGTATCGTATAGATGTTTTTCTTCAAGCAGCGGATTGGTAAAGGTAAAACGCAGGGAAATATCTCTTGAATTGAATTCTTCTATTGTACGAAGGATATTGTCTCTTTGACAGCTTCCCATGGAGAGACGGCCGCCATTCCATATAGAACCAGGAAAGCATCCATAGACTGCTTTGATCTTCCCATCTTCATAAAAGCACTCCGGGTATTTTTTCATAAGATCATGGAAGATAAGGTTCATATACTTAGCATAATAAAAGTCCGGGAGATAAAAGCTGGTCTGGTTCATATAACGTTCCTCCTGCGCATGCATCAAAGTTGTTTGTTTGATGCATGATGTTTAAAGGTATATCGAATGAAATGTCTGGGACTGAAGGGAATTCACATAATCCACACAGAAAGTTCATAGATGGCTGGCTTGGTTGAACTATGCAGGACTCTACGGAGCGTTTATTGCACTGTAAGGGCAGTATGGATTACAATATCGGTATGGAGGAAAAGATAATGGAGATTGATAAGAAAGAACTAAGGGAAAAATACAAAAACAGAATTTGCACCGGAGGTGTGTATTGTATAAAATGTAAAGGGAATTCGGATTATTGGCTTCGGTCTGCAACAGATCTGCAGGGTGCGAAGAACCGATTTGAGTTTTCCGTCAAGACGAATTCCTGCCTGGATCTTCACATGAAAAAGGACTGGGCATTATTCGGACCAGAATCCTTTGTTTTTGATGTACTGGAAGAAATTCAAAAGAAAGAAACACAGACCAATAAAGAATTTGCTTCGGACGTAGCTGTATTACTGGAACTTTGGCTGGAAAAGACCAAAGAAGAATGAAAGAAAAGTCAGCAGAAAGTATGTTTGACAGCATAGAAAGCATATATGGTAACTATGCAGAAAGGGGCAAACTATGCAGAATGCCAAAATCGGTGACCTAATCCGTGTGATGCGGCTGGAACATCATATGACACAGAAACAACTCGCAGACAAAATGAATATCAGTGATAAAGCAGTCTCGAAGTGGGAACGTGGTCTTGGACTTCCTGATATATCGCTCATTGCCGAACTGGCTCGTCTGCTTGATCTTGATATGCAGAATCTGCTTGTCGGTGATTTAAGACCCAATGACTTTGTGAACGGCAATATGAAGAACACAAAAATTTATGTATGTCCGGTTTGTCATAACATTACTTTTTGTACCGGAACGGCGATGGTCTCCTGTTGCGGTAAGAAACTTAAGGAGCAGATTGCGAAAAAAGCAGCAGAAGAGGATAAACTGTCGGTTCAAGTCGTGGAAAAAGACTGGTATATCACAACCTCTCATCCAATGACAAAAGATCATTACATTTCTTTTGTCGCATTTGTTACCGGAGACAGAATTCAGATCATCAAGCAGTATCCGGAATGGAATCTGGGAGTTCACATACCAATCGAAGGACATGGTATGCTTGTTTGGTACTGTACAGAACATGGGCTGTATTCTCAGATGCTTTAGCGGCAGGAAGCCAGAAGACGAAAGATGCAGTGAACATAGCGGAGCAATCATTCAGGAAGAAATGATCAGCGCAGGTATACATAATGATAGAGAGTTGAGAAAGCAATATAAACTAAGATGAGGGCCATGACCTTATTAAAGATTTTTATTGCTTTTTTGTTGCGCAGAATGTGGGAGAAGAATTGTCCAGCCATCGCATACAGTGCAGGTGATCCGAAAACGAGAAAGGTAAAGAATACCGCCATAAAGAGGATCTTTATTCCGGTGATCTGTAACTGAGGAAAATATATTGTTATTACTGGGACAACGGCGATAATTGCTTTCGGATTAAAGAACTGCATCAGAAAGCCTCCAAAGAAACCAATGTTCTTTTTTTGCGGTTTGTCCAGATCAATTTCTGATTTAAATATTTTAAAAGCCAGATACAGCATATAGATGCCACCGACCAGACTGATCGGCCATAAGTCAAAGGAGGTGAGAAGCAGGCTTCCAAAGTATCCAAGGATGATATAGAGTGCAAATATGGCAATGCTGACACCAGCATAAAAGGGCAGACCGCTTTTAAATTTGCGATTCAGGCCAAGGTTGGCAGCGGTAATGGTAACAGGACCCGGGGTATACATAATTGTAATAGAATAAAGAATCATCTGAAGCATTGTTTTTCCTCCTATATAGTGATACAATTGATTATATATACCGAAGTGTAACTAATACAATTGATAAATTGTATTAGTTACAAGTTGATACCAAGTATAGAAGCAATGACAGAATACTTTATTGACTTGTTTTATCTGGATAACTTCAAGTCAGAACAGAATGCTGTTAAAACAGTATCATGTCAGAACAGCAGACAGGAGAGGGAGGCAAACAATGAATTTTGATCAATATGGTAATGAAATATGCTGGATTCCGGAGCTTCCTGCAACGGGAGGAGAAACACCAATATATCAGGCGCTTGTACAGGCAATACAGGAGGATATCAGAAAAGGAGTTTTAATGCGTGGTTATAAGCTCCCACCACAGCGTGTTCTTGCAAATCAAATTGGTGTAAATCATGGAACTGTTACAAGGGCGTATAAGATTTGCGAGGAAAAAGGCCTGGTAAAAGGAGTGGTCGGGAAAGGAACTTTTATTGCTGCCAGTCCCGGTCTGCCAATGTCATTGCTGTCAGATCATAAAGACACGGATCTTCTCAATCTGGGTATGGCAATTCCTTTGTATGAATGTAACCCACTGATTGAAACAATGGTAAAGCAGGTGAGTGACTCAATGGATTATGGGTTGACGATGATGTATTGTCCGCCGGAAGGCCACATCAAGCACCGATATGTTGCAGCGAACTGGTTGAAAAAGTATAAAATGGATACAGCAGCAGAGAATATTCTGATAACGTCCGGAACGCAGAATGCCCTGTCTATTATTCTCATGACACTCTTTGAAAAGGGCGACAGGATAATTGTAGATGAGTATACATACACCGGACTGATCAGTCTGGCTTCCTATATGAACATTATTCTGGTTCCGGTTCCGCAAGATGAAAATGGCATGGATCTGGAAGAGCTGGTTACGACCTGCAGGCGTGAGCAGCCGAAAGGTATTTATCTGATAACGGATTATCAGAATCCTACCACGGTTACTTTGAGCTCAGAAAAGAGAATGGCAATTGCAAAAGTGATTGAAGAGAATAAGCTGCTTTTGATTGAGGATGCAACGTTCAGTTTCAGTATAGAGAACAGAATCAAACCAGTCAGTGCTTATATACCTGACAAAAGTCTGTTCATTATGGGAACTTCAAAGGCCATCAGTCCCGCATTCAGAATATCCTATATAGTGGCACCCTTATGTTTGGTATCAAAATTATCACATGGATTAAATAATATTATCTGGATGGCATCACCTTATACCTCTGAAATTGTTTCATTGCTTCAATCGACAGGTGCCTATGAATACATAGAAAATGAGAAAATTCATATACTAAAAGAAAGAAATAAATTATTCGACAGGATAATGTCTGAATATGAATCTTTGCCAGCTCCTACTTCCTGTTACCGGTTTCTTCGCTTGCCGGAAGGATATGATGACATAGAACTGGAGTACATGGCAGTAGAAAAAGGTGTTCAGATCCTGTCTGCTAACCGATTTTATGTTGGGTCAAGACCCGAAAAACCGACCATTCGGCTGGCAGTCAGTGCTCCAAATACAATAAACGATCTGGAAAAGGCTTTGTATATTATGAAAGAACTGCTTGATAACTATCAAAGCAGAAAAAGGCTTTACCCGGTACTATAAATAGAAACCAGATACAAAACAGTTCTCCCTGTGTTGAGGAAAGATTCCTGCAATCGGGGAGAACTTTTTATTTTCTGGAAAGCATCTTCCTGTATTCGATGGGGGATTGTCCTATCTTCTTTTTGAAAAGTTTTGAAAAGTAACAAAAATCATGGAAGCCCACCATGGATGAGATCTCTGCTATGGAAATGCATTGCAACTATATGGTAAAAATGATAAAATAATTCCAAATGTGTTCGCTAACAGAACATTTTACGGGAGGATATAATATGAAACCATATAATATGAAAAGCAATGCGTTGAAATGGATGGCAGGAGTCCTGCTGTCTATTCTCATAATTGGAATATTTCAGGGAACGACATGCAGAGCATCGGAAACAATTAAGCTGGACATTTCAAGAACGAATATAGTAATCAGTGAATCGGGCAATTATATTATTAAAGGGACAACAGATACGAACACGATACAGGTCAGCAAAGGTGTTACAGCCAGAATTATGTTAATGGATGTTTCGATATACAATCCTGGTGACAACAGGAAAGAGACTGATCTGATCGACATTAAAAGCGGTGCGAGTGTTGAGCTGGTCGTATGCGGAAGGAATACAATAGAAAATGAATTTTTCGGGGGAGCGATCCATGTTCCGCAGGGTGCGACCTTGATCATATCAGAGGACAGCACAGGAAGTATCAGGGCTATTGCTGGTTTTGAAGCTGCGGCTATTGGCGGCAGCGCTATATCGGCAGAAGAAGGATGTGGCACGATTGTTATTAATGGCGGTACGGTATATGCAGAGAGTCCATGGGATAATTGCGGGATAGGCGGAGGAACTTGCAGCAGGGGAGATAATTACCCTTATCAGCGTTTTTATATCGGCGGAGGGGATATAACAATTAACGGAGGGATCGTTACAGCAATTGGCGGATCCGATGGAGAAATGCAGGGAGGAATGGCAGGAATCGGAGGGGACAGTCTTACCAGGCAGGGAAGTATTACCATTAATGGCGGTATTGTAAAAGCTTCTTCCTGTGAAGCCGGCATTGGCAGCGAATCGACAATAGGAATGGGCAATCGGATTACAATTAACGGAGGAACCATAACGGCAAACGGGAATAACAATGCGGCAGGGATTGGAAGTGCAAGCAACTCAGAAAATACACAGGTCTTTATTAATGGCGGTACCATTACGGCGAAAGGGGACTATGGTACACGCGAACTATACGAAGGCTATTCACGGGACACCCAGGAATATCTTGATTCTATGAGAGGGTATGATATCGCAGCCGGTCAAATCGTAATCAGCGGCGGCGATATAAGAGCCTATGATTTTTCTGTACAACCTGTTGATACGAACGGAGATATCGTAAAACAGACCTTTCTTAACTGTGAGACAGGCAAAATCACGAAAATAAAATTCGATGATATCGTATATGGTACAGAGGACATGACATCCGATGGGTTTATAAGTATTTTTCTTCCGGAAAAGGCAGGAAAGCTGACCGTATCTTCCGGAAAAAATATGTTATTTAATGATGACTACTTTAACACATATCAAGATACCATTGATGAGATGCCAAGAACCAAGCAGGTGATAGCAGATCTTGGGACAAGTGACCTTGAGCTGATTAAAGGTGGCTGTATTTATGAGAATAAAGTCTACCGCTGTGATACGATTCTTGTTACAGGGAGCGTGATCAACTACCGCATTTATGTACATCAGGGTAAGAATAATACACAGCATCTTGTTTTTCAGAATCTGAACGTAAAGTATTCACTGACCGGGCGAAGTGATTTTCTGATTCTTGATAATGAGGTTTCTTTGTTCCTTACTATACAGGGTGAGAACACAGTCTCTCTTGGGAAAGATACCAGAGGTCTTTTCGTTGGTCACGATGCTTCACTGATATTCACCGGAGACGAGGAAGGTGATGTCATAAAATTTTATGCCAAAGACAATGCAGATGCAATTTATACAAACTATGGCAATGTGCTTTTGTATGGAGGATGTATGAATTTTGAACTGACGAACGGAGCAGCCATCAATACAGGAGATTATGGCACCTTTTCCTTATGTGGTGGTTCCTTTAAAGCACACAATGAAACGGGTGCTGCCATTACAGGATCCAATTATATGAAAGTTAATGTGTTTGGCGGTACTTTGCTTGCGGATACGATTGGAGTCTATGAAAGTGGAAATGAAGAAATATCCAATAAAACAAAACTGACCATGACAGGTGGGACGGTACTTGTAAACGAAAGAGTCATATTCTCCGAACTGATTGTCTATGGAGGAAATCTGACAACAAGAATTTTAGGTTGCGGCACTGGCTGTGATGCTACAGTTTATGGCGGAATCCTTACAATCGGTGCATATCTTGATTATGTACAAGGAGAACAAAACAGCGATCTGTTGCAAGAAACAATTTTTGATGGAATTGTTATACAGCAAAATGATGTTCCAATGGAAGAGCTTGCGCAGTATTTTACTGATTTGTGCTGATGATACTAAAAACGATACAATTCCGATTCGTAAAATAAAAAAAGAATACCATAGTGAAAAACGACCCATTTTTTATAAAAGGGTCGTTTTTTATAATGAGGTATACAGTAGCTGCTTCTAAATTAAGAAAGTACTGTAGATAGAAAGAATTTCAGAAAATAGGAAGCAGAAAGGGGATATGGAATGAAGAAAAGAAATAAGTGGATATTCGCAAGTCTCGGTATACTTATTCTATTGCTGGCAGCAGGTTTTCTGGGGTGGTTTTACTTAAAAGGGAAAGAAACTGTGCTCTTGGAGACAGCAGAACCAATGGAAATCGGAACGACAGTAACGAAGGAAAGTGGTAACTGGAAGCTGGTATGGAGTGATGAATTTACAGGGGATCGCCTGGACGAGACAAAGTGGGATTACCAGATCGGAAATGGTGTACGATATGGAGTTACCGACTGGGGGAACAATGAAGCAGAGTATTATTCAGAGGATAATGTTACAGTTTCTCACGGAACACTGAAGATAGAGGCAAAGCGTGAAGAATTAGGAGGAAAAAGCTATACTTCCGGACGCATCCGGACCTTGGCTGATCCAAAGGAGGATGGAACGGGCCGGGAAACACTTTTTTCTACGAAATATGGAAGAATCGAAGCCCGCATGAAACTTCCGACGGGAACAGGTCTTTGGCCGGCTTTCTGGCTTCTGCCTGATCCGAATGGAAATACCTACGGTAACTGGGCGGCTTCCGGAGAAATCGATATAATGGAAGCCAGAGGAAGAATACCCGATGAAACCAGTGGAACCATTCATTTTGGACAGAACTGGCCAGATAATAAATACAGCGGCGGCACATACACTTTCGGCAAAAAAGAAAATGCAGAAACATTTGGCATAGAGGCTTTTCATGTTTACAGTCTGGAGTGGGTACCCGGAGAGATCCGATGGTACGTGGATGATGTTCTTTTTCATACAGAGGACAGCTGGTACAGCAGAGGAGATGGAGAAACAGAGGATTATCCATTTCCGGCGCCATTTAATGAGGAATTTTATATACTGTTAAACCTGGCGGTAGGCGGAAATTTTGACAATGGAGCAATGCCGGAAAAGGAGGATCTTCCTGCAATCATGGAAGTCGACTATGTTCGTGTCTTTGAGCTGGAAGGCGGTTATGATGAGAGTGAATCAAAAGCAGGGATACCGACAGATGCAACGGGAAGTGCAGCCTACATACAGGAAGATCCGGAATATAATTATCTGGAAGACAGTTCTTTCGATACTGTGAATGAAGACATGCTCAAAATGAGGACGATGGACGTGAACAGTAAAAATTGGTACTTTTTGGCACTTACGGAATACAGTGGCTCGGCCTTCCTGGAAAAAGGGCAGGAGGAGGGGTATACGTATGTATCCATCAATGTAATCGGAAAAGGAACACAGACCTATTCGGTTCAGCTGATTCAGCATCTTCCGCTGGTCAAAGGGTATAAATACGAGCTTTCCTTTGATGCAAAAGCCGAGAAAGACAGGACTTTGCTTTCAAAGTTCGGAGGTGATGATGATAATAGATGGCTTACCTATGCAGGACAGTTCGAAGACTCGCTGACAACAGAATGGAAACATTATACCCAGGAATTCCAGATGTTTTCAAATACCGATGGAACAGCAAGACTGGAATTCAATCTTGGAAATGATACCGGTGAAGTAGACATAGCGAATGTTCAGGTGAAAGTAGTTAGTGATTCTACAAATTGATACGTTTGATTGAATTGAAAACAGAACGTAAGGAACTTCAGCAAAAAGACGATTCGACTGTAAATACAGGCAGAATGGTCTTTTTGTTTTAAAAAGGAGCGTGAATTCACAAAAATAAAGTATAAGGAATAAATACATTGTGAATAAAACTTCTTTATTGATATAATCGTAAAAAAAAGAAAATTACATTGCATAAACAAATATATTGTACAGAATATTTATAATGGTGTATAATTAATCCAGTTACTTATTCGCCTACAACAATTTGACTGCAAATATTTGCCAGGATAGACAGAATAGGAGATGCGTATGGAGATTACAAGCAAACAGATGTATGACTCCTTAATCCATGGAGCTTACAATGTAATAAAAAATAGAGATATTCTTAACAGAATAAATGTTTTCCCGGTAAGAGACGGTGATACCGGCAGTAATTTGGCATCTATGATGCATGCAATCATACAAAAGAGCGAACGCAAAGGCACGATTAAAAGGACACTGGAATCCGTTGCGGATGCCTCCTTGTATGGAGCAAGAGGTAATTCCGGTTTGATTTTTGCACAATACTTCAGAGGTCTTAGCGAAGCAATCTCGGAGGATGAACCGGTAGCTTTCAGTGACTATGCAAAAGCGTGTAATATAGCTGCCCAATATGCCTATACGGCAATAGAAAAACCTGTCGAAGGAACAATGATAACAATAATGCGTGAATGGGGAAGATTTCTGCAGGATGAAGAAAAAGAAAAAAGAACAATGGAAGAAATTTTTACCAACGCATTTTACAGATTAGAAGCTGCTCTGGAAAAAACGAAAGAACAAATGAAAATATTAGGAAAGGCAAATGTGGTAGATTCTGGCGCTTTTGGGTTCACAAGATTTGTAGAAGGCATTCTGGTATATATAAAGAACCCGCATCCTTCTCTCCCGGCAGCAAAGATAAGCCAGGAAAGAACGGAATCCTTGTCTTTGCCTGAATTAACAGAGGAGTTCATTCCGGAGAGGATGGAGGAACGAGCACTGGAAGAATATCGCTATTGTACGGAATGCCTCATTGAAAGCACGGACCGGTATTCAATGAATGAAATGAAAGACTGGCTGCTGCAAAAAGGAAATTCAATTGTTACAGCGAATGGAAACGGGAAGATCAGGGTTCACATTCATACGGATCTTCCAGGAGAGATATTTGATTATCTTAGTAAAATGGGAAGAATTTTATATCAGAAAATTGATGATATGAAAAAACAGGAGCAAGTCGTGAACCATCGTAAGTATGATATCGCCTTGGTAACCGATAGTATTGCAGATCTGACACAGGAATTTATTGATGAGTACCAGATTCAAATCATACATCTGAATATTATGAAGAAAGACAGAGTATATTTTGACAAGCTGACCATACAGCCTTCAAAATTATTGTCTGACAGCAAGGACAGCGAAGGACTTCCAACATCCTCCCTGCCAAATGGTTGGGAAATAGAAAATAAGTTGGATTATCTGCTGCTTTACTACCCCTCCGTCCTTATTCTGACGGTCTCGAAAGAGCTTAGTGGTACTTATAACAGTTTTATGAGTGTTACAGCACAGAAGAAATATAAGGATAAAAAAATAAGTATAATCAATACAAAACAAAATGCAGGTGCGCAGGGGCTGCTGGTACAAAAATGCGCAGAACTGATAGCTTCAGGAATGTCTCATGATAAAATCACAGAAGAGATTGAACGAAGCGCGAACCGGACCAAAATACTTGTCCAGGTTAAAACACTTGATAATATGATACGATCCGGAAGATTGAGTGTAAAAGCTGGAAAACTGGCAAAAATGGTAGGAATGAAACCAATTGTAACTCTTGACACAGAAGGGAAAGGTGCAATCGACAGAATTGCCTTCTCTGACAAAGGGAGCAGTAAAAAACTTCTGGAACACATAAAAAGGGTACTTAGGAAAGGTAAAATAGAACGATATAATATCATTTATGTCAGCAATCATCAGGACGCTGCTGATATTGCGCGGAAGATGACCGCGCTGCTTGGGTTTGGACCAGCGTATATTATGGAGACCTCCTCCATCATTGCAATGAGCGCCGGTGAAGGAGCGGTTGCCGTGTCATACCTGCTGGATGAAGCGGTATAGTAAATTATAGAGCATAGTGGATAGGTTTATTACAAATCAATAAGTTGTCAGATTGAAAAGGCACAGAAAAAAGTGCTGGAAAGGAGAGCAGAATGTACCTCGAAGAATTAATCGTTTTGTTCGTATTCTTTCTGCTTGCTTTTATCTATGGGCAGGTAAAAAAAGATAACTCTGTTGTGGACATAGCCTGGGGATTAGGTTTTGTGATTTCAGCATGGTATAACCTGATGCGGAATTTTGAGCCGGGAGTAAGAGGAATTCTGATCACCCTGTGTATTACGCTGTGGGGATTACGGTTATCACTTCATATTGCACGCAGAAATCATGGCAAGCCGGAAGACTATCGGTATGTTGCCATGCGTGAGAAGTGGGGAAAAAGGTTTGTGTATTTCAAGGCATTCCTGCAAGTGTATTTATTGCAGATGCTGATTCAATATATTGTGTCATTGCCGGTTGTATATGGAAATCTCGTACTTCAAAGAATGAGCTGGTATAACTGGTTTGGACTTTTGTTATGGATGATAGGGTTCTTTTTTGAGACAGTCGGAGATTATCAGCTTAAAAAATTCAAGAAGGATGCAAAGAATAAGGGAAAGCTGATGGATCAGGGCTTATGGTCTTTGACACGACATCCCAATTACTTTGGCGATTCTTCCATGTGGTTTGGTATTTTTTTGATAGCTCTCGATGGTGTTCATGGCCTATGGATCATTGTCGGACCATGTCTTATGACATTTTTTCTGGTCTTTGTATCAGGAGTAAGGATGCTTGAAAAAAAGTACAAGGGCCGCCTGGATTTTGAAACTTACAAAAAAAAGACCAGTCCTTTTATTCCCTGGTTTCCAAAGAAGGAGGTTAAATGAAGATGGATTTTTTTAAGACTTATTTTACCGCGTTGTTTGTTTTTTTTATCATTGATATGTTATGGCTGCTGATCGTTGCAAGAAAATTCTACCAGCAGGAGTTAGGGTATCTTATGAGTGACAAACCTAACTTAATAGCAGCCCTGCTGTTTTATCTGATTTTTATCGTAGGGGTTGTGTTTTTTGTTATAAATCCTGCGATTGAAAAGAGCAGCTGGAAGTATGCGCTATTCGCAGGAATGCTGTTTGGTTTTGTTGCCTACGCGACTTATGATCTGACAAACTTAGCGACCATCAAAGAATGGCCGCTGAAGATTACGATTGTAGATTTGATTTGGGGAACCTCTTTAGGTGGAATCGTATCTGTAATTTCGTATTTTTTATCCATTAAAATTAATGGAAAATAAAGAGAAGAACTGGTTTTTGATATGCAAAAAGAATATGGGTTATGCGGCGCAGGCGCATTGTAAAAAAATAAAAACAGTGGGTTAAAAAACAATCCAAATCTGATATAATAGCAGAATAAGCATTAACAAGTGTAAAAGTCAGAGCAGGATTGGAGAACAGACAGAAATGGAACTAAAATTTGCTTCACGTATGAAGAATTATGAGACAGGAATTTTTTCTGTATTAAATGTAATGAGAAATGAACGAATCCGGGAAGGAAAGAAGGTTTATGATTTCTGGGTAGGAACACCAGACTTTGAACCTTCTAAGGCAATCGTAGATGCGGTATCAGAAGCAGCCAAAGACCCTTTAAACTATAAGTATGCACTGGTAGATATCCCCGAGCTAGTGGATGCTGTTATTGACAGATATAAGAAACGATATAATGTAACTCTTACCGCAGATGAACTAATGTCAGTGAATGGTTCTCAGGAAGGAATTGCTCATATCAGTCTGTCGCTTTGTGATCCGGGAGATATTGTACTGATTCCTAATCCGGGTTATCCGATCTTTGAGATTGGCCCGTCACTTGCGGGTACAGACATCCGGTATTATGAGCTCTTAGAAAAGAACGGTTATCTGCCGGATCTGGAAGCAATCGAGGATGCTGTACTCAAAAAAACGAGATTCATTATTATATCCTATCCACTTAACCCGTTATGCAAGACAGCGCCAAGAAGTTTTTATGAAAAGCTGATTCCTTGGGCGGCAAAGCACAATATTATCATTGTGCATGACAATGCCTATTCAGACATAGTTTTTGACGGCAGAAAAGGGGAGTCCATTCTATCCATTCCAGGAGCCAAAGAAGTCTGTGTGGAATTCTATTCTCTCTCAAAGACCTATAATTATACCGGTGCGAGATCTGGTTTCCTTGTCGGGAACAAAGAGATCGTTCAAAACTTTAAAAAGCTTCGTTCCCAGATTGATTACGGAACTTTTCTGCCGGTTCAGTATGGAGCAATCGCAGCCTTAAGAAGTCCTGAGGAAGATATACAAAAACAATGTGAGGTCTATCAGCAAAGAAGAGATGCTTTATGTGCAGGCCTAAGAGATATCGGTTGGAATATTCCGGATAGTGAAGGAACGATGTTTGCCTGGGGGAAGATTCCGGAGGGTTATACAGATGATATAGCCTTTGTTAAGGAGCTGGTTGAAAAGACAGGAGTGCTCTGTACACCGGGCAGCAGCTTTGGCAGCCTCGGAGCAGGACATGTTCGATTTGCACTTACCCTGCCGGTGGAGGTTATAAAAGAAGCTGTTGGTCGGATCAAAGAAAGTGGAATGATCAAAACACAGACAGTACCCGTTGAATTAGAAAACAAGACAGGTACTGAGAAAGCAGCACCAAAGAATTTCTGTACAAATTGCGGCTCAAAACTTGTAGCGGGTGCAAATTTCTGTACTGTGTGCGGTAAAAAGATCTGATTGGGTCGCGAGACTAAAATTTAATAAAGTAAGGTGCCCGTACTTGTAAACGAACAATCCTTTTACTTTCCTGTTTTGTTGATCTGACAGAAAACGGTAAGAGGAGTGATGACTTGTACGGGTATTTTTTGGACAATTTTCATGAATGCATTGACAACTATCGATATGACGAGTATGATACTAGACAGAACATATCGATGAACATTGATATATAGTAGACTGTCTGTACATAAAGCAGGAATGGAGTAATATATGAGGAATTAAGAAATAAGTAAGGAAGGAAATGAGGAATGGTATGCCAAAACAATTTGAAATGGATGCGAAAACATTCAAAGCACTTTCCGATCCCAATCGTCTGATGATCATTGAGACACTTCAGAATGGGGATAAGTGCGCATGCAAGATATTGGAGGAATTAAACATTGTTCAGTCCACATTATCTCATCATATGAAGATATTGTGTGATTCAGGCCTGGTTGAAAGCAATAAAGTGGGTAAGTGGATGCATTATGTTCTGAATAAGGAAGCCTTTGAAGCAGCAAGGAACAGTCTGGACGATATAATAAAAAAGATCAGGTAAGGGTACTTTCAATTACTACGAATGAAAAGTAAAATTCCATGTTCAGTACGTCTGAAAAACAGAAGGAAAAGACAGTAAGAAAGGAAAAAATGATGACCGTTCGTAACACAAAACTTGCAGTCCTTGGCGGTGGACCAGCCGGATATGTTGCCGCAATCCGAGCAGCACAGCTTGGCGCAGATGTTGTGCTGATCGAGGAAGCAAAGGTAGGCGGCGTATGCTTACATGCTGGATGTATACCGACAAAAGCCTTGCTTCGAACGTCAGAAGCCGCCGGTACTGTAAAAAAGTCAAAAGAATTAGGGATAGAAAGCAAGATTGAGAGCATTCACTGGGATACCGCGAGGAATCGTAAAGACCGTGTGGTAAAGAACCTGAATACAGGAGTTGAACATTTACTGAATACAGACCGAATCACCGTTCTAAAAGGGCGGGGAACTGTCGTATCAAAAAGTAAGATTATGGTCGCAACAGCAGAGGAAGAAATCGAGGTGCAATGTGAGAAGTTGATTCTGGCAACAGGAGCAGAACCAGTCATGCCGCTGATCCCGGGCATAGAAAGCAGGGGGGTGCTTACAAGCAAGGAAGCACTTGAACTGGAATCCCTGCCTGAGAGCATCCTAATTATTGGAGCGGGCGTCATAGGACTTGAATTTGCTTCCATGCTGAACCCGCTCGGTGTGAAAGTCACGGTGATTGAAGAAAAGGACCGCATATTGTCGGATACCGATCAGGAGATGGCAGCCGAGCTTCTGAAAATCATGAAGCGGCAGGGAATTTCTTTTAAGTTGTCAGCAAAGGTTACAAAGATCCAAGAGACAGAGTTTGGCCTTGAAGTTCAATATGACAGCGGTGACAAGTCCATAACACAGTCCTGTCAAAATGTTCTGATCGCGGTCGGCAGAAGGCTTCGTACCGGAATGTTTTCAAGCCTTTCCTTGCAGATAGAAAATGGTGCTGTTGTTACCAATGAAACGATGGAAACCAGTATAAAAGGGGTCTATGCAGCAGGAGATATCACAGGAAATCAACTTTTGGCCCATCTTTCCTTCATGGAAGGACGAACGGCGGCAGAAAATGCTTTAGGGTTTGAACACAGCATGGATTACACAGCAGTTCCGTCGTGCATCTATACCAGTCCGGAGGCTGCCAGTGTCGGAATGACAGAAGAAGAGGCATCGGCGGCTGGTATACAGATAAGCGTGGGAAGATTTTATTTTCGAAACAACGGACGAGCCCTGACACTTTTAGAAAGAGAAGGTTTCGTAAAGATCATTGCGAATGAAAAACACGAAATCATCGGCGGACAGATCCTTGGGAACAATGCTTCTGAGCTGATTTCTGAGTTGACCCTTGCGATCAGATGCAGAGCAACCGCGGAAATCCTGGCCGATGTGATCCACCCGCATCCCTCCCTTTCAGAAGCAATCTGGGAAGCGTGCGGGGAGATCGCCGGCAAAGCAATTCATAAATAGCAAAGCTTAAACGCAGGTAAGTTTTTGATGGTTTCAGAATGGAGGCAAGTATGGAGGCAAGTATGGAGGAAAAAGAACGTTATGGTTTCATCATGTGTGTCTGTACCGGGAAGTGTCCTGGTTTTCAGGCAATGGACATCTGGGATTTTATTAATCAGGTAAGAGTCGAACTGCCGGTAGAATATGCGATTATTCATCCGCAGCTTTGTGAAGAAGACGGAGATCGTTTTCTGGCTGATTATTTGAAAACACACAGAAAACTGGTGATTGGAGCCTGTGCACCAAATATGCAAAAGAAGATGTTCCGCCAGGCCTTTCAAGAGGCAGGACTGGAAGTGGAAAAAGATGCTGTCATGCTTGATATTCGGGATATGACGAATGAGAAAGCATTTGAAGTTGTAAAAAATGCCCTTGCCGGTTTAGGATATGATGAGGAGGATATGGCATGAGTGAATCTACGTTTATGGGAGTACCAAGAGATCAGATCGACTGGAGTCCGCGCATCGATTATGATAAATGTAATTATTGCATGGAATGTGTGGAATTCTGTCCCCATCAGGTGTTTGAAGTCCACGAAGAGGAAGAACAGAAATTTGTGGTGAAGAATCCCAATAACTGTGTCGTGTTCTGCCGCGCCTGTGGCAAGACCTGCGGGGTCGATGCAATCGACTTCCCGAATAAAGCAGATACCACAAAACATATTAAGGAGATCAGGAAGGAGATGGGAGAGAATGAATAAATCCTACTCGGTCCTGCCATGCAACGGACTTGATAAATGTGCCGGCTGTGTATCAAAAGAAGTGGCTCTCTTACTGACAGAAGAAACAGACAGCAAGATCATCTGTCCGGTATTTTACCGTGTTGCCGACGCGAAATACAACAAGCTGCTACAGGAAACCCCACTCCTTGTCATTGATGGCTGTGCAACAAGATGTGCAAGCAAACTGGCGGCTGAAAAGAATCTGAAGATCACACAAAAGATCAATATATCGGAGGAAGCAAAGGCAGCCGGGCTTACATTGTCGGACAGCCTCAGGATAGGAGATACGGAGAAAAAACTGGCGGAAAATCTGGTAAAAAAACTCATTGAAAAAGAAAGAACAAGGACAGAAAATGAAAGTTCTGAAGCAACAGAGTCTGAAGCAACAGAGTCTGAAGCAACAGAGTCCGAAACAACAGATCACGTAACAACCAAGAAGGAAGCCTATGAAATCTATAAAAAAGATAAATTTGTCTTTCGTCTTCCGAAAAAAGAGGGGTTCTATTTTAATGAGAATGACGTATGGGCTTATGTAACAGGCAGGAAAGCAAGAATCGGCGTGACAGATTATGCTCAGAAGAGTCTTTCGGATATTATGTTCTTTACACCTCCGGCAATCGGTGCTGAGATTGAACAATTCGAAGAAGCAGGGAACATAGAGTCAGGAAAGGCTGTCTTTGAAATCATATCACCTGTTTCAGGAAGGATAACTGCAATCAACGAATCCTTGCTGGAGGCACCAGAGCTTATCAATCAGAATCCCTACGAAGAAGGGTGGATTGCGGAACTGGAACTGACAGATTTTGAAAGTGACAAGGAACTTCTTCATTCCTTTGAGGGTTATTTTCAGGTAATGAAAAGAAAGGTGGATGAATTTCATGTCTAAAGTGAAAGTGATTGCCTGCAGCGGCATAGGAAAAGTATATGGTCTGATGACCAGAGAAGCCGTGCTGGAGGTTACGAACCATCTGGCACCAGAGGTTTCTGAAACCGTGTGTCTTGCCCATATTGTGACAGGGGATGCTGCGGCCAGAGCAAAAGTGGAAGGGTGCGACTGTATCACGGTGGATGGCTGTCCGGCGCTTTGTTCAGCAAAAAGTGTAGAAAGTGCAGGAGGAATCATCAAAGCCAGATTCCGCTCCATTGATGAAATGCGTACTCACAGGGGGGGTGATGCAGGAACAGCAACAGCTCTGTCAGAAGACGGATGGAAGATCGTAGACGAATTCGCAGAAAAGATTGCGGCGAAAGTCATGGAAAGTGTTTCGCAGTAACAACACTTATATGAGCTTGCGGCGCAGATTGGAGGAAGGAATATGACAGAAACACAGGTTGGAGTACTTTCCTGCAGCGGGGAAGAATTCCTTGGCGGGACTCTTGTTCGGCTGGCGACCAGAAAAGTAATGGAAGAACTTCGTCCCGGAAAAGTCGTTACCCTATGTCTCCCGCTTTATATAGCCGGAGGAGAGGAAGAAAGAGAGTTTGCAAAGAATTATCCGGTCATTGCAGTCGATGGCTGCGATAAGTGCTGCGCTAAGGTTGCCACTTTGAAATACAGCGGGGAGGTTCATGATACTATAGTTCTGACAGAATTGCTGGACAGGAATGTGATTTTATCGAAGATCGTTTCGGCTCGTGAGCTCAGACCGGAACATTATGCAATGGCAGATATCGTTGCAAGTGAAATATGTAAAAAAGTTGATGAAATCCTTGCTGAGCAGTAAGGAAAAAGTGTTATTTTAAACAGGGCGATTGGTAAAGCAATTCCCTGTTTGTTTTTTAGAAAGTGAATGGATCAGAGATATACGGATAAAAACTCTAAAATTAAAAAAAATGGACAAATGCCCTTAATTTTTCTTTTCAAGAATGAAAATGCATGATAGAATAAAAACAATAGGTATTTAGGATTAGAAACTTTGAAAAGAGGGGTCTGACAGTGAATACATTTGGGGAATTTCAAAAGGATTTTATCCGACAACTGAATAAAGAGAATGCAAAAAGACTTCAGGCTATTGCCCTGATCATTTTACTGGTTGTAATTGTTCAGACTCTTGTATACATCATTAATGATGATCCATTATACAAGGGAGCCCTTATAATTGTAAAACTTATCATTATTGCTGCAGGAATTGCGGCAGTAATAGCGCTTCAATTCTTAAAGAAAGAGGTAAAATCCGCAGTAAAACATTCCAATCTGATCATTCTGATCTGTGCATCACTTATGATTTTATTTGCCATTATTAATACATTTTATGCACAGGGAATCTCTAATGATATCTCCATTTTTATGTTGGTGCTGGTCGCTGTTGTTTCTGCAAGCCGTATGGATTACAGATCAACACTTATTATGCTGACGGTAAACTATCTTATATTCGCAGTTGGCATGAGCTTTTTTCAGGAAAATGCCACCTATCTTTTTTCCCACAGGTTTAATGGAGCACTTTGTACCTTGCTTGCATACTTTTTGTCCCGAATGTTTTATCGTTACAGCATAAAAGATTATAAGGACAAACTGGATATTGACCAGAAAAATAAAAAGCTTCTTGAATTATCTGAAAAGGATGATCTGACAGGTCTGTACAATCGAAGAACCATTTATAACCGGCTGGAATATCTGATCGATGAATCAAGAAAGACAAAGAAAAGCGTATATCTTGGAATTCTTGATCTGGACCATTTTAAAGATATTAATGATCGATATGGACATCTGTATGGAGATGAAGTATTGCGGACAATCTCAAATAAGATCCTGACGAACGTCAGAACAGAAGATATTGTCGGGCGATACGGCGGAGATGAATTTGTCATAGTTTTTCATGACATAGATTATGAATCCGTAAATACAATTATGGAAAGACTGCTTATGGAAGTAAACAAGCTTGATTTTGATAAATGTAAATTATCATTCAGTTGTGGAGTTGCCGTATGGAATGGCGAAAGCAGTGAAAAGCTCTTTGAAAGAGCAGATGCCTTTATGTATGATGTTAAAAAACTTGGTAAAAATGACGTGAAGATTGAACAGCTAAGGGTGGTAACGCAATGACAAAAGAGAAAGATAAAAGTTCGCAGATAAAAGCAGCCTTTGATGATTTGGCACCGGGGATGAAGACCGGCGATATCATGTTATTCAATGGACAGTATGAAGGAAGTAAGTTCATCGAGATTCTGGAATGCAGCGAATGGTCACATGTCGGTATTATTGTCAGACTTGATGATATGGAAGAGCCTTTGATATGGGAAGCAACCTCGCTTACGAATATTCCGGATGTTATATTCCATGACCAGAAAGCAGGTGTAAAGCTGGTCAGTCTGCGGGAACGCATGGAACATTACGGAGATGATCTGAAAAAATACGAAGCCGCTAATTTTGCTTATCGAAAGATGAACATAGAGAGACCGGATACTTTGAACAATCAGGTTCTTGTGTTGAACAAAGAATATCATGGAATCGAGGATCCTTCCTTCTGGCAGATGATCTGGGATGTTGTACTGGGAAGATTTTTTCGAAAATCTGTACCGCTTGATAAATTTTTCTGCAGTGAATTTGTTGCAGAAATGTTCTTAAAACTAGGCTGGATATCTGATAAAAAGCCAATTAATGCCTATATGCCGTCTGATTTTTCAGACAGGGGTAAAAAGCATCTTCAGTTGCTTACCGGATCTTTTGAACCGGAAGTGCTGGTAGAAATCAAACATATATAATATAGTATGCTATAAAATCGACAAATCGTATTAGTGATTGACCGCACCTGTTGAAAAACAGGTGCGTTTTATAAATTGAAAGTATCAGAAAAATGTTCCAATGAGTGTCTGCTGAATCTTAAAGTGTTGAATGATTTGGTCAGATAGGCGGCAAGACACAGACCTGAATTATATTACGCTGAACGATTTTATGGAGGAAGGAATATGAAAGTAAAAAAAGTTGGAATTCTGATTTTTAACGAGGTAGAGGTACTCGATATGGCAGGACCTTTTGAAGTCTTCTCCTTGGCGGAATGGGGAGAAACGAGAGAAAAGATTTTTAAGGTATATACCATTGCTAAATCAAAAGAATTGATCGTGGCAAGGAATGGTTTGAAAGTTCAGCCTGATTATGACTTTGAAGATGCTCCGGATGTTGATATTCTGATTGTTCCTGGCGGATACGGCGCGGAAGAGGTAGAGCGATATGATAAAAAGACAATTAACTGGCTGCAAAACAAAATGAAGCAGGTGGATATTATGGCGTCTGTCTGTACCGGAGCCTTTTTGCTGGCAGAAGCTGGAATTCTTGATGGAAAAGAAGCTACGACACATTGGATGGATCTGGATCGCCTTGAAAAAGAGTATCCAAGAGTCAGAGTACTGCGTGATGAGAAATATGTCGATGCATCGCCTGTTATAACATCAGGAGGAATCTCTGCCGGAATCAACATGTCGTTCTATATCATGGGGAAATTAATAGGGACCGATATTGTACGAAAGACGGCAAGAAGAATGGAGTATGATTGTTATATATAGAGTGAAAATATAGAGTGAGAATATGCAGTGAAAGTATAGCGTGAATATATGCAACGAGAATATGCAGTGAAAGTATGCAGTGAAAGTAAAGAGTGAAAAATAATCTACGGTACGACAGGAAAGAGATTTTATCTGGATTTGTTGTTAGGAAGCAGAGATTCTCGATTACAGGAAAGAAGCAGCAAGGTTCCATAAGAATCTTTACTGCTTCTTTTTTGCGGAATTGAATCAGACTAATGCAAGCTCAATTTTCTTAACCCCGATCTCTGGTCTGCAGGACCTTATGGAGACGGTTGCTGTGCCTGATTTTTTTGTTGCTTTGGTCTTGACCCAAAAGGCAATGGTTCCGCCAAGTGTTGGAATCAGGGATGGTCCAATCAGTTCGATATCACCAACGGTCTCAATCAGAACGGCTTCCTTATGATAGTAAAGCCGATTCGAATTCTCATCAACAAAGGTACAGACGATACGGGTGGAATCAACCTCACTGTTACGAAGCCTGGTGCTGTCTGGCTGCAGGATCAGGTCATTTAGTTTTGGATTGTTTGAATAGGTTCTTCTTGCAGCTTCCTTACCGTTGCTATAACCGACAATGGTTGCACCCTGCCATCTGTCCTGCCAGAATTCACCGTTATCTGTTACTTTAATGGGAGGATGAAGCAGATTGCTGAGATTCTGGTCAGGATAATAGCGTCTGGTGATATCAGTCGAAAGTGTGACATCTATAAAATCACAATTGGTGAGCACATAAAAAGGTACCGGTTCGGTTCGTTCTCCACGTCCTACCATAGAACAGGGTTCAAGTACAAGTTCTTCATCCGGAGATTTCTGGCTCTTATACAGGTATGCGGACATCTTTGGAACTCGGAACATATCAAATACACCATGGAAGCATATTTTCTGTAAGGAGTTATGATCATTATGTGTATTATAATCACTCATACACCAGGCTATTGCGCCGAGGTGTCTGTCATTTGCTAAAACTTTGTTGAGTACTTCAGCATGATAGAGAGCAACCTTTTCGTGGCGGGCTTCGTTATCATCCGGCTTTGCGGGAAGAAGTGCGCCGGTATGCTCGCTTAAAAGATAAGGGAGCGGCGTCTCTGACTTTATTACAGCATCTGGTTCCTGCAGTTGGAAGACACCATTTTCTTCAGGGGTATAATCATTGTAGCTGTAGATATCTTCAATCAGGTTGCTTCCCGTCTGCCATCTTGCACCGGTCGTAGGTCTTCCCGGATCAAGCGTTTTGCTTTTCTTATTTGTCAGGGTATACAGTTCATCGTTATCAAGTGTTTCATTCAGTCTGGTACCCCAGAGAATAATACTTGGATGATTAAAATGTGTAATGATCATGTTGTCGAGATCATTCATGACGACTTTCTTAAACTCCTCACCGCCAATAAAGCCCCAGCCGGGTATCTCTTCAAATACCAGGAGTCCAAGCTCATCACAGCGGTCTAAGAAATACTTTGACTGCATATAATGGGAGCAACGTACGGTATTGATACCCAGATCCTTTAATAGTTCTGCATCTTTTTCCTGTGCACTTTTCCCAAGTGCATATCCTATATAGGGATACGACTGATGTCGGTTGAGTCCGATCAGTTTTGTCTTTCTTCCGTTAACATAGAAACCATTGGCAGTCGCATTTAATGTTCTGAATCCGGTGCGCAAGGAGTACGTATCAATTATAGTATCTCTATTCCACAAGGTGATTTCTATGTCATATAATACTGGAGCAAACGTGTCCCAGAGACTGACCTCAGGAATCTGCTTCTTATCCAGAAGAATTGTGCAGTTCCCTTTCTCAATCACAAGTATTTGCTCATACTGAATATGTACTGCATCATCTTTCTTAAGGCAGACTTTTACTTTCCCGGTAAAGGTATCACCATGATTTACACAATGTAATTCAGGATAAACAATCGGTGACGTGTTCTCTACGTCATAACGGAACATGACTTCCTTCAGATAGATCTCCTCCTGTATATACAGACTGACATCACGGTAGATACCGCCATAGATGAGGTAATCCACTGTGGCACCGTTTGGCGGAACATCCGGTCTTTCATTCGAATCAACGACCAGCAGCATTTTATTGGAACCAGAACGGACAAGTTCCGTGATATCGAACAATTCGCTGGAATAGGCACCTTTATGCTGCCCGGCGTTTGTACCATTGATATAAAGCTTATAACATGCAGATACACCTTCGAATTGCAGCAGAACTCTTTTATTTGCAATCTCAGGCAGATCAAACTGACGCACATACGTTGACAGACCACATGTCATGGTCTGATCAAAACAGTCATAGGGAATCTCTTTCACAGTATGCGGCAGGTGTACATCTTCAAAATCATCAAAGTTCTCTGTGCTCAGGTAATCCTCTTGATAGGCATATTTAAATTTCCAGTTCAGATTCATTGATATGGCATCGTTCATACGATTGTCTCCATTCTTTCTATAAGAATTCATGTTTTCGTCAGGAAGATTTATCACAGCGGCGTATCATACAGCAAGATACCGTGCTTCACGATATAGTGCTTCACACTATAGTACAGCAGAAAACAGTACAGCAGAAAACAGTACAGCAGTGACTTATCGCAACATGATAGTTTATCATAGCAGAGTTTCTAACAGAATTCAAAACACGGTTTTGCAGGTTCCCGGCAGGACACAGCTTATAGTAATATATTTGGATTTTATCTTACATAATGCAGCAAACGGATGAAAATCAGGATGGTTTTCTCTTGGATCGGTTTCACGATAGATGGACTAATCTAAATATATTACCTGTGTTGTAAAGTGACAAACCCATAAAGAAAAGGAAAGTGCAGTTTTGTATCATATTGAAAAACAAAAGAAATTGCTAGTTGAAAAACGAATTTGTCATAGCTTTCAGAAAGAGAAACCAGTATAATTAAGGCTAATGAATTTACTTGTCGGAGGATGTTAAACCATGGTCCCATACAAAGTGAATATTGATGAAGAAAAAATGACTGAGATTTTGAAATTATTATCAAAAGCAGTGAGGCATCCTATTTTATTCTATGGATTTGAGACAAAAAAATGGATCTGCACTTCAAAAAAGAACAGTCCCTTCTGTTATGCTTTGGAACGCAATCCAATAACCAATAAGCTCTGCTGTATGTCCGATGATCGTGCTCATGAACTTTGCCAGAGAACAAGAGAACCTTTTCTTTACGATTGCCATGCCAATCTTTTGGAGATTATCTGCCCTTTGTATTTTGAAGATATATATACAGGTTTCCTGGTAATAGGACAGTTTCGAACCAGAAAGAAATCTTTTTCCATGGAATATATGCAGGAGTTATCCGTATGCAGCGGTATCTCAAAAGATATTCTGATACAAAAATACAAAAATCTTACGTTACTTGGTGAAGAGGCAGCACAGGGCTTTAAGCTATTCGAATCTCTCTGCGCTACACATTTGATTGAAAGTAATGTTTTTACATTGAATGAACATGCTGTGATAGGAAAAATAGAAAGTTATATTCAAAATAATATCCACCATGCCATGACATTAAAAGAAATAGCCGGGCATGTTTATCTGAATCCCACCTATCTGAGTTCTCTCTATAAATCAATAACCGGCAGAAATCTTTCTTCCTACATTCAGGAACAACGAATCACTGCGGCATGTTTTTTAATAAGGACAACGGATCTGCCGCTTTCTGAAGTGGCAGAAGAAACGGGATTTCGGGATGGGAATTATTTTACCAAAGTATTTAAAAAGGAAATGCTTCTGACACCCAGTCAGTACAGAACAAAATGGAAATCGGGAGAAGCAGTGGAAGAATAAAGTAAAGTGAGGGAATACGATGTGGATTTTATTTGCTTTTGGGTCAGCAGTCTTTGCGGGTCTTACCGCGATTCTGGCAAAGATGGGAATTAAGAATCTTGATTCCAACGTTGCAACAGCGGTAAGGACGATTGTAGTATTGATATTTTCATGGATGATGGTGTTTCTTGTAGGCTCCTTTGATACACTTTTTGATGTCAGCAGTAAAACTTTGATATTTTTGATTTTATCCGGGATATCGACCGGGGCATCCTGGCTTTGTTATTTTAAAGCGTTGCAGATGGGGGATGTGAATAAAGTAACACCGATCGATAAATCAAGCACATTACTAACAATTGTCCTTGCTGTAATCTTCTTGCATGAAGATATAACCATTTTTAAAGTCGCAGCTGTTCTTCTGATCGGAACAGGGACTTATCTTATGATTCAGAAGAAAACAGGTGGTAGAGTGGATAAGAAAAGCAGCCTCTGGATGTTGTATGCACTTTTGTCTGCTGTATTTGCAAGTTTAACTGCAATCCTTGGAAAGATTGGGATTGAAGGAATCGAGTCGAACCTTGGAACTGCGGTTCGTACCGTTGTCGTGCTGTTAATGGCATGGCTGGTCGTATTTATCACAAAAAAACAGCATACAGTAAAAAATATTGATAAAAAAAGCTGGTTGTTTCTTGTACTTTCAGGCTTTGCGACCGGTGGCTCCTGGCTTTGCTATTATAGAGCTCTGCAGGATGGACCGGCTAGTGTTGTTGTCCCGATTGATAAGCTGAGCATATTGGTGACCATTGCATTCTCTTATCTGTTCTTAAAAGAAAAGCTGACCGGAAAAGCTGCGGCAGGACTGACAATACTTGTTGCAGGTACTCTGCTCTTATTGTTTTAGTAACATAAAAGAAGGAGAAGCAAAGAATACATTGCAGCAATCACTTGCGTTTTATTACATAGAATAAGTTCCAACAAAATAAATCTGCTGACAAACTCCACCCGCGAGTGGGATTTGTCAGCAGATTTGGCTTTTGTGAATTTAATTCTGTCTTAGGATCTATTAATAATTATCAGATTCACAGATCTCTTTACGGACAAAAATGTATATTTCTATCAGAAATGGTCGGTAAGATGTTAATGGAAGAAAAATACCATGAAAATCGCGTAAGCGGCTGTTGCTGCGATTTATTCTTCTGACTCACTTTGTTCTTCCAGTTCGTTCATTTCTTCCAATGCTGATGTTTCTTGTGACTCTTTATGTTCTTCTGACTCATTTTTGTCTTCCGAATCATTCTGTACCTTCCATGAGTCTAAAAGTTTTGTCATTAGAGATTCCAGTTGTGCTTTTTCATCAGTGGATAACGCAGTAAACAATTCTTCGGTACCCTGTCGGAACTTTTGCTTTTCTGCGTTGCATAGCGCGATTCCTTCTTCTGTCAGGGAAATAATCTTATTACGCTGATCATCGTTATCTTTTGTCCGTTTGATAACACCTTCCGATTCCAGTTTGCCGATCAGCTCGCTCATAGAAGAGGAACGAATTCCTGCAAAATCCTGCAATTCACGTTGTGTAAGAGAACCATGTTCTTGAAGCAGGAGAAGAAGGTTCGTCTGTCCTCTTTTGAAGCCTTTCTTATGCTTCATATAGTGAGCACCTCTTTGCAGCATATGAAGTAATCGTTCGTCCGAACTCATATTCTCAAGAGATATATGCTCGAACATGTAGAGACCATGGTCTTTGTTACGATGTTTTCCACCATGTTCTCTTCCATCATGATTTTTTTCAAAGCGTCCTTTTTTGTTATGGTCTTTTTCTTTATGTCCCTTGTCACCACGGCCTTTACCATCATGACCTTTGCCATTGCGTTCTTTGTAGTCGTGATCTTTATCGCTATGATTTTTTTGGTCATGATCGTTTTTGTCTTTGTTTTTATGCTTCCTGTCATTTCTAAAGTCTTCGTTTTTCATTAGTGGTTCAACTCCTTCTGATGCAGCATCATAATGCTTTTTTTTATTGCTGCCTTTTGTATAACCAATTTCTTCAGCGTATTTTTCTCCCTTTTTACAGTGCGGATCACTAAGTGGACAATGTCTTTTACAATGAGGACATCTTGGTTCTTCTTCTTTACTCATAACTTCCTCCAATTCTGCGTATACATCTAACGCATTGTTACGCCATTCCCGAGTAAAGCGGAAATGATTGCTGCGTACATGTATCTCTAATGCTTAAATCTATGCATTATTAATAACATCCCAATATTCACTAGGTACCTTGTAATACTATCATGCCATAAATAAAATGTCAAGGTACCTTGCTAATACTTTTTTCATCGTTGGATTTTACGTTAAATGTAGAATGAATATTTCATATCACATTTTGAAATGTACTATGAAAAAACACTGTAAATTCTCGATAAACAATAGAGGATTCTCCTTGTTTTTATTTGATTTTTCACTTGAAAGGGATTATAATTTTTTTAAGAGAATAATAAAATAAAGACAATTTGGAGGATGTAATGAGATTATTAACAAGATCTGACTTTGATGGGTTGGCATGTGGAACAATGCTGATTGAATTGGGCCTGGTAGATGAATGGAAATTTGTGCATCCGAAAGATGTTCAGGATGGTATGGTCGAAGTAACGGACAATGACATCATGGCTAACATACCTTATGTTAAAGGCTGTAAGATGTGGTTCGATCATCATTCTTCAGAAAGTGAAAGGTTGGGCAACGACCAGGAATTCGAGGGAGAAAGCCGCCTGGCTCCAAGTGCCGCAAGAATTATTTACGAGTATTATGGCGGAAAGGAACGACTGGGTCACTTTGAAGATATGGTACTGGCTTGCGATAAAGTCGATTCCGGTAATCTGTCGAAAGAGGAAATTTTACACCCAACACCATGGATTTTATTAGGATTCTTAATGGACCCCAGAACCGGGCTTGGACGTTTCAGAGAATTCAGAATCCCAAACTACAGACTAATGGAAGATCTTATGCAGCAATGCCGTACCGATAACATTGAACAGATCATGCAGAATCCGGATGTTATGGAACGTGTGGAGCTTTATTTTGAACAGCAGGAAAAATTTATCGAAATGGTACATATGTATACGAAGATCTATGATAACCTGATTGTAACGGATTTAAGAAATGTAGATGTCATCTATACCGGAAACCGATTCTTAATTTACAGCCTGTACCCGGAACAGAATATATCATTGTGGATTGTAGACGGACGTGCCAAATTGAATGTTGCAATTGCCTGTGGATATAGTATTCTGAATAAGACATCGAACACAAATGTTGGAAGCCTTATGTTAAAATACGGCGGTGGCGGTCATAAACAGGTCGGAACCTGCCAGGTAGAGACTGAGACAGCAAATCAGGCGATCAGCGAAATCATTGAGCAGATCAGGAAAGATGGCTGATTTCGAATAATACATTACTTTATTAAAACAGAAAGAAAAGCATCCATTTGAAGCAATGTGATTTCGTTGCAAGGATGCATAAAGATTCCTATAGCAGAAGTGATATAGGAATCTTTTTTTTGAGAAAGTTCATCAAACATAATAATTTGAATGTTCTAAAAAGTTATTTTTGCGGGATAGATAATTCATTCTGCAAATAGGTTGACATTTACCATTTTTTGTTTTATGATGAATGAAAATTTATTCATTGAAAAGGAGTCCTATGCCAAAGTCAAAACAGCGCTGTGAAGAGCTGCGTGAAGAGACCAGAACGATGATTTTGCAAAAATCATTGCTTTATTTTGCAAAGAATGGATTTCAGGGGACAAAGATCAATGATTTGTCAAAATACATTGGAATTGCGCCCGGGACCATGTACATTTACTTTAAATCAAAGGAAGATCTCTATGATGCAATTATTAAGATCGTAGATTGCAGACATGAAGTTGCACAGCTCAAAATGCTGCAGCTTATGCCTGTGAAAGCTAACAAAAAGATAAGAATTTTGTCAGAACACATATTGGAGAAGCTGCAAAAAGATATAGAGTTTGCCGCAAAGGTCGCGATAGGAACACAAATCAGTCTGGAAGAAGACAGCAGCCATGCGTCAAGCACGACAACCTATCAGAGTGAATTATACAGATATACTGCATTGATTATCGAACAGGGACAAAAAGAAGGATTTTTTGTGGCAGGATCAAGTAAAAAGCTTGCGGATTATTACTGGGGCGTTGTATATCTGTATTCCTTAAAGAAGTTATTTACCACATCTTATGAAATGATTACAAGGGAAGATCTGGAACGCACCATCAAATAGGATAGAACAAGTGCTAAAAAAGCAATGCAGAAATGAGAGCGGTATGAAAAGAAGAATAGCAATAATTACAGGTGCGACCGGCGGTATGGGAAGAGAGTTTGTTGCACAGGTGATAGACGAGGTCGATGAGATATGGGCTGTGGGCAGAGATAAAGGGAAGTTAAGTGCCTTGAAACAAAACTATGGAAATAGTGTGAGTCTCATAGCCTGTGATCTTACAGAAAAAGAAGGAATAAACAGAATCAAAGAGAAATTGCAGGAAGAAGCTCCGGTTATTCAGTATCTTGTTAACAATGCAGGAACAGCAAAGATGGCTTCCTATAAAGAATTCACAATGGATGAAATCAGCAATACTATTGATCTTAATTGCAAGGCACCGGTGTTGATAACGAACCTTTGTATTCCCTATATGGAGCGGGGCAGTAAGATTCTGAATATTGCATCAGCATCTGCGTTTCAGCCGAATCCGTATATTAATCTGTATGCTTCGTCGAAAGCATTTGAGATGAATTATTCCAGGGCACTGAATGCAGAGTTAAAAAACACAGGAATACAGGCGATTGCAATATGTCCCGGATGGGTTGATACAGAGCTTTTGATAAAAGAGATCAAAGGAAAGCAGGTCAGATTTCCTGGGATTGTATCTGCACATTATGTTGTGGCCCAAGCATTGAGAGATACAAAGAAAGGAAAAGACCTGTCCATTCCTTCCTTGTATGTGAAATGTCAGTATATTTTCGTTACATTGTTGCCCAAAAAGCTGGTTATGGGCTTTTGGATGAAAGGAATAAGGGAATTTATTTGAGCGCGAAAAAATATATCCGGTCAGAGAGAACGAATTTATTTGAACCCAATGTCTATATTACGATGGTTGTTGAACTGGAAGGGACGATAGAGCCAAAAGAAATGGAAACCGCAGTTCAAAAAGCATATGAGGCAAATGAAGTAACCATGTCAAAAATCGTCTTGGAGGAGACTGGAATGGCCTGGTATGAAAAGCAGGATAGAAGCGGATGCAAGATTCATACTGACAAGCGAAGCTGGAAAGAAATATTGAACGAAAATGAAAAAATACCGTTTCGTCTTGATATCGGCGAATTCGTAAGAACATTCATCCTGCCGGGAGAACGAACTACAACACTGTTAGTCATGGCACATCATCTGACTGGAGACGGGAAAGGAATTGTGATCCTGATCGAGGATATGCTTAAGAGTCTGAACAAGGATTTTCTTGAATACAAAGAGCTGGAACTGCTTGATGAGAACTTCTTGAATCAATACAGGATGCCGTTATCAGCACGTTTGCTTATAAACAGTTATAATAGAAAATGGAGCAGAACAAGATTACATTTTGGCTGGGAAGATTACAGAAAAATTCACAAGAATTACTGGGAAAAGCATAAATCTGATTTCTCCATCCGTACGGTGGAAGGGGAAGAACTTTCCAATATAAAACAAAAAGCACATTCCATGGGAATAACTATGAACAGCTATCTGGTAGCAAAGCTTCATAATGAATATCCGGAGTATGACGGTGTCGGTATTCCCATTAGTCTGAGAGCGAACAGCCGGTCCGTCTCAAATCAGACCTCCGGAATTCGTATCGTAAATTACCGGAATGAACAGCAAAGCTTCGAAGAGAATGCAAAAAGGGTTCATTCCATGATTTATAAAAAACTTGCCAGTGAAAAGACAAGACGATTTACCCTTGCCTTTGTGGCAGCGCTGCATCCGGGATTAATAGATGCGACACTACTGCAGACGCACCATTGCTTCGAAAGTGCCGTGACAAAACGTATGGCAGCTATTATCGGGTATCAGGGTGGGAACAATAAAAAACTTGGAATTACGAACCTTGGAAACATTGATATCAAACAGGAATATTCCTTCTTCCAGGTAACGGACCTGTTATTTTTGCCACCGAAGGTTTCCTATTCGGAAACTATAATCGGTATTTCAACCTTTGCGGGGAAAATGCATTGCAGTGTGATACAATGTGAATAACTGGACTAACAGAAATGCAGTTGTTGTTGACATAAATAGTAGCATAAAAAAAATCAGAGAATACAAAATAGGCACTAGGATTTACATAAAATTTCTATAGGGGTACAGAGATATGACTGTACAGAAAGGAACAGCATGACATTTGGTATGCCGACGCTGATTGAGATCGATGAATTGGAGGATAATTGTAAACTCTGCAAAGAATTATCGTTGTCCTTTCTTGAACTTAATATGAATCTGCCACAGTATCAGCTCGAAGGACTTGAAAATACTGATATACTGTTACGATTAAAAGAAAAATACCAGATTGGTTTCACAATCCATCTGGATGAGAACCTGAATTTCAGTGATTTCAATAAACTGGTTGCCGGTGCCTATTTGGAAACGGTCCGCAGAACAATCAAAGCAGCCCGAAAGCTTGAGACACCAGTCATAAACATGCATATGAATCACGGTGTGCATTTTACATTGCCGGACAAAAAGGTTCAGCTATATGAACAGTACAGGGACAACTATCTGGAAAGCATACATAACTTTATGCAGATGTGCGAGCAGGAGATTGGAACTTCTGATATGCTGATCTGCATTGAGAATACGGAAGGGTTTAAAAATTATGAACAAGATGCTATTACGATATTACTGCAGAACAATTGTTTTGCACTGACCTGGGATATCGGTCATTCCCATTATCAAGGCGAAGCAGATGAAGCATTTATACTTGGTCACAAGGACAAACTGAAACACTTTCATATACACGATGCCAGGGGAAAAGATAATCATTTGGCTCTCGGGACAGGAGATATCGACCTGAAAAACAGACTAAAGCTGGCTATAGAAAATCAATGCAGCTGTGTGCTTGAAACAAAAACAGTGAAATCATTGAAGGAATCTGTTGAATGGTTAAAAAAAGAGGGTTACAGTCAGTTGTAACATCAGCGGATTCTCTGGGTAAATCTAAGCACTTGACAAAACAGACCACATGGTCTATTCTTAGAGTAGACCATGTGGTCTGTTTTTGATTGAAGAAGGCAGCTGATTTTTTGAACGGAGCAGTTTTGGTGAGAACAATAAGTAACGATACACTTTATAACCAGGTAAGGTTTTTGGTGCAGGAAATGCACGAAAGGAAGGTTCTAATGAATATTATATTTTTATGTCTTGGTACGAGAGGCGATGTACAACCCTATGTTGCTATAGGCAAAGCGGCAAAAGCAAAAGGTCATTTTGTGGCTGTCTGTACAGGAGAGACCTTTCAGGGATTTGTTGAAGAAAACGGTCTTGAATTTATCAGGTGCAGTCTGGATCTGATGGCGGTCTTAAAGACACCGGAAGGGAAGCAGGTGTTTGAAGAGGGCATGAAACATCCGGTAAAAGCGATGAAGTTTGCAAGAAAAGTAATAAATCCACTTTACAGAAAATCGATGACCGATTTTTATAATGCCTGTAAGGGAAGAGATATCATAGTCTATCATCCCAAGGCTTTCGGAGCAGTCGATATCGTAGAAAAGCTTGGCATTGCTTGTGTCTCTATGCCACTGGTGCCAATCATTTACCCAATTGCAGCTTTTCCGAATCTGGCAATCACAACAAAGAATCTGGGATCTGGCCTTAATAAACTTACCTACAAAGCAGCCAATGCAGGAGCAGAAAGCAGTAACATAAAAGACATAAACGAATTCAGGGAGACTGAGCTTCATTTAGAGAAAAGAAAAGCCGGGACTTATATGATATGGAGGAACAAAGAACCACTACCTATGATATATCCAATATCAGATAGTCTTTTCCCGGGTGTACTAGAATTTAAGAATAACGTCTTTTTATCTGGTTTTCCGGTGCTTGAAGATGCTGCCACAATCGATCAGGAAACGGAAGAGTTTCTGGCAAAGGGAGCTGCGCCTGTCGTTATTACATTTTCTTCTATGCCATTAAAGAGTCCACAGGTCTTCATGGAGAAAATAACAAAGGCTCTGAGGGAGAGTGGTAACAGAGGTATTCTGATTGTCGGTAACAGCGGGATGCAAATGAAATCCGACGACACGATTTTGCTTCGTGAGTTTCTGCCCCATGATGAACTTTTTAAGAAAGCAAAAGGAATTCTTCATCATGGAGGCGTTGGAACCATGGCAGCCGCCCTGCGAAGCGGGAAACCTCAGGTCATCATGCCATTCAACGTAGATCAGCCTTTCTGGGCAAAACGGCTGTATGATCTGGCTTTTGCGTTAAAACCAATAAACGAAACGGATCCCACAGAGGTTTTTATTGACCGTTTTTATGAGATGGAGAAAGAGGCCTGCAAAAACAGAGCAAAAGAGATTGCTGCTATCCTGGAGATGGAAAATGCAAATGAAAAAGCAGTACAGTATCTGGAAGAACAGGTGAAGGCATGGAAGAACAGGTGAAAGCTTGGAAGAACAAGTGAAAGCTTGGAAGAACAGGTGAAGGCATGGAAGAACAAGTGAAAGCTTGGAAGAACAGGTGAAGGCTAAAGAACAGGAAGGATTAAGAACATGAATAAAAGAGATGATATTGTAGATGCTGCACGCTTTGAATTCTGTCAGTATGATTTTGAAAGTGCTTCCGTGAACAGAATCATAAAAGCGGCAAATACCAGCAAAGGAAATTTCTATCACTTTTTCAGTAATAAAGAAGATCTGTACATAGAACTTATGAAGGAAGCGTGGCGCAAAAAAACGGATGCCATGCATGCAGAATATAATTTACATGCAAATGAATGCAGAGATATATTTGAATGGCTCAAGTTACAGGTTATGGCCGGAATAAAATTTTCCCACAAGAATCCGGAACTCTATCAGCTGAGCAGGAGATTTGCCAAAGAATCCGGAAATACCATCTATGTACGTGTCATGGAAGAAATCCAAAAGGAACAGGAACAGCAGAAAGACGCAGACAGTCTGAAAGGTATTTTTCAGATGATGGATATCCGTGACGATATACCGAAAGATTTTGCGCTTGAATTTATATCTTTTCTTATGAATAACATTAATGATATGATGAAAGAAAATGATGATATCAATGATATGGAGAAAAAAATCAGAATGACCATTGAAATTCTGAAAAATGGTCTGTCACAAAAAGAATAGAAGGGAGTAAAATATGTATTGCAAAAACTGTGGAGCCTCGATGGATGAAAAGTCGGGAATCTGTCCTGTTTGCAAAATACAGCAGGTCAGACTGGCAGGGTTTTCAACAAGGATCAATGATCCGGCATTTAAGAAATATCTAAAAAACAGCAACCAGTGGTCAGTACTGTTTTCTTTGCTGCTTGCCGTAATTGCCGTTGTGGGATTTTTTATATATGGAAGCACAAGTTCAGAGATGGAGAATCCTCAGGCGGTCCTGATAGGCGCAGGCATTGGAGGTATGTTTCTGATGATTGCCTTGTTTCAGGTGATTGGCAGAAAGACCGGGAAGACCTGGGATGGTTATGTTGAAAACAAAACAGTGAAAGAAAAAGTTCACAAGGAAAAGTATAATGATGGAGAAGTTCGGTACGAGAAGTATCTCGAGTATTCGGTGTTTATCCGCAGCGATCAGGGCAAATCTCATGTTATAAGTTCCAAAAATGACGATACGCTCTACAATTACTATAAGACCGGTGATCGTATACGGCATCACGCAGGGTTGAATTCTTATGAAAAGTATGATAAATCAGGTGATGATTTTATACCATGCAATGCTTGCGGAACATTATGTGATATCAAAGAAGAGATATGTAACCGGTGTAAATGTCCCTTACTAAAGTAAGCAAAGGAGCTGATATGGTGAACGAAAAAGTGAGCACAATTGATAAGTATATAGAAAATTCTCCGGTTGATGTACAGGAGATCTTGCAGAAAATACGACAGGCAATACATGAAGCAGCACCAGAAGCTCTTGAAAAGATCAGCTATCAGATGCCTGCATTTTATCTGAGAGGAAACCTTGTATACTTTGCAGCCTGTAAGAATCATATTGGATTTTATCCGACTGCTTCTGGTATTGAAGAGTTTAAGGAAGAACTCAGCAGCTATAAAAGTTCAAAAGGTGCCGTCCAGTTTCCGTTTAGTCAGCCTATACCCTATGAATTAATTAAAAAAATAGTGCTTTTTAGGGTAAAAGAGAATCTGAATTAATAGAATTTCTGATTAAGTCTACATAAACAACAAATAAAATTGACTAAATCACCATCAAATGATAGAATTTAATATAATAATCCATTTATATGATTAAAAAACGATAATACACGAAAACGGATGAAATGATTATCATATATACAATAAATGGATGTTTTATACTGAAATCAGGGGGTGATTTATGAAAAAAACAAAAATTATAACAATACTAAGCATGATAGTATTGAGTATCTCTCTTTTTTTTATATTTTGGCCTTCTAAAACAGTGAAAAATGTAAAAAACGGTGAATTCGATGCACAGGAGAACCTATCAAAAGGAAATATTGTTACCCTGGATGGGGAATGGGAATTCTATGTTAATGAACTGCTAACATCGGGTGAAATAATAGGTAAAAATCCTTTTGCAAGTATTGTCAATGTTCCATCGAGTTGGAGCAGGCTGGACAATGTGTCTAATTATGGATATGGTACGTATCGTATCATTCTGATAAATCTTGAACCAGGTGAACAGTATGGACTAACAGCAAAAAATATTCGAATAGCCAGCAAAATTTATGTGGACGGCTCTTTGCTTGCAGAGAGCGGAAAAGTGGCGTCTAATTATTTGGAAGAGATCATGGGAAATATGCCTCAAAAGGTATGTTTTACTGCGAATGGAACGACTGCAGAAATTGTCATCCAGGTATCTGATTTTTCGTATTACAGCGGAGGAATCGTTGAATCTGTTAAATTTGGTTATTTTTCGGACATAGAAGACGATTATCAAAAAAGCGTAATCTTTGAAACAGGCATTTTTACGACACTTATTGTTATTGGTATAATATTTATGATTTTATTAATCTTCTTTCCTGATTTTCGAAAGAAAGAAATCGGGGGCTTTGTTTTTCCGATAACTGTATTTACATTTGCCATTATCAATGGATCTTTAAGTGAGAGAATTATTAAAGTTTATTTTAAAGAGCTATCAACAGAAGCCTTGATTCGTATTGAATATGTCGCGATAGGAATCTTGTTTATTTCTCTGTTCCATTCCATTTATTTTATGGAGAAGAGACTGCTATCAAAAGCCTGGAATATAATATTGTCCGGTTCCTACGGTCTTTTTGCTGTTCTTGCCATGTTTATGCCTCTTAAAGCATATTTATTATGGGATCTGATCACTTATGTTACAGTGATTGTATTACCACTGTTATTCCTTTTTGCACTTTTTCGATTAATGTTCAATAAAAAGATAGGAATCAGCATTGAAGAACATGTTCTGATTCTGGCAATCCTTTATACAATGAATTTATATAATCTTGATATCATTCTTTTTACCTTTGGATTTAAAAGGAACATAAATCTGGCTCTGATTGCGGCTGCTTTTTATGCTATCATATGGTTTTTCCTGATTGCATACAGAGTATACAAAGCAAACGAAAAGCTTAGAGATACAGAATCTGACCTTCAGGTATCGAATCTTGAACTAGAAGTTCATCGAAATGAACTGCTTGCCGCTTATGAACATCTGGAAATGGTAGTGGAAGAGCGTACGAGGGATTTGTTAAAAACGAATGAACTTTTGCAGAACGAGATCGATAATCGACAAAAAAATGAAGGAGAGATTAAGCATCTCGCTTTCTACGACCATCTGACGAACATCCCGAACAGAAGGTATTTTACTGACTATTTCGAAAAAGAACTCTCAAACGCGAAGCGATATCATACTTCCTTAGGGCTGTTATTTTTAGATCTTGACGGATTTAAAAAAGTGAACGATAACTTTGGACATGATGCAGGTGATAAGTTGCTGCAGCTGGTGGCAGAGCGCTTAAAAGAGCAGGTAAGAGCCGGGGATTTTGTTGCCAGACTTGGTGGTGATGAATTTGTTATTTTGTTGCATCGGCTTGATGAGAAAAAAACAATTGAAAGAATATGTAACGACATCGTAAAAAGTGTCACCAGCAGCCTAAATGTGTATGGACATACGATAAAGATTGGTGTCAGCATTGGTATAGTTATCTTCCCTAAAGATGGAGATACAAGGGATATGCTGATCAATAAAGCAGACTTTGCCATGTATGAAGCCAAAAAGTCGACGGAATTTAGTTATCGGTTCTTTCAGGACACAGAATAATCGGGGAAGCCATAAGAAAGAACGCCATAAAGAATGCCATAAGAAAGAACGCCATAAGTAAGAACGCCATAAAAGAATGCCATAAGAAAGAACGTTTTGTCAGTACTCACGAAGCAGCATTAAAAAAAGTCCAACGAAAAAGATTGGACTTTGAAACTTAATGCAGTTATGGGTTGATTTTATACCATTCGATGTTGTTGAATATCTTGCCAGCCTCATTCGGCGGGAGTGGTTCAGAAAATAAATACCCCTGAATATAATCACATCGGCTATTCTTTAGAAGTTCATACTGTTTTATATCTTCAATACCTTCCGCAACGACCTTCATCCCGAGTGTATGAGAAAGATCAATGATATTCTCAATTACTCGGACGGTATCAGGTTCCAGATACCGGTCACAGATGCTTTTGTCCAGTTTTAATTTATCGGTTGGTAGGAAGGTTAGGTAACTTAACGAGGAATAACCTGTACCGAAATCATCAAGAGAAAGGCGGATACCATTCTTTTTTAAGTGATCAAGAAGAAGGATTGTCTCGCTTTTGTTCTCCATAATGGCGGTTTCTGTTATCTCGATTTCAATCAGAGAAGGCGGGATATCGTTGTCTTTCAATAATTCAAGAAGATATTCAACAAAACCAGCATCCTCAATCTGTTTTGCTGAAAAATTTATGGAGATGGGTTTTAACAGCAACCCCTGATTTCTCCAGCTTACAAGTTGCTGTATAACTTCCAGTACAAGCCACCTGCCGATCGGTACAATGATTCCGCTTTCTTCAGCAGCAGGAATGAATTTGCCAGGATATAGTTCATTGCTTTTCAGACGAATCAACGCTTCAAAGCCTGAGATTTCGTAAGTGTTGATATCGACCTGAGGCTGATAGACCAGCCGGAATCCGTCATTGTTCAAAGCAGCTCTTAGTATGCTGTCTGTATTGGTGCGTTCGACCACTGCATCTGTCATACTTCTGTCAAAGAAAGAAAAATTATTCTTACCGGATCTTTTTACACTATACATTGCAAGATCGGCATTCATGATCAACTGATTAACAAGTTCACTGTCTTGGGGGTATACAGATAACCCCATACTCATGCTGATATAGACTTCCTCATTGCCAATGATAAGTTTTTTCTTGAATAAATTCAGAATCTTCCCTGCATAATCTAAGATTATGGCACGATCCTCGATCTTATCCATCAAGATAAGGAATTCATCACCACCAAAACGACAGACCTTGATATGCTCGTCTTCTAACCCCGATAAGAGTGTCGCAACTTGAATCAGAACGGTATCACCATAAACATGTCCCATGGTATCATTGATCTCTTTGAAATTATCAAAGTCTATGATAGCAACGGCACCTGAATTCTTTTCTTTTAATGAATCTTCAAGATATTCAAGGAATCTTCTGCGATTTGCGATGCCGGTCAGGGGATCTAAAAATGCCAGATTATGAATGTATGCATCTTTGTCTGCCAGTTGTTTGTTATATTCCTGAATTTCCTTCAGAAGACTGGACTGGCTGGCATATTTTTTCTGGAGACGCAGATTTACTATAAGGATAAGAAGTATAATGGTGGAAGCCAGGGAGATACTGATACTCATCAGGTTCAGCAGCGTTAACTGACTTCTGAGTTCATCTTTTGGAATCACACTGCCGACAGACCATCCATTTAACTCAATAGGGCCATAAGCAACATAATATTCCTGACCATTCATTTCATAATCCGCAATACCAAGCTCACCGTGTATCATACGATACCCGATGGCAGCCAGTTGTATGTCACTGTTCAATATATTGTTCGTATTATTAAAATCCCCTTCCGGATTTACTATGTACTGCCCCTTTTCATTCAACAAAAAGGCATATCCATTGTTACTGATTTCATAGGATGTAATGAAATTTTGCAGATCACTTATGGTTATGTCGATACCGACATTTCCAACAAACGTATCTTGGTCATAGACCGGCGAAATGATAGAGATTATAAGATTGCCGGTAACAATATCGATATAAGGCTGTGAATGGGTAATGGTCTGTTCGCTCTCCAGCATATCGGTGAACCACGCACGGTCTTCCATTTTGTAATCATCTGAGATTTGATACTCCTTATCCGGGATTATAATACCATGAAAGGAATAGACACCAAGCCAGGCGAGTGATATGTAATCACTGGAATCCTGGATCAGCTGCAATGTGTTGCATATATAATCGGTCGTTGGGTTATTTGTAACATCCGAGTAACTGTTAACGGATTTCAGATAATCAGTAATGTATGAATTTACAAGCATTTGACGGATGATCTCATCATATCTTGTAAAGTAGGTATCGATGGAACCTGTTATGATCTGAGTATCTTTTTCAAGTTGTGATGTAAGGTTATTCTCAAGATTATTTCTCAGCATGATATTGAACAGAAAGGTAAATCCTGTGGAAGATAGGATCAGCAAAAGAAGAATAATTCTGGTTGTATTTAACACGAAATGATGCTTTCTGCGCGCAGACATAGTTTCTGCCTCCCTTGGATCAGTACTATTTCGATTGAGTCTGAACCAGTATCTCAAATAAAATGAAATAAAGTGCTGACAGTATACTATATTATACCTGAATCAGCACTTTCCCTCAATACAAAACTTTGAATTACTTAAATGTTACGAAACTTTTTTAGGATAGAATTGCCCCAAAACCACACTCTGATTCACAGGCACCGCAATCAATACAGGCATCACTTATTTCATAATAGTTTTTGCCTTCAGGATTGCTGATAGCCTCCACCGGACATGCACTTTTGCATGCACCGCAAAATTCACACGCATCCGCGTCAATCTTATGCATTCTTTTACCTCCTGTTTTTATATTTTGGATTATGATGAGTTCATTATACTCTTAACTGAATATAGGAAACAATGCATGGATTGTTACAAAAAGAACTCCTTCAATGCACCGCCAATAGATAAAATGTCATAAGGGAAGTTTGATTGAAGATAAGAGAGGAAGCAAAAAAAGAATTCTGTATCTATAGAAATATCAAAAATAATTTAAATACATGTGAATATCATAGAAAACCAATTGCTTTTCTTTTATACATGAGTTATTATAAAAAACAGCTGTATTTCGAACAGCTCACACACAGATACGCATTGAATGGAGGACGATGAAATGAAGTTTTTTATTGACACAGCAAAAGTGGAAGACATTAAAAAAGCAAATGACATGGGTGTGATTTGCGGCGTTACCACAAATCCATCTCTAATAGCGAAAGAAGGCAGAGACTTTACAGAAGTAATCAAAGAAATCACTACAATTGTTGACGGACCGATCAGCGGTGAAGTGAAAGCAACTACAGTTGATGCAGAGGGCATGATCAAAGAGGGTCGTGAAATCGCTGCCATACACAAAAATATGGTCGTGAAGATCCCGATGACAGTGGAAGGGTTAAAAGCTGTAAAAGTTCTTGCTGCTGAAGGAATCAAAACAAATGTAACCTTAATCTTTACAGCAAATCAGGCATTGCTTGCTGCAGAAGCAGGGGCCTCCTATGTATCCCCATTCCTTGGTCGCCTGGATGATATCAGCGAACCTGGAATTGACCTTGTTCGTACCATCGCAGAGATCTTTTCAATTTATGCTTATAATACTGAGATCATTGCCGCATCCATCCGTAATCCGATCCATGTAACAGATTGTGCACTTGCTGGTGCAGACATTGCAACAGTACCCTATGCAGTAATTGAACAGATGACGAAACATCCTTTGACGGATCAGGGAATTGTGAAGTTCCAGGAAGATTACAAAGCAGTATTTGGTGAATAAGCCTTCTTCGGACAGGAACGATTAATAAATTAATAAGAAAAGGCACATCGCAAGGTAACATAATGTAACCTGTGATGTGCCTTTATAATAGTAAGTAACAGATAGGGTATACTTATATTATAAGGATTTTATCCTTGATAATCCATGAACATCCCCCTGTTTATTTGCCAAAGGTACCTTCCAGTGTCAAAAACTGATCAAAGATAAGACGGCTTACCCTTGCACCGAAAACTGTAGCCGGATGATCCGGATAGTACATCGCATCAGAAAAATCCTTATTGAAGAGAACGATAATGTATTTTCCATATGGGGTTGAGACAATGCCGCCGTCGTTACGGCAGGCATTCATGCTGCCGCTTTTCGATGCAACGTAGATGATTTCTTCATCATAATTGTCAGAGTCCATAAAATACTGCGGAAATGCTTTGGTAAGCATAGAATTGTAGTGCTGCATTTTGCAGATTTCGAGCATCTGTCTGCTGGCCTCTTCACTGACCAGGGTTCCCCTGGCAATTTTTTCGAACAGCATACCGTAATCTTTTGGGGTTGAAGTTCCAAGTTTATCATATTTTGCAAAGTCGATTGGGTTGTGAAGCTTGGATTTTGTAAACCCATTTGCTTTGATAAACCCATTCACTGTTTCAACACCAAGATATTCAATCAGCATATTGGTAGCAATGTTGTCACTGACTATGATCATAAGAGTTGCTGTGTTCTTCGCCGAAAGCTTTGTCCCAAGCTCTAAGGATTTTAATACACCGCTTCCGTCAATAAAATGCTCCTGTTTATATTCAAGCTGATCCGACAATGATTTCGTACCGTTTTCCACCTCTTGAAACAGAGTACCTAAAATAAACATCTTAACGGTACTGGCGGTTTCATATTCTTCCTCTTCGTTAATGCATACTACATTGCCTTTGAGATCATTCAGATAGATGCCCATGCATCCGTCATAGCTCTTCAATTCTGCTTCTATTCTTGCTTTTAAGTTCAGTCTTGCGTCCATAAAAGTACTCCTTATGTTTATTTTGCTCAGGCTTTCCATACTTCCTTGTACAGGTTCAAAACATTCTTGTAGAAGATTTTCTCGATGTCAGAGGAGCTGAATCCAGCTTTTTTAAGTGCGTCCTCTAAAAGAGGCAGCATGGAAGAGTCTTTCATCTCAAGATTATGTGTGATACCGTCAAAATCAGAACCAAGACCAAGACATTCCATGCCACCAAGATTTGTTATATGTCTGGCATGCTCAGCCATGCGGGAGACTCTGCTGTGGCAGGTGCGGTCTGTTTCTCCTTCTTCCAGAAAACTACCAAGATAGTTAAGGCCGATTACACCGCCTCTTCCTGCAAGTTTTACTATCATGTCGTCGGAAAGATTACGGCAGTGTCTGCAAAGAGAGCGTGCATTTGAATGACTGGCCGCAAATGGTTTTTTCGTATGCTCAAGTATCTGATAGAAGCCGGCATCAGAGAGGTGGGAGACATCGATGACCATGCCAAGTCGTTCCATTTCCTCAATGAACTCATATCCTTTTTCTTTCAGACCAAGTAAAGTCTCAGGACCACAGGGAAAAACCGTACTGGAATCGGTCGGAACATTATTCGGGTATCCAAGCTCATTTTCGTGATTCCAGGTCAGTGTCATCATGCGAACACCGAGTTGGTACATAATACGAAGAAATTCAACTTTTCCTTTGCATACAGCTCCTTCTTCTATACTTAGAACGCCGGAGATGACACCATCCTGCATGTTCTTTTCAATATCAGCGAAGGACTTTGCAAGGCGGATCATATCGGCATTCTTTCTAAGCTCTTCATAGAAAATATCGATCTGATAAAGTGCAGATTCTAATGGGTCAAGCTTGCGGTCAAGGTTAACAAATACAGCAAAGTTCTGTAACAGATAATCCCCTTTTCTCATCTTTTCAATGTCGATATGAAGAGAATTCTTTTTTAACTCCATGGGCACGGCACCATCCCAGCGGGTATACCATAATTCTGCCAGGGTATCGCAGTGCATGTCAGCTACTTTCATGATGTCTCTCTCTTTCACGTTTAATGATGTACTATTTATATCTATTTCATTCTTCAGGCAATAATAGCGGCTGATGATATGGCAATGATTCTTTACACGTTGCGAATGTTGCAGATTTATGAACAGACACTGCAGATTATGAACTGAATTTGCAGTCTGCTCTTATTTTTATACAACGTTATCTGCAATGCAATTAACCTTTAAGCGGGAAAACACTTCCAACAGCCAGTAATCCATTTGCCAGATCTTCTCTGTAATCAGCATCCGCTGGGTCCAGACTATTCATGACAACGCCGTCACTTCCGGTTCTGCCGGTGGAATGAATGTAGCGGTTCAGATCGGTCAGCATGGCAATGTGTCCTTTAAAGTAAAGCAGATCACCCGGTTTTCGGTCTGAAAATGCGATCTTCTTTACGGGAAAACCATCTTCAATACTCGCATCACGGTAGGTCAGAATTCCATTAATCAGATAGGAGATAGAGGTCAGTCCTGAGCAATCGATACCAAGCGGAGATTTACCGCCCCAGCGGTACTGGGTCCCAAGGTAGGATTTTGCTGTCTCGATAACATTGCTGCGGATTTCATCTTCTGACATCGCGTTTATTGTTCGGATCTCTTCTAAAAAGGTCTCCTTCATGTATCCGCTTCTTCCATCCGCAAGTCGTACTTTTACCCAGCCATTTTGAATAATGACCGGCATCTGTACACCAATCAGCCCGCCTCGCGGGATTTCCATAAGGCGAACACCCTGAACCCTTGGTTCTGAAAGAATGTCAGCATAGGACTGATGAATCCTCATCTTATGCACGTTGTCCCAATCGGGAATCTGTTCGTTGAGAAGCAAAAGCTCGTCCAAAGTGGTATATCCCTGATACCTGTACTCGGTTGTGATGCGGCACCAGCGATCCGGCAGAAATTCATCAACGGTAACAATCATACCGTATAATACTTCATCGACCAGGGAAGTATCTTTATCCGGTGTTCCATGCATGGAAACGACCGGTCTGTTAACGATTGCTTTCATAAGCCTCCTTATAAGCAGCAAATTCTTCTTTGTTAGCCATGATATAATGATCTTCATGTAATGTACACCATTGCGGTTTATCTGTTTCATAATGGTGCATGCTCTTATCGTAAACAAGTAGGGTTTTATTACGTTCGGCAATGGGATTTGGCAATGGAATCGCCGATAACAGTGCTTTTGTGTAGGGATGCATGGGGTGTGCGAAAAGTTCCTCCGTTTCCGCCAGTTCTACTATAACACCTTCATGAATTACAGCGATACGGTCTGTAATAAAACGCATAACAGAAAGATCATGGGCAACAAAAAGATAGGTAAGTCCTTTTTCCTTTTGCAGACGGTCAAGCAGATTTAAGACCTGTGCACGAATGGATACGTCAAGAGCGGAGATTGGTTCATCGGCAATGATAAATTCCGGCTCCATGATCAGGGCTCTGGCAATACCGATTCGCTGACGCTGACCACCTGAAAATTCATGAGGGAAACGACTTGCAAATTCAGGAAGAAGACCAACCTCTTTTAAAGCTTCCGTTACGCGCTCATTTCTTTCCTTCTCCGTTATTTTACCAAGGTTCATAAGACCTTCACTTACGATATAATTCACCTTTGCTCTTTCATTTAAAGAAGCCATCGGATCCTGAAAGATCATCTGGATTTTCTGGGTGATTTGTTTGTCCAGACTTTTTGAAATCTTACCATTTATTTTCTCACCATTATACAGGATATCACCTTTTGCTGTTGAATGGATTCTCATGATGGCACGGCCAATGGTTGTTTTACCGGAACCGGATTCACCAACCACACCGAAGGTTTCTCCTTTGTAGATCTGGAAGCTTACGTCATTTACAGCCACAAATCTGTGTTTTCTTGTACCAAAGGCTACTTCCAGATTTTTAATGTCAACAAGAACTTCTTTTTCTTTCATCGGTATCTCCAATTCTGTATTAATCACTTAATTTGCAGTCAGATCCTGCAGTGCCATGATTCCCTTTGGTTTATCGACCCGAGGAGCTCTTGGGTCCAGCAACCAGGTTTTCGCTTTGTGGGTTTCTGAAACCTCAAAATACGGTGGCCTCTTTAGAAAATCAATTTTTAGGGCATGAGGATTTCTTGGTGCAAAAGCATCGCCTTTAATTTCTGTAAATAAATTCGGTGGATTACCCTGGATGGTGAACAGGTCATTTCCCTTGATACCAAGCTGTGGCATAGAAGAGAGAAGTGCCCAGGTATATGGGTGCCTTGGATCAAAGAAAATCTCATCGGTTGTACCGATTTCTATGATATCACCGGCATACATGACAGCAATACGGTCTGCTACATTGGCGACAACACCAAGATCATGGGTTATGAATACAATGGTCAGACTGTATTTTTCTTTCATTTCCTTAAGCACAGTAAGAATCTGAGCCTGAATCGTAACATCAAGGGCAGTGGTGGGTTCATCACAGATCAGAATCTTCGGTTTGCAGGCAATGGCGATGGCGATAACGACACGCTGTCTCATACCGCCGGAAAACTCATGGGGATACTGCTTAAAGCGATCCTCCGGATTCCTTATACCAACATCAGAGAGATATCCGATTGCTTCATTTTTTGCCTTACTGTATGAGATCTTGCGGTCTCTGATCCGAATGGCTTCCACGATCTGGTCACCAATTGACTTCAGGGGGTTCAAAGAAGTCATAGGCTCCTGCATGATCATAGCAATCTCATGGCCGCGGATCTTCAGCCATTGTCTGTCTTTTTTGTATTTTGCAAGGTCTTCTCCGTTATAGATCAGTTCGCCTTTGGAGATCGTACCGTTCTTATCCAGCAGTCCATTAAATGTCTTTGTGAATACAGATTTCCCGGAGCCGGATTCGCCAACGATGGCGAGAGTCTCACCATGGTATATGTCGAGGCTGACATCACGGATTGCGGTCAGTATCTGACCGCGCAGATCAAATTTAACTTCTACGTCCTTTGCGGATAATATAATCTCTTTTTTGTTCATTCTATACCTCATTCCTGTGCAGGGGTCCGGCACATAAAAAGTTCGTAATAACTATACCTTGTGTCTTTTGAAGCTTCTTTATGACTATAAAGGAAGCTTTAAGGCTAAATCTCATCCATGGTTCGTTCGTAAGCAGAAGCACATGCGCATGCGGCTATTTTCAATCGTACCGTCTATATGTGATTCTTCGGATCGGCAGCATCGGAAAATGCATTTCCAATGATGTAGAAGGAAATGGTTACGATCGAGATGACCACAGTCGGGAAAATCAGCTGGTACCTGAGACTCGCACTCATCATCAGCTGACGGCCGTCGTTGATCAGCTGTCCAAGGCTTGGAATGTTGGTCGGGAGACCAAGACCGATATAGGTAATGAATACCTCATTTCCGATTGCGGCAGGCACAGACAGAGCCATTCGGAGCATGATAACAGAGACAAGATAGGGCAGAAGGTTCTTGGCAATGACTCTGCGAGTCGGTGTTCCAACGCAGCGAGAAGCCAGATTGTATTCACGGTCACGAATCATCAGTACCTGATTTCGTATGAAACGAGCCATCTGGATCCATCCGGTTATGCACATGGCAAAGATCAGTGTTTTGATGCCTGGTTTCAACATATAGGATATCAGAACAAGGATTATTGTCTGAGGTACGTTATCGAGAATGTTATAAACTTCAGTAAAGAACCAGTCAAGCTTTCTGACATAACCCCATAATACGCCGGCAATAATTCCAATCAGTGCTTCAATGCTTGCTACCGCAATACCGATCAACAGAGAGTTTCTTGTTCCGGTCCAGATACGTGCCCAGAGATCCTGTCCGATGGAATTGGTACCGAACCAGAAGGTTTCTTTGATTTCAGGATAATCGGTATTTCCGACCAGGGTCAGAATGTAGGGTGGTATATTACGATATTGAATTCCGGTAGAAGGGTCATTGTTAACAAGGTTTGGGTCGTACTGATTCGGTAAGAGTGGTTGTATAAAGGTAAAAAGAAGAATACCTACGACCAGACAGACAAGTATTACTGCTGTCTTGTTCTTTTTAAAACTGTTTAAAGTACTTCTCCAATAGGAATAGTTACTGTATGCTGTTTTTTCCCCTTCATCGGCATTGTAGGTGTGAAAGGAGAATAATTCTTCGTCCGGCATTGTCTCGATCTGGTCTGAAACATGTCGTTCGAACTTGCTGGATAATTTGTGACGTAACGCTGCCATTACCTGCCTCCTCCTTTTTTGCTTAAGGAAATTCGTGGATCAATAACTGTCATCATGATATCTCCGAGAAGAAGACCGATGACACCTACCGTTGCAAAAAGAAGAACAACAGCCTGAACCATATTGTTGTCATGTTTTTTGATTACATCGACTAAAAGTCCGCCCATTCCGGGTACACTGTAAAGGGATTCAATATAGATCGATCCAACGACCGTGTTCAGGAAAGAGGTCGGGAGATACTGTATCATAGGGACAAAGGCATTGCGGAAGATATGATTTTTCATGAGCTTTCCTTCGGAAACACCTTTTGCTCTGGCAAGCTTTACATAATCTTTTGTACTTTCATCGACCATATATCGACGGAGCCACATTCCATAGTAAGCCGTATTTCCAAGAGACATGGAAAATACAGGGAGAACCCAGCAAAGTGGTTTACTTGCATCAAACAATAAAGGAACATCAATTATAGTCGTTCCGTACAGCTGTATAAAAAGATAATATACCATTGCGGGAACAGCCTGAATGAACACGATAAACAAGGTTCCAAGCTTATCGAAGAAATTTCCTTTATTCTTTGCCATAAGTATACCCATTGGTAATCCGCATAACAAAGAAACAAGAATAGAGAGGCTGCCCAGCTTTATTGAAATCGGTACTTTTTTTGCCAGTATTTCAGTCACAGCAACATTAGCACGGTAGCGTCTTGATTCTCCAAGGTCACCGTGAAGTAAATGTTTATAAAAGTTCGCAAGCTGCACCGGCATAGGGTCGGTAAGACCCATTTGCTCTAATCCTACCTGGATCTGCTCATCCGTTAATTTATCAAAATTCTCAAAGTACCCTTCTATGGGCATTTGTCTGAGCAGAATAAATACCAATGTTATAATAAAAAATAATGTGATCAGGGATCTTCCTATTCTTTTGGCTAAATATGCTATCATAAATACTCCTGTTTCTTCGTCCTGAACGCAAATACCCTTGGGGCCGGACAGACCGGTCCCAAGGAATCTTTTCGTTTGGATTTTATATTATTTTGCTGAATTTGCTTCGTATTCGTCTAATGATACAAAATGATCAAGCATCTGAATACCTTTGTAACGTAAATTCGGTACGGTACCGCAGGATGCATATTCACCCTGGAATACATCGTATTTAATTGCGATATAGCTGCTTACAGAGATACCATAAGGGATAACAAGAGCATGTTCGATCAGATAGCTTTCAGCTTCTGCAAAGGCATCGTAACGGGCATCCTTCTGTGCTTCTGCTGTAATTGCTTTTGCGGCTTCTACAAGTGTAAAGTATTCCGAAACAGTGTCAGCAGCAGCGGTTCCATTTTCAATAGCAGTTCTCATGAATGCATATTTGTAACCAAGTAAATCGCCTTCTGCCTGATAGAAAGGATCGGTCCAGGTCTCAGGATCTGCATAATCAGCACCCCAGCCACATTTCATGAAGGCATAATCGCCGGAACGACGAACCTGTGTAAGGAAAGAGTCGGATGGACCTGCTTCAACGATGATATCAATAAAGTCTGTTCCAAGTACACCTTCCATCTGCTGTTCCACTACGGCACATTCTTCCGCCCAGTTCGTAGTAGATGGGTTATATTTCATAAGAACCTTGATTGGGAAGGTAGCGCCTTCGGCGGTAAGTTCTGTCATAGCAGCTTCTTTGTAGGTAGCTGCAGCAGCGGCATCAAAGCTGTCTGCGGACTGGATATCAGCAAAAGCGGTAAGAGCTGTAAAATCAACACCGCTTGCATTCATTGTGAAGGTAGTAGGTGTGATGGTATTCATAATGAAGGCTTCCGGAGTCTGTGGTTCACTGATTGCGACTGGATTTGTCCGGTTAAGAGCTGCCATCATGGCCTGACGGAAGTTCTCGTTATTTACAGCAAGTGTCCAGTTCTCTGGTTCATATTCTGCCGCGAAGGTAGGGTTAAAGTTGAAGCAGTAGAAGTAAGAGTAATCAGAGGATGGACGTTCTTTACTTACTAAGGAAGCGGTATCCGCATTTGCAAGCCAGTCGTCAAGAATGTCGGAACTGATATCAGCATAATCAACTTCGCCTCTTTTTACCATTTCCGGTGCAAGAGTACCAGCTTCTGCATTAAAGATGCTGTTTACTGTTGTAATATATACATTAGCTGCATCCCAGTACAGAGCATTCTTTGTCAGTACGTGCTTTTCCTGAGGAGTGAACTCAGAAAGATAGTAAGCACCATTGTAATACATAGTTGTGTTGCTGGTTGCAAAAGAAGCACCCTGTTCTTCAAGCTGAGGACCGTAGGCAGGCATATAAAGAACATAGACAAGAGAAGAAAGGAAGTAAGGAACCTGTTTTGCAAGTGTATACTCAACGGTGTAAGTATCAACTGCCTTGATTCCAACTTCTGAGAAGTCAATCGCGCTCCAGGTCTTTCCAGCATCATCGGTCAGATTTGCAGCACCCTTGTAATATTCTTCGGCATTTACGATAACACCAAAGAGATTCTGCGCATTTGCTGCTTCATATTCCGGAGTAAGGACATATTTCATAGCATCTACAAAGTCCTGAGCAGTAACTTCAGCAACTTCCGCTCCGGTACTGTCAACCCATTTAACACCCTGACGAAGGGTAAAGGTCCAGGTGAGGCCATCTTCGCTCTGTGTCCAGCTTGTTGCAAGACATGGAACAATATTGCCTTCGGAATCAGTTTCTACAAGAGTATCAATGGTGTTCGCAGGAATAACCATATCACCAATGGTACTTGTTGTCAGATAGTTCATAGTAGCAACTTCGCCAGAATATAAAGTTGTGTAAGTCTGACCTTCTGCAGCTGCACTGTCTGAACCTGTGTCAGAAGAACCGTCTGTTGAGGAATCGCCTGCTGCCGGAGTACTGGTCGGCTCTGCATTGTTTGTTCCGTTGCTTCCGCATGCAGCAAATGATGCAACCATGGTAAGCACAAGAAGTAATGTCAATAATTTCTTTTTCATAATTCGCCCTCCTAATAAGCATTATTATGTATCATTGTAAGATGTGTACGTATTCTGAAAGCTGATCTCAGCTTTGCAGAAAGTATTTTACATCTTTCATTTCTTTTATCCCGATGCCATAATCTTCATTCATCCGGATACCAGGTCCCTGATACGTGGGCCCTCCAATGTAGGGATCGGTCAGACATAAGGATGGTCCGTCCAAATCAGCTCTTGTGATTACTCCCCTTGCGGCGGCAAGATGAGCTGCAGCACTGACAGCGATCTTACTTTCCAGCATACAGCCGATCATACATTCTACATGATAGGTGTCTGCGACAGCACAGATCTTGAGTGCTTCATGAATACCGCCTGTTTTCATTAACTTTATATTGATAAGGTCCGCCCCATGCTCTGTGATGATCTTTATTGCATCTTCTACAGAAAATACACTTTCATCCGCGAGAATAGGGGTTCCTACATTGGCTGTTACATATTGCATCCCATGAAAATCATGAGCGGCAACCGGTTGCTCCACCAAATCGATGGATAGATTCTTATCTTCCATGCATCGGATGATCCGGACGGCTTCTTTCGCCTGCCAGCCCTGGTTGGCATCGACCCGGAGAAGAATTTCTTTGCCTACTGCATTTCGGATTGCTTCGATGCGCTCTACATCTTTCATACCCTCTTTTCCGACCTTGATCTTAAGGATTGAGAAGCCCTGTTCCACCGCTTTGATACTGTCAGCGACCATCTCATCAATGGGATTAACACTGATGGTCAGATCTGTTTCAATGGTATTGCGGCATCCACCCAGTACCTTATAAAGTGGCTTTTTAAGGTTCTTGGCATAGAGATCATAAATGGCCATATCAACAGCCGCTTTTGCAGAGGTATTCTTAACGATACAGGAATGAACTTTTTTCATGATCCCATCCAGGTTCTCAATGTCCATACCTTTGATGGAAGGGGCTATAAAATCACGGATTGCGGTCACAATGGAACCTTTGGTATCTCCGGTGATCACTGCGGTTGGAGGTGCTTCTCCAAAACCGGTCTCTCCGGTATCGGTTTCAATCTGAATAACAATATTTTCAACTGCTTCCACAGTCCTAAGAGCAGTCTTGAACGGTGTGACCAGTGGTATATGTATTTCACCGATCTTTATATTACGTATAATCATGGTTACGGGCTCCAATTCCTGTGCATAACGCACATTCGATTATTTAGGGAAAATGTCTGGCATATTTTTCTCGTTCAACAGCATTACAACTGGTTAATTGAATTCTGATACAACATCCAGGCTGTATCCTGCATGAATCTTTCATAGACAGGAACATCGACTTCATTCCCAAGGAACAGCATCAAAAGCGGTTCCTTTCCATATAGAATACCAACATCGTGTGTAATACCGGTATCTTCGCCGGTCTTGTGAGCAATGTCGATCTTTTCGGTAAAATGGAAGGGAATCTTTCCGTTCAAACGTTGATTTTTAAGTATTTCCAGCATTTTTTCTGAACTTGTCTCAGAAACCAGTGTTCCGTGATACATCTTTTTCAGCATGTCGGCAATATCTCCGGCAGAGACATAATTCTGAATGCCTCTTGCGGATGCTTCCCTGTCGAATAAAAAGCGGTTGAGCTTAAGGTTCTTATATCCAAGTTCTGCAAGGATCTCATTGATGGTGTCCATGCCAAGAAGGTTAATCAAAATGTTCGTTGCAGAATTATCACTTAGTATAATCATAAGGCTGCATAGATCCTCAATGGTAAGTTCCAGACCGTTATGCAGAACATTGAGCGCACCGCAGGAAGGTTTCTTATCTTCTTCTATTAATATATAGCTATCCTGTAGGTTTATGACGCCATTCTTTTCCTGATAGAAGAGTGCGACCATAATCGGAATCTTAATGATGCTTGCTGCCATAAGAGAAAGATCTGGCTGGTAGGCCAGAGATTCACCGGTGATCAGGTTTTCAAAGTAAAAGGATGTTTTACCGTTTATTTTTTGTAAGCTTTCAATAATATCATTTGACATTGCAGTGAAATCCTCATTTCGTATACAATTATAAATTGTATTTTTGTATTACAGTATAAAATGATAACAGAAAAAGTGAAAAAAGTCTATTTGATATACAAAAAAAAACACTGATGTTGAATATTTATACCAACATCAGTGTCAGAAGTCTTACTATTTTTTTTGTTGAAATAATTATAACCGATATTTTTGGAAAGTCAAATGCAGAATGGGAATTTTACTAATATGAAACAATGTTTCGTGTAAATATTTGCCTGTTACATAATTTTGATTTTATTTGCTCCTTTTTTCAAGGAAGAAAGGGGACCGGGTGCGCTCAGAGCCTCTTTTTTTATGTCACAAAGATCCATATCGAGAAGAACAGGACTGCCATCCGGATTTTCAAAGTCTGCGTCGGCAATACGGACACGAGGCAGGCTGGTTGTTGTCTGTATGGTTCCCTTGAATGAATCAAAACTTTCCGGAAGGTTGCAGGTGAGGAAAACCTCGTCCCCTTCTTCAACAATTAAAAAGCATGGATCAAATGAATCCAGCACCAGATTATCTTTTTCTTTGCAAAAGGCTTTTGCTCCGTTAAAATAAACATTGCGATTGATATAAACAGGCTGCTCAACATCTATGAACTTTTCAGAATCACAGGGAATGAGTTTATTGACGCTTTCAATGTATTCTTCAAGTGACGTAGTATAGGCATCAAAATTTGAAGTACCAACACCCTCAAGACCTTCTTTTCCGGCAAAGATATTGTTAAGGAACCTGTCATCCCCGCCATAGATAAAGGAGAATCCCTTCACTTTTGTACTGTGTGGCAGGTGATACTGGGTGGAACGATCTAAAATTTTGTGTTGATTCATCTTACCACAGATAAGATTGTTGATATAAGCACCGCCTTGTGACATATTATCCAGACTGTATTCGGAAGCAAAGATGTTATGATCTACGATGTAGGGACCATGACTGACTTCGACAAAGAAATCACGGACGTTGCGATAAAAGACATTACGGCTGAATCTTGTCCCTTGTGTTTCCCAGTCAGACCAGAGACCTAATGAACAATCATGGATCCGGTTGTGGTGGATATAGGTATCAAGAGCAGCGTGGAACTTGATTCCGGCAATTTCATAACCCCAGAATTCACGTTTTAATGCAATGTTATAAATATGGTTGTGGTGGATTTCGCTGAATACACAGCCCAGGTGTCCAACAATACCATTTTGACCACAGTCATAGATCGTATTATAGCGTACGGTATGAGAGCCGATCTTTTCTTTGGACCAGCCGCTTCGCTCAGCGGAGAAAACCGCTTCCAGCTGATAAAGGTATCCTGGTTTGTCTTTTCGTACAGAACGGTAATTATGCCCGGTCGAAATCTCTTTTCCAAGACTTATGGCACTGCATTTTGAATCATGAATGATATTATTCTCAATGATCCATCCTTTGCTCCAGTTCACACCAAGAAGCCCCGGCTGATCGGCAGTCGGTGGAGCCCAGGGCGTTGCGGCGTGTGCCATCTCAAAACCGCGTACCGTGATGTAGTCAATTCCGGTCTGGACCGGATAGAAACAGGATCTTCGTACATTGATCTCCACAAGTTCCTTTGTGGGATCAAACTCTTGAAAGTTTGCATACAGCACCGTAGTTTCTTCGTTAACTTCGGCAAACCATACAAAGGCAGTCTGACGTGGATTGTGTACCGGTACTTCTTCGTGGATCCAGAGATCCATGACCATTGTTTTCTCAGTCGGACAGATCAGCTGGTCATAGGAAGTAACTTCATAGAACGACATTCCGTTCAGATAGATATCCCCGCAATGTTTTGTCTCTTTAATTGTAACAAGCCAGTCACCAAAGATTTCCTGTTCATAAGGATTATATTCTTTAAAGAAGGCATTTTGAAGTTCCGTCTTCCATACGGTTCCCTCAACCAGTGTCCAGTCTTTTATTACTTCGGAACCTTTGATTATGACTTTTTCTTCTTTTGCAGCCTGATATACAATACGACGTTTATCACTAAGCCCGGCAAAGGCAGGCCTTACCCATTCACGGTAGGTTCCTTCGTGAACTGTTATGGTGTCACCTGCAGAGGCAAGTGATGCCGCTTTATTAATAGTAAAGAAAGGATCAGTCTGTGTTCCTTTTCCCCAATCAGATCCGGTTTTTGCTACATGATATTCCATATGTGTCCTCCTCTTTTTTCTATGAAGTTTAACGTACCCTTCTCTTTGTATGATACTAACTAAAAGCTATTTTGATTACCGATATTATTATAGGATAAAAAATCTTTTTATGCTATTCTAAATATAGTATAATATAGGACAATATTCGTGATGAAGGGAGATTCTTAATGATTTTTTTTGAGACAAGAGGACTTGAGAGAAAAGAATTTTTTTCGAGTTTTTCAATGAAGGATATGCACTTTCCCATGCATTTTCATAGGGCATATGAGTTGATCTTTGTTGAAGCAGGAGAAATCACGATTGCCATTGATCATAAGGAATATTGGCTGAAAGAAAATGACCTCGCTTTTATTTTTCCAAATCAACTGCATGAATTTAAAGGTGGTACAGCATCCGAAATGCTTATTACACAATTTTCTCCGGAGCTGGTAGAACCTTTTTATACGAAGTATAAGCATATGGTTCCTCAATGCAATATTATCCACCTTTTAAACTGGCCTGCAAAAGAAAAAATAAGCACACAATTTGGTCAGTTAAGCTTTCTCTATTCTCTTTGTGATGATTTATTGAATCAGACAAAGTTCGAGGTCAAAAAAACGGAAGAACAGTCGAGAGTACTGCATCGGATGCTTTCTCTAGTCGAGCAGAAATTCGCACAGGAATGCAGCTTGCTTTCGATAGCGGGAGAGTTACAATATGACTATTCTTATCTTTCGAAATTATTTATACAGAAGATGCACATGTCATTTACGGAATATCTGAACCAGTACCGGATATCCAAAGCCTGCTACATGATCCTGAATACCCAGAGGCCGATCGGAGAGATAGCAGCAGAATGCGGTTATCGTAATCTGAGGACGTTTCACAGAAATTTTAAAATGATAGCAGGTATGTCACCAAAAGCTTACCGTCTCATGCAGGATTAATTCAGAACAAAGAGAGGGGATTGATTATTCAGAAAATGAGATGAAAACTTGCTAAAAAAGGAAAATGTAAATTAATGATAATGTAAAAGAATACAATATATTTGATAATGCGAAAACACTGTGATATCATTAAATATAATGATACAATCAGGATTTTCTTTTATTCTGACAGTATCTGTACCTTTTTGAAATCAAGAGGAAGTCCGATGAAAAAGAAAGAACCTAATAGTGATTACAATACGGTAAAAGTGAATATAAGTTCTGCAAAAACAAGCGATGTTGATATGATATCTTTACCGGCTTTGATCCGACGTCTGAAGCACGCAGCGATTCTTGGACTTTTTCTTGTGTTATGCTATGTTGTTGTGATTGTATTCATACCAATGGAAGTAAAGCTTCGGGACAGTCGTGTTCAGGAATATACACTGGTATCTCATCTTGACTATTATATAGTAAAAGGAGCACTGATGCGAGGTGTTGAGGCCGCCAGTGGTCTTTCCAGCAGATCCATGATACGCAATGCGATAGGATATTATAAAGATGGTCTGTTGTCCTTTGATGAACTTAAGGATTATTCGTCATCAAAGTATAACGAAGGAGCAAAGACCATTGATTACCTGCTTGCAGCATACCGGTTCGTGGATAACAGGGTGTTGGTCAGCTATCTGTCAAAGGAACAGCAAACGGTCCTCGAGGAGCCGCAATACGAAGTACTGACAGGTACAGGAGCAAAGGTCAGGGTCAGTTTAGAAAATGACAGGACGATTGCTGAAATAAAATCACCCATTGTACTTGATGATACGGTTTTGGGATACGATTTGATCCTGTATGATATGACCCCGCAATTATCTCAGGTTTACAGCCAGAGTATTGAACTATACATTTTATCAGAGAATGAATACGATGAGCTGCTGACAAGTGCTGACAGAATAATCAGCAATGATGAATTAATTACCCTGCAAAGGGATGAGACATACTATTCGATCGGGGAAGTTTATGAGAATGTATATATCATGACAGAACAGACAGAAAGCATGCTGTTTGAGAATATAATGACACAGACAAAGATCATCATGATCTGTGGTATTCTTTTACTTGGAGTATTTGTTGCATGGGTATTTTGCTATATTGTCCGCTATGTAAATAAGGGAGTTGGCAGGCTGGAATATAGCAGGGATACCTATAAAAGGATTGCATACATAGATTTTCTGACCAAGGCTTATACAAGAAGCTTCCTGAATGTATGGAATGAGACGATTCGGGAAGAAAATGAGAATTACTATATTGTCCTGATCGATGTTGATAAATTCAAAAGTATAAATGATACATATGGGCATCAGAAAGGAGATCTTGTGCTCTCGAACCTGAGCAAAGTATTCATTGATTCAATTCGTGAAAAAGATTATTTTATCCGTTACGGTGGTGATGAGTTTTTGATGATTCTGGCGGGCATAAGTGAGATGAAGTTATATGAAAAGATGGAACTGCTCGAAGAAAAACTTAAAAACATTGAGATTCAGGATATTACGATTGGTATATCCTATGGCATCAGCCGGCTGTCTGTGCGGGAGGATATGGAGGAAAAGATCAAACAGGCAGATAAAGACATGTATAAGATGAAACAGAGAAAATTAGAACAACAGAGTCAGGAAAATACAGAGCCGTACAATCAATGGTTTACGAAAGAGGAGAAGTAAGATAAAATATAAGGGAAATAAGAAGACAGACCAATATCTTATAGGAGGGGAAACCAATGAATTACAAAGAAATAGATATGGAGACCTTTGCCCGGAAAGGTCAGTTTGAGTATTTTCAGCAGATGAATTATCCCTATGTAGGAATGACCGTGCCGACAGATATAACAAAGTTCATGGCAGAGAGGGCAAGGAGAAATCTGCCATTTTTTTTGACCTTGCTTTATGCAGCAGTAAGTGCAGCAAATGCCATCCCTGAATTCAGACAAAGAATCCGAGGCAACAATATTGTTGAATTTGAACATTGCAGACCTTCGTATACCTTGGCACTGGACAAAGGAAACTACTGCTATTGTGTTGCAGACACAACACTTCCATTCAGCAGATTCCTTCCGGATGCGATAATGAGACAGGAGAAAGCACGCAGCAATGCATCACTTTTGGATGACAGCGATGTTGAAAAGTACTTTTTTGTTTCATCCCTTCCCTGGGTGAGCTACACGAGCGTCATTCAGCCGGTACCGACGCCCCCCGACAGTAATCCCAGAATTACCTGGGGAAAATTCATGGAAGTGAACGGTCAGATTCAGCTTCCGGTTTCCGTTCTGGGCAATCATTCTCTGATGGATGGTTTTCATATCGCAGAATTCTATAAAGAGCTGCAGAACAGACTTGAGAACACAGAATGGATGGACGTATAAATACTAAGAAATAACAGGAGAGTGCAATGCTTGATGACATAATAAAGTTTAACCAGTCCTTTGTTGAAAATAACGAATATGAACAGTACATAACCGATAAATATCCAGAGAAGAAAATCGCCATCGTTTCCTGTATGGATACTCGTCTGACAGAATTGCTTCCGGCTGCACTCGGTTTAAAGAACGGTGATGCGAAAATAATTAAAAATGCGGGCGGAGTCATATCACATCCCTTTGGGAGCGCTATGAGAAGCCTTCTGATTGGAATCTATGAACTTGACGTACAGGAAATTCTTGTAATCGGTCACACCGACTGCGGGGCAAGACACACAGACAGCGGAAGAATCATTGATAAAATGAAAATGCAGGGTATTTCACAACAGAGCATTGATATGGTCAAGTATTATGGTATTGATTTTGATGTCTGGCTTGGGGGATTTAAAGATTTAGAATATTCAATCCTAAAATCAGTTGAATTGATTCGAAAACACCCGCTTGTACCGAACACTATCAAAATTCATGGTCTGATCATCGATTCGGTGACCGGAAAGCTGACTAAGATTACAGAGGAGCAATGATTATGTGTAATATTCTATATCCTGAGTATTATGGTGCAAAAGCAGACGGAATTACTTTAGATACCGAGGCAATACAAAAAGCTATCGACGAAGCGGGAAGAACAAAGGGAAGGGTTGTATTAAGAAAAGGTGTCTATCTTAGCGGTTCGATTTTCCTACAAAGCAATATGGAATTTATACTTGAAGAGGAGGCAGAACTTCGAGGGACACTGGATGAAACGCAGTATCCCATACTTCCATCCAGAGTTGCAGGAGTCGAGATGGAATGGCCGGCGGCGCTGCTGAATGTCAACCGGCAGAAAAATGTAAAAATTGCCGGCAGTGGTACGATCAATGGTCAGGGAGAATTCTGGTGGAATAAATACTGGACCATGCGGAAAGAATACGAAAAAAAGAATTTACGCTGGGCTGTTGATTACGATTGTTTTCGGCCTCGTAATCTTATCATATACGAAAGCGAACAGATTGTATTGCGTGAATTTCGGTGCATCCGGTCCGGGTTCTGGAATGTTCACATCTGTTACTCAAGCTATGTTTTGGCAGAGGATCTGATAATTGAAGAAAATCAGGGACCAAGCACAGATGGTATTGATATTGACTCCAGTCATCATGTTACGGTAAAGAATTGTCAGCTTGATTGCAACGATGATAATATCTGTTTAAAAGCAGGAAGAGATTATGATGGTCTGCGCGTTAACCGACCGTGTGAATATATCGTGATCGAGAATTGCAGAATTGGACTTGGAGCTGGAATTACCCTTGGAAGCGAGACTTCTGGTAGTATCCATGATGTAGTGATCAAGAACTGCACATTTGAGAATTCAATGAATGGGTTCCGTATAAAATCTGCAAAAACAAGAGGAGGCGTCATTCAAAATATTCTAGTGGAAAATCTTGTGATGGAAAATGTTCTGCGTCCTTTCAGTTTTTTGCTTAACTGGAATCCGAGCTACAGTTATTGTGAAATGCCAAAAGAGATGGCTGATGAATATCCTGTATACTGGGATGTTTTGAGTAAAGAAGTACCCATGGAAAAAGGAATACCAATCGTAAAAGATGTAACAGTGAAGAATGTTACGGTCACGGATACAGATCATAAAAGCTTAGCTTTTGAAATAGAAGGATTTACAGAGGCTCCGTTTGAAGATATCCGGTTTCAGAATGTTACAATACAAGCCGGCGAGTATGGTTTCATAAAGAATGTAAAGGCGCTTGCCATGGAGAATGTTACAGTAACAGCAGGGTGATTCAAAGTAAAAAATATTGCAGTAAAATGAAGTATAGGTGAAGAAGTGCGAATGTGTATTGCATTCGCCTTCTTTTTATTTTATACTTTGAACTTAATGAGGTTGAGGTCAAAAGGTATTTAAATAAGCAGTAAGAGAATGGAGTCAGAATGAAAAAAATAATTTTTCTTGATATTGACGGAACGCTGGTAGACTTCCAGCAGCAAATCCCCGCATCGGCAAAATTAGCTTTGGATCTTGCAAAGGCCAACGGTCATTATCTGGTACTGTGTACAGGACGAATCTACAGCGGAATCTATCCCTGGTTACTGGATTATGGTTTTCATGGTGTCGTTGCTTCAACAGGAGCACATGTCATCTGGAATGAAAAAGAGATCTATCACGAATATATTGCAAAAGACAACTTGAAAAGGGTAGCGCAAACTCTGGATGCATGTGGTGCATCTTATGTTTTCCAGGGAGAAAACGGCAGATTTGCAGATGAGACGAATGTAAACAAACTAAGAAATAAAATAAAAGAACTTGGACTTACGTTCGATTTAGACGATCTTGAACTGACCATTGGAGATGATCCTTATAACCGGGATGACATTGAAAGCGGATTGTACTTTCATGCAGGCCTAGTAATAAATCAAATTCAGGAACAAGTAGGAGAGGGGCTTCAGATCACTGGTGCAAGCTTTGGAGCTGAAAGAGAATACAACGGAGAGTTTACCAGAAAAGATATTAATAAGGCGACCGGAATGAAGGTACTTCTTGATTATCTTGGAATGGAACGGGAAGACAGTATAGCCTTTGGCGATGGTCCGAATGATATGGAAATGATTGAATTTGCATATACTGGTGTTGCAATGGGAAATGCTGTAGATGAATTGAAAAATATCGCAGATATGGAGACAAATGCTATACTAGATGACGGAATATTCAATGGTTTTAAAAGATTACAATTAATATAATAACTCTGTGTTTTACTATTTATTTCATGAATAAATTATGATATCATATATTTATGTGCAATAAATATATAAATTAGTGATGAAAAGGAGAGAGAGTATGGAATTAAAAGGATCAAAGACAGAGAAAAATCTTGCAGCAGCATTTGCGGGAGAATCACAGGCAAGAAATAAGTACACATATTTTGCATCTGTTGCAAAAAAAGAAGGCCTGGAACAGATCGCAGCTATCTTTGAGGCAACCGCGAACAACGAAAAAGAACATGCGAAACTCTGGTTCAAAGCACTTGGAGAACTTGGTGATACCTCTGTGAACCTTCTTCATGCAGCAGAAGGTGAACATTATGAATGGACTGAAATGTATGAGAATTTTGCGAAGGATGCAGACGAAGAAGGCTTCAAAAAATTAGCAGTACAGTTCCGTATGGTCGCTAAGATCGAAAAAACACATGAAGAAAGATACAGGGCTTTGCTCAATAATGTTGAGATGAAGAAAGTCTTTGAAAAAGCGGAAGAATGTATTTGGGAATGTCGTAACTGCGGACATCTTGTTATGGGTAAGAAAGCACCCGAAGTATGTCCTGTTTGTGCACATCCGCAGAGCTATTTTGAAGTCAGAAAAGAAAATTATTAGTTTTAATGAATAGCATAAATCCTCTCAACGGTTCTAATTATATAGAGCAGAACAGAGAGGCTTTATGCTATAACTTTTTACAGAAACAGTACAGAATGCGCTGATAAAATCAACCGCCATCGGTGAATATAACATCAGCTGCAGAAAAACAAAAGCTGGTAAGAAAAAGTGCTGGCTTCTATATGAAATGCAGTAAAAAGTGACAGCAGGATATGATTCCATAATTTCTATATACAATATAAATAGGATTGAGAGTGTGACAGAATGATACTAGCTACCAGAAAAAAACGAAAACAAGGCAATTTACATTTGAAACATAATACCGTAAGTCAAAAGGGTATTACGGTTCTGATTTTTCTTGCAATTTTTGTACTGACGTACCTGGCAGTGCTGCAGACAGATTCTGTCCTTGAAGTTTATGATGAAATCGATGTTCAATATCATTACATTGAATTTCAAAACAAAATGGAAGATTTGATTGATACCGGCGTAAAATTGGTCTATGGGTACGACGCATATTTTATGACAAATGCAGATATTACCAATGAGGATTCGGAAGCATTTCTTTCCTACCTGACCAAGAATTATGGCAATTATATCAGAAACATTGGAATATTAGAGGATACTACAATAATATATAATTATCCGATGGCAGGGAATGAATCTTCAATTGGAGTTGATCTTGCTCAGGTTGAAACACAAAGGGAAGCTGTCTTAAAGGTGAAGAATGAGCTGACGGAAGTGTTTCTTGGGCCAGTCGATCTTATTCAGGGAGGACAGGGATATATAATAAGGGTTCCTATCCTTGATATGAACGGAGCATACTGGGGGCAGGCGAGTATTGTTCTTCGAACAGATAAAATTAATGAACAGATTCTTACCTTTGCGGATGAAGCAGATTTGAACGTGGCGATCTATCAAAGTGACAATGCAACTGTTCCGATTATCGGTGACGCCTCCGTTAAGGAGCAGGATTCCTACCGCTTTGAATCCAGCGGAAACATTGGCTGGATCATCTATGCAACTTCGAAAGAAAAAAGCCATGGGACTGGAGCTATTAAAGCGGCAATCTATATAGTGGGAGTGCTGTTCTCCTTATTGCTGTCCTCCTATTATTACAACAGTAAAAAAAGTAAATTCCGGCTTGAGTATGCGATATACCATGATCAGCTAACGGATCTTTACAATCGAAGATATCTTGAAATTGTACAGCAGACCATAGCACGGCAAGCGGTCCAGGAAAAATACGGATATGGTTTGCTTCACATTGATGTTGATAATTTTAAATATATAAATGATACATTCGGACACTTAAAAGGGGATGAAACATTACGCGAGATCAGTCGTGTTCTGAAAACAATATCCAGAAAGAATGAATTGGTTTTTCGCATTGGTGGAGATGAGTTCCTGATCATGATACCAAAAATAAATGAAGATCATGAATTAGAGAAAATGCGGCTGCGTTATGAAAAAGACTTCAAAGAAGAGTTTACAACAGACACAGAGGTTCATTTCCTTGGAATCAGCATTGGTATATCTGTTTTTCCAAGCGAAGGAAAAGATTTTGATGAAGTATTGAAAAAAGCAGATTTTGATATGTATGAACAAAAAAAGCAACACAAAGGATTAAAGTAAACTGGAAAGAGCAAATCAATAATAGCAAGTCAATAATTGCAAATCAATAATAGCAAGTCAGTAAAAGTAATTCAGAAAAAATGATTCAGTAAAAGTAATTCAGAAAAAGTGATTTATTAATAGCAATTCGGAAAAGAGAATACAGAAAAAGTAAAAAGAAAATCATCGAATAAAATTAAGAGCAAGGGAATCCATAAAGGATAATTCCTTGCTTTTTTGATTTCAAAAAAATAAATACGTCATAATAAGAAAATGCATTTACGAATACGTGAATAAATGATAAAATAACATAAATAGAGATTTTTGGAGTGCTGTGTTTATAAGATTGGCATGAACGAGGTGATTTTATGAAAAAAACAAAAAATATTATTCGGAAATATCTATACATGTCTATAGCCGCTGGTGTAATGATGGGATTGATATTCCCACCATTTGCAAGCTTTTTTACGACATATAAAAAGGAATCCTATGGGCTTCCATTTTCGATTCTTTGTATTCTGGCCGGTGTTATTGTCGGTCTCTTGTCTTTTGCTATCGGGAAAGTGACCCTTATTAAAGCGATTACCGTTATGAAAAAAAATCTTGATCTGGCGAGCCAGGGAGATCTGACAGTTCGAATGGAGGTGAACAGCAAGGATGAGATAGGTCAAATCTCGCAGGCATTCAATCAGATGATGCAATCATTGGAAATAATGTTACGCGAAGTGGAGCAATTGTCTTCTGATGTTTCTGCTTTCGCTGAAAACTTATCAACGCTTGCCGGAAATACGAATAAAAACTCCGAAAGAATTGAGCAAGAAACAAAAAAGTTGACAGAAGGTGCAAAATATCAGAAAGCAAATGCAGAGCATATACAGGAATATACCGTGAACAGTCTTGACAAGGTATCGGATGGCTTTGAAAAAGTTGAAAGAATGAAGGATATGGCAAGTAATTCATCAGAGACTGCCATGAATGGCAAGAATTACGTTCAGGAAGTAATTAATCAATTTTCATGGATCACAGAGACAGTAACTTTTGCTAAAGATGCCATTACCGGTCTGGAAAGGCGTTCCAATGAAATCAGTGATTTTGTGGATGTAATATCAAAGATAGCAAAACTGACCAATCTTCTTGCTCTGAATGCTTCCATTGAAGCGGCGAGAGCTGGAGAAGCAGGCAAAGGCTTTGTGGTTGTTGCGGAAGAAATCAACAAACTTGCTTCGGATTCAGAAGCAGCAGCAAAACAGATCGTTGAGCTGATTGATACCATTCAGACCGAGACAAAGGAAACAATCTGTACCATGGAAGATGATCTGAACCAGGTGAACAGTCAGATTACAATGATCCATAAAGGTGGCGAAGTCCTGGATACCTTGGTCTTGTTCATAAAAGACAATAATTCAGACATTCTTGAATTACATGATATCTATGAAGAAATCAAGAATATGTTCCAGAAGATAAAGGAAGAAACCGTGAGAATTGCTGAAATTATTGGGAACAACGTCGATGGCTTTCACCAGGTGGCTGAATATTCCATGGAACAGCATGCTTCCGTCCGTTCTATTGCAGAGGATACCAAGGGGCTGAAAGAACTGTCCAAAAAGTTGCTTTTACATATTGAAGACTTTAAAGTTACAAAGAGATAAAGCCCTTGTTTGTTCGTTTTACTCTGCTATCACAAAAAAGATATTGACAATAAATGAATGAACGTTTATTATAGAGTAACAAGGTGGTGATGTTTTGAGGAAACGAGATGATGAGAAAGAACGCCGGATCAAGGAATCTGTAATTCAATTGATTTTGCAGGAAGGATTTCACGGGGTATCGATTTCAAAAGTTGCGAAGATGGCAGAAGTATCTCCTGCGACCATCTATATATATTTTGAGAATAAAGAAGAAATGCTGCAGGATATCTACAGTGAGTATTCCGATGAGATCTTCAACTATGTTGGAGACCGGATCCGACAGAACATGAATGGTGCAGAATTGATTGATGTTCTTGTTCGCAGTTATTATGAATATATTATGAGCCATTGGGAAATCTTTAATTTTATAGAACAGTTTTCAGGGTGTCCCTCCCTGGCAAAGAACTGTACCGGACAAAAAAGTATTTTTCGACTGTATGATTTTATCAGTGAAATGAAACGACAGCAAATTTTCAGGGAATACAGTAATTATAGCGTAATGGCAACTATTTTTTACCCGGTAAAAGCAATCGCTGTCAACCGGCATGTAGATGAGAGGGAAAGAAATGAACTGCTGCAGGAGATGATTCGTATTCTGCAGAATGCTTTATTGATAGAGTGAAGGCAGCGGGATGGCAAAGTATCCCGCATTCTTTGCACATTTAATTAAACGAACATTCATTTAAAATTCATAATCACGGAAGCAAGAGTGACAATAGAAATAAGAGACGATGAACAATGTTTGATGCGCAAGAGAAAGCGTAAGACAGGAGGAAACTATGAACGAAATAGATGGAATGAAAAGAGAAGCGATTATTATTCCGGTAGCAGGCAGTGTATTGTTACCAGGAACTTCGACTATGATACAATTATCAGAAAAGAGCGAAGAACAGCTTATGAAGCTGAAAGACAGGGAGATGACATTAATTGCCCTGCCGCAGAAGAATGGGAAGAAAAAAGCAGAAATTAAACAGGAAGATCTGTATACCAACGGAGTCATTTTCATAATAAACGGACTGCAGGAAGTAGAGAGCGGGGTTCGGCTTATTGTAAGCCTGAGAGACCGCGTTACGGTGAAGGAGCTTACGTTTGAGGATGACCTGATCTATGGGCAATATGATCTCTTTCCTGATGTGATTGACCTGAACGAAGAAAACCAGAAGACGATCCTTTCACATCTGAAACAGATCGTAAATGATATCAGTGGTTATTTTACGGAAGGAGAGCAATTCCTGACGACACTGAATCATATAAATGATATCAACTATTTTATTGTATACCTGTCTCGGTTCATTATGATATCACAGGAAGAACGGTACGAGCTTTTGTCCATTGATTCACTGAAAGAGAGAAGTCTTCGTTTCATGGATCATCTGCTGCAGCAAAAAGAAAGCATCGAGATCCAGTTGCAGATATCAGAAAAGTACACTGAAAAAGCGAACAAATTCTACCGGGAGAACATGCTTCGTGAGCAGATGAAAGCCATCCAGGAAGAACTGAACGAAGGCAAGGGTTCTGCTTCACGGAAAGACAGTGATTACCGAATGAAAATCGAAGAATCCAATATGCCGGATGATGTAAAAGAGATTGCGTACGAAGAGCTTGATAAACTGAACATGCAGGGAACCAACGGTTCCGAATACAGTTCACTGCGCAATTATCTGGATCTGTTGATTCAGTTGCCTTGGGGACAGGAGACAAGCAAACCAGTCGACTTAGAAGAAGCCAGAAAGATTCTGAATGAGCAGCATTACGGACTGGAAAAAGTGAAGAAAAGAATAATTCAGCATCTGGCCGTTATGCAGCTGAACAAAGAAAAACACGGATCGATCCTGTTGCTGGTCGGACCGCCCGGAACCGGAAAGACCAGTCTTGGCAAGAGTATTGCGGAAGCACTGGACAGGAAATACATCAGAGTCAGTCTTGGCGGTATAAGAGACGAAGCCGAGATTCGCGGACACCGGAGGACCTACATTGGATCCATGCCGGGAAGAATTATTCAGAACATAAGAAAAGCCGGGACAAATCAGCCAGTCATGGTGCTGGATGAAGTGGATAAGCTGATGATGGGCGGATACAGCGGTGACCCTGCCAGCGCATTATTGGAAGTACTCGATCCGGAGCAGAACAATACATTTACCGATCATTACCTTGATATACCATATGATTTATCCAATGTTTTCTTTATTGCCACCGCAAATTCACTGGACAGTATACCGGGACCGTTGCTGGACCGCATGGAAGTTATTAATATCTCAAGCTATACGACCGAAGAAAAATTCCATATTGGAAAAGATCATCTGCTGCCGGAAGTTTTAAAAGCACATGGACTTACCAGTGAACAGCTTATTGTCAGTGATGAAGTAATGCGCGAGATCATCAGCGAATATACGTCGGAAGCAGGTGTAAGAGGCTTGAAGAGAAAGCTTGAGACGCTGGCTCGGGTTGCATCGGAAAAGATCGTATCCGAAGGAAAAGGTGCAGTCTACACAGCAACAAAAGAAGACCTCACAGAAGCACTTGGAAGAATGGTATCCCATCATGACAAAGCGCAGACAGACAACCCGGCCGGTGTAGTTACAGGGCTCGCCTGGACACCGGTAGGCGGTGAGATACTTTTCATAGAAGCAACGAACATGCCGGGGAATGGTGATGTTATATTGACCGGTAAACTAGGAGATGTCATGAAGGAGTCGGCACGAATTTCACTTAGCCTTCTAAAGTCAAGGCTGCCGATCGATTCTATTAATTTCAAGGAAAGAGACCTGCACATTCATGTTCCATCCGGCTCTGTACCAAAGGATGGTCCATCTGCTGGAATTGCATTATTTACTGCGTTAGCTTCCCTGATTACCGGGAAGAAAGTAGATCCAAAACTTGCCATGACAGGCGAAATAACACTGCGTGGTGCCGTACTGCCGATTGGCGGATTAAAGGAAAAATTACTGGGTGCCCAGCGTGCCGGTATTAAAAAAGTGCTGATACCGAAAGAAAATGAAGTTGATTTAAAGGATGTACCGGATGAAGTGAAAAAAGAGATTACGATCGTAGCGGTTGAAACGGTTGAAGATGTACTTCGTGAAGCACTCGGAATCTCACTTCCTCGTATTGAGAACCTTTTCAAACAGCCATTTTTCGGGAAATTTGCAATGTAAAAAGCGGGTGGAAAATTTGACGTTTTTTTGACCATGACTGTATAAAATAAAGAAAGATATGATAGAATGACAATAGTAGTCTGAATAAGATTACTATTGTTTTTCTTTTATGTCGGGAAAAACCAAGAGATATGGTAAAGAATGAGAAAAATGCGAAAAAAGTAAAAAAATGGATTAGGATAAGTGCAGGAATGGATGGAAATAGAACGAAGTGCATGGCACGGAAAAGGAGACTGATATGAAAATCAATCGTGACCGTCTGATGAAAAATGTCATGGAGCTATCTGTGATAGGGAAAAATGAAGCCGGGGGAATCGATCGCAGCTTAAGCAGTGAGGCGGATTTCTTATCCAGAGAATGGATCAAAACATACTGGAGAGACAATTTAAAAAAGGAAGCAGAGACCGATGCAATAGCAAACCTCTGGATCAGAAAAGAAGGCAGGGAAGCATTGTCCACGATCGTTTTTGGTTCACACAACGATGCTGTTCCAAATGGCGGCGCTTATGATGGTGCGCTTGGTGTTCTGGCCGCGACAGAGATCATGGAAACACTGCTCGAGAATAAGATCGAGACAAGGCATCCGCTGGCTGTTGTCTCCTTCACCGGAGAAGAACCAAACCCTTATAACATTTCGACCCTTGGGTCACGTGTATTGTCCGGAAGATTACGAACGGCAGATCTGAAGAAATTATCGAACAACAAAGATGGTTCACCCTTATCTGCCTGCATTGAAAAGCTGGGCGGAGATATTGAAAAAGCAGATGAAATCCTGATTAGGGAAAACGAAGTGGCAGCATTTCTGGAACTGCATATCGAACAGGGAAAGAGGCTGGAAACAATGAAATGTTCCAGTGCCGCTGTTACCTGCATTACCGGAATTTACCGGGAAAGGATAACAATTATTGGGGAAGCAAATCACGGTGGGACCACGCAGATGCAGGACCGTCATGATGCGCTTCTGGCAGCCTGTGAACTGAACCTGGCTTTTGAAAAGATCGTAAAAAAAGCAAACGATCCCGAGGTCGTGGGAACGATTGGACAGTTGGCTGTCAGACCGAATGAAGTCAGTATTATTCCCGGGCAGATCGTATTAATGCTGGAAATCAGAACAAAAGATGAAGCAGTCAAGGACACCATTGTTTCTGCGCTGCGAACCGAGGCAACATATATAGAGAGCAGAAGAGGAGTGACCATCCAGCGTGAAGTGAACCTTGATCAGCCTGCCATGTATATGGATAAAACAGTGGTGGATGCCGTAAGAAGAGGAATAAAAACAGTCAGCGGTCATGAGAAAGTCATAGAACTTGTCAGTATGGCAGGACACGATGCTGCCAATATGCAGCGTGTAACAAGAGCCGGTATGATCTTTGTGAAAAGCCTGTTTGGCATGAGCCACTGCCCGGAAGAACTGTCCCTTGCAGAAGACATTGAACCAACGGTGCAGGCCATGATGGAAGCAATTCTGATTTTAGATAAGGAGCTGGATGTATGAAAAGACTGATCAGACCTGAGTTTTTATACAGCAACGAAACATTTATAAAAGAATATGCGGTTCTGGTAGAAGATGATTATATTATGGAGACAGGTCCAGCCGATGAAATGAACAGGAAGTATCCCGATGCGGTGGAAGACATTTGGGAAAATCTGATTCTTGTGCCGGGGACGGTTAACATACACAATCATTGCTTCCAGTCACTGCTTCGCGGACTTGCCTGTGACAGACCATTTCTTGAGTGGCGTGACAAAGCATTGTATGCATATTCGAACAAATTCACAAGAGACCACATCTACCAGGGAGCTGTATTTGCGTTTTCTGAAATGATGCGTCATGGCGTTACAACAGTATGCGATTTCTTTTACCTGCACCATTTTGGTGTGGAAAGTGATGAGCTTATCATACAGGCGGCGAAAGATGTCGGTATACGTCTGGTCATTGCAAGGACCATGTACGACTGGACCGGCGCGCCCAAAGGTTATGTTGAAACCGTAGCAGATGCTGTTGCCAATACAAGGACCATTGCAAAACGTTATAACGGCAAAGATGACATGGTAAAGATCATACCGGCACCACACAGTCTGCATGCGGCCAGTCCTGCCATGATTCAGGCAGGGCATCAGCTGGCAAAGGAACTGGGCACCGGGTTCCATATACACATTGCGGAAGAAAAATTCCAGGTCGAGGACGCAAAAAAGAAATTCAACGGTAAAACACACCTTGAGATTCTTGATTCGCTTGGCGTGGTTGATGAGACACTGACAATCGTACATGGTGTCTGGCTGAAAGATACCGAAGTGGAACTGCTGGGAGAACGGGGAGGGAGTCTTGCCTACTGCCCATCCAGCAATATGTTCCTGGCCGATGGGATTACAGATCTTCCGGCCATGCTAAAGAATCATGTTACGATTGGTCTTGGGAGCGATGGGGCATGCAGCAACAACCGCAACAGTGTCTTTGAAGAAATGAGAATGGCTGCTCTTTTACAAAAGGCAAATACCTGTGATGCCATGTGTGTGAACTATAAGGATGTATTCCGTATGGGAACAGAAAATGGTGGGAAAATCCTTGGAATACCGGTCGGTAAGATAGAAAAGGGATACAAAGCAGATTTTGTGGGAATTACGGCCGAAGATCTGTCCATGCAGCCGATATCGGAATCTCTGGAACAGTTGCTTCCTAATATCGTATATTCCATGCAGCCTTCCGCCATTCGAAAGGTCATGGTAAATGGAACGCTGACCGTGAATTACGGTAAGAATCTTACCATACCGGAAGAAGACGTAATAAAAGAAGTGAAGCGTGTTATGAAAGAACTGAAGGAAGGCAGCACGGGTCCTTCTGCCGGGTAGTAACGCTCAAAAGCAAAGTAGGTAATGTATGGAGTATGGAAGGGGAGTAGGATGAAGAACACAATGGAGAATACGATGTTGATTCTTAATATCGGGCAGATTGCAACACCGACCGGAAAGAAAGCAAAAAAAGGACTCGAAATGAAGGAACTTACCCTTCTGTCAAATGCATATATACAGATAGAAAACGGCATAATACAGCAAATTGGCTCGATGAAAGAACTTTCATCAGATTTTTCAGGGTATCAGGGACAGATCCTTGATGCAGGAAATCAATGTGCCGTTCCCGGATTTGTTGATTCCCATACGCATTTTGTGTTTGGGGGATACCGGGCAGAAGAATTTATCCGACGTCTTGAGGGTGCTTCCTACATGGAGATCATGAACATGGGCGGTGGCATTATGTCAACGGTCAGGGCAACCAGAGAGGAGTCTGCAAAAGAACTTTTCTTGTCCGGTGAAAATCGTCTTAACCAGATGATGAAGCAGGGAGTAACGACCGTTGAAGGGAAAAGTGGTTACGGCCTTGACCTTGTTACCGAACTAAAACAACTTCGTGTAATGAAGGAACTGGATCAAAAGCACCCGATTGATGTAATTTCAACATTTATGGGGGCGCATGCCCTTTCGCCGGACTTTAAGGATAAGGAAGAAGCTTACATAAAGTATTTGGCAGAAGAAGTGCTGCCGGTTGTAACACAGGAAGCCCTGGCAGAATACTGCGATATCTTTTGTGAAGAAGGTGTATTCAGCCTTGAAGCATCAGCAAAGATGCTGCTTGCCGGGAAAAAGGCAGGCCTTCATCCACGTATCCACGCGGATGAGATTGTAACCTTTGGCGGTGCAGAACTTGCAGTACGCATTGGCGCAGTATCGGCGGATCATCTGCTTATGATATCAGATGAAGGGATCAGGCAGATGGCTGAATCCGATACGGTTGCCACGCTGCTTCCGGGAACTGCATTTTCCTTGAATAAACCCTATGCACCAGCCAGAAAAATGATCGATGCCGGCTGTGCAGTCGCACTGGCAAGTGATCTGAATCCCGGCAGCTGTTTTTCGTATTCCATAGCCTTGCTTTTTGCGCTTGCGGCAATTCAGATGAAGATGACACCAGAAGAAGCACTGACTGCCATGACGTTAAATGGCGCAGCAGCGTTGGAACGGGCAGAACGGATTGGTTCAATCGAAGTTGGAAAGCAGGCAGATATTTGTCTCCTTAGATTCCCGGATTATCGTTTTCTGGTATATCATACAGCGACAAATATTGTGGATAAAGTTATTAAGAAGGGTATGCTGATCTATGATGACAAAACTGGAAAAATACAGTAATTTTATTACCTCAAATTGGGCCGGTGGGACGACGACAGAATTAATGATCTACCCAGAGGGTGCGGTATACAAGAAGCTTGATTTTTTATTCCGCCTAAGCACGGCAACGGTAACCGATCCGAAGGGTACCTTTACCCTTCTGCCGGGGATCAAAAGAAAACTTCTGCTTTTGGACGGAACGATTCGTCTTACCCACGAATATCAAAAAGCCGGTGAAGTAAAGGAAAAACAGGACGAGGATTTCTTTTCCGATGATTCTGCAAAAAAGGCATCTGGTTTTCAATGGATGAAACCTGGAGATGTTGCGTGCTTTCCGGGTTGGATTCCAACAGAATCCGAAGGAACGGGAGTTGACTTTAATCTGATGATGTCCTCCTGTGCAGATGGTGAGATCGCACTCATAACACTGCTTGCAGGAGAAAAGGAAAACTATGCGGAGTATGTTACCTCGCTTAAGAATGATACAAGGGAAAATCATACGCAGGACAATGATACGCAGGACAATGATAAGCAGGACAATGATACGCAGGATAATGATACGCTGAGCAATAATATATTGAGCAATGATATGCAGAGTAAGACCAGCCAGAATAAGAAACAGCATGCAGATTCCGGTTACTGTGTTGCTGTCTATGTAACAAAGGGGGAAGTCTGTCTTCGTTCAGGTGAGGATAAAATCTGCCTGCAAAAAGGTGAATTGGGTGTATTGCTGACTGATTTATCACAGCAGATTCTTGGATATCAGTTGAAAAATGAAAGCAATGCCAACGTTCAATTTGTAAAATGTAATCTTTTCTGGTGAATTTGGATACATTTCTGCAAAAGCACAAAAGGGAACTCCCCATGGGACAGAAGATGGGATGAAGAGATTACCCTTCGAACTCTTTCAGGTCGTCCAGCTCATAAGTGCCCTTATCCTGCAGTAAGCGTTTGCAGTCTTCTATGTAAAAGTTCAGGGGCTCTGTCAGTATTCCTGCAGAAGCATTGCGGTAACGGTACAGAATCTCAGCTTGTGTCCTGCGAAGAAGTCCTTTCTCAAGTGGAGAGGACAGATGCTCAGCAGCTTCCATAGCCTGCTTCAGAGAAACAATGCCTTTTTCACTCTGACCAATGCAAAAGAAATGAATGGCAAGGTGACCAAAAGTAATGGAGCGCCCCATCTGAGTGGTTGAATCTTCATATAGTTTCGCTGCTTTTTGAAAAGCAGACACAGCAGCCGGAGTATGGCTGCTTCCAAGCAAAGCACAACCGAGATTCGTCAGAAAGGTAGCATTGACGGCAAGGTGATTCTCTTCACAGAGAGAAATGGCTGTTTCATAAGCTGTTACTGCTTCATCAAACTGCCTTTGTTTTCGGTGCATTTCACCAAGGTAATTATAGACTGCGGCAAGGTTAATGATGCAGGTCCCATTCTTCGTATTATGTTGCTCTATGATAGCAAGAGACTGTAGCAGATTCTCCCTGCAGGCTTCATAATTCTGTACCATCAGAAAATAAAGTCCTTGAAGACGCAGGAAGAGAGCAATCTCAAGCCAGTCATCTTCTGATTTTGCAAGCGTAAGGCCTAAGGCGGAATATTCTTTCATCAATGTGGTGTTGTACTGCTGTATGCTGTAGTATACCATCTGACGAAGGGATTTCAGCAGGAAAGGTGCGTGTGTCTGAATAAAGGGGAGGGCCAGAGACTTTTTAATACTTTCCAGACCTTCCGGGTAATGACAGGAAAGAATCTGATATCTTGCTTTTGCAATGGCAAATCTTGCGCTCAGTTCTTCATATTCGGACTGATCAAGGAAAAGGTTCTTTAGTTCACGCAGTTCACTTTCGATTTGAATGAAAAAGGTTGTTACAGATGCGGCATCCAGTTGTTTTGTCGAAGCAATAAAACTTGGATAGAGCTCGAACATGTTGATGGATGCTTCTTCAAAAAGACGAACTTTGTATTCAACGGCTTTTACCGGGTTGTGCCCCAGTGTGAAATGTAAAATAAGCTGATTATAGTGGATCTGCCGGTTAAGAATAAGCTCACGTTCCAGTGCGTGCCCAATGCTGTTATGATAGACCGACTGCTTTGTTGGTGACAACTGTGAAGCGATAAATTCCTGCAGTCTGCCATGCCGGAAGCTGTAACGGATCGTATTGGTCTCGGTGCTTTCCAGAATCAGTGAACGGATTTTTAGTTCTTCAATGTTATCAAGAATATCAACAGCCTGTTTACCGATCATCGTTTCAAGAAGTTCCAGAGTTGCAGAATCAGGGATCAGAGAAATGATATCAAGGATACTTCTGGCACCCGTTGAAAGGCCACTGAACCGTTCTGAGAAATAAGCAGCAGTGTTTTGAGAGATGGCAGTGATTTTTCCGGTTGCCTTGTAGGTTTCCAAAACTTCCTGAAGAAAAAATCCATTTCCGCCAGTTATCTGACAGATTTCATCGAGATCAAAAGGGTCAAATGCAATGTCTTTATAGTTTTCATTCAGGATTCTTTTGATTTCTTCTCTGGTAAAGGGTAAGAGTTTGATACGCGTTACAGAGAGTCCGGGATTGATTTGTGATAAAGTAAGCAAGGCGGTAAGGTCAAAGGTATCGGTGAAAGTAAACAGGAACAGGCAGTTATGACTGAGTTCATTTAATAATACCTGAAAAAGCTGACTGCTGTACATATCCGCATAATGAAAATTATCAAGAAAAAATGCGACCTGAACTTTCTGGGTTACCAGCCGGATAATACGAAGCAGTCCATTTTGCAGGGCACGAATACGAAAACGGTTCTCCATGTCAGGAGATGGATCGGTCTCAGAAAGATGCCCTAAAAATACAGGAAAGAACTGAGCCACAGTTTTGGCAAGGTTAACGGGGACCGCGATGCTGTGTTTTTCAATGATATTCTCCAGCTGAAAGAGAAGGGAATTCCAGAGAGAAAAAGGTGTATTCTTGTCATTTGGAAAACAGACTGTGTGAAGAAAAGCAGCATCCTCCGTCCTATAGGCATTTAGTACACTCTGCAGCAGATAAGTCTTTCCGACACCGATCTCACCAGAAAGAAGAAGCAGCTGTGAATGACCGGATAAGAATTTCTGATAGCAGGAATCAATGATTTTTGACTCATTTCTTCGGCCGTGAATAAAGAGAGACGTGTTTGTGTCTTCAACCGCAGACTTTTCAGCCCATTCTTTTCGAAGCGTTCGATAAAGACTGGTCAGATCCTGTCCGGGAACTATACCAAGCGCATCTCCCATATCATGGTAGAGCTTTTCATAGATCTTTATCCCCTTATGATACAGGGACAGTCTTTGAAAGGCCTGCAGAAGAAGGATGGCGGTTCTCTCGTCAAAGGGATCAATTGCATGGTAACGGTGGTAAAGTTCTTCAAGTTCTGAGATATCCCCATCCTTGGACTGATTCATCTGATAAAAAAGATTTGTCAGGTGCAGGCGGCGAAAGCTTTCTCGTTTCTGCTCCAGCCATTCTTCATAAGCGTATGATTTTTTGACTGAAAAATTCTCAAGGAACGATCCCTGATACACGGTACTGTCACCCTGTTCGAGCAGTGTGGTGTCACACCGAAAATCAATCTCAGGGTTTAAGGTCAGTTTGGATCGTTTATCTGACAGTATGACATCAAAACCAATGGTCTTTCTCAATATATAAAGCGCATGGCGAAGGTTTTTTAAGGATTTGTCGGTGGGAACATCTTCCCAGAGCATGGAGGCAATCTTTTCACGGGTGGAAGTCTTTTCAACAGCAAGATAATAAAGAAGTGCCTCAGATTTCATATAGGGAAAGACAAGAAGTTCATTGTTTACATATAGTTTTGGCATCTGTAATACGTTCAGTTCGACATGGTTCATTTCTTCGGCCTCCTTACTCAGGCTTAGTTTACTTCATGGCCAAAGGAATGTAAATCAAAACATCTATTTTTTGCTTCGAAAATGTAAATTACATAAGAAAAATAGACGCTTTTTTGACATGTCTGTGATTTACTGAATTCAGGAAAGGTTAAAGTGGACATTTATAGGTCTAGGGGATGATCCGCTTAGGAAGTGTTCAAACCTAACATGTGCTTTAAGGAGGGCATGTTGAAGAAAATCACTTCAACTTTAAAGTTTGAAAAGGCCAAACTTACGATGCACAGAAAGCATGTGCTTAAGGAGGGCATGTTGAAGAAAATCACTTCAACTATAAAGTTTGAAAAGGCCAAACTTACGATGCACAGAGAGCATGTGCTTAAGGAGGAAAGTATGAAAGAAGAGAATTTACAAAATCTAAGATTGGATGATGAGTTACCAGAGTATCCTGGAATTCTGGAAGGATACCGCAGAGCACCAAGGAGAGAAGCAAAGCTCTCGGAATCAGACCGAAAGCTTGCCGTAAAGAATGCTCTGCGCTATATTCCTGAGCAGCATCATGAGCAGATGGCAAAAGAGTTCTATGAAGAGCTTATAAAGCATGGCAGGATCTACGGGTACCGTTTCCGTCCAGAAGGAGCCTTGTCCGGAAAGCCCTGGACCTCCTACCGGGGAGCCTGTACAGAAGGAAAAGCATTCCAGGTCATGATCGACAATAACCTTGATTTTAACGTGGCACTTTACCCCTATGAGCTGGTTACCTATGGAGAGACCGGACAGGTCTGTCAGAACTGGATGCAGTACCGTCTGATTAAAAAGTATCTTGAAGTCCTGACACAGGAGCAGACGCTTGTGATTGAATCCGGTCATCCGGTTGGACTTTTCAAATCCCATGCACTGGCACCAAGAGTAATTATCACGAACGGACTGATGATCGGAGCATTCGATGACCAGGAGAACTTTAACCGTGCAGCAGCACTCGGAGTCGCAAATTACGGACAGATGACAGCCGGCGGCTGGATGTACATCGGACCACAGGGAATCGTACATGGAACCTTCAATACATTACTTGGAGCCGGAAGATTAAAACTCGGCATCCCGGCGGATGGAGATCTCTCCGGCCATTTGTTCGTGTCCTCCGGACTTGGCGGAATGAGCGGAGCGCAAGGCAAAGCAGCAGAGATTGCCGGTGCTGTGGCAATCATAGCAGAAGTCGATCTGTCACGGGTGAAGACTCGTTACGAACAGGGATGGATCCGTATGTACTCGGATGATCTGCAGGAAGTCTTTGCCTGGGCAAAGGAGAAAAGGAAGGCAAAGGAAGCCTGTGCCATCGGATACCATGGAAATGTCGTGGATGTGCTGCACTATGCTATCAGAGAAGGAATTCACATTGATCTGTTATCAGACCAGACTTCCTGCCACGCACAGTACGAAGGTGGATACTGCCCGGTTGGTATGAGCTTTGAAGAACGGACCAGACTGCTGGAAACGGACCGCGCCGGTTTTGCAAAGAAAGTGGACGAAGCGTTGCAGATCCATTACCGGGCGATCTGCCAACTGGTGGAACAAGGAACTTACTTTTTTGATTATGGCAACAGCTTTATGAAGTCAGTTTTTGATGCAGGGGTTATTGAAATCTGTAAGAATGGCATCGATGAAAAAGACGGTTTTGTCTTTCCTTCTTATGTGGAAGACATTCTGGGACCACATCTTTTTGATTATGGATATGGGCCATTTCGATGGGTTTGTCTCAGTGGAAAACAAGAAGATCTTGACGCAACGGATCAGGCAGCAATGGACTGTATCGATCCGGACCGAAGATACCAGGACCGCGACAATTACAACTGGATCCGGGACGCTAAGAAGAACAAACTGGTGGTAGGAACACAGGCAAGAATTTTGTATCAGGATGCCATGGGAAGAACCAAGATCGCACTGCGTTTCAATGAGATGGTCCGCAGGGGCGAGATTGGTCCTGTCATGCTTGGCAGAGATCATCATGACACGGGCGGAACCGATTCACCGTTCCGTGAGACCTCCAACATCAAAGATGGTTCCAACATCATGGCAGAGATGGCAACACAGTGTTTTGCCGGAAATGCGGCCAGAGGCATGAGCCTGATCGCACTGCATAACGGCGGCGGAGTCGGCATCGGGAAATCGATCAACGGCGGGTTTGGTATGGTACTCGACGGCAGTGAACGTGTGGATACTATTTTATCGATGGCCATGCCCTGGGATACCATGGTAGGGGTGTCAAGAAGAGCCTGGGCAAGGAACGAGCATTCCATAGAGACCTGCGAGAACTATAACCGGGAATATGGGGCAGACAACCATATTACAATTCCTTTCAAAGCAAAGGATGATCTTATTGATAGTATCATAAAATAGGTATAAAATAGAGACAGACCCAGGAGGTAAAGGTAAATGCAGAACAATAAAGTAATTATAAATGGGCAGGATATGACACTAGATGACCTTGTTATGGTGTGCCGACATCATGCCATGGTCGAGGTGGCAAAAGAGCAGATTGAAAAAATAAAGGCTTCCAGAGCAGTCGTGGATCATCTGGTGGAATCCGGTGCTGTTGTTTACGGTATTACAACAGGCTTCGGTAAATTCTGTGATGAGATCATCAGCAAAGAAGAATCAAAAAAATTACAGAGAAATCTGATCATATCCCATGCCGTCGGAGCCGGCGATGAATTCAAGGAAGAAATCGTCCGCGGAATTATGCTGCTTCGTGTGAATAACCTGATCAAGGGGTATTCCGGTGTGAGAATGGCAGTCATTGATACTTTGGTCACCATGCTGAACAAAGGGGTAATTCCGGTCGTTCCGGAAAAAGGCTCTCTTGGTGCCAGCGGAGATCTTGTTCCGCTCGCTCATATGGTTCTGCCAATGCTTGGTCTCGGGGAAGCCATGTACAAAGGTGCCAGATACCACGGAGCCCGTGCCATGGAACTTGCGAACATTCCGGTGCTTGAACTGACCGAAAAAGAAGGTCTTGCCCTGATCAATGGAACACAGGTCATGACATCCGTGGGTGCATTTACTGTTTACGATGCTATAAATCTTGCCAAGATCTCGGATATTGCGGTTGCCATGAGCTATGAAGCACAGAATGGTGTTGTTGATGCCCTCGATCACAGAATGCATGCAGTACGCCCTCATCAGGGTCAGATGGATTCGGCGAAATGTATCCGTGATCTTATCGAAGGCAGTAAAAATGTCAGCAGACAAGGTGAACTAAGAGTGCAGGATGCTTATTCACTCCGCTGTGCACCGCAGGTACATGGCGCAAGCAAAGATGCTATTAACTATGTTAAGTCAAAAGTTGATATAGAGATGAATTCTGTAACAGATAACCCGATCATTTTTACAGAGACAGGAGAGGGAATCTCCGGCGGTAACTTCCATGGTCAGCCTATGGCGATCAGCTTTGATTTCCTTGGAATTGCAGTCAGTGAGCTTGCCAATATATCAGAGCGTCGTATTGAGCGGATGGTAAATCCTTATCTAAGCGGACTTCCTTCTTTCCTGATTGAGAAGGGCGGCGTGAACTCAGGCTTTATGATCGTACAGTATACGGCTGCGGCACTAGTATCGGAAAACAAGGTGCTCGCTCACCCGGCCAGTGTTGACAGCATACCATCTTCCGCCAACCAGGAGGATCATGTCAGCATGGGTACGATAGCTGCCAGAAAAGCAGGAGAGATCTTAGAGAATGTTCGCCGCGTACTTGCCATTGAACTTATGTGTGCCTGCCAGGCAATTGACCTTCGCGGAGACAAAGGCCTTGGGAAGGGAACCAAGATTGCCTATGAGCTGATCCGCAGTCATGTGGAAAAGCTTGACGAGGACCGTCCGATCTACGAAGATATCAATAAGTGTGAAGCACTGATTAAAAAAGGAGAGCTTGTCAGTGCAGTGGAAGCTGGAATTGGTGAATTGGTGTTCTGATAACATCAATAATAACGAGAAGAGACGTTTCCACTGACCATGAAACGAACCAGCCTCCGTACAATGTAATCGAAAGGAGCAACCGATGGATAAGCTACTCTATGGTGCAGCATATTATGACGAGTATATGCCGTACGAAAGACTGGAACAAGACATTTGGATGATGAAAAAAGCAGGAATGAATGTCATTCGAATTGCAGAATCGACCTGGAGCACAGAGGAACCGGAAGAGGGTGTCTTTGATTTTTCTCATGTGACCAGAGTATTGGATGTATGTGAGAGAGAAGGAATGTCTGTAATTATCGGGACACCGACTTATGCTATACCGGTTTGGATGGCGAGGAGATATCCGGAGGTCATGGTAACAGACAAAACAGGTCAAAGACCGTACGGTGCCAGACAGATCATGGATATTACGCATCCGGCTTATCTTTTCTACTGTGAACGAATTATACGAAGATTACTGGAAGCAGTAAGCGGTTATTCCTGTGTTATCGGTTTCCAACTGGACAATGAGACAAAACATTTTGGAACATCGAGTGAAAATGTACAGCAGATGTTCGTTCGCTGGATGAAGAAAAAATTCAAGGGAGATATTGAAGCCTTGAATCAGGAATTCGGTCTTGCATATTGGAGCAACAAAATCAACAGTTGGGAAGAGTTCCCGAATGTGAAAGGTACGATCAATGGAAGTCTTGGCTGTGAATTTGAAAAATTCCAGCGCAGCCTTGTAACTGATTTTTTGAACTGGCAGTCCTCTATTGTACGGGAATATAAGAAAGAAGACCAGTTCATAACGCATAACTTTGACTTTGCGTGGAAAGGACATTCCTTTGGTGTTCAAACGGATGTTGATCATTTTGAAGCAGCAAAGACATTGACCATAGCAGGCTGTGACATCTATCATCCGACACAGGAAGCACTGACTGGCAAAGAGATTGCATTTTGCGGAGATCTGACTAGATCATTAAAAAAGAAGAATTATCTGGTCATTGAGACCGAAGCACAAGGGTTCCCGGAATGGACCCCCTATAAGGGACAGCTTCGTCTCCAGGCTTTCAGTCATCTGGCATCCGGTGCGAATTCTGTTATGTACTGGCACTGGCATTCCATTCATAATGCCTGCGAGACTTATTGGAAAGGTGTTCTGAGTCATGATCTGCAGGAAAATGATGTATACAGGGAGGCCTGTACGGTTGGTAAGCTTTTTGCTGAAAACGCTGATAAGCTTCATTCATTAAAAAAGTCCAATAAAGTTGCGGTCATGGTCAGCAATGAATCACTTACCGCAATGAAATGGTTTCCTTTGCCCGGCGGGAACGAGGATTACAATGATATTGTACGGTGGATCTACGATTCTCTATATGAAATGAATGTGGAATGCGATATCATTTCCGCAAGGGAAGAAGATCTGTCAGCCTATGATATACTTTTTGTTCCGGCCATGTACAGTGCAAAGGATGAGCAGCTCGAACGCATTATGGAATTTGCAAAGAAGGGTGGTATAGTTGCAGCGACCTTTAAGACAGCATTCACAGACGAGAATGTGAAGGTCAGAGCGGCGTTACAGCCATACAAGCTGGAAGAAGCGTTTGGTATACAGTATGACCAGTTCACAGCACCGGTCAATACAAGAATTACAGGTGATGATTTCGAATTGTCAGAGGAAGACAGGATCGTTTCGGTATTCATGGAGCTGGTGAAAGTCAAAGGAGCGAAGGTTCTGTCAGCCTATGATCATTATATGTGGAAGGATTATGCCGCTGTTACAAAAGCATCGTATGGAGAGGGAACCTGCTATTACTTTGGCTGCAAGACCAGTAAAGCATATGTGAAAGCGCTGACTTGCGAAATACTTCGGAGTAAAGAACTTTGGACCTGGAAACAGAAGGTGGAATTTCCCGTCGTAATAAGAGAAGGCAGGAACAAAGAGGGAAAGACCATTTGTTATCTCTTCAATTATTCCGGATCAGAGAGGACAGTTTTAGTTGAAGGTAACTTTTCAGTTCTTATCTCAAAAGGAATGACAGTGGAAAAAAGTAATACAGAGCTTGCTTCAAATTCACCTGAAAATGCAAACCTATCACAGAAATCAAAGCCTTCAGGAGAAATTCATTTAGGTGCCTGGGATTTTTGTGTGCTTGAAATGATCTAGTGTGACTGGGTTACATCGGATTCCTTGAAATTGTGTTATTATGGATAAAAATACAAGTTATACAGTGCAAAAATCAATTGCACTTACCTTATATAGTAATTATCCAGTAATTATATTCTATAGATCAGGAGGAAGTAATTATGTTAAATACAGGAATCAAAGCACCAGCATTTTCATTGCCGGATCAGAATGGTAAGGTACACACCTTAGAAGAATACAAAGGGAAAAAAGTAGTTCTTTACTTTTATCCGAAGGACGATACACCAGGCTGCACAAAGCAGGCATGTGGTTTTGGCGAGAGATATCCGCAGTTTCAGGAGCAGGATGCCGTAGTACTTGGTGTCAGCAAGGACAGCGTGGCCTCTCATAAAAAGTTCGAAGAAAAATATAATCTGCCTTTTACTTTACTGGCAGATCCCGATTTAGAAGCAATCAAGGCATATGATGTGTGGCATGAAAAGAACATGTATGGAAACATAACCATGGGTGTTGTTCGAACGACCTATCTGATTAACGAAGAAGGAATCATTACAAAAGCATTCGGAAAAGTGAATGCAGAAGAAAACCCGGATCAGATGCTGCAGGAATTACTGCAATGATTCGATAGTATACGATGGTAAGTCCCGGTCATACATTAGCAAAAGTATAATGTGTGTCCGGGGTTTTCAATATAACAGTTCAAAAAATATCACTAATTTCATTTCCTCATGTTACTTCATAAATAAAAGTTGACTCTCAACTAAGCTTCAGTGTTATAATAAGATAATATTTGGCGCATACTGAAAGGAGCACACATTGGGGAAGCACGATATCTTAAAGAACAAAGCATATTTATACCTGACAGAATTTTTTGCCGGGATGGCAGTTATGGCAGTGGAACTGGGAGCAAGCAGACTGCTTGCCCCGTATTTTTCATCATCACAGATCGTATGGACGATTATAATCGGAACGATAATGATCGCAATGGCACTTGGTAATATTTATGGAGGAAGAAGTGCAGACAAGAATCCGAATCCGGATAAACTGTATATCAGGATGCTGATTGCGGCCATATGGATCGCAGCAATTCCAGTCGTCGGAAAATATATCATCATTGGAATATCAGGAGTTATGATTCTGGCTGTTAATAACAATTTTCTTATTATCGCAGCTTTTCTTGCCTGTATGATCATCTTTGTATTTCCGTTGTTCCTGCTTGGAACCGTTACACCATCGCTTGTCAAATATACAGTAAAAAGTCTTGAAAACAGTGGAAAGACTGTTGGAAATCTAGGTGCTTTCAATACCATAGGAAGTATTATAGGAACCTTTATTCCGACCTTTATAACAATACCTGCCGTAGGAACGTCCATAACCTTTTTGATCTTCGCAGGAATCCTGCTGATTCTCGGGCTGGTCTACTTTATCAGCAAAGGAACGAAACGGGTGGTCAGTGTTGTATCGGTCCTGCTGTTCATCCTCTGCAGTATCTTTGGGAATGGTGACAGCTTTGCGTTCTGGGAGAAAGATCTTGCGTTCGAAGGAGAGTCGGTCTACAACTACCTGCAGGTGATTGAAGATGAAGATAGTGTCATATTATCAACGAATGTTCTTTTTGGTGTCCAGTCCATAACCATAAAAGACGGTTCATTGACTGGAATGTATTATGATTATGCAATGGCAGCCCCCTTCATGGCCGGGACGAATGCAAAAGAGAATGCGGATGTCCTGATTCTTGGCATGGGAACCGGGACCTACGCCAGGCAGTGCATGAATTATTTTGATAATCTTTCAATCGAAGGTGTAGAAATCGATCAAAAAATTACCGATCTCGCAATGGAATACTTTGATTTTCCGGAAGGAGTGTCAGTAACGACCTATGATGGGAGAGCATTTTTAAATGCAGTCGATGAGACCTATGATGTCATTATGGTGGATGCGTATCAGGATATTACGATACCATTTCAGATGTCATCTGTGGAATTCTTTACTTTAGTGAAGGAACATCTGAAGGAAGATGGTGTTATGGTCATCAATATGAACATGCATTCAGACGAAGAAGGTAACATCAATGAATATCTGACGGACACAATTGCCAGTGTCTTTGATACAGTGTACTCTGTTGATGTCCGGGGAAGTACGAACCGGGAAGTTTTTGCCACACAGAACAAAGAAGTATTACAGGATTATAAAAGTAACATAACAGCAGTACAGGATGAGAAGCTTTCCAGCCTGATGTATACCATTGCAGACAAGCTGCAGTATTGTGAGGGCGGAGACTATATCCTTACCGATGACAGGGCAGGAGTTGAACTCTTGGGTATGAAAGTTATTGACGGACTGATTCAGGATGAACTAGGATACTTTAAAGACATCTATGAAAGAGAAGGTCTGGAAGGATTGCTGAACCAATTATAAGATTTGCGGCTTGACGAATCTTCCTGTCTTCGGCTATGATGTAAAATGATGTGAAATACAAGAATGGTTTTAACACCACAGGTCATGAAAGCTTCAGCCTGTGACAGGAAGAGTAGGAGAATTTCCGAATGAGAAAACAAAAAGTATTTGTGACTGGACATAAGAACCCTGATACAGATTCCATATGTTCAGCAATATCTTATGCGTATTTGAAAAATGCGGTGGATGAATATGAGTTTATACCAAAACGTCAGGGTAAATTAAGCGATGAAACAAGATTTGTATTGAATAAATTTGCAGTTGAAGAACCGGAGCTTATTACAGATGCCGGTACACAGGTGAAAGACATGGAGATTCGTCAGGTGGATGGAGTTGATGGCGAGTTATCTCTGCGTAAAGCCTGGTCTTTAATGAAAGAATTAAATGTTACCACGTTACCTGTCACACAGGGAAATAATCTCTCCGGGCTGATCACAACAGAGGATATTGCGCGGGCTTATATGGACATCTATGATAATGAAATCCTGGCAACAGCAAATACCTCCTACCGGAATATCGTAGAAACCTTAGACGGTGAGATCATCATTGACGGTAAGGAAGCGTATTTTAATGGAGGAAAAGTTCTGATCGCTGCAGCAAATCCGGATCTGATGGAGAACCTGATCGAAAAAGGTGACCTTGTGATACTGGGAAACCGTTATGAATCGCAGCTTTGTGCCATTGAAATGGATGCCGCCTGTATTGTAGTCTGCGAGGGAGCAGCTGTCTCTATGACGATCAAAAAAATAGCGAAAGATCACAGCTGTACAATAATCCGTTCTCCGCATGATACGTACACCGTTGCAAGACTTATGAACCAGAGTATGTCAATCCGTTATTTTATGAGTGATCATAATCTGGTAACCTTCCATACAGAGGACTCCACGGAAGATATCAAAAAAGTCATGGGTAAATACAGACACCGCTATTTTCCTGTACTGGATGAGGAGGGCGGCTACATTGGCATGATTTCCAGGCGAAACCTTATCAACGTTGCAAAAAAGAAATTCATTCTGGTCGATCATAACGAAAAAGGTCAGGCACCGGACGGTATTGATGATGCGGAAATCATGGAGATCATTGACCATCACAGACTTGGGTCCATAGAGACCATTAATCCGGTCTACTTTAGGAACCAGCCGCTTGGTTGTACAGCAACAATTATATATCAGATGTTTCAGGAAAAGAACATTGAGATTCCAAAGCACATAGCCGGACTTTTGTGTTCCGCAATTATATCAGACACACTGCTTTATACGTCTGTTACCTGTACAGCGGTAGACAAGATGGCGGCAGAGAACCTGGCGCAGATTGCGCAGATTGACAGCAAGGAATACGCCAGAGAGCTATTCAAAGCTGGCAGTAATCTAAAGGATAAAACAGCAGATGAAATCTTCCATCAGGATCTGAAGGAGTTTAATGTGGATGACCGATATCTGTGTATAGGACAGATCAGCACTATCAATGTAGAAGAGATCGTGAACATTAAGAATAAGATGATTGAGTATCTGCAGAATCAGTATAATGAGAAAGATAAACGCCTGATCTATTTTATGCTTACCAGTATCCTCGAAGAATCCACCATGCTGATCTATCATGGGACAAAAGCAAGAGAGATTGCAGAAGACGCTTTTGAAGTCCGCGGAAATGATAATACGATGCATTTGAAAGGTATCACTTCTCGTAAAAAGCAGGTCGTACCGGTTCTGATTGAGGCAATCAACAAAGAATAACGACAAAGACAGGAAAGAATCCGTAAGGGTTCTTTTTTTGTAAGCAGATCCCAACAGGTTTGTTTTGATGTGATTATTACGTTAAAAACATTGACGGGCAGGAATGGGGGGACTATAATGAGAGCCAAATTGCATTGGAGAATAGGAAAGAAAGGATGCATAGAAATGAAGTATTTCAGACAGTTTGGGATTATTCTGGTTGTAACATTTATGGCAGAAGTATTGGGATATCTGCTTCCGCTTCCCATACCATCAAGCATATACGGACTTGTTTTAATGCTTTTAGCATTACATTTTCGGATTATAAAGCTTCCGCAGGTGAAGGAGGCTTCCGTGTTTTTGCTGGAAATTATGCCGATGATGTTTATTCCGGCAGCAGTAGGTCTTATGGTTGTATTTCCGTCACTTCGCAGTATTCTGTTCCCGGTCGTTATCATAACGGTGGTATCGACGTTTGTTGTTATGATCGTGGCAGGAAGGGTGACACAGTCCGTGATTTTAAGTGACAGACGAAGAGCAGATAAAAAGATACAGAAAGATTCCTTGAATGCCGCATTGCTGAAAAAGGAAGATGGAGGGAACGATGAAAGAGATTCTGACTAACTCGACCTTCTTTGGTGTAATGATCAGTATACTTGGGTATGAACTTGGACTGTTTTGTAAAAGAAAATGGAAACTGGCTGTCTTTAACCCACTGCTAATATCCATTATACTTGTTATCATAGCATTATCATTTTTACATATTGATTATGAAAGTTATAATAAAGGTGCGAAATATTTAAGTTATTTGTTGACTCCGGCTACCATCTGTCTTGCGATACCCTTGTATGAACAGCTGGAACTTCTCAAAAAAAACCTGCGCGCCGTACTGCTTGGTATTCTGTCCGGTGTTCTGACAAGCTTGTCCAGCATTTTAGGAATGTGCGTGTTGTTTGGTCTTAATCATGAACAATATGTAACATTGCTTCCAAAATCTATTACGACAGCAATCGGCATGGGAGTATCAGAAAAACTTGGCGGAGTTGTTACCATTACGGTTGCGGTAATTATTGTTACCGGTGTGCTTGGTAATATCATGGCTGAATCCATATGCAGGTGGTTCAAGATAAAAGAACCGATTGCAAAGGGAATTGCCATTGGTACGGCAGCTCACGCAGTAGGAACCGCCAGAGCCATGGAAATGGGAGAAATAGAAGGAGCCATGAGCGGCCTTTCCATTGCAGTTGCCGGTCTGATTACGGTGGTGGGAGCCTCCGTATTCTCATTCTTTTTATAGTTGTAATGCAAAATAAAAATCAGATTGTCATTCCGCAGGAAAGCAGGACAGTCTGATTTTATTCTTTATGCACAGGAAGAAATAGGAAAAGAAAATTCCTTCGAAATAAAGCTAAGATATGGTATAATCAACTGATAACTATTTTATGCAGCAGAGGTGAAAAATGCAGAACAAAACACAATTAGGATATCTGATGGAGTATCTTGAAATCAGCGGAAAAGAACTTGCTCAAATATTAAATACTGATATAACAACCATTAGCAAGTGGAGAAATAATAAACGAAAGCTTCTTATGGAACCCGCCAGAGAAATTGCTGAGTTCGCATTAAATGAAAGGTTCCTCGCAAAACGCGCCAAAATTCAGGAATTAATGCTTCCCTTTCTGCAAAATCCTGCTGTTGAATCAATAGAACAGCAGATTGAAGCACTGGGTGCTTTTTTGACGGATGATCAGACAACAGCCATTGTAAAACAACCGGATTGCAGTGAGAACTGTTACTATTCCTATGTTAAGATTTGCAGTGGTATTGATGACGGATGGCATGAAGCGATTGAAAGTATATTGAGAAGAGTACGTGAAGAAGATGACAATGAAGTATATATGGGGGACTTTGGGGACATTGAGTGGGAGCAATCAGAGAACAGCAAACAACTTGAGTATATAACAAAACAAATGATATCCCTTGGGCAGAGCGGAAAGCGTGTGAATATCATAGATAAAGTCACAGATTCCTACAAACCATACGATATCATCAACCGCTGGCTGAATCTGTATCTTACTGATAACATAGAAGTTTACTATATAGAAGAATACAATAATGTGCTGAAAGCAGACAGCCTGTATGTTCTGCCTGGAAAGGCAGCAGTCATTGGTATGTCGACCGATAAGAAGACAGCGGATAATCTTTATCTGTATTTTGATGATCCCAAAAGTACTGCCTTTTACACTGCAAAGATGAAGACAATTATGAGCAGAGCAAAGAAATTGATCTACAAGATCGAGGTCAGGGATTCTATGGGAATGGTAGAACTGCTGGATGAATACCTGCGTGTTAATCAGACGACCTATATGCTGAATCCGAGGCCAACCTTTCGTAATATGCCAGTCGACCTGCTCCGCGAGATACTTGAGGACAATGGTGTATCAAAAGAACTGATTCAGCATTGCATTAATATAAACCGAAAGCGTCATGAGATAAGAATGCGGTGCAAATATCGTCAGATTTATGATATTACTGCCATCGAAGAAGCCCTGAATCAGGATTTTATTATTGAGTATGAGTTAAGCCAGATTGCAGGCAGGGAGATCAGAATAACCCGAAAGCAATTTCTGAAGCAATTGTCGTACATTCTGCAATTCATTGCCAACCACATGTATACGCTTGCACTTGTGTCCCTGGAAGATGTCGGTTTCAGTATGAAGAATACTTCCGTTATCGTTCAGGAGAACAGCATTGTGGTGGCCTGGAATTCCATAGAATTTTCTAACATGTTATACAGCAAAGAACTTACATTTATCGGAGGGTATTATGAATATATAAAAATGTTGTGGGACAACATACCTTTGATCAGTAAGAATGCTGACTGGACAAAAAATAAGCTTTTATCCTACCTGCAAAACGATTAATGATGATTTTTGAATTTTTTAATTACAAATATTGCATTTGGTGAAAAATGCGTGCCAATAATATGCCAATTAAATATACAAAAGAATAGTTGACATTTAATTGATTATCAAATATAGTATCAAACTATAGAGAGCAAAGGTGCTGAAATCCTTTGCTCTTTTTTGTTGTTTTCTAGATAGCGCAATCTAAAAGCGACGTATCCTATAACAAATGAAACATCCGCGGGCACGATCATTTGTTATACATTTGCCAATTGTAAGCTATTATCTAATGTTTACTTGATTAAGAAAGGAGTCTAATATGGGAAATTCAAAAAAGCTTGGTCTGGGGAGTTCAATTGCGATCTGTGTGGGACTTATTGTAGCAACCAGTTGCCTTGTATCATTAGGAACCGGAGTTGGTCTCGCTGGTAAATCCTTTATACTGCCGTTGTTCATTGTAATGATACTGAATATGTTCATCGCATTTTCCTTCGCTGAATTAAATCAGCTGATGCCAAAAGTAAATGGCGGTACCGGTCAATATACGCTGGTAGCTGTTGGACCGGTAATGTCAATGATCAGTAATATTTCTGCGTATGTAATCACCATGGTACTTGCAAGTACGGCAGAAATGGTTATGTGTGGTACAGTGCTTTCACAGATATTGTTCCCAAATGTAGATTCGAGAGTTATATCACTGATTATTCTGGGAGTATTCCTTGTAGTTAATTTATTTGGTGTAGATTTGTTCTCTAAAGTTCAGAACCTGGTCGTAATTCTTTTAATTGGTTCGATGGCAGTTATGGGAATCATGGGAACCTTTAAGCTTGCACCGGGAGCCGCTGTCGTTACTCAGTCAGCACCGGCGGTATCAGGCGTTGGCGGTGTCATGAGTCTTGCGGCAATTGCATTCTGGCTGTTCATCGGTGTAGAATTTGTAATTCCGGTAGCAAAAGAAATGAAGAACCCGAAACGTGATGTATTGTTATCCATGATCTTAGGACTTGTATTACTCTTTGGTGTTCAGTCTATTCTTGGTATCGGTATGGCAAACTATGTTGACTTAAGTGTTCTTTCTTCCGATGCGACACCACACATGGTATTTGCTGAGAATCTTGCCGGTAATTTCGGACGGATCTGGATGGGCATTGTTACCATACTTGCCGCTGTCAGTACAATGAATACCGTACTTGCTTCAACATCAAAAATTATGCAGGGTATGGCAGAAGAAGGAATGTTTCCTAAGATCTTCGCAAAGACGAACAAACACAATGCAGCAGTCGCTGGCCTTGTACTGATGGCAGGAGCTGATCTTGTCCTTGTTGTTTCCAATCTTGCAAATACGAACGGTATCGTTTTCTTCATCCTTGCAGCATCCTGCTTCTGGTTGGTATCTTACTGCATCGTGCATATCAGTGTACTTATCTTACGGAAACGTTATCCGGATATGCCAAGAAACAAGAAACTTATGTGGGGCGGTCTTCCACAGATCATTGGTATTATTGGAAATGTATACATGATCTGGAACATTGCTTCCGGTGAGACAAGAATTCAGATTTATGAGATCTTTGGGGTACTGTTTGTTATTTTGATCGCATACTCGATTATATGGGTCGGTGGCGTTATGAAAGCAAAACCGTTCAAACCAGTTGATATCAATCTTGTTAACGAAGATGCCATTCGTTTTGATGAACTGGTATTAAACAATGCAAAGCAGAAAGCAGTCGCTTCGATGGAAGATTAAATTTGAAGGAAAATGTCCTTTACACAATATCTTATGAAATAAAGGAAAGAATTTAAATTCTTTCAAAAGCAGGTTTGATAATATGCATTACTATGATAAACCTGAATGCGCAGAAAATGTGCAGAAATGGAGGAAATATGGGCATCGATAAATATACAAATCAAAAAATATTGGATTTTAGCGAGATTAAAATGAGAATAAAAGAAAACGGGATTGAAATGATTCGTCTTGAATATGTTGATCTTTTGGGGATTACAAGAGCAAAACTGCTTCCGGTCTCCATGGTTGATGAGATGTTCGATGATGGAATAGCATTTTGTGCCGCATCCTATGGAATGTCCTATGATAATAGTATTATCGGTTCAGGGTTTCTTGCCGAGACCTGTGATGATATGCTGGTAAAACCGGATCCTTCCACCTTTACCATTCTGTCACATTATCCAAAAACAGCAATGATAATAGGCGACTTATATTACAACGATGAACCTTTCTGTATGTCACCGAGAACTTTCTTAAAAAGTATCGTGGACAAATACCATGAGATGGGAATGGAACCGATCGCGGCCAGCGAGCTGGAGTTCTTCGTTTATAACAAAATGGAAGACGGTTCCCTGCAGCCTTATACAAACAAGACCTGTAACTGTTATACCGCAAATCACAGGACAGATCCTAAACAATTCTTATACAAGCTAACAAAGACTTTTGCAGATATGCAGTTCAATGTGCTCTATATGAACCATGAATACTTTCCGGGTCAGTATGAATATAACTGGAAACACGCAAATGTTGTACGAGCAGCAGATGAAAGCGCTCTATTCAAGAGTCTGACCAAGGAAATCGCAGACATGAATGACATGATGGTTACTTTTATGGCAAAACCAAAGACAGCAAGCGGCGGCAGCGGATGTCATTTCCATCTTTCCTTAAATGATGTAAAGACCGGAAAAAACATCTGTGATGATCCAACAGCGGAAGATGGTATATCAGAAACCATGCGTCATATGATCGGCGGAATCATGAAACATGCCAAGTCCATGACAGCATTTCTTGCTCCGACTGTAAACTGCTATAAGAGATATCAGCCAAATTCATTTGCACCAATCTATATTGGTTGGGGGCATGATAATCGGACGACGTACATTCGTATTCCAAAGGAACGAGGAAAAGCGACAAGACTTGAAGTAAGAGCAGGTTCTGCTGCATGCAATTCCTATCTTGCTCTTGGTTCCATTCTCGCTGCCGGACTGGATGGTATCATTAATAAGATCGAGCCGCCGGAAAAAATCGTAACGGATCTTTATAATGATGAGGAATCACAAAAAAGAGTGGACTGTGTACCAAGAAGTCTGTTCCAGGCAGTTAAGAATCTGCAGGATGATTCCTGGTTCACGGAAGAGATCAACAAAGAACTGGTTGATATTTACTGCAATATGAAGATGCATGAAATTGAATCCTATAAGAAGTTCGTAACGGACTGGGAGTGGGATACATACGCTTATCATATTTAGATTTAATTTTAAACCGACCGTTTGGATGCAATTCGTTCAATGGTGATGCCCACATGAAGGAAGGCATTCGGACGGTCTGGCAAAGGAACCAGACAATGGTTGGATATGAATAGGATAAAATGTGAAAGAGCGGGTTAATTCTTTCACATTGCGCGAAATAAGCGCAGGAATGGAGGTTAAACATGTGTGGAATAGCTGGTATTATGAGCAAACAGCCGGTTGAGATGGCAGACAGCATCCTAAAGATGCTTACTCTGATTGAACATAGAGGACCCGATGCAGCCGGGCTGGCAATTTTCCATGAGACAGATAATGTTGTTCTCAGAGTGACCTTGAAAAAGGATGATGGTGAAGATAAGTTAAATGCAGTGATCGGGCAGTATGGTGTCATTGTAAGTTCAGATAAAAACAGAAATATAGCAGGAAAGTTAGTCATTGAATATAAGATTTGCATGGAAGAAGAGAAGATTCAGCCGATGCATAAGAAGATCAACGAAGACCCGGATTTTGCCGTGCATTCTGTCAGCAGCAAGTTTGCTGTATACAAGGAGGGCGGGTCCGTATCGAATCTAATCAATAATTATAACATTGATAAGGGAAGCTGCCTGCATGGAATCGGACATGTTCGCATGGCAACAGAAAGTGCAGAAGACATAAACGCCGCACACCCTTTTGTTTCACCGTTCTACCCGGAACTTGCAATCGTTCACAACGGGCAGTTCACAAATTATTTTAATATGAGACGGTTTTTAGAATCAAAAGGTATTACCTTTAAGACACTGAATGATTCAGAAGCAGCCAGTCATTTGATCGCTTATGCAATGCGTGAAAACGGTGGTGATCTGGAAGCAGCCCTACAGTATGCAGGTGATTATATGGACGGCATTTACTGCATTATAGCAGCAACACCGACACAGATGGGCTTTGTGAAGGATAAACTTGGTATAAAACCGCTGCTGGTCGCTGAAACAGACGATTATGTACTGCTTGGATCAGAACAGATCGAGTTTACGGCAATTGATGAAACGATATTTGCAGATGAAATGGAACCGGGTGAGGTGCGTGTATGGAGCATATAAATGCAGCTAAAATAGACAGTGATAAAATAAATCAGGTAATCAGGGAGTGTATCAAAAAAGGTGAAAAGGAAATTCGTATATCCAACATCCATGCCATGCATAATGTGGCAGCCGGACTGTGCGGCGATGCATCGGTTACCTTTGAAGACAGCACCGGACTTTATACAGCAAGTTATCTGGAGGGACCAACGGTCACGATCAACGGAAATGTCGGTTGGTATGCGGGCGACAATATGGTCAGTGGTGAGTTAATCATCAAGCAGAATACCGGATGCAATGTCGGAGCATATATTGCAGGAGGCAATCTTGTGGTATACGGTAATACGGGCAGCCGTGTCGGCTATGGCATGAAGGGCGGTACTATAATCATTGGCGGAAATGCCGGAAGATGGGCAGGACAGCTTTCAATGGGAGGGACCCTTATTATTCTAGGTAACTGTGGGCCGGCAATTGGTGAATCCATGTTTACCGGAAAAATATTTACAAGAGATCCGCAGGCAGAAGAAAAGATGGGCGGAAATGTTATATATGATGAGATTACAATAGAAGAAGCAGCAGAGCTTGACAGTTTATTCGCTGCCTATGGGTTTGAGGCAAAAGGTGCAGAATTTCATGTGATCCGGCCGATTCTCGATCCTTCCGGAAAACATAAATATGTGCTTTTCAAGCCAGAACTGAACAAAGAAGGGGCAGCCAAATACAAAGCGTCAGGCAGAAATGGAGGTTGCTATGGAGCAGAATAAACAGGTAAAAATAGTGAATCCTGAAAAAGGAACATGGAATAATATTGTTCTATCTGAAATCGATTATAAAGCAGCAAATGGTAAGTACAGGATCAGGGGCTGTGGGTCACCCAGAAAAGTGCCGAACTTTGATGATCTTGTGATCCTGCCGGGTCAGTGTACCAGAATGACCATTGATACCTACCGGGAAGACTGTGAAACAAGAGTCGTTCTTGGAAAGCGGTTTGCGAAAAATCCGATCGTACTTGAAACACCGATCATGATTGCCGGTATGTCTTTTGGCGCTCTCAGCAAAAATGCTAAGATAGCACTTTCCAAAGCAACCGCTATGACCGGGACACTGATCAGCAATGGTGAAGGCGGTTGCCTTCCGGAAGAACTCGAGAATTCCTACCGTCAGTCCATTCAGATCCTTGCCAGCCGTATGGGTTTTAAAAAAGAACTTCTTTTTCAGGCAGATATGCTTGAAATCCTTTATGGAATTGGTGCAAAACCGGGTCTTGCAGGACACCTGATGGGTGAAAAGATCACAGATGAGATATCAAAGATACGGCAGATTCCGGCTGGAATCGACCTGCATTCTCATCCAAGAAGCGGAGATGCGTTCGGCGCCGATGATCTTGTCGTTAAGATGAAACAGCTCAGAGAAATCACAAACTGGGAAACACCGATCTTTGCAAAAATAGCTGCCTCCCGTGTCAGGGAAGATATCAAGATCGCTGTGAAAGTCGGTTTTGACGGTATCATTTTGGACGGCTGTACGGCAGGCACCGGAGCGGCTCCCGTTATGGCAGCAGATCACCTTGGAATCCCGACAATGCCGGCCCTGGTACAGGCAGTGCGTACACTGGAAGAAATGAATGTGAAGGATGAAGTCAGCCTGATCGTCTCCGGTGGAATCAAAGACGGTGCTGACATGGCAAAAGCAATTGCGATTGGAGCGGATGCTGTAGCCATAGGTACGGCAGCCATGATAGCCATGGGCTGCAGAGTCTGTATGAACTGTCAGGCAGGACAGTGTGCTTTTGGTATCGGAACACAGAATCCGGAACAAGTGGCTAAACTAGATATTGATGTAGCAGCAAGAAGAGTGGCAAATTATATAGAAGCAATGACAGCAGAAGCTGTACTGCTTGCAAAAGCAGCAGGTAAAACGAAACTAAGCAATCTGGAAAGAGAAGATCTTCGTTCTATGACACTGGAAAGCTGTGCTATGACAGGCATTCCCCTTGCCGGAAGTGATCTGGTCATCGGACAGGGATTTGGATATACTGCAAGCAATACGCTGTAATCGGACGAATCTTAATGGAAAAGGAAGGGAAGCAATCAATGAGAGTTGAAAATCATCCCATACTGGGAGAAGCAGAAAGTCAGACTGTTGTAACCTTTACCTGTGACGGGAAAGTCATGCAAGGATATGAGGGAGAACCTATCGCCATGGCACTTCGAAATGCAGGTGTCCTTGTTCATCGTCACACCAAAAAACAGGATAAACCAAGAGGCGTATTCTGTGCCATCGGCAGATGCACAGACTGTGTTATGGTAGTCGACGGAATTCCGAATATCAGAACCTGTGTGACCCCGTTAAAAGAAGGCATGGTCGTACAGACACAATATGGACATTCGGAAAAAAAGGAAGCATAGAGGCAGCTTGAATAAAACATACAAGTAACATATGAAAACCATATATGTAACATATGAAAACCATATATGTAAATGTTGAAAGTCTGAAAGGAAAACCATATGAATAGATATGATGTTATTGTTGTTGGAGCTGGCCCGGCAGGCCTTTCAGCGGCAATTGAAGCAGCAAAGTTAGGTTTGAAAGCCATCGTTTTTGATGAAAATGCCAAACCGGGCGGGCAGCTTTTCAAACAGATACATAAATTTTTCGGGTCTAAGGAACACAAAGCTAAGGTAAGAGGCTTTAAGATCGGTGAAGAACTGTTACAGGAAGCATCAAAGAATGGTGTGGAGGTTGTGCTGAATGCGATTGTGACCGGACTTTATATGGATAAAGAAGTTACGGTCAAGCAGGATGATAAGATCGTGCATTACAAAGGAGATACCGTCATCATTGCGACCGGAGCTTCTGAGAACATGGTTCCTTTTGAAGGCTGGACGTTACCTGGGGTAATTGGTGCGGGAGCGGCACAGACCATGATGAATCTACACCGGACAAGACCGGGAGAAAAAGTTCTTATGCTTGGCAGCGGAAATGTCGGACTGGTCGTAAGTTATCAGTTGTTACAAGCCGGCTGTGAAGTCGCAGCACTTGTCGATGCAGCACCAAGAGTCGGCGGATATGGTGTTCATGCAGCAAAGGTGGCGCGTTGCGGTGTTCCTTTCTACTTATCCCATACAATAATAAAAGCAGAAGGAACAGACTGTGTGACCGGTGTTACGATCGGTGAGGTGGATTCTTCATGGAAGATCATACCGGGTTCTGAGAAGCATTTTGATGTTGATACGATTTGCCTTGCGGTAGGTCTGTCGCCAATGTCTCAACTGGCGAAAATGGCAGGCTGTGAGATGGAAGAGAATCCTCTAAAAGGCGGTACGGTTCCAATCTGTGATGAGTACGGTGAGACATCAGTAAAAGGAATTTTTGTAGCAGGCGATGTCTCCGGCATTGAAGAAGCAAGTTCTGCCATGATTGAGGGCAGAATAGCAGGAATAGCAGCAGCCAGATCTTTAGGATATATTGATGAAGAAGCATTGAAAGAAAAGTCAAAGGAACTGGAAGCAGCGCTTGGAAGTCTGCGTCAGGGGATGTTCGGACCGGGCAGCAAGGGAAAAGAAATCATTCAGACAGAAGAAGGATATGAGATATCAAAAAGTCTGCTGACCAAAGGATATATCGCAGAAGATGAGATCTTCCGGTATCCAGGTGTTACAAAAAAGACCGGACTTCATCCTGTAATTGAGTGTTCGCAGAATATACCGTGCAATCCCTGTCAGGATGCCTGCCGGAAAGGCTGTATTAAGATCGGTGAGAACATTACATCACTCCCGGTCGTTGATCAGGATTCAGAATGTACAGGCTGTGGCTTATGTGTAGCATCTTGTTCCGGACAGTGTATCTTTCTGGTGGAAGACGGTATAGAAGAAGGATATTCAGCAGTCACCATGCCGTATGAGTTCTTACCGCTGCCAAGGAAAGGTGATATGGGAGCTGCACTCGACCGAAGCGGAACGAAGGTCTGCGAAGCAGAAGTGCTCGAAGTAAGGGTGGCAAAAGCATTTGACCATACCAATCTTTTGACCATCAAAGTACCGGCTGACATGACCATGAAGGCAAGATTTTATGTCGGACAGGAGGTTTAGTATGGAACGTTCAATAGATTTAGGTACATTTGTACCGGAGCCGGACGATGATATGCTCATATGCAGATGTGAGGAGATAACAAAAGGAGAGATCAGACAGGCAGTACATGACGGCATGTTCACCATTGAAGAGATCAGACGCTGGCTGCGTGCCGGAATGGGACTTTGTCAGGGACAGACCTGTGGAAAGCTTGTGAAAGGCATTGTAGCAAAGGAATTAAAGATGTCTCCTTGGAAGATTGAACCGGCGACTTCCCGTGCGCCGATGCGGCCTGTTGAGATGAGAATCATGGGAAATGAACAGTTGGAGGGCTGATGACATGAATAATTGTGCAGACGTAGTAATCATCGGAAGCGGAATCATTGGAAATGCAGCTGCGTATAACCTTGCAAAGAAAGGCTGCTCCGTTATTGTGCTTGAAAAAGATAATTCGATTGGACATGGTGGTTCCTCCAGAAATGGAGGCGGTGTCCGTCAGTCAGGCCGTGATAAACGGGAACTGCCGATAGCCATGTGGGGTGTAAAAAATATATGGCCGACACTTTCAGAAGAACTGGAAGCGGATTGTGAATATTATCAACAGGGAAATCTGCGGCTTGGTAAGACACAAGAGCATTTGAAAATATTGCAGAACCTTACGAATAATGCCAGAGAATGCGGACTTGATGTGAATATGATATCAGGAGAAGAAGCACGTGAAATCTGCCCTTACCTTTCAGAAGAAGTGATAGGCGCGAGCTGGTGCAAGACAGACGGACATGCGAATCCACTGACAACGACGCTTGCATTTTACCGAAAAGCAAGACAGATGGGTGTTCGTTACATCTCAGGGGAAGAGGTTGTTGAGATTCGTAAGATCAAAGGAAAAGCAAGGCTGGTCGTTACGAAGAATAATGTATACGAAGGAGATACGATCCTTTTGGCAGCCGGTATGGAGAGCAGAAAGATCGCAGGGACTGTCGGTATTGATATTCCTATGGTCCCGCACCTGATGGAGGTGCTTGTTACGGAAGCACAGCCGGATATGTTCTACCAGATGCTTGGCACAGCAGCAGCTGACTTTTATGGTCATCAGTCAAAGCACGGATCTTTTGTATTTGGCGGGTCTTCCGGACTGGAAGGGTATCGTAAGGATAATGGAACCTATACGAATTCAAGCATAACGGCAGCCTGTACCTGCAGAGGGATTATGAAGTATTTCCCGGTTCTCTCAGAAGCGAAGATCGTTCGTTCCTGGGGTGGTGTTATTGATATGTGTGCAGATGGGGTACCAGTAATAAGCAAAGTGGAGGAAGTTCCCGGGCTGACACTTGCCTGTGCCTTTACAGGACATGGCTTCGGAATAGGACCGGCGGTCGGTGTATTGTTATCTGAGTTGATCCGTGGAGAAACATTAAGTGTAGACTTGTCAGCTTTTGCATATGACAGATTTAAAGCAAAGATCTAAGGATAGAAGTTACATCAGGAAAACTTTGCTTTTGATTTTTTGAGTGAGTATTTCTAACATCAAAATAATTTTAGAAAGGAAAGCCTTTCGTAGGCCTAAAACAGGTATGTTTTAGCTGGTGAGACAATGGAACTTAGCAGAACAAATTATTCTTCCGGTGCACCGTTGGAAGAAAAAGTGGGGTACAGCCGTATGGTTAAAGTAGGTCCTTTTGTTTATGTAGGAGGAACAACCTCTGTACAGCCGGACGGAACCGTATACGGAGAAGACAGTGCTTATCTTCAGACAAAGTATATTCTGGAAAAGCAGGTAAAACTTTTAGAAGAAGCAGGATCAAAGAAAGAAGAGGTAGTCAGAGTTAAGGCTTATGCAACAGATATGAAGATGTGTCCGGACATTACAAAGGCTTATTCAGAGATCTTTCATGACATCAGACCTCTGTGTACCGTCGTTGGCACCAGCATGCTGAACCGTCCGACACAGCTGGTGGAAATTGAAGTAGATGCTGTTATTGGCAGTGCAATAAACTGACGGAAGTATTCGAAACACAGATTGAAATCCAAAAGTTATGTGGGGCATTAAGAATCAACCCCGGCAATAATAATCGTAGTGTGAAACACTTGATTATAGCTGAGAATACACAAACCCAAAAGAGAAAGAGGAGGTACTGTGATTTGTACTTCCTCTTTCTCTTTTATTTTTTGCAATGATAGCAGGTATGTTAATAATCGTTGGTATCTTTGTATGCTTTCTGATAGACGAACGCTTCGTTGTTCCGATTCATAGAGTAATCCGGATCAAGGATGGCATTAAGAAAGTCCTGGCCGGATGAATCGATGGGGGTAACCCTAAGGTGCAGGGCTTCTTCCAGCTCGGTAACTGTCACGTCATCAAGGAAGACCATTTCTCCGGAACGAAGCATGTTCGATGGCAGAAGCAAGGCAGCACCTAGCTCCTTCCCGGCGGCTTGAAGATCTGACAGTTGCTGTATCAGATCCTGTCCGGTGATAAGTCCGGATACTGTAATTGTCTCACCGAAGAAATCATTGCGGATGCATACGACCTGAATATGCAGGTTGGGGAAATGCTTCATCAGCTGATCTGCAAAGGAACAAAGAGTAGGGTAGGCCAGTTTTCCTGTCGCAATGGTAAGGGTTCGGTTCAGGGAGTCTTTTCCGGGTAATGAACGCCTGTCATTTTCCAAGGTCAAATAAGCAGAAAGTGCTTCTTCGAATTCATTAATAAAAAGACGCATCATACCAACACCGTTCTCCAGCTGTATATAGCCGTCATATCGTTCTTCTTCCGGGAAATTACGTTCCGCTGTGATATACCATTCATCGCTTGCATGAATGAAATGGAGACCGTATTCTTCAAAGTATTCTTTCTGGTGTTTTTCAATCAGATCGATAACAGCTTCTGCTTCCTGTTTGCCGAACAATTCCAGTGGATGTAGTTCACTTCTGAATTTCGTGATACCGGCGGGGACGATCGAAACACTTCTCATAAAAGGTAAAAAAGCAGACAGATCCTGAATGGAGCGTTCCAGTTCTTCGCCATCATTTACACCTTTGCAAAGAACGATCTGACCATTCATTTCAATATGGGCATCGTATAAATCATGCAGAAATGTAAGCTTCTCACCGGCAAATCGATTATTCAGCATCTTACAGCGCAGTTCAGGATTGGTGGTCTGAACCGAAATATTAATTGGTGCCAAATGCATCTGGATAATTCGGTCTATGTCTTTTTGTTTCATATTCGTAAGTGTTATGTAATTACCCTGAAGAAAAGAAAGTCTTGAGTCGTCATCTTTAAAATACAGCGTATCCCGCATCCCCGGCGGCATTTGATCAATAAAGCAGAAGATGCATTTATTCGTACACGACTTGTACTCGCTCATCAGGCTGCTGTCAAATTCGATGCCAAGATCTTCATCGAAATCTTTGTCAATCTCCAAAAGCCATTCTTCGCCATCTGCTTTTCGTATCAGTACCTCTATATAATCGTCTTTTATCAGATATCTGTAATCAAAGACATCTTCAATATCATTCCCATTAATGGACAGCAAAGAATCTCCGGCTTCGATCTCAAGTTCTTCTGCGATAGAATCCGGATACACTTCTTTGATTAAATGCCCTGTTGGTTGTTTCTGTTTCAATGTATATCATCCTTTCCTATTCGTGCTTTTATTGTACTCGTCAATGATTGGGATTACAAGGACTAAATCGCGTGAATTCATCAATAGAAAACGATGATTTGACAAGTAGGAGCAGGAATAGAGCGTGAAAAAATTAGATAATTATTTTACAGGCAAGTTTTTGCCTCACGCGTCATTGCTTGTTCAGACTTGATATGCGCAAAAACACCGTAGGCATGAGGAAAAAATATGATTTTTAAAAAATTGGGTCTTGACGATATATTACTCTGCATTGTTAAATTACTACTATGAGAATAAAAGGAAGGGTGGTTTGTATGACGAATAGTTCAAAGTTCTTCTGTAATAGTGCGTGTGAATACTTTCCTTGTCACGACAACAATCTTGGCGAGGATTTTAACTGCCTTTTTTGTTTTTGTCCTATGTACAGGATGGAGGAGTGCCTTGGAAATCCAACCTATATAAAATCAAAAAGCGGCCAGATGATTAAAGATTGTTCTGCATGCAGCTTTCCGCATGTCCCGGGCAATTATGATAAAATCATGGAATATCTGAATGATAACAAAGTAAGCAAGGGTTAGTGCAGCAGGCAATGTAACAACAGGGGATTATTATATTCAGAACAGGGGGCCATTGATATGATGAAGGATATAATAAATGTTATACTGGAGAAAGATAAAACCAAAGACTTACGTGAAAAGTTATATCGAATAGCGCTGCTGGTCTGTGTGGCAGTATCATTCTATAGTATCATTGGAAATATAATTGGTGGATTTCCAGCCTACATAAACATAAAGTGGGGCATTTTACTCCTCATTTCATGTTTCAATTTGTTATTTTTAAAAAAGAGAGAGTTTTAGAATAGAATGATGTTCTTTCTTTTTTGGTTTTTGATTGGTCTTTTTGTTCCGTTTGCCTTTATGGATTCTGGAGGAAGTGTCAATAATATTGTAGCATACATGTTCTTGCTGATGATTGGCATAACATACCTTTTTGATGGATGGAGAAGAGTTCTGTTCACTGTTTCGCTGATCGTTGTCTATATTTTTATGAATATAATAGAATATTTTTATCCTGAGCTTGTCGCTGTTTATTCACCAGAAGCACAGTTTATTGATAGGATTTTGCAGACTCCGTTCATTTTTGTAATATCATTTCATGTTTTACTTCTTTTTGCAAGAGAGTATGAAAGAGTGCATAGGAAATTGTTGGATCTGGCAAATTTTGATGAACTGACAGGTCTTTACAACCGAAGAATTTTTAATAAGATTATGGAAGAAGCGGTTCAGAGAAATGATAATTCCATTCATCTGGTCTTACTGGATCTTGATTTTTTTAAAAAAATAAATGACCAGTACGGCCATACAACCGGAGACGAAGTCCTAATCTGGCTAGCGAATCTGCTGAAGCAAAAATTTCCGGAAAGCATACAGATTGTCAGCCGTTGGGGTGGTGATGAATTTGCAGTCATCTATCATGGGAAAAGAAATGAACTCGAATTGATTCTTAACGATATTAAAAGCTCCTTTCATGCTTATGTTAAAAATTATGAGAAAACAGCCGGTATCAGCAGCAGTATTGTATCCTTTTGTGATTACAGGACAACGAAAGAAACGATTATTGCAGCAGACCAGATTCTATACAGTGAAAAAGAGAAAAATCACTTACAGCATTAGATTACAAAGCCCTCCGGTACCAGAGACAGCATCTGGTGCAGGAGGGTTTTTTACATGAATTTAACATGGCAACAGATTGACAAAAGTCGATTTGTTGTTTATACTCCAAAATGAACAGATCGAAATGTGTGAATGTATCAAAATGTATCCTTGAATTTATGCGAAGCTTTTTACAGATAGAGAAGGAGACCTATGAAAGAGAAAAAAGTTGAGGGAATTGGATTTTTTGAAAAATATCTGACCATTTGGGTCATTTTATGTATGATAGCTGGCGTATTGATTGGTAAATTTCTACCCGTTGTGCCAGAGTTTCTTGGACAGTTCGAATATGCCAATGTATCAGTGCCGATTGCTGTCTTGATTTGGCTGATGATTTTTCCTATGATGCTAAAGGTTGATTTTAAGAGCGTAAAAGATGTCGGGAAGAATCCAAAGGGACTCTTTGTAACGTGGATCGTGAACTGGCTGATTAAACCATTTACCATGTTTGGTATCGCAGCACTATTCTTTTATGTAGTGTTCAGGGAATTGATACCGCATGACCTGGCCAAAGAGTATCTTGCAGGTGCTGTATTGCTTGGGGCAGCTCCCTGTACAGCTATGGTCTTTGTCTGGAGTCATTTAAGCAAAGGAAATCCTGCCTATACCGTAGTTCAGGTCGCGACCAATGACTTGATCATTCTGCTTGCCTTTACACCGATTGTTGCCTTTTTGCTTGGCGTAAGTGGAATTGAGATACCGTGGGATACTTTACTTTTGTCGGTTGTACTGTTTGTTGTCATTCCTCTGAGTGCGGGAATCATTACAAGAACTTTCCTGATCAATCATAGGGGAAAAGAATACTTTACGAACACATTCCTTCCAAAGTTCAATGGTATTACAATTACAGGACTTTTACTTACCCTGGTCATTATCTTTTCATTTCAGGGAAATGTCATACTTGAAAATCCGCTTCATATCGTACTGATTGCCATACCTCTTGCCATACAGACTTTTTTGGTGTTCTTCCTGGCTTATCTTGCGAGCAAGTTCCTGAAACTGCCGCATGATATTGCAGCACCGGCAGGTATGATCGGTGCATCGAATTTCTTTGAACTTGCCGTAGCCGTTGCAATCTCTCTTTTTGGTGCTCAGAGTCCGGTTGCCCTTGCAACGATTGTTGGTGTTCTGGTCGAAGTACCGATTATGCTTACTCTCGTAAGGATCGCTAATGGAACAAAGAAATGGTTCAATGCGTAAAAGTACGTTCACTACATAAGAATTCATTCTATATGTAGGAATTCATTCTATACATAGGAATTCATTCATTGCGTAAGAATTCGCCCCCAGTTTGGATACAGAGGAATCGAGGTATCTACGTTCAGAATTTCATTATTCAACAGGTCCTTGTATAGGCCTGGAGCCGGAGCTGGAATAGAAGCATCTTTAAAAGCACTGTTAAAGCAGCAATAGATTTTGCTGCCATTGTATTCCCGCAGGAAAGAAAATTGTTCTGCAGCGACATAAACATTAGTATACGTACCATACAGGAGTGGCTGGTTTGCTTTTCGCAAAGCAGCCATCGTTTCTATGTGATGGTAAAGGTCATAATCCGGGTCTTCTTGTATGGATGCCAGACTTTTTCGCAGTTGTGCATCGCTCCACTGAGTACGTTTTCCTTTTGCCCCATATTCGTCTCCATAATAGAGAACCGGAATACCGGGAATCGTAAATAACAGGAGATAGAGAGGGTACACATGGGCATAATTTTTTAATATGGAAGCAACGCGGTTAACATCATGATTGTCAACAAAGTTGAACAAGGGGTAATCTTTGTAAAGACCATTCGCTGTTCCGAACTGTCGGTTCAGTGCGTAGGCTATTTCGTGATAGTTACTATCATTCAACGATGAATAGAAGCCCTTGTAGCATTCATAATTTGTAACGGAATCCAGGGAGGCATCGACCAAAAGACGATGATACATGCCATGTACCTGTTCACCAACAAGAAAGAACTCATCTTTTTTTGTCCTGCAATTCACGGACAGATTCCGAAGAAAACCGGTATCCATGACATCAGCGGCATCCATTCGAAGACCGTCAATGTCAAATTCATCGATCCATGCACTTACAATACCAATAAGATATTCTGAAACTTTGGAGTTCGTCAGATTGAATTTAACTAGTTCATAATGACCATCCCAGGTCTGATAATCAAAGCCGTCATTATTGGGATTGTTTTTGGTAAAGTCAAGACCCTGAAACCAGTCTTTATAAATGGAAGCCTGTTTATGTATTCTGACATCTTCAAAATAGGGAAAGGATCGTCCCACATGATTAAATACCGTATCAAGGATTACACGGATTCCAAGACGATGAGCATTTAGTACAAGATCTTTAAAATCATCGTTTCTGCCAAGTCTTTCATCGATTCTCGTATAATCTTTTGTGTCATACCCGTGATGTTCCGAGGAAAAAACAGGACCGATGTAGAGCATGGTAATGCCAAGTTTCTGAAGCCTTTCAAGATCCTCAGTGATCTGTTTCAAGGGGCATATTGATATATCTGCGGTTTTATTCTGTGTGTCTGATTCATTGATCAGACCGGCATAACCCAAAGGGTAGATATGGTAAACAACACTCTGGGCATGTAACTGTTTATTCTTGTTCATCCGTAACTCCATTTCCTTCATCCTGAACGAATCATGTCTATTGTAATTCTGTATTCCAGTATAGTTGTTTTTGGAACAGTGGGTCAAGGAGAATATTCAAGGGCAATGAGTCTTTGGCAATACAAGATGCAGAAACTTGACGAACCGGAGCAGCCGTAGTACAATAGGCTTCGTTTCGCAATGTATGAATGGAAAGAATGAGGAAAAAATGTTTCAGAAAAGTGAAAAGAAACCGGTAACATTGATTACAGGGTATCTTGGGTCAGGTAAGACGACTCTTTTGAATGAACTGTTAAAAATGGAAGAATTAGAAGGTCTGGCTTTGATCGTAAATGATATGGGAAGCGTCAACATAGATGCAAGTCTGGTCAAAAAGAACAAGGGACTGAGTGCAGATACTACAATGGTTGAATTACAGAATGGCTGCATCTGCTGTACGTTGCAGGATGCATTTATGGATCAGATCGATAAACTTTCAAAAGATAAAAAGATAACAAAAATTATGGTAGAAGCATCCGGAATAAGTAATCCCGCCGCAATCGCTGAAGGTTTTCTGGCTTACGAAGAGAGAAAAAGAAAATCATATGTATACTTAAGCAGTATTGTTACCGTGGTGGATGCAGATCGTATTTACACAGAATTTTTAGAAGGTATGGAGCAGAATATTACTTCTGAGTCGGTGGAAGGGCCTGATATAATCAACCTTGTAATGGACCAGATTGAATTCTGCAATGTTGTTATACTGAATAAGTGTGACTTACTGGAACAAGAAAAAAAAGATAAAGTCAAAGAAATGATACATCAGTTACAGACAGAAGCCGACATTATTGAAAGTATTCATGGAAAAGTAGATCCTGATGTAATATTTAACGGGAGAAAGTTTGATTATGAAGAAGTACTTCAATCATCCCTATTGCAGAAAGCACTGGACCGTGAGCATGAAATGGAAGCAGAAGGTCTGCATAATTATGGTATAACCTCCTTTGTATTTGAAGAGAAGAAACCGTTTGACCGCAAACGATTCATGGCATTTGTAGAAGAGGATTATCCTGGAGAACTGATTCGTACGAAAGGATATATCTGGTTTGCGGATGATGACAGTTATGTGCAGTTATTTGAGCAGGCAGGAAGAAATGCAAGTGTTTCCAAAGTATCGAACTGGGTAGCTTCCTTTACTGAAAAGGAACAAAAGGAAGTATTTGATCAGTATCCGGAGGTAAGAGAGGAATGGGATGCTGTCTATGGTGACCGTTTGAACCAGATCGTTTTTATTGGAAGAGGATACAACGAAGAAACAATCAGGAATAAAGTAAGGACTTGTCTAACCGAAACAAAATAAAATTAGATTTTATTAAAGAGAAAGACAGAAGTATTTTAATTCTTCGCTGAATTGTAAAGTACTTCTATTTTTTGTTTTGGAAACACACAAAAAGAGAAATTAAGTTAACAAAACACACAATAAGAGATAATTAAATAAATAAAAAGTGCTATTTTATTAATAATATATTGTGACGTGAAGTGAAATCTAGTATAATAGGATAATAGTAGGAAAGAAGTAGGAAAGAAGGTATGGCATATGGTGAATAAAAAAACACATGTTGCAATCTGGAGTTTTATTGTATTTCTTATGTTGTTTTATTTGTATGCTATACTAACAGAGAGTGATTTTATAGGAGATATTACAGCTCCGCCATTAATGCTCATCTTTACTGGCTGTCTGTTCTATGGATACGTCATGAAGCAGAACATTTCCAGTTTAAAACTGTTTGGATGGCTGATTACCATTGCTTTGCTTGCATGGGCAATATGTGATACATGGTGGGGAATTCAGACTATTTTTCTTCACCAGGATCCGAATGATAATTTTCTTACGGTCTATGGTTATGCTTTGACCAATATTTTATTTCTTATAGGTATGATGCTTGCCGGATATAAGGATTTTATAAAAATGAATAAGCTTCAGGCTCTTTTTGATACCGCAATCTTCATTATTTGCTCAGGGACCTTGCTTTGGCTTTTTGTATTTCAAAAAGATACAACATCGATTCAGATGCTCTTGGAAGATCCGATATCATTTCTTTGTGTCTTAATTGATCTTGTGCTGTATGCCTGGATCAGTGTGTGGACATTTTCGACAAGACAGGTACAGCCTCCCTTTTACAGAAAAATATTTGTCTTCGGCGGATTGCTTTTTGTTATTGTCGATCTTATCTATTATTATCAGATATTATTTACGGAATATGATCCTAATTCCTGGCTGGATGGAGGATACATCCTTGCATTTTTCTTCTTGTCAGTATCGGCCTTTCAAAAAGTATTCGGAAAATCAGTAAAGACAGAAAAAAGAAAAAATGCAAAGCGGACCTATCGATTGGGCTTTGAGTGGAGTGTTCTTTTGGTTCCACTTGTTGTTTTTATTTATCGAAGAAGTGAAGTTGAGTATTTTATCTTTTTGATCGTTGTCATATTGATCTATTATATGCTGGTTAATATCTCACAAAAAGTTGCTTTTCAGGAAAAATTGCTGTTGCTCGAAAAAAACAATGTAGCAGATCTCGAAAAGATGGTCGAGGAACGTACACAGGAAGTTACGACACTTATGAATACAGATTACATTTCGGGACTGTTCAATCGGAGATATTTTGATACAGAGCTGCAGAATAAGCTGGTAAACCTCAAGCATGAGGAGGTTATTGCTGTTTTGTATGTTGATCAGAATAAATCCAAAGCAATTAAGCATTTGTATGGTATCGAGTTTTCAGAAAAACTGATCCGAATTTTATCCGCGCAGTTCATGACACTTGCCAAAGAATATCAGGGTATCGTTGCGTCCTATTCGGACGATGTCTTCGTCTTTATGATCAGTGGGAAAGAGGCGGATTATTATGCAGAACTCCTTGCGAAAGATATTATTAATCGATGTGAGGAGGTCTTTAACGTGGAGGAGAATACCATCAGGGTCACGGTAAATATAGGTATTGCATGTTTTCCGCGGGACACCATAAAAGGTGAAAACCTTGTTAAGAACGCTGACATAGCAATGACACAGGCCAGGACGGCAGGGTATAACAGAATCCAGTTCTATAGTGAGAAAATCGGTGATCTTTCTTATAACAGACATATGATAGAACTAAAACTAAAAAAGGTTGCCTATGATAAAGAATTCATGCTGTTCTATCAGCCACAGGTCTATTGTGACACCGGAAAGCTTTGCGGGTTTGAAACCCTGATCCGGTGGTACGAAGGAGGAAAGAACTTTTTGTCACCGCTGGAATTCATACCTCTTGCAGAAGAGACCGGGGTTATCATTCCGCTTGGCTACTGGATTTTGGAACAAGCCGCATGCCAGTATGCAATATGGAAGGATAAGACGGGAAAGGATTTTAAAATTGCCGTTAATATATCAGTCAAACAGCTGATTGAAGCAGATTTTGTAAAAAATCTAAAAAAAATAATCAATATGTATCACGTGAATCCAGAGTTTTTTGAAGTCGAGATTACAGAAAGCCAACAGATCGAAAATAATATCAATGTGCAGCGAATCCTTAAAGACATCAGGGAAATTGGTGTTGCAATAGCGATTGATGATTTTGGTACCGGTTATTCTTCACTGTATTATCTGAAAAATCTTCCAATTGACAGAATAAAGATAGCAAAGGAACTTGTTGATAATATTGAAAATGAATTAGATTCCATTGCAATTGTTCAGATGGTGATGACGATAGCAAAAGCGAAACATATAAAAGTAATAGCAGAAGGAGTTGAGACAGAAGAACAATGGAATTGTCTGAAAGAACTTGGCTGTGATGAGATCCAGGGTTATTACTTTTCGAAACCGTTGCCGCTCAATGAGGTCGAAGAGAAATGGATTGTAAGTTCTATTGCACAATAATACTTGACAGAAAGTATTTTTTCATATTAAAATGCAGAACATAATAAAGTATCAATGAAATCACAAATTCGGCAGTGATATACAGAAAACGTGTAATTACATAGAACGTTCTTTTGTTACTATGTTTTTCACGTAATACTTATTCGATAAGGATATGACATATGAAAGAACTTACTAAAAATCTGGAAAACCGATATCGGCAGATTCGTGCAAATACAATTCACGATATATACTTATTAGCAGTTCTTATTACATATATTGTATCAGTGCCCACAATTATACTTTCATTATATGAGACTTCTTACAAGGTGTTTTTGTCTGTCTTGTTCTTCTTTGTTTCTGTATTTTTTCATTGTATCCTTATAATCATAAAAAAGAAAGTAACAAATAATGAGATTCGTCTTAAAATATATCTGGCCATTTCACTCTTTTATGTACTCTTAATCAGTATGATTTCGGTAAACAAATATCTTACGACATCCGGTACTGCTCTGTTTGTTTTTACCGTTATTGTTTACCTGAGCATGTCAAAAAAGCATCTGACCATACAGGCAATTGTCAGCATGGCACTTATTTTATTCTTTAGTATTCGTGGAGTGGGCCATACGATTGAATTCGGGCTTGGCTATTGTTTTAATATAGGCGGGATGTTCATACTTCTGAATTTTTCGCTGTTCAAAGGAATTCAGATGTATCAGGAATTCGAAAGTATCTATCAGGAGCAATTAAAGGATATCAAAGCACAGAACAATGAACTTCTGACATTGAATGAAAGTTATGCTACGGCAGAAGAGGAAATCCGGGTTCAGTACGAAGAACTGACAAGACTCAATGCAGATAATGTATACCGCCTGTCCCATGATAATCTGACGGAAGCCTTGAACTGGAGTGGATTTGCAAAAGTCATGGAGCATACTATAAAGCAACAGGACTATGAACCATTTCGTCTTGTGGCATTTAATATTGATAATTTCAGGTACATCAACAATTCGTTTGGATATCAGGTCGGAGACATTATTTTAAAAGAGATTGCTTCACAGCTGATCAATCAAAAGCAGCAGATCAATTATCTGACAAGAACAGATGGTGATACGTTTGTTTTCACAGTTGATAAGAACATGACAGATGAGGCTGTTGAAAAGGCATTGAAAGCAGTGTTCATGAACATTAAAATAGAAAATGTTGAATTGCAGGTAAAAGCCAGCATAGGAATTGCTGATTCTGCAAAAGACATTGGAATCACAGAACTGGTACGGAATGCTGAGATGGTCATGCAGAATGTTAAAGAGAAGGACAAAGGAAGCCTTGCCGTATTTGAAGAGGTTTATTATGAGAAAATGCAGCGCCATTATAAAATCTTTCGCATGATCAGTGATGCAGTAAAGAATAATGAATTCTACAATGTGTATCAGCCGAAAGTATACATAGATTCACTGGGTATCGAAGGATATGAAGCATTGGTCAGATGGCAGTCGAACGAACTTGGCACAGTGTATCCGAGTGAGTTTATTGAAGTAGCAGAACAGACCGGACAGATTGTAGAAATTGGTTATGTTGTCCTGAAGAATGCTATGGACTTTGCAAAAAAGGCTGCCGCAGAGAACGAAAAAATAGTGATTTCTATCAATATATCACCAAAGCAGCTTTTGGATTCCTCTTTTATGGAAATGATAAAGCATTATATTGACATTACGAATGTGAGTAGCAAGAACATAGCTTTCGAAATAACAGAGACGGCTTATATTGAGAATATGATACAGGCAAAAGAAGTGCTCGAAGAAATCAGGGAACTTGGAATCAGTATATATCTCGATGATTTTGGCACAGGGTATTCATCCTTGAGCTATCTTTATAATCTTCCGATTCAGGTACTGAAGATAGACAAAGCATTTGTAGATATTGTTCGGAATTCAAGTGAGGCGAAGGAACTGCTGAAATCTATTCTGATTCTTTCAAAGGGAATGCATTTTGTGAGCATTGCAGAAGGGGTAGAAGAACTAGAGCAAGTCGAAATACTGAAAGAATATGGCTGCGATATGATACAGGGATATTATTTTGATAAGCCCTTGTCAGAAGAAGATGCATTGAATAAAGTCAATTATTCCTATGTAAAGTGATTTGGAAAAAAAATCATTCCGTGTATTTGAATGTTTTTAACGTTCAAATACACTTTTTTCTTGACATAAAGGAAACTGACCTCATAATGAAATATAAAATTTATATGTTATGGAGAATCGCAGAGATAGGAATCTATGACATACGTGGAGGAAATGTAATGAGATATAAAAGTGTGATAAAGAGATATTTGATTTTTTTGTTGGGATTGTTTATTAATTCATTTGGGGTAAGTTTTGTAACAAAAGCCAGTCTTGGCACATCGCCGATCTCCAGTATTCCCTATACCTTAAGCCTTGCTTATCCGCCGACGCTTGGAGTCTTTACCTTATATATGAGCCTTGTTTTAATCGTTCTGCAGATCATCATAATGAGAAAAAAATTCCCGAAAGAATACCTTTTGCAGATCCCTGTTTCTTTTTTATTCTCCTGGTTCATCGATCTGACCATGAACTGGTTGTCAGGTGTTACTCCTGTATCCTATCCTGCAAAACTTTTATCCTTACTCTTTGGATGTGCAATTCTTGGGGTTGGTGTATACCTTGAAATGATCGCTGACGTTGTAATGCTGCCCGGAGAGTCTTTTGTCAATGCTGTTTCAAAGACCTATCATACAGACTTTGGCAGGACCAAAGTTGTTTTTGACTCTGTGATGGCAGTGGGAGCGGCAGTTATTGGCATTATTGTTCTGCACCGTCTTGCCGGGGTAAGAGAAGGTACTGTAATTGCAGCAATTCTTGTTGGCTCGATTGCCAGATTTCTAAAACAAAAACTGAACTTTTTTTCTTTCTCTGTTCAGGAAGCAGTTGAAGTACCAAAGGAGGATATGATATAAAAGGAGTAAGACAACAAAGATACATATTGATAAATTTGTTTTAACTTTTTGGAAGTGGGAGACTATGGATATTTTATTACTGGAGCAGCTGAAAAAGATCACGATAGAAGAGCAGGAGCTGTTATCGGGAAGATCTGAGATCAACCGAAGCATTTATATGCAGGAAAATTCAGCAGAAGTTGACTGGGAGCATTTTCTTGAAAAGGGTAAACTTATAACGCTTCGACCGCACACACGATTTGCTTACTTTCCAAAGCATACGCATAATTATGTTGAGATGGTCTATATGTGCCAGGGAACAACAAAACATAGGATAAATGATTCGGAGGTCGTTGTCCGGGAAGGTGAGATACTGATCCTGAACCAGAATGCCACACAGGAAATTTATCCGGCAGGGGAAGGTGATATTGCAGTCAATTTTATCATCTGGCCTCAGTTTTTTGATACCGCCATTCAGATGATCGGAGAAGAAGATAATCTTATCCGCAAATTCCTTGTGAACTGTCTTCGCGGTCAGAAAAGTGAGATGGGTTATCTTCATTTTGAAGTATCGGACATACTGCCGATCCAAAACCTGATCGAGAATCTGATCTGGACACTTGTAAGTCATCAGCAAAACAGCAGGAGCAGAAATCAGCTGACCATGGGACTTTTGTTCCTTCACCTTGCTGATTATACGGATAAGCTGAAAAGCGAACCGATTTTTGAAAAGCAGCAGATTATGCTGCAGGTATTGCGGTTTATTGAGGAGAACTACCGAGACGGATTGTTGCAGGATCTGGCTGAAGAAATGCATTATAATGTATGGTGGCTCAGCAGAGAGATCAGAAGACAAGCCGGCAAGACGTTCACTGAACTGCTACAGGATAAGAGAATGAGTCAGGCTGCCTATCTTCTTAAAACAACAACGATGAAGGTGAATGAGATCGGAGAAACAGTTGGATATGAGAATATCAGCTATTTTCACAGGACATTTCAAAAATACTACGGAATATCACCGAATAAATACAGATGCAAATAAGGACACTTTTTTGGTCATTTTACTCACTTTACTATCTGATATAAATCATGTAAAATCAAGACATTGAAAGCTGACATAATGAAACGAGAAGTAATGTAATCACACGAGAAGTAACGTAATCACACGAGAAGTAACGTAATCACACGAGCAGGAAACATGTACATTTGAAGACGTTGAAGAGTAACCGCTTCAGCAACAGGAGGATAAGATGAGTACAAGATATGAATCAGCAAAAGAGATTTTTGCAGCAGCCGGTGTAGATACCGATGCGGCCATTGCAAAGTTAAAGAGCGTACCGGTAGCACTGCATTGCTGGCAGGGCGATGATGTTACAGGATTTGATCAGGACGGACCGCTTAGTGGTGGTATCCAGACAACAGGTAATTATCCGGGAAAAGCAACAACACCGGAAGAGTTATTCGCTGATATGGAAATGGTAATGAAACTAAATCCAGGAACAAAGAAGCTGAATGTTCACGCATGCTATGCGATTTTTGAAGATGGCGAATATGCTGACCGTGACAAGCTGGAGCCAAAGCACTTTAAAAAGTGGGTTGATTTTGCGAAAGCAAATAATGTAGGACTTGATTTTAATCCGACCTTCTTTTCTCACCCGATGCAAAAGGACGGACTTACACTTTCCCACCCGGATAAAGAAGTTCGTGATTTCTGGATCGAACATGGAAAAGCATGTATCCGTATCTCGACTTATTTTGCAAAAGAAACAGGAATCCCATGTGTTATGAATATCTGGACCGGTGACGGATTCAAGGATATTCCGGCCGATCGTATGGGACCAAGAATGCGTTATAAAGATTCCATTGAAAAGATCTTATCTGAGACTTATGATTTTAATCTTGTTAAACCATGCGTTGAATCAAAGGTGTTTGGTATTGGTGTGGAATCCTATACAGTCGGAAGTGCTGAATTTACATTAAGCTTTGCTTCCGAACATAAAGAAAAATGTCTTCCGCTGATGGATAATGGACATTATCATCCGACAGAAGTGGTATCGGATAAGATTCCGGCGCTGCTCTGCTTCTTCCCGGAACTTGCCCTTCACGTTACAAGACCGGTTCGCTGGGATTCAGACCACGTTGTTCTTTTGGATGATGAAACAAAAGAGATTGCAAAAGAGATCGTTCGCAGCGATGCTCTTGACCGTGTCTATATTGCACTTGATTTCTTTGATGCAAGCATTAACCGTATTTCCGCATGGAGTGTTGGTTTTAGAAGTCTTCAGAAGGCTCTTTTGATGGCTCTTTGTACTCCGAACGCTGAACTGAAGTCCCTTCAGGATAAGAGCAGCTTTACAAAGCTCATGGTTATGCAGGAAGAGGCAAAGCTTCTTCCGTTCGAAGATGTATGGGCAAAATACTGCGAGACCTGCGGTGTAGCTTCTGACCTCTCCTGGTTCGATGAAATCGAGAAGTATGAGAAAGAAGTACTCAGCAAGAGAATTTAAGTAAGATACCACGCAAGAAAACATACAATAAGAACCAAAGCAAAAAGACAAAAATGAGAGAGAGGATCTTTTGGTCCTCTCTTATTTTTATGTCTTTTTTGCGTTAGACAAATTCCTGTAAGAATGCTACAATATCCATATTATGAATATTTCAAGAAAATAAGTCCGAAACAAAAAAACAGCATTACATAAACGAAGGCGCAAAGGAAATTACATGATAGCAAAATTAAAGAATTTAAAGAAAAGCAAAGTCATATCTGCAGCCGTAGTAAGCAGTATAGTTGCCGGTGTTTTGCTTATTATTATTGGTATGACTTATTATAAATATCGAATTTCTGAACTGGGGATCGAAGATACCGCAGTTTATACGAATTATACCTATCATTATGCCATTATTTCGGAGGAAACGGATGCTGATTTCTGGAAGGCAATTTATCAGGGAGCTTTGAAAGAAGGAAAAGATAGGGATGTCTATGTTGAGAAAACAGGAAGCAGTCTTTTCGTGGATTATTCACTTGCCGATTTGATGAGAATTGCCATTGCTTCTGATGTCGATGGAATCATCCTGGAACCAAACGGAGAAGAGGAAATTATCGATCTGATCAATGAGGCGGTCGATGAGGGCATACCTGTCATTACGGTGATGAAAGATGTACCGAACAGCAAACGAAAAAGCTATGTTGGAATCAATACATACAAGCAGGGGCAGGCATACAGCAAGGAAGTTCTGAATGTCATAGCAGAAGGAAAAAAGAAAATTATGGTCCTTATGAATGCCGACAGTGCAGATACGGCTGATAATGCGCAGTCTGTCATTTATACCAGTATTATTGAAGCAGTTGGAAATCAGGATGCCACCGTAGAATCGGTTATCGTGAATACACAGAGTACGTTCAGCTCCGAAGAAGATATCCGGAATATCATCATGGATAAGAATGATCCGCCGGATGTTCTGGTGTGCCTTACTGCCGTGGATACTTTATCGGCCTCCCAGGCAGTTGTCGATTACAATAAGGTCGGAGCGATCGACATCATTGGTTACTATGATTCGGAGATCATTCTTCATGACATCGAGAAGGGAATCGTTCATTCCACCATGACCATTGATGCCAGTCAGATGGGAGCATTTTGTGTCGATGCGCTGACCGAATACCGTGAAACGAATGGCGTGAGTGACTTTTATTCGGTCGATATCACGGTAATTGACCGGGATAATGTGAGTGAATACATAACGAAAGATGATACAGAAAGCAATGAGTGAATAATGTCAGGTCGTAGAACCTGGATGGACATTATATGCCTGTGAGGTAACGAAATGGATGTGAACAAGAAAAAAGGTTCGATAAGACTCAGACTGATTCTGGTATTTACACTGTCTTCCTGCGTAGTTCTTTTTGCGAATATATTTATGTATTATAACATCAACAAATCCATTAACACAATTGATGAGGTATACCGCAGCAATGTCAGTCTGAATGAACTGATCAGTGAACTATCATCGGTGCATGGTTATGTATATGAATATCTGAACACAAAGAGTTCGGAGTCTCTGGAAAATTATTATCGAAGCGAGCAGACATACCGGAATCTGATCAGTGAATTGAATGGAGCAGTCAGTGATAATGAAATAATGCTGATGCAGAATAACATCAAGAATATGTCGGACAATTATCTGGAGCTGATCGACAAAGCAGTCGATGCAAAACGCGGGAGAAATATAGAAAAATATAAAGTTGAATACGATGAAGCAACCCTGATCTATGATTATATCAGTACCTATATAAACAGTCTGAATAATGAGCAATTCAAATACAATTCCTATAATTATGAATTGCTGATCGGGTCGTTCCGTTATCTTGAGATCATATCCACAACGATTCTGATTGTAATTGCTTTGTTCAATATTGCGTTAATTATCATTGTAACAAGAAGTATTACCGGTCCTCTGATGCGGCTGACCAAGGCAGCCTATGAAGTTGCGGGCGGAAATTTTGAAGTAGACGTTGTACAGGTCAATTCATCCGATGAAGTAGAGGTCGTGACAAATGCATTTAACAACATGATCGTCAGCATCCATCAATATATCATCAGAATCAAAGAGAGCATGGAACTTGAGAATAAAATGAAGGAAAAAGATCTTATCATGACAAATCATCTGAAAGATGCGCAGTTAAAATATCTGCAGGCTCAGATCAATCCGCATTTCTTGTTTAATACACTGAATGCAGGAGCGCAGATCGCAATGATGGAAGGTGCGGACAAGACCTGTCTGTTCATTGAAAATATGGCTGATTTCTTTCGCTTTAATATGAATAGTTTCGATCAGGATTCAACGATAAAAGATGAGATTAAACTGGTAGACACCTATGTCTACATTCTGAATGTAAGGTTTAGCGGGAAAATCAATTTCAACAAGAAAATCTCAGAAGATATAATGCAAAGTGCTCTGCTGGAGACAAAAGTGCCCAGTATGATTTTACAGCCTGTCGTTGAAAATGCTGTGAATTATGGTATTCGAGATATTGATTACGATGGAGAAATAAACCTTGAAATCATGCAGAACGATGATTTTGTAAATATAACGATCTCAGACAACGGGTTGGGAATGGAGCAGGTCACAATTGATAGAATTCTGAAACAGAGAATTGAAGATCCGAAGGTTCTCAGGGAAAGAAATGTTACGAAAGATTCTAACGGTATCGGGCTTGGTAATGTTATAAACCGGCTGAGACTTTACTTTGACCGGGAGGAGATCTTTGAGATTACCAGTGAGGGACAGAACAAGGGGACAAAAGTTACCATACATATTCCGAAGAACAATGAGTCCGTACATAACTTTTATCCAATGGAACAGGAGGCAGAATGTATAAAATAATGCTGGCAGATGATGAAGGAATTGTTATTGATTCGTTAAAATTCATCCTTGATAAATACTTCAAAGACAGCTGCAATGTTGAGTATGCAACAACAGGACGCAGTGTCATTGAACTTGCGGAAAAATTCGTTCCGGATATTGCGATTATGGACATTCAGATGCCGGGAATCAACGGCATTGAGGCCATGAAAGAAATCAGGAAGAACAATAATTCGGTCATTTTTATCGTACTGACTGCATTTGATAAGTTTAACTATGCAAAAGAAGCCATCAATCTTGGGGTTCTGGAATACCTGACAAAACCGGTCAATCATAACATTATAGTGAAAGTCGTACAAAAAGCAATGGACATGATAACGGAGGAACGGCGAAGAAGGAGCAATGATCTGCTGATTCGGGAGAAGCTGGAGATCGTGGTACCGATCATTGAAAGCGATTTTATATATTCGATCCTGTCCGGGGATAATTTTTCAAAAGTGGAAACGACATTTCGCAATCTGCTTGGCATAAAAGAGAATTTTGGTATGCTTTTGATCATGGAATTTGGTGATACCATGGAAGAAGGAATGTTAACCAACCCGGTCGGAATCAGTGTGAAAGCCCAATCCTTTTATTCTGTAATAAAGGACAGTCTGAAGGAGGAGTTCAACTGTATTGTCGGTCCGATCATGGTCAATAAGATCGTCGTCTTTCTTCCGAGCACTGAACAGCAGCTTGAATACGATGAACGATCCGAGCTGATTGAAAAGATACGCAGGATGATACGGGAACTGACAAGGCGGATCGATGTACAGTTCAAGGTTGGCATTGGAGCGGTAACAACGTTTGATAAGCTTGCTGAATCCTACAAAGGAGCTGTTATGGCACTAAATAACAGTAAGAGCAGGGTCGCTCATGTAAAGGATCTGTCCATTGGCTGTGAATATGCGAATGATTATCCCATTGATATTGAGATTGCACTTCTTGACAGAGTGGAGAAAGGAGACCTGGAAGGTACGAAGCTGGAGGCTGGCCTTTTCTATGACTGGATGATACTTCACTACCCGGACTGTATGATGGATGTTAAGCTCAAAGTATTGGAAATGGTCCTGTTCGCTGAACAAAAAGCATTTTTAAATGGCGGTATGATCTATGATTTTCGATATCGTAAAGATTATCTTATGACGATCATGCAATATGATAATTACGAACTGCTGCGTAAATGGTTCATCGACAAAACGACGGAAGCCTGCCGCAATGTTGTCACTAAAAGAGAAGAGCAGACAAGCAGTGTGATCGCAAGAGCCAGATTTTATATTGAGGAGAATTACAGCAAAGACATATCACTGGATGATGTTTCAAGAATTGTAGATATAAGTCCTTATTATTTCAGCAAATTGTTCAAGGAGAAGACCGGTGAGAATTTCATTGAATACCTGACGAACCTTCGCATTGAAAAAGCAAAGAAATTATTGCAGAACCATGATTACAGCATAAAAAATGTTGGTATTGATACTGGATACAGTGATCCGAACTATTTCAGCCGGATCTTTAAGAAACAGGTGGGGGTTACCCCTACGGAATACAGGGATGGAATAAGCTGATCTGCTCGCATAGGCTGCGAGTGAATTCGTGCGAACTGCACAGAGGGGAGTTTTATGAGGAAGGGTATTGTATGGGGCGTTATTCTGATGCAGCTGTGTTTACTGCTGACCGGCTGTGGTGCTCAGAATACACTGGAAGGGGATACCAGTGTGGAAGAGGAAAAGATCAAGATCGGTCTGTCTTTTGATTCCTTTGTTATTGAACGCTGGCAGAGGGACCGTGATGTATTTGTTTCGACAGCACAGGATCTGGGCGCTGAAGTAAACGTTCAGAATGCGAACGGTGATGTGGAGGAACAGAAGACACAGATAAAGTATCTGATCGAAAAAGGAATGGATGTTATTGTTATCATTGCAGTAGATTCACAAGCCTGCAGCGAGGAAATAAAAGAAGCGAAAGATGCGGGGATCATCATCGTTTCGTATGACAGACTGGTACGAAATGCAAATGCTGATCTGTATATTTCGTTCGACAATGAAGAAGTAGGACGGCTGATGGCTGAAACACTGGTCGATAAAGTGCCGGAAGGTGGAAATATTGTTACGATTTTTGGCCCTACGACCGATCATAATGTAACTATGATGGAACAAGGATTTAATGATGTAATCAAAGATAAGAATATAAACATTGTATACTCCATCTATGCAAAGGACTGGCTTGCGGAGCACGCATATAATGCGGTCAATTACGCTCTTACTATTACGCCGGATATTGATGGCGTCCTGTGCGGTAATGATAATCTTGCAAGTGAAGCAGTGCGGGCTTTGTCGGAGAACCGGCTGGCGGGTTCTGTTATCGTGACAGGGCAGGATGCCGATCTTGCGGCGTGCCAGAGAATCGTGGAAGGCACACAGACCATGACAGTATACAAACCGGTCGATAAGCTTGCCAAAAGTGCAGCAGAGTATGCGGTCAAACTGGTAAAGGGAGAAGATATTGAGGTGGACTCGACCATAAATGACGGAACATACGAAGTGCCTTATGTTAAGCTGGAACCCATAGCTGTTACGAAAGACAATCTTGATGAAGTGATCATCGATGGCGGATTCCAACAAAGAGATGAGGTCTATCTGAACGTGTACGACCAGGAATAATATCGGAAAAGAATAAGTGAAATCAGCAATTCAAGAAGAAAAAACTGCACGCAGGAAGCACCCTGTATGCAGTTTTTTTACATTATCTTCTGAAAAACTCTTGTGCTAGTAAATTATTGTCTATGCCTAGCAAAAAATTGTCATATCATACCATAAAGGACTTTTTGCTTTGGCAAATATGGGAAGGCGAGCTAAAATATGCAGTTTATCGCAAACATGTCCTAGTCGGTATATGATAGTATTTTACTGTAGTTATTCACTATATTATTTTTTGGGAGGGTATTATTTATGAAGAAAAGGTTACTTAGCGTTTTGATTTGCCTGGTTGTGGTAGCATCAATGTTTACTGGTTGCGGCAGTTCATCCGACAGTGGTAAGAAAATCGGTGTGGCAATGCCGACAAAGGATCTGCAGCGTTGGAACCAGGATGGTTCGAACATGAAAACATCATTAGAGGCAGCTGGTTATACCGTAGATCTGCAGTATGCGAACAATGATATCGCAACACAGGTATCCCAGATCGAGAATATGATTACCAGTGGTTGTGATGTCCTTGTTATTGCATCCATCGACGGTGGCTCTTTGGGAACGGTTCTTGCAGATGCAAAGGACAAGAACATTCCAGTCATAGCGTATGACCGTCTGATTATGGCGACCGATGCAGTATCTTACTATGCTACGTTTGATAACTATATGGTAGGAACGATTCAGGGTCAGTATATTGTGAATCAGCTGGATCTTGAAAATGCAGCAGGACCATTCAACATCGAACTTTTTACAGGTTCACCGGACGATAACAATGCTCGTTTCTTCTTTGGCGGCGCAATGGATATCCTGACACCTTACATTGACAGTGGAAAATTAGTTGTAGTTTCCGGACAGAAATCCTTTGAAGAAGTTGCAACACTTAACTGGTCAACAGAAGAAGCACAAAAGAGAATGGAGAACCTTCTTACTGCTTACTATGCGGACGGAACAAAACTGGATGTTGTATACTCCTCCAATGACTCCTGTGCGATTGGTATAACCAATGCGTTAGTAAATGCAAGCTATTCAGGCGATAACTTCCCGATCCTTACCGGTCAGGACTGTGATATCACATCCGTTAAGAACATTCTGGCGGGAACACAGTCAATGTCTATTTTCAAAGATACCAGAACACTGGCAGCAAAAGTTGTTGAGATGGTAACAGCAATTCTTTCCGATACTACAGTTCCGGTAAATGATACTACGACCTATGATAATGGAACCGGAATCATTCCGACTTATCTTTGTGAACCGGTATTCGCAGATGCAAGCAATTACAAAGAACTGCTCCTTGATTCTGGATACTATACGGAAGATCAGCTTAAATAAACAGATTGCTGGTAAAGTAAGTGTGAAGAAAAAGACGGCTTCACACATGGAAGATTGAAAAATAGGGTGTTGCAGTATGAAATACATTCTACAACACCTGATTTTTCATGTGAATGGAACACAGATCAAACTAGGAGGGATTCAATTGGCTGAGCTGCTTTTGGAAATGAAAAATATAACCAAACGCTTCCCCGGGGTAAAAGCACTTGATGATGTAAATCTTCAGGTGGAGGAAGGGGAGATCCATGCATTGGTGGGCGAAAATGGCGCCGGCAAATCAACCCTTATGAATGTGCTGAGCGGGGTCTATCCTCATGGAAGTTATGAGGGTCATATATTTTATAAGGGTGAAGAATGTATTTTCAATGAGATAAGAGACAGCGAGAGCAAGGGGATCGTTATTATCCACCAGGAGCTTGCGTTGGTTCCTTATATGTCAATTGGCGAAAATATGTTTCTTGGAAATGAGCGTGGATCGACATTTAAGATCGACTGGGAAGAGACCTACCGGAAAGCAAATACACTTATGGATACCGTTGGGCTGCATGAATCGTCACGTACACTGATCAAGGACATCGGTGTCGGGAAACAGCAGCTCGTGGAAATAGCAAAAGCTTTATCAAAGAACGTAAAACTTTTAATTCTGGACGAACCTACGGCATCGTTGAACGAATCTGATTCCCGTAAACTGTTAGACCTCCTGATTCAATTCAAAAAAGAAGGTCTGACTTCTATTATCATCTCACACAAACTCAATGAAATAGAATATGTAGCAGATAAGATCACCATTATACGTGACGGATCTACGATAGAGACCCTGGACAAGACCGTGGACGATATCAGCGAGTCACGCATAATCAAAGGTATGGTTGGACGAACCATGACAGATCGTTTTCCAAAGCGGGAAGAAGTGAAGATAGGTGAAGTTAATCTTGAAGTTAAGAACTGGACGGTTTTCCATCCGTTGTTCGGGGAACGTAAAGTGGTGGATGATGTCTCCCTGACGGTTCATAAGGGTGAGGTCGTAGGCATTGCGGGTCTTATGGGAGCAGGGCGTACAGAATTGGCACTTAGTATATTTGGCAAGAGCTATGGGGTCGGAATTTCAGGTGTATTGAAAATAAATGGTGAAGAAGTCAGGCTGAACAATGCCAGACAGGCAATAGATAAAAAACTGGTCTACATTACAGAAGACCGAAAAGGAGATGGACTGATCTTAAGCAATACGATCTGTGATAATACGACCCTGGCAAAGATGGATAAGGTTTCAAGCTATGGAATAATCGATACGGATCTGGAGAATAAGGTCGCTGTCGATTTTGTCACGAAACTGAAAACGAAATGTACCGATGTATACCAGATCGTTGGAAATTTAAGCGGCGGAAATCAACAAAAAGTCCTGATCAGCAAATGGATGTTTGCGGATGCAGAAATCATGATACTGGACGAACCGACCAGAGGAATTGATGTCGGTGCAAAGTATGAAATCTACTGTATTATCAACCAACTGATAGCCGAAGGAAAATCAATTCTTTTCATTTCTTCTGAAATGCCGGAACTGATTGGCATGTGCGACCGTATCTATGTAATGAATGAAGGAAGAATGGTCGGTGAAGTTGCAAGAAAAGATGCAACACAGGAGTATATCATGGGAAGAATATTAAAATCGAGCAAAGGAGCATAGGGATGAGTAAATCGAAAGATCTGCTAAAAAAGAATACCATGCTGATTGCATTGGTCATTGTTACCATAATCTTTCAGGTGGGAACCTCCGGAACACTGCTTGTTCCCGGAAATGTAACGAATCTTATTGCGCAGAATGGATATGTCGTCGTACTGGCTGTCGGAATGTTGATCTGTATTCTGACAGGAGGTAACATCGACCTGTCGGTTGGATCTGTTGTTGCATTGGTTGGGGCGGTTGCCGGTAAGTTGATCGTGACCCAGAAAATGAACATATGGCTTGCTATTGCAATCTGCGTTGCGGTTGGTATACTGATCGGAATATGGCAGGGCTTCTGGATCGCCTATATCAGAATTCCGGCATTTATTGTAACGCTGGCCGGTATGTTACTGTGGCGTGGTGTTGCGTTGATTATACTGGGCGGACTGACAATATCACCATTCCCCGATAAGTATCTTTCTCTTTTTAACAGTTATGTTCCGGATATCTTTGGAGGATCAATAAACATACTGGCGATTGTCGTTGGTGCAGTTGTATGCGCTGTCTATGCGGTTATCCAGGTGTTTGGAAGAATCAATAAAAAGAAAAAAGGATATGAAGTGGAGAGTTTCTTAATGGGCCTGATCAGGATCATTCTGATCTGTGCTGTTGTTATGGCATTGACGATATCGCTGTCCTTCCATAAAGGAATCTCGGCGATCCTGATCATTCTGGCTGTGATTGTACTGATCTATGCATATTTTACGACCAAGACAGTACCGGGCCGTTATCTCTATGCAATGGGTGGCAATGAAAAGGCAGCAAAGCTAAGTGGTATCAATACGAATAAAGTTCTGTTCTTAGCTTATGTCAATATGTCAATGCTCAGTGCCGTTGCGGCTCTTATGTGTGTGGCCAGATTCAATTCTGCTGCTCCGACAGCCGGAAACAGCTATGAGCTCGATGCGATTGGTGCCTGCTTTATCGGTGGTGCCTCTGCTTACGGTGGTGTGGGCCGTGTCACCGGTGTTGTAATCGGTGCCATCTTTATGGGTGTTCTCAACAACGGTATGTCCATCATGGGTGTGGATTCGAATATACAAAAGACCGTAAAAGGCTGCGTACTTCTGGCCGCTGTAGCATTTGACGTACTCTCAAAGAGAAAAGCAAAGACGGCATAAATGCAGAATAAGTTTTATAAGAAGTGAATCGGACAACAAGAAGAATACACCGGAGATTTCATATGATTTCTGATGTGTTCTTTTTTTGCTGTAAATCCGTGTCTGTCCGTAAGGCTTGTGGTATGCAGCAATTAATCAGGAAGTCTTGACAAGTATATCAGAGTGATATATAATCAACCATATCACTCTGATATACTGACTGTATAAATTGAAAGAGCTGAAATCGTAGTAAAAGGAAGTTTTCATATGAGAATATTATTTTTGAATGCAAACATGCAGGGGCACATTAATCCGACTTTGTCACTTGTAGCACAACTGAAAGAGGAACACCATGATGTAGTTTATTATTGCTCTCCTGATTTTAAACAAATGGTTGAAGAAGCGGGAGCGAAGTACCTTGAACAGGGAGAATCAATTGCCGGTTTCTTTACCGGATACAGACCAACGGACCGACATCCGTTCTTTATGCTTATGGAATATATGCTTTTGTATGATGAGGTTATGATTGAAGACATACAAAAGCATCTGAAACATGAAAAGTACGATCTGATTCTATGCGATTCGATTTTTGGCGGTGCCTACTTTATAAAGAAGCTGTCCGGTATCCCGGTGGCCTGTTCACATTCCTCCTTTGCCATGAGCAAAGCACCGGTACCGGAACGCATGCTTGTGAGAGGATTTCATCCTCAGCTCGATTACTGTTATGAGATACTGACGAGGATCTGCACAAAGTATCAGATACCACAACCCGGACTCGAGGAGATCTTTGTAAGTCAGGGAGACCTGAACCTTGTCTATACCTCGAAGGAGTTCAATCAGGATCCGGCGCTTGCGGAAGGTAAATACCTGTATCTTGGCCCTTCCATTGACCGAAAAGAGAAAGAACTTTCAGCCAGCGATAAAACCTTTGAAGGGAAAAAAATGGTCTACATCTCCCTAGGCAGTGTAAATACTGCATTTCCGGATTTCTATAGAATGTGCGTAGAGGCCTTTGACAAGACCGAATATTATGTCTGCATCTCGATTGGAAACAAGTGTGATATGTCACAATTTGATAATCTGCCTGAGAACATACAGGTGAAGACCTTCTACCCACAGCTTGAAATGTTAAAGCATGCCGCGGTCTTTGTTACGCATGCTGGTTTTAATAGTGTGAACGAAGCCCTTTACTTTGGGGTTCCGATGCTTGCCCTCCCTCTGGTAAATGATCAGCCTATGGTAGCGAAAAGGATCACATCACTTGGTGTTGGCAGAACGGCTGATATGAAAGAAATAAACGCACAAAATCTGAAAGAAATGATAGATCTGATCGTAAAGAATGATACAATGAAAAGTAGCTGCAGGGAGATATCCAATCAGATGAGAACCTGCGGGACGAGAAAGAATATAGGTGAGAGGTTGGAAGCCTTTGTGAAAGGAGCCCAGAATGGCACTGAAAAATAAATCCATGTATGCATTGCTTGGTGTATTGAATATAACACCGGCGACTGGATATGAAATAAAAAAATATTGTGATACGGTACTTGCCGGAATCTGGAATGAGAATTACGGACACATCTATCCGACATTAAAGAAGCTGACCGATGAAGCAATGATCGAAGTCCTTGATACAGACGAAAGTTCCACAAAGATCCGTTACGGGATTACCGAGAAGGGAAAAGAAGAACTGGTAAAATGGATGCTTGCAGAGACAACGCTTCAGCCGGCTCGTTCCGAATACATGCTGAAGTTTTTATTCTCGAGTCAATTTGAGACCGAATATGTTCTGAAAATACTGAGGGATTACAGGGCAATCTATGAAAATCAGCGGAACAAGTATCAGACCTTCAAAAAAAGTCTGGAGACCGGCATTGAAGAGATAACAAAGAAACGCTCCGTTTATATGACGGCAGTTCTTACGAAGGCAATTATGTCCTGTGAGACGAATATTCTGTGGTGTGACGAGACAATGGACATAATCAGAAATGCTGAATGAAACCAATAAACGGTTCAGGGACATGAGCAAGGAAACTTCGTTCTTGGTATAATAATGCATCTGAATGAATAAATATGGACATTCTACAAACAGCACTGTGTGAGAATTGTGAAAATTAAGATTGACTTTGTTTCTCCAGTTTCTTATAATGGCGTAGTTTACAAAAATTTTCGATAAATATTACGTGAAATACGCATTCGTGTGTAGGAACAGGGAGCAATATGAAAAGAAGCAATGCAGTGAATCCAGGCAGCAGTGATTTACAAAGTGGAAAAGGAGAACTGTTTAACAAAAATCAGCTGGTAAAACTTGTCCTTCCTGTTGTTATTGAGCAGTTATTAACCGTTGCAGTGGGAATGGCAGATACCATCATGGTGTCAAGTGCCGGAGAAGAGGCAATGTCCGGCGTTTCCCTTGTTAATTCGATCTGTATTCTTCTTATCGTACTTTTCAATGCTATGGCTTCCGGTGGGTCAATCGTTGTAGCCCAGTACCTGGGCAGTAAGAATAAGAAAAAAGCAAATCAGGCGGCAAATCAGGAAATGCTTGCCTGCCTTATGATATCAGGAATCATTACCGTCTTTGCATTGGTTGGTAATCGGGCGATTCTAAAACTGATCTACGGGAGCGTGGATCCGCTTGTTATGGAAAATGCCGTTACCTATTTCTATATAACTGCGATATCTTTTCCATTTCTTGCGATCTATAATACGTCTTCTTCGTTATTCCGGGTAATGAACAAAGCACATATCTCAATGGTCATGTCCATTGCAATGAATGTGATCAATGTAGGATTCAATGCATTATTTATTTATAAATACCACATGGGTGTGGCAGGTGTTGCTTACGCGACTCTGATCTCCCGTGTGTTTGTCGGAATTGTAATGATAATCTGGAGCAGCAGCAGTAAATATGAAGTACATCTGGAAAAGTATCTGCGATTTGGATGGAATCCTGATATACTAAAACAGATCTTACGGCTTGGCGTTCCGCAGGCTATGGAAAGCAGTCTTTTTCAGGTCGGAAAGCTCCTTACACAGAGTGTCATCTCACTTCTTGGAACTGCGTCGATTGCAGCCAATGCCTGTGCAAGTACGGTGGAGACACTTGCGAATATCCCGGGCATGGCAATGGCAGTGGCGCTCATCACTGTTGTTGGGCACTGTGTAGGAGCCGGAGAGTATGGCCAGGCAAGAATCTACACGAAAAAACTTTTAAAGGTGACGTATATCTTCATGATATCACTGAATATTGTACTTCTAGCCATGGCAGGAACCATCGCCGGATGGTATAACCTGTCGGATATCGGTACAGAATACGCGATTCAGATCATTATCTATCACAGTGTCTGCTGCATGCTGATCTGGCCGCTCGCGTTTACTCTGCCAAGTACATTAAAAGCCGCCGGTGATGTAAAGTTCACATTGATTTCCAGTGTGTTCTCCATGTGGGTATTCCGAATCGGACTGGCTTATGTTATTGCATTGTGGATGCATGTCGGTGTTCTTGGCGTATGGATCGCGATGACCATTGACTGGGCAGTGCGAGCCGTTTTAAATGGAATAAGGTTCCTGGGAGGAAAGTGGGAGACCAAAGCCGTCGTCAAGGAATACAATGCATAAGTATAAAATAAGGATTGACAAACCATTTACTCTTACCATATAATACATACCAAAGCGTAGACAAAGAGAAGTAGCATAGATTATCGCTTCCAGTGAGCAGGAGATGGTGAGAACCCTGCAGAGTGAATGTATGCGAATAACACTTTCGAGCTTCGACCTGAAAGATCTGTATTTAGTAGGTGAGACGTGTATCGAGCGTTAATTGATAACACTAGAGTGACTGCAAAGAGCAGTAAATCAGGTGGTACCGCGGACATAGTACTGTTCGCCCTGAATGATATTTGGGGCGGGCAGTTTTTTATTTTTAGGGATTGTACAAAAGTGCATTCTATATACATAAAAGACTTAGGAACTCGCCGAAAGATTTTACGTTGGAAAAGGAGAAATTAAATGTATCGTGACAAATTATTAAATCAGATTTCAGAATCCGACATCGGAGCAGAACTAAGAATTGCAGGCTGGGTGGAGAACATAAGAGACCATGGCGGGGTATCCTTTGTTGACCTTCGTGATATGCATGGGGTAATGCAGGTAGTACTTCGTGACACCAAGCTGTTAGAAGGCATCCGTAAGGAAGAATGTATTACCATTCTGGGTGTCATTGAACAAAGAGATGAAGAGACCTACAATCCAAAGATTCCAACCGGAACCATTGAGATGGAGGCTCATGAGATCGAGATCCTTGGTAAAGTGTATAAGGACCTTCCCTTTGAAGTAACATCATCAAAAGAAATCCGGGAAGATGTTCGTCTGAAGTACCGTTATCTGGATCTTCGTAACAAGAAAGTGAAAGACAACATCTTATTCCGTTCCAAAGTAATTTCATACCTTCGGGCCAAGATGACTGAGATGGATTTTGTTGAGATCCAGACACCGATCCTTTGTTCTTCTTCACCGGAAGGCGCAAGAGACTATATCGTTCCCTCCAGAAAATACAAAGGGAAATTCTATGCATTGCCACAGGCACCGCAGCAATATAAACAGCTTTTGATGGCTTCTGGATTTGATAAATATTTTCAGATCGCTCCGTGTTTCCGTGATGAAGATGCGCGCGCCGACCGTTCACCGGGTGAATTTTACCAGCTTGACTTCGAGATGAGCTTTGCTACACAGGAAGATGTATTCAAAGTGGGAGAAGAAGTTCTGGCAGATACCTTTGAAAAGTTCGGACCGGCAGGTTTCGAAGTGACCAAAGCGCCTTTCCCGATCATCAGTTACAAAGAGTCCATGCTCTCCTTTGGTACCGACAAGCCGGACCTTCGCAACCCGCTTCGTATCATTGATGTGACAGAGTTCTTCCAGCGATGTACGTTTAAACCATTTCACAAGAAGACCGTACGTGCCCTGAAGGTACATGCAGAATTATCAAAAGGCTTCCATGAAAAGCTTTTAGCTTTTGCACAGTCTATCGGCATGGGCGGACTGGGATACCTTGAGATTGCAGAAGACTTATCCTATAAAGGACCGATCGATAAATTTATCCCGGATGATAGGAAGGGAGAACTAAGGGAACTTGCAAAACTTGAATCCGGAGATGTAATTTTCTTCATTGCCGATCATGAAGAAAAGGCAAGCAAATATGCCGGACAGATTCGTACAGAACTTGCCCTTCGCCTTGACCTGTTAGAAAAGAATGCATACCGTTTCTGCTATGTCAATGATTTTCCAATGTATGAGAAGGATGAAGAGACCGGGAAGATAATTTTCACACACAATCCGTTCTCAATGCCGCAGGGTGGAATGGATTCCCTGATGAACAAAGACCCGCTTGAGATCCTTGCTTACCAGTATGACATCGTTTGCAACGGAATTGAACTTTCTTCCGGCGCTGTACGAAATCATGATATGGAGATCATGGAGAAAGCTTTTGCAATTGCAGGGTATGAGAAGGAAACACTGGAAACAAAATTCGGAGCATTGTATCAGGCTTTCCAGTTCGGAGCACCGCCGCACGCCGGTATGGCACCGGGTGTTGACCGTATGCTCATGCTTCTTCGCAACGAAGAGAACATTCGCGAAGTCATTGCTTTCCCAATGAGCGGAAGCGCACAGGATCTGCTTTGCGGAGCACCAAGTGATGTTACGGAACAGCAGCTTCGAGAAGTACATATAAAGATCAGACAGTAGATAATAGAAAAGATAAGTTGGTTTGAATGTGACCGGTATTCCATCCGGAAAGCCTTTTTGAGGAAAGAGCTTTGGAATATCCGGTCACTTTTTTTATTCACTGTGTTATAATGATTGTGTTATACTTAATTAATAAAGATACAAGGATTGTGAGAATACATAGTGTGTAACGATCCATAAGTATCTTGAGGGCAAAATACCTTTTGCTCCAACATCTTACTGTAAGAGTCGGGTAAAATAATTACCTGATTCGTACCTGTTTATTGGACAGAACCAGCACAGAAAGGAGTCATATATGGTTACATATGGTTTGATCGGATCTGGATGGAGAGCGGAGTTCTATTTGCGAATTGCGATACTTGTACCGGAACGTTTTAAGGTGGCAGCAGTACTGATACGAGATAAGGAAAAAGGAGAAGCCTTTTCCTTAAAGTTCAATGTTCCGGTCGTGAACACGTTGGAAGAGCTGAAAGCATATTCCATGGATTTTGTTGTACTCTGCGTTAAAAAAGGATTTTCTTTTTCCTATCTTGAGCAGTTGTTCAAGGATAACATTCCGGTGCTGTGCGAGACACCGCCGGGAGATACCATAGACGAACTTGAGAAGATCTGGAAGCTGCACAAAGAAACAAAGACTAAGATACAGGTGGCAGAGCAATACTTTGTTCAGCCCTTATATGCTTCCTGGCTTCAGGCAATCGCAGAAGGCAAGATTGGAGATGTTCAGAACATTAATCTCTCGACTATACATGGTTATCATGCAGTAAGCATTATACGAAAGATTTTTGGACTGACCTTTGAAAACTGTGAGATCCGGGGGAAGCGTTACTGGTTCGATGTAACAAAGACTGGTGGACGGGAAGGTATGGTCTTTGATGGTGAGCTTGTAAAAGCATCAAGAGACCGTATAACCTTTGAGTTTGAGAATGGAAAGATCGCTTTCTATGATTTCGGAGGAATACAGTACCATTCTTCCATACGTACCAGACAAATCAGCATACAGGGTACCAGAGGTGAGATTGATGATTATACCATACGGTACCTGACAAAAGAGAACCTTCCGGTTACACAGACATTAAAAAGAATCGACCTTGGTGTTTACGACAATCAGGAGTGGGCGCATTATGGTATGATGCTGGGAGAAGAATACTTTTATAAGATGCCGTTCCAGCATGCCCGGCTGAATGATGATGAGATCGCGATTGCATCCTGCCTGCAGGGGATGGCAGACCATCTGACGACAGGAAAAGAGTTTTACAGCCTGGCAGATGCTTTGCAGGATTCCTACCTGAGCTTATGCATGGATGAGGCTTTAAATGATAAAGATGGAAAGGTCAAGTCCTGCAAAACTGTGACACAAGCCTGGGCTGAGTAAACTCACGGTTTGGCATGTAAATTTTATTAAATATTTAGTTAAATAATGTGTAAGATGGTGTTTTTGCGTCCATAAAATAATGAACTGAAGAAATAACAATGTTAAAATTTAGTCAAAGAATCGTTAAAGTACTTTTAAATTGTATAAAGATGTGATAAACTACCGAATGTGATACTGGGTATTTTGTCACATCTTTTCTGTTTATTTAACAAAAGACTTAATTTATTTAACATTCAAAGAAATGAGGGGAACATGAACTGCAAAATTGGGAAAAGCAACAAAAGGCAATTAGAGGAAGCAATTAAGGATGCCGGGCTTGTTTCTGAGCATCCGCATTTGATCTTATTTTTTTCAGGTATTGATGAATTTGAAAAAAACGCAGCAGAGTTAGCAGCAAGATATCCGAATACAATTACAATGGGCGCTACGACATTTGCCGCATTCAGCAACAAAGGAGCATTTAAAGACACCCTGATGCTGCTTGTCATCGAAGATGGAATACGATGTGAAGCAAATATACTGGAAGATGCAGATAAATATCCGTTAAAACATGTAGAACGTGTGAAGAAAGCGGCCTCATCCTTCAACAAACCAGAAAATTCGATCTGCCTTGAATTCTCAAGTGCACTGATCAGCTGTGAAGAGCTAGTCTTATCAACACTGAACTCGGTATTTGCTGAAAAAGGAATCCGGGTATTTGGCGGTTCTTCCGGTGACAGGGGAAGAGCTGAAAAAACAATGATTGCCTTTCAGGGTCAGGTATATCAGAACGCCTGTGCTTTTGTATTAATTGAGAATCTGGGCGGGAAAATAAGACTTTACAGGGAGAACATCTACAAACCGACAGAGCATTATTTTAAATCAACTAAAGTCGATGTAAGAACACGTACTGTATACGAATACAATCATAAACCGGCGGCGAAGGTCATGGCAGAAGCGCTTGGAACGACCATTGCAGAACTGCCAAAATATCTTGACAGTTACCCAATGGGAAGAATTATCGGAAATGAGATGTTCATAGTTGCCAACAATTGTGTAGTGAATGGCTCTGCCATGCAATACCACGCAAGAATCTACAATAACTCTCAGGTCGTACTTCTTGAACCGGATGACTACAGAAATGTAATCCATGCTACCCTTGAAAAGGTGAAAAGTGACTGTAAAAATCCAAGTCTTACGCTAATGGTGAACTGTCTGGCCCGCTCTATGCTGTTCGAGGGAAATGGCTATCTGAATGAATTTGCAGCAAACGTCGGAAGCACGGTTGGAAATTATATTGGATTTGCAGGTTATGGAGAACAGCTGAAAGAGCAGCATTTTAACCAGACCATGGTACTGGCTGTGTTTGAGTAAGGGGGAGAAAGATGAGCTGGTTACAAAAAAATAAGAACAAGAACGCTGGGAAGAACATTGAATCTTCTAGTAGCAGTGCGAAACAAACCGAACAGGGCAGAAATGATTTTGAGAAGTCTTCAGGTGCAGGAACAATAAGGTGGGATAAGTCAACGGATCAGAGCCTTCATTATGGTGTTCTTCATATCGAAGATAAAATCGAGCAGCTTATGCAGGAAGAAGTGGAAGTATCCAAATACATGGAAGAAATAACACAGACGTACGATTCGATCACTTCCATAAATACAATGATACTTGATATAAACGATGACTTTAAAGAATTCAGTTCGTATGCACAGCAGATTCATGAGGTCGTAGGCCGTTCGGATGCCATGATACAGCAGACGGAGACAAAGGTCGAAGAGCTGACTGACAACATTAATAGTTCAAATGAACAGATGGACTCGATTGCAAACGTCTTTCAAAAACTTGAACTGGATTTTGCGAACATTCAGAAGATGTCGAATGGTATTACCGGGATTGCCTCTAAAACCAATCTCCTGGCCCTGAATGCCTCCATTGAAGCAGCAAGAGCCGGAGAAGCCGGAAGAGGTTTCGCCGTCGTTGCAGAGCAGATCCGCGAACTCTCGATTTCTACGAAGAAAATGGTCGATGGTATCGATGAGAGTATCAAAGAGCTTTTTGGCAGCATTAATGATGTTAATTCGGCTATAGAAGCTTCCAGGAGCACCAGTGCTGCAAACCTTGGCAAGGTGAATGAAGTTCAGCGAAACATTGAAAAGGTGACCACCTGTACGGAAGAGGTCAAGAACTTCAGCGGACAGATCATTTCCGGTATTACAAAGACCAGCGACCGTATCAATGGGGCTGCGGAAGGTGCGGATTCCATCTCTGATACGGTACATGCATTTGGTCAGAAGATTGATAAACTGGATGAGAAGATCAGTAAGAAATCAAGCATTATCTGCAGTGTTATTGATTTCCTTCAGCAGATGGAGAATATGCTGGCCGAGAAGATAAAATAAGAAAAAACACTGTGGAAATCTTAAAAATCAAAAAAACAGATAATTTAATGCAGTAAAAAAGGACTGATTTGCAAAATGGAATGTTGGAAGGATTCATTTGAATTTGGAAAACAGGAGAGCAGGTCGGTCCTTTTCCATGCAACGGTGCATATTTATTCTATTAAAATAGATGCAAATATAAAAACTAATAAATAGTCTACAAAAAACTTGACAATAAGTTAGTGTATGTATATAATGTGGAATATAAAATTGCAATGAGGCAAGGATCCAAGGGGTTCTTGCCTTGATTTTTAAGGAGGAGAATTATGAAAAAGAAAATCGCAGTATTATTTCTTACATTTATACTGGCAGTAAGTATGCTGGGTGGATGTGGTACTTATTCAACGAACAGCAGCAACGATTCAACGAATAACACCTCAGCAGATGATTCACAGAACAGCAACACCTCGTCAGGAGATACACAGACAGACAACAGCACCGGCGATGCAGATACAACAAGCAGTATGGATACGATCAATGTATCAGCAGGTACCGCTTTGACTCTGAACCAGTTCGTTTCTCAGGCATCCAATGATTATGACGCCTTGTATCTTTTGATGTCATCCCTTGTACGTTACTATGATGGAACCATTGAAAATGATGCGGCAAAATCATATGACATTTCAGAGGATGGACTTACCTATACCTTCCATTTACAGGACAACCTGTTATACTCTGACGGTACCAGTGTCACAGCAGAAGATTTCAGATATGCCATCCTTAAAACAATTGCACCGGATTCAGGTGCTTCCAGCCTTTCCTACTATCTTGGAATCAAAGGAGCAACGGCTTACAACAGCGCAGAGGGTACAAAAGAAGAGGTAGCCGTGACAGCAGTGGATGAAAAGACACTGGAGATCACGCTTGAAAAAGAGAACAAAGCATTTATTAAGGCGATTTCTATTTACCCTGTATTCCCTGTCAGAGAAGAATTTGCAGAATCTCTTGGGGAAGAATATGGTACATCTCCTGAAACAATTCTTTGTTCCGGTCCTTACACCTTAACCGAATGGACCATTGATACAAGCATGACCTTTGAAAAGAATGATTCCTGGTGGAATGCGGCCAATGAATTCCCGATCAAGACCGTAAATATTCTTGACATTGATTCTGCCAATACGGAAGTAAGTATGTTCGAAAATGGTGAACTTGACATTGCAGCAAGCGTTGATACGAATTATCTTGCAACCTTAGATGGTTTTATTAAGAGTTATGAAGGAAGCACGGAGATGTTCCTCTGGATCAAAGAAACCGGGACTTCCGATGAAGCGACCGCAGTTCTTAGCAACCTGAACTTTCGAATGGCTCTGACCTATGCACTGGACAGAAGTGCGATCAGTGGTGCTGTCAGCAAAGGGTTCATCGGTACGAACCGTGCAGTAAGTGCCAATTACCCTACAGCAACAGGAAAATACGTAGAACAGTATACGGTAGATACCGCACCGGTAAGTGGCAACATTGAACTTGCACAGCAGTATCTTGCAGCAGCACTTAGTGAGCTGGGGTACAGTGATGTGTCCGAACTTCCGGCAATGACTTACATGTCTTTTGAACGTGACGATATGAAACTTCTCGGTGAGACGATCACAGACATTTGGAAACAGTCACTTGGAATCACAAGTATTCAGTTCGTTCAGTACCCAATCGGTACAGCAATTCAGAACTTCTACACAGGCAACTATGATATGTTCATGATTTCTCTGGGATGCTCTGTATCAGCAGATGATATCATTAAATCCTTTACATCGACCGGAGACTATTCGTTCTTTTCCGCTGACTGGTCGACCGATATTACCGATATGATAGCTGATGCGAACAACGAAGAATACGATTCCGATGTATATTATCAGAAGATCGCGGCAGCAGAAGAAGCTTTGTTAAATGAATATTCCTTTGTTCCGCTCTACAACCAGACCTTCTATTATGCCATTGCAGAAGGTGTGGAAGGTTATGTTGAACCGGGTGCAGCCTTCCAGTTCCAGTTCAATCATTTGACATTTACCAAATAAATTTTTAAAATATGAATCAGATAAAAGGAACACATAGCAATCTGTGTTCCTTTTATAAATAGATATGAAAACTGTTGTATAAAGATGAGGAAATCAAATGAAGAAGTATATTCTGCGCAGAGTTATAATATCCATTGTGACAATCTGGCTGATCGTGACGATTAGTTTCTTTCTGGTCCATGTACTGCCCGGCAATCCGATCGCTGTAAATTCAGGAAAGATTCTGTCGACTGAGACACTGGATAAGCTTACGGAGTACTATGGGTTAGACAGACCTTTAAGTGAACAGTATCTCATATATATGAAAAATCTGCTGCATGGGAATCTGGGATATTCCTATAAGTACGCAGGACAGACGGTGAACGGTATTATCGCCAAGACATTTCCGGTATCTGCGCAGCTGGGGCTTCAGGCTTATCTTATATCGATTCCGCTGGGATTCCTGTTTGGTATCATTGCAGCAAAAAGAAGAGGGAAAACGGTGGATTATCTGCTGGTAGGCTTCTCGGCTCTTGGTGTTTCGGTACCTGTCTTTATTGTAGCCGCATTGCTGCAGTTGATTTTTGCGGTTGAATTAAAATGGTTCCCTGTCTCTCTATGGAAAGGTTTTAGCTATACCATACTTCCGACGCTTACACTGGCTCTTGGGAGTATCGCAGGCAGAACAAGGTCGATGCGAACGCTGATGCTGGAAATCGTTAACGAAGATTACGTGAAGACAGCTAAGGCAAAAGGACTGTCAAAAGCAGTGATCGTATGGCGGCATCAGATTAAAAATGCCGTAATTCCGATGATTCCGATGATGGGCATGGAGCTGGTAGGCATTCTGATGGGTTCTTTTGTCGTGGAGAATATCTTTGCAATACCAGGAATCGGTTCCTACTTTGTAACCAGTGTACAGGCGCTTGATTACACCATGATTCTGGGACTGACGGTCTTTCTCGGTGTATTTGTAGTCATTGCGAATTTTATTGTGGATATCATATATGGAGTCATCGATCCGCGTATCAGGGTCACGAAGTAAGGAGGAACAATGAGTATTGTAACGAAGAAAGATTTTGTCATGGTAAGAGAGTCTGCAGGGGCAGCTGATTCCATTGTGAGACCAAGTGAAAGCTTTGTGAAATCCGTGATGCGCAAAATGAGAACAAATAAAGCAGCTGTTGTTACCTTTTCCTATATTATTCTGGTAACAGCACTGGCAATTATTGCTCCGTTAGTAAGCCGGTATGAATTTGATATGACGAATATTATGGACGGAAATAAAGGACCTTCTTCTCTGCACTGGTTCGGTACGGATGCTGTCGGAAGAGATATGTGGACCAGAATCTGGGTAGGAGCCCGTGTTTCTCTGACCATAGGCTTGTTTGGTTCTATCATTCCGGAAATACTTGGTATCATTATCGGTGGAATCGCCGGGTACTTTGGCGGGGTGATTGATTCTGTAACAATGAGAATTATTGATGTGGGAGTATGCATTCCTTCCCTGGTATATATAACCATGCTGATGTTGTTCCTGGGCGGAGGTCCGGTAACGATCATTGCAGCACTGGCTATGGTTGGATGGATGGGACCGGCAAGAAATGTGAGGGGCCGTGTCATGCAGTTCAAGAACCGTGAATTCGTCCTTGCAACAAAAACACTTGGCGGAAGCACGGGAAGACTTATTTTTAAGAATATAATGCCCAATATCATGGGACAGCTGGTCGTTAACATTACCTCCGGTATTCCGGCAGCAATCTTTATGGAGGCGTATCTCAGCTTTATCGGTATGGGAGTCCAATCACCGATGACATCGTGGGGACAGCTTTCTCAGGCAGGTGCGGCAGTATTTCGTATTTACCCGTATCAGCTGCTTTTCCCGGGAGTTATTATCAGTGTTACCATACTGATGTTCTACATATTCGGAAATTGTCTGCGGGATGCACTTGATCCAAAGCTTAGTAACTAGTGCCCGGACCAGATACGATAACCTTTGGTGTTTGGCAGCACACAGGAAGATTGGAAGAAATGTGTATAAGAATTGTTCAGGAGTTGAGGATAAGATGATGGAACCATTATTAAATGTTGAAGATTTACAGGTGTCATTTCAGACCTTTGCAGGAGAAGTCGCAGCCGTCAGAGGTGTCAGCTTTCAAGTGAATAAAGGAGAGACTCTGGTTATCGTTGGTGAATCAGGCGGCGGAAAATCTGTGAGTATGCAGGCAATCATGGGAATCCTGCCGATGCCGCCGGCGCGCATTAAGGGCGGACGCATTACCTATAAAGGGGAAGATATACTGTCAAAGTCAGACAAAGAGATGGAGAAATACCGTGGAAAAGAATTTGCCATGATATTTCAGGATTCCATGACTTCTCTGAACCCGACCATGCGTGTCGGAAGACAGATGACCGAGGGAATCAGAAAACACCAGAAGGTTTCGGCACAGACGGCGAAAGAGATCGCCATTGATATGTTACGTCAGGTCGGACTTCCGAACCCCGATAAAATCTATAAGAGATACCCGCATACCCTGTCCGGCGGGCAGCGGCAGAGAGTCATGATCGCAATAGCCATTTCCTCAAAGCCGTCTCTGTTATTCGCCGATGAACCGACGACGGCACTGGATGTTACCATGCAGGCACAGATTCTTGATATCATGAATCAGCTGAAGAAGGATACCGGGGCATCCATCTTACTGGTGACCCATAACCTTGGTATTGTTGCGGAGATGGCTGATAGGATCGCTGTGATCTATGCCGGTCAGATTGTTGAGACGGCAAGTGCCAGAGAATTATTTTTTCATCCAAAGCATCCGTATACCTGGGGATTGCTTGGTGCCATGCCCGGTATGGAGACAGATAAGAGCACGGAACTTTATTCGATCAAAGGTACACCGCCGGATATGTTCTGTCCGCCCATCGGCTGTGCGTTCGCACCAAGATGTGCCTACTGCATGGAAGCCTGCAGGAAGGAAGCACCGGAAGAATACAGGGAAGAGAATGGACACAGTACCAGATGCTGGCTGCTGGATGAGAGAGCGCCAAAAGTGGAAGCTCCAACCGCGGTTATTCCCAAGCCCCTGCTGAACGAGGAGGAAGTGCAATGAGTGAAATTCTCCTTGATGTACAAGGATTAAAAAAAGATTTTCGCATAGACGGAAAACATATACTAAAAGCAGTGGATGATGTAAGCTTTACCATTCGCCGTGGGGAAACGCTTGGAATGGTAGGGGAATCCGGCTGTGGTAAGACGACGGTAGGAAGAACTCTGCTCCGCATCTATGAACCGGATGGCGGGAAGATCTCTTTTGACGGAAAGGATATCAGTAAGATCTCGAAAAGGCAAGAAAAAGAGTTAACAAAGAAAATGCAGATGATCTACCAGGATCCGTATGCGTCCTTAAATTCCTTTTATACCGTTGAAGATATCATCGGCGAAGGTCTGGACATACATAAGCTGTATGAAACGAAGGCAGAACGAAGGGAACGGATCATTGAACTTTTGAACGTAGTAGGACTTCACAGGGATCACATGAACCGGTTTCCGCATGAATTTTCCGGTGGTCAGAGGCAGAGAATTGGGATTGCGAGAGCGTTGGCTGTAAACCCGGAGTTCATTGTGTGCGATGAAGCAATCTCAGCACTCGACGTATCAATTCAGGCGCAGGTCATTAATATGCTGACTAAGTTACAGAAAGACCGGAATCTGACCTATCTGTTCATAGCGCATGATTTGTCTATGGTACGATACATTTCAGATAATATCGCTGTGATGTACATGGGAAAGATCGTAGAGTACGGCCCCACGAATGAAGTCTATCTTCATCCAATGCATCCGTATACCAGGGGATTGTTAGAGGCGGTACCGGTAGCGAATCCGGATTATACAAAGATTCATAAAAAAACACCGATGATAGGTGAAGTAACAAGCCCGATCAATCCAAAACCCGGCTGCCGTTTTGCAAGCAGATGTCCGGTGGTCATGGATGTCTGCAGAACGACAGATCCCCATATGACCGAGTCAGAGAACGGGCATAAAACATGCTGTCATAAATATAGATAAGAGGAGATAGAATAGGGATGCCATTGGAATTTGATACACTTGCAGATAGAGAAGGCTTATCCACGATTCGGGAGCTGTGTACGCCCAGGGAAGTAAAAGATGCAGGGCTGATCAGCCTGTGGGGCGCAGAATTTGAATTCAGGATACCGGATTTTTTTATAGAAGGATTGAAAAAATGGCTGGATACGGGAACCATAGCTTACAGTGCGGTTGATAATTCGTATCTGCAGCTGGTAGCGGAATGGATGAAGTCACAGCGTAACTGGGAGATTGAAAAAGAATGGATCGTAGTGACTTATGGAATGACACATTCCGCCGGGACGATCTGCCGTGCCTTTACGGAACCCGGGGATGGCTTTATCGGACTGACGCCGACCTATCATAATACATTTAAACCGGCCTTACTAAATGGCAGGGTAAAAGTTGACTGTCCTTTGCTTTTTGAAGAGAATACGTATTCCATAGATTATGAGCTGTTGGAACAGCTGATGAAAAAACCCGAGAATAAGGTTCTTGTTTTTTGTAATCCCCATAACCCGATCGCAAAAGTTTGGGGGCGTGAGGATATACAAAAAATAGGAAAACTTGCCTTTGAGAATGATATTATCATCTACAGCGATGAAATCTTTGCAGATACTGTGTATGAGGGTGTTCCAATGTATACGTTTGACCAGGTCTGTGATTTTGATGTGAAATGCATCACCGGAACATCGCTTGGTAAGACCTTTAGCATGACTGGTGTTCCTCATGGAAATATGATCATTCGCAACAAAGAACTGCGCGATGCATTTCTGGTTCAAAGGAACAAAGACCATTTTGGAAGCTTTAATCCGATGGTGCGGGCGGCATACTTTTCCGGCTACAGCAGGACTGGCAGTGAATGGCTGAAGGAGATGATGAAGTATTGCTGGAACAACTATCTGTGGCTGGATGCCTATTGTAAGGAATATCTGCCGCAGATGAAGGTCATACAGCCGCAAGGTACATACATTCTATGGATCGACTGTCGGGAACTGGGACTTGAGAATGATGAGGCCTATGAGAAATTCTTTGAAGAAGCCGGATGCATTTGTGATGTTGGGGAGACCTATGGATGCGAACCAGGATTTATAAGAATCAATATATCAGTACCTTTTGAGGAACTAAAAAAGGTAATACAAAGATTGCATTTGAGTATTGTACAGTAAGCTGGCAGTTGCAAAGATCATGCACAGGATTATGAGAGGTTCTTGAAATGAGTGCAAATCATAGCAATAAGTTTTGCTGTGTACGCTTTAGCACAAACGATTATGTGTGGAAACAAGCACAAGAATGGAGTAAAAATGGACAAAGAGAAAGTGTTTCACATGCTTTATGGGCTTGCAGAAGGGATAGCGAACATGTTCGGACAAAATTGTGAGACCGTGGTGCAGGAGATTGAAAACGGAAAATTCTGCAATGTTGCAATTTTCAACGGCCATGTGTCAGGTCGTGAAGTTATGTCAACCATCGGAATCCTGGGCGGGGTCCTGGAACTTGAGAACATTGATTTTGAAAAAGCTAAGACAGGGATTATGAATCAGATGGTACGGCATCCTTCCGGAAAGACCATCAAGTCTTCCAGCTTTCCTTTTGTTGGAGAAGATTATTACTATGTACTGGGCATAAACTATGATGTGACCAAGCTCGAACTGATGGATTCCTTCATAGAAAGCTTTTTATCGTTTGACGGAGATTTATTTACAACATTGAATCAAAAGAAAGAGAATACAATGGAGAATCTGCTGGATTCCTGCTTATCGCTTACCGGTGCAGACAATCGCAAGCTGAAAAAGAAGGAACGCCTTGCTTTAATTCGGACGCTGAATGAAAAGAATTTCTTCCAGATGCAAAAAAGCGTTCCCAGTTTATCAGAAAAACTTAACGTATCGAAATACACCATTTATAAAGATCTGAATGAGATAGGTGCTACAGACCTGGGACAGTAACGATATTGTTTGGGGAAGACAGAAGTACCATTCTCTTTATTCCTGATAGTTATGCAAGTGTAAGGAAAGAAATGAGGCTGAAATGATAGAGAGAAACAGATTACAGGACATTCTTGAACTGGCCAGATCAAAAGGCGGAGATTTTTCTGAAGCATTCTTTGAAGAGCAGGATGAGACGAATATCACACAGACAAATGGTATGGTGCAGGGTGTAAAAACAAAACATATCAAAGGTGTTGGTCTATATGTACTGGCAGGTGTTCAGAGCATTTACCTGTATTCGAATGATACCAGTGAAGCATCTTTGACGGACTTAGCCTTGCGGGCTTCTGGTTTGATGGAGATTACATTGAAACAGAACCAGAAAGCCGGTACAGGCAAAACACTTCAGGAAGTCAGTCATAAGAATCCGAATACAATACTGCGTTACCCCTCCACCGTATCCTACAAGGATAAAATCAGGCTTTTGCAGGAGACGTATGAAACGACGAAGGATAATAACCAACTGCTTTCCTCCCAACTTGATTATTTTGATACAGACAGAAGAATCCTTATCGCAAACAGTGAAGGTCTTTATACCGGTGACCGACGAATATCGTCAAGGGTACGTTTTAAAATGGTGACCGGAGATGAGAAGAACAGCTTTTCTCATTGGGAAGATTATACCAGAGCAAAAGGCTTTGAAGCCTTTATCGATAACAAGGAATACTTTGAGTTTGCAAAGAACCTGCCGGTGCGAATGGAAAACATGCGAACGGCAGACACGATAAGACCTGGTGTAATGCCGGTCGTGCTGGCCAAAGGAGCCTGTGGGACACTATGGCATGAATGCTGCGGACACACACTCGAAGCCACCGCCATTGCTTCAAAGCAGAGTTTCTTTGTTGATAAGATAGGGGAAAAAGTAGCTTCGGACAAAGTGACACTGCTGGATGATGGAACCCTTGGAAACTATTATGGGAGCGATGCCATTGATGATGAAGGGCATAAAAAGCAAAGAAATGTTCTCATAGAAGATGGCGTATTAAAAGAATACATGTGTGATCGTCTTCATGGAAGAATGATAGGAAGGGAAAGTACCGGGAATGGCAGAAGGCAGAATTATACCTTTGCGCCGGTCGCTCGAATGACGAATACGTATCTTGCTCCTGGAAAAGATGAGGAAGAAGAAATGATTCGTTCTCTGCCGGAGGGGCTTTATGTAGAAAGTCTTGGCGGTGGTTTTGGAGGAACACAGTTCTCCATACAGGTCAACGAAGGTTACCTGATTAAAAATGGACAGATCGACAGACAGATCAAAGGAATCATGCTGACAGGAAATGGACTGGATATCATGAAAAAGGTCGACCGGGTCGGCAAAGATCTTGGGTTTGAAGGGGGAAGCTTCTGCGGAGCAGCCTCGGGCCTTGTTCCCGTTACAGCAATGCAGCCAATGGTGAGGATTTCGGAGATGTCAGTTGGGTGAGGTGCGTATGAAAGAAATAAACAAATACAGAGACTGTCTTTGCATGTTGTCAAATGAGTACAAAGAAGCGGAAGTGGAAGCGGAAAAGAAGGATGCTGTCTGTGTCGGGCTGATCAACCAAAAGCCCGGGAAAATGGAGTCCTTCAATAAGACAGCTCTCTTTGTCAGGGTAAGCGGGGATAAAACAGGTATGGTATATCTTCAGGATCTTGAGAAAGACCCGGGGGAAGTTCTGAGAGAAGCATATGAGAATTCTAACTATGTAACAACGGCCAGGAGAGAAGCATTTCAAAAGCAGGCCGAGGACAATTTCTGTGATGACAGCACACTGGAGCACACGGAAACAGTCATTTTATACAATAAGGCAAAAGAACTCTCTCATGAAGTTGGGAAGCTGTCTGATCAGTTTTCATACATTGAGGTGAAACTGACAGAGACCATTCAGGAATATGGTATTGTCAATTCCTATGGAGTTGATAAATCCTGTAAAAAGAAGTACTACGAAGCGAGCATCAATCTGACCTGCTGTGAACCGGTACATCGATCAATGGTAAAAGAAATAACAAAGGATTGCCTCGATGACATAAGAACAGAACTTTTTCTGGAGGAAATACGAGAGTGGCTTGATTTGCCGGTCATGACCGGCAGACTTACAAAAAACGATGTTCCTGCTGTATTGCATGGCACGGTTGTCTGTAATATATTACTTACAGCATGGCAGATGTTTGCGGGACCGGAATATTTGAGCCGTGGTTCAGCTTTTTCTGGCTTACTTGGCAAAAAAATCGGATCCGAACTTGTAAATCTGGTGGACTGTCAAAACTGCGAAGGGTATGGATATCAGAAAGACTTTGACTGTGAGGGTACAAAGACGAAGAATACCTACGTTATAAAGAACGGAAGAATGAATGGACTTTTACACAATCTTGATTCCGCAGGGAAAATGGGAGAACTGGCGACTGGAAATGCCGGTCGGGATGTGAATCTTATATCGGATCAGACACAGATTCGTGTGATACCAACCAACTTTTGTCTGGAGGCAGGAGATAAAACGCAGGAACAGCTGTTATCTATGCTTGATGAGGGAATCTATATTTATGAATCTTATGATATGTTTCATTCCCTGAATATTGCATCCGGAGATTTTGCAATTCCCTGCAAAGGAATTGTATATAGTAAGGGAAGACCGACGGGAGTGGTGGAAGGAATTACGATGAGCGGCAACATGAAAGAACTGCTCTTATCCATCGAGGCTATCGGCAGCAGGATGGATTCGGTATCTATGGTCATGTCAAAGAGCTTTCAGGTTCTGGCACCTGGTATATATGTGAATAATCTGCATGTAACAGGATAAAGAAAATACAGATAAGCAGCGTAGAGATACGCTGCTTTCTTTATTAATATCTGGCGAAACGCACCAGTGCGGATATTTTACTAAATTAATAGAAGGCAGCAGTAGAAAAAAACAGAACAAACGTTTATAATATAGATATTACATCTTCATTGTTTCGAGTGGAAAGGGCTGAACTGATATGGGAAAGGACGAAAAAAAACGTACCTATATAGCGATTGATCTGAAATCCTTTTATGCTTCCGTAGAATGCATTGAACGGGGGCTTGATCCGCTTACCACGAATCTGGTCGTTGCAGATGCCAGCCGGACGGAGAAGACCATTTGCCTTGCGGTATCACCTTCTTTAAAAAAGTTCGGGATACCGGGGCGGGCAAGACTATTTGAAGTGGTACAGAAAGTGAAAGAAGAGAATGGTAACCGGAAGAGCAAAGCACCGGGTCGTACCTTTACAGGTTCCTCCATTAATGCCACTGAGCTTGCCAAGTCACCGGAACTTTCCATTGATTATATTGCAGCACCACCGCAGATGAAAAAATATATGGAATACAGCAGTAGAATATATAATATCTATCTGAACTATGTGGCTCCGGAGGACATTCATGTCTACTCTGTGGATGAGGTCTTCATGGATGTAACGAATTACCTTCAGGCAGCAGGACTTTCACCAAGAGAGTTTGCCATGAAGATGATACGGGATGTGCTTTGGACAATCGGAGTTACGGCAACCGCAGGGGTTGGTACAAATCTGTATCTAAGTAAGGTGGCCATGGATATCGTAGCAAAGCATATGCCGGCAGACGAAGACGGTGTTCGAATTGCAGAATTAGATGAGATATCGTATCGTCAGATTTTATGGACTCACCAGCCACTGACGGATTTCTGGCGCGTCGGAAGAGGGTATGCCAAGCGGCTTGAAGAAATCGGAATCCACACCATGGGGGATATTGCAAGATGTTCACTGGGCCGGAAGAATGAGTTCTATAACGAGGATCTGCTGTATAAGATTTTTGGCGTCAATGCAGAGCTCCTGATCGATCACGCGTGGGGATGGGAGCCTTGTACGATAAACGATATAAAAGGATATAAACCTACCACGAACAGCATAGGCTCGGGGCAGGTCCTGCAATATCCATACACGTATGAGAAAGCACGGATCATTGTCCGGGAGATGACAGATCTTCTGGTCCTTGATCTTGTCGACAAAGGACTTGTGACGGATCAGATCGTCATGACGATAGGATATGATATTGAGAATCTTACCGACCCTGTAATCAGTAAGAAATACAAAGGACCGATCACGACAGACCAGTACGGACGCAAGATTCCAAAGAGCGCTCATGGCACAATCAACCTGCCAAGTCAGACATCTTCTACAAAGCTGATACTGGATGCTGTTATGGAGCTTTATGCCAGGATTATGGAGGAGAATCTTCTAGTCCGCAGAGTCTATGTAACTGCAAACCATGTGGTGAGTGAAGAATCTGCTGTCACAGAAAAACCATTTGAACAGATGGATCTATTTACCGATTATGAGGCAAAGCAAAAGAATGAAGAAGACGAACGAATTGCAAAACAGAAAGAAAAAAGCATTCAGCGAGCCATGCTCGATATAAAGAAAAAGTATGGGAAGAATGCAATTCTAAAAGGAACGAATTTCGAAGAAGGTGCCATGACCAAGGAGAGAAATAAGCAGATCGGCGGACATAAGGCATAATGACGTATGGGAAGAAACAGTACAGACAATACGGACGAAGCAATACGGACAAAGCAATACAGACGAAGTAATATGGACAAAGCAATACGGACAAAACAATACAGACAAAGGTAATTTCTTAGAGGAAGGAAAGGATAGAAAGGACGAATCATTATGGAAAAGGAAAGTAAGAATTCTGTGAATAAAAACAGTCCTTATCAGGATATCATAAATCTTCCCCACCCTATTTCTGCCAATCATGAACCAATGACAATATACAATCGTGCCGCCCAGTTTTCCCCCTTTGCTGCCTTGACTGGTTTTGAAGGCGTAATTAAGGAGACGGCAAGGCTGACGGATCATAAAGTGGAACTGGATGAAGCAGAAAAAGAAATGCTGGATAAAAAGCTTCGGATTATCAAAGAGCAGAGTAGGTCGATCGAAACACAGGCAGCTGAAGCAAAAGACAGAGATCGGATCGCTGTAACTTATTTTAAGCCGGATGAAAGAAAAGAAGGCGGCGTTTATGTTACGGAGGATGGAATCGTAAAAAAAATAGATCCCAACGAACAGGTCATGATTATGAGTAATGGCAGCAGGATACCGCTGGAGGATATTGTTGACATGTCCGGAGATATCTTTAAAATTATGGATGAATACTAAGGACTAGCATTAAAGGGCGTGAAGCAAAGAACGATAAACCTATATCATCAGAAAAAAAGGGGACAAAAATGGCAGAATTTAAGACCGCAGCAATATTTAGTAATAACATGGTACTGCAGAGAGAGAAGAACATAGGGATTTTTGGACAAGGGGAAGAAGGACAAAAGGTAACGGTTGATTTTAATGGGAAACAATATTCTGCAAAGGTAAAAGAGGAAAAATGGTCTCTTCTTTTGCCGCCGATGGCAGCAGGGGAGGGATATGAATTGACCGTGACCTGCGGCAAAGACGCAGTTACCTTTTCCAACATAGCCATCGGCGAAGTCTGGCTTGCAGGCGGACAGTCCAATATGGAATATGAGCTTATGAATTGTACCAATGGGCAGGAAATGCTGAAGAAAGATAAGAATCCCAATGTACGATTTTTTTACTCAAATAAAAGAGCTTATATGGACGAAGCGTTCTATGAGATGGAAGCAAAGACCTGCTGGGCGGAATTTGATTCAAAGAGCGCAGAGCACTGGTCGGCCGTCGGTTATGTATTTGCCAAAGAACTGGCTCAGAAGCTTGGTGTGACCGTTGGTGTGATTGGATGCAACTGGGGAGGTACACTCGCTTCCTGCTGGATGAGTGAAGAAGCGATTCGGGAAGATAAGGATCTGGCTGTATTCTGGGATGAGTACTATCCGGCACTCGAGGGAAAGTCGGAAGAAGAGCAGGTGAAAGAGTTCAAGGCGTATGAAACCTATCATGCAGCATGGGATAAAGAATGCGGAAAGCTCTATACGGAAAGACCGGGTATAACCTGGGATGAAGTGCAGGCAATACTTGGCCCCTGTCAGTGGCCTGGTCCCAAAAGCTGTATGAATCCATTCCGTCCAAGCGGCCTCTATACGACGATGTTGAGTCGTCTGGCTCCATACACGTTGAGGGGATTTATCTATTATCAGGGTGAATCGGACGATCCAAGACCGGAGCTTTACCAAAAGCTTCTGACAAGGCTGATCAAACAGTGGCGTGACGATTGGGGTGACATGGAACTCCCCTTCCTGACGGTTCAGCTTCCGATGCACCGCTATGAAGGAAGTCCTGATAATAAAAGCTGGTGTATAATAAGAGAAGCACAGATGAATACGTATTGTACGGTCAAGAATACAGGAATTGCTGTGATTCTGGATTGCGGCGAGTTCAATGAAATCCATCCAAAAGATAAAGTTCCTGTGGGAAAAAGACTGGCTTTGCAGGCATTTTGTGAGGTATACAAAACAATGGAGCAAAAAGATGCGTTTGGTCCGATTTATCATTCCTTTGAGTACAAGGAAAATGGAATGGAACTAAGCTTTTCTTATGCACAGGATGGGTTTATTGTGAAGAATGAGTATAACGGATTTGAAATCGCGGGAGAAGACCAGGTGTATTATCCGGCAGAGTTTGTAATTAGGGATACGAAGATTTTTCTTTGCAATGAACAGGTGAAAGAACCAAAAGCAGCAAGATACGGTTGGTCAAATTACAGTGAAGTCCCTTTGTTTGGAAAAAATGGACTGCCACTGGCACCGTTTCGAACAAATCAAAAGATGTAATTTGCATAATGAAGATGAAGATAAGGCAGAAGAAAGTTTATGTAACCTGCGGACACAGGAAAGAAATGCAATGAAAAGAGGATACCATTATGCCAAAGACATTTGAACAGCGGGTAAAAGAAACCATTGCCATGCATGAAAAGATGAAACCAATCTACGATGAACGGCCGATTTCAGGAGAGAGGATCGCAATCGAAAGAAAGGGACTGGAACCGGTTGAGGTAATAATCTATAAGCCGGAAGACACTTTAAAAAAAACCCCTGACCCAACCATTACAGAAAAAAAGGCACTAAGAACCGAAAGCCGGCGGCCGGTACTCATAAATATGCATGGCGGTGCATTTATTGGTGGAGATGCTGTACTTTTAGACAGCTTTTGCCGTATGATATCGGACCGTCTGCAGGCAGTTGTTTTTAATGTGAATTACAAGAAAGCACCGGAACATCCTTTCCCATATGCCATTGAAGAAGTTTATGATACAGCGGTACATATTGCCATGAATGCAGACCGTTATGGAATTGATGCGGTACGTATGGCAATTTGTGGGCACAGTGCGGGAGCTTCCATCGCAGAAGGAGTGGCCCTGCTGGCAAAAACAAAAGGAACGATAAGTTTCGTATGCCAGGTTTTAGTGTATCCTTGTTCGGATCTCTTTACATCCTTGGATGTGTATGATAAATCCTGCAGTGCAGAGGAGGTAGAAGGAACAAAGGACTTTATAAGTCTATACTGCCAGAACAATGACAGCAGACATTTACTTGCCTCTCCATTGCTGGCTTACGAGGAAGAACTAGAGGGTGTTTGCCCGGCTATATTTCTGACCTGTGAACTGGATTCCCTGCGTTTTGCAGGAGAAGCCTATGCGAAGAAACTGATTGACTGCGGTGTTCCTGTAACCTGCAGGCGGTTCAAGGGAGCACTGCATGGATTTTTGGAGGTAAATCGTCCGGATTATTTTTTTGAAGATAACAGAAAATCAGAAGAACAAAGTCGTTTATGCAAAGAAGCAGAAAAAATGATTCTGGAACAGCTTCAAAACTTTTACTGCTCCTAAGTATACAGAAGCGGCATAACAGACTGGAGATATCTGTTTGGTCATTGAAAATCCTTCTTGATAATTTCAAGAAAAAATGTTTAAATATAGTATCCGTAGGAATGTAGAAACAGGAAATGTGCAGAGAGAAGAGCAGGATTGGAGGAATTATATTATGAAATTTGAAAATGTTGATGTCGTTAAGGAAGCAAATGTATATTTCGATGGCAAAGTAACCAGCAGAACAGTATATTTTAAAAGCGGGGAGAGAAAGACACTGGGCTTTATGATGGCTGGTGAGTATGAATTTGGTACTGCGGCAGAGGAAGTAATGGAGATCCTGGGCGGGGATATGGATGCATGCCTTCCCGGAGAAACAGAATTCAGGAATTATGCAAAAGGACAGCAGTTTACTGTGCCGGCTAATTCAAAATTTCAGTTGAAGGTGAAAAGTTACGCAGATTACTGCTGTTCTTATAATGAGAAATAATGTATTCCAAATGGAATAACAAAAAGCAATTATGAAATGAAACGTATATTCAGGGAAATAATACAGCCCGTGCTTCAATAAAGGGAAGAAACAATAGAAACAATTAATCGTAACAGGATAGTAACGCTTAGAAACACAGTAAAAGGCCAACATGTCAGAAAGGCCAAGAAGATCCATTAAACAAGGCAGTTAGCCAGATGGAATATAAGGATTTAAGTGTTTTGTTAGAACAGAACTGTCCCAAACAGAAAGAAAAGAGAATCGTATGGAATGGATTTATGAAGAAGACGGTATCAGATCTGTTGATGAGACTGGTAAACTGCTTGCAGAAGCAGTAATGGAGAATCTGTCAAATGGTGAGATTGATATAACGCATGTCTTTGTGGATGACTCACTTCGAGGTCAGGGCATTGCAGGAAAAGTCATGGAAAAAGTCATAGGCTATCTTCGTGAGAATAACAAAAAGGCAGTAGCTTCCTGTTCGTATGCTAACAGCTGGCTGATGAAGAATCAGGAGTTCTGCAAAGATGTCATATCAGAAGATATGCTTGGAAGTTCAGCCTGTCGTATCGATGGAAAACACTAAACCGTATTAAGTTTGAATATAAATAGCTATATCAGCCAGATATAGCTATTTTTGCTAAATACCAGAGCATCGTTACAACAGGTCATAAGCTTATGCATTTGGAATGTTCATTTACAAATACATAAGGATGAAGTAAACTATAGATGGATTGTATGGAATTGACAGGTGTCCGGTTAAGACGATTAATCAGTATGACATTGAAAAGGAGAGAGGCATGGCAGAAAGATTGATTGAAGGTATCGCTGTTCTGAATCACAGCGCTATACGAATTGAAAATGAAAAAACCATTTACTTTGATCCATTTGGAATAAAAGAAGCGCGGCATGATGCAGATATTATCTTTATTACCCATGACCATTACGATCATTTTTCACCAGAAGATATTGCTATGGTCCGTAAGGAGAACACGCACATTGTAATTCCGGTCAAAATGAAGGAAAAGCTTCATACACTTGATTTTCCGGGCGAAACCATTCACCTTGTTGCACCAGAAAAAAAATACACGATAGAAGGATTTACGGTTGAGACAATCCCGGCATACAACGAGGGCAAACCGTTTCATCCCAAAAGCAGTGATTACATCGGATACCTTTTAACAATGAGTGGGATTACCTATTACGTGGCAGGTGACACAGATGTTACAAAAGAAAATAAAAAAGTTAAATGCGATGTTGCCATGATCCCTATTGGCGGAACCTATACAATGAACGCAAAAGCAGCAGCTGAATTAATCAATACCATAAAACCCAAGGTGGCGATTCCAACGCACTATGGCAGTCTGATAGGAAAAATTAAGGATGCAGAGGAATTTAGAAGTCATCTTGCGGCAGACATTGAATGTGTGTGCATGCTGAAGTTTTAACAAAAGGCGGTTTGATTTTACTGCTTTTCGTCTGGAAGACTGGCGTATGACAGAAAAGGTATTGTCACCATCATAAAAATTGATGAATAGAAAAGAGGTTTTGATTATGTCAAGAGAGGAAGCTTGGGAGTTACTAACAGAATACAATCAGGAGGAATTTCATCTGGAACATGCAAGAGTCGTGGAAGAGACCATGAAATACTTTGCTGATAAACTTGGGTATAAGGAAGAAGTGGAATTCTGGGGGAATGTCGGGCTGCTTCATGATCTTGATTTTGAACAGTATCCCAACGAGCACTGCATAAAATCACAGGAAATCATGAAGGAGAAAGGATTGGATGAAAGGCTGATTCATGCAACCGCCAGTCATGGCTATGGTCTGACCGTCGACGTGGAACCGGTGCATGAGATGGAAAAGGTGTTATTCGCAGTCGATGAACTGACAGGATTAATTGGAGCCAGTGTATTGATGCGACCTTCAAAAAGCATTCAGGATCTTGAACTTAGTTCCCTAAAAAAGAAGTTCAAGAGCAAGGGTTTTGCCGCAGGCTGCTCCAGAGAAGTTATTCAGCAGGGGGCAGATCAGTTGGGCTGGACACTGGATGAATTATTGCAGAAGACGCTGGATGCAATGAAAACATTTCAGGAGTAAACCTGGAGGAATTGAATATATTCTGTTTGTTTCATTATAACAGGAACCATTTACACCATCTGTGACTGAGATGGTGTTTTTTGTTAACTCAAAAAGTGCAGATATTTTTCTTTAAAAGCTCTTGCTTCATGGAAGAGATAAAAGTAAAACAGCTCTGATGTGGTAAAATATAAATATATTCCCTCTTAAAACAATTAAAAGTTTATATATTACGATTTATCTTAGTGTGTCTTTTGTGTAATATAGTATTCATAGAAAAAAGCAGACAAAGACGTCATCAGAAACTGATGGCGTCTTTTTGTATGAAAGGATTATGAGTATGTATATTGCTGAGACAAAATTTGACAGACTTCCACTGGAAGAAAAGCTGGAGCATTTTTATCGGGTGGCAGAACGGGTGAAATCAAAATGGGATTACCCCAAGGAAGCAAAGTTAAAGCTTTTGAATTTTTCTGAAAATGCTACATTCCTTGTAACCTGGGGAGAGGAAGAAAAAGCAATCATGCGGGTCCACAGAACTTACTATGCAGAGCTTGACAACATACGTACAGAGCTGCAGTGGATTCTTGACCTTTCAGAAGAAACCGATCTGAACCTGACAACCCCGGTCCTTTCAAAGAACGGAAATTATGTGGAGGAGATCGAATCGCCAGAGATGGAAGAAAAAAGACATGTTGTTTGTTTTGCATTTGCAGAAGGTTCTGCACCTAAGGACTCAAGTGATGATAATGAAAAACTGGCTGGGCTTTTGAACTCTATGGAAAAGATACCGAATTTTATAACATTTCCGTTATTCAAAATAGCGGCTGTGGCAGAAATTGTAACAGGTAAGAAAAAGAAGACATCACCACTTACCGAAAAAGACAGAAAAATGTACCGGGAACTTGGCAGGATTGCGGCGACGCTTCATAATCACTCGGATCACTGGATTGTACCGGATTATTATTCCAGGATGGAATGGGACTGGGATGGAACCTTTGGAAAACCATGGAATAATTTTTACGGATCACATTATATGGATACGACCTGCGTATCGAAAAAGGACGTAGCAACAATCGATGAATGCGTTCAGCTCATGAAAAAGCGACTTGATGCATATGGGAAAGGAAAAGACCGTTATGGAATGATCCATAGTGACCTACGTATGGCAAATCTGCTGCAGGACAACGAGAAGATTACTGTTCTTGATTTTGATGACTGCGGACGGGGATGGTATATGTATGATATCGGTGGTATCGTTGCCCTGATGGCACACCGCTCGGACATAAGCGAAGTGATAAAGGAAGTGATTTCAGGGTACGAAAGTACAAGGCCAATATCAAAAGCTGACAAAGATGAGATCCAGACCTTTATTATGCTAAGACGGATTGGAATGCTGGAAAGTATTAATTTTCGTATAGGAAATGTTGCAACAGGTGCCGGAGATGAGATCAAGTTGACACCGGAAGTGCTTGTTTATTACGCAAAAGGAACTGCCGTTCTGGCAAGAGAATACATCGCCCAGTATCAGAGCCGTTCGCTTCCTCTTCCAAAGACCAGCACTGAGATGGTATTTTCAAATTAAGACAAAGCTAAGACAAAAGCTAAGACAAAAGCTAAGGCAAAAGCTAAGGCAAAAGCTAAGACAAAAACCAGAACAAAGGAAAAGCTAAAAGCGAAGGCAGAAATATAGACGAAGAAAAGATGACATCCAAGCTTGCTGTAAAAAAGCCATTTTAAATAACAGGGAAGCAGCTGGCTGCAACAAAAATACAGAAAAAAGAAAACGGAGAAAGCTATGAGTCAGAAAGCACATGAAATATACGAAGAAGCGTATCGGGTATGGAATCCAAACAAGGTTGATACCTTCCGGGGATTTGGTATTGAGATGGTCATGGGAGAAAGAAGCGGGAATCGATTTTGCGACCTTGACCAAAATGAATACATTAACATGCATTCCAACGGCGGTGTATTTAATCTTGGGCACAAGAATGAAGAAGTTATGGAGGCATTGATCGAGGGAGCTAGACTTGTGGATGCAGGGAACCACTATTTTCCTTCAGAATATAAGAACCAACTGTGCGAAGCTGTGTTGAAAGTGTCACCGGATTCAATGAAGTATGTGTACTTTTTAAATGGCGGAGGAGAGGCCAACGATGCAGCTATCAAGTTCGCAAGGAAAGCGACCGGCAGGAAACGGATCATAAGCTTATGCTGTGCATTTCACGGTTCGACCGGTCTGTCCATGATGGCAGGGGAAGAGAACATGGTAAAGTTCTTTCATATGGAAGTTGACCCCGCTCTGAACACACACATTGCGTATAATGATCTGGAAGAGCTGGAAGAAGTATTAAAAATGAATGATACTGCAGCTGTTTTGATTGAGACAATTCCCGCCACAGCAGGATTCCCTATGCCGATTGAAAACTATCATAAAAGTGTCGAAGTACTGGCACATAAGTATGGAGCTCTCTATATAGCTGATGAAGTACAGACTGGACTGATGAGAAGCGGAGATATGTGGTGCTGCTGTAAGCTTGGAGCTGAACCGGATATCATTACGACCGGGAAGGGTCTTTCCGGCGGATATTATCCTATGTCCGGTGTCATTATGAATGAAAAAGCCGGTGGCTGGCTGAAGGAAGACGGCTTTGCGCATGTATCTTCTTTCAATTCGGCTGAGCTTGGCTGTATCGTTGCAAACAAAGCTATGGAAATCCTGTCACGGCCAACAACAAAAGAAAATGTAGCGATGCTGACGGATGTATTTGATAAGGGACTTCATGAGATTCAATCTAGATACTCCGATTTTTTACTGGAGATAAGACAGTGCGGTGTAATCATGGGATTAAAGACAGCACACCCTATGGGAGGCCCTTTGCTAATGCAGAATTTGATGAGAAATGGCGTATGGGCTATGATGGCGAACTTTGATAAATCTGCGATTCAGTTCAAACCAGGGTTATTAATGAACAAGGAGACCGCATGTGAGGTGCTGAACCGACTGGAAGCAGCGATGAAACTTACAGTAGAAGGGATGTAGGCATATGGAAGACAAAAGGAAAAGCAATGAAATATTTCGGGCGGTCAAATACTTTTTGATTGCTTCTTCTGCAGGAGCAATTGAGCTGATTACTTTTTCGGTCTTTACTGAGTTCACACCGTGGACATACTGGCCATGTTACCTGTCAGCATTGATTTTGTCTGTTTTATGGAATTTCACACTGAACCGCAGGTATACCTTCCGGTCGAATAATAATGTACCGGTGGCCATGGCAAAAGTATTTGCGTATTACCTGATTTTCACACCAGTTTCGACCATCCTGGGGAATTATCTGGCTGAAACACTTGGGTGGAATGAATATCTTGTCACCATTTTGAACATGCTTGTCAATGGAGTGACGGAATATCTCTATCAGAGATTCTTTGTATTTGGGAAAAGTATCGATAATAACAAGATTGCCGTAAAAGCCGCCAGGGGAGTTACAGAAGTTTGACATAACTGTGTATTGACAGAAAGACCGCAAATTACTACGATAATAGAAAAAGGTCCAGCAGGGAAAGGAGCCATGTGCTTTGTATCATGTTTTAATTATTTCAGACAATCGCATTGTATTAAAACAGGTATACGAACTTCTTATGCCGGATGCTTCGTGTAAGATACATGTCCTGCCCTCCAGTGTAGATGCCTACGAAGAGTTCTATCGGCATCGTATCGACATTGTGATTCTTGACAGTGATATCTATATGTCATATCGCAGTATTCTTGATATGTTTTCACAATGCCAATGGAATTATAAAGTGATCCTGCTGATTGATGAAAGAGAAGATGTCATTGAAAGACCGGAAGTGTTCCTGCTGGAAAAAAGTAAAATGAATCAGGAACTTATAAAAAGATTATTACTAAAAATCCAGACGTTGAATAACGAGAGACGAAACGATCATCAAGTCATTACCATGAACTGGAAAGGCGAACTGGAATTTGTTCACCATCAGGATGCCTATTCCTTGATTCTGATACGGCGTACCAGAGGGGGTACTGTAACACCGGAAGAAACAAAAAGACTTATAGATGCAGAGAAGAAACTTGGTACACTGCAGATTCTGACGCAGAATGAAGCAGAAGCAGTGTTTTCTATCAGTCGTTCCGACATGAAGCTTTCCTTTAATATGACGGAGATGTCTCGTATTGTATTTCGTGAGTGGGGCAGTTACCATGCTGTATTTTATCTGGAGAACATTAACTCGATGAAAATAAAAGAAGCGCTGGAAGCACTGCTTTCTGTATCCGATTATTCCTGTTTTATGGAGAACGGGTTATTGAACATAGCGGACTTTAAAAACAAGGAAACGGAGTTCAATGCTGAATATATCAGACAGAATGTCCATACACTGATCGAAGCTGTATTTGATCAGGAGGAAGGGGTTGCAGGTCAGGTTTTGGGGGAAATCTACCTGCATATCCTAAAGGAACATCCGTGTTTCGTAATCCGGGAGCAGATTCGTCTGCATTTTATGGTACTGGAAGCTCTGTTCGGACGAGATAAGGATTTTGAGCTTTCCTTTGAAACCTATGGTTCACTGGAAGAAGAAATGGAAGCAGTAAAACAATATCTTCATGGGGAGATGAAGAAGATTGGATTGGAGCTTCAAAAGACAGAACTGGTAAAAAACATATTGCTTGCAATCGTTGATTCCTACAGCAGTGATATCTCACTGGACGGAATTGCCAGTCTGGTCGGATTTAACAAGATTTATGTGAACCGGATTTTTAAAGAGACTTTTGGGAGGACCGTACTTGAAACTTTACAGATCTACCGTATGCAGACAGCAAAATTTCTTCTCTTGACCAACGATTACAGAATCTCCGAGATCGCGCAGATAACGGGCTATCAGGATGCCGGATACTTTGGTAAGAACTTCAAGAAACACATTGGTATTACACCGCAGGAGTTCAGAATTCAATATCGTGGTTCATGGGAGAGGAGGGATAATTATGAAAGCATTATGGCGGTTTCATACCGGTACGCAGAGTTTTTGTGATACAGATGAGCCGGAAATCAGACAGCCGGATGACGTAAAGATCAGGGTGACCTACAATACCATAGGTATACAGGATATGCGTATGGCAAGGGAATGGGATTTTTATGCAAAAGCCGGGATTGCCGGATACGAAATGGCTGGTATTATTGAAGAGCTTGGTGAGGAAGCGAAGAGCCATGGGCTGTATGCAGGACAGAGGGTCTCCGGAACGATCGTGGAATTCTGCGGTAAATGTTTTTACTGTAACAGACATCAGGAGAATCTATGTCTGTCTCCAAAGATTCACTCAGGAACCTTATGTGAGTTTGTTATCTGGAAGTGGCATCAGGTCATTCCATTGCCTGATTCTATGTCCTACCGAATCGGGACACTGACAGAGCCTGTCGCAGTCGTTGCGATGGCTGCGGATAAGATGAGGATCCAAAAAGGAGATAACATATGTATCTTCGGAGGCGATTTTAATGGTCTGGTTCTGTTGCAGATGGCAAAAAGACTGGGGGCAGGTTCCGTCACGGTAATTGAAGGGAAGAAGTACAATAGAGAACTCGCAGTAAAAATGGGAGCTGATGTTGTCATAGAACCGGCAGATGACATTTATGTCACTCAGCTTTTGAAAAACACAGATTTTATAGGATACCAGTCTGTTGCTGTTACCTCAAGTCATCCGGAATGGATACAGGCGGCGGTCAATGTGACTGCACCCGGTGGAAATCTGATATTCACCCTGTATTTTGATTATGGGAAAGACATAGCAGTCAATTCAATAAAGCTCTTTCGTTCCAGCATCAACATCAGCAGTTCTATACTATATACAAGAGAGGTCCTCCACAGCAGTATTGAATGGATGGGGAACCTCTCATTGGAATGTCTGATTACCAAAGAATACTCCTTTTCGAGTGCACTGGAAGCTTTTGAAGAGGAAAGCAGCAATCTTTATCCGCGCATTGGAATCGTGGGAATTTAAAGGTAAGTCCCTTCCACAGCATGGATCAGGTCAACAACAAGTGCATTATAGGGTGTTGGGACTCCATAAAGTCTCGCTTGATTTACGATAGCACCATTGATTTTATCAATTTCAGTCTGTACCTTTTTCTGCCGGTCCTGATACATGGAAGCATAGCCATCCTTTGCAAGTTCACAGGTATTCTTAACCATTTCAAGGACTTCTCTGCGGTCAAAGTAAGTACCGTCTTCTTCTGCAACATCGACAGCTTCGTATATGATACGTTTCGCAAAATCCCAGGCATAGTTATTTTCTGTCACAAAGCCTATCTTCGTTTCCAGCAGAGCAGTCAGTGTATTAACGGAACAGTTTATAAAAAGCTTGCTCCATATAATGCGCTGGATGTCATCAGAAACTACGACTTCGAGACCGGCATCTGAAAAAATATCTGCGACCCGCAAAAGGGTTGCTGTTGCATCTGCCATGGATCCGATGGTCGTAGCTCCCGCATTCGTATGAGATACGACACCAAAGTCTTTTGTTACACTGTTATGTTTTGAAGTTCCAATGATAATATTGGCAGGAGAGACAAATTTCATGATATCTCGGTCATTTCCGGCACCGTTTTGTAAGGTAACTACGATTGTATCTTTTCCGAATATCCTATGGTTTTCCTGCAGTGCATTTTGGGTATGAATCGATTTTACAAAGACAATGACCATATCGAAGGTTTCACTCACGTCTCCGCTGTATTTTGCCGGAATCGAGTAGGTATGGCTCTCATGTTCTTCAATAACGGTAAGCCCGTTCCTGTTTATGGTATCGACCTGCGTTTGGTTTACATCAATGAGCGTTACTTTGTTTGCAGAGGATAAGCGGGAACCATAGATACACCCCATGGCACCGGCACCGAGAATTGCGATTTTCATAACTGTTCCATCCATTTCTTGATTATTTTAGAATAGTATAGTACAGTTATTAGATGCAGTATATTTCAATTAATTCATTTAATAAATGAAAATAATTCACGTAAAGTGAAGGAGTAGGATTGTTACTGTCAAAGGCAGCATAATGTGAGTTAAATCAGTGTGGAAAACGTCAATCGGGAGAAGCTATGATAAAAAGTGCTTATGAAATACTATTGTGTGTACTGGAACAGGGGAGTTTTCTACAGGCTTCCTCTGTACTGCATATGACACCTTCTGCGATCAGTCATTCAATCGCAAAGCTGGAACAGGACGTTGGCTGTACCCTTCTGACAAGAAGCAGAACCGGGGTGACGCTGACAAGTTCAGGGGAAACGCTGGTTCCCTTGATACGTGATGTGATAAAAAGCGAAGCAGTGCTTCGTCAGAAGGCAGCTTCGTTACAGGGCCTAACCAGTGGAGTGGTAAGAATAGGATGCTTTAACAGTATATGCAGTACATTCCTGCCCGGGTGGATCAAAGAGTTCAACAGGGAGTATCCCGGTATTGACTTTTTACTCTATCAGGGTACGTATGCAGATGTACTGGAATGGTTGAAGAGCGGTGTTGTTGAAATCGGCTTCCTGTCAGAAGAAAGTGCCGGTTCGGATATATTTTTTGAACCATTGTTCAAAGATGAGCTGCTGTGCATTGTTCCAAAAGGTTTTGCGGTGCAGAATGCATCCTATATAACGCAGGATGAGATCAGGAATCAGGCTTTTGTGGCTCAGAGAAAATCCGTTGATTCCGATATACAGAACTATCTTCAGAAATATCAGCTTCAGGTCAGCAACAGCTGTTATGTCGAGGATGATCTTGCGGCGGTTTATCTTGTCAGCAGTGGGTTTGGTATCTGCATTATTCCAAAGTTACTGCTTACAATGTATTCGTATCCGGTAGACCAGTACTCACTCATGCCTAAGGGGTTCAGAACCATAGGAATAAGCTTTCGAAGAAAAGACGAACTGTCTCCGGCGGCTGAAAAGTTTTATGAAAGACTGAAGGAACTGCACAGCAGTGAACTGGAAATATGACGGCATCAAATCGGAAAATTATTAATTATGATATGTGATATGTGTCTATATCAAAGGATAAATCCATGTATTATTATAGAAAATCAGGTACTCTGTTTACTTCTGTTTTTTGTGAATCGAAAACGGAACCAGAGAAAAGAAATGGCAGAGCTTCTGATAAAGCTAAAATCTTACATGAGATGAAAAAGTATTGTGATAGGCTGGCAGCAGTCCACTACAGCAATGCACTAACCAAAAATAGAATGTGAGAATAGCAAAGGAGCAGGAGCATGAAGATATTTCGTGAGGCGAAAGAGAGTGAAAGAATGGAATTGTTTGAACAGGGGTATCTCGAATGGAGCAAAAAGAGAACCTTCGAAAAATATTGTGAAGACAATGCAAAAGAGGATTCCTTTGGTACCCGCTATGTAGTCGTAGAGAATAATGCAATCGTCAGTTCCATGATTCTTCTTAAACTGCCTGGCAGCAAAGGGAGAGAGATATACGGAATTGGTTCGGTCGTTACCCCCAAAGAACATATGCATAAAGGCTATGCCAGTTTCCTGCTTAGTGAATGTCTGGAACAGAATATAAAAAAAGAAGATGTTGTTTTTTTGTATTCCGATGTAGCAGCTTCTTTTTATGAAAGATTTGGGTTTCAGGTTCTGCCACAGAATCTTCAGCGTGAAAAGGATAGCATCTGTATGGTCTTATGTGATGAGGTTTACTGGGGATTTTTAATGGAATCCACGCTGGAAATTATACCGGAACATTTTTAGGTACAGGATTCTTTTCCTGCCATTTTGTGATATAATGTTGTAAAGTCAAAAGATTCATTTTCTGGTATCCATGACAATGGGGAATCCCGAATCAATTTATCAGAGCTGAAGAAGTTACAACTGGGGCAGAAAGGTGAGGAGCAAGACGGGTGAGTAAGGAAGAAGCGTATTTATTTTTATATCATATGGCAGAAGGAATCTCGGAAATGTTCGGGAATTACTGCGAGACGGTCATCCATGAAGTAAAGGGAGAAGAGTTATGGACCGTAGCAATATTTCACGGACACGTATCCGGCAGAACAGGACCAACACTACAGGGGATTTTCGGAACGCCGATACAGAAAGATTCCTTTAATTTTGAGAAAATGCTTGAAGATCATGTGAATCAGATGGTGGTTCATCCATCGGGAAAGCTTGTGAAATCATCGACTTTTTTCTTGAAAGGCGAAGGATATACCTATGCACTGGGAATAAATTACGATATAACTCTAATGGAACAGATCAAGAACATGACAACGAATTTCACGACCGTACATGGAGATCTGTTTACCTCCTTACAGGGAAAAGGGGACATAACCATGGAGAATGTTTTTGAAAATGCTTTAAAGGTCGTGAACAAACCAATCGCCAGAATGAAGAAAGATGACAGGCTTACACTGGTGCAGATTTTGAAAGAACGTAATTTCTTTGAGTTTCAGAAAAGTGTGCCCTATCTGTCGGGAAGGCTGAATGTATCAAAATACACCATATATAAGTATATTAATGAGATCAGTGAAGGATGAAGCAGAAGAATAACTTTCTGATAGAATAAAACAAAGTAATGTGAAGTTAAGAAAAGGAGGATTCTCAAATGAAGAAAATGCCGGTACTTTTTGTTGGTCATGGTTCACCGATGAATGCTATTGAGGAAAATCAGTTTTCATTAAAATGGAAAGAGTTAGGAGAAACAATCGAAAGGCCAAAAGCTATTGTTTCGATTTCAGCGCATTGGTTTACCAGTCGCCAAAGAGTCATGAACAACGTGAATCCAAAGACCATACATGACATGTATGGATTTCCGGAGGAATTGTACAAGCTTGAATATCCAGCAGACGGAGCTGTAAATCTGGCAGTACGCATACAGCAGCTTCTTGGCGAAGAGTGTATCCTTGACAGCTCATGGGGAATTGATCATGGTACCTGGTCAGTACTTCACTGGATGTACGCAGATGCAGATATTCCTGTTTTGCAGGTAAGCGTTGATGGGAATGCGTCAGCATCCGATTACATTGAAACAGGAAAACTGCTGAACAATTTACGCCATGAAGGAGTGTTGATCTTTGGAAGCGGAAATGTGGTGCATAATCTTGGGAGAGTGGACTGGGAGCAGGAAAAAGGTTTTCCGTGGGCGGATGAATTTGATGATTATATTAAAAATGCTATTATACAAAAAAACTTCAGGGATGTTGTTGAATACAGGAAAGCAGGAAAATCAGCAGATCTGGCCGTGCCTACAATGGATCATTTTGCACCATTGTTATACTGCCTTGGTGCAGTTGAGGAGGACGACACTGTGCAGGTGTTCAACAATGAGCGGGTTCTTGGTTCAATGTCAATGACGGGGTATCTTTTTCAATAAAGAACTGGAGATACGTTAACGAAGGGATTTGCGGTATTGATGCGGAGAAATTCCAAGCTGTGAACGGAAGACCCGGCCAAAATGTGTACTGCTCATAAATCCGGTTCTGATTGCGATAGTTTCTATGGAATCTTTTGTAGAAGACAGCAACTGCTGGGCTTCGCGTATTCTCAGCTGGTTCAGATAAGCTGTAAATGTGAACCCCGTTGTCTGGTGAAATGTGCGGCTCAGATGTTCTGCACTTTGTTTGAAATGCATAGCAACCGTCGCTAGTCCAATGTTGTTTTTATAATTATCATTGATATACTGAGTAATTTCACGGATATGTTCGTGAGTTTTGCGGTTGCTTACATAGCTGGTCAGGGGCAAGGCAGAAACAATAGTATAAAGAGTCTGTAAAAAAGAAAGAAATAAATTTTTTAATTGGAAGTCCTGCGAAGGACTTCTTTTTTGTGTCTCGCTGATGATCTGTTGAAAACCGGTCAGTATTCTTTGTTTTTCTGCCTGATTGGGACGAAAGACTTTTTGTTCATTTTCGAAGATTTTCATGTAAGGAATGCCAGAGGGCAAAGAAAGGAAATCCTCAAAAAAACTCAAATCAAATTCAATCAGCATTCGTTCATGTGCAGAAGAGGATGCCGGAAGTGACCGGTGTATGATATCAGGAGAAAAAAGAACAAGATCCCCTGCTTCTATAGGATAGATCCGGTCATGGATAAAGATAGAACGATCACCGGATACCAGATAATAGATTTCATACTGAGGATGATAATGTTCTGTTGGCATACGATAAGGAATGTCCCGCCTTATATGTTCAATAAAAAATCCATTTCTTCGATAACTTGCCAAAACATCTGCGATTGCCATGAAGAGCTCCCTTCCGATTCATTAGGTTCATAAGATTAATAATATCAAAATATATCGAAAATGCAATATAAAATCATCAATTATCGTAATTAATGCATAAAATATGATATAGAATGGTATTGCTTGCCCAAAATACATCAGACAAATAATAAAGCAAGAATGCAGGGTGCAAAGTAATCAGAACCATAGAATTAGAGGGCAAAGCAAAAAACAAGTAAATTCAGGGAGGACTTATCTTATGAAGAACAGCGGAATCACTTTGGTATTGCCATATGCCGCAGTAACGCAGAACAGTATAGCATTGCTATGGAACAGACCGGAGAAAACGGTCACAGTTACCTACCATATTATTCTTAATAATGAAAAGATTGATAGCTGTAATGTAACAGACTATACCATAAAAAATCTGGAGAGTGATACCGAATATAAGATACAGGTCAATGGTGTGGAGGCGGATGGTTCTATTGTAGCAAGCAACATAATTACGGGGAAGACGAAACCAGTATCAGAGGTGTTTAACATTCAAACCTATGGTGCCGTAGCGGATGGGAGAACGATCAATACGAGGGCAATTCAATCGGCGGTCAATGCATGCAGTGAGGGCGGAACCGTCTATGTACCCAAAGGAACCTTTGTTACAGGTGCATTATTTTTGAAAAGCAGAATGACCCTTTACCTTGAAGAGGGAAGCGTATTGCTGGGCAGCACAGATCCGGACGATTATCCGGTAATGAGATATCGCTTCGAAGGTCTGGAGACGGAATGTTATGCAAGTCTGATCAATACAGAGGAAACAACGGGTAAAAATCTTTATGATATAACCGTTGCCGGAGATGGAACCATTGATGCCAATGGAAGTCTCTTACTTAAGGCAGAGATTGCAGAAGGCAAAGGAAAAAGAGGACGGGCAATCTGTATCCGTCATGCTGAAGACTGTTATCTATATGGCATTACGGTCCGGCAGTCACCGGCATGGTGTGTTCATATGATTTACTGCAACAGAATCAGTCTGAATCAGGTAAAAATACATACGAAATATAATGAAAAGAAAGAAGTGTATCAGGGAATATGGAATGGGGATGGCTTTGATCCGGATTCCAGCAGTAATATCATGCTTTTTCATTCCATGATAGACAGCCAGGATGATTGTGTGGCAATCAAGTCCGGAAGGAATAAAGAAGGTCGAATAGTTGGAATACCTTCAGAAAATATCAGGATCAGCAATTGCATTTTCAAAAGTGGATTTGGTGTGGCTATCGGAAGCGAGATGTCAGGTGATGTAAGAAATGTACTGGTGCAGGACTGTGATTTTATAGATACGTTCAGTGTGGCAAGTGTGAAGGCGCCGAGAGGACGAGGAGGCGTTATAGAGAATGTTAGCTACGAACGGATCAGACACGTTAACAACAGTACAGAACATACGGACTGCGAATGGTTCCGGGGAGCGATATACATTGATCAGTTCTACAGTCATAAGGAATTTGACGATGAAGAAATCATGCAGGTGGATGAAGATACGCCAATAATACAAAACATTGAGTTCACGGATATTTCAGTCGATACAGCGGTAAGTACTGCCCTATATCTGACCGGATTACCGGAATCACCACTAAGAAATATACAATGCAAACGCATTACAGCCAAAGGGAAACATGGAATACATGCAGTGAATGTGTCAGGGCTTGTTCTGGAAGATACTATCGTGACGGCAAAAGAAGAAACATATTGTTATAAGAATATTTCTTCTATGGAAATAAGAAACAATACGAAAAAGTGAAAACGTCCAAAAAGTCAGAAAAAAAACATGAATATATTTAAAAGACGCATAAGTACTACATTTCTAAGTGTTATAAATTATGTCACCTTGTATAAAATGGACTTTGAATGTAGAGTCTAGTTGTAGAAAACAACGAAAGTCAGGAGAAGAGTAACACATGGGGAAACGAATGAAGAAAGTAAAACAACGAAAAAAGAAAGTCAGCATCAAAGCACAAATGAAGAATCAATGGCAGCTCTATCTTTTAATTTTGCCAGCCGTTATTTATTTTTTTGTTTTTAATTATATGCCTTTGTATGGGATACAGATTGCATTCAAAGATTATAAAGCGGTAAGTGGGATCATGGGGAGTGCATGGGTTGGCTTGAAGCAGTTCACTACATTCTTTCACGCATATTATTTTAAAAGACTCATGATTAACACTTTTTTGCTTAATGTTTTATATCTGCTCTGCAGTTTTCCTATTCCAATCATACTTGCAATATTTTTGAACCAGATCCGCGGTGAGAAGATCAAGAGGATGATTCAGACAAGTATATATGTTCCGTATTTTATTTCCACCGTTGTTCTTGCAGGTATGCTTTATATATTCTTATCGCCAACGAGCGGAATACTTAATGTAATCAGAGAAATGTTTGGTGCAAGAGCCATTGATTTTATGTCAGAGTCGAGTATGTTCCGGGGCATATACATTCTATCCGGAATTTGGCAGTCTGCAGGATGGGGAACGATCCTTTATATTGCATCGTTGGCCGGCGTTGATCAGTCCTTGTATGAAGCAGCCGAAATCGATGGCGCCAGTATATGGAAGAAAATCTACTACATTGATATTCCAAGCATAATACCGGTCATAATGATGGTGTTCATTTTGGACTGTGGAAGGCTTTTGAGCAGTGATACCAATAAAGTACTGGTCATGCAGACCGCGGGAAACATACCAACTTCTGATATTATCGGTGTTTATGTTTACAACGTCGGACTGGGTTCCGGTCAGTTCTCCTATACAGCAGCCATTGGTCTGTTCATCAATATCATCAATTTTGTTCTGATTATTTCAGTGAACAGAATTTCCAAGAAGATGACAGATGTCGGGTTATTTTAGTTTTCAAGAAAGGGAGGGTTGTCTGTATGAAAATAAACAAGGCAAAGAAGAAATTAAGCATAGAAAATAAAATATTCTATATTTTTAATACATTATTCTGGATCGTTATCATGTTCATGATTTTGTATCCATTGTATCTGGTGTTGATTGCGTCATTTTCAGATCCCGATGCAATTGTAAAAGGAGAAGTTATCTGGCATCCGGTCGACTTTTCATTTATTGGTTATAAAGCAATATTAAAATACGGTGAAATGCTTCACTCTTATCTGAATTCGATCCTTTATACGCTGACAAGTGTGATCATTAGTATTCTTGTCACGTTATCAGGAGCCTATGTTCTGTCAAGATCGAAGTTCTTTGGTAAAGGTGTCTTAAATTTTTACTTTGTATTCACCATGTTTTTTAATGGCGGTCTGATTCCGACTTTTCTTGTTATGAAAGACATTGGATTATATAACAATCCACTGATCATGATTCTTATGGGCTGTGTAAGTGTGTGGAATCTAATGGTTGCAAGGACTTACATACAGACCAGTGTTCCCCAGGAGTTGTATGAAGCGGCTATGCTTGATGGGGCAGATCATTTTCAATATTTCTTTAAGATCGTGATTCCTTTATGCAAGACAATCATTGCCGTACTGGCTGTTTATTATGGGGTATCAAAATGGAATGATTATTTTACCGGACTTGTATACTTCAGAGATCGGGAGTATTTACCGCTTCAGACGGTATTACGGGAAATACTGGCCACCCTGCAGGTCGATAAATCGGGTGATTATATGCTGTCCATGTCAGAAAACGCAGCCTCAATGAATGAAGCTGTCCGCATTGCGAATGTTGCCAAGTATTGCATTATTATTGTTGCGACAGGACCTGTTGTTGTTCTTTATATGTTCATGCAGAAATATTTCGAAAAAGGTGTTATGATCGGCTCTTTAAAGGGCTAAGGCAAATGATATCAGCATACAATACAGTATGTTGCTATAGATTATGAAGGAGGGTATTTTTATGAGAAGGAAGGCAGTCATTATTATGTTAGTTTGTACGATGCTGATGATGTCATTTTCAGGGTGCGGGAAAAACAACACTGCAACAAACAACAGCAGTACAGAAAGTGGGGCGTCCGGTACTACGGCACCGGATAACACAACGGGAAGCGCACAAGAGGAACAAAGCGGTTCAAATTTCAATGAAACAGGTTATCCAATCGTCAATGAATCCGTAACATTAAATGTTATGCTTGGAATCCGTGACGTTGACTCCCTTATTGCACCCAATGAAATGGATGTTATAAAAACACTGGAAGAGGAAACCGGAATCCATGTTGAGTGGGAGATTGTAAAAGGTTCTGACTGGGAAACAAAAACGAATCTGATGTTTGCCTCCGGTGAATACCCTGATATTATTATGGCAACAACTTCAACGCTTGATGATGAAGAGTATGGAGTTACACAGCAATTGGTTGTTCCTGTGGAAGATCTGATTGATAAGTATATGCCTAATTACACTTCAAGAGTTGAAGCAGAAACACAAGATCCTACTGCAGGTCTTGTTGCTTCAGACGGACATACCTATTCCGTTGGCTACATGGTTGGTCAGTACATTAATACCAACCAGCATTTCTTTATCAACCAGACCTGGCTTGATGCTTTGGGAATGGCAATGCCGACAAGTCTGGATGAACTGACAGCAGTACTGACCGCATTTGCTACACAGGATCCGAATGGAAATGGTGAAAATGATGAAGTAGCACTGGAAATGGGTCTGGACACAGGGTTCTACAGCATTCGGTATATGCTCCCTATGTTTGGTGTACCATGTGATCCTTCAAAATGGATTTATATTGATGATAACAAACAGGTTCAGTTAACACCAGTGCAGAATGGTTTCCGTGAGTGTATGGAATGGCTCCATACTATGTATACAGAAGGTATTCTGGATACAGAAGTGATTTCTCAGGATATCAATACCATTGAAACAAAGCTGAAAGAAGGAAATGTTGGCTTCTTTACTTGCTGGAGACTTACCGCAATGGGCTTTGATGATGGTGTTATGAAAGACTGTGTATTGTACACACCGGTAGCACCGGAAGGTGAGCAGGCAAGTATGTACAAACTGATTGAGATGGCAAACGACGGAGCTTATATAACCTGTACCAATGATAAAATACCGGAATCCATGCGCTGGCTTGATGCATTGCTTGAAAAAGAAACAATGTTCTCACTTTATTATGGTCCAAATGGCTGGGAATACAATGCAGAGGGTAAAATCGAATCCACAACGACCGGAAGCGAAGAAATCAAAGACTGGCTGGATTGCAACACCCTATTTTTTGCACCGGGATCCTATATATCAAGTGTATTCCAAATGTCACCGCAGCGTATTGAAAAAACAGATTATTGTAAAGAATACGAAGCAGCAGGTGTTATGCAAAAATATTCGAATGATTATCTGAAATTAGCACCATTGACTTCGGAACAGATACAGGGTACTGTTCTTACAGAAACCGATATTAACAATGCGGTTATTGAATATGCTGCAAAATTCATAATAGATGGTGTAACTGACACGGAATGGGATAAGTTCGTAAACCTGTTTGGTGATATGGGAGCGGATGATTATATCAGTGTTTATCAGAACGCGATCGATCAGCTCGATATGGAATAATCAAAATACAATCCAAAGGGAACTTGACAGTCCTGCTGAAGAATTTCAGCAGGACTCCGTCAGGTTTTGGTAGAATCTATGAATCGTATAATGAAAGAACTGAAAAACAATAAAGCATTTAATTATATAATAATGTTAAGCGCTGTCATTACATTGATTATCAGCCTTATGGGCGGCTGTCTTTTTTTCTTTTATTACAGCACGATCTATGATGATTACACAACAGCAAATGACGAGTATCTGTCTTCCATAGTAAATCGTCATGAAAATGATATACAGATCATTACGGACATTGTGTCTCAAATAGGAATATCGGACACGATTACCGAATTCAAACTGAATGAAAAGCCGTTGATAAGTATCGAAGTTGAACAGCAACTGCATCAGTATTTTTCAGTAAGTCAGTTTTTTGAGCAGATATTCCTGCTTTTTCATGAAGATACTTATCTGTATAATAACAGCACTTCTGTTCAGATCGATCGGTTTATGGATAGTGGTGTTGTGCTGGAAGATACAACAAAGGAAGAGATGAAATCGTTGCTTTACAGTGAGGAACGTGGTTTAAAAGTCTTAAAAGAACAGGAAATCAAAGGTTATTTGGTTCAAAAATATAATGGGACGGACAGCAAGGCAGTGACTTTTTTTATCCCCATAGCACCAAAGTATGAGGCAACGGTGATGTTTGTCGTTGGTAATTCATATTATGATACCTTACTTGCATCACAGGAAGAAAAGCGTGAGACATATATTGTATATGAGAATGAAGTTATCATAAAAAGAGGGTCTCTGGAGATAGATGATGACAGTATAGTAGAACTTCTTTCAAAAAACAAAGAAGCGGATGAAGTAACGATTCAGAATGAAAAATATTATGCGACAATACAACAAGGCGAAAGTGGTATTACTTACTGCACACTGCAATCGGTCAGCGTATTTCATAAAAAGATTTTATACAATCGATGGATCTATCTTTTCTTTTTATTGTTTGTTAGCATGCCGGCAGCAATCGCAATGATCATACTCACAAAAAAAGCAGCTGATCGTGTAAGAAAAATCAGTACACTATTGAATGAAGACAAAAATACTGAATACGGACTGGATAAAATAGAAAATGGAATACTGGCCCTGATTGAAAACAATATTGAGGTAAAAAACGCAAGCAGGTCACTTGGCAAATCACGCCTGATTGGTAAATTCATACGAGGAGAGTATAATGACAGAGCATCCTTGATTGAAGCCGGAAAACTGGTGGGTTTACATCTGGAAAAAAAGTATTTCGTTGTAGCACTTTTAGGAGACAGAGGGAACAGTAACGCAAGTGAAGTGTATGGAATGATGACCTCAAAGTTTCATGAGGACAGGATCATTGACGGGTATGGAATTAATCTGGTCAGTCATAATCAGAGTCTGCTTGTTTTTTTCGGGGATGAAACAGAAGACCTGAAAAAACAATTAAAAAAAGTTTTTGAAATTGGGAAAGAAATGTGTGAAGATACTATTATGTCGATCAGTGAGTATCATACAGAAATCGAAGAAGCCTCTCAGGCTTATCTGGAAGCAGATACGGCATTTGATAACCGGTTTTTGGTCGATAACAGTGATATAATATGCTTTGCCGATATTAATGGGAAAGAGGTTGACAACAGACTTCCGGATATGTATATGCCGGTATTGAAAAATGCAATACGCTCGGGAAGTGAAGAAAAAATTGCGGATGCTGTACATGAAATCTGTTCGTATCTACAGTCAAGGCAGCAATCCTTATTGTCTTTCCGTATGCTTTATAATGATATTCTGCAGGTCCTTATCCGTGAGTGGAGACCAAGTGATTCTTCATTTAAACATTTTTACAGTGTTTTCACGCTGTCACAATGTCTGACAGTAAAGGATTTTAGTGATCTGCTGTGTGAGGCCTGTATAATGTTGATAGGCAATGTCAAGAATGATGAAAATACAGAACAAAGCAAAATGGAGACAGCAGTAGAATATATGATGGGTCATTTTCATAATCCAGATCTTACTATGGGATTTCTGGCTGAATACCTGAAGATGAGCGCAGTAACCTTATCCGTGGAGTTTAAAAATTATATGGAAATGAGTCCATCGGAATATCTGACCTTGTTACGGATGGAAAAGGCAAAGGAATTATTAAAAGAAACGGAAAAACGAATCAAAGAAATCAGTATCGCAGTGGGGTACGAAGACGATCACGTATTCATGAGAAGATTTAAAAAATATACCGGAAAGACGCCGGCACAGTTTCGTAATGAATTTCTGGAAAACAATAAACAGTAAGGAGGGTATGTATGAGTTATCAGAATCCGATCTTGCAGGGATTCCATGCTGACCCGAGTATTTGCAGGGTGGGGGACCTGTATTACCTTGTAAACAGCAGCTTCGAGTATTTCCCGGGAATTCCTATTTATAGAAGCAGGGATCTTGTAAACTGGGAACAGGTTGGAAATGCAGTTTCATGGAACAATGCAATATCCTTAGAGGGAGTTAAGGAATCCGGTGGTATATGGGCACCGACAATTCGGTTTTCAGAAGGAATGTTTTTTGTTACGGCAGCCATTGAGAATTATGGGAATTTTATTGTACATGCAAAAGATCCCTGCGGTACCTGGTCGGAACCGGTGTGGGTGGACATAGGAGGAATCGATCCTTCGTTGTTCTTTGAACAGGGGAAAGCATATTATTGTACAACAGATCGTCTGGGAGGTGAAAAGGATGGAATATGTCTTGGGGTCATTGATCCTTTCACTGGAAAGGTGTTAGAACCATTTCGAACAATCTGGCATGGTACAGGAGGTGGGTGGCTGGAGAGCCCTCATGTGTATCATATAGGTGATTGGTATTATATTTTAACAGCAGAAGGAGGTACTTTTCTGACCCATATGGTTACCATTGGAAGAAGCAGGACGATATATGGACCATATGAAAGCTATCAGAAGAATCCTATACTAACAAACAGCCGTGATACGAGCTGGGAAGTATTATGTACAGGCCATGGAGATATAATGCAGGATTGTTTCGGAAGATGGTGGATGGTACATCTTTCAACACGCTTGGCAAGAAGAACCATGTCTCATCTTGGAAGAGAAACTTTTTTGACACCATTTACATGGAAAGAGGAGTGGCCGGAGTTCAAAGAAGGCAAAGCCAGATTGATCGAAGACATAGAGATGGATTGTCAACAGAAAAACAAGACTTGCATGAAAGATGATTTTAGTGATACAGTATGGAAAACCTGGTGGCAATTTATACGTAATCCGGATATGTCAAAGTATGAGAGGGGAAACAACCGGCTTGTTTTGAAACCATCACTTGGTTCAATTGATAAGAACAGCAGTGGCACCTTTACGTATGTATGTATGGCACAGCCGGGTTTTGAGTGTATGGCAGAAGTAAGCATGGAGTTTAATCCGGAACAGGACACAGAGGAAGCCGGAATACTTCTTTATCATACACATTCCTTTTTTTATTCCTTTGGTTTGCGAAATACTGAGGGTAACAGAATGCTTTTTCTAAGAAAGCACGCTGAGGATTTCGACGATATTTCATACATTACCATAGTAGAACAAAGGCTGGTAACGATGCACATCATTGCTGACAGGGAAAAATATATATTCTGTATTGAGGATAATGCAGGCTGGCGTGAAGTCGCAAGGGCATCTACCAGGTTCTTATCAAATGAAGTAATAGGCAGGAGTTTTACTGGTACCATGCTAGGCCTGTATGCAGTGTCGGAAAAGGTTACAGAGGCAACGGCTGTATTTCATGAGTATCAGGTACGAGAATATGAATCATAATAATAGAACGGAGCTGTCATGAAGGAAGAAAATCATGTATTTATAACAAGCAGAATTCAGATTAATATTGAAGATCGTTTGAAGGAGTTATCTGGTTCACTTGAACCGGTCGAAAAAGCAATCATTAGTTTACAGCGTGATTTGCGTTCTGTGTTATTGGAAGCAGATAAAAATTCTAAGGATAACGGTGTATCAGTCAATCGTAAAGGTGAAATAGGCTTTCTTGAGCTGCGTTTAAAACCAGATAGTGAGAATTCAGGGAATAAGAAAAACGAATTTTGGAAAACGGAATCTGAGAATATGGAAACATACATAGAATCAGAAGGCTTTTTCTTTTATAGGGAGGATAATAAAATCATTCTAACCGCAGGTGATATCCTTGGATTTGTATATGGAATCTATGCTTTCAGCAGGGAGATTCTTGGCGTTCATGACTTCTGGTTCTGGAATGACCAGGTATTTGAAAAGAAAGAGAAGATCTATATTGATGAACACATGCAAATGAAATCAAGACCAAACAAGGTAAAATACCGCGGCTGGTTTGTAAACGATGAAGTGCTGCTGGCACAGTGGAGCGTTGACCAGAATCCGGTAAAGCCATGGGAGATGGTATTCGAAGCACTGCTGCGCTGCGGAGGAAATATGGTCATTCCCGGAACGGACAGGAACGCACATCAATACCGAGCTCTGACCTCCTCCATGGGACTTAGGATAACGCACCATCATGCGGAACCTCTGGGAGCAACAATGTTTGCCAGAGCATATCCACACCTGAATGCATCCTATAACGAACATCCGGAATTGTTCCACAAGTTGTGGCTGGATGGAATCGAACAGCAGAAAAGCATGCAGGTTCTCTGGAACCTTGGTTTCCGGGGGCAGGGCGATTGTCCCTTCTGGTCAAATGACCCGGCCTATGACACCGATGAGGCGCGCGGTGCACTTATGGGAGAATTGATTCGAAAGCAATACGATATGGTGAAACAAGAGATTCCTGATGCAGTCTGCTGCAGTAACCTTTATGGCGAGACGATGGAACTGTACAAAAAAGGGGTTCTTGATCTGCCGGAAGATGTTATAAAGATCTGGGCTGACAATGGTTATGGGAAAATGGTCTCCAGAAGGCAAGGCAACCATAATCCAAGAGTTCCATCCTTGCCGGAAGAAACAGGAGCCCATGGCATCTACTACCATGCATCCTTTTATGATCTGCAGGCAGCAAATCACATAACGATGCTGACAAATTCCTTTGAATTTATTCAGAAGGAGCTGTTGAAAGTTTTTGAATCTGGCGCTGATGATTTCTGGCTGATCAACTGCTCCAATGTTAAGCCGCACGTATTTTCACTGGCAATGATAGCAGCTATGTGGAGAGAAAAGGACATTGATCTTGAACAGTTCCGGCTTGATTATATAAAAATGTATTACGGAGAAAATCAGGCAGGAGAAATAGCAGAGTGTTTTAAGGAATATGCAGACTGCGCACTTTTGTATGGTGAATTGGAAGATGAACATGCAGCAGAGCAGTTTACGAATCATAGCACCAGAATTCTGGTCACACAATGGATGAAAGATCGGAGCAAGCCTGCAAGAGAGCTTTTGTGGGCTTGTGAGAGGGACAAGCTGAAAGACCAGGTAAGCTGGTATAAGGAAAAGTGTCAGAGTGCAGTAATAAATTACAATGCTTTTGTAAGTAAATGCAATCGGTTGAGCAACCATTTGGAATTGCCGGCTAGCAGGAGGTTGTTTGAAGATACGATACAACTCCAAGGCAGAATTCATGCCCTGTGTTATCAGGGAGCAGTTTCATTTTGTGAGGCATTTGATTTGTTTGAGCAGGAAGATTACCAGAGAGCTTTTTATCATGCAGGTCTTGCCGCAGAAGCGTATACAGCAGCAAACCAGCTGCTTTTACAAAGTGAACATGGTAAATGGATTGGCTTCTATAAGAATGAATGCCTGACCGATATCAAACAGACAGTCTGGGTGCTGCAGGGGCTTATGGCATGGATTCGCACGCTGGGTGACGGACCGCATTTTTATCAATGGCAGCGGGAGTTTTTCTATTCAGAGGATGATAAGCGTGTACGTCTTATTCTGAATATGGAAAATCACATGACAGACCAGGAAATCTTTCAGTTAATGAAAAGAAAATGGGAAAATGATACCCTGTAATCAAGGCAGCAAACAAAAGTTTTACGTTCCAATAAATGACTCCAACAAATAATAAAACAAAACTAACATAAAAAAGTACATGATAGGCATCGGTGTCTGATGAATATCATGTACTTTTCTGTTTTTCATTATTCTTTATGGCAGATGATTTCCTGCAGCCAGGAAGATCTCGTACCATTCTTCTCTTGTCAGATAGATTTCAGCGGCTTTTATACAATCTTCAAGCCTTGTCAGATTCATAGTTCCGGTAACCGGCTGGAAATGTGCCGGATGACGCAGCAGCCATGCCATTGTGATGGTTGTGCTGGAAACTCCGTATTTTTCCCCCAGTTCATCAAGAACTTCATTTAGTTTTGGAAATTTCTTATTCCCAATGAAAACACCTTCAAAAAATCCATACTGGAATGGTGACCAGGGCTGGATCGTTATATCATTCAATCTGCAAAAATCAAGAACACTGCCATCTCTATTAATAGACTGGTCAACCTGCATATTAACATTAAAACCGGCTGAAATCATATTGGCATTGGTGATACTCAGCTGCAGCTGGTTGGCGATCAAAGGTTGCTTGACATACTTTTGAAGTAACATGATCTGCATCGGGTTCTGGTTTGATACGCCGAAATTTCGGACTTTTCCGCTTTGCTGCAGAATATCAAAGGCTTCTGCAACTTCTTCCGGTTCTACAAGTGCATCCGGACGATGTAATAGTAAGATATCCAGATAATCTGTTTTGAGACGTTCCAGACTGCCATCAACGGATTCCAGAATGTGTTCTTTCGAAAAATCGAACATTTTCCCGGGAACAATTCCGCATTTTGACTGCAGAATCATCGTTTCACGTATGGAATCATTCATTCCGATGGCTTTTGCAAACAGACTTTCTGACTCACCGCCGCTGTAGATATCTGCATGGTCGAAGAAATTCGCGCCATGTTCCATGGCAGTCTTAATAAAGACTTCCGCTTCTTTCTCCTGCAGACCTGTAATTCTCATACAGCCGACAGCCATAACAGGGACTTCAAGTATTGAAGACCCAAGGTTCATTCTTTTCATGGGCAACCTCCTTGAAAAATGTTGAAGTACTTACGAGAAAGTTATCTCGTAAGTAGGATGGTATTGATCACTACTATCTTACCATATGTTTTACATAAGTTCCAGCCCTGTAAAATACACGATACAAGATTAAAATGATACATAAACATGAAACGTGTTTAAAAACAGTGCATATGTGTGACTAAGTTATAGAACTTCATAAAATAAAAGTATAAAATCAGATTAAACCATTAAAACTGTAAATAAGCTATCATAAATTCCCAATTCATTTTATTCGCAGAAATTACAGTTCGGTTTTATAAATGAATATTTCGAATTGAGAATAAATAAAATCAGGAGGATACAACGTTGAGGAAAAGAAGAGTATTTGGTTTATTTATGGTTTTGGTTCTGAGTTTTACATCACTACCATCGTATAATTATATAGTAAAAGCAGATGCAGCCTGGTCCATAGCCGGAAATACAGACTGGACCGTAGTGTATGCAGAAAACGATCAGAATGATTATCTGCAGGATCAGCAGACGGGAAGCAATTCAGTTTCTCAGGATATTGTTGGAGATGCAACATATCCAGCTGTTTATATGCATATGGACAGCGAGACAGTTGCCATTCGTGTCAGAGTAAGCAATAACAATGGAGGAACCAGTGACCAGGACTATGCATTTAAGAATTTTGTTTTTGTGGGAATCGATGCAGATTGCAATGGAAGCATTGATTTCTTTTTAGGTGCTTATAATCCTTCTGGCAGTAACGGAAGGATTGGTATCTACAGTTCAGATCCGGGAGCGTTAAATGTCGGTCCGTCGACCACCGGAATAGCAGGGAAGCCGCTGCTGTCTTTTCAACCGGTACGAGATGAAAATTATGCAATAACTGCAACCGGAGACGGCAGTACCTTTAATTCAGACGCGGATTATTTTGTATCCTTTTCCTTTTCGGTCAATGATATAGCACAGGCGCTTGCCGGTACGGCGTATCAAAGTTTTTCGGCATCCACTGCCTTTCGGTTCATAACCGGAACCGCCTCACAGGACAATTCCTTTAATCAGGACATTAGCGGAATGGACAAGAATGGCTGGTCTTCCGGAAGAACCTGGAATTCTTTGAATGTATTTTCAAAAATAATGTCAGCAGATGGTACGGCAGCTTACTATTCTGTAATCTTTGACAAGAATACCGGAGACACAGAAGCAAATCCCTCTGTTAAAGCAGTTACAGCCGGAGCTGTACTTGGAAGCCTTCCGGTTTCTCCTACAAAACGTGGCATGTATTTTCAGGAATGGAATACAAGTGCTGATGGCACCGGAACAAAAGTAACTTCTGCCTACGTAGTGTCGGCAGATCAGACAGTTTATGCTATATGGAGTGACAAGGCTGTCAATACGGTAACCTTTTTCCCAAATGGCGGAAATTTCAGCGGTTCAACAACAGAAATCACAGTGGCTACTTTCGATGGCATGGTGGGTGACAACATGCCGCCGAACCCGACTTACACGAACAAGTATTTTATGGGCTGGAATACAGCATCAAACGGATCCGGAAACTTTGTGAATTCAACCACAGAAATTACTTCCAACACTTCCGTATATGCTATTTGGAGCCAGTCAGCCAATAAAATTGCAATATTTTATAATAATGTGGATGCCTTTGGCGGAACAGAGATAACAAGAGTCTATTCAAATGGTAACAGTAATAATTTCAACGGTTCGCTCCCAACCATAAACAGGACCGGGTATGTATTTGGCGGATGGTTCCTGAACGATATGACATGTGCAGGAACAGCTGTAACAGATATCGGAGCACAAGGAAACTACTACGCAAAATGGACTCCCGCAGTCTACCAGGTCACCTTTGATGGCAATGCATCCGGAGTGTCCAACCTGCCGGCATCATTTACCGTATCGGATGGATTGTTCGGTCAAATGCCGGCCAGTCCCCTGCTTGACGGCTACACCTTCATTGAATGGAACAGACTGGCCAATGGAACCGGTGAAGCAATCTATCCAAGTTCCGTTATAACTTCCAATACAACGGTCTATGCTATATGGAAAACTGCAAAATCAGTAGCCTTTGATTCCAATGGCGGGACAACAGAAGTACAGACTATCCCTGCTGTTGATGGATTGTTGGCATATCTGCCCCAACCACCGGAAAGAGACGGATATACTTTTTTAGGCTGGGGAACGCAGACGGATTCAGTATCAATTGTCAGTCTCCAGGATGTCAGCGCTTATACAACTCTTTATGCAGTATGGAGCCAGATACGGGATGTGACCTTTGATGTGAATGCCGGCAGCTGGGATGGGACGCTGACAACATCTAAAATTGTTGGAACGGCATATGGAAGCGTCTTATATCTGCCTCGCTCTCCCATACGGAATGGATATACCTTTTCCGGGTGGAACACGGAAAATACCGGGTTGGGCAGCAATTTTACTTTGAATAGCACCGTTACGGCCGATATGACTGTTTATGCTATGTGGACACCTATAAATTACACAATAACCTATAATCTTGATGGAGGAAGTCTATCAGGAGTCAATCCAATCAGTTACACGATCGAATCGGCTGATATTACGCTGCTTAATCCAACGAAAGAAAACTATACATTTGCAGGATGGACCGGATCTGGTCTGGCACAGGAAAGCACAAATGTAACAATTCAAAATGGTTCTACAGGGAATAAAAGCTATTCAGCAGTATGGACGAATGTCCCAACAGCAACCGTCGCACCAACGGCGACCATACCGGCTGCCGTAACACCTTCGTCTATTACGCCAACAGCAACGACAGTTCCAACATCAACACCGGTGCCAACAGCAACGACAGCCCCAACGTCAACACCGGTGCCAACAGCAACGACAGTTCCAACGTCAACACCGGTGCCAACAGCAACAACAGTTCCAACATCAACACCGGCGCCAACATCAACACCGGTGCCAACAGCAACGACAGTACCAACATCAACACCGGTGCCAACAGCAACGACAGTACCAACGTCAACACCGGTGCCAACAGCGACGACAGTTCCAACGTCAACACCGGTACCAACGGCAACGGCTGCTCCGACCCCTACAGAAATTCCGGAAGACACTCATAGTGTGGAGGGAACCATTGTTGATGATTCTGTTCCGGCGGCAAGAGTTGCGTCTGCAATTGTAATCATACGACAGGGAAATACCGTATTTGGTACAGCTGCCACGGATGCAAACGGTGATTTTCTGATAGAAGGCATTCCCGCAGGAACCTATAATCTTGTTATGATAAAAGGTGATAAAACAGAAATCATTACGGTTACTGTGCGGGCTGATGTTCCTGTGACCCGGCTTGGTACATTATTACTTCCACTTGGAAATGCAAGCAGTCAGCTGGTCTTGAATGGAGACAGAACACCAGCCGTTGTTGTTGGTAATCTGCATCCTCTGGCAGAAGAATACTTTACAGAATTAGGAGAGGCTGGATTTGCCAAGGTTGAAATGACCGTAGAAAGAACAGATGAAAGCAGTGCACAGGCTGATAATAATACAGGTGTTATTACAGCAATCAGAGAAATTAATAATACCGTATCCGACAATGAGATAATCGGAATCTATTTGGATATGGTAATAGACCGGTATGTAAGAACGGACGAATCGGTTCCGTGGAATTATGATGGTAATATTGCGAGGACGACAGGGCTGATTGAAATCATTATTCCACTGCCGGATGATCTTAAAGGAAAGTCATCCTATACCATATATCGTTATCACGGAAATGCCGTGAACATAATCTCGCAGACGGCCAATGAGGATGGTGAGTATCTGGTTTATAACAGTACAACAGGTGAACTTACATTATATGTACGAAACTTCTCGGTGTATGCCATAGCTTATTCAGAAGGTGGTACCAGTGATACAACAGGTATGGCAGAGGAGAACAGTGCATCCCCGGAAGATACGGCTGAAACCATTTGGACAGATACAAATACAGCCGAGTTAACGAAAACGCAGAGCACGGCAGTGAGTGAATCAACCGAAAGTTCACAAAATCAACTAAGTGAGGGCAAGGGTACAGCAGAAGATAGTCAAAATGCAGTTATAACAGATACTAAGAGCGCTGGTACACAAAAGCCTGACACAACGAAAGAAGATATCCTGCCGGAAACAGGAGATTATAGATTATGGTATTATATATCTTCAGGAATTTTACTTACCTTGTCTGGTATTCTGCTCTTACTTTTCAGAAAGAGAGAAACAAAAGAAAAGGCAAAGATGCATAGTCGGCAAAGTTAATTACTGGTGCTCGTATTTGAAAACAAGAAAAATCAGGTGCTGCATAACAAATGTGAAATAAGTGACTTGGTTATTGACATTTGTTATGCAGATGATAAATAATAAGGGTAGAAATGTACTATGTTCAAAGTAGGAAAGGAGAAGTAACCTTATGAGAGTTTTAGATACGGAATTTGTAAAAGGCTTTGTTAAGATGGCGAACGATGGGTTTATGCAGGGTTGGCATGAAAGAAATGGCGGTAATCTGTCGTACCGCATAAAACCGGAAGAGGTAGAAAGCATTCGAAATAGATTTAACTGCAATGATGAGTGGGTGCCGATTGGAACGTCCGTTCCGGCACTGGGAGGAGAATTTTTCCTTGTGACCGGAAGCGGAAAGTATTTTCGAAATATTATTGTAGATCCGGAAGCCTGCATCGCTATTATTGAGCTGGATGAAATCGGAGAGAATTATAAGATCCGCTGGGGTCTTGTGGATGGGGGAAGACCGACCAGTGAGTTGGAATCCCATTTAATGAATCATGAAGTAAAGAAAAAAGTAACGAAAGGTGAGCATCGTGTCATATATCATGCACATACGACCAATGTGATTGCACTTACCTTTGTTCTTCCACTGTCTGACGAAGTGTTTACGAGAGAACTGTGGGAGATGGCAACCGAGTGTCCGGTCGTGTTCCCAGATGGTGTTGGTGTAGTCCCATGGATGGTTCCGGGTGGCAGAGACATTGCAGTTGAGACCAGCAGACTTATGGAAAAGTATGATGTTGCGATCTGGGCACATCACGGTATGTTCTGTTCAGGAATTGACTTTGATCTCACCTTTGGTCTTATGCATACGGTTGAAAAATCGGCAGAGATTCTGGTCAAGACCCTGTCAATGTCAAGCACAAAGAGACAGACAATTCTTCCGCAGAACTTCAGAGATCTGGAGAAAGATTTTAAAGTACATCTGCCGGAAAGATTTTTGTACGACAAATAAAGTTTTTGAATCATAAATTAGTTAATGTAAGTAAGAGCTGCTGAATGGCAGCTCTTTTTCTGTCGAAAACAAGAAGTGGATATGCATAAACAAGCCGGGAATCTGTCAAAAGGCAAGCCTGAAACTATCGAAAACCAAGCCAGGAAGCTGGTAAAAGGCAAGCTTAACATCAATCAAAAAGCAAGAAGAAAATTAATAGTAAACCTGACATAACAGGGGATAGGCTTTAAATAAATGTATTGCAAACAGGTATGTTTGAAAAAAACATGACATAAACGTGACATGTTCTTTCTGCTATGCTAAGATTACTTTAGGAAAATGAGAGGAGACAGCCTGTGAAGGAATCAGATACTCCTTTCACAGCATGCATAACCAGTGCAGAAAGAAGTGAAAAATGAAAATCGATCGTCTGATAGGAATTGTATCCATATTACTGCAGCAGGAATTGGTAACGGCTCCGGTCCTTGCTGAAAAATTTGAAGTGTCCAGAAGAACCATAAATCGTGATATAGAAGCCTTGTGTATGGCAGGTATTCCTGTAATGACAAAGCAGGGAGCCGATGGAGGAATATCGATCATGAAAGAGTATAAGATCGATAAAACACTTCTGACTTCAAAAGAGATGCAGGCTATCCTGCGGGGACTTAAAAGTCTGGACAGCATGGCGGGCAGTCATCAATATGAAATACTAATGGATAAAATATCGATGAACCATTCAAAAATCCTGGCATCGGATCCGTATATTCAGATTGATTTGACGAATTGGAATACAAAAAAATCCGCACCGAGAATTACAATGATTCAGCAAGCCATAGAAAGCTGCCATACGATAACCTTTCACTATGTATCACCGGAGAAAGAAAGTACCAGGACCATTGAACCTTATCTTTTATTGTTTCGATGGAATGCATGGTATGTTCATGGAAGATGTATGGACCAACAGGCATTTCGATTGTTCAAACTGGCAAGGATGGAGGAGGTCACGGTCAATTCGGAGAGATTTGTAAGAATTGAAAATGTGGAAGTGCCGGATATACCGGAACAGATCTATAATCCAAACAGTCTGGAAGTAACGGCTGTTTTTGATAAAAAAAGCAGATGGCGCCTGATTGAGGAATTAGGTTCAGAGAAGATGGAAGAACTTATCGATGGAAGAATCAGGATAACCTTTCCCTGGTCGGATAAAGAATCTTTGTTCAGTTATCTTCTTGGCTTTCGTGAGAATGTCGTTCTGGTGGAACCTCAAGAACTTGTTGATGAATTGAAAATACTGCTTACTAAAATAAACGATAATTATGCTTCCTGATCTGAATATGACATTCTGATGTCATGTTTCATCTGTTATCGTAAAGAATGCAACAGACAATTGATTTTTCAGGGAGGGTATGGATGATTACTGAATCAGCAAAAAAAGACATTTACGAAGAATGGAGAAGTTATCAGAATGAGCTGATCTTACTTCGCCCAATCGTGCAAAGCGATGCCGAGGCGTTATTCCAGACGTATTCAGACAAAAAATCGTGGGAATTCTTTAACTGTGACAATTTTCTTTTTCCATGTTACTTAGAAAAAATGGAGCATATGGAAGAGACGGTTTCCTACTATATGAAAGCCTATTCGATTCATGAATTCATACGTTGGACGATAGTGCATAAGAAAGATGGAAAGATTATCGGTACCATTGAGAATTTTCACCGGGATGTTAGGAACGAACGTGGAGATCATACGAATGCGCTGACCGATACGGCGCTGCTTCGAATCGATCTGAAGAGTGAATATGAGACAGAGGAAGTCATAAGCTCCATACTTGATCTCGTTGAAGATACGGCTTATGAGGATTTTCACTGCAGTTTTCTGGCAACAAAAGCGGTTGACACAGCCTTGGTAAGAAGAAAGGTCTTAACAGAAAAAGGGTATGTAAGAGCAGAGAATATTGCACCGCTGCAGGATTATTATGTACGGACGAATATTACGAAAGAACAAGTAAAGAACGCGGTTCCCTGCGGTGGAGAATGCACAGGATGCGGACATTATGCAAAGGACTGCGAAGGCTGCAGGAAAACAGACGGTAAAGTAGCCATGTGGGATAGTGGCTGCGAGATCTATCGCTGCGCGAAAGAACATAATGCATATATATGCGGATTATGTAACGAGTTTCCCTGCAACTGGCTGCGCAGTCAGGTGACAAGATGGGATAAAGAGGGCATAAATACCTTGTGGAAGCTTGCTTTAGCATCACGTATTCATGAGGCTCAGAAAAATTTATCTGTATAATTATTAAAAATGCTTTCCTTTTTGTGATTTTGCTATAGAATAGAACTATCAGACATTTGACTGGCAAAGTGACAAAAAGGGGGCATTTTTGGTATGGAAAAAGAAGCAGAAAGTTCGATAAAGATCGGGAAGAAGACCTTCCTGACAGCAGTGATGATTTTAGGGTTCCTGATAGTGACCGTTGGGATCCTGACTCTGGTCGTACCGACAGGAAGTTATGACAGGGTCGTGACCGATGGACGTGAGATGGTTGTAGATGGATCTTTTCATTACACGGATGCAGAAAAGTTCCCGGTATGGCGCTGGTTTACAGCACCCATCGAAGTACTTGCAAGTTCAGACGCTGCAGTTGTAATAGTTATTATTTTATTTTTACTGGCAGTCAGCATTGCTTTTTCTCTTTTGGAGAACAGTGATGTACTTGCCCTTATTATTTCGAAGCTGGTTGCTCGTTTTAAGGCACGTAAGTATCTGCTGATGGCAGTGATCGTTTTCTTCTTTATGCTGCTGGGCGCTGTGCTTGGAACCTTTGAAGAGAACATTGCTTTGGTGCCTATTCTGATTGCTTTGTCTTACCGGCTTGGCTGGGATTCTCTTGTTGGGCTTGGTATGAGCATACTTGCCTCATGTTTTGGCTTTACCGCAGCAATCACCAATCCATTTTCCATTGCAATAACCCAGCAGATTGCAGATCTGCCGCTTTATTCCGGAACAGGGCTTCGAATTATTATCTTTCTTGTTTTCTATGTTTTAACACTGATATTTCTTATGAATTATGCGAGAAAGATTGAAAAAAGTCCGGAGAAATCTCTTGTCTTTAAAGAAGATGAGCATTTGCGGCATAAGTATTCGCAGAACAGCAAAGCTGATGAATTTTTGGATGGAAAGTCAGAGCGTGAGATAAAGCAGATTGAAAAAGCAGCAAGGGCATTTACCGGGTTTATCGTATCAATCATTGCGATTATTGTGATTGCATCCTTTATCCCTGTTCTTTCCGATATCGAGCTGCCGGTGATTGGCTTATTGTTCCTTGTCGGAGGAATTATCAGTTCAGTGATTGCAGGAATCAAGAACAGGAAAAGATGGCAGATCATCGGGAAAAGTGCCGGAGGGATTGCACCAGGAATACTTTTGATCCTTATGGCCATGAGTGTGAAATACATCATTTCACAGGGTGGTATTATGGATACAATTCTGTATTATGCTTCGGATGCTATTTCCTCTACATCGCCTTATGTTGCTATAATTCTGATCTATGGCCTGATTTTGTTATTGGAGTTATTTGTGGGATCCTCTTCGGCAAAAGCATTCCTTGTCATGCCGCTGATTGCTCCGTTATCCGATCTGGTCGGAATAACAAGGCAGACTTCTGTTCTGGCTTTTTGCTTTGGTGACGGCTTTTCCAATGTACTGTATCCGACCAATCCGGTTCTTTTAATCTGTCTTGGTCTGACGGTGGTATCGTATACCAAATGGATCCGCTGGACCTATAAGATACAGCTTCTGGCCTTCGCAATCGCCTGTGGATTTTTGTTCCTTGGCATCGCGACCGGATATGGACCATTCTAAAAAATATTTCCCGGTGCATTGCTGAATTTGCGGGGAAAGGAGAATGTTATGACTCTTCTTCAATTAAAATATGCTGTTATGATTGCCGATTGCGGATCCATGAATGAAGCCGCAAAGAATCTGTTTCTTTCTCAGCCAAGTCTTTCAAAGGCAGTAAAAGAACTTGAAAAAGAAATGAAGCTTACGATTTTTGACCGGACGAACAAAGGAATTGAGGTATCACCGGAGGGAAATGAATTTCTGGCTTACGCAAGACAGGTACTCGAACAGACAAACCTGCTGGAAGAAAAGTACCTGAATGAAAAGCCTCATAATCCAAGATTCTCTGTATCGGCGCAGCATTATTCGTTTGCAGTGGATGCTTTTGTTGATGTGATCCGTATGTTTGGTCAGGATACGTATGATTTTACCTTGCGGGAGACTACTACCCATGAGATTATTGAAGATGTGGCAAAGTTAAAAAGTGAGATCGGCATTTTATATACTTCAACAAAAAATGACGAAGTCATAAGAAAAATGATAAAGCAAAATAATCTGGTATTTGAGGAACTGTTTACTGCCAGACCGCACGTTTTCATAAGTGCAAAGCATCCGCTTGCAATTTTCGAGCATCTTACACTGCAGCAGCTGGAAGAATATCCTTATCTGTCCTTTGAACAGGGAGACTACAACTCCTTTTACTTTTCAGAAGAGGTCCTAAGTACTCTTGACCGGAAAAAGAATATTAAGGTAAGGGACAGAGCAACGCTCTTTAATCTTGTAGTTGGTTTGAATGGATATACAGTCAGTACCGGGATATTGAGCAAAGAACTGAATGGAGAATCCATACTTGCCAGACCGCTCGATGTAAAAGAAGAAATTCATGTTGGCACCATACGTAAGAAGAACATGCCGCTTGACCGTTATGGAAAAGCATATCTGGAGTCCCTGCAGAGACATTGTAAATGTGATATGTCGAAATAATCTTAGAAATATGCGTTTGATATAGCATCAGGCTATAACAAACGCATATTTTTTTGTATTATTCAAAAAGTAGTGTATACTATATACTATGTAAAAGGTTTTACGAAAAACACAAATACGACTGTTATTTTTCAACATACCTTGCCGGCGAACCATTATTATCAATGTTGTAAGGAGGAAAAAAGAATGAAAAATGCACCATTTCGATGTGATATTGTAGGGAGCTTTTTACGACCCCAAGCGCTGAAAGAAGCGAGAAGCCGCTTTGCAAAAGGAGAAATCAGCAAAGAGGAACTAACCCTTGTGGAAGACGAGGAAATAACAAAATTAATCAAAAAGCAAAAGGAAGCAGGGTTACAGGTAATTACAGATGGGGAGTTCAGAAGAAGCTCCTGGCATCTTGATTTCATGTGGGCATTTGAAGGTGTCGGTCATGAACAAACAAAGAACGGTATCCCCTTTCATGACGAAGCAGCCTTGATTGATGATACCTTTTTAACAGGAAAAGTATCCGTTGGTCTGCATCCTTTTGTTGAGCATTTTACTTTCGTAAAGCAATTCGAAGATGAGAACACGACAGCAAGACAGACCATTCCCTCCCCTGCGCAGTTCTTATTCCAGATGATTATACCACAGAACCTGGAAAGTACAGAAAGAATCTATCCGGTAAAAGAGGAACTGATAACGGACATAGCTAGAGCCTATAAAAAAGTAATTCAGGATCTTTATGCTGCGGGCTGTCGGAACATACAGTTCGATGACTGTACCTGGGGCGTCTGTGTCGATCCATCTGCCTGTTTTATCTTTGGAACAGATGAAGCCGGTCTGCAACAACATATCGATACCTTGATTCGTGTAAATAATCTTGCCATAGAAGGCAAACCGGAAGATCTGGTGATCAACACGCACATCTGCCGCGGTAACTTTCATTCTACCTGGGCTTGCCAGGGTGGTTATGAGCCGGTAGCCGAGAAACTGTTCTCCGGTGAAAATGTAGATGCTTTTTATCTTGAGTTTGACGACGACAGATCCGGAGGTTTTGAACCATTGCGATTTGTAAGCAAAGAAAAAAAGGTCGTTCTTGGACTTCTTACAACAAAGTCTCCGGTACTGGAACGTAAAGAAGATATTATTCGCAGAATAAAGGAAGCAGAACAGTATGTTTTGCTGGACCGTCTTTACCTGAGCCCACAGTGCGGCTTTGCGTCAACGGAAGAAGGAAATCAACTGACAGAGGAAGAACAGTGGGCTAAAATCCGCCTTGTAAAGGAAATAGCAGAAGAGGTATGGAAATAAAGGTACTTAGAGGTTTTGTTATTGCATGCGACCATGGATTCGATTCCACTGACCAAGTGTGATTTGCGTATTTTGCCGGTTGTTACGATAAGGTAATCGGTAATTATATATCCTGCCGATTGTTTCAAAACATTTTCCGGTGCTTAGAAAAAGAAGGTAAGCAGGAGTCTTGCGGCATAGAAAATCAGAATCACACCACAGACGATGTTTATGATGCGAAGAATGCGGTAATTTAATTTGTGGCCGATGATACGAGTGAAAAAAGATAAACCGTTGAACCAGACCAGGGAGGCACAGAGCACACCGAAGAGAAAAAGAATTGCAGTTTCGGACGGAAGGGATGCACGAAAGGCTCCAAGCATCATGGTTCCGTCAAGAATTGCCTGTGGATTGAACCAGGTGACAGCAAAAGCTGAGAAAAGAACTTTCTTTATTACAAACGGTTCACCAGCCGCTGTGGTTTCTTCTGGTTTTGAGCGAAACAAAGTAATGGCAATCCAGAGAATAAGAAGAGCACCAACAATCAGAACAATAGTATGGAGCCATAAATAGCGATCCAGCAACGCACCAATACCAAAAAAACAGGCAAGTGCAAGAGTCACATCAAAAAATGCAACAGCCAGGCCAACAAATACGGCCTGGTTTTTTTTATAGGTAACAGCTCCGTTGATAACAAACAGATTCTGCATACCAATCGGAGCCACATAAGCGAGTCCCATAAATAGTCCCTGAATAAAAGTCAGCATTTTAATTCATCCTTTCTTTCTGCGTGAAATTAACTTTTCTCCACTCTTTGAATTTGCTATAATGAAGCACATAACAAAGGGAAGGTCTGGTTGAAACAGCTTTAAGTATAAGGAAATGTTTTTGTTTTGTATCCATCCAGAACAGGAAAATAAACCAACCAAACTTTTCTGTATCGAAACATGTACATAAGATAAGGAGCAGGGCATGAAAGAACAGCGTGTAATCCTGACAGATTGGAGACCGGATCGTAGTTCTCATCTTCCGGTTTATCAGCAGATCATACAATACATCAGCGAAAATATTAGGACGGGAATCTGGGGACTTGGATATCTTCTGCCCACGCAGCGTGACATGGCTGCGTCTTTTCAGGTGAACCGAAGCACGATACGAACCGTTATGGAAGAACTGGCTTCCTATGGAATTGTTGAAAGCAATCAAAAAGCAGGAACAAGGATCGTTGGCAATACCTGGTCCCTGATGCTGAGCAGCAAAAATTACTGGACGGATACCGTGACAGAAGGTTCTTTTCATTCCAATCAATTAATGATTCAGACAATTAATCGAATGGAATTTGAAGAGGGTATTCTTCGTCTTGGAACCGGAGAACCGGATCCGTCGCTATTTCCGAAGGAAATGTGGGGAAAAGCAATCACGAAGCTGCAAAGATTAGATTCCCTCGGTTATCTTGAACCACTGGGAATGCTCGCGCTTCGATGTGCCATAGCGGATTATGCTGTGCAAAAAGGTATACACTGTACACCGCAGCAGATACTGATCACTTCTGGTTCACTGCAGGCTCTTCAATTGATATCGGTCAGTCTGCTAGGAAAGGATTCCGTTGTTTATACGGAAGAACCCTCGTATCTGAATTCATTGAATGTCATTCAATCTGCCGGCATATCCCTTACCAGCATTTCGATGGATCCGGAGGGCATACTGTTTCATAAAATTCCAGCGGTGGAAAAGCGGTCGCGTATTCTATATACAATTCCGGCAAATCAGAATCCCACGGGGATTACCATGTCGAAAGCCAGGAGAAAGCAATTATATGAGTACTGCGCGTTGCACCAGATACCGATCATAGAAGACGGGGCATACGAAGAACTATATTACGAGTCACAGCCATTACCGATAAAGGCAATGGACCACAGCGATCTGGTTCTGTCTCTTGGCACGGCATCAAAGACATTATCACCGGGACTGCGAATTGGCTGGGTGATTGCACAAGAAGCTGTGGTGGCAAGACTGGGCGATGTGAAGATGCAGATGGATTACGGAGCAAGTTCGGTCTCACAGCTTATCTTTCTTGAATTCCTGCAAAGCGGTATGTATCAGGAGCATTGCAGCTTTCTTCGAAAAGAAATGTGCGAGAGAAGAGATCATGCGGTAATAACAATGAGGAATGTTCTGGGAGATCTGGTAGAATTCGATATTCCGGGCGGCGGATTTTATCTCTGGGTCAGAGTAAAGGCTGCAATCCCTATGGACAAACTTTTTGAAGAAGCGTTAAAAGCCGGAGTTCTGCTCAATCCCGGTGATATATATACAAAAGACAGTACCAGGAGACTTCGGATTTCCTATGCATATCTTAAGAAAGAAGAATTTACAAAAGCAGTGAAGATGCTTGGTAAGTGCATCGATTCACTGCTTCGAAAATGAACTGTTTTTGCAATTGATTTTATGGAGCTTACGAGTCTTTTGAAAGTACGGAAGGGAATTTCTTCAGGGTACGGTTGTAGGTATGAAGGAAGAGGAGAATTGCAATACCTACCGTTACGTAATCTGTGATCGGCTGAGCCAGTACAAGGGTTCGTTCTGTGTGAAAAATATAATTAAACGTCGTCAGTATCGGAACAAAGACAAGTCCTTGTCTGCTGACGGAAAGTATCAGTGACGGAAACGCAGCACCCATAGCTTGTAAGGTATTAATAAAAACGAACAGTACACCAAGAATCGGACCAGATATGATCAATGTTCTAGCAAATTTCATACCAAAGGTATGCGCTGTCTGATCTGTCAGAAAAGCACTGACCATCGGGCTGGCAGCCAGGTAACATAGAACAGTCATTATAAGGCTTAAGCTAAGGGAGAGCAGAATCGAGAACTTTAATACTGACAGGAAACGGTCTTTGTTTCTTGCTCCGTAGCAGTAACCAAGTAAGGGCTGTATACCGGTGCCAAGTCCAATAAGAAGCATAACAACGATCATATTGACTTTCATGGCGACCCCGAGACCTGCAATTGCCATATCTCCGTGTTGTTTCATCATATTGTTCAGCAGAATGTTTGATAAACTCATCAGAATGGTGTTAACGGATGCCGGAACACCAATGGTCAGAACACCGGTGGCTATGCGGTCGTTTGCTTTGTAATCTTTCAGGTGAATGGACAAAGTAGAAGCATTTGAAATCATATGCATTATGTAATAGACCATGGCGGCGATATTTCCAATGGCAGTGGCAATGGCAGCACCGGCAATGTTCATATCGAACCCTAAGATAAGAATAGGATCAAGAACAATATTGACAAGATTTCCAAGTATCATACCAAACATGGCTTTTTGAGCATTTCCATCGGAACGGACAATATTACTGAAACTATTGCTGATGATCAGAAACGGGACACCAATGGCAACGATTTCTATATAGGATTTTACATATTCGAAGGTATCCTCACTGGCACCAACGAGGCGGCAGATCGGGTCGATGAAGATCCAGATCAGTACGGTACAGAGGATACCAATAGCTAGTCCGGTCCAGAAACAAAAGGAAGATACATGCTTAGCTTTTTCACGGTTACCTTCGCCAAGAAGTCTTGATATCATGGAGGTTCCGCCGATGCCGAACAAGAGGCCGACCGCCATAAAAATCAGGAAAACCGGAGTCGCAATGGATACGGCAGCAACCATATAGGCATTTTTGGTAAGACCGATAAAAAAAGTATCGGCAAGATTATAGACAAGTACCATGATCATGCTTATGATGGAGGGGATGATATTGTAAAGTACCGCTTTCGGTACAGGGGCATTCTTAAAGATTTCAGTTGCTTTGTCTTTTGATCTCATGAGTTCATATTCCCTTTCTTTATAAAACGAATGACGCAGTCTTATAGATACAGACAACGTAAACATCTGTGACTGCCGATACATAGTATGCTACATTATAACAGAAACAGGAATAAGTACAAGTAAATCCTTGCGTGTTTCCCCGGTATTTTACTATACAGATGTGCTAAAATGATTAATAATGCTAACGAAATAAAAGGAGAAAAAGATGGACATACGGATAGTAAAAGGAAGGCTGGATGATATCGATATGCTGGAACAGTTTTATAATGAACTGAACGATTATCTTGAGCGGGGTGAAAACTTTCCGGGCTGGAAAAAAGGAATTTATCCGACCAGAGAATGTGCGCAGGAAGGCGTTGATGAAGGCAATCTGTATATTGCGTGGGATAATGGAAGAATTGCCGGGTCGATCATTCTGAACCATAAACAGGAAGCGGCATATGATACTGTCGAGTGGGATAGTGAATGTGATGACGGTGATGTTTATGTGATTCATACCTTTGCAGTGCATCCTGATTATATGAAAAAAGGAATCGGAAGACTTCTTATGGAACACGCCATAAACGAATGCAGCAGGTTACAGGGGAAATACATCCGGCTCGATGTTACACAAAAAAACGTTCCGGCCATTCGATTTTATGAAAAGATGGGATTTCAGTATGTTGGTACGGTTGATCTGGGACTTGGGGAATATGGCCTTCCCTGGTTCAAACTTTATGAGATGAAAATTAGTTGAAAATCTGTTTAAGAATAGGGAATACGATTGGATAAGCTGTGGTTTTGTTTACATTTAGATAAACAAAACTAGATTTCCGCAAACAAAAGTGAATGAAACGCACTAATTGTCGAATTATTAGACAATTCAAGAAAAAAAGTTGTTTACAGAACCTCGAGAATAGTGTATAGTGGTTTTTACAAACCGCAATGGGGCAGCTTGTGCTTCCTTATTGCGGCTTTTTTTAAATGTCGCAGATCGGTAATCATAATTTTATATAAAGCAACAGGCTTATATCCTGATGGATATGTGCCTGAGGAGGAACGATCAGGGCTAAAGATGGGATCGAATTGGTTTCATTGTTAGGTGAAAGAAACATCGGAAAATGGAAAGGAGTACAGATATGTTTGACGTGAATCGCACAATTCCAAATGCACCGCTGCACAGTGAAGATTTTGAACATGATAACTGTGGTATTGGTGCATGCGTGAATATCAAAGGTGAGAAGAGCCGGGCAACGGTCGAAGATGCACTCAAGATAGTTGAAAATCTGGAACACAGAGCAGGTAAGGATGCAGAAGGCAAGACAGGTGATGGTGTCGGTATTCTGACACAGATACCTCACAAGTTTTTTGAGAAGGTTACAAAACAGCTTGGAATTTCTCTTGGAAAAGACCGTGAATATGGTGTGGGTATGTTCTTTTTCCCGCAGGATGAACTTCGCAAGAATCAGGCGAAGAAGATGTTCGAAATCATCGTTGAAAAAGAAGGTATGGAATTTCTTGGCTGGCGTGAAGTACCTACTCACCCGGATGTTCTTGGACATAAAGCAGTAGAATGTATGCCATGCATTATGCAGGCCTTTATTAAGAAACCGGCAAAGGTTAAAAAGGGTCTGGATTTTGACAGATGTCTTTATATTATCCGCCGTGTATTTGAACAGTCCTCAGATGATACCTATGTTGTTTCGTTATCAAGCAGAACAATCGTTTACAAAGGTATGTTCCTGGTTGGACAGCTCCGTACATTTTTTGGAGACCTTCAGCATGCTGATTATGAATCTGCGATCGCTATCGTACATTCTAGATTCTCGACCAATACGAATCCAAGCTGGGAGAGAGCACATCCGAATCGCTTTATCGTTCATAACGGTGAGATCAATACCATTCGCGGAAATGCAGACAAAATGCTGGCACGTGAAGAGAACATGGCTTCCGAACATCTGGAAGGACAGCTTCATAAGGTACTTCCGGCTATTAATAAGATGGGCTCTGATTCAGCAATGCTTGACAATACCCTTGAATTCCTTGTTATGAGTGGAATGGAACTACCGCTAGCAGTCATGATCACAATTCCGGAACCTTGGGCAAATGATAAAGCTATGTCTAAGACGAAGAAGGATTTTTATCAGTATTATGCTACAATGATGGAACCATGGGATGGTCCTGCTTCTATATTATTTACCGATGGAGATATCATGGGTGCAGTCCTTGACCGTAACGGTCTTCGTCCTTCCCGTTATATGATCACATCCGATGATCAGCTCATTCTTTCTTCTGAAGTCGGTGTTCTTGATATTGATCCGACGAAGGTCCTCGTGAAGGAACGTCTCCGTCCGGGCAGAATGCTTCTTGTTGATACGATCAAAGGCCGTGTGATTGACGATCAGGAATTAAAAGAAGATTATGCATCAAGACAGCCTTACGGTGAATGGCTCGACAGCAACCTTGTGGAACTAAGAAGCCTAAAGATTCCGAACCTTCGTGTGCCTGAGTTTACCTATGATGAAAGACACAGAATGCAAAGAGCTTTTGGATATACATATGATGAGATTAAGACAAGTATTTTACCAATGGCGAGCAAAGGCGCAGAAGCAGTAGCAGCCATGGGTGTTGATACCCCCCTTCCGGTTCTGTCCAAGACACATCATCCGTTGTTCCATTACTTTAAGCAGCTGTTCGCTCAGGTTACAAATCCGCCGATCGATGCGATCCGTGAAGAAATCGTAACCTCTACAACTGTCTATGTTGGAAAGGAAGGCAATGTCCTGGAAGAAATTCCAAGTAACTGCCGCGTGCTAAAAGTAAACAACCCAATCCTTACAAACACGGATTTATTAAAGATAAAATCAATGAAAGTAAAGGATTTTCAGGTAGAAGTTATTCCTATCATTTATTATAAGAATACTAGTCTTGAAAAGGCAATCGACCGTCTTTTTGTAGAAGTAGACCGTGCTTACCAGAACGGCATCAACGTATTGATTCTTTCAGACCGCGGTGTTGATGAGAATCATGTGGCAATTCCATCTCTTCTTGCGGTATCTGCGCTGAACCAGTATCTGGTGCGTACCAAGAAGCGTACAAGAGTGGCATTGATCCTTGAATCCGGAGAACCAAGAGAAGTACATCATTTTGCAACGTTGCTTGGATATGGTGCCTGTGCAATCAATCCATATCTTGCACAGGAATCAATCAAAGAGCTTATCAAGACACACATGCTGGACAAAGATTATTATGCAGCGGTTGATGATTATAACAATGCCGTTTTGCATGGGATTATTAAGATCGCTTCCAAAATGGGTATCAGTACAATCCAGTCCTACCAGGGTTCCCAGATCTTTGAAGCAATTGGTATTGAAAAAGATGTAATCAACAAATACTTTCCGAATACGGTATGCCGTGTCGGCGGTATCAAGATCAGCGATATCGAAAAGCAGGTAGATGAACTTCATTCGAAAGCGTTTGATCCGCTTGGACTCGAGATAGATCTTACTCTTGACAGCACCGGACATCATAAGATGAGAAGCGGTGCGGATGAACATCTTTATAATCCAGCGACCATACATTTACTTCAGGAATCAACAAAACGCGGTGATTATGAAATGTTCAAGCAATACACTGCGTTGATCAATTCCGAAGAGTCGATCAAGAACCTTCGCGGTCTTATGGACTTCAATTATGCTAAAAAACCAGTTCCGCTAAGTGAAGTGGAAAGTGTTGATGAAATCGTAAAAAGATTCAAAACAGGAGCCATGTCCTACGGTTCCATTTCAAAAGAAGCACATGAAACGATGGCAATAGCCATGAATCGTCTTCAGGGAAAATCAAATTCAGGAGAAGGCGGTGAAGATAATGACCGTCTGCTCAGTGTAAATGATGCGGAGAATCGCTGCTCGGCAATTAAACAGGTTGCCTCCGGACGTTTTGGTGTTACGAGCCGTTACCTTGTCAGTGCAAAAGAAATCCAGATCAAGATGGCACAGGGAGCAAAACCCGGCGAAGGCGGACACCTTCCGGGAGAAAAAGTATATCCGTGGATCGCAAAGACCCGTCACTCGACCCCTGGTGTAGGGCTGATCTCGCCGCCACCTCATCATGATATCTATTCCATTGAAGATTTGGCACAGCTGATCTACGATCTGAAGTGTTCCAATAAAGAGGCAAGAATCTCTGTGAAACTTGTTTCAGAAGCTGGTGTTGGTACCGTAGCTGCCGGTGTTGCAAAAGCTGGGGCACAGGTAATTCTGGTATCCGGTTATGATGGTGGTACCGGTGCGGCACCAAGAAACTCCATTCACAATGCCGGACTTCCATGGGAACTTGGTATTTCCGAGACGCACCAGACGCTGATTATGAACGGACTTCGTAATAAGGTTCGTATTGAAGCAGATGGAAAGCTCATGAGTGGACGTGATGTTGCAATTGCAGCCATCCTCGGAGCGGAAGAGTATGGATTTGCCACAGCACCACTGGTTACTATGGGTTGTGTAATGATGCGTGTTTGTAACCTTGATACATGTCCGGTCGGTGTTGCTACTCAGAATCCGGAACTTCGTAAGAACTTTAAAGGAAAACCGGAATATGTAGTTAATTTCATGCGATTCATCGCAGAAGAACTTCGTGAGTACATGTCAAAACTTGGCGTGCGTACCCTTGATGAACTTGTCGGCCGTACGAACTTCCTGAAAGTCAAGGAAAACATAACAGAAGCACAGAAGAACATAGATCTTAAACTGATTCTTTCCAATCCGTATTCGGATTTAAAAGAGAAATTAACATTTGATCCAAAACAGGTATTTGATTTCGGGCTGGAAGAAACACTCGATGAGAAGATCCTCTTAAAACAGCTTGGAAAAGCATTGAAAGCCGGACAGAAACGCAGTATGGAAATTGACATCTCAAATACAGACCGCACCTTTGGCACGATTTTTGGATCTGAGATCACAAAACAGTTCGGAGACAGTCTCGAAGAAGATTCCTATCGTGTGCTCTGTAAGGGAGCAGGCGGTCAGAGCTTTGGTGCATTTATTCCAAAGGGTCTGACACTGGAACTGATCGGTGACAGCAACGATTACTTCGGTAAAGGTCTGTCTGGCGGTAAGCTTATTGTATATCCTCCGCAGGGCAGTACATTCAAAGCAGATGAGAATATCATCATCGGTAATGTTGCCTTTTACGGTGCAACAAGTGGTAAGGCTTTCATTAATGGTGTAGCAGGTGAACGTTTCTGTGTAAGAAACTCCGGAGCCTTTGCGGTTGTAGAAGGTGTCGGTGACCATGGCTGTGAATATATGACTGGTGGACGTGTTGTTGTTCTTGGCCGCACCGGAAAGAACTTCGCGGCCGGCATGAGCGGTGGTATCGCTTATGTACTTGATGAAGGCAGTAACCTTTATATGAATCTCAATAAAGAGATGGTATCTTCACATGAGATTACATCAAAGTATGATGTGCTTGAACTGAAAGAGATGATCAAGGAACATGTCGTATATACGAATTCGGAAAAAGGTAAAAAGATTCTTGATAACTTCCAGGAATACTTGCCAAAATTCAAAAAGATAATTCCGTATGACTATGAGCGTATGCTTCGTACCATCGTGCAGATGGAAGAGAAGGGCTTAAGTGCGGAACAGGCACAGATCGAAGCGTTTTACGCGATTACCAAAAAGTAAGGGAGGTATTGTAAAATGGGAAAACCTACAGGTTTTATGGAATATGCCCGGGAGACATCCTCCTCGGTAAAACCATTAGAGAGAATTAAAAATTTTGATGAGTTTCATGAACATCTGCCTGTTGAAAAGCAGATGTTACAAGGAGCAAGATGCATGGAATGCGGAGTCCCTTTTTGTCAGTCCGGGATGATGCTTGACGGAATGACTTCAGGATGTCCGCTCCACAATCTGGTTCCGGAATGGAACGATCTTGTATTTATCGGAAACTGGCAACAGGCTTATAACAGGCTTAGAAAGACCAGTAATTTTCCGGAGTTTACGGCAAGAGTATGTCCGGCACCATGCGAAGCGTCCTGTACCTGCGGTTTAAATGGTGATCCGGTATCCATTAAGGAGAATGAATTTGCTATAACGGAGAATGCATTTGAAAAAGGTTATGCAGCCGCAAGACCACCAAAACTTCGTACCGGTAAAAAGGTAGCCGTTGTAGGCAGCGGTCCTGCAGGTCTTGCAGCAGCGGATCTGTTGAATATGAGAGGACATACTGTAACGGTTTATGAGCGTTCGGACAGGATTGGCGGACTTTTGATGTATGGAATCCCGAATATGAAGTTGGAGAAACAGATCGTTGATCGTACGGTGAACCGTATGAAAGAAGAAGGCGTAATCTTTGTTACGAATACTGATATTGGCAAGGATAAGAAGGCATCTGACTTGTTAAAAGAGTTTGACCGTGTTGTACTTGCCTGCGGAGCATCCAATCCAAGAGACATCAAAGCGCCCGGACGTGAAGCGAACGGTATCTATTTCGCAGTAGATTTTCTTACAGCGAATACAAAGAGTCTGCTTGATTCCAATCTGGAAGATGGTAAATACATCAGTGCAAAAGACAAAAATGTTATTATCATCGGTGGTGGTGATACCGGTAATGACTGCGTAGGAACTTCGATCCGTCATGGATGCAAATCTGTAACTCAGCTTGAAATGATGCCAAAGCCTCCGGAAAACCGTGCGGAAGATAATCCATGGCCGGTTTGGCCTAAAATCTTAAAAACTGATTATGGCCAGGAAGAAGCTATTGCAGTATTCGGAAAAGATCCTCGTATCTTCGAAACAACCGTAAAAGAATTTGTAAAAGATAAAGACGGTAACCTGAAGGCTGTAAAGATCGTAAAGCTTAACTGGCAGAAGGATCCGTCATCCGGCAGAATGTCAATGACTGAAGTTGAAGGCACGGAGCAGACACTCCCGGCAGAGCTTGTATTGATTGCAGCTGGATTCCTCGGAAGTGAAAAGTATATTACGGATGCATTCAAAGTCGACACCACAGACCGTTCGAATGTTAAGACTGATGCAGGAAAGTACAATACCAATGTAAAGAATGTTTTTGTTACCGGTGATATGCACAGAGGACAATCCCTTGTTGTCTGGGCGATTCGTGAAGGCCGTGAAGTTGCCAGAGATGTTGATGAAAGTCTCATGGGCTATACGAACCTTGTAATTCAGTAGTTCGGTAATTCAATGATCCAATGATTCAGTAATTCAATGATCCGTTATTCAATGAGTTCGTTAAAATTAAGATGAAATAAATACAAAAAGAACAGGAAAGCTGTCATGGCGATGCCTGTTCTTTTTGTATTTCTATAAGAACACATGTGTAAAATTACAAAAAACATAGGACAATGTTATAAAAATTGAATGAAATTTAATTTTTATTGGTAAAATATACAAAATAAAAGAAATGAATTGAAATTAATTTTTGTTTCGCATATTATATAGGTAATAAGTACTATCAAACTACACATAAAGATGAAAAGGAGCACCGGTTTTGATTAATAATATTGATTATCATGAAATTATTGAGTGCATTGCATGTGCACTGGATGCAAAGGATCCAAGCACTGCGGTACATTCTGAACGAGTGAGTGATATGTCTCTGGTCGTATGCCGATTTCTTGATTTATCGGAGAAGGAAACTGAGGAGATACATATTGCCGCACATTTGCATGATATAGGAAAAATAGGAATATCGGATGCAGTGCTGAATAAAAAAGGTAAACTTAATGATGAAGAATGGGAAGAAATGAAGTGTCATCCGGAAATCGGTGCTGGAATTCTGGCAAAGTCTAAGCAGCTTCGTGATTTGAAGGATATTGTATTGTGTCATCATGAGCGTTATGACGGTTCTGGATATCCGCTTGGACGAAAGGGAGAGGAGATACCGTACGGAGCGAGAGTAATTGCAATATGCGATTCTATTGATGCCATGATATCTGATCGTACCTATCGTGAAGCACATTCTTTTTCTTATTGTTACGAAGAGATCAAAAGTAATCTGGGATCGATGTATGATCCTGAAATCGGAAAGATCGTTTTGGCAAACTGGAATGACATTATTATGGCGGCAAACAAAAAAATGATCAGCTGATTGTATGCTGTAAAAAATATAATACATACTTTGAATATGATAGTAGATAGATTTTTAACTTCATTTATGGTACAATACGTCAGAGATAAATACTACGGAGCCATCTTTTGCTGGTTTCTTGTATGGAAGATTTTTTCGATAACGGATAAGTATCAGAGTGAGGTATTTTTATGGATGAAATCAGAATGGGAGTAATTGGAATAGGCGGAATCGGAAAGGCTCATTTACGGTATCTGATGAATGGCAGTGTCCCCGGAATGAGGGTGAGTGCTGTTTCAACAAGAAGCCAGGAGAATATTTTATGGTGCAAAAATGAACTGCCTTCAGATGTAGCGCTATTTCATGATGATACTGACTTAATGGATTCCGGGTTGTGTGATGCGGTGCTGATTGCTGTTCCGCATTATTTACACCCGGAACTTGTCATGCGTGCGCTTAGCAAGAATTTGCATGTTATGTGTGAAAAACCAGCAGGTGTATACACAAAGCATGTAAGAGAGATGAATGAAGCCGCTGCAAAGAGTGATAAAGTATTTGGTATTATGCTGAACCAACGGACGAATTGTGTATACCGAAAGATGCATGAAATGATCTCAAGCGGAGAGCTTGGGAAGATTAAGCGCGTGAACTGGATCATTACCGACTGGTATCGTCCACAGGCTTATTTTGATTCGAGTAAATGGCGGGCCACCTGGAGCGGAGAGGGGGGAGGAGTATTGATAAATCAATGTCTCCATAACCTTGATCTATTGCAATGGATCTGCGGTATGCCGGAGCGTGTACAGGCTTTTTGTCATAACGGAAAGTGGCACGATATTGAAGTTGAAGATGATGTAACGGCTTATATGGAATTCCCGGGGGGGGCGACCGGAGTTTTCGTAACTTCAACAGGTGATGCACCCGGAACGAACCGGCTTGAGATCACATTAGAATGGGGCAAACTTATATGCGAAGACAACAAGCTGATTCTCTATAAATTAAATCAAAATGAGCGAGAATTCTGCTATAAAGCAGAAGGAAGCTTTGATAAGATGGTAAGTGAAAGATTTGAAATAGAGACAGATGGAGAGAATCCGCAGCACGCCGGAGTTATGAGAGCCTTTGCCAATAATATTCTTCATGGAACACCCCTTGTTGCAGAAGGCTCAGAAGGAATCAAGAGTCTTGAAATAGCGAATGCCATGTATCTCTCTAGCTGGTACGGAAAAAAGATTGAATTGCCGGTTGATGAGGAGTTGTATTTGCAGGAACTGAATAAAAGAAGCAGGTCTGAAAACTGACCGGTGCAGCATTGCGCAGGAATGGGGAAAAGTATGAAACTTACTGGGTTTGCGGATGAAGTCAGCCAGGATCTTACAATGCAGCTTACGTTATTCAATAAATTGAATATTCACTATATGGACATCAGAAGTATTCGTGGTATGAAGTTATCACAATTTACTGAATCAGAAGTGGATGAATTAGGCAAATTAATTGAAAAAGCCGGTATCATTGTATCTTGCGTGGCTACTGACATTGGAACCATTGATATTTCTGCTGATTTTGAACCGCATTTTGAAGAGTTTAAAAAGTATATTGAGCGTGCACATAAACTCAAATCAAAAAATCTTTTGATTTATAGTTTTGATACATCAGATAAAGAAAAGCCAGAGGAATTCAAAGGAAAAATATTTGATCAGCTTGGACGGCTATCTGATTATGCAAAAGCAAACAAGATCATTCTTCTGCACGAAAATGAAAAGGGAATGTATGGATGCATGGCAGACCAGTGCCTTGAAATTATGAAGAACTTCCATGGCAGCAATTTATCAATGGCGTTTGATTTTGCCAATTTTATTCAGTGCAGACAGGACACAAAGGAAGCTTATGAAATGCTTGCGCCTTATATTGGTGTTGTTCACATAAAAGATGCTCTTTGGGAAGATGGAAGCGTTGTTCCTGCCGGATTTGGAGATGGACATATAGCGGATATCATTTATAGAATGAAAGATGACAAATACCAAGGTTTTCTGTCGCTTGAACCTCAGTTAACAGATTTTGCGGGATTTACGAAATCAAAACAAAATGATAGGAACAGCAGAGATCAAAAAGAAGGTCTTTTTACCATGGCCCTAAGTGCTCTGGCTGCTATTGTAAATAAATAAATCGGGTTTAATCCGTTCATGAACAAAATGGACCAGCTTGTACGTAATTATTGTTAAGGTTACAGACTGTTTTCGATAGTCAGGAGGCTCTTTTGCTAGTCGTAATGTATGTAGAATTAAATGTTGTCGGAATGATCACACTTTTGCTGTTACTAAGAAATATTCGACATAGTGAGATCAAAGAACATCCGATCGACCAGTTGCTCTTTAATATGGTCATGTGGACGATATTGTTCATTTTTCTTTTTGATACCGGGATGTGGTTGTCTGACGGAAAAAAGGAAGGTATATTTTATGTGATAAATTATCTTTCGGCGACAATGTACTATGTCTTAAATTCTGTCCTTTGTGTTTTGTGGCTGAGTTATACCGATTATAAGATTTATGAAAGTCTGATCGATCTGAAAAAGCGACTGCCATTTTATTCAGTACCTGCCATTTTTTGTGCTGTCCTGTCTCTTTGCAGTCCGTTTAGTGGATGGTTTTTTGTAATTGATACTGAGAATATATACGCAAGAGGTGATCTGATCTGGATCATGGAGGTTGTTGGTGCGTTTTATCTTCTGTCATCCGCAATGCTGCCTGTTCTTGATTACAGGAAGAGCCGGTGGAAGGAAAGTAAAAAAGTTAACTTTTATCTTGTTATGTTTCCTGTCAGTATTTTATTATGCACTGTAGTTCAATTCTTTTTCTATGGCTTGTCGATTATTTGGATCGGAGCGCTTTTAGCCTGTATAAGCCTGTATATTAATATTCAGAACAGAGAGATAACAACAGATCATCTGACCGGTTTATTTAACCGGCGCAGACTTGAACAACATCTGCAACGGCGCAGCAAAGCAAAGAGAAAAGGAAATATTTTGTTCGCTGTCATGATGGATATGGATGATTTTAAGAAAATAAATGATACACAAGGTCATGCAACCGGAGACATCGTTCTGAAAAAGACGGCTGAAATACTTAAGCAATGCAGTGAAGGAAGTGAGGATCTCGTCGCAAGACTTGGCGGTGATGAGTTTGTTATCGTTGGTGAACGAAATTCCGAAGATGAAATCATTGATCTTATGGAGCGGATCATGAGCACCGCAGAACAATACAATGATATGCATGATTTTTCCTATGAGATAAAGATCAGCATGGGGTATTCAGTTATTCAGGAGGGCGATACCATTGACTTGCTGCTGAATAATGCGGATAAAGAAATGTATCGGAATAAATCAAAAAGAAAAGAGATTAATAAATGAAACGAAAAGAGTATCTTTTATGCATTGGAACGTATACTGGATCGGGAAGTAAAGGTATTTATGGTATTTCGTTTCGTCCTGAGACAGGTGAGGCAAAAGAAGCTTATGTTATGGCTGAAACAGAGAATCCTTCTTATCTGATTACGGACGGTGGGGAATCCAGGCTATATGCTGTTGTTGAAACAGACAGTTATCAGGGCAAGAAAGGCGGAGGTGTTGTTGGGTACAAAATTGACAATGAATCAGGAAAGCTGTTGCTAATTAATGAGCAGCCGGTTCATGGAAAAGGTCCGTGCCATCTTACCTTAAATACCGCAGAAACCGTACTTTTGACAGCAAACTACAACGATGGATCTATTTCTGTATTTCCGATATCAGAAACTGGAAAGATTGAACCGATGAGTCAGAGAATACGGCACGAAGGATGCAGTATGAACGAGGAGAGACAGGAAGGTCCCCATATGCATTTTGTGACATATACGCCTGACACGACCTGCCTGTATGCTGTTGATCTGGGTATCGATCAGATCAGAATATATCATCTGAAGGAAGGCGTACCTTGCCTTACGTCGGATACCGGACAAGTCATCCATATAGAAGGCAGATCCGGTCCAAGACATCTTGTCTTTCATCCAGATGGCCTGTATTTCTATGTTGTAACGGAACTTACATCGAAGGTCATGGTATTTAAAAGACATGTTAATGACACAGCCGAACTGATTCAGACAATAAGTACGCTGCCGGAGGGTATGCAATGCGAAAATCTTTGCTCAGCTGTCAAGATTACACCGGATGGAAAGTTTCTTTATGTTGCAAACCGTGGACACAACAGCATAGCTGCATATAACATTAGTAAAAATGGAGATGAACTGTCTCTGATCAATTTTACACCGGCAGGAGGAGTCTTCCCGCGCGATATCGAAATCGATCCTTACGGAAGCTGGCTCTTTGCGGCAAACCAGGAATCAGATGAAATTACAGCCTTTTTGATCCAGGAAGAGACCGGTGTGTTAAAACCGGTCGGAACGATAGCAAATATTGCAAAACCTACCTGTATAAAGATACTGGATAAAATATCCTTAGCGGAAGAATGAATTGAATGAACAAACAAAGAATAAATTTTCTGAATGAATTGGAAGAAGGACCTGCAGGTTACTATTTGCAGGTCCTTCTTAAGGAGAACGATATTTAAAAGAATTTAGCGGTTGATAAGTAGGTGGTTGCTTTTTTCGTTTGCATTGATCGGATTACTTTTGAAACTGAATTGTAAAGGCTATGTTAATGTCTTCTTCCATTAGCCGGTATTTATCTGCAAGCACCGGACCGCAGGAATTTGAGCCGACACCGCTCATTTTATAATCGATGCAGAGCACAGTATCTTTCTCCGGAACCAGCTCATAGTTGTGCTTGGTGTTTGTAAGTGTTTCCTGTGTATATTGGCTTGCGGAGAAGGAGAAAGATTTATCGGCGGTAACATTAAATCCATAGCCGGAATCCGTTGAACAACATACTTCATCGCATCCGTAATGGCTTCCGTATTCTTGCGGACGGATATAATCAACATACATAGAAGCAACAGTTTCATTATGTCTTGCATAATAGGAGGAACGATGCTTGTCTATGTAACTTTCTCCGGGACCATACCCAAGAAATCCAATGGTCTGAAATGCATCCGGAAGGAAGAAACGAAATCCGAATCTTGGTAAAAAGGGAAGAAGCGTATTTCTCTTTCCATCTAGTGAAACTGTGATGCTGCCATCGCTGCCGATGGTCCAGGTCGTGGTCAGATCAATAATGTGCTGGATCTGTATTGCTGTGATTGCCAGTTTGCTGGTTATGCTGATATGGTTGTTGGCTGAAACTACATTCGTATCATACACTCGTACCATACTCCGGTCATAACCTGCTTTGAACCATTCTTCTTTGGCATGAGAATCGTTGTCGATCGGTGCACGCCAGATATTGTATTCTATCGGAGCTGTAATCCAGCTCATCTGCTTATAGGAGAGAGAGGTAAAAGTACCTTTTTGTTTGTTGTAGGTGTACTCAAAATCAGATCCGCTGACAATAATATAGGTCTGATTTTCTTCAAAACTCATTTTCTGGATTGGAGCCATGATGGCATTCACTGGTTTCTTTTTATGGCTTTTCACAAATAACTGATCAAAACCAAGTTTGTGTCCGGCTTTTGTCAACGCTTTGTCGGATGCCTGAATGTAGCACAACTGAACCGTAAGGCTGTCGCCTTCCATAGCTTCTTTGCAAAGTTCGTCTAATCCAAGTACCGTAATGTTCTTTGAAGAATGTGGTTCAAGATCCACAGTTCCAAGGTCAACGGTATCTTTTTTTATTCCGTCCAGATAGAATACGACCTGAAGGGTAAGATAATCACGAAGGTTCGTGAAATCAAGCATATTGGTCAGTTCAATGACGCCATTTTCGGCATCTTTGAGAACGGCACGAACAGGCCGTATAACATTTTTATATTCCTCATAAGCGGGATGCGGAATTCTGTCAGGTGATACCATACCGTCCACACAGAAGTTATTATCATGTGGAAATTCACCGGAATCACCACCGTAATGATATACTTTTTTACCATTGATTGTAATTCCCCGGTCTATGGCATGATCACACCATTCCCAGACAAAGCCTCCGACAAGACGATCGTTCTTATAGATACAGTCAAAATAATCTTCAATGTCTCCCGGTCCGTTACCCATGGAGTGAATGAACTCGCACAGCATATATGGCTTAGGGTTAGAAGCTAAATACTTTTCTATGTCTGCCGTAGAAGCATACATGGTGCTGTAGATATCGAGCATTGAGGTATCGTTGACATGTCCGCCTGTGTTGTGGATGCTGCCTTCATAATGAAGCAGGCGGCTCGGGTCATACTGCTTAATGAAACGTCCGGTATCTTCGAGTGCTTTGCTGTATCCGGCTTCATTTCCCATGGACCAGATCACAATGGAAGGATTGTTCTTGTCGCGGATGACATTTCGTTGATTACGGTCAAGAATGGCATTTGCAAAGTATTCTTTCTGAACCAGATCGCCATAGGTCTTTTTCCAGTCGCCACCATAGAAGTTATTGGCGCCATGACATTCAAGGTCACTTTCACCTACAACATAGAAGCCGTATTCGTTGCAAAGCTGAGTGAACCATGGTGCATTTGGGTAATGACTGGTACGGATGGCGTTAATATTACCTTCTTTCATCAATCGAAGATCTTTGATAGCCTGTTCCTTTGATATGGTAAAACCGGTGAGCGGATCGCTGTCATGACGGTTCACACCTTTGAAAGTGATTCTGGTGCCGTTGATGTGGATGATGTCATTAATGATTTCAATTACACGGATACCAACTTTTTGCTGAATCTGCTCATCTTTTGTGAAAAGTGTCAACGTATAAAGATAAGGTGATTCGGCGTTCCACAACGAAGGCTGTTCAACCGTAAAACGGATCTTACTCTGGTCAGAATGACCTTTTGTGATTTCGTGTCCCTCACTGTCTGTCAGTACATAGGATACATCAAATGTTTCATTTGCATACATAAGATCAACGGTAATGGTTGCTGTGTTCCTGTCAGGAGAGAGTGCAGTCTTAACAAAAAAGTCACGGATATGCTCTTTGGGACGAGACAGCAGATACACATCACGGAAAATTCCGGTCATACGGAACTTATCCTGATCCTCAAGATAACTTCCATCACACCACTTTAAGACAACAACGGTCAGATCGTTTTGACCTTCTTTCAGAGAAGAGGTGATCTTAAATTCGCTTGTTGAGTGTGAGACCTGACTATATCCGACCAGTGTCTGATTCACATAAAGATAAAAACAAGAATCCACTCCTTCAAAGTTCAGGAACTGATCTTCAAGAAGTTCTGCATCTGACATAGTCAGTACAGTGTGATAAACGCAAGTCGGATTTTCGTTAGGTACAAAAGGCGGATCATAAGGAAATGGAAAATTAATGTTGGTATATTGATGATGATCGTATCCATACATCTGTATACAGCCAGGAACCGGAATTCTGTCGTATTTTTGATAAGTATATCCGGGAAGGGTAAAGTCTTCCACTTCAAATGGGGTTTCGTAATAACAAAAATCCCAGTCTCCATTCAACATCCGAACCTTTGGGAGGTGAGGCTCCGTTGTTGAGCAGGGAATATAATAACTTCTGTTTTCTTCGCAGCCAAGGTGAAGAATTTGGGGGTCTTCATGATACTTTGGAAGCTGCAGTGTCTTTGGAAGCATAGCGATCTCCTTTCAAAACTAAAAGTAATAGTGAAACATAATGAATCATTTTTTAAAATAATAGCAGAAGAAGAATACATTTTCTATACATAAATTTGTTGATTACATGCACAAAGTTTTCAAATCCTTTGACAAGCTATGATGAAAAATGTATCATGAAAATGAGGTGATAAATACAATGCAGACAGTAGTAGGTTATTATGATTGGCATTCAGATGAAAAATCAAGTTCAGAAATTGATTACTTTGTCCATTGCTGCGGAAGATACAGACTGGTGAACAAAGAACATTTCGTGACCTATCGGCCGGACGGCACAGCAAACTACCAATTGATGTATATTGCTGACGGAAAGGCACATTTTCAGATCGATGGAGTATGGCATCATTTGGAGAAAGGCAACTGTGTTCTGTATCGTCCGGAAGATGCCCAGCGATATGAATATTTTCTGGACGATCATCCGGAGGTTTATTGGGTTCATTTTTCATGCAGTAAAAAACCCATTATTTCGGATAATACCGGTAAAGATAAAAGTAGGATTCTGCAGGTCGGGGTACACAGCACATATTTGCAGTTATTCGATACAATGATACATGAATTGCAGATCAAACAGCCATACTTTGAAGAGCAGCTTCAACTGTTGATGCAACAGCTGTTAAATGTTATGAGAAGAAACTGTTTTAAAGAAAAAACTGTTTTTGAAAGTTATAATAAGGAAGTAGAAGAAGCAATACGGATCTTTCATCTGGAACCGGAGCGGGAGTTTACGATCCGTGATTACGCAAAGGAGCGGGGGCTTAACTATTATCGTTTCATTGACACCTTTTCCAGATATACCGGTGTATCGCCGAGGCAGTATATCATTAACATACGCATGACACTGGCTAAGGACCTTCTTATCAATACGGACTTCCAGATACTTGAAATAGCACAGATCGCAGGTTATGAAAACCCATTGTATTTCAGCCGGCTGTTTAAAAAGAACTGCGGTATAGCGCCATCAGATTATCGCTGCAGGAATACGTAACAGCCGTGCACAGAGCATGTTACTTCATCAGACAGGAATCATCGTAACGGGTGTGACTTAATCACAACGTTTTCTTATTAATAGGTGTATAGTCAGAAACATAGAAAAGAAAATCTATACCATAGATAAGAAAACCTGTACCTTAAAAGGGCAGGTTGCGAATAAACCTTGAAAGGATTGGTGATTAATATGAAGAATGTTGGTAAAATCGATCGTATCGTCAGAGTTGTACTTGGTGTTGTTCTTCTTAGTCTGTTCTTTTTATTTGACAATGGAGCAAGGTACATAGGTCTGATCGGACTTATTCCGCTGGTAACCGCATTTGTTGGTTTTTGCCCACTTTATAGCCTGTTTCATATTCATACAAATAAAAGCTAAAAAGCCGGGAATGTAAGATCTGGTTATTTTGTGTGATGTACAAATTGTACTCATAATAATTGTAATACTTCCAGTGAAATTAACATGAAATTTATACGCACATATATTATAATAGGATATGCAAAGAAGCTGCAGACATAAGTCGCAGCTTCTTTTTTACCGTGAGCTGTGATTATTCGTTGATGAAAGAAGTATGCAGAAAGAAGTATGCAGATAGAAGTATATAGAAAGAAGCATATAGAAAGAAGCATGCAGAAAGAAGCATGTTGAAAGAAGCATGCAGAAAGAAATATGCAGAAAGAAGTATATGAAATGTAGTATACGAAATAAAGTATACGAAATGAAGTTTAAGGATATATAGCGTTTCAGCTTAGAAAACACTGCAGATGAATGAATTACACCGAAAGGGGAATGCCAGACATGACAACAGATAAGATCACGAAGGAAAAGAAAACTACGGATAAGATAATGACCGATTCAAAAATGCAGGCGGCCATGCTCAACATGACAAAAAAGCTTGTAGGAATAAAAAGCATAAATACAACGGAGGGTGAAACAAAGATCGGGTGCTATCTGGAAGATGTCTTTCGGGAAATGCCATATTTTCAAAAGCACCCGGAGTTTGTCATCATCCAGGAACTGAAAAATGATGTATTGAAGCGAAGAAATGTTTTTGCTCTCGTCATCGGGGAAAAGAAAAAGTGCAGTGACACCTTAATCCTGCATGGACATACGGATACCGTTGACATAAAAGACTTTAAAGAACTGGAGCCATACGCCTGTGATCCGGATCAATTAATGGAGGAACTGAAAAAAATAGAGCTGGAGCTTTCGGTAAAAGAGGATCTTGCTTCCGGAGATTATCTGTTTGGAAGAGGAACCTGTGATATGAAAGCCGGGGATGCAGTCTGGATTGAAATGATAAGGGAGATTTCGGAACATACGGAGAAGCTTTCCGGTAATCTGCTGGTGAGCTTTCAGCCGGTAGAAGAAAACCTCCATACAGGAATAATGGAAGCACTGGATGTATTTGAAATGCTGAAAACGACCTATGGTCTTTCCTACAAACTTGCAATCAATAATGACTTTATCTGTCCCTTATATCCGGGAGATTCTGTGAAGACAGTATATACAGGTACCGTGGGTAAACTACTGCCATGCTTCTATATACAGGGGAAGGAAACCCATGTCGGGCAATGTTTTGAAGGCTTTGATGCGTCAGCCGTCGCGGCGGGTATTGTGAATAAGATACACATGAACCACAGGTTCTGTGATAGTTTTGAAGGAGAATATACCTTGCCCCCTTCCGTATTGAAAATGAAGGATCTGAAAGCCTGGTATAATGTCCAAACAGCAAAGGAAGCGTTCGTCTATTTTAATTATTTTGTACACAATGCATCGATGACTGAGATCATCGCCGGCCTGAAAGGTGCAGCAGAAGAAGTCTTGGAGGAAACCAAGAAAAAAATTGCTGAGCAGGCAGAGTATTTCTGCAGGGTTAGTATGTATCCATATAAGGAACCGGAGAACAATCCTTTGGTTCTTACCTTTCAGGAACTGATGGATGCTGCAGTGGAAAAAACATTTAGCAGGGAAGAGTATGAAAGAATACTGAACAAAGCAATCAGTGAGAACATTGACAAACGAGAAATTCCGATTGATATGATACGATATCTTCTATCTGCCGCCGGGATATATCAGCCTGCTGTTGTTTTGTATTTTGCTGCACCATATTGTCCTCACAACACCATGCAGGAACAGGAGATGGAACTGTTCCATACCCTCGAAAAAATAGTAGCCAGGACAGGAGATGCCTGCAAAGAAGAATATAGAATAAAGCGGTTCTTCCCGAGTCTTTCAGACAGCAGTTATTTAAAGATTGATGATACACAGGATTCAATAGACTGTCTGGCAGATAATTTTCCTGCAATGGATATTCTTTATCCGACGCCGATCGATAAGATCAAAGCTTTGAATGTTCCTGCAGTCAACTATGGCTGTTACGGGAAGGATGCTCATAAATGGACGGAGAGGGTGAATACCACCTATACGTTTGGTACGTTACCCGTACTTGTCTATGAAACGATCAGAACCCTGCTTGACTATGAAGGCTGATACGGTAAGGTAAAAAGAAAATACGCGAAATGGAGAATGTTATGTACGTAAAAAATGGAACAGGTATTTTAAAAAAGGTACTGGTCTCAAGACCGGAGTTTCTTAAACCAGCACCGATCAATGAGATAGCCAAAAAGTGGAAAGATACGACAATGGATGTTGAAAAGATGATGGAAGAACATAAGATTTTTACGGATGCTTTTCGAAACGAAGGAGTTGCGGTCGAATACCTGGACGCGGACCCGGAAAGACCAAACTCTGTATTTGCAAGAGATTTTGGTGGGTGCGTTAAAGAGGGTTACATACTTGGAGCATTCAAACTGCCTCTGCGATATAAGGAACATGTAGATTACGAGGCAAAGATGAAGGCGCTTGGCATTCCGAAGATCGCGGAGTGTAAAAAGGGGCTGTTCGAAGGTGGTGATTTTGCCTTTATAAATGAGACCACAATAGCAGTCGGTATGGCAGACCGAAGCAATCAGGCCGGTGTTGAGGAGATAAAAGAACAGCTGGCACCCTATGGATACGAGGTGTTTGGTGTACCGGTAAAACCGGAATATCTGCATCTTGACATGTGCTTTAATCTGGTAGATGATCACATTGCAGTGGCATACATCGAGGGAATGCCCAAAGAATTTCTTGCCTATCTGAACAAGATGGAAATCGAGGTGATTTCGATTCTGGAAGATGCTATTTTTGCGCACGGATGCAACCTGCAGAGTCTAGGCAATCACAGAGTCATGTCATTGTCGGCAAATGGAAAAGTGAATGAGGAATTAAGCAAAAGAGGCATGAAAATTGTCGAGCTGAATATCAGTGAGATATTAAAGGCCGGCGGTGGACCGCACTGTATGACATTTCCGCTGGAACGCATCTGACGGAAGCTTTAAAATTCTCTTATTTCGTGATTTCATCACAGATTACTTTACGAAAACTGAGTATCCTAGTAAGATAATAGCATAGAACCGTTCTATGCAATCAAGAGGATAGGAGAATGCTTATGTTTGAGAATTTTGCAGCAACAGGTGGTGTTAGTTTTATACTGGTTTTTCTGGAAGGAATTCTTTCTTTCTTTTCTCCCTGTGTCATTCCCTTACTTCCGGTATACATGGGATATCTTGCGGGAAGCGGGAAGAGTACCGGAGAAGACGGAACCATTCAATATGAGAAGAAAAAAGTCTTTTTGCATACCTTGTTCTTTATGATTGGTATTTCCTTTGCGTTCATGATCCTTGGTATGTCATTCACGGCACTGGGGAGCTTTTTTGGTGAATATAAAACATTGTTTACAAGAGTTGGCGGTATTTTGATTCTGGTACTTGGACTAGTACAGCTTGGAATTCTGGATTTTTCATTTTTACAGAAAGAACGTAAGATGAATTTTTCACTTGCAGGAAAGAAGATGAACCCGATTGTCGCGTTTATCATGGGCTTTACCTTTAGTTTTGCGTGGACTCCTTGTGTTGGTCCGGCACTTTCTTCCGTATTGATTATGGCATCCGGGGCGTCTGAAAAAGAAGTGGGATATCTGCTCGTACTGGTCTATGCAGCGGGCTTTCTGATTCCTTTCTTATTGCTTGGATTATTCACGACCCAGGTGCTGAACTTTTTAAAGAAAAAGCAGAAACTTTTGAAGTATACGATCAAAGCCGGTGGTATCGTTCTTATATTAATGGGAATCATGACATTTACCGGATGGATGAACCATATTTCAGGATACCTGACCAATTTCAGTACTGACAGCGGATCTGCAGAAAACGTTGCTGTGGTCACAGGTACAGTAAACGAAGAAGTATCAGCAGCTCCAGATGAAAATGTAACAGGTACCGTTTCGCAGGAAGATGGAAATTCTTCCGATAATAACTCAGCAAGCAATGCGGAATCTGGAAATGCCACAACAGAAGATTCAGTGACAGAACCGACAGCGGATCCAGCGGCAACAGAAGATTCTGCGGATACAGAGGAAAGGACGATTATTCCTGCTTTTGATTTTTCGTTGGTAGATCAATATGGCAATGTACATTCAATTGCGGATTACAAAGGAAAGGTTGTTTTTATTAATTTCTGGGCAACCTGGTGTTCGCCGTGTAAGCAGGAGCTTCCTGATATCGAAGAGCTTTATCAGGATTTTAACCAGAATCAGGATGATGTTATTATACTTGGTATTGCCAATCCATCCTCTGATGCTTATCCGAACAATTCTGATGTAAGCAAAGAGGAGATCATTCAGTTCCTGGATGATAACGGTTATACGTATCCGGTACTTTTTGATGAAACCGGAGATGTGCTGCAAAGCTACTATATATCAGCATTTCCAACGACCTTTATGATTGATACGGAGGGAAACATTGCCGGGTATGTAACCGGTATGATGACAAAGGATATTATGAACAGTATTATTGACCAGACATTTGCATTAACAGAATAGATTGATAGATTGAACAATAAGAGGTACAATAGAGTCAGGTAATTATCATAAATCAAATAACTTCAGATGTCACAGAAGATTGCAGAATGCAAGAAGGAGCGGTTATGGAACGTTATGAAGTAAAAATAATTGGAATTATACCTGAAGTACCTGGTACAAAAACATTTATCTTAGAAAGACCGGAAGAATTCTCTTGGGATGAAGGCGCTCATATGCATGTGGGACTCCCGGGTTTTGAAGACGGAGAAGGTAATAAACAGCTTGTACATCATTTATCCATTATAACCTTGCCGATGGAGGGAACCATAGCTTTCACGACAAGGATACGGGGAGAGCTTTCTGAATTTAAAGCAGCGCTCAATCAATTATCGGTCGGGGATCGTGTAACGATCTTTAAAATAGGTTCAAGAATTAAGCTGCGTCGTGAAAACCGGCCAATTACTTTCCTTACAATGGGTGTTGGGATTGCTTCGATACGTCCTCTGATCTGGGCCTGGATCAACGATAAAGAAGGTGTACCGTCAGTAACGAACCTCAATATTGATTCAAGCGGAGAATTTCTATATTTACAGGATTTAAAGAAACAGGAATCAGAAAATTTATGTAATTTTTGGGTCTTGTCAAGAGATGAATTCTATGCGAAAATGGATGAGATTTGCAAAGATCCTTCGATGATCTATTATGTTATAGGTTCTGATGCATTCCTTCAGACCGTTGTTCCAAAACTTCAGGATTGTAATGTAAAAAAGGAAGATATCATGCTGGACAAAAAGCCGGAAGCATTCACACAATTTTACAAATAGGTATATTTTAAGTGCTTTTTATTAAGCGATGAAGTATATGTATCTATAAGTTCACGTAAAAATGAATATTATCCCAAAAACACAAAAGAAGAAAAAACAAGTGACTTTTTACCAATACTATGCTATGATTAGCATAATAATAAACTTCGCTGGTGGCTTAAGGAGGATAATACTATGGACAAAGTTAGAATCGTTATAGTTGATGATTCCCCATTTTTGATTTCCCTGCTGCGAAACATACTGACAGAGCATGGGTTTCAGGTTGTGGGAATTGCCGGAACGCGTGAAGAAGTTATAAAAGTGGTTGAAGAGACAAGGCCGACGCTGGTAACCATGGATATGACTATGCCCGGTACAGATGGATTTGAATGTACAAGGGAAGTTCATAAGATAGATCCAGATATTAAAGTAATTATGATAAGTTCCATGTTAGATGATGAGATTGTCAGAGAAGCAAAAGAGAATAAGATCTCTGCATGCATTCAAAAACCTGTTGAACCGGATGAATTATTTTCAACAATTAAAAGAGTATTAGACACCGAGGAGTTATACCGCTTCCTGAAAGAGGATTCTTTTGTAATGTTCAAGGAGGCTATGGTAAACGGGTTTGGAAAGATGGTAAAAGCACCTTTGACATTTCGTGAGGATTTCATCAATACAAAAGAATTTAAATCAAAGGGGCTAACGGTCATTATTGGTATTATCGGGAAATTTTCAGGTCGATTGCTTATAGATTTGAGTAAAGAGACTGCAGTGAATATTGTTTCTGAACTAAGTAATAAGGAAGCACCGGACAAAGAAGATGTGATGATAGCAATTGCAGAATTGGTAAATGTGGTGGCTGGGAATGCATGTTCCTATGTAAACATGAAAGAAAAATCGTTGGGTCTTCGAATATCGCCGCCTACGGTATTATTTGGAGAGAGTGTGCATGTATCGGCTCCTGATTATAAGACGCATGCAGTCATAGCAGAAACAAAATTTGGTGAATTGCTGCTTGATGTAGGATTCACGCGAGGAGAAGAAAGATGGACGTAAAACATGTGAATCCTTTTATTGAATCCTTTATGAGCGTTATGCCGCAGCTTGGATTTAGCAGTGTTAAAAAAGGTGAATTGAGTGTTAAAACACAAGAGCTGAACAATTCAGGTGTTATTATTATCGTAGGTATTGTAGGTCAGATCAGAGGTAATGTTGCATATGCTATCAGTATGTCGAATGCCAAGAAAATCGCATCTACCATGATGATGGGGATGCCGGTGGACGAGCTGAATGATATGGCACAAAGTGCTTTGTCAGAGTTGACCAATATGCTGACTGCGAATGCAGCAACCTGCTTTGCGGCTATTAATGTTACACTTGATATCTCAACCCCCACGTTGTTATACGGAGAAGATATTGTAGCTAAGATGAGTTCAAATCAGGTTCTGTGTATTCAGCTTTTTGCCGATGATATTCCAATTGATATCAATATCGCCTTTGAAAAATAACAGGGTAAAAATGTTTCTTATACTGTGAAACCATCCAATTGGTTGATTTAAAATACGGGCAGGAGATTCCTGCCCGTATTTTTGTAACAGGAAAGCACGTTCTTCCTTCCTGTTATATAAAATGTGTTTCGTTCAGGATACACGTTGCCATTATCGGTTCTTATTTCACCGGATTAGATATCATCGGTGTATGGCAGAATTTCACCTGAAAAATTGAGTTTTTCTTTTAGTTTGTCAAATTGAAGTGAAATCCTTTCAAGGAGCTGATGATCACTATCCTTATGCAATCCTTTATAGCGGGAATTGTTATAGGGTCCTGAATAGGTAAGTACATCTGTAATGGATTTGCTTTTTCCATACAGTGATCGAATCATCATTGCTTCCTTATCTTTGGGTGAGGCTTTGTATAGAGAATACAAGAGTCCGCAGGCGATACCAAATTCCAGAGAATCTGTCGCAAGCTGGTGATCAGAGGCCATCTCGACTGCACCAAGCACGCGTTCGCCTTTTTGAAGCTTTCGCAGGGGGTCTCTGCCAACACGACTGCATTTATCCTTAAAAGAAACTCTGCAGCGTACAATAAAATTTGCAATAAATGAGTTTATATAAGTTTTCATGTCTGGATTCTGTTCAAGAAATACAGGTCTTAGTTCCTGTTTCATAATTGAAACTGCGAGTCGCTTCACTCTTTCGTCTCCCATGCCTTGTCCAATGGTTTCATAACCCAAAAGACTTGAATACCATGCTATAATTGCATGCGTTCCATTGGAAAGTTTATTCTTGATCTGCTGCATAAATTTTATGTCTTCGATCAGTTCGACTTGCCGGAGACGTTCCAGTAATGGACTTCCCTTGGTAGCATAAAGCGGCATATCAGATTCTGAACTGAATAAGGTTAGGTTAAGTGCTGTAAAATCTTTTGTGAATCTTGCAATTCCAGAGATATTTCCTGAGATACTGACATTTTGCAACTCTGTTTTAGCTTCTTCCTGTTGCCTTTTTTTGGACTTTTTGGAATGACCTGAGTTTTGTGCAAACCCTTCCGAAATAGTAAAAATGCTCTGCAGATCCTCAGAATATAATTGAACATTATGATAGAGACTGTAAAGGTCATCCTTTAGTTTTGCGATTAATTCTGTTTCAGGGATTCTTGAAACCATCCTGTTTACGATTGTCTCAGAAAAATAACAATGGTTAAGTATTTTATTTGCTGTACTTTCGTCTGTAAGCAGAAGAAGTTCTTTTTTAACATATCGTTTTACGAACCTGCCGGCATTTATTTTATTCATTACAATCAGAATTGTCAGAGGCTCATTTTTTGTTTCATAGCGGTTCAACAGGCCCTTCGCAATTATGCCTGCCTGTGATGGGAGGACAGATTCGGGAACTGAAAGACCAATGATACAACAGCGTAGATACATGTTGAGCATAGCATCCTCATCGTTAATATCAATCATTTTAATGGTTTCAATACTTTGAAAATAAGCAAGACTTTCGTATTTGACCCTGTACTTGCCAAAAGAGTTTATAAGCTGAAGTAAAATTGGATTGGGCGTTGCGGCAATCAATTCCTGAGGTCTCGTATATCCATCCCAGTAAGAAAAGATTTGTGCGAGATATCCACCGCCGATAGCTCCAAACCCATGAATTCCTGCAATTTCATATCCAGTGTTCAAAGGGAAGCTTTCATAGAGGCTCGGAATAGGAAGCGCAGGGGTGAAGGGAATAACATCTTTTAGAAAATCTCTCAATGAGTCATAAGATAAGAAGGCTTTTTTTCGGATTTGCGGGTCAATGTCTTTCATGTCTTTTATAAAAACCGGGTGGGCACCTGAAGCAATGGCAGCAAGCATACCATTCTGTGAGTCTTCCACGATAAGACACCTGTCAGCCGGACAGCTTAGTTCCATTATCGCTTTAGTAAATATCTCAGGGTCTGGTTTTCCATTTTCCACATCATCACCGCAGACTAGAATATCAAAATAACGGTAAACTTTTGCGCGTATCATGTACCGGGATGCAATTTCTCTGCGACTTGAAGTGGCAAGAGCAATCAGTACCTGATTTTTTTTTAATCGCTCTAGTAAATTATAGAGTCCCTCTTTGACAGGGACTCCATTGTCCATAATATATTGCATTTCCAGTTCATCAGCCATCTTTCGGATTTCTTTATAAGGAAAATTATCTCCATATAATTCTTTCGCCAACGTTTCGCCGGTAATGGCACTTACACCCAGGGAATCGTACAGTAACTGATCTGACATTTCAGTCCCAAATAATGCTTTTGATGCCTGTTTCAGCATCTTGAATCGTAAGCGCTCGGTATCGAACATTGTACCATCCATGTCAAAAATAACAGCCTCAATCGTTTTGTTGAAACACTGCATTGTAAATCTCCTTTCTGCTGCCTCCAACGGTCGGCAGACAAGGTAAAACGGTTTACAGTAACGAGTAAAGTATAATAAAAATATAAGTGTTTGTCAAATCGGGCAGTTTGACAGATACAAAATATAGTTGTAAAATGATATCCGAATCCATATTTTGTGGTGAATAATTAATGCATAAAATACCCTGGATTACTATTGTTGATTTTATTTCGGTGGGTTATAATAACATGAAGTTACTACTTCATGTTGATTTACATTCATCACGATAGATATCATATGACTGTTTATTTTACAGAATATGCACGAATTGTTACATAAAATGGGAGAAAGAGTGAAAGATTAAATAATTCTTTCACAAGCAAGTTTGTACCTCGCGTGTCACCGCTCGTTCAAACTTGATATGCGCAAAGATAACCGCAGGAATGGAGAAAACTATGATTCGTATTTTCAGCACAAAAGGACATAAGCCGGAATTTGGACTTAAGGATTTATTCCGCTATATCGGACCTGGATTGCTTGTTACCGTGGGATTTATTGACCCGGGAAACTGGGCATCCAATATTGCAGCAGGTTCAGGGTATGGATATACTTTGCTCTGGATGGTCACGTTATCAACCATAATGTTAATTCTTTTACAGCACAACGTAGCCCATCTTGGAATTGCGACAGGAGACTGTCTGGCAGAGGCTGCAACCAAACATTTAAAACCATGGCTTTCAAAGACAATTCTGTCAACTGGCATCATAGCCACAATATCAACTGCACTCGCAGAGATCCTCGGTGGTGCGATCGCATTAAAATTACTTTTTCGTGTTCCGGTCAAGCTTGGAGCGATCATGATATTTCTGCTGATTTTGATATTACTGTTTACAAATTCCTACAAGAAACTTGAAAAATGGATCATTGGCTTTGTTTCTATCATTGGACTTTCGTTCCTCTATGAGTTAAGTGTTGTCGATGTAAGCTGGGGAGAAGCGGCCCGCGGCTGGGTGACCATTCAGTTTCCGGATGGAGCAATGCCGATTATTATGTCGGTGCTTGGGGCAGTTGTTATGCCTCATAATCTGTTTCTGCACTCGGAGATCATTCAGAGCCGTCAGTGGAATCTCGAAGATGATAAAATAATAAAAAAACAACTTAAATATGAATTCACGGATACTCTGCTTTCCATGGTCATTGGCTGGGCAATTAACAGTTCCATGATTATTCTTGCCGCAACAACCTTTTATAAAAATTTTATTGCGGTCGATGAACTGGAACAAGCACAGCAGATGCTGGTCCCCCTGGTCGGAAACATTGCAGCACTTGTTTTTGGCGTTGCATTGCTTTTAGCCGGAATTTCTTCCTCGGTAACAGCCGGAATGTCAGGCGGTACAATTTTTGCCGGAATGTTCGGAGAGTCCTATGATATCAAAGACCGTCATACCAAAATGGGTGTAGCATTCATATTGTTTCTTGCAGTTGTTGTTATCTTTTGCATCAAGGATCCTTTCAGCGGACTTGTCTACAGCCAGATGCTTTTGAGTATACAGCTTCCGATCACGGTATTTTTACAGATTTATCTGACATCATCTGAAAAAGTCATGGGAAAATATAAGAACTCAAAATTTGACAACATAGCGCTATGGCTGATAGGGATCACACTTACCGTGCTAAATGTTATGCTGTTCCTAAGTTTTTTGTAACATCAGAAAGGAGAAAAGCGAGTGACAAAGAAAAATCTGGTTTTGATCGGAATGCCCGGTTCAGGCAAGAGTACGCTGGGTGTCCTGCTGGCCAAATATCTCTGTATGGAGTTCATTGATATGGATCTGATCATACAAAACAAGTATGGGAAAACATTGCAGGAGATTATCTCTGAGAATGGGATTGAAGGCTTTTTAGAGATTGAGAAGAAAGCAATGGAAGAAATGTCCTGTGAAAATGCAGTCATATCGACCGGCGGAAGCGCGGTATTATCGAAAGAGGGAATGACACATTTGAAGGATATGGCAACGACGGTCTATCTGGAAGTTTCCTATTCCGAGCTGGAAAAACGTCTGCAGAATCTGATGTCACGGGGCGTTGTTATGAAAAAAGGTGATACCCTGTTCGATGTATATCAGAAACGCATTCCTCTGTATGAGTTTTATGCAGATGTTACTATCCCGTGTGGTACATTATCCATGCAGGAATGTGTCAGAGCAATTCAGGAAGCTGTTGAATAATTAATGACAAGAATGGAGACATACAATGATACACTTTGAATGCGATTATCTGGAAGGATGCCATGAGAAGATCATGAATGCATTCGTGGCGACGAACATGGAGCAGACCTGTGGATACGGAGAAGATGAAATATGTGCAAAAGCAAAGAAGCTTATACTTGCTCAGTGCAAAAGAGAAGGTGCAGAGGTACACTTTCTTGTAGGTGGGACACAGACCAACATGACGGTAATAGCTTCTATTCTTAAATCATACCAGGGTGTTCTTTCTGCGGTTACAGGTCATATTAATGTTCATGAAACCGGAGCAATCGAAAGTACCGGACATAAGGTCCTGGCACTGCCAAGTGCTACAGGAAAACTGTCCGCAGCACAGATTAAGGAAGCAATGGAGACACATCGAAAGGATCCGGCGCATGAACACGTGGTACAGCCGGGGATGGTATATATTTCAAATCCTACCGAGAATGGAACGATATATAAGAAAAATGAATTACAGGAACTTCATGAGGTATGTGCTTCGTATGAATTACCATTGTTCCTTGATGGTGCACGTTTGGGTTATGCGCTGACGGCAAAGGAAAATGACATGACACTGGAAGATATAGCTGCTTTCTGTGATGTGTTTTACATTGGCGGAACCAAGGTGGGTGCTATGTTTGGCGAAGCAGTCGTTATTACAAATGAAAAATACCAGAAAGATTTTCGTTACTCCATAAAACAGAAAGGCGGAATGTTCGCAAAGGGACGTATGCTTGGCCTTCAGTTTGAAACATTATTTACAGAGGATCTTTATCTTACAATTGCCGGGGAAGCTATTCGAAAAGCAGAAGTCATCTGTGAAATCCTGCAGGAGAAAGGATGTCAGTTCCTTTATCCGCCGCAGAGCAATCAATTGTTCCCACTCTTACCGAAAAGGTGGCTGAAGCAGTTGCAGGAGACCTTTGTATTTGAACCATGGGGGATTGAGAAAGATGAATGCAGTGCTGTCAGGATCTGTACCAGTGCATTGACCAGTCAGGACAATTTTGAAGCGCTTACCGGTGCGTTGAAAGCATTGGTCTAAAGGTTTTACGGACAGAAATGTCACATGGGAAAGGACCGGTGAATGAATGAGAATTTCGGGAAGAGTTACGGATGCAATGATTCGATATTATGAAGGAGACGGACGCAGGATTAATCATTTTCTCAAAGTATATGGGTTTGCGAAAGCCATTGCTGAGATGGAGGGTGTTCCTGATGATTTGCAGGAGATAATTGAAATTGCAGCATTAACTCATGATATTGGTATCAAGATCAGTGAGGAAAAATATTCGAGTGCTTCCGGTTACTATCAGCAAATCGAAGGGCCCCCGGCAGCAAAGAAAATGCTTGAAGAACTTTTGGTGTCAGACGATATTATCACGCGTGTCTGCTGGCTGATCGCTCATCACCATACCTATGACTCTATCGATGAAATTGATTATCAGATTCTTGTCGAGGCTGATTTTCTGGTGAATTTATTTGAAGATAATGCAGGACAGAGTGCGGTCGATCATGTGAAATATAAGATATTTAAGACAAGAACCGGACTTTGTTTTCTGGAAAAATTATATCCTGACAGGCACTGATGTGCTGTCAGGATATTTTTGCTTTCGAGTTCAGAGGAAGAAAGAACAGGTTCCTATATCTGCTTGTTTCATACTTTATCAACCCTTTTTTATATCATTGCGTAATCGGCACATATAACGATGGTATCGGTATCGCCGCTTTTCGAAGATAAGACCAGATGCTTTGATAATGTCTGGCAGTAATTTCCGGTTGCCAGTGATATATACTTTGTACTGACATATATATTGTTACGATTATGAATAGCATAGTTGAAAAACGGTCTTGATATATGAGAATCACCTTTTCCCATAGGAGAAAACATATCATGATTGCGAAACTGAGAAGAAGGATGAAACATAGTCTCCGTAATCTGAATGCCATTGTGATTCAGAATATAGACGCATTCAAGGTCAGTGGTGCTTTTTAAGTATTCATGAATGATTTCTTCAAGATCAGTAGGAAAATATTCCGTTATAATCTGAACTAGCTTGTTGAAAGAAAGCTTACGGCGCTGAACCATGATCGAAAGATCTTTCATATTCTGAATGGCTTTTTTCTGGTATTGGGTTGAAATGCTGCTGCATTTTCCCTGATAATCCAACAGGCATGGCTGTAAGGCGGGGAGTGCTCGTGCAAAATAAAACCCCTGATACCAGTCAACCCCACAATCCACGCAGGTGATCACTTCCTCTTCACGTTCAACACCTTCGGCAAGGGTTATGGCTCCGATTTTCTGACCAAGTTCAGATAAAGACCTAAGAACCTCCTGCTTATAGTAATTTTGATCGATGTTCATAATTACGGACCGATCAATCTTGATAATGTCGGGACGCGCGAAAACAATCCGGTTGAGATTTGAGTGTCCGGCGCCTACATCATCAAGTGCAATCAGGAATCCTTCGTTCCTGTACATATTAACGAGTTCGATCAGCTGTTCATTGTTTGGAGTCCTTTTTTCGTTGATTTCAAGTACAATTTTACCATGAGGTATTCCCATCTCATCAATAATTCGTTTGATTAATGTGAGATTCTCAAGATAATAATCAATCAGAGAGGATTCAAGATTAATAAAAAGTAATTTGCTGTGATGCCCTTCCACATAGCGTGTTAAAGCATACGTCTGGCAGATACTGTCAAGCGCAGCAACATTCTGCGTGGTCACGGCGTAATCGAATAAAGCGCCGGGTGATATGAGTTCGCCCTGAAAGTAAGTGCGCAAAAGTGATTCATACCCGATGATGGATTGTTTGCTGACACTGACAATGGGCTGGTAATTTACATCAAGTTCCTGTTTACTTAGTACATATGAATACAGAGTGGGGGTGATTTGATCAATCATAAATACTTCCTTTGTTAAAAAAATCGGCATTCTCCCAGAGAACGCCGTTGTTATTAAATTATATCTCTTTGTTCTGTTAACTGTCAACTTAAATAAAATGTTTCGATAAAAGAATCATGATTTATGAAATGTTCGCTTTCAATAAGTGCTTTTTTTGCCAGTAATAACGAATGAGGCCTGCGATTCCGGTAATGGTCCAGGTAAGCCCATTGGCGAGCCATACGCCTAAAACACCAAGGAAAGGAAGAGCAGCGAGTAAGGAAGCAAATCCAAATCGTCCAATAACTTCAACAATTCCGGAGACCATGGAAAATTTTGCATCACCAATTCCATTTAGAAGATTTCTGGTCATATAAATCATACCAAGCAGGGAATAGAACAAAGCAGTGATTCGAATACCGGAAGCTCCGATGTCTACGACAGTATCAGTCTTTGTAAAAATGTGCATCAAAAATCTTCCGGAAAAGTATACAATGGGCAGCATGACAAAGGCAAAGATTGTACTTACCTTCATGGCAGCACGAAAACCTTCTTTAACTCGATCCAGCTTACCGGCGCCAAAGTTCTGACCGGTGAAGGTTGCGACGGCAACACCAAGAGATGTAAATGGCTGATGAATCAGCTGTTCAAAACGGCTGCTGGCTGTATAAGCCGCAACGACCGAGGCACCGTAACCATTGATAATGCGCTGCAGAACGAGACAGGATACCGAGATCAGTGAATTCTGAAAGGCGATCGGGACACCAATGCTCAGTGTTTGTATCATAACTCTTTTGTCAGGAACATATTCGTGCAATGGCATACGCATATAATGGACTTTACGAAAAGCATAAATGATACAGCCGACGGCAGCTGTCATTTGTGCTATAATAGTTGCAATGGCTACACCGGCAACACCCATGGAGAACTGTACAACAAAAAGAAGATCCAATACAGCATTAATAACGCTGGCAAATATAAGGAAAATCAAAGGAGTCTTTGAATCACCGAGTGCACGTAAAATTGCAGAGATACCATTATAAAAAGCAATCGCAATCAATCCGCCGCAGCTTATTCGCAGGTAAAGGATGGAATCGCCAAGAATATTTTCCGGAGTATCCATAAAGAGAAGAACTTTACGTGCCAGAAGAATACCCAGTGCCCCCATCAGGATCGCAGAGGCTGTCATTACATAAATAGAGGTTGCAATGGCTTTTTTGACACCGGTTTCATTCTTGGCTCCAAAATACTGTGAAACGATAACGCCAACACCAGCGGCCATACCAAAAGCAAGGGAAAAAAAGAAGAAATTCAAAGCGCCGGTCGCACCAACAGCTGCCAGTGCATTATCGCCAACATAGTGACCGACTATAACAGAATCGACCATATTGTATAATTGCTGAAATAAATTACCAATCAGCATAGGTATGGAAAACTTAAGAAGCAGGCCGGTTGGTTTTCCTTCGGTCATGTCACATAAATAACGGTATCTCATTTAACCCTCATTCCTACGTACATTAGACGTAATATCCTCGAAAAAAACATGTAAAATTGAATAGATTCATCAGCATTCTATGTGAATACAGGTTGAATGTCAATCCTATTATTTGAAATAGATAAACGATATAAGAAAAAACATCGAAATATGATTTAATGCAGAAATTTATATTTTGTTGTAATTACAACGGAATTTTCCTATACTTCCTGTTATACTGCAAACACAGAACGAAATATGACCGAATTCTTACTCTGACAAAGAAAAGAAGATCAAATATTTCAACAAGGTATAAGAATCTGGAAGAGTGAAATTCATAGGACGCATGAACGATAAAAAATAAAAAAAGTGAGGTACTGTTGTATGATAAGAAAAATAATAACAATCAACGAGGAACTGTGCAATGGATGCGGTGCGTGTGCAAGTGCATGTCACGAAGGAGCAATAGGGATGGTTGATGGAAAAGCAAAACTCTTACGTGATGATTACTGTGATGGACTCGGAAACTGTCTGCCGGTCTGCCCGACTGGAGCAATAACCTTCGAAGAGCGTGAAGCAGCCGCATTTGATGAAGCAGCGGTGAATCTGAAAAAGGAACAGGAAAAGGAAGAAGGTAAGAAAGAAGAAAAACTGGCTTGTGGCTGTCCGGGAAGTCAGTCAAGAGCGATTGCAAGAGACAATACCGGTAACACAGCAGAGCAGTCGGTTCGTCAGGGAGCAGAGTATAAGACGGAGCAGAGTATCCAGAGCGAACTGCGGCAATGGCCGGTACAGATCAAACTTGCACCGGTAAATGCAGCTTATTTCAATGGAGCTAACCTGCTCATTGCAGCGGACTGTACTGCGTATGCCTACGGAAACTTTCATAAAGAGTTCATACGAAATAAAGTGACCCTGATCGGATGTCCAAAGCTTGATGAAGGTGATTACAGTGATAAACTTACAGAAATCATTCGAAACAATGAGATAAAAAGTGTAACAATTGTTCGTATGGAAGTGCCTTGCTGCGGTGGTATTGAATATGCTGCGAAGAAAGCGTTACAGAATAGTGGAAAGTTCCTGCCATGGCAGGTAGTTACGATTTCAACGGATGGAAGAATTCTTGACTAAAATATATTAATAAACCATACCGTGTAAGATAACCGAAAAATTATCTTATGCGGTTTTTTAATTTGACAGAAAGCACAAGGTACATTAGTATATAAGGTATAGCATCTTAAAATTTGCAGAATATGAAACCAATGTTTGATTACGTGGAGTGCGGGAGTATAACTATGAAAAACATTGTTATTGCTGAAAAAAATAAAAAAAAGAAGGAAGCATCAACGCTCTCGATCAGGAACAGTATTCTACTTGTATCTTTGGTATTAATGCTTATAACCGCTTGCAGTATTGGTCTGCTTATTTTTACGAACTGGATGAACTCGGCGAATGAGATGGCAGTTACCATGTCAGAAGATTTAAACCATGAAGTCATTACAACGATAGATTCTGTTTTACATGTCCCGTATCATATCTGTGAAGTCAATGAACCCCTGCTTGAGTATGAAATCATAGATATGACAGAGAAAGAAAAAAGAGAGCAGTTTTTTGTATCTGTATTGTTGGAACATGAATCGGACATATACAGTTTCAGCTTTGGTACAGTAGACGGAGAGTACTACGGAGCAAGAAGGAATGCAGAGAATGATATTGAAATCATGATCAACAATGCCATGACCGATGGTATATCCTGGTATTATTCACTGAATGATGATCTGACAGCAGGAACTCTTGCGGTGAAAGCCGGAGCCTTCGATCCAAGAACAAGAGATTGGTATAAACGGGCCGTCGAATATGGGACCATTGTATATTCATCTATATATAAACATTTTTATATGAACGATCTTACAATATCAACATCATGTCCGGTCTATAATCTGGATGGTGAACTGCTTGGTGTTCTTGGTGCGCATATGCTTTTGAACGATGTGGATCAGGAGTTAAATGAAGCGGCTGCCAAAATCGGTGGATATGCGATGATATTTGAAACACAGACAGAAGAGATGATAGGGAATTCCTTTGGCGAGACAGATTATACAATTCTGGATGATGGAACCTTCAGCCGTTTGTCTTTATTGGATATAAAGAACGAGATGATGAAGCAGGCCTATTTGGAATATACAGGCGACAGCATGTATCAGTTCACTTTTGAAAAAGAACATTATTTTGTAAGCACAGAACACTATGTGAAAGATGGATTGGACTGGATGGTTGTATCCGTACTGCCGGAAGATATCACAATGGAAGATCTGGATAATAATATAACATATACCTGGTTCATGGTACTGATTCTTGTGCTTTTGTTTACTGTTATAATTTATTGGGTCATTACCTATCTGTTCCGACCGGTCAACCAATTGATTATTGCTATGAATACTATATCGTCAGGAGATCTGTCGAGAAGAGTGACAATTACAAGAAAAGATGAAATCGGACAGATTTCAGAGATGTTCAACGAAATGACTGACAAAATGTCTGACTTTGTCAATAATCTTGAGAGCAAGGTTTCAAAAAGGACGATTGAACTTCAAAACACCAATGAAAATCTGGTGAGAACAAAGGATGAACTACGATTGATCCTTGATTCAACAGCAGAAGGAATCTTTGGTGTCGATACCAATGGTATATGTACATTTTGTAATAACAGAGCTGTGACTATTCTTGGATATCAGAGACAGGAGGATCTGAAGGGAAAAGACATTCACAACCTTCTGCATTATAAAAAGCGTGATAACACTCCGCTTGGAAAAGATAAATGTATGCTATTAAGAGTATTTGCAACTGGGGAACCATGTCATTCTGCAGACGATGTTTTCTGGAAGGCTGATGAAACCTGTTTTGATGTTGAGTTTTATTCTTATCCACAGAGAAAAGGTGATGTCCTGATTGGCGCAGTTGTAACCTTTACCGATATTACAGAAAGAAAGCAGAGTGAAGAAAGGATAGAGTATCTGCATAATCACGACGCACTGACCGGGTTATTGAACCGAAGAAGCATAGAGGCGGAGATAATAAAATGCGACAGGGAAAGTTTGTACCCGGTTTCGATACTGTATGCGGACCTGAATGGGCTGAAGCTTGTTAATGATGTGTTTGGACATGCAGCAGGGGATGAACTGATTCGAATAGCCGCTCAGATTCTTCAGGAATCCTGCACAGAACATAAATTGATTGGAAGAATCGGTGGTGATGAATTTGTTATCCTTCTTCCGGAGACGAAAAAAGAAGATGCAATTGTAATCATGGAACAAATCAGAAAGCGGATAAGTGAAGAGAAAGTGAATGATATCAGCTGCAGCATGGCACTTGGTCTGGATACGAAGTTATTCGAAAGTCAGAATATTGAAAAGATCATGGGTAATGCAGAATATGAAATGTACAAGGATAAAGCATTAACAAAAAAGAACTTTGGAAAAGAAACAATAACTTCTATAATCAGAACGTTACACAGGAAGCTTGAAGGCGAACAGAAACACTCCTATCATGTTGCTGTGCTTTGCAAGGCAATGGGACAGCATCTGGAGCTTACAGAAACGGAGATCCAAAAGTTATTCAATGCAGGATATCTGCATGACATCGGAAAGATTACACTGGATGATACAATACTCCGCGTTCGTGAACCAAAAGATGAGAAAGAATTACAGATGAAGATGCAGCATACTGCGGCAGGATACCGGATCTTGAATTTATTTGACGGAACACTTGATCTTGCAGAGGCGGCTTATGCACATCATGAAAAATGGGATGGTACAGGATTCCCGAAGGGGTTATCCAAAAATGAAATACCCCTTCAGGCAAGGATTATAGCGATTGCAGAAGCGTTTGACCGTAAAATACCGGATCAGCAATGGGAGGATGATGAAACCAGGAACAGAGTTCTGGAAGAGCTGAATCAGGAATCCGGTAAAGCATTTGACCCGACTCTTCTTCGGATGTTCTCTGGTATGATACGGAATCATGAGGATGTTCCTGTCCTTAATGATACTGGAGATGGTATTTACTATGCCTGATTTGATTTGAGTTCAGTAAGGTATTGTCTTGGTGAACGGCCATATTGTTTTTTGAATAGTTTGCTTAGGTGAAAAGCATCATAAAAACCGTAATTCATGGCTAACTCACTCAATTTGATGGAAGGATGGGAGAGAAGCGTGTTGCGGACCAGCTCCAGCTTATACTCCGTTTGATATTCGTAGATGCTTTTTGAATATACATTCTTGAATCTGTGGTTCAGAGTTTTGTCACAGATGTAGAAGTATTTTGAAAAATCCTTATTCGTGTAATAGATCTGAGGGTTTTGTTGAATCATGGTAACAATCTGACTGGCAATTACATCGTCTGGCAGCTCGTCATGATCACATTCTTCCAGAATACAGAGAAGAAGGTTGATCATATGATTCAGTTTTGTGTCGCGGTTTTTATCGAGTGAAGAGTAGGCGTTAACAATTTCTTCAAAAAGAATTTTGGAATAAGGATAGCGTTGACAGTGCAGCAAAGAACTAAGCTGCACTTTTTTTGCGTTGTTCTGTCCGGTCGGAGTCTGTGACATAACGGTAAACATGCTTCGCATTTCATTTCTTGGAACACCGCTGACTGGTATTCCGTTCCGTGGATAGTGATACTGTGGCATATTATAATAGGAAAAAGGTTCATCGGCTCGATTACCTGGAAACTGTATATGTATAACTGTGGATGTATCGCTTACAGAATGCAGAGAATGGAATTCGTCCGATGAATGCAGTACAAGAACATCATCGGAATGGAGTTCCATCGTTCTTTTGTTGATGGTAAGTTCGAGGGTGCCATTTTCAAGATACAGAATTACATGATTCGACGGATGGCTCTTAGGTAACAGGGCATCACCGGAAAATGTCTGTACTTTGGCAAAACTGACAGAGCGTAACGACTCAACTGCAAATGATTGCTTCATTTATGAATTCCTCCCCATGAAAAGTTGTAAGAGTAGAATATCTGCTTCTATTCTCAAATATACATGTTAGATTACGAAATGTCAATGTTATTCTATAAAATAATTATATATAATGTATATATGAAACCGATTACCTACACAATAAAGAGAGCAAAATGTACATATTTATCGAAAATTGTGAAATTTGCAGTTGCTTAACTGCACATCTGATATCGGTTCCACATTATTAATATAAGACAAGATGCACATATAACGAAAAGTCATGACGGTATAAATGCTTGAAAGGGCAAAGATACATATATTCACACTGGTTATAAGGTCTTGTATGAATTACGTGAGGAGGTATGAAATTGAGGAACAAAAAACAAAATGTAGTAGCCTTACACCCTAAAAAGCAAATAAAGAATCCGATCAAACGATTTTTTATTAATCTGATTCACTACAGGGTATTGACACTTATGTGTATACCAGCCATCGTATTTTTCTTTCTATTCAGTTATATGCCACTGCCTGGTATTTATGTAGCGTTTATTAATTACAGTTATAACAAAGGTATATTTGGCAGTAAATTTGTTGGCCTCAGTAATTTTAAGTTTCTGTTTACATCAGGAAAGATTGCAATGCTGACAAGAAATACGATTCTTTATAATCTTGCATTTATTATTTTGGGTAACTTATTGGCTATCTTTATGGCTATCCTTCTTAATGAACTTCGCAGCAAATACTTTAAAAAAGTATCGCAGACAATGATGTTCTTACCTTATTTTATTTCACACGTTCTGGTCGGATTCCTTGTTTATAACATGTTGAATTATGATTATGGTTTTGTGAATACAGTTCTTGTGAATCTTGGATTTGAACGCTGGGGACCTTACTCGAATGCGAATGTCTGGCCAGTCATACTGGTCGTCATATTCCTTTGGCAGGTAACAGGATACAATTCAGTCGTTTACTTTGCGGCAATCATGGGAATTGATGCTGAGATCATAGAAGCAGCCAGAGTGGATGGTGCGAATGGTTTTCAAAAGATCTTCTATATTATTCTTCCGGGTCTGAAGCAGACGGTAGTCATACTTTTCCTGTTTGCTCTTGGCGGAATCGTAAAAGGTAACTTTGGTCTGTTCTACAACATAATCGGACAGAATTCCATGCTGTTCAGTACGACCGATATTATCGAGACTTATGTATACCGTGCAACCATGAATGATTTCAACTTTTCAACAGCCAGTGCGGTTGGATTGTACCAGTCCTTGTTTGGTTTTGTGCTTGTGTTGACCAGTAACTGGGTTGTAAGAAAACTCAATCCGGATTATTCACTGTTTTAGGAGGGGCAAAGATGAGTACAAATAGTGTGGTAAAAAAGAATAGAAAAAGACTTGATTTATCCGATGCGATCATCAGAGGATTTGGGTATATATTTGTAAGCTTTTATGCACTGGCTTGTGTGTTTCCATTTCTGCTTATTATAGGAACTTCATTCAGTGAGGAAGCAGTTGTCAGAAAAAGCGGTTTTACTTTTTTCCCAAGAGGATTTACGACTTATGCATATGATCTTGTAATCAAAGGCGGTACAATCGGTGGATCCTATGTTGTGACGATTGTTATGACAGTTTGCGGAACTGCAATTGGTCTGTTCATTATATCAATGACAGGTTATGCATTGCAAAGACGTGATTTTCCATTTCGTAATGCCATTTCGTTCTACATTTATTTTACAAGTTTGTTTTCAGCAGGACTTGCACCTTACTATCTGATGATGACACAGACTTATCACCTGAAAGACAATTATCTGGCAGTATTTCTTCCGTTGTTGATGTCTCCATGGCTTATCATTCTCATGAAGAATTTCGTTAAGTCGATTCCTCATGAGATTACGGAATCAGGCAAGATCGACGGAGCTGGAGATATGAGAATTTTTTCATCCCTTGTTATCCCGCTTTTGAAACCGGCACTTGCGACAATTGGCTTGTTCCTCGCTTTGTCTTACTGGAATGAATGGTATAACTGCTCGCTTTTCTTAAGTTCAAGAGTTCAGTACAAGACTTTACAGTATAACCTTTATGAAGTTGTTAATAAGATAGCAAGTCTTAAGAATTCGGTTGCAGCTACCTATGTAACTTTTGATGATCTTCCTCAGGAGACACTAAAGATGGCAACCGCTGTATTATCAACCGGACCGATTATCTTTTTGTATCCATTTGTTCAGAAGTATTTTATAGGTGGTATTACAATCGGTGCTGTAAAGGGGTAATGTTCAACGAATTTTCTTGGAGCAGGTCAGCCTGTTCCAATGAAATTATAAAAAAAGGAGGGTATAAGATATGAAAAAGGTACTATTGGTTGTCGTATTAACAATGGCAATGCTGGTAGGATTAATCGGATGCGGAAGCAATTCAAGCTCGAATAATACTACGGAGCCAACAAGCGCAGGAACAAGTTCAAATGGTGAATCCGGAAGCACAAGTACAGATAACGGATCAACTTCAGGAACAGATTCTTCAGCAATTGATACTTCTGAACATGTTGTTATTACTTACATGACAACAGGTGATGCTCCTACAAACGGTGCAACAGAAGAAGTTATTGCAGAACTGAACAAAATCCTCACAGAAAAAGTAAATGCTGAACTCCAGATTTACTACATTTCATGGACTGACTGGTTATCAAACTACAATCTGACACTTGCTCAGATGGATGGTTCTGTAGACCTTGTCGGAACAGCAACAGACTGGCTTGATGCATGGCCAAACACACAAAAAGGTGCTTTCCTTGCACTCAGCGAAGATATGCTCCAGACCTATGCTCCTCAGACATGGGCATCTGTATCACAGGATCACTGGAATATGTGTAAGTACGATGGTGAAATTTATTTAATGCCAGAAGACAATTATGCACAGTGGATCAATCATGGTTATATGTACCGTGGTGACTGGGCAGCAGAAGCTGGACTTACCAATGGTGTTCACAGTTGGGAAGATCTTACCACTTATTATGAATATGTAAAAGGTGCATATCCAGATGTTATTCCTTGGGATAGTGATGGTTCTGCATACAATGCTCTTGGTTATATCACATCAAAATCTGATTATGTTGCAATCGATGGTTTGTCAGTTGCTATCTTTGGATCAAGACAGTCTGATCTTTACACCGTTTATTCTCCATTCTACGAAGGAGATGAACTTGTAAATTACGCAAAATTGATGAAGCAATGGGATGAGCTTGGCGTTTGGAAAACAGACGTTTTAAATAACTCAGCAGATAACAGAGAAGAATTTTACCTTGGTGAGACAGCATCAGATCAGCATCATACAGAAACATGGTATGGTACTGTAAAACCTAAGATGGATGAACAGCAGCCAGGTTCCGATGTTGGATTCTTCTACTTTGGTGAAGAAAGCCAGAATCTTGTTAAGTTAAGCATTACTCATGGTGCAATGGCAATTTCTGCTGCATCCAAGAATCCGGAACGTGCTCTTATGGTTTATGATCTTCTTAGAAATGACCCAGAGTGCTACAATCTCCTCAACATTGGTATCGAAGGCGTTCAGTATGAAGTAGTTGATGGTGGATACTATCAGAGACCAGCTTCTTATACAGACGAAGCAAATGGTATTACAACCAACTATTGGTGGGGACGTAACGATTCTATCGCTTTAAAATATGCAGGAAGAGCATGGAGCGATTATGAAGATCTGACAGCAATTTACAAGACATTTGCTATTGATTATCCTTATGGTCAGGTTGTTTGGAGCCAGGATAATTTCAGTTCACAGATTTCGAATATTTCTGACATCTACAACGAATATATGCCTAAGATCTGCTTTGGTAAATTTGATGATGCAGAGAGTATCGTTGCAGAATTCAGATCAAAACTCCAGGCTGCAGGTATTGAAGATGTTATAGCAGATTTACAGTCTCAGATGGATACATTCAAAGCTAGCCAGCAGTAATCAATTCAGAAATGAGATTACATTCTGAAACATAAGTAAATAAGGGTGTGTAAGTAACCGGAAGATATAACGAAAGGGCTCACACACCCTTTTTCAATAAGAGGATACCTTAGGGGAAGCATCCTATTCGGAGGTGCTGTATGACAAAAATAGTAGTATCGGACTGGCTTTTTCATTATTGTGAAGGAACCTGCACACTTTCATCCAATGCTGTGATAGCGGCTGACGGTGGAATTACCGGCGTGGGAAGTATGGCACAGGCATGGAAACGTGAGTATCCGGATGCTGAATGGGAAAAAGTAATTGTACCACATGACTGGGCAGTTACCATGCCATTTGATAAAAAATGTTCCAGTGGAACAGGATATCTGCCGGGTGGTATCGGCTGGTATCGTGCTCATCTTAGTTTGCCGGATGAAGCATATGAAAAAAGAGTAGAGTTAACGTTTGACGGAGTATATAAGAACAGCCAGATCTGGTGCAATGGGTATTACCTTGGAAGATGGGCAAATGGTTATACCGGCTTTTCCTTTGATATCAGTGAGTTTCTTGACAGAAGACAACGTGATGTTGTAATTGCTGTCAAAGTGTCACATCCTGATATTGCTGATTCGAGATGGTATACCGGATCCGGCATTACAAGAAAAGTAATGCTCAGGATTACGGATCAGGTTCATCTGGCAAAAGATTCTTTTTTTATGACAACAACGAAAGCAGACGAGGATCGTGCTGATTTTACAGTTAACGTTGAAACTGTGATTCAGAATTATCGCGGCCGTATTGCAGAAAAGCAGAATTTATCACTTCATGGAGAACTGCTCGATGACAGTGGAGAAACTGTTCATACTTATGAAAATTCGATACCGGGGCAGGCAGAAAGACAGAAAGTTACGTGGAATGGAAGTATTACAAATCCAAAACTTTGGTCTGTGGAGAATCCGGCATTATATACGTTCCGGCTGACAATAAAAAGAGAAGAAGTTCCGGTTGATTCCTACGAATACAGGGTTGGCTTGCGGACTATAGAATTTGATCCCGACAAAGGATGCTTTCTCAATGGCCGGTCAATACTTTTAAAAGGTGTCTGTCTTCATGAAGACGCCGGATGTCTTGGAAACAGTGTACCAAAAAAAGTCTGGAAAAGGCGCCTTACCACGTTAAAGGAAATGGGCTGTAATGCTATCCGTATGAGTCATAACCCTCATTCGGAGGAACTTTATGATTTGTGCGATGAGATGGGATTTCTTGTCATTGATGAATTGTATGACGAATGGGAAGGGCCGAAGAACAAATGGTCAACCGGACATAATGTTTACCCTCCGGTCCATCAGGGATTTTTTGAAGAATTCCACGAATGGTATAAAAAAGATGTCAGATCCTTTGTAGGAAGGAATAAAAACCATCCAAGTATTATGATGTGGAGCATTGGCAATGAAGTAGATTATCCGAACGATCCTTATTGTCATCCATTGTTCGAACTTGCGACCGGTAATAATGATGCCAACAAACCGGAAGAAGAAAGAATATATAATCCGGACAGACCAAATGCAGAAAGGCTCAGCACTCTGTCAGCCATGCTTTCAAGAGAAATTAAAAAATACGATACCACGAGACCGGTTACGTTAGCCGCTGCGTTCCCGGAATTATCTTCACGAATCGGTTTTTTTGATGAAATTGACGTTATTGGATATAACTACAAAGAAATGTTCTATGAAGAAGATCATAAACGTTTCCCGAAACAGCCGATTCTGGGCAGTGAGAATGGACATGAGTACTGGCAGTGGAAAGCGGTTCTTGACAATGATTATATCAGTGGTCAATTTTTATGGACTGGCATTGATTATCTTGGAGAAGCACATGGCTGGCCGATTCATGGTTCCGGGGCAGGACATCTGACACTTGCAGGATTTAAGAAAACTGAGTTTTATTTCAGGCAAAGTTTATGGTGTGATGAGCCGGTACTGCATATGGTAACCGCAAGAACACAGGACATTCAGAATATGCCTGAAAATACAGGAAACCACAATTATATGTTTACGAACCGGTGGAATTATAAACCGGGTGAAATGATCGATATAAAAGTTTTCACGAATCAAAAACAAGTCGATTTGTTCCTTAATGAAAGACGGATCGAATCAAAGAAAATGGATGAATCAAAAGGTGTGATACTGTTTTGCATACCATATGAACCTGGAGTTTTACAATGCAAAGCGGGTGGATCCTGCAGTGTGAAACTTACCACAACGGGAACGGCTTGTGAAATCAATGCAAAAATATACGATGATGATTTCATAGCAGATGGAAAAGATGTCATGCAGATTGAGGTTTCGCTTGTTGACTGCAATGGAAATGAGGTACAGGAGGATCCGTCCGTGCTTCATGTATTAGTAAGTGGTGAAGCATCGTTACTGGGAATTGAAAATGGAGATATCTCTGATGTTATGGAATACAAAGCACCGTTTCGCAGAACCTATCAGGGGAAACTGCTCATATTTTTACGAGCAACAAAAACCGCAGGAAGCAGTAAGGTTCTGATAAAAGGAGATGGCCTTCGATCCAAAGAAATCAACGTTCATTCCGTAAACTAGTAATATTGTGAAGAATATTTTAAAATACTTGTTTTTTTGTGAAGGATAAGGTAGTATAAATTTGTTTGTATTTAACCCATACTGCAGAATATGCAGTATGGGTAGAAGCGTTATAACAATAGGAAGGAACATGAGGGGAAGCATCTTTTTATAAGAGGAGCTGCTGTGTTCTGTGTGATAGAATAAACTAATTTTACTTCACCATGTGTTCAAACTTGATGTACGCCAAAGAATTATGCGGGATTGGGGTGGAATATGAAGGAAATCTTACAGATAAAGGAACAACAAATGATTAATGGTTCTTACCTGGTTAACGAAGAAGGAAAGAATGTATTCATTTGTCCGGGTGAAGGTCTTGATTACTGTATCTTTAACAGATCGCAAATGCCCGAAGTTTTGCCAGAGAGATATTCTTATTTATCTTTCTTTATAGAGTACAAAGGGGAAGATTCCCTGTGCCTGCAGCTTTCTTTCTATACAAAGAGCACAGAGTCGGATATACGAATGATATTTGGTATTCTTCCTCATACAAGAGTCCGTATTCCATTTGACCTGTCCATTCTGGACAGTCAGACATTATTCCCGGAAAGATCAAAAGGAAGACTAAAAATGACCGTCTTTGGTAAGCCGGTCCGCTTGAATGAAATAGAAGAAATACGATTACAGACGACAAAAAGGCAGGAAGATTGCCAGTTTATAATAGAAGAAATTGCATTTAATAACGAAAAAGAAGAATGGGTATCTTCCAGTGTTCTTATTGATGAATTGGGTCAATGGATACCGAAGAACTGGAAAGACAAGAAAAAAGACAGAGAAGAATGTAATGAATTTTTAAGAGCATTGTATAAAAAAGCAGAACAAAAAAGTGTTGTTGAGAGTGAGCTTTTTGACCGCTATGGCGGATACAAAAAGATTACGCTAGAGAAGAATGGCTGGTTCCATATAGATAAAAAGAATGGTAGGTACTGGCTTGCAGATCCAGATGGCAATGCGTTCTTTTCTATGGGAATTGATTGCATCAGGCCCGGGGTCGAAACCAGAACAGACCCGGTCCGTATGTGGATGGGGGATATCCTGGAGACAATGAAGCAACTGCCGGAATATGAGGAATGTTTTGAGCAGGGGCATTTTTTACCAGGAGCAGAATTCTTCAACTTTGGTATAGCGAATATGATTGCTGCCTTCGGAAGCAGGGAGTGGAAAAAGGCATGGTACAAGATCATACTGTATTATATGAAGAAATGGAAGATGAATACCATCGGGAACTGGTCAGATCCTGAGTTTATTGAATTTGCGGATATGCCTTATGTAATACCACTTGACCGGTATGCAAAAAATGGATTTCCATCAACACAGAACAAAGTTTTTCGCGACTTTCCTGACGTTTTTGCAGAAGAGTACAAAATAAATGCACTGGAATACGCTTCCGCGTTAGAACCTGTGAAGAATGACAGGAATCTGATTGGATTTTTTATGAGAAATGAACCAGCCTGGGCATTTGTGTATGATCTTATTCTGGCGGAAGAAATGCTTGCGAGCGAGGTTCGCTTTGAATCTAAAAAGGTATTGATCCAAAGACTGAAAGACAACTACGTGACGATCGGACGCTTAAATGAAAGCTGGAAAACTAATTATCTGGAGTTTGATGACCTGTATCAACCGATTTTGAATGCATCTGAATTTTCTGAAAAAGCGAAGGAAGATTTAAAAGAGTTTTCGGAAGAAATGATTGAGAGATATGTTGGAATACCCGCACAAGCCATACGTGAAGTTGATAAAAATCACTTAAATCTTGGTATGCGCTATGCCTATATAACCGATGATTCTCTGCTGTCTGGAGCAAAATATTTTGATGTGTTCTCTATTAATAGCTATCAGGAAACACCTCTTGAAGCGGTCAATTATGCCGGTGAGCATCTGCATATGCCTGTCATTGTCGGTGAGTTTCATCACGGTGCTTTGGACCGGGGGCTAACTGCACATGGAATCCGTGGTGTAAAAACACAGGAGGACAGAGGGAAAGCGTACCGTTACTATGTCGAGCAGACACTGCAAAGTCCGTATTTTCTTGGCAGTCATTATTTTCAGTTGAATGATCAGAGTTGTCTTGGTAGATTTGACGGTGAGAATTATCAGATCGGATTTCTGGATGTCTGCATGCAGGAATATGAAGAGATGTGCAGTCAGGTACAGTTATGCCATGAAAAAATGTACTCCATTGCACTTTTTGAAGAAGAACCTTCAAATGACAAAGGAGAGGATGTTCCACCGATTCATTATTAGCAGATGGGAAATGAAAACACAGGAAAAGCAACACACAAGATTAAGGATAGTACATTATACAAAAGTACAGGAAAATGCCCAATAATAGCTACAGATGAAGTTTATGGAAGCTGCAAGTTCAATACGAGTAAAGTACAGCATATGAATGCTTTGATTTTACTGTACAGAATATAGTTGTCCAGATTACGTACACGGATGTAAATCTATATATCAAAAGGTAAGAAAAGGATGGTGAAGTAAGTTTGGATGAACAGACACGATCAAAATCAATAACCATTTATGATATTGCAAAAGAAGCGGGAGTATCATCGGCAACTGTATCAAGAGCGATTTCGGGAAAAGGTTATGTTTCGGAAACAAAAAAAATTCAGATTCTGGATCTCGTTGAAAAGTATAATTTCAGTCCAAACACATTTGCTCAGAATCTAAAGACAGGCTTTACGAAAACCATCGGATTCATTGTACCTCATATAGGAAATATGTACTTTGCAAGTGTTTATTATGAGTTTGAAAAATGGGCATCCAGCCACGGGTATATGACAATCCTGCTCAATTCAAAGGGTGATTATGAAGTCGAATCAAAGCTTTTATACAGCTTAAAGGAAAAAAGGGTGGACGGCATTGTCATGATGGGTGGACGGATGGATGCGGTCGAACTTTCTGAAGAATACATTCGAGAAATTCGGGAGATCAAAGATCTGATACCTTTTGTCTCATGTGCAACAATGGCTGAACGTTTTGGGTGTGCGGCTGTTTATACAGATGATGGCAAAGGAGTGGAACTTTTGATGACACATCTGAAATCAAAAGGATACAACAGTATATATATGTTCGGTGGCGGTGATGAATTCTATCCGGCTTATCTGAAAAAGAAGTATGCTTATGAGTTTGGTAAGAAACTTGGCATGAAAGTAACCGTCAACTGGCTGACTCCGAATATGAATTTTGATTATCGCTCCGGCTACATTGGTATGAAAATGCTGTTAGAAAAGCCTTTGGAAGCAGAGGTATTCTGTGGGGTCAACGATTATGTTGCTGTTGGTGCCAGGGATGCAGCGCTGGAAGCTGGTCTGCGTGTCCCGGAAGACATAGCATTTGTAGGGTTTGATGATATTGGAGAAGAAACCGTTCTGCCTACACATATAACTTCCGTCAGTCCCTGCTATGATGTATTTGGTAAGAAAGTGTTTACAACACTGCATAAAATAATGCAGGATAAAAAACCTCATGATATGAAGACCTCTTTGATCAAGCCGGAACTTAAGCTGCGAAAAAGTACAAAATAAATAAGAATTGTTTATAAATATCAAAGAGTTAGGATTGACCTGTTCCGGTGTATATGCTAACATTGATTCTACTATGTTTTATGAGTGAAGGGCAGGATACACGTATGGAGGATGTGGGGCACATTGCGACCATTTTGTGGACGGTCATAACAGTTTTGGTTATTGTTTTTTTAGTTGCTGTCTATGCATTTTTTATGATGCATAAGAAGAATAAGCAGCTTATGCGTGTTACGATGATTCGCAAAAGGCTGATTGAAACGAGCCGGCAGATTTCCGAGCATAATACGGAAAGTGAGATTATACAGACGGTTGTACAAGCTATCATTGAATTGATTCCTAATGCTGACAAGGGTGAGTTCCTGATCAACAGGAAGATCGGATTTGAACAGATGGCTGCTGTGAATATGAAAAAAGCCGAAGCGGGAGAGATTATTTCCCGTAAAGCTATGATATTGTATCAGATCAACCAGTTCAAAGGTTCTGTCATTCACAATTGTTTTCGCTTATACCGGGGCAACAAGATACTCATTGAAAATGGAATGAGTGAAAGTGACAGTAATTTTTTACTTGTACCGGTTATAAATGACAGGTATTTGTATGGTGTACTTCACATTGGCTCCATTGATAAGGATCATCTTTTTAAAGAACAGGATTTAGAGACAATTGAACAGATAAAAGCAGAACTTGAACCTTCCATAAAGAATTTTTATGCTGAGAAGAAAGTCAGGTTCCTTGTTGATCATGATGAATTAACTGGTGTAATGAATCGGCGAAAGATCAAAAAATCATATGATTTGGAAGCGATTGCTGCTAGAAGCAGTCAGCAAAAGTTTTGTCTTGTCATGATCGATATGGACGATTTTAAGTCCTACAATGATACTTACGGGCATTGCTTTGGTGATCAGGTTCTGCAGCATTTTTCTGCGATTTTAACCGATAGCATCAAAGAACCCAATCTCGTTGCAAGATTTGCAGGAGATGAATTCTTGGTTTTATTAAAAAATACGGATAAGCCGCAGGCAAAGCTTATAATGAAGAATGTTGTAAGCGTTGTTGCAGAACGGGAGCTGAATGGCATTACACTTCAGTTCAGTTATGGGATATGTGAAGTGAGCCCTGAGGTTGATATTCCGTTTGAAAATGCATTAGCCATATCCGATGTCGGAATGTATAAGAATAAGAATAAAAGAAAGAGCAACAAAGCAGAAATTATATACAAAGAGGATTCACTTCTTGATGAAATCCTGCAGATCACTAAGAAGTGCGGAAAAATCATGCTTTCTGCATTGAACATTGAAGCATCTGTAACGGAAAAGTCCGGAAATGCGAATTTTGTTACTGCCTATGACAATATTGTGCAACAGGCACTGTTCGAAGGATTGCAAAAGATACTTCCGGAAGCTGTTTTTATCGGAGAAGAAGAAAAGGAACAAAAAGAACTTGGTGACGGCTTTACGTTTATCATTGATCCGATTGATGGAACCACAAATTTTATAAAAGGATACAAGTACAGTTCTATATCGGTCGGACTGCTAAGGAACAGGGAACCTTACATGGGGGTCGTATACAACCCCTATCTGGATGAAATTTTTTATGCAAAAAAAGGGGAAGGCGCTTATGTGAATCAACAGCAGATTCATGCATCGCAGCATTCTTTAGCAGAGGGAATTGTTGTATTTGGTACAGCACCTTATTATCCTGAACTGACCAATGATACCTTCGCTTTGATGAGATCTTTGTTCGATCAGGCACTGGATATAAGGCGGAGCGGTTCTGCAGCACTAGATTTATGCAATATAGCGGCAGGCAGATGCGAACTATATTATGAGTACAGACTGTCGCCTTGGGATTACACAGCCGGAGCATTGATCGTTATGGAAGCCGGAGGAAAGATAACAACGATTTCGCGTGAAGAACTCCCATATGGAAAGAGTTGTTCCTGTCTTGCAGGCGGACAGCCAGCTCACGAGCAGGCACGGATATAGTAGAACATATACTGCTGGACGATACCGGCATATCCGTCATATAATTCAACCTTGAAACTATCGTTGTAATGTTCAGAAAGAATACGCTTGATCCATACATCAACAGGGAATACATCAACATGATGCAGCCCGAACAAAGCGATACAGTTAGCGACTTTATCGCCGACTCCGTGAAGCGTTTTTAAAGCAGATATAGCCAAAGCAGAGGGTAATGTACGCAGAGCTTCCAGGTTCAGTTGTTTCTCAGCAACGGAAGCAGAGGCTCTTTTTATATACTCTGAGCGATACCCGGCTTTCGTTTTTTTCAGATCACCAAGTTCTGCCGCGGCAAGAATAGCTGGTGTTGGAAAAGCATAATAGTGCAAAGGAAGAAAGCAGATAATTTCATCAATCGTATAATGAGAACGCTGGTCAGTAAAACAGGATAGATCTGTTTTGCTGACTTCTTTTTTTTCACCGAACATAAGGCACAAGGATTCTATACTTTTCATAATTGCTGGTATGTTCTTATTCTGCGAAAGAATAAAACTTATGGTCATTTCAAATGGATCCTGCTGAAGGATTCTGATTCCATGTCCGTACGCAGCTGCGTTTGATAAAAAGACATCAGGAGCATTAATGAGCCGGTCAACAAGTGCTGTATAATCATAACCAAGATCAAAGTAATCATACCAGATCAGTTCGAATTCTTCGTTTGAACAGAATAAATTTATAAGGTTTTCTTCCAGTTGCTCAGCCAGAACATAGTGATTACCTGCTATGATCTGATAAAGTGAGGGGGCAAGTTCGGTCATTCGAAAACACTGCCCAGACTCTGCAATCTGTTTAAGGTCAAAATTTGCTTTTTCAACTAACATGGGACTTCCTCAATTCTGCGAATGATAAAATCAATCATATCATAAATTCGCGTCGCTTTGAAGCATTTTTGTTTTAGAAACAATCTTCAACTGCATATAACAGAAGCATATAGCAGAAGCATATAACAGAAGCATAGATGATTCGCTGATATGCAGGACAGACAGTACTGGCTACTGTAAACTGCCTAATTAATAAGAAGTGTGTTGAACGGTTACTGAATCTGGTTGTTCATTGAATGAGTATACAAAAAAAATACATTGGTTAAATTGCACAAAATAACACAATTAATTTGTGAATAATCTAAAATTTCATGGATAGTAAATAATTATATATTTGATAAGATATTGTAATATAAAATTTCAGTAAAATCACATGCAAGAGGGGAAATGTGCGAATATAGCGTTCGCACAGCAACTTGTGTCTGTGTGCTGCTTGACACATGTTGAAATGTTTAAAAGCAGTGCAGAAATGAGGAATTCTATGAAAAAGAGACCTTGGATCAGGAATTGTATTATGACACTTTTCGTAGTAACTTTACTTGCAGGTTTGACAGGATGCGGTAAAAAAGAATCTACCATCTATCTTTTTGCTGCGGCCAGTCTGACAGATGCCATGACACAGATCACAGATGCTTATCAGGCGGATAATGCAGAAGTTACGATTATACTTCAGACAGACAGTTCTGGAACACTTCAAAAACAGATTGAAGAGGGTGCGGAATGTGATGTTTTCTTTTCCGCAGGGACAAAACAGGTAGATGCTTTAACAGAGGAAGGATTCATCGGGGAGAGTGATTCCGTAAAACTTCTGGAGAATAAAGTTGTACTGATCAAGCCTGCGGGAACACAAACAGAAGTGACTGGATTTGCTGATGTAACAAAAGCTGCCAATCTTGCCTTGGCAGGAGAAGACGTACCGGTCGGTGATTATGCAAGACAGATTTTCGAAACACTGGGAATTCTTGATGATGTAATGAATATGGAAATCAATGAATGTTCTAATGTGTCTGCTGTTCTTGCAGCTGTCAGTGAAGGAAGCAATGAAGTTGGTGTTGTATATGCAACGGATGCAAAACTTGTTGAAGATTCGGTGGATATTATTGAAGTCGCTAAAAGTGAATATCTTTCGAGTCGCGTTGTTTATCCTGTTGGTCTTGTAAATAATTCGGCTGCAGATGACGATCAGAAAAAAGCAGCAGAGGCCTTTTATGAATATCTTCAGTCAGAGGAGGCTCTGAATATACTGCAGAATTATGGTTTTTCTGCATACGAGTAAGTTTACATATAGGTGTTGGGGAAATTTTACTGAAATTTTATTAGAGAAGAAATGATTTTAGAATATGGAATTTGTGCTGTTACAGTCGAGGAATCCCAGGAGGTATGTTGCAGCACAGATTCTATATAAGGTGTTCCTCATAGTGAGGTTTCAGACGGCAGACTAACATGGAAATCATGGAAGATGTTTTTCTGATATCGCAACTTGAAATATTGCAAAGAACAGGAGGCAGTATGCTTGATATTCTTATGAACATAGACTGGAGTCCATTCTGGATTTCTTTAAAAACCGGAATTGCTGCGACTGCCATAGCTTTTGTGCTTGGCATACTATTTGCTGCCCTTGTAATGAGAATCAGTGGCAAACTTCAATGGCTGATCGATGCCGTCCTTACATTACCGCTTGTTCTTCCACCGACCGTTGCCGGTTTTTTTCTATTGATAATATTCAGTATCCGCAGACCATTTGGTGCATTTTTGCTGGATACCTTCGATATAAAAATCGTTCAGACCTGGAAAGGTTGCGTCATTGCTGCCGTAGTGATCGCCTTTCCTCTGATGTATCGTAATACGAGAGCCGCCTTTGAGCAGGTTGATCTAACCTTGATACAGGCAGGAAGAACACTGGGACTGGGCGAATTAACTATTTTAATCAAGATCATACTTCCAAACGCTGCACCAGGTATTATATCCGGAACTATGCTGGCTTTTACCAGAGCGATTGGGGAATATGGAGCTACGGCTATGCTTGCCGGAAACATACTTGGTAAAACAAGAACCGTTTCGATGGCAATTGCGACAGAGACGGCGAACGGTCATTATGATGTGGCTGGCGTCTGGGTCATTATTATTGTTGTCCTATCCTTCCTGATCATGACAATCAGTAATCGATTTTTTGAGAGCAAACGTACGCATGTTGGGAAGTGGTAGTTTCTTTTTGCATCGTAATGACAAAGTGACAGGTTATAAAGAGCAGGGAATAACAATACGCAGAGGGGGAAAATTATGCTACTTGAAGTAAATATTAAAAAAGAAACAGGAAGCTTTTCCCTGAATGTTGATTTCACATGTGATGAAAAATACATCGGACTAATGGGTGCCAGCGGGTCAGGCAAAAGTATGACACTCAAATGCATTGCAGGGATAATGACACCGGATTGTGGAAGAATCGTACTGGGCAATCAAATCCTCTTTGATTCGGAAAAAAAAATCAATCTTCCGCCGCAAAAACGAAAGATTGGGTATCTGTTTCAAAACTATGCATTGTTTCCCAATTTGACAGTTGAACAGAACATTGGTATTACAAAGGCAGATCGTGCAGTTATACATCAGCTTATCCGTAAAATGAGACTCGAGGGTCTTGAAAAAAGGTATCCTTCCCAACTGTCAGGGGGACAGCAGCAGCGCGTTGCATTAGCAAGGATACTGGCTTATGAGCCGAATATGATCTTGCTTGATGAACCTTTTTCGGCCATTGATGCCTATCTGCGTGAGCAACTGCAGGAGGAAATGCTTACAATACTTTCGGAATATCAGGGGAAACTTATAACAGTATCACATAATCCGGAAGAGATTGAAACTTATGCAACACAGATGGCGGTTCTTGACAAGGGGAGCATTCTTCAATATGGAGCTGTGGAAGAAGTCTTTTCACATCCGGCAACGCTGCAAACAGCAAGAATCATAGGATGCCGGAAAATAGCAAAAGCAACAAGAATTGATGATTACCATATAAACATACAGGAATACGGTCTGACCGTTACCACGAAACGAAAAGTGACCGGGGATGTTATTCATGTAGCGCTGAAAGCGCCTCTTGATAATAGAAAGATACCTGTACCGGATGGAAAAGAGATTACTGAAAATCACCTGATTTATATCGGTTTATGAACGAAAAGTGATAAAAACTGTTGAAATTACAAAATATATTTGTACTTTTTGTAGTATTGTAAAGAAATTTGAATCCGAATATAATAAGGCAATAGAATTCAAAAGCGATTCGACAAAGGCGTTGGAAAAATATTTCCGACGCCTTTTTGCAATCCGGAGGCTGACGGGTCGAAATTCTATCAATGGAAACTGTATGAAAACTGGTTTGGATGAAATGGAGGGCTTTATATGAGACAAGTAGCGATTTATGGTAAAGGTGGTATTGGTAAATCAACCACTACACAGAATCTTACAGCAGGGCTTGCTGAGATGGGTAAAAAAATCATGATTGTAGGTTGTGATCCGAAAGCGGATTCAACCAGACTCGTACTTGGAGGACTTGCACAAAAAACTGTACTTGATACACTTCGTGAAGAAGGTGAAGATATCGATCTTGATTTTATTATGAAAGAAGGTTACGGCGGAATTAAAGGTGTTGAGTCTGGCGGTCCTGAACCTGGGGTTGGATGTGCTGGACGTGGTATTATCACATCAATTAACTTACTTGAACAGCTTGGTGCCTATACGGATGATCTTGACTATGTATTTTACGATGTACTCGGTGACGTTGTATGCGGTGGTTTTGCAATGCCGATCCGCGAAGGTAAAGCTCAGGAAATTTACATTGTATGTTCCGGTGAAATGATGGCATTATACGCAGCCAATAATATTGCAAAAGGTATTATGAAGTATGCATCCACTGGTGGTGTTCGTCTTGGCGGTCTGATTTGTAACTCCAGAAAAGTTGATGGAGAAGCAGAACTGGTATCTGCTGTAGCTAAAGAACTTGGAACACAGATGATTCATTTTGTTCCACGTGATAATGCAGTACAGAGAGCCGAAATCAATAAGAAAACCGTAATCGACTATAGCCCTGATGTGCCACAGGCAGATGAATATCGTGCACTGGCTCAGAAAATTGACAACAATGATTTGTTCGTTATTCCAAAGCCGATGAAAATTGAAAGACTTGAAGAAATCTTAATGGAACACGGAATTTTGGATTAATAATAAACATAGAATGGTGATATGAAGGAGGAATAAAAATATGTTATTGGTACGTTCAATTATTCGACCAAACAAAGTTAGCCTGGTATTATCAGAGTTGCTTGCAGCTGGATTTCCGGCAGTGACCAAGATGGATGTTTATGGTAGGGGAAAACAAAAGGGAATTAAGATCGGTGATGTATTTTACGATGAGATCCCGAAGGAAATGCTGCTTATGGTCGTAAAAGATGAAGATAAAGATGATGTTGTTAAGATCATCATGAAGTATGCAAGAACAGGAGATAACGGCAACTACGGTGATGGAAGAATCTTCATCAGCCCCGTGGAAGAAGCATATACGATCAGTACGAAAAAAGCTGGATTATAGGAGGGATTTTCGTGAAGGAGATTATGGCGTTCATCCGATTAAACCGGATAAATGAAACCAAAGAAGCATTAGCAGATGAAGGTTTTCCGGCATTTACCTGTAGAAAAGTTATGGGTCGAGGCAAAAAAGCAGTAAGTGAAGCTATTCTGGAAACCATCATAGAACAGGGAGAACTTCCTGTATCACCAGTAGGTGAATATATTACAGAACCACACAGATTGATATCAAAACGTTGCATTACTCTGGTCGTTCCGGATTCAGACGTGGAAAAAGTAGTGAAAACAATTATTAATGTAAACTCTACTGGTAACCCCGGAGACGGAAAAGTGTTTGTACTTCCGGTATCGGAATCAATCCGTATCAGAGACGGAGAAAATCAGACGGATGTAGATTCATACTAGACAGGAGGTGAGAGCATGAGTTCAGTAAGGGATCATGTATTAGATCAATATAATTCAAGAGTTTATAAAAACAGAAAAGAGCATGTCATCACAATTGGTGATAAGCAACCGGATGAAGTAACAGCAAACACAAGAACCATTCCCGGTATTATAACACAGAGAGGGTGCTGTTATGCAGGCTGTAAAGGTGTTGTTCTTGGTCCGATCAAGGATGCACTCATCATCGTCCACGGACCGATCGGATGCTCCTACTATGCATGGGGAACCAGACGTCACAAAGCAGAATCCGACGTAAAAGATGGTGAAGAAGCAAAGAGTTATCTGGAATATTGTTTCTCGACCGATATGCAGGAATCAGATATTGTATTCGGCGGAGAAAAGAAGCTTAAAAAAGCAATTACAGAAGCTGTTGATATATTCAACCCACCGGCAATCTTTATCTGTTCTACCTGCCCTGTCGGACTGATCGGTGATGATATTCATGCCGTTGCCAGATGGGCGGAAGAGGAATATGGTATCAAATGCATCGGGTTCAGCTGTGAAGGATACAAGGGTGTCAGCCAGTCAGCTGGTCACCATATCGCAAACAATCAGCTGATTCGCTATATCATTGGAACCGGCGATAAGAAACCGAAGAAGAAATTCAGTGTTAATATCCTTGGTGAGTATAACATTGGTGGTGACGGATGGGAAGTAGAAAGATTGTTACGCCGTTGTGGTATCGATGTTGTATCGGTATTTACCGGTGGAAGCAGTGTCAGAGATATTAAGAATGCACATCATGCAGACTTAAATCTGGTTCAGTGCCATCGTTCTATAAACTATGTAGCAGACATGATGTATGAAAAGTATGGCATTGACTGGATCAAGGTGAATTTTATTGGTTCAGAAAGCTGTAAAAAGTCGCTTGCAGAAATCGGTGAGTATTTTGGAGATGAAGAATTAAAAACAAGAATTCAGGAAGTTATCACAGATGAGATGCTGAACAACGCAGATGAAATGCAGTACCTAAAGAGCAAACTAAAAGGCAAAACAGCAGCATTGTATGTTGGCGGATCAAGATCTCACCACTATCAGACCTTATTAAAAGACTTTGGTATCAGTACAGTCCTCGCGGGATATGAATTTGCTCATCGTGATGATTACGAAGGAAGAGAAGTACTTCCGGATATCAAACCGGACGCCGACAGCAAGAACATCGAAAGTATCACCGTGGAACCAGACAAAAAATACTATCGTGTTTACCTTACCGATGAGCAGAAGGCAGCTTTGGCTGAAAAAGGCGTAAAACTTAATTATTACGAAGGTATGTTCAAAGAAATGGACGAAGGCTCCATCATCTGTGATGACCTTAACCATTTTGAAACAGAAGAGTTTATCAGCATTTTAAAACCGGATGTATTTTTCTCTGGTATTAAAGATAAGTTCATTGCACAGAAAAGCGGAACACTTTCAAGACAGCTTCATTCTTATGACTATAGTGGACCGTATGCAGGATTCCAGGGAGCAGTAAACTTTGGAAAAGATATTCTTATGGGTCTGTCAACACCGGCCTGGGGACTTGTTCGTGCTCCGTGGAAAAAAGTACCAAGCTTATCAGCTACATTAGGAGGTGAGGAATAATGCTTGATTTTACTACAAATGAAATTAAAGAGCGTTCAGCGCTTCGCGTAAATCCGGCAAAGACCTGTCAGCCGGTAGGTGCAATGTATGCAGCACTTGGTGTACACAAATGTCTTCCTCACAGTCATGGTTCTCAAGGATGCTGCGCATTCCACAGAATGTTCTTAACAAGACATTTTAAAGACCCTGCAATGGCTTCTTCCAGTTCCTTCACAGAAGGTGCCTCTGTATTCGGCGGCGGAAGTAACTTAAAGATTGCCTCCAAGAACATTTTTGATATCTATAAACCGGATATGATTGCAGTTCATACGACCTGTCTTTCTGAAACAATCGGTGATGATTTAAATGCATTGATCACTGATATAGAAATTCCGGAAGGGAAATACATGGTTCACTGTAATACTCCAAGTTACAATGGATCTCATATTACCGGATTTTCAAACATGGTTTCCGGCTTTATTAATTATTTAAGTGTTAAGACAGATGTAAAGACAGATAAAGTCTGCATTTTTCCTGGATTTGTGAACCCTGGAGACATGCGTGAGTATAAAAGACTCTTGACAAAAATGAAAGTTCCGTTTACTATGTTGCCAGATACAAGTGGAGTAATGGATTCTCCTATGACAGGAAAATTCGAGATGTATCCTAAGGGCGGAACTCAGATCGAAGACATTAAAAAGCTGGGTGAATGTAAAAAATCAATTACACTTGGTAAATTTGCCTCAGAGCCATCCGGTGAAGTCCTGAAGCGTAAATGCGGTGTTGAACCGATTAATTTACCTCTTCCTATGGGTGTTAATGCAACCGATAAATTCCTTATGACACTGCAGGAACTTTCAAAAGAAGAAATTCCGGCGGATGTTGAAGAAGAACGTGGACAGCTTGTTGACATTATGATCGACATTCATCCATACACCTATGGAAAGAAAGTGGCAATCTATGGAGATCCGGATACCGTTCTTGGTATTGCAGCATTTGCACTGGAACTTGGTATGATACCAAAGTATATGATTACTGGAACACCGGGAAAAGATTTCGAACGTCTGGCTAATGAGCTCCTCAACAGCTATGCAATGACAGATTGCACGGTTAAAGTAGAAGGTGACCTATTTGAGCTTCATCAGTGGATGAAGAACGAACCGGTCGACATCATGATTGGCGGTACGCATGGCAAAGCAATTGCCAGAGCAGAAGATGTTCCGTTGGTAAGAATGGGCTTCCCAATCATTGACCGTTACATTCACTCTTATCAGCCACTGGTTGGATACAAAGGTGCAATCCGCATGGCGGAACTTATAACGAATGCGATCATGGATTATCAGGATAAGCACTGTGATGAAAAAGATCTTGAAATGGTAATGTAATTTACAGCTGGTAGAAATACAATTATTTAATGTATGAGTAAGTAAAGTTAGAGTCTTATGACAAAGAAGTCATTCTTTTTCATAAGGCTCTTTTTTGACTCATAATGAAAGGAGTTGTGCAAAGTGAATGGTATCATTGAAGAGAGAAAACAATCAATCGTATTGAAAACTGGCACTGAGAATAGTGGTATCACATGTGATCAGAACAGTGTGTCCGGTTCTGTCAGCCAGAGAGCCTGCGTTTATAGTGGAGCCCGTGTGGTTCTGAATCCAATCACAGACGCCTTTCATATTGTTCATGGACCAATCGGATGTGCAAGCTATACCTGGGACATCAGAGGCAGCCTGACAAGTGGTGATGATATTTTCAGAACAAGTTTTTCTACCGACCTGAGAGAAAAAGATGTTATATTCGGCGGAGAAAAGAAACTCGAAGCTGCTATTGAAGAGGTTGTTGCAAAACATCAGCCCAAATTAATATTCGTATATGCGACTTGTATCGTAGGTGTCATCGGGGACGATGTAGAAGCGGTATGTAAGCGCATATCAAATAAATATGCCATGCATGTGATTCCGGTCAAATCACCCGGATTCTCAGGCAATAAGGCAACCGGCTATAAAATGGCCTGTAATGCAATCATGCAATTGTTACAGGATTACAAGAATCAGCCGCTTCAAAGAGGAATTAACATTCTCGGCGATTTTAACCTTGCCGGAGAAATGTGGATCATAAAAAGCTATATGAAAGAAATGGGTATCCCGGTCATATCAACTTTTACCGGTGATTCCAGTTACGAAAAGCTGATCAAAGCACCATCCGCACAACTGAATATCGTACAGTGTGCAGGCTCCAGCATGTATCTTGCGAACCGTATGTATGAAGAGTTTGGAATTCCGTTTATAAAGGTAAGTTTCTTTGGTGTAGAAGATACAACGGAATCATTGATCAAAATAGCAGATGCACTGAAGGATGAAGAAGCAAAACAAAAAATTACAGATTACTGCACCGAACAGACTACAAGGGTAGAAGAAATCATTGCAAAGTACCGAAAGAATCTGGAAGGGAAAAAAGCTGCCGTTTATGTTGGAGGAGGCTTTAAAGCAATTTCACTGATCCACCAGTTTACCGCACTCGGCATGAAAACAGTGGTAGTCGGTACACAGACAGGAAAAAAAGATGAGTATGAAGTAATTGAAAAGATTGTAGATAAGGGAACGGTAATACTGGATGATGCCAATCCTGCCGAATTAGAACGATATATGGTCGAAACAGGTGCAGATATTCTGGTTGGCGGAGTTAAAGAAAGACCTCTGGCTTATAAACTTGGTATAGCCTTCTGTGATCACAATCATGAGCGCAAACATCCGCTGGCTGGTTTTGATGGTGTCCTTAATTTCGTTGAGGAGATCAACAGCAGCATAAACCATCCTGTGTGGGACTTTATAAAAAGCGAGGTGAGTTCCTATGAGTAAAACAAAAATAGAACCACTGGTTCATCTCAACAGTAATCCCTGTAAGATGTGCATGCCGCTTGGTTCGGTCACTGCATTTTACGGAATCAGAAAAAGTATTTCTATCCTTCATGGTTCACAGGGCTGCAGTACTTACATCAGAAGGCACATGGCCACTCATTATAATGAGCCGATCGATATTGCTTCCTCGTCTCTGACTGAAGAAGGAACTGTATTCGGTGGTGAGAAGAACCTGATGATTGGACTTAAGAATATCATTGAAGTATATCACCCAGAGATAATTGGAGTATCAACGACCTGTCTTGCAGAAACAATCGGAGAAGATGTACCGGCGATGATTGAAAAGTTTTACCATGCTTACCCGGAATATAAAGAAATAGAAATTATACCAGTCAATTCTCCTGGTTATGGAGGAACTCAGTTCGAAGGTTATTACAGAGCACTGAATTCAATACTTGCCAATATAAAAATGGATACAACACCAAATGAATACATTAATGTGATTTTACCGCCAATGTCGCCGGAAGATGTCAGGATGATCAAAGAAACCTTTGAAGCATTTGAGATTCCGGCTATTTTATTTCCGGATATTTCAGACAACCTTGACAGGGAGTACTCGAAGGATTATGAAAAGCTTCCGGCTCACGGAACTTCCATTGAGGAAATCAAAAGGATGGCGGGGGCAAGAATGACAATAGAACTTGGCATGAGTTTTTTAAAGAACTCACCGGGACGATATCTTTCAGATGTATACCAGGTACAGTATCTGCCGCTGCATCTTCCGGTCGGTATTCGTGATACAGATATCTTTTATGAGTTATTATCAAAACTGAGTGGTCGTCCGATTCCGGCAAAACTAAAGAAATTAAGAGGAAGATATGCCGATTCCATGATTGATGCGCATAAGTATAATTCAGACGGCAGAGCGGTGGTTTTTGGTGAACCGGATTTTGTATTTTCGACCATTCGACTTTGTGCAGAAAACGGTGTTATGCCTGTTGTTGTAGCTACCGGATCAGTGGTTCCGGAGCTTAAGGAAGCCATTGAAAAAGAAATCAAGGCACTGGCCGACCGTTTTATGATACGCGCTTATGACATTGTTGATGATGTCGATTTTAAAACGATAGAAGCACTCGCTGTAAAACATCATGCGAACCTCATGATTGGTAATTCAGACGGACGCAGAATAGAAGAAGAGCTTCACATACCGCTTGTGCGAAGAGGATTTCCTATCCATGACAGAGTCGGAGGACAACGTCTGAAAAGTGTTTTATATGACGGTTCACTTACCTTTATGGAAGAGATTGCAAATGCTGTTCTTTCGCGTAAAGAAGTTGATTTCAGAGATAAACTGTACAATAAGTACTTTAAGCAAGAGGAGGAAAGCCTATTGGAAAAGACAAAGAAAGAAACGGTGATCCGTACAGTCTATGTACCGGTCGATAGAAAAAAGATGGAAGAAAAGACAAATACGCATCCTTGTTATAATGGCTGTGCGTCAGAATCGGCTAGAATACATTTACCGGTTGCACCAAAATGTAACATTCAGTGTAACTACTGTGTTCGTAAATTTGACTGTCCGAATGAGAGCAGACCTGGTGTTACCTCGCATGTACTGAGTCCGGAAGAAGCTTTTGCCAGATATAAACTTGCAAAAGAGAAAGTGAAGAATCTGAACGTTGTTGGTATTGCAGGACCTGGTGATACCCTGGCGAATTTTGAGTCAACAAGAAAAACGCTTGAATTAATACGTGAATACGATCCTGATGTTACCTTTTGTTTATCCACAAACGGGTTACGCCTGCCGGAATATGCGCAGGACCTGATTGCCCTTGGTGTTACACATGTTACAGTGACTATGAACGCTGTTGATATAAGAATCGGGGCTAAAATAATACAATATGTCAAATACAACGGAATGTTGTTTGAGGGAGAAAGCGCCGCAGCCATATTATTATCGAACCAGCTTGCCGGGCTTCGTATATTAACGGCGGCAGGCATTATCTGTAAAGTGAATATTGTTACATTAAAAGGAATAAACGATCAACATATTCCTGAAATCGTTAAAACTGCTAAAGAAATCGGTTGTTATATGACCAATATTATGCCGTTCATTCAGGTAAAAGGCAGTATATTTGAAAATCTGGAAGCGACCAGTGCCCAGGATCTTGCAGAGCTTCGTAAAGAATGCAGTCCTGTGATGAAGCAGATGACACATTGCAAGCAGTGTCGTGCAGATGCCGTAGGAACATTGAACGATGACCGTTTTAAGGAATTTGACTACAGTGAAGCAGCTTGCGAGAGCGTATATAACGGATAAAAAAACACAAAATAAGAAAGGGGTATTTCATTATGGTACAACCAAAATATCATGTATTTATCTGCACGAGCTGCAGAATCAACGGACAGCAGAAAGGGGTATGCTTTCAGAAGGATGCGGTTGATATTGTAAAAGCTTTTATGGACGAGATCGAGGAAAGAGAAATGTCAGGAGAGGTCGTTATTAATAACACAGGATGCTTTGGCATCTGCGAGAAAGGACCAGTTGCTGTTGTATACCCGGAAGGTGTTTGGTATGGCAACCTTACTGAGGACGATGTTCCTCGTATCTTTGATGAACATTTTGAACAGGGTAACCCTGTGGAAGACCTTATGATTTAGCACCGGGAAGCGGGTGAAGGGATGTTAAAAATCATTGACTGTACATTAGCAAATTTGGATCAGTTCGATCTGACAAAGGAGAATATCCATACATTTTTAGAGTATATGAAAGATATTGGAATTGTCGATCTGGAGATTTCCACCAAAATCTACGATGAATTAAAAGTACTTCCGGAAGGATACCGTTTTTATCTTCATCTTGGTCCGTTTGACAAGGCATGCAGCTATCGGGGGATTTATAAATATATCATTCCACATTGTAATCAGGAGAACTGTATCAGCAGTTTTCAGATTAATGATGTGAAAGAAATTGCCTTGCTTCGTCAGTACTCTGATTATTCTTATGTTAAGATAACAGGGCTTGATGATCTGATGTGTGGGAATTATTCGTTCGTCCTGCAGGAAATAAAAAATATTTTTCAGAACAGCGAGATTATTTTTTGTCCTGAAAACACCTACCACTGTGCCAGTGCACTTTGTGTCCTGTGGCTCGAATCCGGGGGAAAGGCTGTAACGACCTCTTTCCTCGGAATTGGGGGATTTGGAGCTACGGAAGAAGTTTACATTGCATTGCGGGTGGTAAACAGGTATAAGCCAAATCAGAGTCTGAAAGGGTTTCAAAATCTAAAAGACTGGTATGAGAATATAGCAGGAGAACCCATTTCTCCAATCAAGCCGATTATCGGAAAGCGCATATTTCATGTGGAGTCTGGTATCCATGTAGACGGTATTATGAAAAATCCTGCGAATTATGAGGCATATGAACCACAACTTGTCGGAAAAGAAACAAAAATTGTAATAGGAAAGCATTCGGGCAGTAATTCGATAAAAATAAAATGCAAGGAACATGGAATTATCCTGCAGGATGCGGCAGTGATCAATCTGATTTTACAAAAGGTGAAGAATGTCTGTATGGGATTGCGGCGAGGCTTGACCGATGCTGAGTTCCTGCAATTAGTCAGGGAGGTGCTTGACAATGAAGGAAAAGAGATGGATCGTTGATACAACACTACGGGATGGCGAACAATGCCCCGGAATTGCATTTACAGAGAAAGAAAAAATTGAACTTGCCATAATGTTGGACCGAATCGGTGTATACGAGATCGAAGCAGGAATCCCAGAGATGAAAGTAGAAAGTCTGCATTATATAAGGGAAATCAAAAAAGAATGTAAAAATGCCAAGATATCTCTCTGGAGCAGAATGAATCCGTCGGACGTAAGGCATGCTATTCTTTATCGGCCTGATATTCTTCATATTGGAGTTCCGGTCTCCTATATTCAGATCTACAGTAAGCTTAAAAAAAATAAGACCTGGGTCATCAAGAACATGGAAGAATGTGTACGTATTGCAATTGACGCAGGAATTGAGGTCATAGTTGGATTTGAAGATGCATCAAGGTCTGATGAAGGATTTATTCTAAGTCTTGCAATGCTGGCCAATAGACTTGGTGCAAAGGCCGTTCGAGTTGCAGATACGGTTGGGGTACTGACTCCCATGCGGGCAGGAAATCTGGTACGTAAAATTGTCAGTGAGACAGGCGTTCCGGTTGAGTTTCACGCTCATAATGATTTTGGAATGGCGATAGCAAACTCACTGGAAAGTGCTAAAGCTGGTGCTGCCTACATTGATTGTACTGTATTTGGCGTTGGAGAGCGCTGTGGCAATTGTGACATGTTTCAGTTCTTACATGCTTCGGAAAGATTGTTTGACTTTGGCATTGATAAAAGACTGATCAAAGCACTTGAAGAAAAGCTTCTTACAATGCAGGGACAGGAAGCTGTGGAGGGAACGTTATGTACGGAATTGAAAGCCTTAAGACAAAATATGGGACACTTAACAATGTCACATGTCTGACGAAATATGAAAATGGAATCTGCAAGGATTGCAGACTGGAGACGGAATGCACACTGACGACTAGAATCGGTTCACTTATTCCAAAATACAGTGTCAGTGAGGCAAGAACAAAACTGCGTAACGCAGTTGAATTCTATCCTTCCGGCACTTTGAAAAGTGTATATCTGGAAGAAAGGACAAATGTTTCGACATCACTTGGCAAAATGGAAGCTGAGATGGTAACATTTTATGAGAGCGGTGAATTACTTCGTCTTTTTCCAAGGTACGGACAGATCGGTGGGTACTGGTCGGAGGAAGAAGAAAGAGCACTGCTCCTTCCGGTTGATTTGAACTGGTGCGGAATTTCTGGCGTGTATCGTGTTTCATGCTTTTGTTTTTATAAATCAGGAAGAATAAAAAGCATGACATTTTACCCCGGTGAAGAGCCGGTTATCTGGAAACAGGGAGAAAGTTTTCCGGTTCGTATTGGAATTGCCTTTTATGAATCAGGGGATATCAAATCCATTGAACCCGCAAAAGAATGCAGAATTCAGACACCGATCGGAGTTATTACAGCGTACGACTCTATGGCGTATGGAATTCACGGAGATGCTAATTCATTGGAGTTCTACGAAAATGGAAGCATAAAAAAATGTAAGACTGTATCGGAACAGATCCATATTCAGAACAATGCAGGGGAACTGCTTATGATTAAACCACAGCTTCGACCAAGTCAGATGGATCCGGAACAATGGGAGGTCGTTCCGGTTCAGCTGGAGTTCTTAAAAGATGAGCTTCTTGTGACAAGTGCAGATCGAAGCATATATCATTTTCAGTACTCAAAAAATGTGATATCTGTATGTACAGACAGAGTTACAGCCAGTTTTGGTTGTGGCGGGAACTGCAGTACATGCAGTGCTTGCAGTATATGAACAAGGTTGACAAAAAGGAATGCGCATGGTATAGTCCTAGAATATAGGAAGAATCTGCATACATTCAGAAACAAAGGTGTTTTGGAGGACCGTGAGTGGGAATCCCAAATGCCTTTTTTTGTGTTGAAAAAAGTGTGAAATGAGAAAGAATGATTGCCTGTTTACGAATGTTTGCATATAATAGTATAGTAGAAGTGAATTCCGGAAATGGAGGAAAGCGGTGGAGATGTCAGTGATTGGCGGGTTTATAGATCATTATATTAAAAAATATGAATTTTATGTGGAATTGGGGAGAATTTGTGCTCAGGCTTGTGAAACAAGCATGGAACAAATGGGTATCCGCGCCATTGTTACAAGCCGTGCAAAGAAGCCGGAACGTTTACGAAATAAGTTAGAAAAACGAAATGTCGCAAAAAGGTATCATACCTTTGAGGACATTTATGATGATATAGCGGATTTATCCGGTGTCAGGATCGCTCTTTATTTCCCGGGTGATCTGGCGAAGGTCCGTCAGTTCATAGAAGCAAATTTTATTGTGAAGGAATGCAGGTCTTTTCCGGAAGCGGAAGACCAGGACGACCTTCATTCAACAGAATATGTTAAGCGATTTTCAGGATATTGGGCAACACATTACAGAGTGTATATGAAGTATGAAAACCTATCTCATGAAAATAAAAAGTATGCAAAGACCATGATCGAGATTCAGGTCGCTTCAGCAATTATGCATGCATGGGCTGAAGTAGAGCATGACCTTGTCTACAAACCTTTTAGCGGTGAACTGTCCTATGAAGAATACCAGATTCTTGATGAACTGAACGGATTGGTACTTACAGCCGAAATAGCATTGCAGAGGCTGCAGACTGCGGTGAAGAACCGTGTCAGCCAGGTGGGAAGTGAATTCAACAATCATTATGAAGTTGCAATCTTTTTAAATAACCGTTTTAGCTCGCACGAAAATACCAATGGTGAATTAATGCTTGGACGTGTCGACTTGCTGTTCAACTGTATAAAATCGACCGATCTGAATAAACCGGAAAGGATCAAGGAGCTGCTGAGTGATGTCGATCCTCAGCGAAAGGATCGTTCCATTGTGGATCAGATCATGGATAAGATCAATGAAATCGATGCAGCGCTTTATGCAAAGTACAGAGATATGAAGCAAAGCGAGGAACTGAAGCACCAGATGGAAGCACTTCATATGAACAGAGAGAATGGCAACCGTCAGGGTGAAGCCAACACACTTGCAAACATTGGTTATCTATACAGTTCAAAAGAAAATTACGAAGAAGCATTGGTGAACTTCGAAAAGGCAGTGCAGATCAATCATGAGATCGGCAGTCTGCAGGGAGAAGCCAACCAGCTTTTGAACCTTGGAAGCACCTATCGCTGGATGGGAGATATGAACAATGCGCTGGAATTCTGCCAGCGTTCCGTTGAACTGCATACAAAGATATCCTATCGTCAGGGTCAGGCAAATGCGTACAGTGTCATGGGAAATATTTATCTTGATGGAAATGACTATACAAAAGCATTTGATCATTTTCAAAAAGCTCTTGCCATTTATAAGGAAGCAGATTATAAGATCGGAATCATAACACAGCTGAACCAGATCGGTGTCTTATATATGAAACAAAAGAAATACAGCAACGCCATGCAACAGTTCGAGGATGCACTGAATGCCAGCATTGATTCCGAATATAAGCAAGGAGAGGGCGATGCTATGTATAACATGGGAAACGCCTGCATCGAAATGGACGACACAGGGAAAGCATTATCCTTCCTGCTAAAAGCTTCAATCATACATGCAAATGCCGGAAATCAAAAGAGCAGAATCCTTGTATTGATTCGAACCGGATTTCTTTATGAGAAAATGAACGAAGCAGAAAAAGCCATGACCTGTTATCAGGAAGCATTGACAAACAGCAGGAACATTGAATTTAAAGTTGGAGAAGAACAGGCCGTGTCCCATATTCATCACCTTGACAGCGTGGCATCTGCAATAAAGAACGATTTGTAAAAGGAAAGGATCTGTGCGTTTGGCACAGAGTTATTGATAATGAAGTATTATATGGCACCATTGGAAGGAATCACAGGATACGTTTACCGGTCAGTACATGCCGGAATGTTCCATCATGCAGATAAATATTTTACGCCGTTTGTATCAGCAAATTTCGGTGAAGGCTTTCAAAACCGCGAACTTCGCGACATACATCCGGAAAATAATTCGAATATTCCGGTGGTTGTTCAGATTCTGGCGAATCATGCCGGAAATTTTTGCAGAGCTGCAAAGAACATAAAAGAACTTGGATATAAGGAGATAAATCTTAACCTTGGCTGTCCGTCTGGGACCGTTGTATCGAGGGGCCGTGGATCAGGATTTCTGGCAAAAAGAGAAGAATTGAATGAATTCCTGTATGAAATATATTCACAAGTCGATTGTAAATTATCCATAAAGACAAGAATCGGGAAAGATCATCCGGAGGAATGGCCGGCTTTGATGGAAATGTTCAATCAATATCCCATTGAAGAACTGATTATCCACCCAAGAGTACAAAAAGATAAATACAATAATGTACCAAATCTGGATGTATTTCGTGAAGCTGTCAAGTGCAGTAAAAATCCGATTTGTTATAATGGAGATCTGTTTAATAAGAAAGCTTATCAAAGCTTTCTGCAGTCATTTCCGGAAGTTGAGACAGTCATGCTGGGCAGAGGTGTTATTGCAAATCCTGGTCTGATCGAAGAACTTGCGACCGGTGAGAAAATCACCAAAGATATGTTTCTGGAATTTCATGATACGTTAATGGACCGCTATTGCGAAGTGCTCTTTGGAGACAAGCATGTCCTAAGCAAGATGAAAGAGTTATGGTTCTATATGCAGAACTCCTTCTCAGATGCCGCACCTTATATGAAGAAAATAAAAAAATCAGAACGCTGTACAGAGTATAGGGCGGCTGTTTCTGCTCTGTTTCGTGAGCAGGAACTTATCGATAAGGAATACCTGCATTTTTGATGGTATTCACAGGATTTAATCAGAAATGGAAAGGACTTTTGATCCCAATGGAACCCAATGCTTTGGATTTATTTCATAATGTGACAAAAGAATGGTTCTGCTCTGAGATTGGAACACCGACAGCAGTTCAGGAAAGTGCATGGCCAGCAATTGCTTCCGGCAATCATACACTTGTGGCCGCACCGACAGGAACAGGAAAAACGCTGTCGGCTTTTTTGGTGTTTATCGACAGGCTGGCGATGGAAGCAAGAAAGAAAGAACTAAAAGAAGAATTGCAGTTGATTTACATCTCACCACTTAAATCACTGGCAAGTGACATTCGGGAAAATCTTCAAAGACCACTGCATGGAATTTATGAAAAAGACCATCAGATAACACCGACAACACATCGGTCACCGTTTGATATCAAAGTATCAATACGCACAGGCGACACGTCGCAGCAGGATCGCCGATCCATGGCAAAGCATCCTCCGCATATTCTGATCACTACCCCGGAATCCCTGTATCTGTTATTGACATCGGTGTCCGGCAGGAAGATGCTTTCTACTGCAAAAGCAATTATTCTGGATGAGCTTCACGCAGTTATTGATTCAAAACGAGGAGCTCATTTAATGCTTTCACTGGCAAGGCTTGACAGACTATGCAAAAGCCCATTGCAGCGCATTGGACTTTCTGCGACCATTGAACCTTTGGAACAGGCGGCACAGTATTTATCGCCGGATCCGGTCACCATTGTTGCTCCTATCATGCAAAAAAAAGTACAGCTGTTTGTACAGAGTCCGAGAAAACAATCGTTCTCTTCCTATAATGATACCATATGGAATGCTATGGCACGTTCTGTTTATGAACAGTGCATTAATTCAAAAAGTGTAATTGTCTTTGTCGAGGGCAGGACCTTTGTTGAAAAGATTGCACATGCGATTAATCTCCTGGGCGGAGATGGTTTTGCAAGGACACACCATGGAAGTCTGTCAAAAGAGCAGCGTCTTGCAGCGGAAGAAGCGCTGAGAAACGGCAGCCTTCGTGTTCTGTGTGCTACTTCTTCGATGGAACTTGGCATTGATGTTGGTGATATTGATCTTGTCATCCAGATCGGATGTCCGAGAACAATATCAAGCACAATGCAGCGTCTGGGACGTGCAGGTCACAATCCCGGCCGTGTAAGTGTTATGCAGATTTTTCCAAGAACACCTCTGGACGCATTGTTCTGTGGTCTGACAGCAAAAGTTGCTTCGGAAGGAGGCATTGAGCATGTGAAGCCGCCGCGGTTATGTCTCGATGTACTTTCACAGCACCTGGTATCCATGGCGGCAGAAGGAGAATATTTTGTTTCTGATGTTCTGGAGATCACAAAGCGAGCGTATCCATTCAGGGATGTAACGAAACAGGATATTGAAGCTGTTCTTGAAATGCTCGCAGGAGACTATGAACACGATAAGAACATCCCGGTTCGTCCAAGACTGCTTTATGATCGAATTCATGAATCGGTGGAAGGAGATAACTACAGCAGGATGCTTGCCGTATCGGCAGGGGGAACCATTCCGGATAAAGGTCTGTTCGCCGTAAAAACAGAAGGTGGAGTAAAACTTGGTGAAGTCGACGAAGAATTTGTCTTTGAAGCCCGAGTTGGGGATAAATTTTTACTTGGAACATATCCGTGGAAGATTCAAAAAATCGACAAGGATATTGTAATGGTTGCTCCAACCTCCATGTCCGGTGCTACACCACCTTTTTATAAAGCAGAAGTCACAGGAAGAAGAATGCAGACAGGACTGGCATTTGGAAGCATATTAAAAGACCTGAATCATGCAATAGAGGAAGCTACGCTCCCGGAAGAACTTCAAAAACTTGGTATGGACGAAGGGACGATAGAAGAAGTGGAAGGATTTTTGCAGAAACAATGCAGAATAACCGGAGAACTTCCATCCAAAGATGTAATTCTGATTGAACATTACACCGCAGCATCGAATTGTCATCAGACTATGGTACATTCATTATTTGGCCGCAGAGTTAACGAACCACTTGCCATTCTGGCGCGGGAAGCAGCCAGACAAAGAATAAGGAATACCATATCTGCCTATGAGAATGATGATGGTTTTCTTCTCATGCCTTATGGTGATGAAAAAATCCCTTGGAATATTCTGTATGATCTGAATACAGAGAAAATAAGAGAAATCCTGGAGGCTGAATTACCGGCTACCCCATTATTCTCGATGACATTCCGGTATAATGCAGCGCGTGCACTTATGATGGGTGTGCGAAAGAAGGGAAGAGTTCCGTTGTGGGTACAACGGCTTCGCAGTACCCAGATGATGGATATGATCATTCATGCGCCATCGCATCCTCTGATCCGTGAAACAAAGCGTGAATGTATGGAAGATTACTGGGATATTGAAGGTACTTGTCAGGTCATAGAAAAAATCATCTCTGGGGAGATAAAAATTAAAGAAATAGAAGTTGCGGAAGCATCGCCGATGTCCATGCAGCTTAGGTTTCAGATGGAAGCCTCCGAACTTTATAATTACTCACCAACAACAAGAAAGGTTCAGGCAGCCGTGGAAGAAGCCCTGAATCAGGCGGAAATGCTTTCACCTACAAAAGAGCAGCTTCAGCTTGCCAGTATGAGAAAACGCGAACCGGAAGACGAAAAGCAGCTTCATTCCTTATTAATGATAGAAGGAGATCTGATTGCCGGTGAAGTGGCGGCGCCGATTGAATGGCTGGAAGACCTGATAAAAAGTGAACAGGCTCTCTATATTGAGCCGGGACTTTGGATCGCTGCAGAACATGCGGATGTTTACAAGAAAGCATTGGAGGAAAAGGACAGAGCTGCTTTTTCTTCTGTTATAATGAGGAATTTAAGGTACCGAGGCGATTCTGATGCTTATGGACTTGCGGCAAGGTATTTATGGAAAGAGTCTGAGGTTTTAATGATTCTCAAAGAATTACAGGAAAAGAAAGAGATCATTGAAGACAAGGGCAGTTATTATCACTCGGGATTGTATGAGCGAGCACGTGAAGAAACAATAAAAAAGCGGAGAATGGAGATTCTGACTCTTCCGGCAGCTAGTTACGCCTCATTTCGTGCGGGAATGACAGAACCACTTGAATCAGTCAAAGAACAGGTAAAGCATGTTATAAAACAACTGCTGCACCAGCCCTTCCCGGCTGAGTGGTGGGAGAGTATACTTCTGCCGGCCAGAGTAAATCGTTACAGAGAGGGAATTCTAGACGAAATTCTGGGCGAGGGTGAGTATTTTTTTGGAATGCAGGAGAGAGGGAAAATTGCATTCTACTCTTATGATGAGATAGAGTGGGAGTGCACGCAGGATGAGAACATTCCCGAAATAGAAGAACAAAAGAAAATTTACGATTTCTTAAAAGTCCGCGGGGCCAGTTTTATGCAGAGGATATCTGCTGCAATGCCGGATATATCGGTTTATGATACTTTATTGCAGATGCTGGAAGAGGGGCTTGTTACTGCGGACAGTTTTCTTCCTGTAAGGCAGTGGCTCATGAAGGATATGCTGTTAAAAGCACCGGTCAAGAGACGTGCTATGGTAAAAAGCAAGGCTATGATGAGCGGAAGGTGGGAAATCCGGCACCCGATAAAGCTAAGAACCGGAAAAGAGTTATTATATGAGAATTTTCACAAAACAGGAATCGTATGCCGGGAAACAGTTATGGGACAGAACTGGGCACAGGCTATTGAATTTTTGAGAGTCATGGAATATACCGGTGAGGTAAGGCGGGGATATTTTATTGAAGGCATGTCAGGAATCCAATATATGCTGGAGCAGGATTATGCAAAGCTCCTAAAGAGTTTCAATAGAAAAAACAATTCCATATTCTGGCTTAGTGCAGTTGATCCGGATCAGTGTTACGGTAATTGTCTTCCCCATAAAGAAGGATGTTCTTTTTTGCTTGTACCAGGGACGATGGTGGCTTTGCTGGACGGTTCGCTTGTTGCGGTCTTTGAAAGAAAAGGCAGTATTTTCCGTGTGTTTTCCCAGGAGAACTGCATTGAAATACTGAAACAATTTGTTCTTGATTTTTATGATCATAAAATCTATACGGAGCAGTCCAGAATTGTTGTGAAAAAGTATCCACAGGAATGTAAGGAAGCATTTGAAGCAACTGGTTTCCTGCATGAGATGCAAGACTTTGTATTATACCGAAAATAACAGTTATTTGACAGAAAAGAAAGGCGGATAAGAATGATAGGAATAATTAAAATAGGGATTATAATACTAGTAGCGTTAATTTTGATAATCGAATGTTTTCTTGGCATACGCAGGGGAACAAAAAAAATGATGATCAGAATGCTGTCCATTGTTGTGCTTATGTTTATTTCTTTGGGAATCATTTCTTTGATTACAGAACCTTTCCTTGGCAAACTGATAACAAAGTTTTTTGAAAGTGCAGGGAGTTCCGGTTCCTATAAAGAAATGGTGGAAGCAGTGCTGGGCAATGCCGGTCTGTCAAATGATGGAAGTGAAATTCTGTCCGGATTCACTGTCGGAATGACCATTGCTTTATGTAAACCAGTTGTTTTTGTTTTCGTTCTTATGGTACTTCGGCTGCTTACCTGGCCTGTTTATATAGTTGTCATGAAAAAAATTGATAAAAAAAGCGGAAAATCCACAGAAGAAGATGGTCCGTCATGGCTGCTTGGAACCATTGTCGGTCTGGTGTGCGGTATTTTTTGCAGTGCTATCATCTTGATGCCGCTTGCGAAGTTCAACGAATATCAGCTATTGGCGAATGAAAATGAATATCTTGAAAATTATATAGGAGAAGAAAGATATCAAAACTTTAGTTTTTATGATTCTTCCTTAGTCCATTATGTGTTCGTGACGGTTGGGCTGGAGTCACTGTCAGGTAAGATCTACGATGTCATTGCTACAGTAACGATTGATGAAAAGCAATATAAAGCCGGTGAAATAATGCCCGAATTTCTTGCAATGATACCAGATGCCTGTGAGTTTGTTTTAGATAATAATAAAATGAACCGCGACAAAGAGTATTCGGCGAGATTTAATGCTGCCAATAAATTTTACGATAAGTTTCTTAATGTTTCCTTTTTTACGGAGGATGAAAAAGCAACGCTGGTAAGAATGTTGCTGTCAAAGCTCAAGGTACAGGAAACCGAATACGATGAGATTGCAGGAACAGCACAGCAGGCATTGTTGGAATTGTCAGACGAAGATCTTTTGCCGGAAGTGACAAAACTTTTAACATTGTTGAATTATTTTGCAGAAGAAGGCCTTATTAACTCTGATAAAGAAGGCCCGCTCAGTAATTCAGGAACAGTATCGGTTAATGGTAATTCGGATCTTCAAGCCGGCAATAAGACAACCTTCGATCTTACGATGGTTTCTGATATGTTCGCAGAGAATACAGCTGATCTTATTTACAATATGAAAATTGCGGAAAGTATAGTTCCGGAGTTTGTAAACTGGATTCTGCAAAGAAGTTTTACCGTTTTTGATATTGATGCAGAGGCAGCACCTGCCGGATCAGACTTTGCATCAACCAAGGATGATTTTTCTGAACTTATCAATACGGCTATAAATATCCTGAATATTTTTTCAGATACAACTGAAGTATCTGAGCTGACTTCGGAGGCTCAGAATAAACTCGTGGACGACATGAGGATCATACAGAATTCACCACTTGTTTCCCAGAAAACATCTGCCGATATCAAGCAGTGGATGGATAAAAATCTAGTTGAGCAATAGGATAAAAAGTATAATATAAACTTAGAATACACAAAGAAAATTTTGATTGTAAATTGCATAAATATTCACATTCATTTTTGTAGAATCTACCATGCATCCGATAATTACATATGGTAAACTTATAAGGAGTGTATTAATTATTCATAATAATTAATAGAATTGTTGGATGCCAAGAGAGGCCAGAAAATTTATGAAATGGAGAAATTTATGTCAGAATTCAGCTACGAAGAAGACAAGGATCTATCAGTATTATTGCATAAGTTAATTGATTCTTATAACAGGATGATGAATCATATTGGTAAAATCAATAATATCATGAACAAAACGAAGTTGTTATCATTGAATTCCTCAATTGAAGCTGCAAGAGCGGGTGAAGCCGGACGGGGGTTTGCAGTTATAGCGAGTGAGATTCAAAAGTTTTCAGATCAAAGCAGAGCATCAAATGACGAAAGTCTGGACACAATGAAAATACTGAATCATCAGATCTATAATGTGATTGGTTTGCGTACGGCGGATGTTGCTTTTGATCTTATTGACAAAATTGACCGCAATCTGTTCGAACGTAACTGTGACGTACAGGCATGGGCTACCTTTGATAAAATTGTTGAATGTGTTGTTGAGGCTACAGAAGACCGGATCAGCTATGTGAATGCACTTCTTCATAATCTGTATCAAATTTACGAGGTATATCATGATATAATCATGGTCAATAAAGATGGTGAGATACTTTCAGTAGCTGTAAACAAAGACCTGATTGGAATGGATGTATCGGGCAGTGAATGGTTTCAGAATGCAAAAATGAAAAATGGCTGTTCGGTGTCGGAGATGTATTATTCAAAAAATATCAATGATTATACGGTCTCTTACAGCTGCGCCATACATGATAATTCAGGTAATTTTATCGGTGTTTTATCAACCCGTTTTAACTGGTCTTTTATCTATGATATTATCGATAAAGCTAAGATCAGCGAAAAAGGTGAAGTTTATGTCATAGACTCCAAGGGTATTGTTATCGCATCAAAAGATAAAAATGATGTACTTAAAACCGATTTATTAAAAACATATCCGTCTGCAAGAAAAGTAATCGATGGAGAAGAATATGGATTCAGTATTGAAAGCAAAAATGATCAATTACTCGGTATAATTGGATATGCACATACAAAAGGATATAATGCTTATGCCGGTAAAAATTGGTCGGTTGTTGTTAAAGAAAATTTTTGATGTAAATTCACGAAAGACAATATGAAGTACAACATATGAGATAAAATGAATTTTGAATGCAGCCTTATGAATCCGCATGGATATAAAGCTGCATTTATTTGCGAAAAAAATACATTTACGTATCTTTTATACTGTGATATGATTGAGAAAATTATAATAGCGGGAGTATGTTGTGGAAAAGATTAAGATTAGTTTATATACATTATTAAAAAGCCTTTCAAATGCACAGGACCTGATTTCCCCAATCTTAAGCAACCATCACCAGCAGGTGGCATATATGTCATTTCATCTGGCGCAGGAGCAGGGATTTACACTTCAGGAACAAAAGGATATCTTTCTTGCCGGACTCGTTCATGATATTGGTGCGATTTCAAAGAAAGAAAGACTGGATGTTATTGAAAAGGAAGCATTTCATGTGAACCATCATGCTTTTATCGGAGCAAAACTGATGGGGGATTTTAAACCTCTTGCAAATTCTGCGAAACTGATTAAGTATCACCATTTACCATGGGAGCATGGGAAAGGTACTATGTATCAGGGTGAAGAAGTTGCTTTTGGGAGTCATACGCTTCATCTTGCTGACAGAGTATGTGCAGCAATCAAAAAAGATCAGAATGTAATCTCACAAATACCAAAGATCATGGGTGAAATAGTCGCAAAAGAAGGAAGCATATTTTCACCGGGGGCTGTACAGGCTTTGAAATCAATATACAAAAAAGAGTCTTTATGGCTTGATATGGTATCGGATGATCCGGTCAATAAGATCAATTTTTCTATCTTTGATATTGTTGAACTTGAGATGGAAGATATAATTGAACTGGCCCATATATTTTCTCAGATTATTGATTTCAGGAGCAGCTTTACAGCAAGACACTCAGCCGGGGTTGCAGTGATTGCAGAAAAACTTGCCTTTATGGTCGGATTTTCACCGATTGAATGTCAGATGATACTGGTAGCAGGATACCTCCATGATCTTGGTAAACTATCGATCAGTAACAGTGTACTGGAAAAGCCTTCAAAACTGAATGAAGATGAATTTAATGAAATACGTGCTCATTCTTACTATACATATCAGCTGCTTGAACCGATTCCGCAATTTCGCCTGATCAATGAATGGGCTTCTTATCACCACGAAAGACTAGACGGCAAAGGGTATCCATTCCATATAGAAGGACAGAATCTTTCTCTAGGTTCAAGAATTATGGCTGTAGCCGACGTCTTTACTGCAATTACAGAAAACCGGCCATACCGGGAAGGAATGACCCAGGAATGTGCAATCATGACACTGGAAAACATGGTGGCTGGGAATATGATCGATGAAAGAGTTGTAACGCTGCTAATTGATAATTACGATATGATCGATGCACTGCGCGAAATAGCGCAGAAAGAAGCAGAAGAAAAGTATGCACAGTTCCTGACTTTATATATTTGACCAGGGAAGGAGCAAAATAAAAGAACCGCAGTTCAGAATTTCTGACTACGGTTCTTTTATTTTGCTGTTAACTTAATTTTTGTATATCCGGTCATTTCGTTAAATCATTAAGCTTCAATCACTGCGATTCAATCGTTACGATAAAATCAGAGCACCCATCGGACAGACTCTGGTACATTTACCACAGCTGATACAAGCGTCATTATCAACCGTCGGAGCTGCATATCCTTCTTGTTTCAGACATTCCACCGGGCAAGCGGAAACAGCGGGACAGCGGTGGTTCTGCGGACAGTTTCTGGTTATTACATGTAAAGTTTTTTCACTCATATTTTTCTCCATTCCTGCGCTGCTTATTGCGCATATCAAGTTTGAACGAGCGGTGACGCGCGAGGCACAAACTTGCAGGTGAAAGAATAATTTTATTCTTTCACTTTTTACTTCATTCCTGCGCTGCTTATTGCGCATATCAAGTTTGAACGAGCGGTGACGCGCGAGGCACAAACTTGCAGGTGAAAGAATAATTTTATTCTTTCACTTTTACTCCATTCCTGCGTTGTTCTTATTTGTTTGAAGCGCTGAGGATAAAATACCATACTTTTATGGCAGCTTCTGTAACAAGGTCACACAATTAATTCATTTCGATTTTTGGGTTGACAGAAGAGAGTAAGGTGTGTAATATAGTTATTGGCATACGCTCATAATATTTATACAGATTTAATGTAACAGCAGGCGCATAGGAGTTCAATAGAACTTTGCACCTCTCACGCAAACTGAATGTGCGTTTATACGCGGTACATTTTTAAAAACGTTGTGTATGAACAAGGTTGTGCCGAAATAGCGCAGGAATGGAGAATTTATGAAGGTTATTTTATCATCCGAAGGTACGTCTTTGGAAAGCAGGCTTGATCCGCGATTTGGAAGGTGTACTTATTTTATAGTTTATGATTCTTCAGCAAGGAGTTTTAAAGCTATAAAAAATTCCGGAGCAGAATCGAACCAGGGAGCCGGAATCGCTGCGGCAAATCAGGCAATGGAAGAAGGAGTGGAAGCTGTAATCACAGGCAATTTAGGACCAAACGCTTATTCACTTCTTCAAAAAGCAAAGGTACATTTGTATAAAAGTGATGCAGTAACGGTCAAGAGAGCTTTAGAACTCCTGGAAAAAGAGGAATTATCATTATTGGAGGGTGCAGGACGCGCCCATCAGGGAATGTTATGAAACACACTGAAAGACTTATTTTATTAGAAAAGCGCAGAAATGAGGAAAAGCGTGAAAAATAGATAATTCTTTTCCAATGCGCATAAAAACAGTGCAGGAATGAGGAAAAAATGAAAATAGCAATCATCAGCGGAAAAGGTGGAACTGGCAAGACGACGATATCTGCAAATCTTTCTAAGCTATTAGGGATGGATTATATAGACTGCGATGTAGAAGAACCAAACGGCTTCCTTTTTCTTAAGCCTGAAATAAAGGAACGAAAAAATGTGGTGCAAAATTATCCGAAGATCAATCAGGAGAATTGCACCTTATGCAAAGCATGTGTGAATGTATGTCAATTCAATGCTCTGGCAAAAGCCGGTGATGAGATTATGGTTTTTGAAAAACTTTGCCATGATTGCGGTGCCTGCAGCTTGGTATGTGCAGGTAATGCGATTACTATGTGGCCTCGTCTGGTCGGAATAATTGAAACAGGATATGCAGAGGGAAAGCGATGTAAAAGAGGAGTGTTAAAGATCGGTGAACCAATGGCCGTTCCCGTTATTCGGGCACTGGTCAGTGAGCTGGGCGGGAATGACTGCATTCTGGATTGTCCACCCGGAACTTCATGCAGTGTTGTTGCATCAATAAAAAAAGCAGACATTGCGATTCTCGTAACAGAACCCACAAAATTTGGGCTGCATGATCTTCTGATGGCTGAAAAATTGGTGGCTATGTATCATTTGCCATTTGGTATTATAATTAATAAAGATGATGGCAAAGATAATGTGATTCGCAGACATTGCAGAAAAGATAATGTAAGATTACTGGGTGCTGTACCATTTTCCAGAGAAGCTGCAAAAGCGTATTCCAACGGTGAAATGCTGATCGACCAGGAAATGTTCAAAAAAGTTTTTCTGTATATTGCAGAAAAAGTCAGGGAGGTGTTTTCATGACAATAACGGTGGTAAGCGGGAAAGGCGGGACTGGTAAAACTACCGTTGTAGCAGCATTCTCAGATCTGGCAGCCAAGACAATACCGAATCTTATACGTGTGGATTGTGATGTTGATGCACCTAATCTTTCTCTGCTGTCAAGCGGTCAATTGGTGGAAAAGCGAAACTTTTACGGTGGGAAAAAAGCACGTATTAATAAGATCTTATGTCAGTCCTGTGAAATCTGTGAGGAAGTCTGTCATTTTGGTGCAATCACGAACAGTGAGATAGATTCTTTGCTCTGTGAAGGTTGCGGAGCCTGTTCGATTGCATGCCCAAGGAATGCAATCAATATGCATGACGAAAAAACAGCAGAAACGTATCTGTCAAAAAATGAAATGGGAATTCTGTCAAATGCAGAAATGGAAGTAGGAAGTGAAGGCTCCGGAAAGCTTGTGACCTATCTTCGTAAGACAGTTAATCGGTTTGAAACCGGGAATTTTCTGACAATTATTGACGGTTCGCCCGGAATAGGTTGTGCAGTAATAGCATCCATTACGAATACAGACATAGCAGTGATCGTAACGGAACCTACAAAATCAGGACTTAGTGATCTTGAAAGGATCCTTGAGTTGATCAAACGCTTTGAAAACAAAGTTTATGTCTGTATTAATAAATATGACATAAATGAACAGATGTCTGAGGAAATCGAAGCATATTTAAAGAGAAACAATATCCGGTTAATGGGACGTATTCCATTTGATGCAAAGGTTTCAGAAGCAATCAACAAAGGGATACCGATAACTCATATGCAGAACAGCAGGGCTGCAAAGGAAATACAGAAGATCTGGAATCAGTTTCTGACAAAGGAACTTGAAGAAATATAAAATCGAATGCAAAACCGCAGGAATGGAGAAAGTATGAAAATAGCAGTAGCAAGTGATGGGAAAGCAGTCAGCGGTCACTTTGGACATTGTGAGGTTTTTTTACTCTATACAGTGGAGGAAAGTGAAATAAAAGAGAAGACATTTATTCCAAATCCAGGTCACAGACCTGGTTATCTGCCTGTTTTTTTAAAGGAACAAGAAGCCGATGTGATTGTAGCCGGAGGTATGGGAGGAACAGCACAGGACTTGTTTGCGGAACAGGGAATTAAGGTCATCGTTGGAGCACAGGGAGCAGCAGACAATGCGGTCATGGAGCATTTAGCAGGAGTCTTGCAATCCACGAACAGCATATGTACAGAACACGCGCACGAAGGAAGCTGTGGCGAGTAAGGAGACCTATGAGTATTCGGGTAACTACATTAATTGAAAATCATCCGGGAAAAGAAGATTTACATTATGAGCATGGGTTATCCATGCTCATAGAAGCATACGGACTTCGTATAGTATTCGATACCGGACAGACTGGCATGTTTGTGGAAAATCTCAGAAACCTTTACGGAGAGCTTCCGACGATCGATCTTGTCATCGTAAGTCATGGTCATTATGATCACAGTGGTGGACTCGTAAAGCTGTACGAAGCAGGTGCTGACATTAAAAAAATAATCATTGGCGAAGGATTTTTTACTGAAAAATACAAAGTAACGGATAGCGGAAGCTATCACTACAATGGGAACCCATTTACAAAAGAATGGATCGAGGGAACGGGAATACCGGTACAGATAATTTCTGAATCATTATGTCTGACGCAAGGGATTTGGATTGTAAAAGGGTTCCCGAAAACAAATGATTTTGAAACGATAAATTCCAACTATGTCAGAAAAGAAAATGGAAACTACAGAACCGATGATTTTAGTGATGAAATAGTACTTGTTATAGAAACGAAAAAAGGTATTGCTGTATTTACAGGCTGTGCACATCCTGGAATCATAAATATAATGAAAGAGGTCGAGATGCAGACAGGGAAAAAGGTGGATTCTATGGTCGGAGGAACTCATCTTTTGGGAGAAGATAATTATCGAATCAATCAATCAGCAAAGGAACTGAGAAAGCAAAACCTTTCCATGATAGCAGTATCACATTGTACCGGTGAGACAGGAATTGAGGTTCTTAAGAAGGAATATAAGGAGAAATTTTTGTATAACAACACCGGAACGATACTTACGATAGAGTGACCCTGAAAGAGCAGTGAATAGTAACATTACAGATTTTCATTGATTTCTTCTTTTGGATAGAGTATAATCAATAACGCAAATGCAAATGACTTGCATTTGCGTTATTGATTGAATTTGCTTAATTCAAAAAATGGAGGAATGTTGTATGAAAAAAATGAATAAGGGAATGGTTGGACTCTTCTTACTAGTTTGTATTTTAGTACAGACAGGTTGTTCATTACAAACGAAAGAAAACACAAAGGATGAAAGTAAAGTTGTTATAGCTGTGTCAATCGTACCGGAGCAGACATTTGTTGAAGCTGTATGCGGAGAATTGGCTGAAGTAGTAACACTGATTCCACCAGGATATAGTCCCGAGAATTATGAACCTACTCCGGAGCTTATGGAAAAATTCAGCGACGCTTCCCTTTATTTTGCAATCGGTGTTCCAGCCGAAGAAACCAATATTATTCCAAACATAGTGGGAGATACTGTACTTATTTCTTTACAGGATGAAGTGGCATCTGTATACGAGGAAAGAATGTTTGAATCAGGAGAAAGAGATCCGCATATCTGGTTATCACCCAAACGTGTTCAAGTCATGATACAGGTGATCGTAAGAGAGCTTAGCAAGCTGGATCCTGAGAATGAGGAGACATACAAAATAAACGGAGACGCATACATTGCAAAGCTTGACCAGCTTGATCAGGATATAAAGAATGCTTTGGTTGGAGTGCAGAACAAGGCATTTATTGTATATCACCCGGCGTTTGGATACCTGGCAGAGGATTATGGACTGATGATGTATGCTCTCGAAGAAGAGGGAAAAGAAGCCACCGTTGCGCATTTGCAGGAGATGATTGATTTTGCAAAAGCTGAGAATATAAAAGCTATTTTCTATCAGGATGAGATTGACAGCAGTCAGTCAGAAGCATATGCTGAAGAAATAGGTGGAAAGACGATTCAGCTGTCACCGCTTGCAGCAAATTATATTGAAAATCTGGAGGCTATGGCAGCCACTATGGCGGAGGCGATGGAATAGATATGGAAGCAATTAACATTGACCATTTATATGTATCCTATGGACAGTCTTTTGTACTGAGGGATGTAAGCTTACAGGTGCAAGAAGGTGAATTCTTAGGTATTATCGGTCCAAACGGCGGAGGAAAATCAACGTTATTAAAAGCGCTGCTTGGCTTACTGCCGATTGACAGCGGAAAAGTTCAAATATTCGGGGAAGATCCACTTCTGCGTAAAAGCGTTGTGGGGTATACACCACAATTTTCAAGTGTCGACAGAAGATTTCCAATCTCCGTATTCGAAGTAGCTCTGACAGGCAGAATGCAAAAAGGGTTTCGCCCTTTTATGAAGTACTCCCAGAATGATAAAGAGTATGCTTATGCACAGCTTGAAAGGGTCGGCATTGAAAAGCTATATAAGCGCCAGATTCTGGAGCTTTCTGGTGGGGAATATCAGCGGCTGCTGATTGCAAGAGCATTAGCGGCCGGTCCGAAACTGCTTATTCTGGATGAGCCGACAGCAAGTGTTGACGCAGGCTCCAGAGAAAAGATCTACCGGCTGCTTGAAGAACTAAATCATGAAATGACTATTGTCATGGTCACGCATGATCTTCTTGCCATATCATCCACGGTGAAGAAATTGGCCTGTCTGAATGGAGACCTGGTTTTCCATGGAGAACCGGAGATGAATGAAAAGATTGTTAATGAATTGTATGGCTGCCCAGTCGACCTGATCGCTCACGGTGTACCGCATCGTGTTTTACAGCAGCATGAACATAAAGGAGGGAATGGGTGTTGTTAAATGCATTATTTGAATATCAATTCATGCAGAACGCATTAATTGCCGGGATTCTTGCCAGCATCGTTTGCGGTATCATAGGGGTTATTGTTGTGGAAAAAAAACTGGTCATGATGAGCGGAGGAATTGCCCATACTGCTTATGGCGGCGTCGGATTTGGTTATCTGATCGGATTTGAACCTATTATCGGAGCTTTTATTTTCGCAATCAGTGCTGCGTTTGGAATCGGATTTATTAAAAGAAGAGGCGGAGCAAGATCCGATGTTATTATTAGTTTATTCTGGTCTCTGGGAATGGCACTGGGTATTGTCTTTATTGCTTTGACGCCAGGGTATCCGCCGGATCTTAGTTCTTATTTATTCGGCAATATTTTATCGGTGACAAGATCAGACCTTTTACTCATGCTTATACTTACGATTATTGTTGCCCTTATTATCAGTGCGTTTTTCAGATATTGGAAGGCGTATCTGTTTGACCATGAGTTTGCTGCCATTCTTGGAATGAAGACTACATTTTTTGAATACCTGCTGCTTGTTTTGGTTGCAATGACTGTTGTTGTTCTAATTCGTGTAGCCGGAATCATTATGGTTCTTTCGTTATTGACTGCACCGGCAGCGTTGGCTGCACTTATATCAAATAAACTAAAGAGCAGGATGTTGCTTGCTATTGGTTTTGGCGTTATATTTTGTGTGGCTGGTCTGTGGATTTCCTATGAATTTGATGTGGCTTCCGGTGCCTGCATTGTTATTTTATCAGTTATCAGTTATTTTGCAGGTTTTTTATTAAAAACAATAAAAGCTAGACGCAGGAAAATGAAACTTCTAAACTAACAGAAAGGATGATGTATGATGAAAGAACAGGGGATTTTGAATGAGCAGATTAAAAAATGTGGACTAAAATCAACCAAAAGCAGAATGGCGATTCTTCAGATACTGTATAATAATGATTGTCCAATGGCTGCAGAAGATATTTTTATCGTACTAAAGAACAAAGATATTCAGATTAATTTATCAACGGTATATAGAACGCTGGAAGCTCTTGAAGATGCAGGTCTTGTCACTAAAATACAGATTATGAATGAGGACAGGAAATTATTCGAATACAATGAAATTGGACACAGACATTATCTGATCTGCGTTACCTGTAAAAAATTGGTCACTATCCATGACTGCCCACTTGGTGATTATGATCATCATGTGGAAGAAGAGACGGACTTTACGATTCTTGGACATAAACTTTTTTTGTATGGGTACTGCAGGGATTGTCGTGAGAATGGCGAAGTGAAACGAACAGAAAACAGCATCTAAGAGAAACGGCAGATAAAAACAGCAGGGGTACAAAATGACGGTATCAGTTGATGTAATAACAGGAATTTTGGAATGCGGTAAATCAACCTTGATTATGGATTTGCTGCAAAGTGGATGTTTTGAAGAATATGAAAGAATCGTTCTTCTTCAGTGTGAAGAAGGAATTGTTGAAACAGATGAGATCCTGGGCGAAAAACAAAACGTTTTACTTAAAACGATTGAATCAGAAGAAGAGATTAACGATACTTTATTCATAGAGATTAAAAAAAGAATATAATCCAGATCATATCCTGATCGAATACAATGGGTTTTGGGATATTTCCAGGATTTTAAGCTGTAAAAAACCATTTGAGTATGAATTCAGGAATGTTTGCTATGTTAGCGGAGCGGTGTCTTTTTACCCTGTACTTTACAATATGACAGGCAAAGTACAACCAAAGATCGTGAACAGCGATGCAGTAATTATAAATCGATACGCAGAACTGACAAATGGTGAGCGAAAAAAAATTGAGGGAGATGTTCGTGATATCAATCCAAAAACAAAAGTTATATTTACTGATAATGCAAAAAATGATAAATTATTGAATTTATTTGGCATTGAAAATAAAAAGGAAACGCTTATAAATGGAATTAAGCTAAACCTGAAAGTGTTCCTTGGATTCTTACTATGTATCGGACTTGTCGTTATATTTTTGGTACCTTCAGCTTATACGGTCGTACAGTCATTTTCAGTTGTTTTCCTTGGTATATTGATGCAGGCGATTCCTTTTTTACTGATTGGATCTTTTCTGTCTGTAGTCATTCAACTCTATGTACCTTCAGGGTGGATACTATCCAGATTTTCAAAGGGCGGATTTTTATCATTTCTGGCAGCGGCATTTGCCGGATTGTTCTTACCAATGTGCGATTGCGGAACAGTCCCTGTTGTTGCCGGACTTTTAAGAAAGAATACACCTTTGCCTCAGGTTATAACATTCTGGCTTGCATCTTCTGCTGTGAACCCCCTGGTTATTGTTTCTATGCTGTACGCTTTTCCCGATCAACCAATGCTTGCTCTTGTACGGTTTATTAGTGGAGTATTAATTGCTGTCTTTGTCGGTTTATTGCTGCAAGCTTTTAAAATTAAGACGCAGTATATTTTAAAAAGTACAAATAGATATGTGAAAATCGGAAGTGATATTGGCGAACAAAGTATCGAAGGAGTAAAAGGTAATTGTAAAGCTGTGCTTCATGGTGCGAGAAAAGAATTTTTCAGAGTAATGGAGTATATAACAATTGGAGCATTTATTTCAGCTCTTTTACAGGCAATTCTGCCTCAGGCAGCTCAAAGTTTCCTGAATAAAACAATTATAGTTCAGTTTATTATTATGATACTGGCTGCAATGCTGATGTCAACTTGTTCAACGTCAAATGCATTTATTGGGCGAAGTTTCTCAAAGCAATTTTCAACAATACCAATCTTGTCTTTTGTAATTCTTGGTCCAATGCTTGATCTGCAAAATCTCATAATGTTATCTGGGACGCTGAAAAAGTGGTTTTTATTGCTTATGACAGGAATGGTTATTATTACGAGTCTTATAATGCTTGGTATTCTTTCAATTTTTATTTAGCAATATGAAATGAGGTAGTTATGAAACGAAATAAAAATATGGATGCTGTAATGCAGATCATTGTACTGATTTTTATATCAATATTTCTTTTATGGGCACTGTGCAGTGGAAAAGTAAATTATTATGTACATCCCAGGTTCAAAATAGGATTATGGATATCTGTTTTAATTCTGATTGCATTTATTTTAAGTCTTGTTCCAAAGGTAAAAAAGGCTCGTCATAACAGCAATTTAAAACATTATGTGATTTTATTTCTTCCGGTGTTTTTTGCGCTGGCTTTTCCTGCCACAGGAGTCAGTGGTAAAAGTATGGATCTTTCGGACAGCACACAAAATCTTACGCTTGACATAGAAAGCAACAGCCAGCAGAATCAAACAGAGTTGTCTGAGCAATCGGAAGATATGAAAGAAAATACTGACACAACCGATTCATCACTTGCTTATGATCAGTACGAAGAAGACGGTGTGATAAAAATAAAAGAAGCGGTTTTTAGCAATTGGTACTTTGATGTATACGTAAATACGGATGATTTTATAGGGAAAAGATATCAATATCTGGCACAAGTTTATTCCGTAGAAGATTTTACAGAAAATCAGTTTTTGGCAGGAAGGTATTTTATGGTATGCTGTGCAGCTGATGTTGCAGGATACGGTATTTTATGTGAAAGTGATGAACGAAGTACATTGATTGATGATGAATGGATTATGGTTACCGGAACAATTGAAACAACAAAATATCATGGTGAGACAGTCCCGATCCTTACCGATGTGATCATTGACAAGAGTGAGGCACCGGAAGATCCCTATATTTATTATTCTTATTATTAGTGACTGCTATGTTTATAATGTAATTAGTAAAGGAGATGTATATGGCAAGACCAGTAAAATGGAGGAAGGTCGAAGCAACCCCGGTTGTAACCTGCTTTACTCCGACCGATGGAATTGAAGAAGGCACGGAGGAAAATCAGTTAAAACTTGAAGAACTGGAAGCAATCCGGTTAAAAGACCTGCTTGGTCTGGAACAGGAAGAATGTGCGGTTCGCATGGAAGTATCCAGACCCACATTCCAGCGTATTTTACTGTCAGCCAGAGAAAAAGTTGCAGACAGTCTTTTGAATGGAAAAGCAATCCGTATTGAAGGCGGTAATTTCACCAGAAATATCTGCCCTGTCCGTTGTAAAGAATGTGGAAAGGAATGGAAGGAAAGCTTTGAGAACTTTGAAGAAGAGAGAATGGAATCCTATGCCTGTCCTTCCTGCGGTTCGGAGCATGTGATATGTCAGTCCGGCTGCAGCGGAAAGTTCTGCAGAAAGAATTGCAACAAACGAAAGAACGAAGCGTAAAATCTATAGTTTTCCGATAAGATATTGACATATGCCCATAATTGAATTAAAATACGATAATGAGCATAAGACCATTATGTGTAAATTATTAATGAGGAGTCAAGTCAATGTCAGAGCAAAAACACGAATGCCAGGATTCGTCCTGTACAAAAGAATCCTGTGAAGGATGTACGCAGAATACCAGTAATAAGAATAAGTTTGCAGTCGATATGAATGAATACAGCAGTGTAAAACATGTCATTGGGGTAGCCAGTGGTAAGGGAGGCGTCGGAAAATCCTTTGTAACAGCAATGCTTGCTGTCCTTTTGAACCGAAAAGGATATAAAACAGGAATTTTAGATGCTGATATTACAGGACCTTCCATACCGAAAATGTTTGGAATCAAAGGGAAAGCAAGAGCAAATGAAATGGGAATTCTTCCGGAACACACAGCAAATGACATAAAGATTATGTCAGTAAATCTTTTGCTTGAAAGGGAAGAAGACCCGGTCCTATGGAGAGGGCCGATTCTTGCCGGAACCGTAAAACAATTCTGGAGTGATGTGGCCTGGGGAGAACTTGACTATCTATTAATTGATATGCCTCCGGGCACTGGTGATGTTCCGCTGACTGTATTTCAATCCTTGCCTTTGGATGGGGTGGTTATTGTATTTTCACCGCAAGATCTTGTTTCCATGATCGTTAAAAAGGCAGTGAATATGGCAAAACAAATGAAAATACCAGTCTTAGGTCTTGTCGAGAACATGAGCTATGTATTATGTCCCGACTGTAAGACAAAAGTGAATATATTTGGAGAGAGCAAAATTCAGGATATAGCAGACGAATTGGGTGTTCCATCCCTTGGAAGGATACCGATTGATCCTGCGATATCAGCTCTTGTTGATATTGGAGAATTTGAGCGATTTGACTGTGATGATCTGGATCATGCAGTTAGAATACTTGAAACGATAGATAAAGGAATAGACGAATTGTGAGTGAGGATCGAAAATCTGTGGGATTCCTTGATGGTATTGGTAAGGCCGCATGATAAATTACGAAAAATAAGCAACTGCGTTTTGTCATACAAGGCACCGCGGTTGCTTATTTTTTATGCGATCTTTGATTTTTCAAGATTTCGAAGATATTGAATTACTTCCGTTCCGGCTTTTGCTCCTTCATAGACAGCTTTTGATATCTGAAGCAATCCACCGGTACAGTCGCCGGCAGCATAAAGTCCTGGAAGATTCGTTGACATTTTGGAATCAACAAGAATCTTGTTCTTTTCCGTCAGTGCACCAAGTTTTCTGGCCAGATCGGTGCTCTGGGCAAAGGCAAATGCAATAAAAAGACCATAGACATCAAGTGTGCTTTCATCTTCGAAAAGTATGGATTCCAGCTGGTTTCCACCTTCCAGTGCTTTGATTTTCTGCGTGTTGACCATGATTTCATCCGGAACATCAACGGTGAGAGGAACACCATTTGTCAGTAAAGTTACAGAGGAGGTCACTGGCAGGAGTTCCATTGCTTCGTGCAAAGCGTACGCTCCGGATCCTAACACGGCAACTGATTTTTTTCTGTAAAAGAAAGCATCACATACGGCACAATAGCTGACCCCTCGCCCTTCGAACTGTTTCAGCCCCTGAATTACCGGAGCGCGTCGTGAAGTTCCGGTTGCAAGAATAACACTGTCAGCGTTAAGGTTCTTATATTTTGTAGTTACAGAGAAGGAATTCGTGAACGAAATGCCGATAACTTCATCCTGTAAGATGGATACACCCAGACGTTTTGCGCCGGCCAGCCCATCTGTAATCAGATCTTTTCCAGAGATGGGAGAGCTGAATCCGTAATAGTTTTCAATGGATGCAGCCTTTTCAAGAGCACCAAAATCCTTTCCGACTATGGTGGTCTCTATACCGGCTCTTGCGGTATAGAGCGCTGCCGACACACCAGCCGGACCATTTCCTATTATTATTGTACTGGACATTTCAACCCGCCTTTCAAATAAATTCGTTTTTGATTAACTGTTCTGAGTATAACAAAGGTACAATGTGATTTCTGTGATAAAATCACAGGACTGGCGATTGTCGGCTTTCCTGCAAATCAAATGTTTTCAAAACAATCGTTGGGAAATTATATCTTGTATGTACAGATTTTATGCTATAATAAAAGTATAATTTGCATGGGGAAAAAGAATTCTGACCCTTAATCTTACAAAAATCAGACATGGGGGGATCGTATGGACGGAATAAAAATCCTGGTGGTAGATGATGAACAGGGAATTCGTGATATTGTAAAAGAGTACATGCTGCCGGAAGGATTTGATGTTATTGAAGCAGTGGACGGCGTGGATGCCATTAATAAATTCAAGAACAATGATATATCCTTGATCGTGCTTGACGTAATGCTTCCGAAAATGGATGGATGGAAAGTGTGCAGAGAGATTCGGGCCATTTCCAAGGTGCCGATCATTTTATTGACAGCAAGAGGAGAAGAATACGATAAATTGTTTGGATTTGAACTTGGAATTGATGATTATATGGTCAAACCCTTTAGCCCAAGAGAACTTCTTGCCCGGATCAAAGCAATTATTCTCCGCAGCAGAGGTAGTCAGGAAAAAGAGGAGGAGAAACCGGATCAAAAGGTAATTGAGGATGTTATCATTGACTTTGATGCCAGAAGTGTCTCGATTAAAGGTGATTTGTGTTCCATGACACCAAAAGAATATGACCTGTTCTTTTTCCTTGTCAGACACCCAAAGAAAGTTTTCTCAAGAGAACAGCTTCTAAATCAAGTATGGGGATATGATTTTATCGGTGATGTCAGGACCGTGGATACCCATATAAAAATGCTGCGGGAAAATCTTCAGGACCATAGGAAATGGATCGTCACAGTTTGGGGAATCGGATATAAATTTGATGCGGAGGAAACGACATGAAGAGTATACGATCGAAGCTTTGGCTTGCAATGATGCTGCTTACAGGCAGTGTTCTGATTTTTTTATGGCTGTTTCAGATAGTTTTTCTTGACCAATTTTATGAACAGATGATAACGAAACGTATTATGAAACAGGAGTATGAAATTGCTGCTTCTATAAACGCAGATGAAACCGGTACTTTAGATCTGACAAGCGAGGAAGAAGATAGCATAAGTTCTTTTGCCTATGAAAAACAGATCAACATTATGGTGTTGAATACCTCGATGAATACAGTATATGAAGTTTCGGCAGCGTCAGGTACTTTGCCTGGCATGCAAAGAGAAGCTTATTCGCTGGCTTATCAGGAAGCACAGGCAGGAAATTCTCTGGTACAGGAAGTAAAACACCAGCGATGGAATGTATATTATGAACTTATGTCTGTTCCGATTGAAAAAGATGGGACTTTTCTGGGAATCGTGCTCGTTATGTATCCGAAAGCATCGCTTGATGAAACCGCAGTAATCTTAAAGCAACAGCTTATTATTATTTCGGGTCTTTTGCTGCTGATCGCAGCAGCACTTTCCTTTGCACTGGCTAAGCACTTTACCAGCCCCATTTTACAAATCAGTAAAACAGCGAAAGAATTTGAACAAGGTAACTTTGGAGCAAGAATACAAAGCAGGCGGAGTGACGAACTTGGTGTTCTGGCCTCCCAGATGAATTCCATGGGAGAAGCATTATCAAGAAATGAAGTATTGCAAAAAGAACTGGTTGCCAATGTATCTCATGAACTTAGAACACCTTTGACATTAATTCGCGGTTATGCAGAAACACTTCTTGATGTTACGGGCGAAGACAAAGAGAAAAGAGACAAGCAGCTTACCGTTATTGTAAATGAAACAGAACGTCTTGGTAAATTAGTTGCAGAAATTCTTGATCTGTCGCAATTAAAAACAAAAGCATCCGGTCTTGAGATAGAAGAAATTCCGGTAAGTCAGCTGCTGCTGTCAGTTTATGAGCATTACGAAGACAAAGTGCAGGAAGGCAGAATAACCGTCAATGCGGAAGGTACACAAGACAGCATTGTTAAATGTGATTCCAAACGAATTCTGCAGGTTTTCCTGAATCTGATCGACAATGCTTTCCTCCATGCAGGAGACGGAACAATTGTAAGGCTCGTGATTGCAGAAAAGAAAGACGTTGTGATTTTTGAAGTAAAAGACAATGGGAAAGGCATAGAAAAGGAAGAGCTTCCTCACATATTTGACCGATATTACCGGGGAGAGAATACAAAAAAAGGTTCAGGTACAGGTCTTGGGCTTGCCATAGTAAAAGAAATTCTTGAACTTCATAAAGCTATATTCAGTGTCCACAGTGAACCTGAAAATGGAACAACCTTCTGGTTCACCCTCCAGAAAGGCTCTCATACTTCTTTTTGATTTCTATCATACTTCTATCAAAATTATTTCTTATGATGTACTTGTAGCAAGAAAGTACAAACGGACGATAGTAACGGACGAATAATTTTGAAAAGAAAAGGAGTGTTGAACATGAAGAAGCATTGGATGAAAGGATTAGGAATTTTAGCAGCAGTACTTATGGTAACAGGACTTATGGCAGGCAGCAGCGTCTATGCCGCAGACACAGAAGAAAAGACACTGGAGGAAATGCTGATACTTGCGCTTGAAGATGAGCATCATGCCTATGCTGAGTATGAAGCAATTATTGCTGCATACGGTACAGATACACAATTTTCGAATATTATTGAAGCAGAAGCAACACACATTGCAGCAATTGAGTATCTTTTTGTGACCTATAATTATCAAATTCCCATCGAAGACTGGGCTTCCCAGGTCGTACTTCCGGAATCGCTGGAGGATGCATATGAAACCGGAGTAACCGCTGAGATTGCAAACATTGCTATGTATGAGTCGTTCCTTTCACAGGATCTGCCAGCGGATGTTGTGGCTGTATTTACAAACCTTATGAATGCATCAAAACAGCATCTGGAGGCTTTTGAGACAGGAACAGATTGCGATGGAACCTGTGATTATGGCAATGACAGTTCTGGAAGACGATCTTACGGTAATTCAGAAGATGGTAATAGCTATAAGGAAAGCAGATCAGGCAGGAATTCTGGCCGCATGGGAAGTTCGGGACGTGGAAGAAGCGATGTGACCTCGAACAGAACAGGCAGCTGTTACACGGACAATGCAGGATTCGGTAGCGGAAGCGGTATCTGTGACGGAACGGGAATAGGTTCACAGGAGTGTGATGGATCATGTCTTTTACCATAAAAACAAGATAAGCAGAGCCTATACCAAAGAACGGTTCATAAGTTAGAACTGATAATAACAAAGAAGTTACTATATTGTATGAATCAAAGTGATAATCATCCTGAATCAAAGTGATAGTCATTCTGAAGTAAAGTGATAAACATTCTGAATCAAAGTGATAATCATTATGAATGGGAAGAAAAAAGATACTACAAGATAAGAAGTTAAAGTAAAAAGCAGCTTAAAGCTGCTTTTTATGATTTTGAATAGGTATCATAAGAAAGAAAATGCCATATAACAATGTAGCCATGGCTACAACATTTATGATGGGATCGTGTTATGATACAAGTCGAAGCAATAGATTTAAAAGTAATGATTCACCAAGATAACATCAAGATGATAATTTGCCCATTTGGTAAAGGAGGTTATAGATATGAGACAGGTCAATGAAACAATGACAATTCAGCAGGCTCTTCGTATGGATCCTGATCTGGCCACTGTGTTAATGGAGTCAGGTATGCACTGCGTAGGATGTCCGTCCGCACAGGGTGAGACACTGGAACAGGCTTGTATGGTACATGGAATCGATGTGGATTCACTCGTTGATGATATGAACATATTTCTTGAACAGACTGAACTGTAAGTATACAGAAATCATTTTACCCATAAACCGTGCTGAGCTTATTCGAATTGCTGATCAGCACGGTTTTTTTTCTTCTTATTCATAACAAAAAGAAGAAAAACACCAAGAACTACCAGAATCAACTGTCCAAGATTTGGACTTGCATCCATTTCCAAGGCATTTAGAAACGGAGCAAATGAATAGTAATATACAACAGGAGAAATGCTGCCCGATGAAGTATCGCTTCCGCGTACGGTGGTATGACCGTTGTGCGTAGTTCCATTGCTGTCTGTAAATGTATAATCGACGGACCATTCGTATCGGGCTGATGAAACAGCACCGTCATTTGATCCGCCCCGTCTTGTTGTAGTTACGTTGGCAAATGTTTTATCGCCAATAAAATACAGTGAAATGTTTCGAAGTGAGAGAAGAATCATCGCAACAGCAATAAAAGAAAGGATGATTCTCCATACTACGGAAGATGATTTTGAACTTTTTTTCTTTTTGCTCATCGAGTGCCTCCAGTCCTTTTTATCTGTCTAAATCGATTAAATGTATGATTTCTATGTAAACTGTATCATTATAATCTTGAAAAATCAATAAGTAACACTTATACATAGCTTGACAACGCCTGATAAAAGGTGTAAGGTAAGGATACACCCCACCGGGGGTGTGGTAGAAATTTATGAAATTTTCATATTCGTTAAGAATACTTATAAAACAGTACAGGAATGGAGAAACGTATGGAACAAAAATTTGATGTTACAGGTATGACATGTGCTGCTTGTTCCGCTGCTGTAAATAAAAGTGTAGCAAAAGTAGATGGTGTAAAAGAAGTTAATGTAAATCTGCTGACTAACAGTATGGTCGTAACCTATGAAGAGACGAAAGCAAACACAGAAAAGATTGTAAAAGCCGTTGAAAATGCAGGTTATCATGCTGCCGCTAAGACGAGTAAAACGTTTAATAAGGCAGATACAAAGAGTAAGGAAGCCCTTGCTGATCCACAAAAAGAAATGAAAAAAAGGATCATCATTTCGGCTGTATTTCTTATTCCGCTGATGACCCTTGCGATGTTCCCAATGATTCACCACTTGGCAGGGTTTACCATGCCGGCTTTTCTTATGTCAGCCTTCTATAGTGATGCAGGCAGTATGAATCTTGCTTTGACCGAGTTTCTGTTTGTAATTCCGATCATAGCGGTGAACCGAAAGTATTATCAGACTGGCTTTAAGACACTAATCCACCGATCACCCAATATGGATTCTCTGATAGCGCTTGGTTCATCCGCAGCAATACTGTATAGTGTGACCGCTATGTATCGAATTGGTATAGCTCTTGGACAGGGAAACCTTATGGCTGCGGCACGCTTTACGGATGAATTGTATTTTGAATCAGCAGGAACCATTCTTACCCTGATAACACTGGGTAAATTTTTTGAAGCCCGGGCGAAAGGTAAAACAACCGATGCCATCAAAAAACTCATCGATCTGGCACCCAAAACAGCTACCGTCTTACGCAATAAAACAGAAAAAAAGATACCAGTCGAAGCTGTTGTAGTTGGAGACATACTTATCATACGGTCAGGAGAAGCCGTGCCCGTTGACGGAAGAATTCTGGAAGGCAATGCTGCCATGGATGAATCTGCGCTAACCGGTGAATCCATACCAGTTGACAAAACAGTTGGCGATAAAGTGATCACAGCATCCATTAATCGTTCCGGATATATTAAGATTACAGCTGAAAAAATAGGAGAGGATACTGCACTGGCTAAAATCATCGAACTTGTTGAAGAAGCCTCTTCCTCAAAAGCTCCCATAGCAAAACTGGCAGATCGCATCAGTGGAATCTTTGTTCCAGTCGTTATTGCAATATCCATTCTTTCCATGGCTGTCTGGCTGATTGCAGGTGCTTCTTTTTCCTTCGCACTTTCCATAGGAATTGCTATTTTGGTCATCGCATGCCCCTGTGCTCTTGGTCTTGCTACGCCGGTAGCGATTATGGTGGGGACCGGAAGGGGTGCAGCAAACGGTATATTGATAAAATCAGCAGAAAGCTTTGAAACGCTGCATGCTGTAAAAACCATTGTTCTTGATAAAACCGGTACGATTACAGAAGGAAAACCTGCTGTAACCGGCATTTATCCCGCAAAAGGAATTGATAGCTACGAGTTACTGCGTTTTGCGGCAGCTATTGAAAAACTGTCCGGTCATCCGCTTGGAGAAGCAATTGTAAGGAAAGCAGAGGAAGAAAGTATCCATCTTTCAACATCAAATCAGTTTGAGTTGATTCCAGGTCAGGGCATTAAGGCTGTTTTTGAAGGGGAAGCTGCTTTTGGCGGAAACATGAAAATGATGAAAGAGCAGCATATAGAAATAATGGATTGCGGCAAATCAGAAGAGCAGCTGTCCATGGAAGGAAAGACGGTTCTTCATTTTGCCCGCAAAGGGGAATACCTGGGCATGATAGCGGTCGCGGATAAGGTTAAACCGACCAGTAAGGCAGCGATTGCGGCAATGAAGCACCTTGGACTTGAGGTAGTAATGCTGACAGGTGATAACCAGAGGACTGCAGAAGCAATACAAAAGCAGCTTTCTATTGATACAGTTATAGCACAGGTATTGCCGGAAGACAAAGAAAGGGAGATTAGAAGACTGCAGGCTGAAGGAAAGAAAGTTGCCATGGTAGGCGATGGTATTAACGATGCACCGGCGCTTATGAGAGCAGATACTGGGATCGCAATCGGTGCAGGCACTGATATAGCCATTGATGCAGCCGATATTGTATTGATGAAAAGTGACCTGTTCGATGTCGTTACAGCCATTGAACTAAGCAGGGCAACACTACGCAATATAAAACAAAACCTTTTTTGGGCATTCTTTTATAATACCATAGGGATTCCGTTGGCGGCCGGTGTTCTTTACACGTTACTTGGAATAAAATTGAACCCTATGATAGGCGCAGCGGCTATGGGAATGAGTTCTGTCAGTGTGGTAGCGAACGCACTCAGACTTCGGTTCTTTAGACCAAGAACAGGAATTCCTGAGACAATGGATGTACTGACGAGCAATCAGGATAAAGAGCAGAAATTGCGTAATATAGAGGAAAGAAGTAAGGAAGATAAGATTCGCAGTAAAGAAATAATTGAAAGCAGTATGGAAGAAAAAGATAGTAGCAAAGAAGTAAGTGATAGCAGCAAAGGAGAAAATACAAGCAGTAACAAAGAAAGTAAAAGCAGTAGTAATACAATAACGATAAAAGGAGACTATGAACGTATGAAAAAAGAGATTATAATTGAAGGTATGATGTGTGAGCATTGCAAGGGAAGAGTTGAGAAAGCACTGCAGACAATACCCGGTGTGACAGCAGCGGTTGATCTTGAAGCAAAAAAGGCATATGTTTCTTCTGAAGCAGAAGTGGCAGACGAGACGTTTACTCAGGCTGTGACCGATGCCGGTTATGAGGTGATGGGCATACAATCTGTATAAAGGGAGGAATAAAATGCGTGCAGAGAAAGAAAATGTAACACGGCTTCTTAAGACCGCAAGAGGACAGATCGACGGATTGCTAAAAATGGTGGAAGAGGACCGATACTGTATTGACATATCAAACCAATTGATGGCAACACAGGCTATCTTGAAAAAGATAAACAAAGAGGTGCTAAACGCACATTTGGGCGGGTGTGTTATTGATGCACTGGGTCACGAAGAAGCCGGTGAAAAAGTAGATGAGATTATGAAAATCATAGATAAACTTTCAAAATGAGGCATGAAAATGTCAAAGAAACAGACGGCTCCTTAACAAAACGCATAGATTCAGCACAGGAACAAGGAGAAAAACACGAAAAGGTTTCTTAGCAGGGCGGCTTAACAAATAATTTTTGCAGTCAGACGAGAATAGGGGTTCATTATGTGGAACATAATTTTTCTTGGTCTTATCAGCTTTTTTTCAGATATTAGTTCAGAGATGGTCTACCCGGTTATTCCGTTATATCTGACCGGAGTGCTTGGAGCAACTCCGGCTTTTGTCGGGATCATCGAAGGAACAGCAGAGAGCATTGCAAGTTTATTGAAAATTTTCAGTGGTTATATAACAGATCGTTACAAAAGGAAAAAACCGATAGCATTTATCGGATATACCTCAGGAATCTTCTATAAGATCATGCTGATCTTTTCGGTCTCATGGGCAGGGGTCCTGGCGGCACGTTGTGTCGACCGTGTAGGAAAAGGCATACGTACGGTGCCGCGTGATGTCATGGTCAGTGAAAATGCGGTAAAGGGCAGAGAGGGAAGGGCTTTTGGTCTTCATAAAATGCTCGATATGGCAGGATCCGCTCTTGGCATTTTGCTGTCGTATCTGCTTTTGCAGCTGGGGAGTCAGAATATTTCCTATAAAAAGGTTTTTCTGATTTCCATTATTCCGGCAATCCTGGGACTTATGATGTTCTCCTTTGTGAAAGAGAAAAAAGAACCAAGGTCAGTAAGAAGTAGAGAACCTTTCTGGAAAAACTGGAAACAACTGGATTCAAGATTGAAACTGTATCTTGTCATAGTTTTTATCTTTACGCTTGGAAACTCATCAAATTCATTTCTGCTGTTACGTGCAAAATCCACAGGATTTGATGATACAACCGTAATCCTGTTGTATTTTGTCTATAATCTGACTGCATCCATGCTTGCTTTCTGGGCAGGAAAAAAGTCAGATTCGGTGGGAAGGAAACGTGTCCTTATTGCCGGGTATCTGACTTTTTCTATTGTTTATATTGGTTTTGCCTTTGCTTTTAACAAAGTATTTATCGTGATAATGTTCGTTTTATATGGAGCATATACAGCTATGATCGCCGGAGTAGAAAGAGCTTTTATAGCTGAAATAGCACCACCGCATCAAAAAGGTACGATGCTTGGTCTGCATTCCATGCTGGTCGGGATTGCATTGTTGCCCGCGAGTGCTATTGCAGGTGTTTTGTGGACAGCATTCGGAGCACAGATTCCATTTCTCTATGGTGCAGGAATGTCATTTGCTGCCGCAATACTCTTGCTGATATTCTGGAAAAATAACAATTCTGCAAGTCCTGAAAAAACTTCAAGTTCTTAAAAACTACAAGACCTTAAAAAGCTTCAAGTCCTGAAAAAACTTCAAGTTCTTAAAAACTACAAGACCTTAAAAAGCTTCAAGACACTGGCATTCTGATAAATATTGTTACATCGTCTCAAATCCACGCCCGAACAGTCCGGCGCTTGTTATGACATAAACGAAACTGTCGTCGTTGAAGCTCTGCACGTATTCTTTCAGCTGCACCAGTTCTCGGTTGTTCATTACGGACTGGAGCAGCATTTTTTTCTTTACATTTGCAGTATCCATCCCTTGGATAAAGGTAACACCGCGTTTTAAGTCTTTTTGAACATACTCTGTAATATCAAGATAATGATCGGACATGATCTGCACAATAAAGTACTTCTGAGCACCCAGTATTACATAATCGGTGACATAGCTGGCAATTGCATTACATAATAAAGAATATATGATTAGTGTGATGTTATTATAGACAATGGAGGAAAATATAACGATTGTGTTAAAAATCAGGAAGAACCGACCAATGGTGATTCCTTTTTTCTGCCGAAGATACAATGCAACAATTGCCTCTGGTCCGTTCGCACAGTTTTGTTTGATTACAATACCAGCTGCTATACCATTGAGGGCTCCGCCGGTTATGACCGCAATAATCGGGTCAGTAACAAAAGCAGGCATGATCTTTCCAACGATACCAATGTAAAAGGTAAACATAACAAAGTTAAATGCGGCGTAAAGAACCTGTGCCTTGTCATATTTTAGGATGGCCCAGATTAACAGCGGAAGGCACATTGCAATCAGGGACAGTTGGATGTTGAAACCAAATAGTTTATGTAAGGTTGTTGAAAGCCCACCAAGACCGGTGGCAGCCATACTGTTCGGCAAAAGAATTAGCTGAAAAGATGAAGCGGAAATGAACTGTCCGATCACAATACTTATTATACGTTTGACATGTTTTGACATAAATACCTCTATTCATAAGTGAATTTCCAATCATAGCGTATTCAGTATATCAAAAAAAAATAATTTGTCGATAGAAAGTTTAAAAAATAAAAATATATGATATAATGTACGAAAACAGAGCATTTTGATCGGAGGGATCTTATGCCAATACCATTAAAGCTTGATGATATTCATGTTGTCCTTGATAAGTTTAATGATATGTTCAACCATCATCCATTGATTATGTCTCTTTCATTACCACAGAGCGGTAAACTGATTCAGGTGAATCAGTCTTTTTTGGATGCTTTAGGATATACAAGAGATGAAGTTATCGGAAAAACAAGTGAAGAGCTTCAGCTTTTTTCTGATTTTCAACAGAGAATGCTCATGGTCCGCCAGATCATGTCAAAGGGAATGATACAAAATTTTGAGATTCAGGTCCGTAAAAAAGACGGCAGTCAATTGGAGGGCCTGTTCTTTGGTATTATGGTCAAAATAAAAGAAGAAAGAATTCTTTTTATGGCTATGACAGATCTGACAGAACAAAAGAGGCTGGAAAAGGAGCTTGAGAAGGCAAAAGACGAAGCAGAAAGTATCAGCCGGTTAAAAAGTCAGTTCATTTCAAAAATGTCACATGAAATCAAGACGCCGTTAAGCGGCATACTTGGTTTTTTGCAGCTTCTGGAGAATACGGAACTTACCAAGGATCAGGAGGAATTTGTAAGTAACATACGTTTATCTTCTGAAATGCTGTATCGGGTCATTAATGACATTCTTGATTTTTCTAAAATGGAGTCAAAGGGTGTTGAACTGGAAAAACAGCCGTTTCATTTACACAAAGCAATTGAAGATGCAGCGATTCCTCTGACGGGGGCTATTGTCAGCCAAAGTCTTATTTTTGATTTATATATTGACTCGTCGGTACCCGAATATGTAATTGGTGACTCAATACGAATAGCACAGATAATTAATAACCTTGTTACCAATGCTATCAAGTTTACAGAAGAAGGCTCCATATATCTGGAGATAACAGCACAGGAAACGAAGATACAGGATGAGTTCATACTTTTGATACGGATAAACGATACCGGAATCGGGATGTCAAAAGAGGTTATTGAAAAGCTGTTTCATCCATTTCAGCAGGCAGACGAGACGATTAACCGAAGGTATGGCGGCTCAGGACTTGGACTAACCATAACGAAAGAGATTGCAGAAGCAATGAAGGGAACGATAGCTGTGGCAAGTGAACCTGGAAAAGGTTCTGAGTTTTTAGTGAAAATCAGACTACAGCATGATAAGGAAAAAGAAGAAGAAACCACGGCATGGAAAGAAATGAAAACGCATCTGCTGGACGGTACAACAGTTCTGATCGTTGATTCAGGCAGTATGAGTGGACGTATACTGGAAAACTATCTGAAAGAACTGGGAGCAGATACTGAGTGGATACAGGATACAAAATCCGCTCTGTTAAAAATAATGCAGGAACCTAAAATTTCACATTATGATATGATTTTTATAAGCGATGAAAGAAAAGAGATAGCATATTATGATTTCCTTGCGATCTGCCGTTCCGTATCAGCGGCGAACGACATACCTATAATTTTGATCAAACCGGGTAACAAAGCATCGGAAGAAGCGCATGCTTACTTTGAGTTTTCAGCCAAGATCAATAAACCGTTCCGAAAACATGAATTACTGTTAACCATATTAAAACAAGTCACACAGGATGATGAATGGACGGAAACTGATGGCTATGAGTCCGAAATTACGGAGGAAACAAGAAAAAGAAAGCGCAGGCCTCCTTTTTACGATGAATCTGGGAAGAAAAACCGCCAGAGGGTTCTGATAGTCGATGATGCACCAGTAAACAATAGGATTCTGGTTGCTGCTTTAGAGACAGAATATGATGTTATTGTTGCTATGAATGGTTATGAAGCAATACGTATGGCTTTGCAGGTCCCACATCCCGACCTGATACTGCTGGATATCATGATGCCTGAGATTAGCGGTTTTGAAGTTTTTGAACAGATTAAGGATAACCCGGAAATAAAAGATGTGCCTGTGATTTTTTTGACAGCATTGAATGACAAAGAAACAGAAGAAAAAGGACTTAGACTGGGTGCGGTGGATTATATAACGAAACCATTTCATGTTCAGACAATTAAGGCAAAGGTGAACAATCTTATGCTTTCACAAAGTAAAATGAACAGCTTCCGGGTAGAAAGTACAATTGACAAGCTCACAAACATAGCAAACCGAAGAAAGTTCGAGGAAAAGCTGCAGTCGATCTTAAGTCAGTCTGCATTGACTGGCTGGAATCTCTCGGTTCTGATGATTGACATTGATTACTTCAAAAAATTTAATGACAGATACGGACATATTAAGGGAGATGAATGCCTGAAAAAAGTCGCAGAAGCTCTTCAGCATGCGATGCATAGGAGAGAAGATTTTGCCGCAAGGTGGGGAGGAGAAGAATTCGTCTGCCTGCTTCCCAATACAGGGATCGACGATGCTTGTCAGATCGCTGACAGAATCAGAAAAGACATTTTGGAACTGAAAATTGCACACGAAGCATCTTCCATTAATAAATATGTTACAGTTTCCGTTGGCGTCACCTCAATCAGTCCGACTGAAAATAAGGGTATTGAGGATATTATTAACCAAGCAGATGTGGCATTATATGAAGCAAAAAATTTCGGACGAAATCAGGTTATGCCTTACACCGGGAGGGACATAACAACCGGGCATATGCCCACATTAAAAAAAACTGAAAAAACTTGAAGATTTTGGTTGAATTTTAGTGAAAATTTTGATATCATTAGCACAAATTTCGCAATCATTCTTGCACGGAATCTTTACCGATTTTTGATTGTGAATTTTTTCACTCTTTTTTGTATCTAATAGAAGATTTGTGCAAATCGAAAGGAGAATAATATGACAAAGAATCAGAAATTACTCGATTGGGTAAATGAAATGGCTGATATGTGTCAACCGGATTCGATCTACTGGTGTGACGGATCCGAAGCAGAAAACGAAGAATTATTACAAATGATGGTTGATTCAGGTGCTGCAATTAAATTGAATCAGGAAAAACGTCCGGGATGCTATTACTTTACCAGCCATCCATCTGATGTTGCACGTGTTGAAGACAGAACCTACATTGCAACAAAGACAAAAGAGGAAGCAGGTCCAACCAATAACTGGATTGATCCTTCAGAACTGAAAGCAACCATGAAGGATTTATATAAAGGATGTATGAAAGGACGTACCATGTATGTCATTCCGTTCTCCATGGGTCCAATCGGTTCCCCAATCTCTAAAATCGGTATCGAATTAACTGACAGTGCATACGTTGTTGTAAACATGCGTATCATGACAAGAATGGGAAAAGCTGTTCTTGAAGCACTTGGTGATGATGATTTCGTTCACTGTCTGCATTCTGTAGGTGCGCCTCTTGAACCAGGACAGGAAGATGTTGCTTGGCCATGTGCACCAATTGAGAAAAAATACATCAGCCATTTCCCAGATGAGAGACTGATCTGGTCTTATGGTTCAGGATACGGCGGAAATGCACTTCTTGGAAAGAAATGCTTCGCTCTTCGTATTGCTTCTGCAATCGCTCGCGATGAAGGCTGGCTTGCTGAGCATATGCTTATTCTTCGTCTTACAGATCCAAACGGAAACAAAAAGTATGTTACAGGCGCATTCCCAAGTGCATGTGGTAAGACAAACCTTGCAATGCTCGTTCCTACGATCCCAGGCTGGAAAGTTGAAACAATCGGTGATGACATTGCCTGGATGAAATTCGGTGCTGATGGCCGTCTTTATGCAATCAATCCGGAAGCTGGTTTCTTTGGTGTTGCACCTGGAACCTCCTATCAGTCCAATCCAAACGCAATGCACAGCATTGAAAAGAATACAATCTTTACAAACGTTGCACTTACCGATGATGGCGATGTATGGTGGGAAGGTATCGGTACCGATGCTCCAGCACACCTCATTGATTGGAAGGGTAATGACTGGACACCTGCATCTGAGACTCCAGCAGCTCATCCAAACGCACGTTTTACTGCTCCGGCAGAACAGTGTCCAGCAATTGCTCCAGAATGGGAAGACCCAGCTGGCGTTCCAATCTCAGCAATTCTGATCGGTGGACGTCGTCCAAAGACAATTCCATTGGTACATGAGAGCTTTGACTGGAAACATGGTGTATTCATGGGATCTATCATGGGATCTGAGATTACAGCAGCTGCAATTTCCAACAAAATCGGACAGGTTCGTCGTGATCCATTTGCAATGCTTCCTTTCTTTGGTTACAATGTTTGTGATTATCTTCAGCATTGGCTTGAAGTTGGTGAACATTCTACAGAAGATAAACTTCCTAAGATTTTCTATGTAAACTGGTTCAGAAAAGATGAAACAGGCAAATGGCTGTGGCCGGGCTTTGGTGATAATAGCCGTGTGTTAAAATGGATCTTCGAACGTACTTCAGGTGCTGGAGAAGCTGTTAAGACTCCGATCGGTTTCATGCCTACAGAAGATGCAATCGACGTTACAGGTCTTGATGTTTCATCTCAGGATATGGAAGAACTCCTGAAAGTAAACAAAGAAGAATGGCTTGCTGAAGTTGCTTCCATCAGAGAACATTACGCAAGTTATGGTGAAAAGCTCCCTGCTGAATTAACAGCACAGCTTGAAGCACTTGAAAAGAGATTACAGGCTTAATTTCAAAATGAAAAGACCGTGCGGTAATGCACGGTCTTTTTTGCAGTAAAAGAACATTAACATTGAAAAAAAAGCAGTTTGGTGGTAAATTAAATTGTATACAATAAAAGTGCAGTATTGATAATAATAATTTACTAAAGTGAGGTCTTCTATGGATAAATATGATCCTTTAAAACTGGAAAATCAGTTATGTTTTCCTTTATACGCGTGTGCGAAAGAAATTGTTCGCAAGTACAAACCATTTCTTGAAGAGCTGGACCTTACGTATACACAGTACATCACGATGATGGTCTTATGGGAAAGAAAAGAGATGAATGTGAAGACATTAGGTGAATGGCTTTATCTGGATTCCGGTACACTCACGCCAGTCTTAAAAAAGTTGGAATCCAAAGGATATGTGACCAGGAAGCGTCAAAAAAAAGATGAACGGAATCTTTGTGTCTCTATTACAGAGAAGGGAGAAGAATTGAAGAACAGCGCAATTGAAATCCCCGGAAAAATGGGGGCCTGTATTTCTTTGAGTCCGGATGAAACGAAAAATCTATACGAGCTTTTATATAAAATGCTTCGTATTCTTTAAGCATAGGGGAGGTTATCAATGAATGATGTTTTTGTTATTGGAGTATCAGGCGGGTCTGCATCCGGTAAAACGACTGTTGCAAATCGACTGAAAGAGGAGTTTGGAAGCAGCGTTGAGCTGTTAAGTCATGATTTTTATTATTTACCACACGATGATCTGCCATTCGAATCAAGAGTAAAACTGAATTATGATCATCCGAATGCTTTTGATACAGGGAGAATGATCGAGGATATTAAAATGCTGAAATTGGGTGAAGGTATTGATCGGCCTGTTTACTCCTACAAAGAACATACCCGTCTTTCTGAGACGGTACGAGTGAATCCATCCAAAGTAATCATTGTGGAAGGGTTTATGATATTTGAGAATGCGGAATTGCGTTCCTTGCTTGATATTAAAATATTTGTTGATACTGATGCAGATGAAAGACTGATCCGCAGAATTGTTCGTGACGTCAATGAGCGTGGAAGAAGCTTGGAATCTGTCATTTCACAGTATACAGGAACTGTAAAACCAATGCATGAACAATTCGTTGAACCAAACAAAAAATACGCAGATATTATCATACCACGCGGTGGTCTGAATGATGTTGCCATTGACTTTTTATTCCATAGAATAAAAGCCATTATAGAAAGCAAGGCCCAAATAATAGAGACAGAGTAATAAAGGAGAAAATTCATGTACTGCCAGACTTATACATTTTACAAGAACGACCTGCAGAATCAGATCAAGGTGAATCCTGATGATTATTACACAGAAGAAAGAGGGTATGGTTATGCAGCCTTTGATTACCCAGAGTCACTTCCAAAAGCATCCAAACAATTGCTTTCCGGTAATTGGGGATGTAAAGAATCAGCATTCGGAAGCTGGGAAAAGTCAAAGTCGGAAACACAATATGGTGTTGAAAGCTCACTTGAACGTTACCCGATAATTTTTAAGTCTCTTGTACCGGAGGAAGGTGTCTATGAAATAGAAGTTACAATACAGGGCGGTGAATCTGGATTAGAAAACATAATGATTTATACAGCAAGACGTAATCTTGTGGCGAAAGAAGTAAATATACCAGCTGGTGAGACCTATCGAAAAAAATTTCTTGTATATGTGTGTCCCTATATTCCGGCGATGATCAGCGAACCACTCGTAGAAAATGCTGTTTATATTGGAATTGCAGGCAATTACGTAAGGATATCAAGCATTACAATCAAAAAAACAGACGCTCCGGTTCTGTTCATAGCCGGAGACTCCACACTAACGGATCAAAGTGCCATGATTCCTTATTATCCAGGTGACAGCTGCGGTGGGTGGGCTCAGATGATGCTTTCTTTCTTCCGGGGAATTGCTGTCTGCAATCAGGCACACAGCGGCCTTACGACCAACTGTTTTCGGGACGACGGTCACTGGAAGATTGTAAGGGACAGAATCAGACCAGGTGATATCTTCATGATTCAATTTGGTCATAACGATCAGAAGCGCAGAAATCTTGCGGCATTTGGAGGGTATCTGAACAATCTTCGTTGGTATATAAAACAGATCAGGGAACTTGGTGCAACGCCGGTTCTTATATCGCCAATCAGCAGAATTCCATTTATAGAACAAGGAACATATCAGTCCATTCTGGAAGATCATGCAGAAGCCTGCAGACACGCAGCCAAAGAACTGGAGGTTGCTTTTATTGATCTTCATCAAAAGACTTTTGACTATTTATCAGGTCTGAAAGAGGAAGCGGCGAAGTATTTTTGCAAAGGAGATATAACACACACCAATGACTTTGGTGCTTATCGTTTTGCTTCCATGGTCAAATGTGAGATCCGGGCTGCAAAGATCGAACCACTTTATGATTACCTGGAAGATAAAGAAAATGCACCAAGAGGCTGGGCACCGGATGGAAACACAGCGCCGGCTGAAAAGGAAGCTTTGCGAGGTATTTATCTAATGAAACCCGCTTATCTTGATCTTACGGATGATATCATGCGGGAACAGGTAGCAGCTGCCATGGCAAAAGGGTTAACAGATCCGTGCGTTATGCATCTGCATCCGCTGGAAGATATGCCACGGGGACAGTTCCTCTTTTTGCTGTTCAAAGCTTTGCGTATCAGCAGCAAACGTCCAGTGAACGGACAATTTTGTGATATTTCCAGATACGAATGGGATGCTTCCTACGTACAGGGTGCTTATGAGGAAAAGCTGATCGATCCAGTCACAACAAAAAACTTTAGATTTCGTCCGGACGATGCGCTGACAGCAGAAGAGCTTGCAAGTTTTCTGATTCGCGGTATCCATGCACGTGATGAAAGAGACAACCTGGATTTGGATACGTGCCTGAAAGCTGCCAAATCGATAGGATTGCTGGACGAAAAGGTTTCTGGAAACAATGTGGTTACGCGGATCGTTTGCTACAATACACTGGTGAAAATGATGGAAAATGCAGATGTTACGAAGAAAGAATTACCGAAAGACATTGAAATACATCCGGTAGGATAAACAGGAGGGTGCTATGCTACAAGATATAACCAAAAGTGCAAAGGCAGTGGTTGATGAATTGATTGAGGCAGCGAAATTGAAAGAGGGACAGATACTTGTTATAGGATGTTCTTCCAGCGAAATTGGAGGGCACAGCATCGGGTCATACTCTAGTCTCGATGTTGCACAGTCTGTGATTCAGGGAGTTCTTCCGGTTCTCGAGGAACATGGAATATATCTTGCAGCACAATGCTGTGAACATTTAAACAGAGCTATTATAGTTGAGAAAGAACTTGCCGTAAAAAAAGGTCTTACCATTGTTAATGCAGTACCACAGGCGAAAGCCGGAGGATCCTTTGCGACAGTCACTTATCAGACCATGAAAAATCCGGTAGCAGTCGAATTCATTCAGGCAGATGCAGGAATCGATATCGGTGACACTCTGATTGGAATGCATTTAAAACCGGTAGCAGTACCGGTCAGAATTCAAGTGAAAGAGATTGGAAAGGCACATGTTGTCTGTGCCAGAACAAGATATAAGTACATTGGTGGAGAACGTACTGTTTATGATGAAACACTAAACTGATGCAGCGCCATATCACTATTAATATAATTAAGTATAATTTAGTAGCAAATGCTCACAATATCACGTACTATGGATTATGATGAATGAATATACAAAAAGAAAAAAACAAATGGCATTAATCATATATACATGATATAATATATCACATATTATAAATATGGGAGGTATTATGGGCATGAGACATTTAAATGTAAAAACAAAAATGATTATTTTAATGGTTTGTGTTGTTCTACTGGTGGTATTCAGCGGTATTTTTTCAAGCATTAACATGAAAAGCATTCAATCAGAAGCATTAAGTAAGCTTGAGACCAGTATTCGAAGCGATTATGACATAAATATCAAGGAACATGTTGAGATTGCCATGTCACTGGTACAAGGTGTATATGATCAATATCAAAACGGTGATTATACACTTGACGAGGCAAAAAAAATTGCAGCGGATATAGTAAGGAGTCTTAGCTACGGGTTGAATGGTTATTTCTGGATCGATCAGTCTGATGGTACGAATGTTGTTTTACTCGGTAAAGATACAGAAGGAACGAATCGTATGAATGCGGTTGATGCAAATAATTTCCGCCTGGTGGAAGCTTTGATCAATACAGCAGTGAATAATCCGGATGGAGGATATACAGATTATACGTTCCCAAAAGCAGGAGAAACAGAATACCTTCCCAAGAGAGGCTATACCAAATATTTTGAACCGTTTGACTGGGTAATAGGAACCGGTAACTATACAGATTATATTGATGCTGAAGTAGCAGCCATGGAAGATCAGTATACTCAAATCTATAACGAAAAAATCTTGAGTTTCCTGGTAGGTCTTATTATTCTATTCCTGCTTATGGGTGCTATTGTAACCTACATTGCAATTAGCATCATTACATCGCTTCATAAAACAAGAGCATTCATCAAGGTAATGGCTCAAGGCGATTTTACAGCAGATCTTCCTGAGAAGCTGCTGACGCAGAATGATGATTTTGGTGAATTATCCAAATCACTGAATGCAATGAAACTTGAGATCAATCACTTAATTGCAGAGGTTAAGAGCGAAGCAAACAACCTTAATTCTGTGGTAAGTGAGATAAATAAAGAAATTATTCTTCTTACTTCAGATATTGAAGAGGTTTCCGCGACGACAGAGCAGCTTTCGGCAAGCATGGAAGAGACTGCAGCCTCTTCGGAAGAGGTTACGGCAATGTCTCATGATATGGGCGAATCCTCCAAGAATATTGCAGAGAGAGCAAAGAACGGTGCGGAACAGGCAGTACAGATATACAATCGTGCTGAAAAAGTAAAAGAAGATACAGAAAGAAGCAGAAAACAGTCCATAGTAATGCATAGTGAGATAAGTAAAAGTCTTGGGAAAGCGTTGGAGGATGCTAAGGTTGTTAAGGAGATCGGTGCATTGGCAGAAGCAATCATGGGAATAACAGCGCAAACGAACTTACTTGCATTGAATGCTTCCATCGAAGCAGCCAGAGCGGGTGAAGCAGGAAAAGGTTTCGCAGTTGTAGCCGATGAGATCAGGCACCTTGCAGAACAGTCGAAAGAGACCGTAACACATATCCAGGATGTTACCAACAGTGTTACAGCGGCTGTAAACAATCTGTCGGATGATTCCAGTAAACTCCTTGACTATGTATCCTCTGATGTAACAAAGAGTTATGACATGTTTGAAAAGATGGCAGTTTCCTACAGTGAGGATGCTTCACAAGTTGATGGAATGGTCACTGAAATCAGTTCAACATCAGGGCGTCTCCTGCAATTAATTGATGAAGTGCTTCGTGCTATCAATGAAGTCAGCATTGCATCACAGGAAGGTGCAGAAGGAACCACGAATATTGCCGGAAAAACTGTGGGAATCGTGTCTAAAGCAAACGAAGTAAGAAGTCAGGCAGAAAATGCAGAAAGTGTAGCACAAAAACTGCTGACCAATGTTGAAAAATTTATTATTGCTTAATGCCGTACGAAAAAAGAAGGTAAGTTACAGTACTTAAGCAGTAACGTACGTTGTATATAAATTTCACCTAGAATTATAACTAATGTCATAAATACAAATAGTAACATAAGTTCCAGATATGTACTGTTAATTTATTGATAAAAACCATAAAAAACATGTGATGATTGATGAATGTCAACATCACGTGTTTTTTTATAAATTAATATACATTAAGAGTGATATGTGATATAATAAACATGAAGTAAGAAGAATACGCGTTAAATATGCATTTTAATATACAATATACACGATAAGAGAAGTAAAATTGATTTTATCCTAAGTATCTTTACTCAGGATAACTTTAGTTAAGAAAGGAGAACAATATATGAACCATATAAAAGTGAAAACAAAGATGATCATCTTAATGGTCTGCGTTATTTTTCTGGTAGTTTTCAGTGGAATACTCTCGAGTATTAATATGAAGAACATTCAATCGGAGGCATTGACAAAACTGGAAGCCAGTGTACGAAAAGATTATGATTCGAACATTAAGGAACATGTTCAGATTGTAATCGCACTTTTGAATGGAATTTATGCAAAAGTGGAAGATGGAACTTATACGCTTGAGGAAGCAAAAAAGGTCGCGGCAGATGATATACGTGAACTGCGTTATGGAGACAATGGGTACTTCTGGGTCGATCAGTCAGATGGAACGAATGTGGTATATCTTGGGAATGATACGGAAGGAACGAACCGTATGAACATGGAAGATGCCAATGGTTTTCGTCTGATCGAAGCATTAATTAATGCAGCTGTAACAAATCCTGACGGTGGCTTTGTTGATTATACTTTTCCAAAAGCCGGAGAGACAGAATTCCTGCCCAAAAGAGGATTTACAATGTATTTTGAACCATTTGACTGGGTTGTAGGCACAGGAAATTATACGGATTATATTGATGCCGATATTGCACAGATAACCTCTGAATATGAAGCTATCTATACAAGGAAAATGACTGGTTTCCTGCTTGGACTTTCTGCATTGTTCATTGTGATGGGCGTTGTTATCATATACATAGCAGGATCGCTTACATCGTTGATTCACAAAACACTTGATTACATAAAAGTTATGGCAAAAGGAGATTTTACAGCAACTTTATCGAAACAGATGTTAGAGAGGCGTGATGATTTTGGTGAGTTGTCAAAATCATTGAATGATATGAGATTGTCAATTAAATCTCTGATCGGAGAGGTGAAAGCAGAGGCAGACAATCTGAATACCATTGTAGCAGATGTTAACAAAGAAATTGTTGTTTTAAATTCTGACATCGAAGAGATTTCAGCTACGACAGAAGAATTGTCGGCCAGTATGGAAGAAACCGCTGCATCCTCTGAAGAGGTAACAGCGATGTCACATGACATGGGTGAAGCTTCGAAGAATATTGCAGAGCGCGCATCCGTTGGTGCAGACCAGGCCGTTCACATCTATAACAGGGCAGAACAGGTTAAAGATGATACCGAAAAAAGAAAGAATGAATCGATTGAGATGCATGCGAATATCAGTAAGACTCTTGCAAAAGCACTCACAGACGCCAAGGTAGTAGGAGAAATCGGGGTCCTTGCGGAAGCAATTATGAGCATAACTTCACAAACGAACCTGCTGGCCTTAAATGCATCCATAGAAGCAGCAAGAGCAGGAGAGGCCGGAAAAGGATTTGCAGTTGTTGCAGATGAAATAAGGCGTCTGGCAGAACAGTCAAAAGAAACAGTGACTCATATTCAGAATGTTACGGATAACGTTATGAAAGCAGTAGGGAATCTTTCCGATGATTCAAGCAGTCTGTTGAACTATGTGTCGACCGATGTACTGGAAGGGTTTATAACTTTTGGTGATATGGCTAAAATGTACAGTAAGGATGCATCGGATGTTGATAATATGGTAACAGAGTTTAGCACGACTTCAAACAAATTGCTGCAACTGATTGATGACGTACTTCGCTCAATCAATGAAGTAAGTATTGCAGCGCAAGAAGGAGCAGAAGGAACCACGAATATTGCAACCAAGACAGTCGCTATTGTAGCAAAAGCAAATGAAGTATTAAAATCCGTAGAAAATGCTGAGAATGTAGCGCAAAAACTACGTGAAAATGTAGAGAGATTTGTTATCTGACAAGAAACATAAATATATGAAAAAGAAAAGCCGGCTGCGAATCTTAGATTCGAAGACGGCTTTTCAAAGGTTGAAACATTAACGCGTTTTATGCTTCAAATTTTTTCTTACGTGATACTGCAATACCAGCTGCGGATACAACTGCAAATGCTGCTACAAGATAAACAACACCATTGTCACCTGTTGTAGGAACTGCATCTGTTGTTGCTGCTGCAGCAGGCATATCAAGGTTTAATGTGATAGTGTATTCAATTGTTGTGAAACCTGAAGGAGAATCAATATATTTTGTTCCCCATTCATTGTAACCACCAGCAAGACGGATACAGGTATCAGCTGGGTAATCACCGGCATTTTCTGACCAGTAATTAACGTCATCAGCTGCAAAATTGATTAATTTTGTCTGATCAACGCCATCAAGTTTAAGAGATACATCAAAGTGTGCATTTGCACCAAGTGTAGTTGGATCGATAATCACGCATGGAGCAACATACCATGTGTATTTAACTGTTGGTACAGTTAATGATACAGTAACAGTGTCCCCATCTTTAGCCATAGCAGTTACTGCTGTAACATTTGCAGTATTTCCAGCTGTGTCAGGACCAGCATAGGAAATATCCCAGGAACCGTCATTAGAGTCAGCACCTAAAGCGATGAATACGAGGTATTCACCTTCTGCTGCTTTAACAGGAGCTGCCATACTGGAGAATACTAAAATTAATGCTAACACTGGAACCATAATTCTTTTTGCCATTTTTCTCATTGTTTTCATTCCTCCCTAAAAATTATATAGTTTTCTTTGTAATCGAGGTAAAAAACCGTGCTGATTTCTATCTAACAGAAAGAAACTGGAGGTTTATACATCAATTACATCACCTATTGTAAAATAATAATTAAAAGAAAGAAACATTCAAATTTATACTAAAAATACACGAATAATTTAATGTTTTTAGAATTTATTCGTACTAATCTCTAAATTATTGAGGAAACAGCCGATGTAATAGCAGAAGATTCTTTGTTTGACTTTTTTACCGGCAAAGGATATACTAAAATCTATATAAATGATCAGAGTTAATTGCGGAAAGTGAGGGTAGAAGAACAGCAAGCTATAGGCGCCAGGACAAAGCGGAATTGTATAGGCTTTGTTGACGAGGAGAAGGAGGTTATGCTTACACCAGAAAAGGGTAGCATAAGATATCGAAAGATTCGGCGGAAACCTTCCGGTGGCCACAATCGAAGAACTTAACAAAACACACAGGCGACTGTGCAACAGAAAGAGTTCATGTGGTATTCTGATTCATTCTTTTTTTCAAAAGCAAGTAACCGATTATCATTCTCACAGTGTGATAGAATGTGCAGGCTTTCTTTTTAATAGCCTGTGGTTATCTGACTTATATCCCAAGAATAATAAAATTTATAAGAATATATTCTTGCCAACAGGCTTTTTTTGCGTATGCGAAAATATCCTGTCTTGTTGCAGGACCCTAAAATAAGTTTATAAAAACGGAGGAAATTATATGTGTGGAATCGTAGGATATATAGGAAATCAGAAAGCAGTACCAATCTTAATGAGTGGATTGAATCAGTTAGAATACCGCGGATATGATTCTGCGGGCGTCGCATTGTTCGATGATGGACATCTTGATGTTGTCAAATGCAAGGGTAGGCTGCGTTTTTTGGAAGAAAAATTAGCAGCGAAAGAATATAATGGGAACATCGGTATCGGACATACAAGATGGGCAACCCATGGTGAGCCAAATGATGTGAACTCTCATCCGCATTTAAGTAATACCGGGAAGATCGCAGTGGTTCACAACGGTATAATTGAAAACTACCTGCAGCTGAAAGAATTTTTGATGTCACAGGGCTTTGCCTTTGTATCGGATACCGATACGGAAATTATTGCACACCTGATTGAGTATCACTATGCAATCATCGGTGATTTTGTACGTGCTGTTATGGAAGCCTGTGGCGAACTGGATGGTTCTTATGCACTCGGTGTTCTTTGCGATGATGACAAAGAGACTTTTGTGGCAGTAAGAAAAGGAAGCCCTTTGATCGTTGGCCTTGGAGACGGAGAAAATTTTATTGCCTCCGACATACCTGCGATCTTAAAGTATACAAGAGATATTTACATACTGGAAGATAAAGAAGTAGCCATACTGCGAAAAGATCATGTGGCGATTTATGATCTATACGGAATGGAAGTAAAAAAAGATGTATTTCATGTGGACTGGGATGTAGAAGCGGCAGAAAAATCAGGTTATGAGCATTTTATGATGAAAGAAATGTGCGAGGAACCAAGAGTCATTCGGGATACGGTCGGTTCCAGAATACAAAAAGGAAGGATCGATCTGAAGGGAATCAGTCTGACCGACGATTACCTGAATGGAATCGAAAAGATCTACATTGTTGCCTGTGGAACTGCATACCATGCAGGGATGATTGGAAAATATCTGATTGAAAAGCTGGCAAGAATACCGGTGGAAACGGATATTGCTTCAGAATTCAGATACCGGGATCCCATTCTCAGTGAAAGGAATCTTGTTATTATCATCAGTCAGTCCGGTGAGACGATCGATACTCTTTATGCTCTTCGGGAAGCAAAGGAAAAGAAAGCAAAAGTGCTTTCTATTGTAAATGTAGTTGGCAGTTCCATTGCCAGGGAATCCGATGGAGTTCTTTATACCATGGCAGGGCCAGAGATTGCCGTAGCATCGTCCAAAGCATACAATGCTCAGCTTTCGGCCTTGACCCTGATCGCACTTGATTTTGCAGCAAAAAGAAAACAGATACCGCAGGAAGAAGTGACAAGATTGACATCAGAGCTTTTAAAAGTTCCGGATATGGTAGAAGAGATTTTAAAGGATAAAGAGAACATACAACGTTTTGCTGCCATGCATTACAATGCAAACAGTATCTTTTATATCGGAAGAGGAATGGATTATGCCTTGTCCATGGAAGGCTCCTTAAAGCTGAAAGAGATTTCTTATATTCATTCGGAAAGCTATGCCGGCGGCGAACTAAAACACGGTACCATTGCATTAATTGAAGAAGGAACCCTGGTCGTATGCTGTATGACACAGGATTCCCTATTTCCTAAAATGATAAGCAATATAAAAGAAGTGAAAGCAAGAAAAGCATCGATCATGGCGATAACACAAGAAAAAAATGCTGCAGAAGCTGAAAAAATCGCGGATATTGTTATAACGATCCCGAACATTGATCCTGTTCTTGCACCTATCGCAGCAGTTACACCAATGCAGCTTTTTGCATATTACATGGCAGTATTGAAAGGCTGCGATGTCGATAAACCAAGAAATCTGGCGAAAAGCGTAACCGTTGAGTAAGGTCAGTTCGAATTCGTGTCAAATCCCATCTGTCTTAAATATTCCTCTTCACTTTTTTGGTGTTTTTGTTCCAATTCTTCTTTTGTCTGCTTCCAGCTTTCTCCTTTTAGCGGGAAGAAGAACAAAGCGAAAAAGCAGATAATAAGAAGAAGGGCAGGAATCAGCATCCAGGCGATCAGGATCCCTGTTTCGGTCTGAAAGGATTGTGCACCAAGTGCAAGGTCCTTATTATATCCAAAAGCAGTAATGATCGTAAGGAAGGCAGATGTGGCAAGACTCATGGCGGGTTTCGTAATCAGACTGTTAACACCGGCATACATACCTTCGCGCCGAAGACCAGTCCTGCTTTCATCAAAATCAATGACATCTCCATTCATTAATGGAATCAGGAACATACCGCCGGAGAAGCCAAAGCCTACGGTTAAGAAACCAAAAAGAGCAGCGATCGTATTACGTCCAAAGAAAGCCATGGCAAGGCATCCGATGGAAAATACAAGGCACATGATCATCATGCAATTTTTTACGCCCCATTGATATTGTTTTCGTACCCATAGGATTATACCAATTACTGCTCCGGCTACCAAAGCACCATAGCATACGGTCATTGGTACCTCGAACTCCGGAAAATAATAATTTACACCAAGCATCAGGGCATTTTGAACAAAAATAATCGTAAAACTTAAGACTTCAAAGATAACAAAGGCTTTGTTCTTTATACAGGTCAGGAGAGCCGTGAAAAAACCCGGTTGTTTCTGTTCTTTTACGTATCCTTTTTCGGAATAGAAGAAGGTACTGAAGAACAAAATCAGACCAGCCACAATGCCAATAGCAGTCATAATCAGCTGAAAAATCTTTGGATCTTCGCCGGCTTCCAGCTGGATCAAAGGCATAAGGACAAGAGGAAAACCAAGAGATAATAAGCTGAAGAAAAGCTTGTAGATCAGAATGGATCCTCGCGCTTTGTTTGAAATGGCTATTTCAAATGGCATAACATACAAAGCAGAAGCAATGGCTGTGTAGAGTGAATCAAATAGGAACAGGGAAATCAGCATTTGCGCGAACATGCCCCACTGGTTCCCTGCGATCGGCCATTTGATCCAGCATAATATGAAAATTACAGCATAAAAGAATGCACCATATCGGATGTAGGGAAGCCTGCGTCCGATTTTTGATTTTGTGCGGTCTGATATGAAACCAAACAAAGGATCATTTATGGCGTTCCAGATTCCAAAAATCAGCCAGACCAAGGAAGCTTTTCCTGTATCAAGCCCCATCCATTTTGTAAAAAAAACTGTAAATCCACCCCCTGTAATCAAGCCACAGAGTATTCCGCAGAACCCATCCGCTGCGGAAAGCCAAACCTTTGATTTTAAAGCCACCTTTTCTGTACTCATCATTATCCCCCAATTTTAAAGTTTTATAACAAATTATTTTTTAGCAGGAACTGTGTAACATCACGTGTGTATTGTTGCTGCCAGGTCCAGTAACTTTCTGCATGCCCGGCATTTGGATACGTGCAGAGCGATTTTTCGCCAGGTTTGCTGTTGTATGCTTCCTGTACCATGGCAAACGGAACAAAGGTATCCGATTCTCCGTGAAGGAAAAGCATGGGAATGTTTTTGGCCGAAGCCAGAGCGTCTTTTGGTTCGACCTGTCCAAAGAACACGCCGCCCCGCAGCTTTGAAAGAAGACTTGCAACATAGAAGAACGGGAATTTTGGCAGATGATACAGTTGTTTCATATTATGGACAAGCTGGTCGGTCAGAGAAGAATATCCACAGTCTTCAATGGCAAAAGACAGACCGGAAGAAAGTTTTGTATGCATCATGACGGTAGCTGCGCCCATGGATTCCCCGTGGGTTCCAATCATTACACCGTCAGGAAAACGCTTTCTTACCCAGCCGCATAGTTCTTCCAGATCATAAGATTCATAATATCCCATTGTCGTGGGAACTTTGTCGGAATCACCATGGTTTCGATGATCATAAAGAAGACAGGAAAATCCTAACGACCGAAAGATGTCAACGTATTTCATACTGCCATATTTGCAGGAGGTATATCCATGAACCAGAATTATGACGCGTTCCAAAATCCCTTGACCTGCAGCCGGTGCAACACTGGGAATGAAGGTGCAGGACAGCCTATAGCCGCGTGTGGTGGTAAATGTGAAATCTTCCCGCTTCCAATCGGTTTCATAATCGGAACGGCGTATCTTTTCTTTTGCGATTTCGTCCTCATAGCATAACCTGGGGCTTATAACTGCAGGTTTGACAATCAGACTTGACAACTTCCAGGAAACAAATAGTATGGAAATAAGGAGTAATAGTAAAATCAGAAGCAGAAGTGCAGTGATTTCTGCCGGTATCATAGAGGACCCTCCTTTTGTTATAAAATGATATACAAGTATAACGTTATTTATTTTCTTATATAAAAGTTTACTAAAAGAATTTTCAAATGTCAAATGAATTTAGTAAACAAGCGCAAAAATATTTACTAAAAAGGCAGAAATACTTTACTTACTACCAAGGCTGCGTTATAATGCAAGTAAGAGAAGGGAGGAGACGGCAGATGGCTACCATACGTGATATTGCAAATGCAGCGGGAGTTTCCGCAGCAACGGTTTCCAGGGTATTGAATCATGATACGACAATGTCGGTCAGCCTAGAAACAAAAATGAGAATTTTCACGATTGCTGAAGAACTTGAATATATACCGATGCGATCGAAAAATAAAGAGAATACGGCAGAAGAAAAAAGATATACGCTGGCCATAGCAGACTGGTATTCCAGTGAAAATCTGATAGAAGATCCCTATTACCTTGCACTTTGCTCTGCCATTGAGAAGCACTGCGCTACACTTGGAATCAATACATGCAAGATCCTCTTGGTGGATGGTAGATATATATCAAGCGTTGATATGGAGCTGGACGGTATCCTTGCAATCGGAAGATTTTCTTTTGAGGAAGTGGATGAACTCGCGGCCATTTCAAAGGATATAGTTTTCATTGATTCGTCACCCAGAGAAAGTGAATATGATTCGGTATCGGTGAACGCAAGACTTGGAATAACGCAGGCTCTTGAATATCTTGTTTCAATGAATCATAAGGATATAGCATTTTTGGGCGGCATGGTCGTTGGTGATAACAAAGAGCAGGCGAAAGACATACGGTTAGATGCATACATTGCTTTTATGAACAAGTCTGGCAATTATAAATATGAATATGTTTATATAGGAAAAAGAATTTCTTATGAAGAAGGGTTGAATGGTGTGAGGGCACTATTGGCCAAAAAGATTAAAATGCCGGATGCCATACTTGCTGCTAATGACATGATGGCAATGGGAATCATAGCCGGTCTGAAGGAGAATGGCTACAGCGTCCCGGATGATATCAGTGTGGTAGGTTTCAATGATTTAAAGAATGCAAAATTCGCTGAACCGCCGTTGACAACAGTACATATACCGATTAATTTTATTGCAGAGTGTGCGGTCGAAATGATGATGTCAAGAATCAAAAAAGAGTATGCTTATCCTAGAAAGATCATAGTACCAACAAATCTCATTGAGAGGAACAGCTGCAGGAAAAAGTGAAGGAGAGTATAACCTTTGTTTTGCTGCAGGTCGTAGAATACAGTAAGAAAAGATAATAATTGGGGCTGCTGCAGATAATGGAATGTTATCTGTAACAGCCCCTTATGATTAAATCTTGATAATACTAAAACTCCAGCATCTTTGGAACTACACCATCGAGTTGTTTTAGCTTGTCGAACATTGCTTTTGTTTCTGATTCCGGTCCGGTCAGCTGCAGAATAATCATACCATCGGTTGAACATTTGTCTTCAGAAGCTTCATGAAAACCAACCCTTGTCTTGATGCTGCATCCATATTCTGTCAGGATCTCCTGAACAACCGGTGCGTTTGCTACTCGTCCAAATACTTTGATAACCATAATAGTATCCATACATAACCTCCTGTTAATCAATTATTATGAGCAATTCATGTAAATAAGTATAACACAGACAAAAATAAAAGTCTATTGTGTGACTTAGTTACAGCGAGGATTCTTAAAAAAACATATACTGGAACCAAAGATTTCGATTATTCAGAATAGTTAAAAACTTAACAACTGAAAATGAACGAGGATAAAATACATTTAGCAAAGGAGAAGGACATATGAGCGAAAAAACGTTGATTATTGGTGGTGTTGCAGGTGGCGCAACGACAGCAGCGAGACTTCGGAGAAGAAGAGAGGATATGGAAATCATTCTTTTCGAAAAAGGGGAATACATTTCCTACGCGAACTGTGGTCTGCCATACTATGTGGGGGATGTTATTAAGAGCAGAGATGCACTTTTGCTGCAGACACCGGCAGCCATGAGAAATAAGTTCAATATTGATGTAAGAACACAGAATGAAGTTACGGCGATTCATCCGGAAAAAAAGACAGTTGAAGTTAAGAATCATGCTACCGGTGAGTCTTATGAAGAAAGCTATGACAATCTCGTTATAGCAACTGGTTCCACTCCGTTAAAGCCACCGATTCCGGGTATAGACAGCGATGCAGTGTTTACCTTGTGGTCGATTCCGGATATGGATCAGATTAAAGCTTTCATGGAAGCAAAGAAACCAAAACATGCGGCTGTAATCGGTGGTGGATTTATCGGTATTGAGATGGCAGAGAATCTTCATGAAGCAGGCTTATCCATTACATTGATTGAAATGCAGAATCAGGTCATGGCACCTCTTGATTTTGAGATGGCTAATCTTTTGCATGAGAATATGCGTATGAACCGTGTTAATCTGATTCTTGAAGATGGGGTAGATTCTTTCGAGAAAACTGAGAAAGGCGTGACCATACACTTAAAGAGCGGCAATGCTGTTCAGGCAGATATGGTTCTTTTATCCATTGGTGTAAAGCCAAACAGCTTACTTGCAAAAGATGCCGGAATTACACTTAATAAACGTGGTGGTATTGTTGTAAATGAATACCTTGAAACATCAGCAGACGGTATTTATGCGGTTGGTGATGTTATAGAAGTGGAGCATTTCGTTCAAAAAGAACGTACCATGATTCCTCTTGCAGGACCTGCGAACAAGCAGGGACGTATTGTGGCAGATAACATTGCGGGAGACCACAAAAAGTACGACGGCTCCATGGGTACAGCCGTTGCCAAAGTATTTGACATGAACGCAGCTTCCGTTGGTGTAAATGAAAAAGTACTGATTGCCGGCGGCAAGAAAAAGGGTGAAGATTATGAAACCATCCTGATAAATCAGAAATCCCATGCAGGGTACTATCCGGGAGCAACGCCGGTTTCATTAAAGATGCTGTTCACAAAAAAAGGTGAGATATTAGGAGCACAGATCGTGGGGCAGGATGGTGTTGACAAACGTATAGATACGATTGCAACAACAATGCGTCTGAAGGGATCCATTTATGATCTGATGGAACTTGAACTTGCCTATGCACCACCTTTTTCATCGGCAAAAGATCCGGTGAATATGCTTGGATTTGTAGCAGAAAATGTTATTAATGGTCTGGTGCAGTTCATACAGTGGGATGAGCTTGATAGAATGCTGAAAGAAGACCCGGAGGCATCAAACTATACGGTTCTTGATGTAACAGAAGAAATGGAAAGAATGGTATTCAGTATACCAGGTTCCTATCATATACCGCTTGGACAGCTCCACAAACGATTTTCAGAGTTAAAGAAGGATCAGGTAATCATTCCATATTGTTCCATTGGAGTACGTTCCTATAATGCGGCAAGAATCCTGCAGCAGAACGGATTTACGAAGGTAAAAGTTCTTGCAGGCGGTACGACGTTCTATAAATCAATGCATCATAATGATGATAAGCGGATCAGTTATGAAAGTGGAAATGTAACAGTCAGCGACGCAGTAAAAACGATAAATCCGGCAGCACAGCCTGTACAGCCGGTTACGGCTGAATCACTTGAGCAGATCATTAGTAATCAGGAACTGCGTGTTCTTGACTGCTGTGGTTTACAGTGTCCGGGTCCGATCATGAAGGTAAACGAACAGATCAGTGACATGAAACAGAACGAAGTATTGAAAGTTTCTGCTACTGATATGGGGTTTGCAAGAGATATCGATGCGTGGTGCCAGAGAACCGGAAACACCTTACTGAAGACCGAAAGAGAGAACAGAGAAAATATCGTTTATATTAAGAAAGGCACGGATGCCTGCGATGTTGCCGGACCTGGGAAAAGTGTACTTGCAGAATTACCCCAGGGCAAGACACTGGTTGTATTCAGCGGCGATATGGATAAGGCACTTGCGGCATTTATTATTGCAAACGGTGCGGCAGCCATGGGAAGACCAGTAACAATGTTCTTTACTTTCTGGGGACTTAATGTTCTTCGTAAATCCGAGAAAGTCTCTGTGAAGAAGTCATTTATTGAAAAAATGTTTGGATGGATGATGCCAAGAGGTGTAAACAAGCTGAAATTGTCTAAGATGAACATGAGTGGCATGGGAACCAAGATGATGAAGATGGTTATGAAAGACAAGAATGTAACATCGCTGGAAGATCTTATGAAACAGGCGATGGCAAATGGTGTCAAGCTGATTGCCTGTACCATGTCCATGGATGTTATGGGAATCAAGCAGGAAGAACTGATCGATGGCATTGATTATGCAGGTGTTGCTACCTATCTTGGAGATGCAGAACAGTCGAATGTAAATCTTTTTGTATAAGTTTGTTTTACTATAGCTGCATAAAAGGAGCTGTTGCTCATACGATTGAAAGGTCGTAGAGCGACAGCTTTTTTTGATGAAAGAAGAAATTTTGTGATCTGAGGAATGGAAGGGATATATTTGTTTTGTATAGGAAGTGCTCCTTGGGATATACACAAATAATAATTAATATAGTATTATATTTATATATGTGATAGAATATATTTGTAAAAGTGTATTATATATTTTAATATTGTTATATGTGATAATTAATACGGATTGCTTTTCATAGATACTGTGGAGGAATACATGAAGAACACACGAAGAGTCATATTTATAGTAGTATCTTTTATAGCCAATGTAATTGTTTTCGTTGGTGCATGTATTTATTTGGTCAAAGGCATTGAAAGCGTGGGAGTGGAACGTATTGAAGTTATAAAGAACGAAGTAGACCAGATGCGCAGTACTGTAGATGGACTTGTTTTATACGGAGATTATTACTTTTTACAGGAGTTTGATGAATTAGATAATTTACTTTACAAAAATATAACATACGACGAACCGTCGAATACCTTTTCAATGGACAATCTGGCAGCGATTGCGAAAAAGAACGGATATGGTAATCTCACCGGCTCAGGTAACATTCCTCAAGATGGTCTTTCTCACAAAGAAATGCTGATGGCACTGGATTTGAATCATTTTTTTTCGATATACTATGAACGGTACACAGAGATAACATGGATATACTATGTTAGTAAAAGTAATTTCATTTTGCTGTATCCTTTTACAGAATCAGAGAACTACCATTATTCCGAAGCACTTCATACGATGGAATTTTATACACGGGTCTTACCGGAGAATAATCCTGACCACTCCATGCAGTGGACCTCTGTCTATGAAGATACAGCCGGGCAGGGGTATATGGTTACATTAACGGGTCCAATCTATAACAACGATGAATTTATGGGAGCCGTATGTGCTGATATTACGCTTGAAGTTCTTGATCGAATGATGGAAAGCAAGTATAACTGTATGCTGGTCGATGAGAACAACGTAATCATTTCCTCAAATCTGAGCAAAAGTATTGGCGTGGATGGAACCATGCTGTCGGAGCTGACCGCTGTTTCAGAAGCTGAACAAGAGAAGATTAATGGTCTGGAAGACGGTGAAGTAAGATCTTTCGGCTTGAATTATGTATTTCGCAGTTCAGTGCCGGGAACGCCATGGGCAGTCGTCATTCTTGTGTCCATTTTCCGAATCTATGGAATAGCAGCGCTTATGACACTGCCGGCAGTCTCTATTAGCGTCCTTTTATTCTTATCTTACCGCGAAGTCGAGAACAGGAAGATGACGGAAGAAAAACTAAAAAGAGTTGTTATAATGGATGAGTTAACCGGCTTACATAATCGGTATTTCCTTGATTCTGTCATTGAAATTGAACTTGAAAGAGCTGACCGATACAGGGAACCATTATCACTGGTCATATTTGACCTTGACCGGTTCAAACGGGTAAACGATACCTATGGTCATCCAATTGGTGACAGTGTTTTAAAACAGACCGCTGAACTGGCCGGCGGTTTAGTAAGAAAAGCTGATCTGTTGATTCGGTTAGGCGGAGAAGAATTTTTAATACTGCTTCCCAAAACAAATATTTCCGGTGCTTACGATACGGCAGAAAAGGTCAGAAAAGCATTGGATGAACGAATTCATCCAGTCGCAGGACGTTGTACGGCTAGTTTTGGTGTTGCAGAACGAAACGTTGATGAATCGTTTGAATGTGTTTACCGACGTGTTGATGAGGCACTGTATCTTGCAAAAGAAAGCGGAAGAAACCGTGTAGTCCGCTACGATGAAAGAGAATACATACCAAAACCAGTCTTGAAAATAGAATGGAACGATGCCTGGAACAGCGGAAATACAATAATCGATGCACAGCATTATGAACTTTCTGTCATTTCAAATCGTCTATTTAATATGGCACTGGAGAACACAAGCCGTGAAAAACTGATTACTCAGATCAAGGATCTGCTTGCACATCTGAAAGATCATTCAACATACGAAGAAAATATATTACAAAAAGCCGGTTATCCAATGCTATATGAGCATAAAGTCCAGCATGAAGAAATGATGACCAAAGCAGAACGCATGCTTGAACAATTTTCGAATAACGAAATAAAAATATTTAAACTTCTTCCCTTTATTGCACATAATATGATTTTATTGCATACTATAGAAGAGGACATGAAGTATTTTCCTTACCTGAATCACCGGGCAAAATAAGCAAAGGTATAAAATGTAATCAGGGCTATGCGTTTTTTGCAGTATGAGAAAGAGAGATTTTACCAATCTGTTTTACGATGAATTGGAAATGATTTTGACTAGTTTGGGAGGTGTGACGATGGAGCGTTTTGAGCGAATAAAAGGAAGCCTTAGGGGCATAGGATATGGAATTTTCCGCTTCCCGCTTTCAATGGCTTTTTTGTTGATTTTTGCTGTAACCAATGCCTTGGCAATAGAAGACTCTTCAATGGAAGCATTTTCATTGCGGATGGCATGTATTATCGGAATTTTGACTGCTTATGTTGCAGAAATGCTGCAGGAGCGGTTCGTAAAAGCAAAAGCTGGAAGATATCTGTATATGGCCGGAGCTTTTCTTGTAACCTTTCTTTATTATCTTTTGCTGGAGTTTTCAAAGGATTCGGATATGGTTATGATTCTGCGTACCTGTGTTATTAGTTTTGCACTTTTTATTACGGCAATCTGGGTACCTTCAATTCGCAGAACCGTATCTTTTTATGAAAGTTTTTTGTCTGCATTTAAAGCGTTCTTTCTGACCGCATTGTTTGCATCTGTATTATTTGGCGGTGTTTCTCTGATTTTGGCAGCGATTGATGCACTGCTTGTTTCAATTCGCGAGACTGCTTTTATACATACGGCAAACATTGCTTATATTGTGTTTGGAATAACCTTGTTCCTGTCTATGGTTCCTGATTTCCAAAGCGTCGAAGAAACAATGACCTATAGGCGTGTGCGGTCTTCTGATAAGCTGGAAGAAGCAGAGTACGTAAAACGCTCGATAACCTGTCCGAAATTTTTAGAGCGCTTGATTTCTTACATTATTGTACCTCTGACTGCGGTGTTTACAGTGATTTTACTGTTGTATATTATACTGAACATAAAGAACGGTTTCTGGAAGGATGATCTTTTAGAGCCAATGCTCGTTGCTTATTCCATTACTGTTATTGTTGTTTGTGTATTGACGGGAACGCTTCATAATAAATTCGTTTTGATTTTTCGCAAGATATTCCCAAAGGTTTTGATCTTGCTGGTAGCCCTTCAGATGACGGCTTCTATTATGAAGATACAGGATACGGGAATATCACATGGTAGATACTATGTTCTTATATATGGACTTTTTGCCATACTTACCGGCGTGATATTTTCGTTTTTCAATGAAAAGAAACATGGTTCTATCGCTGCTGTGCTTATTGTTTTATCCTGTCTTTCTGTAATACCACCGATTGATGCATTCACGGTTGCAAGAGTCAGTCAGACAGCAGTGCTTAAGAATACACTTAGTAAAAATCAGATGCTGGAAAATGATGCAGTGACGCCGAAGGCTTCAATTTCTGACGAAGATAAAGACAAAATTGTAACATCCTTTGAATATCTTCAAAGCATGGAATATACAGACCGAATTGTTTGGTTAAAAGATATAGGAGATACAAAAAGTTTTGAGGATGTCTTTGGATTTGCTCAATATGATTACTATTCTGATAAGTTCAGCAACGATTATTATTCGGCTTTTCTTGATCCCGCAGTTGATACTTCGATCACTGGATATGATGTATTTGCAAGTATTTATATATCCTACTCACTCCCCGAAGGAAGTAAGGAGACATTAGCGACGTTCTTATATCAGGGGAAGAATTACTCCGTAGAGCTTTTGGCAGATGAAACGAAGAGTGCTGTCAATCTTCTTGATGAAACCGGCTTTGTTGTTTCAACATTTGATTTATCAGAGATAAAACAAAGACTGATGAGCAATGAGATTACCACAGAGAACCCGGAACCGGAGCAGATGACCTTTGTTAACGATACGGGAATGAGATTTTTATTTACCAATTTGTCAGTTAATACATATGATGACACAGAATATATGAATTTTAGCGGTATGTGGTTCTATGACTTTGACTGATTTATGAAAATCATGGTTAACAGTAACGTAAAAAAACGCAGAGGACTTTTGTCCAATGCGTTTTTCTTTTGTTAAAAATTTCAATCCATGGCTCGACCGACCTTAGGTGAATTTTCTCGTGAATATATCACTGTCTTCCAGCAAACTCTCGACCGTATTGAACTGAAGTCGGTGAAGAAGTTCGATAACATAAGGATTGTCGATGGGAGTTTCGTAGGTCGCATTTTCACCGTATCGGTCTACGTTGTCTTTGGCAATGTCCTTATCGATTATTGCTTTTGGACCACCGACACATCCGCCGACACACCCCATTCCTTCATAAAAATTCGCTGTAATGTTGCCTTCTGCGAGTTCACTGATCATCGCACGGCAGCCTGGAACACCATCGGCGTGTTTGATTTTGATGTTCATCGTATTGTCTGGATTCAGACGTCTGACCGTGGAAGCAACCGCTTCACTGACACCACCGGAACGCGCATAGATTCGGCCAGCGCGCGATGAATGATCTTTATCGCTTTCCGGCATTTGTGCAGGATTGATTTCGAGTGCCTCAAAGATATCACTCATTTCCTGAAAGGTCAGAACATAATCAACGGCACCTGCAAGGTCTGCTTCGCGGGCCTCTGCTTTTTTTGCCATACAGGGGCCGATAAAAACAGTTACTGCGTCCGGATGCAGATATTTTATGGTTCGTCCGCTTGCTACCATGGGAGATACCGATGGCGGAACGTGAGGGAGCAATTGTGTGTAGATCTTTCTGATCATGGCAATCCACATAGGACAGCAGCAGCTGGTAAGCTGATAATCATTTTCGGATGTTATGTTATGATTGAATTCAAGTGCTTCCTTTAGCGTAAGTATGTCAGCAAAAAGAGACACTTCGACCATACCGTCAAATCCTATTTTCTTTAAAGCATTACGAAGCTTTCCAGGGGTTACCTCTTCGCTGAACTGACCTAAAAATGCGGGAGCAACCAGTGCGTAGGAAGGACCTTTTGCACCTCTGACAGCCTGCAGGGCAGGTATGATATCTTTGCTTGCTACCAATTTTTTCCCTTTGCAATGATCTATACAGGCTGAACAACCGATACATTTATCAGAATCGATCGAAATTCCGCCCTCCTGATTGGGTGTGATAGCCAGAAACGGACAGACAGCAGCACAGTCTTCCTGAAGCTCCTTTGAACATTCACATTCGGAAAGACGCCAGATGACTGGGTGTTTGTCCGGATGAAGCAGACAATCGAGCTGTGTACCATCGTATTGTTTATCCGCATAAAGATCAGTAAAATCTTCCTCCGGATTATCCAAAGTTTTTCTGACCAGGGTCTGATATAATTCTAAAAATGTTGCCATGTCTGCCTCCTGTTGCAATCATGGGCAATGTCTTTTGTACGAGCTAGAGCTGTACAGACCTTACCCTTTTATATTTTATTTTTCTAGATGGATAATGGAAGTAGGGCAGCTTTCTGCTGCGGCTTCAGCCATATCGATTACGGATGCCGGTATCTTGTCTACAATCACTTTAGCAAGTCCATCCTCTGCCATCTGAAAAACTTCAGGGCAGGTCTGCTCACATAATCCGCATGCAATACAATCTTCTCTGTCAATAAATGCTTTCATAGTAGCTCCTTTCTGTGGTGTTCCCTATACAACGGAACTGGTGGAATGGTACATGGATGTCGTTAAAAAAATTGGACGTTGGAGCAAATTGCTTGCTTAATCATCCTATTAATACTTGTATGAATTTGCTGCTGAGTCTGCACTCACTGTATTGCTTCAAGCATTTTGTCGGGAGAAAGAATACGGAATGTATTCTTGTAATAGTCAATTATTGATTCGTCTTTCATTCTTGAGAGTTCCCGGCACATCGAGGTTCGGGATACATTCAGATAGTCTGCCAGTTCATTTCTGTTCAGCGGTATCTGGAATGTTGTACTTTTGTTGTTATGCTCCTGCTCCATCAGAAGGTAGGCTGCAAGCTTTTCACGCATTCCTTTTCGAAAAAGCAATTCGATTTTCTGTGTCAGGGATGCATTCTTTTCGCTCAAAATCATCATTAGGTTCTGAATCAGCTGCAGATGAAAGCTGCAGACTTTACTGCAGGTCTGAATGGTGGTCTCATAAGGAAGAAAAAGTATGACACTTGGTTCGCGAACAGCCACGCTTACTTTTGATATCCGGTCCGCAGTACTGACAATTCCTTCCCCGAAAAGCTCTCCTTTGTGTAGTATGGAAAGCAAATGACTTGCACCGGTGAGAGAATCTTTTCTGATCTCGACGGAACCGGACAGAATGATTCCGATATCATTGACCAGATCACCGGCAAGAATGACATATTCATTCTCCCGGTATTTTTTAGTGGCAGCGGGAAGACAGCTGAGTAAGTGACGGATCTCCTCATCTTTTATTTTCTGAAAGAGAGGGCAGGTGCGTAGAACGGATAAATGCTCGTTCATGAATCCTCCTGTAAAATATTCGCGTTAATGAAATGAATATCGTTAAATACTTGTTAACATAATGAAATGGAATATATATGACATTTTACAAAATAATTATAGTATAAATGTAAGTCAAAGGCAATATTTTTCAATGAAAAAGATGGGTTATGTTGCTACATTTTACATTAGGATGATGTTGAATTTTACATTGTATTATTATACTGAACATAGAAAGAATCGGGATTAAAATATTCCAAAATGTGAAAGGCAGTACGTATGGACTATGGATTTATTGCTGACAAGGCGATGAGACAGGAATTTTATGAAATTTTGAATCACAGTCTGCTCTATCCGGTATATCAGGCCATTGTTTCTCTTGAAGATGGTACTGTGTTCGGATATGAAGCATTGAGCCGAATTTCAAAAGAGCGTTCCACGATGAATATAAGTACTTTGTTTGCTGTTGCAGAAGATGAAAAGAAAGTATGGGAACTGGAAAACCTTTGCAGACGTGTCTCCCTTGAGAAAGCAGGCAATCTGAAGAAAGATACAAAACTCTTCCTTAATGTAGACCCCAAGGTAATACATGATGAGGAGTTCAAAGCTGGCCTTACCAATGAAATACTGGCACAAAATAATCTGAGACCGGATGATATTGTTATTGAGATTACAGAGAAAAGTTCCGTAGAAGATGCGGAAACCTTTCGTCAAACAATACAGCATTACAAAAAGGAAGGCTTTAAGATAGCAATCGATGATTATGGAGAAGGATATTCCGGAATAAATCGTATCTGTGCTGTCATGCCGGAATACATCAAGCTTGATATGGCTATCGTCCGTGATATTGACAAAGACACGATCAAACAGACCATGGTAGAGAATATGGTCGATATGTGCAATAAGATCAAGATCAAGTTACTGGCGGAAGGAATAGAAACCGAAGAAGAACTGAAAGAACTGATACGGCTGGGCGTGTCGTATGGGCAGGGATATTTTCTGCAGTACCCAGGGAAAACAATGTCTGATATTTCTATGGAATGCAAGGAAATCATCAGCAATTATTATAAATGGAGCAAAGCAAATTCCTACGAACCCTCGTTCTTTGGCAACGTAGGGATGATCTGCAAGAAGAATGTTACAACGATTCTTTCAACACCGGCCTCCAATCTGTACGAACACATTATTCATAATCCAACCATTACGGAGATTTGTGTATTAAATGAAAATGAGGTCGTCAGAGGCATCTTTACAAAACAGTATCTTTTACAGATTTTTGGCGGGCGATATGGTTTTAATCTGAATGCAAAAAAAAGAGCGGAAGATTTAATGAAAACAGACTTTTTGTCGGTCGATATCAACACTTCGATCGAAACCGCATCAAAAATGGCTTTGCTGCGTTCTTCTGAAAGCATTTACGATGCCGTTGTAGTAACGAAAGAAGGAAGATATGCCGGAGTGATCACGATTAAAGACTTGTTAGAGACTGCGATCAGCATTCAGGTCACACGTGCCAAGGATGCCAGCCCGCTTACCGGGCTGCCGGGGAACAAGACAATCAACAAGTTTTTGCAGGACTTTGGCAGTCATAAGAAGACATTTACAGTAATCTACATTGATATGGATAACTTCAAAGCATACAACGATGCCTATGGTTTTCATAACGGAGATCTGATGATTCAGCGTGTGGCAGAATGTATGCAGCTATGCTGCAGGAATAACGAATTCATGGGTCATATCGGTGGTGATGATTTTGTTATTATTTCAGAGTCATGGGAGGTGGAAGGGCTTTGCAGGGACATAATCTTTCAGTTCAAAAAATCAATTGAAAATCTGTACAGTAAAGCCGACTGGGAAAAGGGATCGATCGTTTCGCTGAATCGGAGCGGAATAAAAGAAAGCTTTCCAATTGTAACGTTATCCATTGCTGGTATTACGAACCGTTATCATGTATTCAACAATCTTGAAATGGTCTCAAAAGATATTGCACAACTAAAGAAAGAATGCAAAAAAGTACCGGGTAACTATTATAAAATTATATAATAGCTGCCTTATTTTTGGTTGAACAGTCAGATGATAGGGAGTGAAAGAAATAATAATTCTTTCACAAGCAAGTTTGTACCTGGCGCGTCACCGCTCGTTCAAACGTACTGTGCACAAAAACATCGCAGGAATTAGAAGAAATATAAATCAGGAGGAGACGTATGAAAATCAGAACACATTATAACATTGCACGTTTGTCACTGGAGACAGGCAGACAATTTGAACCATTTACCATTGAACGGTGGATTCGGCGTACTGCATTTTGCTATGGAGCCATGCTGCCGGATTTCAGACCGGGGAGATTCCTGCATGAACATTTTTATAAAAGATCCGGAGATTATGTATTTCAGACTCTCGAAAAGATCCAGAGCAAAAAGACAATGAGCCTGACGGATATCATAAAGCTGGGAGAAATGTCACATTATCTAAGCGATTTCTGCTGTAAGGTACACCAGAGCGGCGGCGTTGGAAATCCCTTGCTTCATTCGTCGTATGAGCGAAAGATGAACAATTACGTTTTAAAAAATTTTTACAGACTGCGCGAGGGATTTATTGAAGAATGCAGCCGATATCCAATGATATGGTCGACGGAGCCTGTTATGGAAAAGCTTACGGAATACTGGAGTGGCGAAGCGTCTATTGAGCATGATCTGACAAAGTCAGTTGAAATCTCTGGATTGCTGTATTACGGAATCGTTGCATGGAAAATGGGCACAGAACATAAGAAATATTACACTTCTGAGTTCCTTGTCTTGACAGAAAATTGAAAGTCCGATAGACTATTTCTATAGTCTATTTTTTATTGCATTTCATTTGAAGTTATTAAATCAGGACAGAGGAGGATGGATATGGAGGGAACTGAAAATCAGGAAAACAGTGCTGCAATCCCAATAATCAAAGAAAGAAAACGCTGGTTATTTTTTGGTTTACCGTTTACATTTACAAAATACAAAATGGATGATAAGAGTCTCAAGCTGTACAAAGGTTTTTTCACCACGACAGAAGATGATATTCTTTTATTCAGGATTATGGATGTATCTGTTAAGAGAACATTGCTTCAAAAAATGGCAGGTCTTGGAACCATGATAGTCATTTCCTCTGATAAGACCAATCCAACTCTAGAAATTAAAAATATAAAACGTATACATGCATTTAAAGATGCCCTCGATGAACGTGTTGAAAAGGAACGAATGAGAATGCGTTTTAAAACAGGTGAATATATGGGTTCCGGTATTGATTTAGACGATGATATGACAGGTGAATAAGAACGAAAAAGACCTCAAAATGGGGTCTTTTTTGCAACAATCAGAGAAAGGAAAAAGCGATGATAGAGATTCCGGAAAGTTATACGATTGCAAAACAATTGAATGAAACCATAAAAGGTAAGATAATATCAATCGTGAAAGCGAATCAATCACCACATTCGTTTGCATGGTATTTTGGTGAACCGCAGAAGTATGGGGAGCTTCTTGAAGGAAAGACAATAGGAGACTCTTTTGCCAGAAGTGGTATGATAGAAATACAGGCAGAAGACTGCCGGCTGGTTTTCTCGGACGGCGCGTGCATACGATACCATAATGATCTTACCGCCATACCGGCAAAGCATCAGCTGTATGTGGAATTTGATGATGGAACAGCGCTTGTGTGCAAGGTGCAGATGTATGGAGGTATCTTTGCATTTCATGAAGGAGAGAATGACAATCCATATTATATAACAGCGAAGAGCAGTCCCAACCCTCTGACGGATGAATTTACTCCGGAATACTTTGAATCATTGCAGAACGAAAAGACCAAAAGATTGTCTGCAAAAGCATTTCTTGCAACGGAGCAGAGAATACCGGGGCTGGGAAACGGAGTTTTACAGGATATCCTTTTTCTTTCAGGAATTCATCCAAAACGTAAAATGAATACATTGTCAGAGGAAGAATATGGTAAAATGTACGCAACGATAACGAATACTTTGCGGACAATGGCAAAGGAGGGAGGTCGTGACACTGAAAATGACCTATTTGGCAATTCAGGCGGGTATCAGACACTCCTTAGTAAAAAAACATTGTGGACACCTTGTATCGTTTGCGGATATGAATTACGAAAAGCGAATTATATGGGCGGAACAATATATTATTGCGAACACTGTCAGAAAGAGGCAGGAGAATTGTGAGAATGAGGAGGTACATGTTCGAAAGGACGGAGCTTGGTATGAATTGCTGAGATTTCATAGAAGGAAAAGGAAATAGAAATGAAATGCAAAGATGAAATCTCCTCATGACTTCACGAAAAAAGATATTAGTAGAGCACAAATACACCATACGTGTTTGAATGGAAGAAAAAGCCTTTGATGTTATTGAATGATGAAAAATGATGTGTTATACTTGATATGATTCATGATACATGAATTTGGGGTCAAAAATTTTTGACCCCAACATCATAGATAAAGCACAACAAAATTGATTCAGCAAATTGACTGTTTGGACTTGCTTGAATAGATCAGATGAAGGATGAGGTGGCATATGAGGCGGCTTTGTAAAAGTGGTAAAATATCAGAAATCATCCAGACTATGAAAGATACAAATGAAATTGAAAAAGTGAACCAGTGTGAAAATCTTTTGAACTGCAGAATGACGGCTCCGCTTATGTTTATGGGTGCTCTGCTGCATCTGCTGTTCGGTGCTGTTATATGGAAAGAGAATGTAACAAATCTACTGGCAAATGCTGCGATCTTTTTTTGTCTCTTTCTTCTGTTTGTGATAGCAGGACAATTGTATATGCTTAAAAAATGGCAGACCTATCTGATTGCATTTCTGCACTGCCTGCTGATTTTGTTCCTGGTAGTAAGAATTTATGAATATGCCGGACCGGCAATCTGGATCGTTGTGTGTATTCAGATCGTTTTCGCGATGACAAGAATTCAAATGAGTATGGCATATATAATTTCTGTGTTTGCTGTTCTGATGAGCACTTATATGATATTCAGAATGCCGGGCAGAGATATTGTCTTTGGTTATACCTACTATATCCCGAATACCTTGATGCTGATAGCACTCGTGTTCGTCCTGAGTCTGGTTTATCGCACAAACACAGGCCGCTTTCAAAGACTACAGGAACAGTACCGGATGGAAGTAAAACAAAAAACAGAAATAGAAACTCTTTATAAAAAACTGGAAAAAGAAGAAAATGATATCCGTATAAAAAATGAAGAACTTCTCGAATATACCAGTGAACTTAAAAAACGCGATGAACGGCTCTATGATCTTGCATACTTTGATATCCTGACGGGACTGCCGAACCGAAAAATGATGATGGAACATCTCGAAGCGCTGGTCGAAAGACGAAGGGAAGATAAAAGGCGATTTTTCCTGATTTTTATTGATGTGGATTCCTTTAAGAACATAAATGATACGATCGGCCATCATTATGGTGATCAGTTCATTAGCTACACAGCAGAAAGATTCCGGCAGTCGATCATTGAGAGTGATGTTCTCGGACGTATTGGCGGGGATGAATTTGCACTTGTTATTGAACGGAACTTAAGTGTTGGTGAAGTACAGAAATACATCGAAGCAATTAGAAAAAAATTTACTCAGCCTGTTAAAATCGAAAATACAGAGCTGCGTCTTACCGCCAGCTTTGGAATTGCAACCTTTCCAAATGACGGAGATACAGCAATTAAGATATTAAAAAGTGCTGACCTTGCCATGTACAAGGCAAAAGCTGCCGGTAAAAACACCATTCGTATTTTTGAGAAATACATGCAGCTTGAAATTGAACATAAGGAGATGCTGGAATCAAAACTTGTCACGGCACTGGAGAAAAATGAGATGTTCCTGGTATATCAGCCCCAGTATGATATCAATGGAAGCGCGATACGGGGGGTAGAGGTGTTCCTTCGTTGGAATCTTGATGGGGCAGGTATAAAGCATGCGGATGAATTTGTCCCGATTGCAGAAGGTACTGGTTTGATAATTTCGATTGGCGTCTGGGCAATTGAAAAAGCATGTATTGTTATAAAGTCATTGAATGAAAAATACGGAAGTGAGCTAAGTCTTTCGATGAATGTTTCACCGGTTCAGCTTAAGGATGACCGGTTCTATGATTTTATAACTGGCATTTTAGAGCGAACCGGCTTTAATCCGCGGTTGCTGGAACTTGAGATTAAAGAAACCATTTTTGTGGATGCGCTTCAACAGGCGAATATTCTTGTTCTTCGGCTGAAAGCACTTGGAATAAAGATTGCACTGGATGATTTTGGAGTTGGGTATTCTTCCATGAACCATTTGAAACAAATTCCGATTGACACTTTGAAACTGGATTATACCATTGTAAATGGTCTGTCTAGAAATGATGGAAAAGCAGACATTGTTGGGGATATGATTTCCTTCGCTCATAATTTTGATATTGATATTATTGCAGAAGGGGTGGAAAATCTCGTACAGCTGCAGCATCTTGACAGTTATGGCTGTGATTATATACAAGGTTACCTTTTCAGCCGGGAACTGGAACAAAGAGAACTTGAGGATCTGCTCAGGCAGATCGTTATCAGCGAGATGTGATTTGCTTGAAAAGAATTCGATCTGGATTCTTTCAATAAATAGCGGCCGCTTCAGGCGGCAGAATGTGAGGTAAAAGATGGGACGTAAAATACTAATCGTCGGGGGAGTTGCCGGAGGTGCGACAACAGCTGCAAGATTAAGAAGATGCAACGAGGAAGACACAATTATTGTGTTTGAAAGAGGACCTCATGCATCCTTTTCGAACTGTTCCCTGCCTTATCATTTAAGTGGTATGATAAAGGAAGCAGGGCATCTGGTGCTTTTTTCACCGGAGCTTTTTAAGGTTCAGTTCAACATTGATACACGTGTAAATCAGGAAGTAATGACGATTGACCGGGAGAAGAAAGAAGTCCTTGTTAAGAATACGCTTACTGGAGAGACCTATACGGAAACTTATGATAAACTGGTTCTTTCACCTGGAGCAGCGCCAATCGTGCCAAAGATTCCTGGAATTGATCATGTTACAGTTCATACGGTTCGCAATGTCGTTGATATTGACCGACTGAACAAAGAAGCGCTGGCTGGCGGAAAGAAAAAGATTACAGTGATCGGCGGCGGATTTATTGGCATAGAAGTAGCTGAGAACTTCTGTAAGGCTGGTCATGAGGTCACGATCATTGAAGGAACCAATCAGATCCTGCGTCCTTACGATTATGATATGGTTCAGATTTTTCATAAGGAACTTCTTGACCATAAAATCAATCTTATTGTAGAAGATACAGTGACCAGATTTGAGAAGAATCAGGTGATATTATCATCCGGGCATACGGTTAAGACAGATCTTGTCGTGATGGCTGTAGGAATAGCGCCAGAGACAAAACTGGCGAAAGAAGCAGGTCTGGAGATAGGAGAGACCGGTGCCATTCATACCGATTCTTATCAGCGAACGAGCGATCCGGACATTTATGCGGTGGGTGATGCTGTTGAAGTATTTAATGAATTGACACATACCATGACAAAACTATCGTTAGCAGGTCCGGCTTTAAAGCAGGCTAGAATTGCTGCTGACCATATGAGCGGCCGCGCAGCGAATGCAAAAGGTGTAATCGGATCCTCTGCCATAAAAGTTTTTGACTATAACGGAGCCGCTACCGGACTGACGGAATCACAGATCAAAGCGTTAGGAATGAACATTAAATATAACATTGTCAGAGTCATCTTGTCGGACAAAGTCGGATTAATGCCAGATGCAGCCCCCATGCATTTCAAACTTATTTTTGAAGTTCCTACCGGCCGCATCCTTGGAGCACAGGCAATTGGAAAGGGCGATGTATCAAAGCGGGTTGATGTCATTGCAACGGCAATCAAATTCAATGGTACCGTACAGTCCCTGAAGGAACTAGAATTATGTTATGCACCACCGTTTTCCACGGCAAAAGACATCGTGAATTATGCCGGATATGTTGGATCCAACCTGTTGAACGGCGAATTCAAACAGGTCAATGTTGATAAGGTACGGGAACTTGTTGAGAAAAAAGCAGTTATAGTAGACGTTCGTGAAGTTTATGAATTTGATCGTGGTCATATAAAAGGAGCCATAAATCTACCGCTCAGTCAATTACGGGAAAGATACCAGGAACTTCCAAAAGATAAACCCCTGTATATTCACTGCAGGTCTGGTCAGAGAAGTTATAATGCTGTCATGGCACTGCAGAATCTGGGCTATACGGATGTGTATAATATAACTGGCAGCTTTCTTGGAATATCATTATATGAATATTTTAATGATGTCAGGCTGAATCGTGAAAGCATCGTAACAGAGTATAACTTCAGATAATTATGTCGGCTGGTATGACCTTTTGTCTTCGTGACTTTATCACGGAAGATATCCTGAAAATGGGTATAATAAAGACATGAAATCAATCAACGATAAGCGAACGAGGAGCAGATTGATATTGAAAGGAGAATACACATGAAAGCGATAACAATTACAAAACAAAATTTTGAATCTATGGTTCTTAAATCAGACAAGCCGGTATTGCTTGACTTCTGGGCATCCTGGTGTGGTCCTTGTAAAATGGTAGGACCGACAATAGAAGCAATTGCAGAAGAAACAACAGAAAGTGCTGTTGTTGGTAAGATAAATGTGGATGAAGAACAGGAACTTGCACAGGCATTTAATATCATGAGCATTCCAACACTTGTGGTAATGAAGAATGGAAAAGTTGTTCAGAATTCCGTTGGTGTTAAAAGCAAACAGGCTATCCTTGATATGCTGAAATAATTACAGTATAGAAAGATCCTCCCCAATAAAAAAATCCGTCGGACAATCCTTAGTAGCGATTGGCCGGCGGTTTTTTAATTTTAACAAACTATGTTTTATTCTTTTGAATGAATGTATATTTACTTACATGGTCAGTTTTTTAAGCTTGCTTTTATCAAGGATTTTTATGTTTCCTCTGGTCTGTTCAAGAATACCGTCAGACTGAAATATTTTCAGCATTCTTGAAACGACTTCTCTTGCACTGCCTACGTATTTTGCAATCTGTTCCTGCGTATAATGAAGTGTATCGGTATTATTTTTGGTTATTTCATCAAAAAGGAATACGGCGAGCCGCTTGTCAAAGCTCATGAATAAAAGCTGTTCAATTGCCCACATAACATCTGAGAATTTTTCTACGGCATTTTTTAATGCAAAGTTCTCGGCCGTCAGATTCTGTCTGCTGATTCGTCCGAAAACTGCAGAGTTAAGCAGAAAAACTTCAGTATCAATTTCTGCTTCGATATGAACATCAAAGGTTATATAATTTAATATACAGGAGGCAGAAAGAACGCAGACAGAATCCGGACCTAATCGGTAAAGTGTAATCTCCCTGCCGTCTTCAGACAGAATGTAAACCCGTAAACTTCCTGACCGGACCAGAAGAACACCAAGACATTCTCCCTCCGGATTATGAAGATTTACACCTTTTTCATAAGAAACTTTTACAAGATTACTTTCAAAAGACATCCGCTCTGATTCATTTAATGCAGAATAAAATGTAAAATATTTTTTGGTATATTCCAGATCTTCTTTGTTGTCTAACATACTGTCCTCATTTCTGCGTGATTGACGCATAGAAAGAATTTTATATCATTTCTTTAATCATAGCAAAAAAAAAATGAAATGCCAATAGCATATCATTTTTTATTAAAGGTATTTATTCTTTTACTTGGGAGGATCAGTCGGTCACAACTTCATAAGGCCAGTCAATAATTCCGCCGAAATCATAAATAGACGTATAACCTAAATCAATTAATGTTTGCGCTGCTATGGCACTTCGACGACCGCTTCTGCAATAGACAAGAATGGTAGTTGATTTATCCTCGGGCAGTTCTTTGGAATCAGCCGTGATCGAATCATAGGGAAGAACGACGGCATTCTTTACATGTCCCTCTGCATATTCTTCTGTTGTACGGACATCAAGGATTAAAAGATCCTGAGAATCATTCATCATGGAGAGTGCTTCCTCTGCCGTAATAACGGTTACAGAGGCTTTTTCATCTGCATTGGATGAACCAGAGGAGGAACGGCTGGAGCAACCGCTCAGTGCAAAGAGGAGCATTATTGCACCTGCTCCGATTAATATCTTTTTTTTCATAGATTTCCTCATTTCTGCGCTGCTATATTTTCTAATCTGCGACGACAGCACACGTACGCAAACTTTCAAATCTTTCATACTTTATATCTATGTTGCATATTATACAGTGTTTTTAAGAACCTGACTGTAACATAATCACAATCAAAGTGAAAGTCGCCTGGTCGTTACTTCAGACTTTCGGGTCTGATTTTTAAATTCCCTTGGAGAACGGCCGCATACCTGGTTAAAAACGCGGTTAAACTGTGAAAAGCTGGAAAAACCTGAAAGTTCAGCAATATCCGTGATTTTATTGTCTGTATAAAGCAGCAGCTGCTGGGCGTTCCGAATTCGTGTCATCTGTACATAGCTGGTCAGGGTGAAACCGGTGACAGCCCGGAACTGATGTGACAAATAGTAGGAACTTATATAAAAAAGCTTGGAAAGCGCATCGAGAGACAGATTCTCCTGGTAGTGACTATGAATATAGGAAGTGATGGTATAGATCTTGTTGGAGGAGGTATCCAGCGCCTCCGGTACATAACAGTTGTTGTTGCGATAGGAATAGAGCAGCGATAAGAACTCCGTGAATTTCGTATGGATCAGCAGGTTGCGAAGCGGACCGTTCGCCTGATCTATACGGCAGATATCATTCAAAGGTTCGTAAAGACGATACAGGTCATTATGAGAAAAACGATAGATCGGAATCGGAAGTTCGAATAGTTCCAGTATCTTATCGAGTTCGTTCTGAACACCGGTCTGCTTTGTCGGAAACTTGAACTGTATGACCAGCCGTCGCATGGGAGGGCCGACGGGGTACTGTGATTTGTGCAGTAGTGTGGGTTTCATGCAGGCGATATCGAATTTGGATATGCCATACAGCTTTCCTTCCATGATATGGTTGGCGTTATCATCCAGAAGAATGTGAATTTCATAAAAAGGGTGAAAGTGCTGGAATTCCATATTGATATTATAAGAGCGTTCATCGTAATCAAAGAAGTAATACAGGGAATTTCCGGGTTGATTCACTTCAATCAATAATTCCTTTTCATAATACATAATGTTGTCAATTAGCATAAAAAGCACCTCGAATTTGATAAAAAAACATATAATATTTTGTGTCAAAACGCAAAATATGCGATATATATATAGCATGTTAGCAAATGATGCGTAGTATCATTAATTATCCATTGCTATAATGTCCATATAAAGTTTAACATAAAAATTAAATAATATGCAAGTAAATTAACAAGAAAATAACAGAATGACCTTGTAAAACAGTCTGAATTTTCCTTAAATTTACGAAGATGAATGATTGTAAATATTGTGTTAGTTTTTATGACGCGAAAGGGAAGGATAAAATGTACATTAATGCAGACATGCAAACTGAGATTAAAATGAAACTGAACGTACTGATTCAGGAATTTGAGACTGCACTTTATGACCAGGATGAAATCTTTCTCGAAAATATGAAAAGCAGGAACCGCGGCGGAGACGATATTTCAAAATACGCCTTCTGGGAGTGGCCACAAGGTGTGGGACTGTTTGGGTTTTGGAAGTATTATAAAGAGACTGGGGACATCAGACTTAAACAAAAAGTCGTGGATTACTATGAAAAACAACTGATTACAGGGCTTCCCTCCAAGAATATCAATACGACCGCACCAATGCTTACCTTAACCTATCTGTATGAGGAAACAAAAGATGAACGGTATGGAGCTCTCTGCCGGGAGTGGGCAGAATGGCTGATTGATAAGCTTCCAAGGACAGACGAAGGAGGATTTCAGCACATTACCTCAGACACGGAGAACAGGCAGGAACTTTGGGATGATACATTATTTATGACAGTACTGTTTCTTGCAAGAATGGGCATGCTTGAACATAATGATAACTGGATCGAAGAAGCAATATACCAGTTCCTGTTGCATATAAAATACTTACAGGATAAGGTCAGCGGTCTATGGTTCCATGGGTGGACCTTTGAAACAAGAGATAATTTTGCAGAAGCTTTCTGGGGAAGAGGAAACAGCTGGGCGACGATTGCAATACCTGAATTACTTACCATACTTGGACAGGAAGGAAACGAAGCATATAAAAGATACCTGATTGCGGCACAAAAAAGACAGATCGAAGCGCTGGAAAAACACCAGGATAAGAACGGAATGTGGCATACGCTGATCGATGATCCGGACTCTTATACAGAAACAAGTGCGACCTGCGGATTCGGATATGGAATTCTGTTGTCAGTAAAAATGGGAATTGTAAGTAAAGAGTATTTGTCCTGTGCAACGAAAGCACTGATCCCGGTGCTTGAAAGCATTGATGCTTCGGGTGTCGTACATGGCGTATCCTATGGTACAGCAATGGGACGTCACCATAAGCAGTTCTACAAAGATATAGAGATAAAATCCATGCCGTATGGTTCGGCAATGGCCATTTTATTTTTATTAGAAGTAAGTAAATCAAACATTAAGGAGGATGTATTATGAAAAAGAGAGTGATTGCATTGCTCTTATCTGCTGTAATGATTGTTGCCATGTTTTCTGCTTGTGGGAATTCTGCAAACAATACTACAGATTCAGGATCGACCAATGTAACAGAAGCAGCTACTTCAACACCTGCTCCAACAGAAACAGCAACCGCTGAAGCTACACCTACACCAGTTCCGGACAGTCAGACCGGTGTTGATGAAACCGTTGGATTTACAGAAGCTCCGGATCTTGCAGCACTTGTAGAGACAGGGGAACTCCCAGCCGTTGCTGACAGATTACCTGTTGCAAGTGACGTAATGGTTGAACAGATGGAATCGATTGGAACCTATGGAGGCAGCTTTTCCTTTGCCTATACCAGTGCAGGCTGGGGTACCGGTAAACCAATTGAAGAAGGTCTTTTCCGTTTTAAAAGCGATGGAACGATTGAGCCGAACGTTGCAAAAGGGTATGATGTAAATGAGGATGCAACCGTTTATACAATCTATCTTCGTGAAGGCATGAAATGGTCGGATGGCGTTGATTTTACAGCCGATGACTGTGTTTTCTTCTACGATCATATGTGTGTACCGCAGACCTTTGGAAAGTCTTTATGGGATTGTTTTAAAGTAACAAATCCAGAGACCGGAGAAGAAACAACAGCATCGTTTGCTAAGGTGGATGATTATACATTCACTGTAACGTTTGAATACTCAAAACCTTCCTTCCTTGAGAATCTTGCAATCAATGCAAAATGGTGTTATGCACCGATGCATTACCATATGGAAATTCTGTCTGAGTTCATTGGGGAAGAAGCAGCACAGGCAAAAGCAACAGAAATGGGATTTGCTGATGTTGCAGCTATGGGAAAAGAAACTGGATATTACTTCTGGAATGTATCCGGAGTTCCGACCTTAAATCCATATGTACTTTCAACTGAAGAAGGCAAGAATGATGTCAATGGTGATTACTATGAATTCGTTCGCAATCCTTATTACTGGAAGGTCGATGCAGATGGACAGCAACTTCCTTATGTAGACAAGATGGAAATTACCAGAATCTCTGATGCGTCACAGGGTCTGTTGTATGTACTTGATGGTACAACAACGGTAGCTAGTGTTGGATGGCAAGATATGGCTACATTATCAGAAAACGCTGAAAGCGGCGGATACCGTATTGTTGAGTGGGATAGTTCTTCATGGTCAGATCTTCCTTCTGAGCTTCAGTTAAATCAGACCGTGGAAGATGAAGATTTGCGTGCTTTGTTCCAGAATGTTGATTTTCGTCAGGCACTTTCCATTTGTGTTGACCGAGATGAATACGCCAATCTGATTTCAGATGGATGGTCTGTTGGCCGTCAGGCATCCCCGGCAGAAGGCGCTATGGGATACAGTGAAGAATGGGCAGCGAAATGGACAGAATACGATGTAGATGGCGCAAAAGCATTGCTTGAAGGCTGTGGCCTTGTAATGGGTGATGATGGCTTTTATAATTTTGCGAATGGAAAAGATTTTATTCTTAACATCAGCGCATTTACAGAAGCAGAGACAGACGATCAGGCACAGGTCCTTATGAAATACTTCAAAGAAGCAGGCATTAACTGCACATATACACCAGTTTCAAAAGACCTGTTAAATGAAAACCTTCCGGCAAATAAAGTTGAATGTTTACTTGGACCGGTTGCTCCGGCTGAGACAGTAAGTATTGCTTTACGTCCGGATACCCTAGTTCCTGTAAGAAATTATGCCTGCTGGTATGGTCAGGTAGGTAACTGGTATACATCAGGCGGTACCGAAGGGGTTGCGCCTACCGGAGATCTGCTTGAGCTCTGCAACCTTTACGATGAATTAAAAGCTACCATTGATACTGAAAAACGTAATGAAATCGCACTTCAAATGCTTCAGCTTCACGAAGACAATATCTGGATCATCGGATATATGGCACCAACATCTGTTCTCTGGGCAATTGATGATAAGCTGATGAATTTCCCGGAAAGATCGATCTATTCAGATGAATTCCGCGGACTTGGTATTGCTCACCTTCAGTGCTGCTATTTTGCTGAATAAACGAAACATATCTGATATAATGAAATAAGCAGAAAGCAATGCTGCTTTTTGACGATCCTTGTTGATGGCAGAATTGCTTTCTGTATAGTTAAAATCAATCCGGAATTATTTGAATTTTAAAAGCTGTTTATATCAATAGTTATTTAAGTCAAACTGGTAAAGTAACTGTTGTTCAATCAAACGTTATTTAATTCAGAAATTGCCTGAATTGATCTCGAAGGAAGGATGGATACAAACGGATGGCAAATTATATCGTTAAGAGAATTTTATTATTCTTCCCGACCGTATTGATTATTTCCTTTGTTGTATTTTTTATCATTCAGCTGCCGCCGGGAGACTATGTGAACAGCCTTGTGGCAAGCCGTACAGCAGAGGGTGAGATCTTTACTGAAGACGACATTAATGAATTGCGGGAACAATACGGACTGGATGATCCGTGGTATGTACAATATGGAAATTGGGTGAAAGGCATTGTAACGGAAGGTGATTTTGGGTATTCCTTCAGTTATGGACGCCCTGTGTGGAGTGTTATCATGGATCGTCTGTCCTTGACGATTATTGTCACATTCACCATTATGATTTTTACTTATCTGGTCTCACTGCCCATTGGAATCTACAGTGCTACGCACCAATATTCGCCCGGTGACTATATAGCAACAACAATAGGCTTTTTAGGAATGGCAACACCAAACTTTTTACTCGCTATAATGCTGATGTATTTATCGTTTAAATGGACAGGTGACCCACTGCTGGGACTCTTCTCGACGGAGATGCTGCAGGAGGGTGTTCATCTTTATAATTTTGGAGAATTTTTGCAGAGAATGATCATACCGACGATTGTTATCGGAACTTCCGGAACTTGTGGAATCATTCGTACGGTCAGAGCACAGATGCTTGATGAACAGGCACAGCAATATGCACTGACAGCACGTGCAAAAGGTGTATCGGAAGCGGTTATTACATATAAATATTGTTTAAGAGCAGCACTGAATCCGGTCGTAAGCGGGATGGCAGGATCGCTATCCTCGCTGTTCTCAGGGTCGACCATATCAGCCATAGTTATGAATCTGGCAATTCAGGGTCCTGTACTTTTTGAGTCTTTAAAAAGCCAGGATATGTATCTTGCGGGCACAATTGTCCTGGTTCAGGCAATTCTTGTTGTTATCGGAACGCTTCTTTCGGATATTGTTCTGGCATGGATGGATCCTAGAATTCGATTTACAACGGAGAGGGGGTAAGATATGGCTTTGTTTAAGAAAAAAGAAAAAAAGGATGAATCCTATTATCTTGCTTCTCAATGGGTGTTGATGGCAAGAAAGCTGAAAAAACACAAACTGGCAAAGTTCAGTATGTGGCTGTTAGGAATACTGTATGGTATTGCGTTGTTTGCGGGATTCATTGCACCTTATGGTCTGGATGAGTATGACAGCCGGTATAAGAATTCAGCTCCGTCAAAGATTCATTTCATGTATGAAGGTGAATTTATCGGTCCCTACGTGTTTCGAATGGATTCAGAATTAAATAAAGAGACTTTTAAGAAAGAGTTCATGGAAGATACCTCAGAACCTTACAAAATCAAACTTTTCGCCAAAGGAATGGAATACAAACTTCTTGGTATTTTCCCGACGACCACGCATCTTTTCGGTGTGGAAGAGGGCATCAATGGCGGGACAGGGGCCAGAGTGCAGCTTTTTGGTGCTGATTCCCTGGGAAATGATCTGTTCTCAAGAATTATTCTTGGAAGCAGAATATCCTTAACCGTACCATTTGCCAGTGCTGCCATCAGTTTTGTCCTTGGTATTCTGCTGGGTGGAATCTCAGGGTACTTTGGCGGATGGATCGATACGGTAATACAGCGTATTATTGAAGTTATCCAGTCGATCCCATCGATTCCTCTCTGGATGGCATTGTCCGTTGCAATTCCGGCAGACATATCAATTGTGAAACGCTATCTTTTAATTACCATTATCCTTTCCTTTATTGGGTGGTGCGGTCTGGCGCGTGTCGTTCGAGGAAAGTTCATATCCCTTCGAAAGGCAGATTATGTTATGGCAGCCAGACTTGCTGGTGTCAGCAACTTTAAAATTATACTAAAGCATCTTGTTCCGGGATTCTTAAGCTACCTGATCGTCAGTGTGACGCTCGGTATTCCGGGCAGTATCATCGGTGAGACATCGATGAGTTTCTTAGGACTCGGTCTTCGTGCTCCGGCAACAAGCTGGGGCGTGTTACTTAAGGAAACACAGGACATAACAAGCATTGCTCAGTATCCCTGGAAATTGATCGCATTGATTCCTGTTATCGTGACCGTACTGGCCTTCAACTTCTTTGGCGATGGCCTTCGTGACGCGGCAGATCCATACAAGTAAAAGGAGGGGACTATGAATCACATAAATGATACGGGAAATGATGTGGTCGTTGATGTCAGGGATTTGAAGATCAACATTCATCTGGAGGAAGGAACCCTGACGGCTGTACGAGGCATTGATTTTACTATAAAAAAAGGCGAAACGCTTGGGCTGGTCGGAGAATCCGGCTGTGGAAAGAGTCTGACGAGCAAAGCGATTCTTGGTATTAATGATAGAAAATGCAAAGCAGAAGGAGAAGTATTCTTTACTACAACAACGAATGGTACCGTTGATCTGTTTCAGCTCGACCCGAGAGGCAAAGAAATCCGGGGAGTTCGCGGGAAGCAGATCTCAATGATCTTTCAGGAGCCGATGGTCGCATTTTCTCCAATGTATACCATAGGAAATCAGATCAATGAATGTACAAGACTTCATATAACAAAGGATAAGAAAAAATCAAAAGAGATCTCTCTTGAGATGATGAAAAAAGTAGGAATCGCAAATGCTGAAAAGCGTTATGACCAGTATCCGCACGAGTTTTCCGGTGGTATGCTGCAGCGCGCCCTGATCGCCATGGCGCTTGTATGCAAGCCAAAGCTTTTGATCGCCGATGAACCGACGACGGCGCTTGATGTAACGATTCAGGCACAGATATTGGAACTCATGAAGGAACTGCAGAAAGATATCGGCATGGCAATCTTATTTATCACTCACGATCTTGGAACCGTTGCGAAGATGTGTGACCGGGTTGCTGTTATGTACCTTGGAAAAATCGTAGAGACGGCTCCGGTAGAAGAAATCTATGCGAATCCTCAGCATCCTTATACGAAAGGACTGATTGGATCGGTTCATAAGATAGGTACCAAAAAAGACAAGCTGTTTTCCATTGAGGGAACGGTACCGCTGGCCTTGAACCTTCCGGAAGGATGCGGCTTCTATGAACGCTGCAATGAACGGATCGAAGGACTCTGCAATGTCAAAGAACCATTGCCGGAGAGCATAAAAGACGGACATATTCTTTGCTGTCATGCACATAGAAAAGATAAATCTTCAGAAGGTACAAAGGTAAGCACAGAACCTATAAAGAAAGAAACGCTGGCGAAAAAAGAAGCACAGCCGGCTGAAAAGGCAAAACAGGCAAACATGGAACCAGTCGGAACAAAGAAGGCAGGAGTCCAAGCTGGGGTAACAGCAGACATCATGAATCCGGTTTTGGAAACAGCAAAAAAAGCAGAAGGGATGAGCGGTGAGATAGGTACCGCATATCAGGAAGGAGGAAAGAATGAGTGATTATATTCTTGATGTGCAGCACATTCATAAACGGTTCACGTCAAAAAATGTTTGTGTAAAAGCAGTAAGCGATGTCAGCTTCAAGGTAAAAAAGGGCGAAACAATCGGCATCGTTGGAGAGAGCGGCTGCGGTAAGACGACTCTTGGCCGCTGCATTGTGCGGGGCATAGAGGCATCGGAAGGCAGTGTACAGTATACGGCAAAAGACGGTACCGAATATGACTTTTTAAAGATCGATAAAAAAGAAATGAAAAAAGTCAGAAAAGAAATTCAAATGATCTTCCAGGATCCGTATTCTTCCCTTGATCCAAGAATGACCGTTCTTGATATCATTGAAGAACCTTTAAAAGCAAATTATCCCAAGATGACAAAGGAAGAAAGAAATAAGTTATCCATTGATATTGCGGCCAAAGTAGGCTTAAACACATCCTATCTGATGCGTTATCCGCATGCATTTTCCGGCGGTCAGAGACAGCGTATCGGTATTGCAAGAGCACTGGTACTGGAACCACAGGTCATTGTATGCGATGAAGCCGTATCTGCACTTGATGTATCCATACAGGCACAGGTGATCAATCTCCTGGTCGAACTGCGAAAGGATATGAATCTAACGTATATATTCATCAGTCATGATCTCTCCGTGGTGGAGCATATTTCAAATAAAGTCGGAGTTATGTACCTTGGAAAAATGGTTGAATTTGCACAGACGGATGAATTGTTCCAGTATCCGCTTCATCCCTATACGGAAGCTTTGCTTTCCGCTGTACCGGTCGCAGATCCTACCATGCAGGTGGAACGCATTCCGCTGCAGGGAGAGATTCCGAATCCGGCCAATCCACCAAGCGGCTGTTATTTTCATGAACGCTGCCGGTATTGTATCGATAAGTGTGTTACTGAAGAACCTCGATTAGAAGAACTGCCTGGCGGAAGATCCGTTGCCTGCCACAGGGCGAAGGAGTTAAAACTACGAGGTTTCGCACCTGTAAAGAAAGAAGCATGATAGCGTGAAGGTTTCATAAAAACACGAAAAGAATCAGGAAAGCAGAAGCAGAATTATAAGAGCAGAAGCAGAATCATGAAAGCAGAAACAGAATTATAAGAGCAGAAGCAGAATCAGGAAAGCAGAAACTGAATTATAAGAGCAGAAGCAGAATCATAAGCGTAAGACCAGATATATGAAAGAAAGTCTTGGCATATGAGAAATGAAATCATAACGGATAAGAAGCAAGGGAAGCAAAAGACAGGAGAATGTTATGGAAAAAAAGCTGATCATATTTACGGACAGTGGTGATACCATTATAGACGAAGGAACTGAAATCAGGGATGGGAATGGCATTGTAATCCATGCAGAGCTTATTCCGGGAGCCGGTGAAGTGCTGCAAGCTTTGTACAACGAAGGGTATCGGATCGCCATGGTGGCAGATGGCGAAGAACAGTCCTTTACAAATGTTTATCTTGAAAACAAGTTGGGACACTGTTTTATGACCCGCACCATCTCTGAACTTGTTGGTATCCAGAAGCCTGCCAGAGAGATGTTCGAGGATGCCATGGAAAAGAATGGACTAAAAGAGGAAGATAAGCAAAGAATTGTTATGATTGGGAATAATGTCAGAAAAGACATTGCCGGTGCGAACCGCTTCGGTATTACCTCCATTCTGATCGACTGGTCTCCACGCTACAATATGGTGCCGGCCAACCAGGACGAGGTCGCTGACTATATCATTCATACCCCGGATGAATTGCCCGGTCTTTTAAAGAAACTGAATGATAGCTTGGAATCCTGATGAAGTAAGAAGCAGGTGGCTTACGTTTGGATTAGATAAATATCTGGTACACTTTACTTTGTAACATGCGGCTTTGGCGGGTTTATGACCCGCCTTTTTAGAAGTGGAAAGGAAGGTGCAAAATGATCGATCACGAATTGGCTTTAAAATACAAACCCTATCTGTTTTTTGACATACTGGAACCATTTCCGGTAAAAGCAGTCGGATATACTGTATTTCGAAAGACGAGCGGCAGCAAATCATTTCCAAAGCGCAGCATTGACTGGGATACCAAAGTGTGTGCTTTCGTTATTGAATATGCCATCTTTTTTGATTACGATATTGAACATTTGTATGATTTAGAACACGTTTGGGTCATGGTAGATTACAACGGACAGGTCATCGATGCAGAGGCGAGCTTCCATGGAAAATACTTAAAAGCAGTTGAACCGAAAAAAGGGGTGCCAGTCCTTGCCGGAGATACTCATGTTATTTTATATTCACAGCCCGGAAAGCATGCCTTTTTACCGGATCCTGATTTGTTTCGACTGGTTCCCTACTGGCGTGAATCCTGTATGGAGCATGCTGGGTGTGATGGGGTGCTGATTCCTGACATGTTCGCAGACTATCTACAGACGGATCGTGACTTTGATGAGTTGGTGCAACGGTATATTCAGCAAAAATTCACCTTTCTACCATCCATGAAATTTGAATTCAGAGAAAGCAGAGATGACCTTTTCATGGAATGGGACCAGCTATTCAATCTCATACCAAAACGCATAAAGAAAAGATGTGAAGAAATAAAAGAAGAAATGAAGTATACTGAACTATAAAGTAAGAAGATTACGGGTCGAAGACCTGTACTGGTATTACGAAAGGAGCTTCATGAAGTTAGAAAAAGAATGGAACCAGCGAATCCAGATCTGGATGGAGCAATTAAAAAAAGATTTTTATCTGCCATTACAGGAGATCGAGGTTGATTATTTTACGACCTTTGAATGCATTGAGGTAAATGAGGCCAGCCAATATAAATTCCAGCCGGCTCTCCCCGGTATGGTATGGGGTGAAAAATGGGAATACGGATGGTTCAAAATGCAGATCGTTCTGCCGGAAGCGGCGAAAGACAAGCGTGTTGTTCTTCGTCCCGGTATTGGTGGTGAGATGCTGGTCTTTGTAAATGGGAGAGCTTCCGGTTCGGTTGATCTGCAGCATGATGAAATAACCCTTTGCAGACAGGCGGTTCCCGGAATGGTATATGAAATACTGCTTGAAAGTTATGCCGGTCACGGGAAACGGCTTGAGCATGCAGGTCCTGTCATGCCGGAAGAAGTCATAATTCCACCGGTGACAAAACCTCAGTGCATGATAAAGCCAACGACCTTCGGACTATGGAACGAAGAGGCCTATCAGTTATATATGGATGTATTCGTACTGGATCAGGTAAAAAGTATACTTGACACAGAATCTCTGCGCGCCTTTAAAATACAGGAAGGACTGGAAGCGTTCACACGAATTGTTGAATTCGAACAGGAGCTGGAAAAGAGGAATGAGACCTACCGGGTGGCAAGAGAAGCACTGAAACCTTTGCTTGCCTGCAGGAATGGTTCTACAGCACCGGAATTTACTGTATTTGGACAGTCGCATCTTGATCTTGCCTGGAAATGGACCTGGGAAGAAACCAGGAGAAAATGCGGAAGAACTTATTCTACACAGATAGAATTAATGAAAGAGTATCCTGATTATCATTTCCTTCTGTGTGAGCCTCCCATCCTTGAAAGCATCGAAAAGGATTACCCGGCATTATATCAGGAAATTCTCGAACAGACAAAAGCAGGGCGTATGTACCCGGAAGGGGGAATGTATGTTGAGGCAGATACCAATCTTTCATCAGGAGAAAGCTTAGTCAGACAGTTCCTATACGGTAAAAAATGGTTCAAGGAAACCTTTGACCTTGATTCTAAGCTCCTCTGGCTTCCGGACTGTTTTGGCTTTTGCGGACAGTTGCCGCAGATCATGAAGAAAGCCGGTATACTGTACTTTGCCACGCAGAAGATAGCAAGAGCTCTGGAAGGCTGCGATCCCTTTCCTTACTCTGTTTTTAACTGGGAAGGCATTGATGGTTCCAAAGTGCTGACCTGTTTTTTTAAAAAGAACAATGCGGTCCTGACCCCGGCTAATCTGTCGGAGCGTTGGCAGAAGGATATAAAACAAAAAGAAAAGATCGATTCCTTTTTATTCCCGTTTGGTTACGGAGACGGCGGTGGCGGTGCCACCAGAGATATACTGGAAGTACAAAAAAGAGTAAAAGATCTTGAAGGACTGCCAAGAACAAAATCGCAGAGTCCGATGGTATTCTTTGAAGATATGGAAAAGAAAAAGAAAGACTTTGATACCTATTCCGGTGAATTATATCTTGCCTGGCACAGGGGAACCTATACCTCGCAGGCCAGCACAAAAAGAGGGAACCGTAAAACAGAGATCGCACTTCGAAATGCAGAGATTCTTGGCTGTATGACGCAGGACAAGGAGTTGTTGCAACGGCTGACACCGCTGTGGAAGCAGCTGCTGTTCCTTCAGTTCCATGATATATTGCCTGGTACGTCAATAGAACGTGTTCATGAGCAGGCAAAGACTCAGTTTGCTGCCATTATAAAACAGGCAGAAGAATACCAGAAGGAAGCGATCGAGCAGCTGATAAAGCTGATCAAGGCTGACAATGAGGGAAATCCTAACCATGAGGATAAGGGTATCGCTGAGCAAACGTCAGAAAACTGTGTCCTGGTCATTAATACCTTGTCATGGGAACGATCCGGACTGATCGAGCTGCCTTCATCGTTTGGAAGACCTCTGTGCAATGGAAAACAACTACAAGTACAGGAAACCGGAGGTAAACGGGAAGCATTGGTCACGGTTCCTTCTATGGGAAGTATAACAATTACGAATGCACCGACCCTCGAGGGACAGCAAAAGACAGAGGAATCCTTCGTGTCCTTAGAAGAAGCTTCTGTACCGTATGAAGAGTCCTTTGTGTCCGTAGAGGAAAGCATGGGAAGCTTTTTGCTGGAAAATGAGCACATAAGTGCCAAAATCGATTCGATGGGACAATTAGTCAGCCTTATTGAGAAAAGAAGCGGGACTGAGTTCATGCAGGCGGCAGGGAACCATTTTGCGTTGTATAAGGATGTGAATATCAGCTATGATGCCTGGGAGCTTAGCAGCTTCTATCAGGAACTGCCAGTTGAACTGGATTCCAAAGCAAAGGTGAGCCTTCTCACACAGGGAATGCTCTATGTATCCTTGCTGGTTCAAAAAAGGATCAACAATTCCTGGCTGGAGCAGGAAATCAGATTGTACAGGAACAGCCGTCGGATAGAGTTTTCTACTGTTATAGAATGGAAAGAACGCCACAAACTTCTGAAGGTGGAATTTCCGGTCAATGTGTTCACAGAGGAAGCGTACGAAGAAATACAGTTCGGCTTCCTGAAACGACCGACGCATAAGTCAAGAAGATACGATGCAGACCGGTTCGAAGTGGTGAATCACAAATATACAGCGCTTTCGGAAACAGGTCGAACCTTTGCCGTATATAACGACTGTAAGTATGGTGTCAGTACCACGAAGAACAGTATTGAACTGACACTCTTAAAAGCCCCTGTTATACCGGATGATACCGCCGATCAGGGCAGACAGGAATTTCTGTATGCGGTTAGCTGTGAGGCAGAATCTTTTGAGAACAGTGATGTTATACAGCAAGGTTATGAGTGTAATATACCGCTGATCGTATCGGAACCTTTTTCGTTGAAAGCTGGGGACAGGAAAGATACCCTTGGTACCTATGGCGCAATCGATGGGTTTGAAAGGAACGAGGCTTTTCTTTGTGGCGCAGGCAGTCTTCTTACCATATCAGAAAAGGCAGTAATCTTAGAAGCAATGAAACTGGCAGAAGATGGTTCAGGAGATATTATTCTACGATTGTATGAAAGCAAAAAAACGCATTGCAGAACAACAATAACAACAAGCTTTCCGGTGGCTGCGATAAGAGAAACAAATCTTCTGGAAGAGGATGTAACAGAAGACATCAAAGAAGTATCTTTTGTACCATTTGAGATCAAGACACTTCGTTTGATTTTGAAGAGATGAGATAGAAAGGAAACAGGTTTATGTATTATGCAGATCAATATGGTGCGTTAGGGGATGGTATTACTGACGACAGTGCAGCAATCCAGAAAGCGATTGATACCTGCTTTGAAAATGGAGGAGGTAGAGTCATACTGTCAGGAGGAAGGACATACCGTGCCGGGACGCTTGTTTTGCGCTCTTTTATTGACTTTCATCTAGAACCCGGAGCGGTTCTTAAAGGAAGTGATTCTCTTGCGGATTATCAGAACATCTATGAAACACAGGCTGCAGGAAAGCGAAGTGTTCCCTCCTTCGTCAATTCAGAATACAACGGAAAACCGCACCAGGTATTTTTATATGCCAGGGATGCAGAATTTCTGACAATATCAGGGCAGGGGAAAATTGACGGGAATGAAAGCATTTTCTATGGAGAAGACTCCGGATATCATATAGAAGGAAGTTATTACCCAAGAGTTCCGCTTATCCTGCTCGAACATTCAAAGCATCTTACGATAACTGGAATTACCCTGGAGAATTGTGCCTTCTGGACCTTACATATGGTTGGCTGCGAAGATGTTCGAGTCGATGGGATTCGAATCCTGAATAACCTTCGTATGGCAAACTCTGACGGGATTGATCCGGACCACTGCAAAGACGTAAGAATCAGTAACTGTCATATCGAATGCGGTGACGACTGTATCGTTCTAAAGAATACCGGCGCATTCCGGGAGTATGGACCAACACAGAATATCGTGATATCGAACTGTACGCTTGTGTCTACCAGTGCTGCAATAAAATTCGGAACCGAGGGAGAGGACGATTTTCGTAACATACTTGTTCAGAACTGCACGATCCGCAACAGTAACCGGGGGATATCTCTGCAGATTCGGGACAGTGGAAATGTGGAAAATGTTGTGTTTTCAGGGCTTACCATAGAGACCAGAAGATTTTCCAGCGAATGGTGGGGAAGAGCTGAGCCAATCTGCATAACAGTTCATGACCGAAAAGAAGGAGTGAAGGCCGGACATATAAAAAATGTCACCTTCCAGAACATAACCTGCTTTGGTGAAAATGGTGTATTTCTTTATGCGAAAGAGAAAGATCATATAAATGACATTCGTTTTACGAACTGCAGAATATCATTAAAAAGAAGTTCAAAATGGCCTCTTGGAGAGTTCGACATAAGGCCGTGTGAAAAAGAAGAAGGTATTCTGAAGATAAAAGGGTATGGCCTCTATGCAGATAACGTGGATGGTCTGCATCTTGAGGGTGTAAGGGTCTATTGCGAAGATTCCTATAAAGAGTATTATGGTGGAGAAGTATTGGAAGTGAAATAGATAGAAAAATTTTATGAAGCAAACGGATGAAGTACGATGACGGTAATTGACATGGATGTATACCAATAGATTATGTACTATGCAAAAAAAATCAAAGGAATACCGATTAGCAGTTATAATCTGTCAAAGGAGCTGTGAAGAATGATTTCTCATTTTTCATAGCTCCTTTTTCAAAAAAGTTCATGTAAGGGCTTAGTAATCGCTTGGCATTGCTCTCAGCGATATGGTGTGCTCGAAGCAGGAGTAATCCGTAAAATATACAGTAAAGCATTCTTTGCTTCTGTTTTCACTTCCGAATTTTCCGGCAGTAAAATCATGGACACCAAAAGCCGGACCGGCTTGTATGCTGTAGTTTCCTTTTGTTGCAGTCAGAGTACCGGATTTTGCCACGATTCCGCCATAGGAGATTCCTTCCGTGCAGAAACCATCACTTTCAACGCGGCAGCCCTGATCAAAGGCAAGTTCCACACGAAGCGGAGCGCGGTCAATGCCGGAGGCTTTGATCGTAACATCAATTCCGTCAGTCACTTGCGTTATTGTTACTTCAAAGTCGAGATCGGGACCAAGAAGTTTTTCCCGTTTGGTATGATCCATAGCCCACCAGTCTGTTGTTCCTGCTGATTCTGTAAAGGGAAGATAATACCAGCCTTTCATTTTCTGGCGGAGCTTGTAACCATTTTCAGTCGGAATAAGGTCATCGGATAAAAAGGCGCGATGTTCGCAAAAGGAAGCTCCGATTTTAAGTCCTACGGTAAAATCACCGTGCTGAAAATATAAGAAGGTCGAAGCGTGGTGTAAAAGGGAGTAGGAATAATTATCCTCCTTTACGCGTACCAGGTTCGATTCTTTAAAGTGCTTGTGATACTTTGCAGGAAAAGCCGATGCTTCGTATTCAAAGTCCAGCAATTCTGGCAGATACATAAAGTGAATCAAACAGTCCATGGATCGAAGACCTTTTTCGAAGACCAATTCCATAATTTGGTTGGCTGCCTGTAAAAAAGTATCATTGCCGTCATGTATGCCAAGGTAGAGATATTCGAGGTAATAATCCTTTGGATATACTTTCTTGCCACGGTCCTGACGTGTTGAGTTATTCGTGAAGATACTGCCATCCGGTTCAAAGTAATGCAGCATCATATGAAGATTTCTTCTTGCAAAGGAGAGATAAGTATCATCACCGGTTGCTGATGCCAGCATGATCATGGCATCGTTGCAGATCCGGTTGTAATTGCCCGCAGAACGCTCTGCATATTCACCATCTTCGTTGCAGTCGATGCCTTCCAAAAGATAAGGCTGCGCGGCATCTGCATAAGAAGGATCATCGAACATTTTGGCACAGACCATGAGGACGGAAGCAATTGCCCAACGATGGTTCGGTGTATGGAAGCCACAATGTTTCATAGCGTTGGCACCTTTTTTAATGATCTTTGCGAGTATGGAAGCTAACGATTCTGCTTTTTCGAGCAGTTCTTTATCGGTTGAGGAGTTAGTGTTAAAACAGGGCTTGGTAAGCTTTTTTGGTGAGCTGCTGCGTAAGGTAAGATAATGGTAAACAGGAAGCATACGTTTTATACAAAAAGCAGTGTCAGGACCGGAATAAAAGTTACAGTTGATCAGATCAAAAAAACCATTCTCCCTCTGCGCCCCGCGAATAAATTCAAGACCGTTGCATATGCTGGTATAAACAGCCGGATTCCCATACCAACGACAATCCTGATTGAAAAATCCCGCGATCATTGTTGTTACACGATAGATTGCAAATTTTGGTTCGATCAGTCCTTCTGCATCACGAAAACCACCAAAGTACAGCGAATTACCGTCTGGAAGCTTTGCTTTGTCTGTCAATTGAATTTGCAGAGAACGTTCGATTCGTTTCTCTGTGTCCTGTAAGATTTTTTTGTAGTGCTGTTTCATGAATGGCTCCTTTCGCTTTTTACTGTATGAGAACAGGAGAGGGTCATAGGTCAGTAAAAGCGGCTTTTTGTATGAATATAGGGTTCCTGTAAAATCTGTATCGTCAGACTATAATTTCGGAAAGTTTTACCGGACGGTGTTCTTCAAGAGAAAGCTTTGCGGCTTTCGCAATCAGAACCGGCATAAGACCATCGGTAATATTTACAGGAACTTCGGTATTGTCCTCGACTGCCTTTACGAACTGTGTCACTTCTTTTGTAAAAGAAGCCATGTAGCGTTCGAGGAAAAAGTAAAGAGGTTTTTCCTGACATACACCCTCAGCAGTACTGATTACAGCTTTTGATACGGTATCATTCGTTACGGCTACCTGACCTTTGGAGCCAAAGACTTCGGCACGCTGATCGTAACCATAAGCTGCTTTTCTTGAGTTATCAATGACAGCGATAGCCCCAGTTTCAAGCGTCAGTGTAATGATGGCGGTATCGATATCACCAGCGTCTCGAATGGCCGGATTCACAAGGGCATCACCGACTGCATATACTTCAGTGACTTCGCTTTGTGTCAGGTAGCGTACCATATCAAAGTCATGAATTGTCATATCGAGGAACATGCCGCCGGAACTTTTTACATAAGCAAGAGAAGGGGCTTCCGGATCTCTCGAGGTAATCTTGACAATATGTACATCGCCGATGCTGCCGTTGGTTACGGCTGCTTTGACCGCTTCAAAGTTATGATCGAACCGGCGGTTGAAACCGACCTGGAATTTTACCGGTGAACCTTTTAGTATCTCCATAACTTCATGGATTTTCTTTAGATCCTGTGAAATCGGTTTTTCGCAGAAAACATGCTTTCCGCATTGAATTGCTTCCATCGAAATATCGGCATGAGTATCTGTGGAAGAGCAGATCATAACGGCATCGATTTCCGGATCTTCCAAAATCGCACGATAATCGGCTGCAATCTTTTTAATGCCAAGTGCCAGGCACCATTTCTTTGTATCGTCGTTCATGAAAGGATCAGCAATTGCTGTCACTACCGCGCCCGGAATGTGATTCATAATGCTTTCTGCATGTACCTTGCCGATTCTTCCGGCTCCAATAATCCCAATATGTACCATAAATATTCCCTCTCTTATTCGAAATTCTGTTTAAAACTTATTATATTATTGGTAATAGTGTCGATATTATATCACTATTCAGGGATATCGGCAAGCAAAAGTAGTGAAGTTGCTAAAAAATACACATAAATTTAATAAAAGTATTGTCTTTTCTTATTTCTATGGTAGAATGGAAATAGATCAGAGAACGAGAGAATGGAGAAAGCTATGGGAATCAAGACATTTCGATTGCGTGATATGGAACAATATATTCTTGAGAAAGATACCGTTACCATGGAAGAACTGAAAGAACATTTTAAGATATCCATGAATACAACAAGACTGGATGTGGCACAGCTTGTGGAAAAAGGTATGGTCAGAAAAGTATATGGCGGTGTATGCAGCGTCCATAAAAACAGCCTGATTCCTTTTGAAGAGCGAGAAGAAAAGAATAAGAATGCCAAGATGACAGTAGGACGCGAAGCAGCAGAACTTGTTGATGACGGAGATATTATCTATGTTGATTCCGGTACGACGACCATGTATCTGCTGGATTATCTTGGTGACAAGAAGGATGTTACCATATTGACCAATAATCTGAATGCCATCAATCGCTCCCTGCCCTTTTACAATCTGAATGTAATTTCGCTGCCCGGAACACTTGAGAGGAAGACCAATTCCTTTGTCTCGGCAGATACTGTAAGGACCATTGAACGATACAATATAAACAAAGCCTTTATGGCGTCCTCCGGGCTTTCGGAAACCGGAATCATTACCACCTCTTCACCACTCGAATTCGAGATCAAGAAGGCGGCTATGGAGAACAGTAACTACAAGTACCTAATGATAGATTCAACAAAATTCGGAAAAAGTGCATTACTGACCTTTGCGACCGTAAATGATATGAGCCGCATTGTGATCGATAAAATTCCGGATGGCATGGAAGAACTTCAAAAGAGAAGCAGTGTAGATATCAGAGTTGCCAAGTGATCAATACAGCACAGATTATATCTGGTACTGTAAGTCAGGTAAGAATGGAAGAATAAAAATAAACAAAAGAAAACAGGAAGACAGGGGGAGAAAATGTGTCTTTCTGTTTTCTTTTTTAATTGACTTATCATAAAATATATGGTAACTTATTGGTAAGTTATATATATATTCATGTGATATTATTTTGGATCACAAGAGAGAAGAGGAAGAGATGGCATTAGCGAACATGAAAGACCTGATTGATCAGGCAGCAAAGGGCGGGTATGGCATCGGCGCTTTCAGTGTATCGAATATGGAGATGATCATGGGCGTGATCCGCGCTGCGGAGGAACTAAAATCGCCTGTTATTTTACAGGTAACACAGCCAAGACTTTTATATTCACCGTTGTCATTGATTGGTCCGCTTATGGTAGCGGCAGCAAAAGCTTCAACGGTACCGGTAGCGGTTCATCTTGATCATGGAACCGATCTTCAGGGAATTGAAGATGCGTTAGAACTTGGATTTACGTCGGTAATGATTGATGCTTCAAAATACCCGCTTGCAGATAACATTGGTATTGTAAAGAAAGTGACAGCAATGGCTAAGCAATATGCTGCATCGGTCGAATCTGAGATCGGGACCATTGGCGGCAGCGAAGGCTGGGCGAAGAATGATGAGATAAGGTGTTCCAACCCGCTTCATGTAAAACAAATGTATGAAGAGACAGGTGTGGATGCCATAGCGATATCCATCGGGAATGCACATGGTGTATATACAAGTGAGCCAAAGCTTGATTTTGCTATTCTTGAAGAATGCAGGAGAGCCGTTCCGGTTCCACTCGTCCTTCACGGTGGGTCTGGTATCAGTGAGGAAGATTTCAAAAGATGTATCAAACAGGGAATATCAAAAGTGAATATAGCAACCGCCAGCTATCAGGGAGCCATGAAAGAAGTAGCAAAAACATTTTTGGAATCTGAAAAAATAGATTTCTTTGCAATGAGTTCCGCCATTGTTCAAGGTGTTAAGGCAAATGCAGTAAAACATATTGAAATCTTTGAAAGTGCTGGAAAAGCATAGTTTTTCGTATTTTTACCATGAGGAGAGCGATAAAAGTAACAATAATCATACATGGCAAATCAGGGTGAAGAGTCAGGTGAGGCAGATGTCAGGGAACGGCAAAAGAACAAAGTAATGCAAAAGGACAATGTAAAACAAAAGGATAACACCAGAATGGAGCATACTATGGGTGAAATAGCATTTGATGAGAAACGGAAAATGGATATGGTGCTTCTTGGAAGAGCAGCGATCGATCTGAATCCGACAGATTATTACAGACCATTGTCTGAAAGTACGACCTTTAAAAAATATCTGGGGGGTTCTCCGGCCAACATTGCGGTAGGACTGGCCAGATTAAAAAAGAAGATTGGTTTTATTGGTGCTGTCTCGGATGATCAGTTCGGCGATTTTGTAACTGGTTATTTTGAAAAAGAAGGCATCAATACAGCCGATATTGTACGTTGTAAGAATGGGGAGAAGCTTGGACTTACCTTTACTGAGATACTCAGTGAGACAGCAAGCAGCATTCTGATGTATCGGAATCAGGCAGCGGACTTAAGCTTAGCTCCGGAAGATATTAAGGAAGAGACAATTGCAGGTGCGAAGGCACTGCTGATCTCAGGAACGGCGCTCTCACAAAGTCCTTCCAGAGAGGCGGCTCTCAAAGCAATCAGTCTGGCGAAGAAAAACGGAACAATGGTCATCTTTGATATTGATTATCGTCCATATAACTGGAAATCAATGGATGAGATATCGGTATATTATGCGATGGCTGCTTCGAACAGTGATATAATCCTTGGCTCAAGAGAGGAATTTGATCTGACCGGTCGGCTAAAGGGAGTCAGCAGCAATGACAAAGAAACCGCAGAATTCTGGCAGAATCTTGGAGCAAAAATCATCGTCATAAAGCATGGCAAAGAAGGCTCTACGGCTTATACAAAAGATGGGAATGCTTACGGGGTAAAACCATTTCCAGTGAAGCTCTTAAAGTCTTTTGGCGGCGGAGACGGCTATGCCTCTGCCTTTTTGTTTGGCTTGCTTCAAGGCTGGGATATAATGAGCTGTCTGGAGTTCGGAAGTGCTTCGGCTGCTCTTTTGGTCGCAAGTCATGCGTGTTCTGAGGATATGCCGACGGAAGAGAAAATTCATGCATTTATTAAGGAAAGCAAGGAAAAGTATGGAGAAGCCTGTGTAAGGCTTGAGCTGTAAATACTGTGCAAATGACAAGGGCAGCTAACTCTACATGAAGAAAACAACATTAAGCAAAGGACAGGTATTTCGGGCTCTTCGCTGTTTTCTGGTAACGAGAGGCAGTATCATAGTCTAAAGAGTGAAGGTAATGGGCAATAATACTATGTTTAACAATATGATTTTACGAAGGGGAGGGTGATATGGTAGAAAAAATCGAATTTGATGAGAGTGGGAAAGCAGTTGTTTGCTGTGTTTCAGATGATATGGAACTGCAAAAGCATGGTGATATGCTAATGAACATTGAGGTTTATCGCATGAAGAAAGGACAGGCTGTTACGTTCTATTTTGAAAGAGAAGAGATGGCTGTGCTTTTGACGGAAGGTGAGATCCTCTATGAATATGGTGACAAGTGTCTCACCGCAAAAAGAGAGAGTGTATTTTCTTCGCTTCCAACCTGTCTGCATGTAGCAAAACAAACCAAGGTGGTTGTTACCTCGCTGACGGATAGTGAGATCATTGTTGAGAGGACAGAGAATTGTACTTCATTTTCATCAAAATTCTATACACCAGCGGACTGTAAGATCGAAAAAATGGGGGATACCCAGTGGGAAGGGTGCGCAAAACGTGAAGTTGTGACAGTCTTTGATTATCACAATGCACCATATTCCAATATGGTGATTGGAGAAGTAATCAATAAAGCGGGACGATGGTCAAGTTATGTGCCCCATAGTCACCCCCAGCCAGAAGTTTATTATTACAAATTTGAACGCCCTCAAGGCTTTGGAGCATCTTTTCTTGGAGAAGAGGTCTTTCGGATTACTGATAGCAGCGCTTCTTTCATTGAAGGAGGGCTAACACATCCGCAGACAGCAGCACCCGGCTATACCATGTATTACTGCTGGATGATCCGTCATCTGGAGGGGAACCCATGGACGGACAGAGACATAGATCCGCAGCATGCGTGGCTTTTGGAAGAAAACTAGCGTTTTGCAGGAGAATGTATTCAAAGAAAACAGCTGCATGGAAATGATTAAAAGATATTTACAATTAAATTGGAAATTATATTCTTCTGAAATAAATATATGGATATTTGTCTTTGAATAATATTGGATCAAAATACAATAATAAAAAATACAGAACGAAAAATACAGAATGAAAAATACAGAATGAAAAATACAGAATGAAAAATACAGAATGAAAAATACTTAAACAGAATGCAGTAGCAGATCATAGAGAAACAGAATACACAGATACAGAAAATGCAGAAGCAAAGAATTCAGAAAGGCATGGATAACAGTATATGAGCGTTACTGAGATTACCTATAATAAGATGACGGTTGGTCAGGCACTTGTAAGATTTCTTGATCAGCAATATGTAAGCCTGGATGGGAAAGTTGAAAAGTTCGTTGACGGCGTATTTACAATCTTCGGACATGGAATCGTATGTGGATTTGGTCAGGCACTTGAGGAGTATACAAGTCAGCAAGACAAGAGAGAGGACAAGCTGAAAGTGTACCAGGGCAGAAATGAACAGGGCATGGCACACACAGCAGCTGGTTTTGCAAAACAGAACAATAGGAGAAAAATCATCGCCTGTGCTTCTTCCATCGGGCCGGGGGCAGCCAACATGGTAACTGCAGTCGCAGATGCAACCGCCAATAATATTCCATTGCTGGTTTTTACCGGAGATACCTTTGCGACAAGACAGCCGGATCCGGTGCTGCAGCAGATTGAGCAGTTCCAGGATGCAACTCTTACAACGAGTGATGCATTCCGGCCAGTATCAAGATACTGGGATCGTGTCAGTCGTCCGGAACAGTTGATGAGTGCAATGATAAATGCCATGAGAGTCCTGACGGATCCTGCCATGACAGGTGGTGTATGTATCTCCCTGCCGCAGGATGTGCAAGGGGAGAGTTATGAATATCCATCCTATTTTTTTGAAAAACGTATCCATCGGATCGTTAGGACTGTTCCAGAAGTGGAAGAAATCGAGAAGGCAGTGTCGCTCCTTGTGACGAAGAAAAGACCAATGCTTATCATCGGTGGGGGTGTTCGTTATTCAGAGGCGGGACAAGCCGTCGCTGATTTTTGCAATAAATATAAAGTGCCATTCGCTGAGACGCAGGCAGGTAAAAGTTCGATTTCCGGTGATCACCGGTATAATCTGGGCGGAATCGGTGTTACTGGAAATCATTCTGCAAATAAAATCGCAGCAGAATCAGACTGCGTAATTGGAATCGGAACAAAATTGAGTGATTTTACAACAGCATCAAAATCATTGTTCAAGAACCCGGAAGCAGAATTCATACTGATCAATGCCGCAAGGTACCATGCGTTAAAGCTTGATGCCTGTGCGGTCGTGGCAGATGCGAAAGCAGGTATTGAAGCACTTGGGACTGCATTATCAGAAAAAGTGAAAGCAGCGGATTTGGGATTGAAGAAAAGTATGCTGTGGGATGAAGCTTATGAGGCAGAGATTACGCTGGCAAAAACTGAGTGGAGTCAGATCATGGATAAGCTTACTTCGGCAGAATTTACGGACAGTTATACCTCGCCTATTAAAGCTAAAGAAGAAGGCGTGGAGGGAGAATTTTCTTTGATCACGGGAGGCCTGCTTACCCAGACAAAAGCAATCGGCATTATTCGAAATGAAATCGAAGAGGAAGCAATTATAGTCGGTGCTTCAGGAAGTCTGCCTGGGGATCTGCAGCGTATGTGGACAACGAAAGTGAAAGATTCTTATCATATGGAATACGGATACTCGTGCATGGGATATGAGATTGCGGCAACGCTTGGAGCGAAGCTGGCAAAGCCTGATTCACCCTGTTATGCCATGGTGGGGGATGGTGCTTTTATGATGCTGCATTCTGAAATCGCTACAGCGATTCAGGAAAGAAAAAAAATTATTGTGCTGCTTTTTGATAACTGTGGCTTTGGCTGTATCAATAATCTGCAGATGGGAAATGGCATTGGCAGTCTGGCAACGATGTTCCGGTATCGTGAAGAAGAATCCGGTCTGCAGAACGGATCACTGATTCCAACTGATTTTGCGATGATCGGCCGTGGTTATGGGATGTCAGCATTTACGGCAAGAACAGAGGAAGAACTCTCGAATGCCCTTCGTGCGGCTAAGGAGGATATTAATTCTGTATTGATTGATATAAAAGTTCTGCCAAAATCCATGACCGATGGGTACGGCGCATGGTGGCATGTAGGAATCGGTGACAGTGCTACGAGTCAAAAAATAAGAGAAGCACATCAAAAGAAAGAAGAAAATCTAGAAAAGGCAAGAAAATATTGAAAGATTAGAAAATAGTAAAGGGCAAGAAAATATTAATGAGGATGAGGTAAGGTATTGTATGGGGTTCGATAAAGAAAAGGTATTTCTTGGTATAGCACCAATTGGCTGGACAAATGACGATATGCCTGCATTGGGCGGCGAAAATACATTTGAGCAGTGTGTAAGTGAGATGGCACTGGCAGGGTTTACAGGATGTGAGATAGGAAACAAATATCCAAAAGACAGCAGAAAGCTGAAAGAAGCGCTTGACCTTCGTGGTATGCGTATTGCAAGCCGATGGTTCTCTTCCTATTTAATAACAAAGCCTTATGAAGAAACAGAAGCAGAGTTTATAAAAGAGCTTGAATTTCTTTCAGCTATGGGAGCAGACCGAATCAATGTCTCGGAGCAAAGTTACTCCATACAGGGAAAGGATGTTCCAGTACTGGATCAAAAGATCGTTTATTCAGAGGATGAGTGGAAAAAACTTTGTTCGGGGCTGGACCTTCTTGGAAAGACGGCAGCAGAAAAAGGTTTTAAACTTTGTTTTCATCATCATATGGGAACTGGAGTTCAGACTGTGGAAGAGACAGCTTTTTTACTGGATCATACAGATCCAGCTTATGTGTATCTGTGTTTTGATTCGGGTCATTTTACGTTTTCGGGAGAGGATCCTCTGGTGATTTTAAAACGTTACACAGAACGTATTGGTCATGTGCATTTAAAAGATGTCAGAACGAAACAGCTGCAGCAGGCAAAGGAAGAACACTGGTCATTTTTACAGGCAGTTAGAGAAGGAACTTTTACTGTACCGGGAGATGGCTGTGTTGACTTTGATTCAATCTTTGATGTGCTCGAGAAATCCGGTTATGAAGGATGGTTACTGGTGGAAGCAGAGCAGGATCCGGCAAAAGCGAATCCTTTAGAATATGCTAAAATGGCAAGAAAATTCATTGCAGAAAAAACAGGATTATAGAATGTGAATGTGAGAGGATATGTGCTTATGTCAGTGCAGGAATGGAGGATATGATGGAAAAATTACGTTATTATGCAGGTGGGAGTTACCGTGAATCCAAAACAGAGAAGTACACAGAAGTTTATGATCCGAGTGTGGGTGAGATTTCGGCACTGGCACCCTGCTGTACCAAAGAGGAAGTGGAAGAAGTAATACAGATTGCGAAAGCGGCGTATGTGTCCTGGTCACAAACACCGGTCATGAAACGCGTGCAGGTACTATACAATGTCAGACAATTGATAATAGATCATATGGATGAATTGACGCTTCTTGTTGCAACGGAGCATGGGAAAGTATGGGAAGAGGCGAAGGGAGATGTACTAAAAGCCCTGGAGGGAACGGAACTTGCCTGCTCAGCGCCTACGCTTATGATGGGTGAATCGCTGATGAATACCTCAACAGGATTTGATACAGTCCTTTACCGCGAATCTTTAGGTGTATTTGCCGGCATAGTGCCTTTTAATTTTCCGGCGATGATACCAATGGGGTGGATGACTCCACTTTGCGTGGCAGCTGGTAATACAATTGTTTTAAAAGTTTCGAGCTCGACACCAAAAACTGCGCTTCGTTTTGCAGAACTTTATAAGGAAGCAGGGATGCCGGATGGCGTTGTCAATGTAGTGATGTGTTCAAGGAACGAAGCTGAGATATTCCTGACACATCCAGACATTAAAGGCGTTACTTTTGTGGGTACGACAAATGTCGGCAAACATATATATTCTGTAGCTGCTGCGCATGGTAAAAGAGTGCAGGCACTTTGCGAAGCAAAAAATCATGCACTGGTAATGAGTGACGCACCGATTGAAAGAACAGCAGCCGGTATAATAAATTCAGCGTTTGGGTGCGCCGGAGAACGATGTATGGCGCTGCCTGTCGTTGTAGTGGAGAATGAAATTGCGGATGCACTGGTTGCTAAGATCGTTGAGCTTGCCAGGGAACTTACCATCGGACCTGCTTATGACAAGAAATCCAAACTTGGCCCAGTCGTTAACGAAAAGCACAGAGAAAGCATTCTGAAATGGATCGATAAAGGCATTGAAGAAGGAGCCTGTGTGGTACTTGATGGACGAAATGTTACTGTGGAAGGATATGATAAAGGATTTTATCTAGGACCTACAATTCTTGATCATGTGACGTGCGATATGAGTGTCGGAACATCGGAAATCTTTGGACCGGTCCTTTGCATCAAAAGGGTGAAAGATTTTGAAGAAGGTCTGACAATCATGAATGAGAATCCATTTGCAAATGGCTCGGTCATATTTACTCAGAATGGATATTTTGCAAGGGAATTTGCAGCAAGGACAGATGGCGGTATGGTTGGGATTAATGTCGGGATTCCGGTCCCGGTAGGAGTGTTCCCTTTTACTGGTCATAAGAACTCCTTTTTTGGTGATCTGCACTGCCTTGGTAAAGATGGTATGCGTTTTTACACAGAAAGCAAGTCTGTAACGACAAGATGGTTCGACGAAGAAGAAAAGAAATCAACGAAAGTCAGTACTTGGGATGGTACGATTTAATACTATATTCTAAATTTCTGCAGCAGCATGAATCTTGCTGATACAGAAAGCAAAATGCACTCTGTGAAAGTGCGATTCGTATATTTGTGCAGTATGTCTGTTTCAGTACAGAGATACTGCATATTTATGGTATGCTATTAATGTATTATTATACATTGCATATTATTAACAAACCATATGCAGCAGAAGAATTTGTTAAAAAATAACACAAATCACACTGGTAATATGGCAGGAAAATCAATTGTTCAAATAAGTAAATAATAAACATTATATGTGCACCGGCAATGAAAAAATATCATTGAGCAAAGATTAATAATTAAATAATTTAGCGAAGGAAAAACTATTTAATTATTGAAATAATAAGGTTTTTTTACTATATTTTTTCCTGCGTGAAAAAAATGTAAAATGTGTCTTGTTTTTACATGAATTTAGGTATAAAATAGTACTATATTAATAATATGTAGTAAGTCGTTTTTTTATATGAAATAAACAGATTTTTACGGTTATATCGTACAGAATGTCCAGAAAAGCAGATTTTCAGGTAGGGGCTGAATGTTTAATTATTCACACTGAAAGTTATATTTATACTTTTTGCAGAAGATGTAAAAAGGGCAGGAACCGTATCTATGGTTTTGGATCAGACTGTTTTGCAATGATAAAACGGAGACTGCTTAAAATTTAAATAAGAACCTTGTGCCAGGTATTTTTACAATGATGTAAATTATTGCAGATGCAAGGCTTTGTTTTTTTGTAGACATAAGTTTTTGTTGAGATAAGTATAAAAAGATTGACATATTATTTTATTATTGATATTTTGTCTTACAAAGTATTATTCGGTTTCATGTGGTAAACTTTGTATTTAATGTATGCCTCGGTATATATTAAAAATATAAAAATTTTCTAGGAGGAGAATTATGAAAAAAAAGATTGTAGGTATGTTATTTGTCCTTACAATGTGCGCAAGTTTAATTGCTTGTGGAAGTTCAACAGACAATACGAAGGATAATCAAACAAGTACGGCTACACCGACTGCTTCAGCATCAACGGATGCAACAGCAACCGCTGCGCCGACAGATGATGCAACAACTGGTGATAACACAGATGGAGAACCAGCAGAAGAACTTTCTTATGATGAAACATCAGCTGCTATTTATGCAGCGGTTCTTGGCGATTTTTCTGATGCTTATGCAATGGTAGATACAGCTGCTACAGTATCTGAAAGATATGCATATTCAGCAATTGCAGAAGCAAAATTAATGGAAGCCGCAGTTATGTTACCAACCAATACACAAGGTGGTAGATATGCAATTTCCAGAGTGGCTCCATATACAGTAGATTTCACTTACTGGGGAAATGACTATGACAGATATCATCAGGCTTTGGTTGCAACTGAAATAATTTCAGCAGCTGACAGAACTGAGATGAAAGAAAAATGGGCTGAACTTAAAGGCACAGGAACATATGAAGCTTGGGCGAAAGATTTTCTTACTAACAAAGGATATACATTAAAAGATACTTACACAATCGCTTACACAAGTGATCCAGTAACATGGGATGCTCTTGGAACATCACGTGCAGCAGATAGTGAAGCAATTATTAATACATATGATGGACTTATGGAATATGATGTAGAAGGAACTTTACAGCCTGCTCTTGCAGAAAGCTATGAAGTGTCTGCTGATGGTCTGACCTATACATTCCACCTTCGTCAGGGTGTTAAGTGGGTTGATTCACAGGGAAGAGAAGTTGCCGATGTGACAGCAGATGATTTTGTTGCTGGTATGCAGCATATGATGGATGCACAGGGCGGACTTGAATACCTGATTCAGGGTATTATTGTAAATGCTAATGAATACATTGGCGGAGAAGTTACAGATTTTGCAGAAGTTGGTGTTAAAGCTACTGATGATTATACAGTTGAATATACCTTAGAAGCACCTTGCACATACTTTACTACAATGCTTGGTTATGGTGTGTTTGCTCCAATGAGCAGAGCATACTATACTTCACAGGGTGGCAAGTTCGGTCAGGAATTTGATTCAGCAGCAGCTGATTATACCTATGGTAAAGATTCAAACTCTATCGCTTACTGTGGTCCTTATCTTGTATCCAATGCAACAGCAAACAATACCATCGTATTTATTGCAAACGATACTTACTGGAATGCTGATAATATCAACGTAAAGACCCTCACATGGTTATTTAATGATGGTTCAGATACAACAAAAGGATATACAGATATGAAAGCCGGAACAATTGATGGTGTTGCTTTAAACTCATCAACAATTGAAATCGCTCGTACCGATGGACTTTTTGATGACTACGCTTATGTTTCTGCAACCAATGCTGTATCTTATATGGCATTCTATAACTTAAATCGTGCTGCATTTGCTAATGTTAGTGATAGCACTGCAGTAGTTTCCACACAGACAGAAGAAGATATGGAAAGAACAAATATTGCAATGAATAATGTGCATTTCCGTAGAGCTATCTCATTTGCAGTTGACAGAGGCGCTTACAATGCACAAGGTGTTGGCGAAGACTTAAAGTATAACTCTTTAAGAAACTGCTATACACCAGGAACATTCGTTTCACTTGAAGAGGATACAACTGTATCAATCAATGGAACTGATGTAACGTACCCTGCTGGCACATACTATGGTGAGATTATGCAGGCACAGATTGATGCTGATGGAGTTGCAATTAAGGTTTGGGATGCTGCAGCGAATGATGGTGTTGGTTCAAGTGATGGATTTGACGGATGGTATAATGTAGATAATGCAGTTGCTGAGTTAACAACAGCAGTAGCAGAACTTAGTGCAGAAGGACTTACAATCTCAGCTGATAGCCCTATCGTTCTTGATTTCCCTTATCCTTCAAACAGTGAAACATATACAAATAGAGCAAACGCATACAAACAGTCTGTAGAAGCCGCATTGAATGGTCTTGTTACTATTAACCTTGTTGAGTGTGTTGATTACAATCAATGGTACTATGCAGGCTATTACACAGATTACGGTTACGAAGCAAACTATGATATTTATGATTTATCAGGCTGGGGTCCTGACTATGGTGATCCTAGTACATACCTTGACACATTCTTGTCAGATTATGCAGGTTATATGATCAAGTGTATCGGTATTTATTAATATTGGTGTGATATAAAGTAATCAAATACATAGAAGAGGATGTTACCATGGAATGGGAGATAACCCATTCCATGGTGCATTATATGAGTGAACAATTATGACAAAATATTTAATTAAACGTATATTGCATGGATTGATTTCGGTTGTGATCGTCGTTGCAATCGTTATGACAATTATATATTCAATTATGGATCGTAATCTCATTTTTGCTCAGGACAGTACTTATTCACACCAGAAGAACAACGCAAAAGAGATTTATAAGTATACAAAATGGGAAGAGTATGGGTATTTGGACTATGTGACATATGCGGATTACCTGCTGGACTTAACAAACAGCGGAGTTATTACAGAAGAGACCAGAAGCAGTGTGGTCGGAATTGGACGTACTGAGGATAAGGATTCAGAAGCAGTACAAGAATATATTAATAAGTTTAAAGAGTTTTATGAATCACAGGGATATGAAGTCATACGCCTTGATGCAGTTATGCTTAATGCAAAAAAAGTTGCGGATGGTGGTCAGCCACGTCTTTTTGCATTTAAACAACGTCCTTTGGTTACAAGACTATGGTCATATTTTTCGGGGTTAATAACCATAGATAATATACATAATGTAGAAGGCATTGAGGGGGATCCGGGTATAACATTTACCTGGTTTGATTCTGTATACGGTGGAGATAAGTTTTCTCCTGCCATCTTGGGGAATGGAACAACACACAGATATCTATTGTATTTTGATTCTAAGTTTCCTTATCTGCATCAGAATATAATAACGATTAATTTGGGTACATCGTATTCTGTTAATGAAGGAAGTGATGTATTCGAAACTATGAACAGAGCACAGGGATCCTATGTAAAATCTACGATTACCTATCCATCCGGACTTACAGAGGAAAGCGCAGATGATTTACATACGGCTACATTTGTTAAAGATTCTTTAGAAACAAGCTTGGTATATGAAAGTCGGTTTGTTGATGATTATACAAATGTTGAAACTGTGAAAGCTAATTTGTCGAAAATAGGTTTTTCTTTTGTCATTGGTATCATTGCTTCACTATTAGCATATTTTGTTGGTGTACCACTTGGAATCATGATGTCAAGGAAAAAAGATAAATTGATTGATAAACTGGGAACACTTTATATTATCTTTATTATTGCAGTACCTGCACTGGCATATATTTTCCTGTTTAAAGCACTTGGTGGGAAGGCTGGACTGCCAACTACATTCAATCTTGAATCTGCTAATAAGTTAATGTACATTTTACCGATTGTTTCTCTTGCTTTACCACAAATAGCAAATTTAATGAAATGGCTTCGCCGCTACATGATTGATCAAATGAACTCGGATTATGTAAAATTTGCAAGATCCGGTGGTCTTTCCGAAGGTGAGATATTTAGTAAGCATATACTTAAGAATGCAGCCATTCCGATAATCCATGGAATTCCAGGTACGATCTTATTTGCTATGACAGGTGCTATTATAACAGAACGTGTTTATGTTGTGCCGGGCGCCGGTAACTTGTTGACAGAAGCAATTGGAAAGTATGATAACGGAGTTATTGTTGGTGTAACATTATTCTATGCCATTTTGTCAATAACCGCAATCATATTAGGCGATGTACTTATATCAATAGCCGATCCAAGAATTTCATTCTCGAATAAGGACAGGTAGATAGTATGACAAAAGAATTAGAAAAATATGGATTACCTGAAGATGAATTATTCGCAAGGGTAGATAATAGTGTATTTGATTCAGAAAAAATTATGGCTCCGAGATATTCCTACTGGCATTCCGTATTCCGTGTTTTTTTTAGAAAAAGATCAAATATAGTGATTTTATCATTATTAGGTGTTTTACTTGCCTTTACTTACATTTATCCATTGGTTGTAGAATATGATAAATACGCAAATCTAATGGATACTGCCGCTAAGCACTTATCGCCGCTTGAGTCAATAAGACAGTTTGGATTTAACATCCATTGGCTTCTCGGTTCTGGTGCTGCAGGTCAGTCTACCTTTGATGCCATATGGTTTGGATCAAGAATTTCAATATCACTGGCTTTGATTTGTGGTGTGATCAATCTTACCATTGGTGTTCTTGTCGGAGCGGTCTGGGGATTCTCCAAAAAAGTTGATATAATTATGATGGAAGTGTATAACATTTTTGCCAATGTACCATACATTCTGCTCGTAGCAGTATTGGTCATGATTCTGACGTCCAGTTTTGGAACTATGGTATTTGCATTGACAATAACCGGATGGCTTGGAATCGCATATTTTATACGTATGCAGGTCGTAATTATTCGTGACAGAGAATATAATCTGGCATCCAAATGCCTTGGTACTTCTATCGTAAAGATCGCACTTAGGAATATACTTCCCTTTATGACTTCAATCATTGTAACCATTGCTGCAACAGAAATTCCGTCCTATATCTCTATGGAAGTATTTTTAGCATACATTGGTATGGGATTATCCGATATGTCACTTGGACGTTTGATTTATGAAGCAGAGAGTGCCATGGTAACACCAGGCTGGGGCTTTGAATTCTGGAGTCCGGTTGTGATATCATCGATCATTACGATCGTTCTGTACGTGGTAGGACAAAATCTTGGGGATGCATCTGATCCTAGAACACATATGTAGAGGTACTGAGATGGAGAATAAAAAAGTATTACTATCCATAAAAGATTTGGATGTTAAGTTTAATGTCCGCGGAAGAATTCTTACAGCAATCCGGAAGGTTTCCTTAGATATCTATGAGAATGAATCGATAGCGATTGTTGGGGAATCCGGATCCGGTAAATCGGTATTTACAAAAACATTTGCCGGCATGCTGGATCAGAATGGATTCATTGATAACGGACAGATTATCTTCAATGATGATGATCTTGCAGATACGATTGTGAAGTTGAGTGCATCGGCTAACACTACAATTGAAAATGCAGCAAAAAAATTGAACGAATATTCCAAACTGGAACATGGAGCTGGAACTTACAAGAAAATCCTCGAACTCAAGTCTGAAAAAAGACAGAGAGGTGATCTGAGTCAGGATGAAAAAGACGCATATAGTAAAAAGGTAAAATCATTAACATCTGAAAAAACTATGCTTTTTAATCAGAAGCAGGTGTTGGACTCATCAAAGGAAAAAGAACAGATTAAAGAAATCAGTACTAAGATTGATAAAATTGAAGCTGAAATTAAAGAAATGAGCAAAAAGAATTCTGAACAGATCAAAGAGAAAGAAAAATTAGTTCAGAATGATGAGGCATATCTCGAACAGTATCGTGCAAAAAAAGAAGTTCTTAAAAAAGCATACGATAGTGAAATTCAAAAAGAAATCGATCAGAAAACAATAAAAAGAAATCAAATACTGGCAAAAGAAATATATCTTTCGGTTGGTCGCTATTCTTCCGCGAAAAGAAGAAAGCTGATTAATGCTCTTATTGATGCGTTGAAAGAGGCTATGACGCTTGGAGTTGATCTGATGGATGAGGTACAGCGTAATGCAGTGTTTGACACAGTTGCATTTCGTGTAAAGTATCTTGATGAAACAAAGGAACATCTGCATGGAACCTGCGTGCTCAATCTGGCTAACATAAGATATGAGAAAGATTGGAGACAGATTCGCGGTGGAAAGATTGCTACAGTATTTCAGGATCCAATGACATCCCTGAATCCAATAGTAACGATTGGTAAGCAGATTACTTCAATTATTATGAAACATCAGAAGTGTTCTGAAGTTGAAGCAAGAGACAGAGCATTAAAAATAATGCAGCGAGTTGGTATTCCAAATGTTGAAGCGCGTTTTGATGATTATCCATTTCAGTACTCAGGAGGTATGAGACAACGTATTGTTATTGCAATAGCATTATCCTGTCAGCCTAAAATATTGATTTGTGATGAACCAACGACAGCACTTGATGTTACCATACAAGCGCAAATATTACGTTTGCTGAAACGCTTACAAAAAGAATTTGGTTTTACCATCGTGTTTATAACACACGATCTTGGTGTTGTTGCGAACATTGCTGACCGTGTTGCTGTTATCTATGCAGGACAGATTGTCGAGGTCGGAACAGCAGAAGATGTATTTTATGATCCAAGACATCCATATACATGGGCATTGTTATCTTCATTGCCTCAGTTAGCACAAAAAAACACGAAGTTATTTTCAATAACAGGAACTCCGCCATCTCTTTATAATACAATTACTGGAGATGCATTTGCACCAAGAAATCCATATTGCCTGAAAGTGGACACGTTGGAGGAACCTCCGATGTTTAAAGTGTCAGAGACACATTCCGCAAAAACATGGCTGCTGGATCCGAGTGCTCCAAAGATTGAGAAACCAGAGATAATCCAAAATACACGTGAAAAACTTATCAAATCATTTAATATAGGAGACGGAGAAGGTGCCTAAACATATCAACGAAAACAAAAATAGTACAGTGAATAAGGACAAAAAAGAAGTACTTTTGTCATTACAGAATGTAGACATTACATTTGGTAAAGGCGATAGTGCCGTAAAAGCTGTAAAAAATGTTTCTTTTGACATTTATAAAGGCGAAACCTTTTCACTTGTAGGTGAATCTGGCTCAGGGAAAACAACGATTGGGCGCGCTGTAATTCGTGCCAATCAGTTAGCAAATGGGCAGATATTATATAAGGGAACTCCAATCAGTGGGAAAATATCACATGCGGTTGACCGTGATGTCATACGAAACATACAGATGGTTTTCCAGGATCCGGCTGCTTCATTAAATGAAAGAGCAACTGTGGATTATATTATTTCAGAGGGTCTGACGAATTTTCATCTCTATGAAAATGAAGCGGAACGTATTAAAAAGGTAGAAGACATAATTAATGAAGTAGGTCTGCTGCCGGAGCATATGACTAGATATCCTCATGAGTTTTCAGGCGGACAAAGACAGAGAATCGGCTTAGCAAGAGCCATGGTTATGGAACCTGAATTGGTTGTTGCTGATGAACCAATCTCAGCCTTGGACGTTTCGATTCGTGCACAGGTGCTGAATCTTTTGAAGAAATTTCAGGAAGAAAAGAATATTACATATCTTTTTATTGCTCACGACCTTTCTATTGTTCGGTTCATATCGGATCGTATTGGAGTTATTTATAAAGGTAATATTGTTGAGATAGCAGAAGCAGAAGAATTGTTTGATTTTCCGCTTCATCCTTATACACATTCACTTATCTCAGCTATTCCAATACCAGATCCACATATAGAAAAGAAAAAAGTACTGTATACCTATGACCCATCGATTCATGATTACAGTGTTGATAAACCTGAACTTGTTTGTATTGGGAATGATCACTGGGTGTATGGTAATAAAAAGGAAATCGAGGAATATACCGAATTACGTGAAAAGGGTGTACCATTAAAACCAATTAATATAAAAGAAACGGATGACGATAGTGATCAGGAAGAACTGGATGAAGTATCAGAAGAAGAGATTATGATGGCTCCGATTCATGATACAGGAAGTATCTGGTATTCTATTTTGAGTTTCTTTTTACCTATAGTAGGAGTTATTCTTGGATTCCTGTTCCGTTATAAAAAGCATTATCGTAATTACAAAGCATGTAAAAAAGGCTTTCTTATCGGCTTCAGTATAATTGGTCTTTTCTTGGCTGTCTTTTTAATTGCACTTGTATTTGTAGTACTGTAGTATTTTACTTTTTGCGAATGTGCAATTGCCAAAAGGCAGGATTACCATATACATGTATTCAGCTGTGTTTAGAATTGTATAATTCGTAAGTTTTATAATAGGTCAAAAATAGGTCATAAAATAGTTAAAAGAAAGGTTTCAGTCATTTATGAAACGTTATAGTGAGAGAAGAACGATAAATGTGAAGCCTGTTATTAAAGTTCAGCTTTCAGAAAAAAAAGTAAAAATTCGGATAGCACTAATGATTTTTTTGATTGTTGTTGCCGGAATATCGATCCCGTATGCATTAATTTCTCTCCTTAGTGGAGAGAATGGCTGGGTCGCAATCGAAGTGAGTTCAACATCTGAAATGAATTGCTCCGATGAATTCGTTTTTTTATATGATATAGGTGCAGCAGGAGTGTCTGCATCTGTTGAGAAGAAAGCACTGATTTCTATTTATACAGATGCTGCAGTGAATGCCTATAGAATTTTTAACAATGATATGGTTTTTGATGGGGTGAATAATGTAGCCTATATTAATCAGCATCCTAATGAGGTTATTCAGGTAGATGACGTGTTATATAAGGCATTCTCCGTACTTGCTGAGAATAATAACCGCAGTATCTACATGGCTCCGATTTATCATGAATATGACAATTTATTTCAAAGTGAAAATGATTCACAGACATTTGATTTTGATGTATATCAAAACAATGAGGTGAGACAATATTTTGACGAAGTTTTACCGTATATACAGGATGCTGATTCAGTCGAGCTTGAATTGCTTGGTGATAATCAGGTAATGCTAAAGGTATCGGATGAATATTTACAATATGCAGAAGATAGCTATATTACGAATTTTATTGATTTTTACTGGATGAAGAATGCATTTATTATTGATTATTTTGCTGATGTAATGACGAATAACAATTATACTCTGGGATCGTTTTCGAGTTTTAATGGTTTTGTCAGAAATCTTGATCAGAGAGAGCAGACATATTCATATAATATTTACGACCGTGTTGGTGAAACTGTTTATTCGGCAGGAATTATGCAATACACTGGAGCCAAAAGTATTGTCAATTTAAGAAATTACAGAATGACAACGATGGATAATAAGTATTTTTATGAAATGGACAATGGCGAGATCAGAACATCATACATTGATATTTCAGATGGACTTTGTAAATCGAGCATAAATGATCTTCTTTTATACTCAAAGGAGACAGAATGTGCAGAGATACTGATGCGCTCCATTCCAATTTATATTGCAGATAGTTTTCAGGAAGATGAGCTGTGGGAATTATATCAACAGAATATATATTCTGTCTATATGAGAGAACACAGTATTTATTATAACGATGCAAATGTTTCTATAACCGATTTACTCAATAAAGAGGATATTCTATACACTATGCAGCAGGTCGTTTACAATTAGAAAAAAAGTATATGGGTTTACAAGAAGTACCGGAATTCAAAAATAAATTCAAAATTAAATTCAGAATTAAATTCAAAAGTAAATTCTGAAGTAAATTCAGAAGTATGAGAACTTAGAATTATTCGATTATAAAATTAATGATATAGCGAATGATAAAGCTAAAGATATGAGGAAGAAATCCAACGGTTAGCATCAGAAATGATGTGCAGGATTACTTCCTCATTTTTATTCGCCTATGGTAATTTCGGTATCACCGGCACCATCAAAAAGAGAAGCATCGTCTGAAGCGGAGCCATCGGTTATGATAGTGACATTGCCCATGGAGATCGAATTCCAGTATTCCTGATTTAGTTCCATGCTGTAGTTTGCAGCGATGGCAGCATAAGCATCATTAAAGGCTTCTGTTTCAGCATTTTCAATTGCATCGGCGACTGCCTGTTCATATGCACTGTCGGAATTTGTGTTATCCATACGTATAATGTAGTAACCGTATTTCCCTTTAACAATACTGCTAAGTTCACCTTCGGTGAGTTCGCTGGCGGCATTACGATATGCTTCTTCAATGTCAGTTGAACCGGATAGATAATTGCGGCTTGTTACGGTAAAGGAATCATCGTCTGAAAGAGCAGTTTTAATATCGGCAAAGGAAGAACCATTCTGTGCCATGGTCAGAGCTTCCTGCATTATATCAAGATAACTTTGTGTCTCTTCTTCGGTCAGTTCAATGGCATTCTGATTTTCGTCATAACTTTGTGTAGAAAGGTAAAGATAAGTTGTCTCAATCTGAACATAATCAGAGCGGTTTATACCTGCCCGGACAGCATCTTCATCTATGGTGATGCCATCAAGTATCGTATTGGAATATTTGCTTGCAAGAAGCAGCTTTTCAAAAGCTTTTCTTACACCGACAGCATTCATCCCTGAAAGTGCCAGCTCGTTTGAAGTATAATCGCTAAAGAAGTCGGTGATCAGTGAATCAATCTGAGTATTGTTATCTTCCGTTAAGGTGTAACCGGCAGCTTTTGCTTCTTCTGCAAGCACAGTGTAATAGTAGAGCGAATTATACGCATTAGCTTTGTATATATCTCTGGCCGTGTTGCCTTCTTCATCCTGCTCAATATCCCAGTAATCGCTGACTTCATAATAACTGTCATAATAATCTGCGACCTGCTGGCCGTATGATTCGTAGTATGCAATGTAATAAAGTGCTTCATCTGCATAGAGGTCTGTCCCATTGATCGTCATAACAATCTGACTGGCGTTGTTTTCTTCCTTTTCTGTTAGTATATCATCATAAGCTGCCGCAGATTCATCAGAAACCAAGTTATCAGAAGAATTATCGGAAGTGGTAACACTTTCAGCAGAACCATTGCTGATGCCTGCAGTTTCATTTGCGTTATCATTTGTACCACAAGCAGAGAAAAGCAGTACACAGGTGAGAACACCAAGAAACGGTAGTAATAGATGATAATCCATAACTGATTTTTTTTTGTTTTTTTCTGGTACAATTTTCATATGAATCCTCCCCGAAACATAAATAAAACATAAGAATTTTAATACATGGTATCATATTATTGTAATCAATTATATTGTAAAGTCAAGAGTTACAAGGAAGTTCACAAATACTTCATGATAAAGTGTTAACAATATGTTATTGTCTTCTAAGACAGTTTATGGTTAAATAAAAGAAGTAAGAGAATGACAGGAGGAGATTTTGATGTTCTTAACGAAAAATGAAATTGATAAAAATTTAAAATGGTTGGAAAAACATGCGTCTGCTCCTGTTTTGTATCTTATAGAGCGGGATATAAAACATTCGGATATCCATTCCGACAGAATGGCAGAGCTATGGAAGGCAGTGCTTGAAGATGAAGTTGTAAAGGAGATTTTGAACTGTCAGAACGAAGATGGGTCGTGGTTCTCAAAAGGACCCTGGGGGCCAAGAGGTTATCAGCGAGATTCAGGTTATAATGCATCAAGACCAAAATTTGTTACAACAGACTGGATCCTGCCATTTCTTGGTGAGATTGGGTTTACAAGAGAACAGGCAGAGATAGCAAAAGCCGTGGAATATATCAAAAGGGAAGTGAATTTTACAGATGAAACACCTCAGATTAAGAATTGCTGTGGATTATGGGGAATGAATGTATGGGCTCTTTCGAGTGTTGGAATGGCAGGGGAAGATATCATGAAGATTCCGCTGCAGAACTTTCTTGCGTGTCAGAGAGAGGACGGTGGGTGGCTGAATGATAGTCATCTGGCTGATTCTAAGAAGCCATGTACAACAAAGGGAAGATGGCCATGGGACAGGAGCTGTGCCTGGGGAAGCTATTATGCGGCAAGGACTTTATACGCGGCAAGAGATGTTGTAAGTAAGGAGGCACTGCATAATGTACTGACCTTTTTGTACAGACATATGGAAAAATTGCCCAAAGAATTATGGGAATCATTTGCCTGCCATGGACATGTAATGCTTCGTGAGCTTGAGATGTTCTCAGAGTGTGGCTTTGACATGGAAGAAGAAATGCCGGCAACAATTTTAAGATGGTTGAAGGGATTTTATCATCCGGAGGAAGGTGCCTTTTATATTCAGGGAAAGCCAATGAGAGATTATGTGGGCCTGGTGAGCCATCTGTATAAAAGAATGGAAGAGTTACATGGAGATGACTACTGGAAGAACAAAGCAAGGGTTGGAAAAAATGTTTTACGGCATGATTTGTTTCAGTCAGCAGAGGATGACTGGCTGACTTTTCGTCTGACAAAGATCGCTATAAAAATGCAGGAATGAATACGAAAAAAAGAACAAAAGTTACTTTTAGGTTCATACAAAAAGAAAAGAGGAATTAAAGTGCTGATAAAGAATGCAGAAGTTTTTATGGAAAACAGATTTGTTGATACGGATATAAGAATAGAAGAAAAAAAAATAGTAAAAATAGAGCAATCAATCGTAGCCTATGAAAAAGAAGAAGTCGTTGACGCGAAAGGGAAAAAATTGATTCCTGCTCTTGTGGAGATACATTCGCATGGATGTGTTGGAGAGGATTTTGCTACATCAGATGAGGCAGGTCTTAAAAAAATGTTGCGTTTTTATGCCTCAAAAGGCATTCTTCATGTACTTGCAACCACCGTGACTGAGGATCTTGAATTAACACAGAAAGCATTGCAAACAATAAAGACCCGGATGGATAATCAGACGGAGGAAGAAGAACTTGCGCTTATTGCAGGAATACATATGGAAGGGCCTTTTTTAAGTCATAAGAAAAGGGGGGCGCATGATGAACAATATCTTCTGGAGTTGTCAAAAGAACTGATGGATCAGTGGAGGAAAGATGCTCCGAGCTGTATTCGCATGTTGTCTGTCGATCCAGACCTTGATAAATCAGGTGAGTTCATAAAAACATATGCGAAGGATATGGTTATTTCTCTGGCACATACAGAGTGCACCTATGAAACGGCAAAAAAGGCGATTGAAAATGGGGCAGATCACGTAACTCATTTATTTAATGCGATGAATGGTCTCAATCATAGAGAACCTGGAATTGTTGGCGCTGTTTCTGATTTTCCTGTTTTTGCAGAATTGATCTGTGATGGGGTTCATATTCATCCGGCGGTCATTCGCTTGATATATAAAGTGGCCGGAGATCGAATCGTACTTATCTCGGATTCCATGAGTGCCACAGGAATGGAAAATGGGATATATCAGCTTGGAGGACTGGATGTTTATGTAAAGGATGGGAAAGCGATATTAAAGGACGGTACGATTGCCGGGTCATCGGTTGATTTATATGAAATGATGCGTCGAGCTATAAGCTTCGGAATTCCGGCAGAGCAAGCTGTTCTTTCAGCGACTTATCTACCGGCAAAGTCAATCGGTCTTGAAGAAAATATTGGCAGTATAGCAGAAGGGAAAACGGCAGATATTCTGCTTATCGGTGCTGATTGGAACCTGGAAGCTGTTTATAAAAGCGGTAAAAAGATTGAGGGAGAGTCTTGAGTAAAAAATAATTTGTGCATCTCGTAAAATTGAATGCACAAACATGCATTATAAAATGCTGCTATTGTGTGCTATACAGAAAGAAGAATAATTGAATTCGTACATATCGGGAAGGAGTAAATGCATTATATTACCATTAAGTTGATGCAAATACTCTTTTTTGATGCATTCGCATCATTAAATGCAAAAATAAATGCACAAAAGCGCACTATTTTTGAGTGCATTATTGACATCGAATGAACAAAGATGTAAAATCATCGTAAAGAACAAAAGAGGTGAAAGGTGGGGCAGATGAACAGAGTTACCATACAGGACGTAGCGCGTGAATTAAAGATGTCCAGAAATACTGTGGCAAAAGCTTTGAACAATAGTGATACTGTAGCATATGAAACAAGATACTTGGTAATTGAAAAAGCATACGAGATGGGATACTCAAAGCTATCGCCTGCTGTTGTAAATGAATTCAATGTAAAGAATTCAGCAAATTCGACAAAAACAATTGCTGTTTTGGTACGAAGAGAGTTATCTGTTTTCTGGAACAGTATTCTGATGGGAATTTCGGATGAATTAAATAAGCATGGTTCAAAGATGCGATTTAATTTTGTAAATAAAGAAGATGAAGATAATCTGATCCTGCCAAGGGATTTACATGAAGACGTTGATGCTGTAATCATGCTGTGCGTTTTTCGATCGGAATATGTTGAGAAAGTTAAGAAAAAAAATCTTCCTATGGTGTTTCTGGATGCTCCGGCAGATATTGAACATACCTTATCCTGTGGAGACATTGTACTTACAGAAGGATTCTATAGTGTCAGGAAACTCACGGAAAGTCTTCTGTTACAGGGAAGAAAACGCATTGCCTTTATTGGAGACATTACATATTGCAGGACAATACTGGATCGATATCAGGGATATATGGCAGCTATGAAGGATGCCGGAATAGATCCTGAGTTTTCGATGCTGGCAACAGCGAGCCGACCGCAGAGATATTACAATTCGCTTGAAGTGGTTGATGTGGTCTCCGGATGGAAAGAACCTCCGCATGCAGTTGTCTGTGCCAATGATGACATTGCACTTGACGTAATTCGATATTATAAAAGCTGTGGAAAGCGGATACCTCAGGATATAGCGGTTACAGGTTATGATAATGTGGAAGTCATCTCGTCGCAGCTGGAGCCATTTTTGACAACAGTAAGGGTGGGAAATCAAAGACTTGGAAAACGACTGGTACAGCAGATTATGTGGAGACTTGCAAATCCTGGCTTTCCCAATGAGATTGTAACGGTTAATGTAGAACTTATTTTCAGAGAGTCTTCAAGAGCAGGAGACAGCGAAACAAAATAACAAGGATAGGAATCAATGATCTGCGCATAGATGCACAAATGAAACAACGTAACAGTTATTAACTACTGAATCGGATGCTGTTCCATTATCACCTGCACATGTGCGCAGGTACATTTTTGCTTTTGAGTGCACAAACATGCACAATTACATTTGAATAATTGACTGGCAAAAATGTATACATAAAATATGGTAAATAGCTAAAACACTAATTTATATTGTGCAATAAGCTAAAATATAATGGTTTTTATTTGGTATAAAGTTGATATAATGCATATATAATTGCATGAATTGGCAAAGAGCATCAAAAAAACAAATGCACTATAATGCACTATATATAAAATGGGGGAATTTAAGGATATGAAGAATAGAAAACATTCCGTAGTAACATTGGTCGCACTCATACTCATTGTGCTGGTATCTGTTTTTGGAAGTGCCTGTGGTAATGCGCAGGAAAATGAATCTGGTTCCGTGTCAGACAATAATTCATCGGTGGTGAACCAGACTGTAGCAGGGAATGAAAATACCACAAATGCTGATCTGAACGCGGGAGCAGAACAGACAGCAGGAACGGATCAGACAACGGCTGACAAGGTTACGGTTCCTGATGTTACCTATGAAGCAGAAGATGGAACGTTACTTGGTAATGTCACGGTGAAGAACGGCGGAAAAAGCTATTCAGGTGAGGCATATATCGAGGGCTTTGAAACAGATACCGATTCTTGTGAGATAACCATAGAAATAACAGCTGCTGGTTTTTATGACCTGTATTTTGCTACGGCCGGAATTGGCGGTGAGAAAGAAAATGATGTTTATGTCGATGGAGAAAAGACAGCCTCCATTTCATCAAAGAAAGATAGTGTATCGTTCTCTGTTGCTGAACGAATTTATTTTGAAGAGGGGAGTCATATCATATCTCTGGTAAAGAGCTGGGGATGGATAAAATTTGATTATATGACAGTGAAACAATCAAAAGACCTGGATACTTCTATATATGAAGTATCGGCAGATCTGGTCAATCCAAATGCTGCCGACTGTGCAAAAAGACTGATGAGCTATATGACGGATATATATGGTGAGTATTTTTTATCCGGACAATATTGTGATTCCGGAATGTACGGAGATGAGATTAAAGCAATCTGGAAAACAACAGGAGGGAAATTCCCGGCGGTTCTGGGTCTTGATCTGATCGAAGCATCAAGTTCGAGAATTGCGAATGGCTCTGTTTCAAGAGCGGTCGAATATGCACTTGAGTTTCATGACAAAGGTGGTATTGTGACCATGTGCTGGCACTGGAATGCACCGGAAAAATATCTGACCGGAACCTGGTACAGGGGATTTTACACAGAAGAAACCAACATAAATCTCGCTAAGATCATGAACGGTGAGGATGAAGAAGGCTATCAGCTGTTACTTGATGACATCAAAGTGATTGCCGGTGAACTTCAAAAGCTGGAAGACGCAGATGTACCGGTTCTTTGGAGACCTCTGCATGAAGCAAGCGGCGGATGGTTCTGGTGGGGAGCTTCGGGAGCAGAAGCTTACAAAAAGTTATGGGTCTTACTTTATGACACACTTACCAAGGAGTATGGACTCGACAATCTGATCTGGCTCTGGAACGGACAGGACGCATCCTGGTATCCGGGAGATGAATATGTGGATATTATTGGAGAAGATATATATCCGGGGGAACATGTTTATACATCTCAGGTCGGGAAATACATGGAAGCTGTCAACTATACAAGTCCGGCTAAAATGGTAGTACTGTCAGAGAATGGCTGCCTGTTCGATCCTGATCTTGCGATTCGGGATGGCGCCATGTGGGGATTTTTTGCGACCTGGCAGGGAGATTTTGTGGTGGATACCGGACTGGTCATTAAGCTGTCCGAAAAATTCACAGAAGAGTCAATGCTTTTGAAAGTGTACGAACATGAGAAGGTTCTGACACTCGATGAACTTCCGGACCTGACGACCTATGAAATAAAATCAAAATAATATGAAGTAAGATATCTTCAAAGTGGGGTGAAGGCAGACTATGGAAAACTATGGGAATAAAATAATTCAATTGCTTAATCATGTGGGGCAGATCATTCTGGTCAATCTTCTTTGGCTGATCTGCTGTACCCCTGTCATTACCATGGCAGGGGCCACATCCTCCTTCTATTACGCAACGATCAAGTCGATTCGAAAAGGCAGGGGATATCCCTGGAAAGAATTTTTTCATTCGTTCTTGCGTACATTGCTTCAGGGGATGATTCTTACCTTTCTTTTTGTACTTGCCGGCGCCGGGGTGTTCTTTGGACGCGAAGCGGCAGGAGACATGCAGTCGATTGCAGGTGTATATCTTTTGATGTTCTATGATGCACTGGCAGTTCTGCTTCTTGGCATTTTTTTCTTTAGCTGTATCAATTTATCAAGATTTTATATGAAAACAGGCAAATTGCTTCGGTTTTCAACAATAATGGCGCTTCGGCATTTACCTGAAATGTTACTGGTTTCCGGTGGAACCCTGGGGATCTGTTTTGCTTTTGTAAAATGGAATGTTCCAATCTTTTGTATACTTGTTGTTCCTGGCATCGCCGTTTATTTTCTGACCTTCCTGATTGAGCCGGTTTTAAAAAAGTATATGGTTCCGGTGAATCAAAATGAGGATTCGAAACAGTCAGAATCAAAGGAAGATTTGTGGTATCTGGAATAATCAATAAGGTAAAACAATAAAAAGACATTTGGTTTTGATAATTCAACTGAGGAGGAAGCTATGAAAAGAAGAAGGTTACAGTACCAGCTGATGGCTGTACTAATGGGAATTGCACTGATGGTGCAGATCATACACCAAAGTGATATCGCCGGTGCTATGACGACCAATTCGCTGGATGACTATGAGGAAGAGATTGCAACCTATTCCATCGACGAAAGTATTTTGGATTACAGGGATTATACAGAACAGTTTCAGAATATCCATCCGTACGACAGCTACACAATTGAAGCGACCGATTATGTTCGTTTTACCGATGGTTCCGTTGATGAGGAAGGCAATGACATAGAAAGTCAGCCACTTATCTACACAGATTATGAAGGAATTTCCGGTGATGCTGTTCTGACATATGAAAGTGGATTGATTGAATATGAAGTCGAAGTGGCTTCGGAAGGTTTCTATGAAATCTCGCTTCTTTACTACCCGATTGAAGGAAAGAATTCAAACATTCAACGCAGCTTCTTTGTTGATGGTGAACTGCCGTATGCTGAGCTTGCATCGATTGAATTTCCGAGAATATGGGGCAATATAATATCAGATTATACGCTGGATGAAAATGGTATCCGGCATACAAGCTGGGAGATCGATAACCAGGGAAATGATTTAAAGCCGTCACAAATCGAAACACCAGAATGGGTTACCGGTTTTCTATATGACAGTCAGGGCTATGTAACACAGGCTCTTCAAATTTATCTGACCGCTGGAATACATGATATTACGATCGTTTCACTTCGGGAACCCATGTTACTGCGCAGTATGACACTGACAAACTCAAGTGAGATCATGTCTTATGAAGATACGAAAGCTGCACTGGATTCAACGGTGAAGAACACAGCACAAGACCAGATGATACGAATCGAAGCTGAGAATGCAGACAGAAAATCATCGCAGATGTTATATCCGACACAGGATCAGGCGTCCTCGGCAGTGTATCCTTACAGTGCAAAGGAACTTAAGAACAATACGATAGGCGGAAATTCATGGAGACTCGTCGGACAATGGCTGGAATGGGATTTTACCGTTGAAGAAAGTGGATACTATAACATCTCCATGTTTGTGAAGCAAAACTTTATGAAAGGTATTTACGTATCCAGAAAGATAATGATCGATGGAGTGGTGCCATTTGATGAGCTGAGTGATTACGGTTTTAATTACTCACAGAACTGGAGGATGGATACGCTTTCGGATAACGATGGCAATGCTTATGAGATCTATCTGGAAGCCGGCGAACATACGATTCGGATGGAAGCGGTGCTGGGTGAATTTTCAACAATCATTGCAGATGTACAGGAATCCTTATCAAAATTGAATTCAATATACCGAAAAGTCATCAGAATTACGGGCGTTTCACCGGATACATGGAGAGATTATCAGCTGGAAGATACACTTCCGGAACTGGAAGGAGAACTGATCGAAGTTCACGATCTTCTTGATTCTGCGATTACAAGACTTCGTGCTGCAGCAGGAAGAAACAGCGATAAAGAGACTGTTCTTATCACCATGAGAGATCAGCTGGAGAGTCTGATCGAAGATCAGGAGAGATTTGTTAAGGTCCTTGGGAATTATAAAATTAATGTCAGGGCTTGCGGTACCTGGATCAATGAAGTACTTTCACAGCCGCTGCAGATGGATACCATATACATTTACTCTACTGATGTAGAAGAACCTGAATCAGGAGATAACTGGTGGAAGCGTCTGGTTCATGAGATAAAAAGACTGTATTACTCCTTTGTAATTGATTATAACCAGATCGGAAATGTAGCAGAAAAGGAAAGTGAGGCACCTACACTGACCCTCTGGATCGGTACAGGCCGAGATCAGGCCAATGTTATCAAAGCCCTGATCGATGAGAATTTTACGAAAGAGAATGATATTAATGTCAATGTAATGCTGGTCGACATGTCAACGCTGTTGCAGGCTACACTGGCCGGCCAGGGACCGGATGTTGCCATTCAGGTCAATTATGATCTTCCCATGAATTATGGTCTTCGTAATGCAGTTGCAGATCTTAGTCAGTTCGAAGACCTCGATGAGATTAAAGAGCGATTCTTCCCAAGCGCAATGGTGGCCTATGAATACAACGGAGCAACCTTCGCTTTACCGGAAACACAGACGTTCCTTATGATGTTCTACAGAAAAGATATACTGTCAGAACTCGGTCTTACGATTCCAAAGACCTGGGATGATGTTAAAGTTGCACTTTCTGTGCTGAATAACAATCAGATGGAGATTGGTATGTTACCTTCGGAACAGGTATTTACGATGTTCTTATACCAGAACGAAGGAGAATATTACAACGAGGATGCCACAAAGTCAGCACTCGACAGCGATGAAGCAATCAATGCATTCAAAACATACTGTGAGTATTATACGGAATACAAACTGGACAAGGAGACATCTGTAGAACAAAGATTTCGTACCGGTGAAGCACCAATCATTATAGCAGATTACACCGTATACAATAATTTTCAGGTTTCAGCACCGGACATTAAGGGATTGTGGGGATTCGCTCCGGTACCTGGAACTGCAGAGAAAGATGAGAACGGAAATTATGTGTACGATGAAAATGGGGATTTTATAATAAATAACACAATCGGAAGCTCGGGACAGGCCTGTGTACTTATGGAAGCTTCCGATGAAAAAGAAGCCGGATGGGAATTCTTAAAGTGGTGGACATCGGAAGACACCCAGACACTTTATGGCCGTGAAATGGAAAGTCTTATGGGAGCTTCTGCGCGTGTCGCAACAGCAAACATTGCAGCATTTTCAAGACTTCCGTGGCCAGTCGCAGATTATGATGCCTTATACTCCCAATTCCAGGAAGCAAAAGGTATTCCACAGGTTCCTGGCGGTTATTTTACCTGGCGAAATGTAAACAATGCTTTTTATACGGTAACAACGGAAGTGAACACGGCAACACCAAGAGAAGAGCTGACCAATAAGATCATCTACATCAACGATGAGATAAATTATAAAAGGGTTGAATTTGGTCTGCCGCTGGCAGAAGAGTAAGGGGGGAAGGTAATGCAGATGTATCCGGAAAGTGTCAATTTGGCAGGAAAAAAAGAATGGTCTTTGTGGAGACGGATCAAACGCAGTAAGACATCCTATCTGATGCTGGCACCGTTCTTTATATTATTCCTTTTCTTTACGATCTTGCCAGTTGTTGTATCGATTTTTTTGAGTTTTACGTATTTTAATATGCTGGAATGGCCAACCTTCATTGGTTGGGATAACTATGTAAAGCTTTTTCTGGAAGATGATATCTTCCTGATCGCCTTAAAGAACACTTTTTTGTTTGCGGTAATTACAGGACCGGTCAGTTATTTTCTATGCCTGATGTTCGCCTGGATCATCAATGAGTTCAAAGGGAAGATGAGAGCTTTCCTGACATTGATCTTTTATGCACCATCCATCAGCGGGCAGGCGTATCTGATCTGGAACATTATTCTGACCGGTGACAGATATGGGTATCTGAACAGTTTGCTTTTAAAGCTCCAGATCATAGATAACCCTATTCTTTGGATGAAGACAGAAAAGTACGTGCTTCCCATGCTTATCGTGGTGCAGTTATGGTTAAGTCTGGGAACCGGATTCCTGGCATTTATTGCAGGCCTTCAAACGGTAGACAAGACACTGTATGAAGCCGGTGCGGTCGACGGTATTAAAAATCGCTGGCAGGAACTCTGGTATATAACACTGCCGGCTATGAAGCCTCAGCTTATGTTCGGCGCAGTAATGCAGATTACAACCTCCTTTGCTGTAGCAGATGTATCCATTCAGCTTGCCGGCAACCCTAGTGTTAACTATGCCGGTGCAACAGTTGTTACACATTTGCTTGATTATGGTATGACCAGATTTGAGATGGGTTATGCATCGGCAATCGCAACTGTTTTGTTCCTCTTGATGGTAGGTTCGAACAAACTGGTCCAGAGAATATTACGAAGGGTGGGGGACTGATATGACAGCAGAAGAAGTAATAAGGAAGAACCGCCGCCGAATCCGCAGGGCAAAACGTCTGAACCGCTCACGGGCAGGAAATACCATTCTATACGTTTTAATGATATTTTGTGGAATCTGTATGGCGCTGCCGCTTATTCTGATCGTTAATAACGCATTAAAACCATTGGATGAGATTTTTCAGTACCCACAAAAAATATTTGTAAGAAATCCAACGCTTGAGAATTTTTCTGACTTGTTCGTATTGATGAATACAACATGGGTTCCATTTTCAAGATATATCATGAATACGGTAATCATTACGACCAGTGGAACCGTAGGCCATGTACTGATCGCATCGCTGGCGGCATATCCGCTGGCAAAACATGATTTTCCGGGCAAGAAAGTATTATTTGCCCTGATCATCCTGTCTATGATGTTCTCCTGGCAGGTAACACAAATACCGATCTATATGATTGTTTCGGCTCTGCACATCAACAATACGTATTTAGCGGTTATATTACCGCCATGGCAGTATGGCATGGGACTGTACCTGATGAAGCAGTTCATGGAACAGATTCCGGATTCCCTGGTGGAATCCTCAAGACTCGATGGTGCTTCTGAGTGGCAGACATTTCGAAAGATTATAATGCCAAATGTAAAACCGGCATGGCTTACCCTTGCGATTTTCCAGTTCCAGCAGATGTGGGGCAATACAGGAACGGCTTATCTGCGAAGTGAACAATTAAAACCACTGCAATACGCATTGCAGCAGATCACAGCAGGCGGTGCGGCAAGAGCAGGTGCGGCAGCTGCGGTCACATTGATCATTGCTGCTATACCAATTACATTTTTCCTGATTTGTCAGAGCAACATTCTGGAAACAATGACGACATCCGGTATGAAAGAATAAGGGGGGGAGCAGACATGAAACGTTTTATGAAAAATAAATTGATTCCTGTTATTCTCCTGTTACTGATGATTATGGAACCGTTGACGGCCTATGCTTCGGAAGTTCCTTATGATACTTACAATTATGATTATTGGGATAAAGTTGTTTTTACACCGGCTGCTTATGTTCCGGATAACAGCATATCAGGAGTTTCACTTGGTACAACAGCATTTTCGAATCCTCAGGATATCTTTGTAGCACAGGACGGACTTGTTTATCTTGCAGATACAGGAAATAACAGAGTGCTGATTTTAAGTGAGGACATGAAGTCCATCGTTAAAGAGATTACAGAATTTAATAACAACGGGACGACGGATACCTTTAATGCACCTTATGGGGTCTGTGCAACAGCAGACAATGAGCTGTATATAGCAGACTCCCAGAATAACCGTATCGTAGTTCTGAACCTTTTCGTCCTTCTTGGCGAAGTTGAAGAAACAGAACAGACGCCTGAACTTGTAAAGATCGTTGAAAATCCGACTTCAGATGTTCTGGAAGAGGATTATGTGTTCACACCATTAAAAGTTACGGTCGATTATGCCGGAAGAATCTATGTTGTAGCACAGTTCATGTTTCAGGGGGTCCTGGTTTTTGAAAAGAACGGACAGTTCACCAGCTTTTTTGGAACGATTCCGGTCAAGATTTCAACAATAGAGAAATTCTGGAAGAAATTCAAAACCAAAGAACAACGCGAAAAATCATTGATGTATATAGCAACAGAATACACCGGAATCGATGTTGACCCTTCCGGATTCTTATATGCATCCTATATTGACAGTGCAGGAATACAGGCAATCATGAGGCTTAATCCAAATGGACAGGATGTCATAAAAAAGGGACAAAATGCGAATCTGGGCGGTGATTTATGGATCGATGGATTTTCAGATTATTCCGGGCCGTCAAGAATCATAGATGTAGTATACCGAAACAAAGGGATCTACTCCCTGCTTGATGCCAAACGCGGCCGTATATTTACATATGATTATGAAGGTAACCTATTGTATATCTTTGGAGGAATCGGTACACAGGAAGGAACTTTTGTGACACCGGTAGCGATCGAAGCGGGAGAGGAGAAAATCCTGGTCCTGGATTCGTACCGTGCTGAGATCATATCTTTTACAGCAACGGAATATGGAAATCTGATCAATGATGCGGTCGAACTTCGATATGACGGAGATGAAACACTAGCCGTTGACAAATGGAAAGAAGTCCTGAAATTCAACGAAAATCTGGAGCTGGCCAATGTCGGAATCGGAAAGGCTTATCTTACGACGGGGGAATATAAGCTGGCCATGAAATATCTGAAGCTCGGTATGAGCAAACAGTATTACTCGATTGCATACAAAAGATATCGGAATGAATATTTAAAGAAGAATCTCGGATACTTTATGACAGGTGCTGTTGTGATTCTGGCTGCCTGGCTCGTATTTAAAAGAATTCGTAAGAAACATAAAAAGATGGGAGGACAAAGCTATGAATAAGTATTTTTCAGTTGAAAAATTCAGATATACATTCTACCTTTTGTCACACCCTCTGGATGGATTTTATGAGATCAGACACAGAGAAAGAGGAAGTGTTCCAATTGCTTTGATCATTGTCTTTTTGTGCGGACTTACCTATACGCTCAATCGCATCTGGGCGGGATTTGTTGTGAATGATGTCAATCCTCGAACCGTTGATTTGTTCAGTGAAATGCAGGGCATCTTTGTGATATTTTTTCTTTTTTGTGTGGGAAACTGGTCTGTGACCTGCCTTATGAATGGCGAAGGAAGATTTAAAGATATCGTTATGGCAGTTGGATATTCCCTTATGCCCATGATTCTTTGCGGAATCCCGGCCATAATACTGTCAAGATTCATTGCGAGTGACGAAGAAGCTTTTTACTATTTAATCGTATTCATTGGTACGGCATGGACCGTAATCATGATGCTGCTTGGTATCATGACGATACACAATTATTCCCTTGGAAAGACCTTAGTTACACTGTTCTTAACGATAATTTCTATATTAATCATTTTATTTGTATACATGATGCTGTCAACCTTGCTGGATCAGGTGTTTATGTTCTTGCGGAGCATTTACCTTGAACTGCTGTTTCGAGGGTAGGGAGGATGGCAATGGTAAAGAAAATGAGTTTACTAAAAAAAATAGTACTTGTTATAGTAACAGTGATTGTTTTGATTGCTTTGATCTCTGGACTTTATTCCCTGATTCATTTCAAACTGTATGACAAATACAAAGAATCAAAAGCTTCCTATGACATTGAAGAAGGTAAAAAATTCAAGGAATTAGCGGACAGCGATCCCATGGTCGATGGTATGGTGCTGGCAGCGGAGAATGAAGTTTTGAAGTTGTATACCAATACAGAGACAGCAGCGGTTGCCATTGTTGATAAGCGGAATGGAACCATAACCTATTCCAATCCGGTGGATGCAGAGTTCGATCCGCTTGCCTCAAAGATCAACAAATCACTTCTTCAGTCTCAGCTCGTGGTTGAGTTCATTAATACTTCGCATGTTGCAGCAACCTATAATTCCTACGATCAGGCCGTTGCCTTTTCTCAGGTCGAGATTGAGAGCCTGGCAGATGGAATTCGATATACGTACACGCTTGGAGACTTAAGCAGCCCGACGGGCATTGTACCAACATACATAACCAGTGAAAGACTTGAAAAATTCACAGCAAAGATGTCAGAGGAAGATGCTAAATTCGTAACAATGCGTTATGTGGAATCGAGTGAAGGCAGCGGTGACCTGATGGAGCTGATCGAAGCGGCAAAAACAGGTGCATCAACGCTTCGTAAGTTGAACAAATATTTTGAAGGTGCAGGGTATACACAGGAAGATTTTGAGTCAGATATGACAGATTCGGGAATTGAAGGAATTGTACCAATGTCGTTCGTTGTAGCGTTGGAATACCGGCTTTCCGGAGATTCACTTGTTGTAAACCTGCCTACGTCGCTAATCAAAGAAAATGGTGGTTCCAAAATTTCAAACATTCAGCTTCTTCGCTATTTTGGAGCAGCAGGTACGGATGAAAATGGTTATATGCTGGTGCCAAATGGATCGGGATCGCTCATTTACTTTAATAATGGGAAAACTAATGTACAGGATTATGCACAGTATATTTACGGAATTGATCCGCTTGCCTCAGAAAATGTAGTCGTAGAAAACGCATTAACGGCAAGACTTCCTGTTTTTGGCATTCAGAGAGAGAACAGCGGCATTTTCGTTTCCATAGAAAACGGAGAATCCCTTGCGTTACTGACCGCGTCAATCTCAGGGAAATTGAACAGTTACAATTACATTTACTCTCAGTATTCACTTCGTAACACAAGCAAACTGTCCATGTTCGGTTCAACGGGAAGTGAGGCTGACCTGCCAATCGCAGAAGATGAAATCTATGATGTCGATATTCAGATGAGATATTCCTTTCTGACAGACGACGAGGATGGATATTCAGGTATGGCGAATTATTTTCGTGATCGCCTGCTGCAGGAAGGAACGTTGGAACTATTGGAGGAAAGCAGTTCCATTCCAATGTATCTGGACATCATTGGAGGAGTAAAACGATACGATTATTTCCTCGGAATTCAGTATTTGAAGACGGAGGCAATGACGACCTTTGATCAGGCGGCCGAAATTGCAGATACATTTAATGACGCCTCCGTGTCAAATCTGGTAATGAATTACCAGGGGTGGTTCAATGGAGGATATTATCATGATGTACCGGATAAGATTACAGGACTGTCTAAACTTGGAGGGAAAAAAGAATTTGAGGAGCTGAGCAGTTTGCTGGAAAGTACAGGGGGGAAATTATATGCTGATGTAGCGTTTGAGAAAGTGACCTATATTTCGAAGAGATACAATTATCTGCGAGAGACCGCAAGATATTATGCGGGAGGAAGAATTGCTTCCTTTGGACAGGTAAATCCGGCAACTCTGACGAATCTGTCATCACTTTTCTATATTGAAACGCTATATGACCTATTGTCTCCAAAGTTCCTGCCTCGTTACGTTTCGGATTTTGCAAAGGAGATAGAGAATTACGATATTACAGGAATTTCACTGCGCGATCTGGGGGATACGCTTTATTCGGATAAGAAAAGAACAGAATTCATAGACCGTGAATATGCAAAACAGATTGTCCTCGATCAGTTGGACACCTTGCAGGAAACTGGGAAACAGTTACTTTTCAACGATTGTAATTTTTATGGTCTGTCCTATGCAGATGATCTGATCAATGTGGCAACTTCAGCGAATACTTATTATTCAATTGATGAAGAAATACCTTTTTATGAGATGGTAATGCACGGCTGCATTAATTACTGTGGTACTTCGATTAACTTAAGTGATACTTTTGACCAGGATGACATTGTTCTTCATCTGATCGAATATGGCGCATCGCCTCATTTTACTTTTACCTATGCAGATTCAAGTGAATTGAAATACACGGGGTTGAACCGTTATTATTCGACAAGTTATCAGACCTGGATGGAGGATGCTGTAGCAATTTACAGCAAAGCAAATGAAGTGCTCACAAAAGTTGCCGGCTGCACCATAACAGAGCATGAGATTCTTGCAGAAGGCGTTAAGAAAATCACATACTCCAATGGATATGTATTCTATATAAATACGACAGAAAATCCGGTGACAATTGATCAGATGACGATAGAAGCAAATTCCTATGTGGTGGAAGGAGGCAGCAATGACTAAAAAATATAAACTTACTTTACTTCAAAAACGTGCTGTCGTTGGACTGCTGTTTATATCACCCTGGCTGCTTGGCTTTCTCACCTTTTATGTAAAAAGTATTTTTATGGCAGTAAAATGGAGCTTCAACTCCATTGAACTGCTTGATACAGGCGGTGTTAAATTTACCTATGTAGGTCTGGATAATTATATTTATATGCTGACGGAACATGGCAGTTTTACGCAGACTCTGGTCAACTCCGTATTTGATATCGGCATTGATATTCCCCTGATTATTTTCTTCAGTCTTTTGATGGCAATTCTTTTGAATCAGAAATTCAAAGGAAGAACACTGGTACGTGCGATATTCTTTATCCCTGTCATTCTGAATGCGGATGCAATTATGGAGACCATCAATACAGCCAGACAGTTAATGGTTGACGGTGTTAGTACCGTTGCCGTTGATACTGCGAGTTCAGCAGTCAATATCAATGTGGATTATTATTTTGCAATGTTTGAAAACATTGGTATGCCGCCCTCCATACTGGATTACGTTGTCAGTGCAGTAGGCAGAATCAATGATATCATCACAAGATCCGGTGTTCAGATCGTCGTATTCATTGCTGCTTTACAGGCAGTTCCGGCTTCCATGTACGAAGTATCAAAGATTGAGGGAGCTACCGCGTATGAGACCTTCTGGAAGGTTACATTTCCAATGGTGACACCATTAATAATTACAAATATTGTATATACCGTAGTCGATTCCTTCATAAACAGTGACGTTGTAAATGCAGCCTATGAGATGGCCTTTACCAATCAAAAATGGGGATACAGTTCGGCCATGAGTTTAATAAGTTCGGTCATCGTATGTGCAATTCTTGTTATTGTATGTGGTCTGATATCCAGAAAAACATTTTACTACAACTAGAAAGGGGGAGAGAGTATGCAGCTTGTTGAGAAAGCAAAAAATATTGTTATTAATGTGAAACAGGACAAACAATTTGCCAATGACCGCAGCAAAGCTTTTAATATGGCAAAACAATTTCTACTTCTCCTTTTTCGATGGGTCATTATCATAGGAATGTGCTACATTATTTTGAGTCCGCTGATCGGTATTATAAGCAGTTCATTTTTTTCTGATACAGATGTTTATGATAAATCTGTCTATATAATACCGAAAGATCCGACTCTGGACCGGTACCGTTTATCCTGGCTCAGACTTGACTATCTGACCGTGCTATTAAAAAGTTTGTGGTATGATCTGTCCCTGCTGATCCTTCAGGTCGTCATAACTTCGATGGTGGGATATGGTTTTGCTCGATTCCAATTCCCTTTTAAAAAGGTCTTGTTTGGCTGTGTTGTTGTAATGATCGTAATTCCGACTCATACAATTATGGTTCCTTTGTATATGGTCTTCCGTAATTTTGATCCGCTTGGAATTGTTACCGCAATCAATGGTGAACCCATTTCCCTGCTTGGTTCTACCTGGCCAATGTACATTATGACATTACTTGGATGTGGACTTCGCTCAGGACTTTATATTTATATTTTTAATCAGTTCTTTCGAGGTCTTCCAAAAGAAATTGAAGAAGCAGCACTTGTTGATGGAGCCGGACCCTGGTTCACGTATTTTCGTATTATGCTGGTAAATGCGATACCGTCTGTTATAACCGTATCGATATTCTCGCTGGTATGGCAATACAATGATTTGTTTTTTGCGAATCTGTTTGTAATTAATACAAAAGAGTCAATCAGTAAAAGCATCACGACACTATCCGGAACGATTGGAAATCTGGACAGAATCGTTGATCCTACGATCTTGCAGCTTTACACCTATGCAGGCGTTGTCCTGGTCATTCTTCCTGTCATCATTATCTATGTGGCATTGCAGAAGTATTTTATGGAAGGCGTCGAACGAAGCGGTATTGTTGGATAATTGCACCACAGTATGAATAGAGGAGAGGAAAGGAGTGATAGGGGAGAGTATCATACAAAACTGCCTGTGAAATGCGAAGATGATCCGCATAATCACGGTTAAAAAGAACAAAGGAAAGAATAGGGTTTACTAAAAAAAATAAGGAGGAGTATCATGTTGAAAAAAAGAAAAACTGGGTTTGCTTTACTTTCATTGCTTGCATTGATTTGTTCTATTTGTTTTTCAGGATGTGGCAATAACACTGCGGCAGAGAATTCCACCACTGTTACACCGGCAACAGACACCGTTGCAGTAACAGCGACGCCGACACCGCTTCCGGAATATGAACCGACACCTGTTCCGGAAGGAATTGATCCAAACTCCATCGGGACAACAGAAGCCGCAGGATATATGGCTGACTTTGAGGATGGTAACTATGGATACATTATGATGGACACTGCACTTAGCACATATGACAACTCGGAATTATCGATCGTTGATTTCAATGGGAATAAATGGATTAAGATCGATACACAGGGAGGTGTTCCGAGAGTTGGTATCGATGTGGCAAGTCTTGCAGGCGATCAGATTGAAAATGTAAGAAGTATCGAATTGAAACTTATGACAGAATATGAAGACGGAAGTTTTCATTCAACATCAGGCTTTCTGTATGTAGGCGTTCTTCAGGATGATGCTGCCGCACAGGTGGCAGGAGAATGGTCTGTATATGTGAAAAAAGGAAATCCTAAGGTTGTGAGCTATGAGCTTGCAGAGAACGAATCTATGGTATCCGGTATGAAGAATATTGCAATTCTTACACTGGAGACGGACACCGGGCTGGAAGGGGATACACCTCTGAATGCTGATATGTACATTGATAACATCATTCTTCGTGATGCAGATGGAAATGCAATTCCAGTCGATACGACGGTATCCTTTGATCGTCCGAATGGTTTTGGTTCCCTTGACTGGTCGAATAATGTGAAGAAACCGATTGGTGAGACCGAACTTGTTGAGCTTGCAGGTACGACAGGTACTTCCTGGTGGCCTGTGACCGGAATTACCTTTGATCCTTCGGTTACAGATTATACCTATTATGATCCGGCATTGTTTGCACCGGGAACGGTAATTACAATATACTATGAAATGGAATATTCAGACTGGCAGCGTATGGGACTGACGTTCCAGCACTGGACAGCAGTGAATGACGTTGCGACAGAAGCGGTCGACTGGCCGGTCGGTACAGGTATGAATGGCTGTGTTGACTGGGATGGAGCGAACGGACGTATCTATCTGATGGACAACAATACTTCTATAAATGAATCAATGAACATAGCTCAGTTCTATGTTGATGATATTATCGGTGCCCTTGGTGCTGACTGGGCGAAGGATGTTCAGTTCTTTGGTGTAAATGATCAGGGTATGGAAGTTGAGATTAAAAAGGTAACGATTGGTAAAGCTGCAGCAGCATCAACAGAAATCATTATGACTCCATCGGCTGACAGTACCGGAAGCAGCAGCGGCTGGGGACAGGCATCAAAATACGGTACATTAAAGAATGATGGCGGAACCTTTGACATAGCAAATCTTGTTCCGGGCTCCGTGATTGTTGTAAACTACACAGCTTCAAATGTAGATGCAGAACAGGTGGCTCCTCTTGAATTGATCTTCCAGAGCTGGAGTGGCGGTGAAGGCTGGGCTAAGGTAAGTCCTTCTTCCTTTACAGAAACAGAAGCGACCTTCACCTATGAAGATATCATAGCTGTTTATGGCAGTGACTTTACGACGCTCGACAACATTAACGTTGGCGACTGCAACAGCTCTCTTACCGTAAATCAGGTTTCGATTCTGGTACCGGGAGGATCGGCAACGACGCTTACCATGACAGGCGGGTCAGGAAGCAGCAGCGGCTGGGGACAGGCGGCAATCTATGGAACCATCAAAAATGATGGCGGGACACTAGATACGGCACTTTTCACGGAAGGGTGTATGGTAGTTGTGAACTACACCGCATCTGACATCGATGCAGAACAGGTAGCACCTCTTGAGCTGATATTCCAAAGCTGGAGTGGTGGAGAAGGCTGGGCAAAAGTTAGTCCTTCAAGCTTTAATGAAACAGAAGCAACTTTTGACTATGCAGACATTGTAGCTGTATATGGCAGTGATTTTACGACTCTGGATGCCATGAATGTTGGTGATTGTAATTCTTCACTTACGGTTCAGCAGGTTCAGATCATAAACTAAGGAAGGGAGAGTTATTATGTTAAAGAAAGCAGCAGCGATTTTATTGATTCTTGTTATGACAGCATCACTGGCAGCCTGTGGAAATGCAACAACAAAGAATAACGCAGGGAACGCAGCAAACACAGGAGAAGATACTCAGACCGTAGTCAGTGGAAATGAGGATGATATTAAAGTAGAGATAACTCATACTTCTACCAGAGAAATTACAGTTGGTACCTGGTATGATCAGTATTATACAAGTGATCACGATGATATCTATGACAATCCAAGCGTTGCCAATGTAGAACAGGCACAGATGCAGCTTGATAATATCCGTGCAATTGAAGAAAAGTATAATGTAGAATTTCGGTTTGTAAATCTTACCTGGGCTGGTGATATTGAAAGTATCAATACCTCCATTATGGCTGGACAGCCGGACTGTGATATCTATCTTGTAGACCTTACCTTTGGTATTCCTGCTGTATTAAATGGATATGCACAGCCAATTGAAAGTTATGCTTCAGCAAGCAGTGATATCTTCAACGACCAGAAGGTAATGCGTTATCTGAACCTTATGGGAGATGAGAGCAACTACCTGTTTGCTCCGGCTAACATTACACTGGATTCCTATCCGCTTGGATTTAATATGACCATGCTTGATGAAGCTGGTCTGGAAAATCCTCAGGATCTGTATGACAGAGGTGAATGGACCTGGGATAAGTTCAGAGAGTATCTCCTTGCTCTGACCGTTGATGAGAATAACGATGGTGTTACCGATGTGTATGGTCTCGGTACGGTATTTACACAGTTGTTCAGTAATCTTATGATGTCGAACGGAACCGGTATGGCAAATGGTACGACCGAAGGAATCAGTTCACCTGCAACCATTGAAGTTCTTGATTTTATGTATAATATGTACAATGTTGATAATGTTGCAAGACCGTGGGATCCGGATGATTTCTGGGGCAATAACAATTGCTTCGCCGACGGCCTCACAGCTTTCTGGGCTGCTCCGGGCTGGATCATGTCAGACTATACAGTCGATGAACTTGGTTTTGAGTTTGGTATTGTACCGTGGCCGATCGGACCAAGTGGTAATCAGGAAACAAATGCTACCTATAAAACAGCAGGCAACTGGTATATCATTCCGGTTGGTGTAGATAACCCGGCTCTTGTTTACCAGGTAATGTTTGACTGGTCGAACTGGTATAATTATGACACAGACTATCGTGACAGTGATCTTACCTGGTGGGAAGATGCTATGTATTCAGAACGCAATTTTGAGTACCTGAAAATGATGGGAGAAAAGCAGACACTTGATATCTGGGAAAGTCTTACCTTCCCGAACAGTGAATTCAATCTTCAGATGCTGATTGAAGGATCCTACACACCGTCACAAATGGCAGAACAGACAAAGAACGTTTTGCAGTCACTTATTGACGAGGCTTTTGGTCTGTAATCTGAGATGTCAGGGTATACTTCCGGGGAGTACTCCCCGGAAGTATATAAAATAAGGTAAAAGATTTATTACTTTATTTCAAAAAGGAAGAGGTAAACCATGAGGAAAATGGCCGGACTGCGTAAGATAAGCATTATTCTACTCTCTGTAATGGTGATATCACTTTTTGGCGGGTGCCAGAACACGTCGGAAAACAATAGGACAGGCAATCAGGTATCAGAGGTAAGCACCGCAACCCCTGCTGCTCAGAATACGCCAACAGATGAAACCACCCCGACAGCAGATACCACACCGACAGCAGAAATCACACCGACAACGGAAGATACAACATCAGGGGAAGCCAAAGAGGTAACAGCCGAACCAACGAAAAGCACAGAAGTAAGTTCTGAGGAAGACGGAGAGAATAAGGAAACTGCTGATATGGAGGGGGAAGAAAACAGTGCACCAGTGGATCAGGAAGATATTGATTTTGCATCTATGACAGCAATGGAATTTGTCAGCAATTTTTCACTGGGCTGGAACCTTGGAAATACAATGGATGCAACGGGTGGAAACAAGAAAACAGCGACTTCGCAAGAGACCTCATGGGGAAATCCGGCAACAACTTCTGAATTAATGGCAACCTTGAAAGAAAATGGTTTTTCTATTGTACGTATTCCTGTTACATGGCAGGCTTTTACAGGCGATGGACCAGAATACAAAATTAATGAAGAATTTATGGGCAGAGTAAAAGAGATTGTAGATTATTGTTATGAAAATGATCTATATGTCATCATAAACATGCACCATGAGGAATGGTACGATCCTTATACAGAGAATGAAGATGCCGCCACGCTGCAGCTCACTGCCATGTGGGCACAGATTGCAGAAGTTTTCAAAGATTATGACGAACACCTGATCTTTGAATGTATGAACGAACCGAGACTTCGTAATACCGCGTATGAGTGGAATGGTGGGACAGCAGAAGCAAGAGCCGTTATAAACCATATCAATGCTGCGTTTGTATCGACCATACGTGAGGCTTCCGGGAAGAACAAGACCAGATTTCTGATGCTTCCTGGCTATGCAGCCTCAGGGGAGGCGGCCGTAATAAATGATATCGTGCTGCCAAATGATGATCGTCTGATCGTATCGGTACATGCATACACACCATATAATTTTGCTTTGAATAAGAGTGGTACCTCTGCATGGAATGCTGCAAATGCTGCGGATACAAGAGATATCGACAACCTGATGACAAGAATAAACGATAAATTTATCAGTCAGGGCATTCCTGTTATTATAGGAGAATTTGGTGCAATGAACAAAGACAATGATGAAGACCGGGCTGCATGGGCTGCCTATTATACAGGCCAGGCAGCAAAGACAGGTGTTCCGTGTGTTTGGTGGGATAATGGTGCCTTTTCAGGAACGGGAGAGTTGTTCGGATTAGTCAGTCGGACAACCTATAAAGTCAGATATCAGAATATTCTGGATGCAATGGTTTCCGCTATGGGAATTACACAGGAATGATGAGATTATAGGAGGTTTTACAATGAGTAAACCATTAATGATAAGCCCTGCGGTACCAAATGTACCATGGCAGGAAAAGCCGGAAGGTATTGTGAATGCTCCGGTCTGGAGATTCAAGGACAATCCGATCATCGGCAGAAATCCTGTTAAGAATGTTGCAAGAATTTTTAACAGTGCCGTCATGCCTTACGAAGGCAAATTTATTGGTGTTTTCCGTGGAGAACAGACCAATGGTATACCATATATCTATATGGGAAGAAGTGAAGATGGAATTCACTGGGATTTTGAAGAGAACAAGATACCTTTTGTGGATGAAGAGGGTAATTCCTTTATGCCGCATTATGCATATGATCCACGCCTTGTAAAAGTAGAAGACACGTATTACATCATTTGGTGTCAGGATTTTTATGGTGCAGCGATCGGTATGGCTAAAACCACAGATTTTAAGACCTTCATCCGTGTTGAAAATCCATTCCTTCCATTCAACAGAAATGCAGTATTGTTTCCAAGAAAGATCAATGGAAGCTTCATGATGCTCAGCCGTCCAAGCGACAGTGGCCATACACCTTTTGGTGATATCTTTGTGAGTGAAAGCAAGGATCTTGTTTACTGGGGAAAACATCGTCATGTTATGGGCAGAGGACATGAATGGTGGGAATCTTTAAAGATCGGCGGTGGAGCAGCACCCATTGAAACAAGTGAGGGCTGGCTCATGTTCTACCATGGTGTAAGCGGAACCTGCAATGGATTTGTTTACAGCATTGGTGGTGCGATTCTTGATCTTGAAAATCCATCCATTGTTAAATACCGTTGTGAGAACTTTTTATTAACACCGGAAGAATGGTATGAGGAAAGAGGATTTGTACCAAACGTAGTTTTCCCATGTGCAACGATCCATGATCCGGAAAGCGGAAAGATCGCAATCTATTATGGTTCAGCCGACAGCTACGTGGGTCTTGCATTTACATATTTTGATGAGATCATGGATTACATCAAAGAGAACAGCCGTGTGAATGAGAATGACACAGAGATTGGAAAACGCTAGAATACAATTTTATAATGTGATAAAATAAAAGTGAGACGTATTGGGTTTCACTTTTATTTAAATGGAGGTAACAAATGAGATTACATGAACGGTATTATGTTGAAGCCAGCAAGCAGCTTGAACTGCTTTCAAAGAAAAATGTAAAATCAGATTTTTATAACGGGATTTATGACAGATGGAAAAATCCTGTACTGACCAGAGAACACATTCCGCTTTCCTGGCGATATGATTTTGACATTACGAAAAATCCTTACTTTATGGAACGATTAGGAATCAATGCGGTAATGAATTCAGGAGCGATTCTGCTTGATGGGAGATACTGTCTGGTTGCCAGAGTGGAAGGCAATGACAGAAAATCCTTTTTTGCAGTGGCAAGAAGCGATAACGGAGTTGATGGCTTCAAATTTGATCCATATCCTGTATTGCTTGAGGATACCTGCAAGGATGAGACGAACGTTTATGACATGAGACTCACACAACATGAAGATGGCTATATTTATGGCGTATTCTGCTCAGAAAGCAAAGATAAAAAGAATTCAGATCTTTCTGCTGCTGTTGCGGCAGCCGGTATTGTAAGAACAAAAGACCTGATACATTTTGAACGCCTGGAGAACCTTAAGACATTACGTTCTCCGCAACAGAGAAATGTATGTCTTCACCCGGAATTCGTGAACGGAAAATACGCATTTTACACAAGACCAATGGATGACTTTATTGACACAGGTTCCGGCGGTGGTATTGGCTTTGGATTATGTGATGATATCGAACATGCTGTAATTGATGAGGAAATCATGACGAGCAAAAGAAAGTATCACACAATAACAGAGGCGAAGAATGGAGCCGGTGCAGTTCCGATTAAGACAGAACGCGGCTGGATTCACATTGCACATGGTGTACGGAATACGGCGGCAGGGCTTCGCTATGTAATATATGCCTTTGCGACATCGCTGGATAAACCATGGGAAGTAATAGCAGAACCGTCCGGATACCTTCTGGCACCAAGAGGAAAGGAACGGGTTGGCGATGTGTCCAATGTGACATTTTTAAATGGTCTGATCGTTAATGAGATGGAGGATATTTATCTTTATTATGCTTCTTCGGACACCAGACTGCACGTTGCAACGACAACAATGGATAAACTGATCGATTATGTGTTCAATACGCCTGCGGATCCGCTTCGCTCTGTGGAATGTGTAAAACAGCGTATTGATCTTATCAACAGTAATCAACAAACATTTAAGAATCTTGAAAAGTAAGTTGATTTGAAGTCTTTATGAATTTTTTTATTAATTAAATGCCGCATCAGCAAAAGAATGTGGGGTACGAGTGGAAGAAACAGGTAATTATTTCACGGAAAGGGTATACCTCGCGCGTCTTTGATTGTTCAAACTTAATATGCGCATAAAAATGCGCAGGAATGAGGTGAAAAATGAAAGAACGGGGAATTGTAAATCTGGGTAACTTATACCGGATGCAGCAGTTAATCAGAAAAGCAGAAGAGGGGCATAAACTGACACTTGGATTTATTGGCGGATCAATTACCCAGGGATCGCTCGCATCATCGGAGGACAGTTGTTATGCTGCGCTGGTCGTCCAGTGGTGGAAGCACCATTTTCCAAAGGCAGAATTTCAATACATCAACGCAGGGATCGGAGGAACCACCTCACAATTTGCAGTGGCAAGAGTGAAAGATGACCTGCTGCAATATAATCCGGATTTTGTTATTGCAGAATTCAGTGTAAACGATGCCAATACACAATTCTTTCAGGAGACATTTGAAGGGCTTCTTCGAACAATCCTCGAAGATGACAGTGAACCGGCATTGATGATACTGAATAATGTACAATACAATAATGGAGAGAATGCACAGGAGGTTCACAATGCGGTTGCAATGTATTATGATCTTCCTATATACAGTTTTAAAGACAGCTTATACTACGAAACACAGACTGGAAATCTAAAAAAAGAGCAAATAACACCGGATGATCTCCACCCAAACGACTATGGACACAGTCTGCTTGCGGATGGGATCTGCTATACATTAGGAAAGATCTGTGCTATAATTCGTACGACCGACTGTATGCCATACACAATGAAACGGGAACCATATACACAAAACAGATATCAAAAGTCAGTAAGACTACAGAATGACATGACGGCGCATGTACATGGTTTTACTGCAGATCACACACCACAGGATGCTATCACACAAATGTTTCGAAATGGCTGGACTGCTGTCAAAAAGGACAGCACGTTATATTGCGAAGTTTCCTGTTCCTATATTGCTGTTCAGTACCGTAAGACGATAAAAAAACCTGCACCAACAGCAAAAGTAATTATCGATGGGAAGGTTGCAGATGCAATGCTTCTTGATGCTAATTTTGCTGAAACATGGGGGGACTGTCTTGCGCTTGACACGGTATTTCAGGCGGATCAAAAACAAAAGCATTCGATTGAAATCAGGATCGCAGATTCAAATGACTGTATTACGCCGTTTTATCTTGTATCCATAATCGTTGCATAATAAATGGAGGAGCTATGAAACAAGAACGTTTATTATTTCTTTCACCGATTTTTAAAGAGATGATTTGGGGAGGAAAACGGCTGAAAAGTGATTTTGGTTATGAAATTCCAAGTGATAAAACAGGAGAATGCTGGGCTATCAGCGCTCATGAACATGGGGACTGCATGATCAGCAGTGGGATATACAAAGGAAAAACCTTGTCACAGCTATGGAGCTCGAACAAAGAATTGTTTGGTAATCTTGAAGGTGATAAATTTCCCTTGCTGGTAAAAATAATTGATGCAAACGACGACCTGAGCATTCAGGTTCATCCGGATGATTCTTATGCAATGAGCCATGAAAACGGTTCTTTTGGTAAGACTGAATGCTGGTATATACTTGACTGCAAAGAAGATGGTGACATCGTAATCGGACATAACGCGAAAAACAGGCTTGAGTTAAAAGAGATGATCCATGAGAAAAGATGGAATGAATTAATCCGGTCGGTTCCGATAAAGAAAGGTGATTTTCTTCAGATCGATCCGGGAACTGTGCATGCAATTAAAGGCGGTACCATGATACTGGAAACACAGCAGAACAGCGATATAACCTACCGTGTTTATGATTATGACAGATTGTCAAATGGAAAGCCAAGAGAACTGCATGTTGAAAAAAGTATCGATGTAATAACAGCACCACATAGGGACAGTACAGAAAATGGATATCCCAAGGTTCTGTCAAAAAACCTGGAGGTAATGATTTCCTGCATCTATTATACGGTATTTAAGATAACGGTGGATGGAGAGTTTACCGGACAGATGGATAAGCCATTTATGAATCTCAGTGTTCTTGACGGAGAAGGATCAATCGATGGAATACCGCTGAAGAAAGGTATGCATTTAATTATTCCAAGTGGTTATGATACGTTCAGATTGGAAGGCAAGCTTTCGATTCTGGGATCCTGCCCGGGAATGACAGAATACAAATAATCAAATAATTAAATAGAAAGAAAAAAGTTTCGTGATTTTACGAAACTTTTTTTCTTTGTAAAATATATGTTAACTTTATAAATTAATAAAGTATTTATTGTATTTTCCCGGATTACTTTGCTATAATAGTTTTTACGCGGTTTCAAAGGACGATGCATTGGGGGATGTATGTTAGAGACAGGTAAAAGATCGCGGCAGTTCGTTAGGAAATAAGTCAACAAAAGGAGAGAGACATGAGAGAGAGAAGATTGCAATCTGTTCCTTACCGGATTTTGTATTCCGGCATGATAATCCCGGGAATGAGCTTAGGTACCTATGATCTTGGAGATTCTTCAAAACAGTCAGATGTTGTTTATGATGCAATTAACCGAGGTTTTCGAATGATCGACTGTGCATCGGCATATTCCAATGAAGAGATCGTCGGTAATGCATTGCACCGCACGTTGCAAGAAGGAAAAGTAAAAAGAGATGACCTTTTTATCAGTTCAAAGCTTCGAAGTGATCAGCATAAAGATGTTCAATCTGCATGTCTGGAAAGTTTAAATAAGCTTCAGCTTGATTATCTGGATCTGTACATAATACACTGGCCATTTCGAATTGAGATCGTTACTGATGAAAGTGGCGAAACGGATAAGAGAATAGAACCATTTTCACCTGTCGAATTCCTGAATACATGGAAACAATGTGAAAGACTGGTCGAGAAAGGTCTTGTGAAATACATAGGCATGTCGAACATGACAATTGCAAAGCTGGAGAGTGTTCTGCCATTCTGCAAGATACCACCGGCTGTGCTGGAGATGGAGCTGCATCCGTGCTTTCAGCAGCAGGAACTGTTTTCTTATGCAAAAGAGCATAAAATGATTCCCATTGGATTATGTCCTGTTGGTTCGGCATTATGGTCGGATAAGGATAGTACGGCATTTGATAATAATGATATGGAAAATGAGATTATTAAAGAGATCGCACTTGACCATGCAATGGATCCTTCCATGGTCTGTATAAAATGGGCGGTTCAACGAGGACAGATTCCCGTAATTTCCGCGGTGAATGCTGTGCAGTGGATCGAAAATGTAGAGCAGTGCCTGCTTGAGCCATTAACAAAAGAAGAAATGGAGAAAATTAAATTCCTTGACCAGAAAGTAAGGGTAATTAAGGGAGAAAAGCTTTTGTTTGATGGTGCAAAAGACTGGACGGATCTTTGGGATGTGGAAGGAACAATCACAAAATAAATAATATATTGATATAGAAGGTTGCTCAAGATTTTGATTCATTGTTTTATAAAGAGAGACAATGGCACCAATTTGTGGATTCCTTGCGTCAGATAAAGGCATCAGAACGATTATATTTCATCGTTCTGATGCCTTTTTGACTGGTCTTTGATATAAGTTTTATAGAAGATGTTTTAGATAGAAAGCTTAGATAGAAGTTCTATAGAAGAAGTCTTAGATAGAAATCTTAGATAGAAGTTCTATAGAAGAAGTCTGTCGTAGCTGGACTTTAATGAGAAAGTAATTGTCTTTGCTGTACACGAAAAGGGAATAATGTGGAAATATAAAGTCTTACAAAATTACAACATTGAATAAAGCAATGCATCCGCACAATATTCCTTGCATGCGAATTTTAAATGTGATATTATGCATAATGGAATGTATAAAATTAATATTGCGATATCTATCTGTGGGGAGTTAGTATATGCAAAGCTTACATGTTCACTTGAGAGAAAAAGGATGCGGACACATGACAGTACGTTTTTTTCTGTTCTTGTTTTTATGCATTTCTTTTTTTGTGCCAAAACCAATCTTCGCTGCCGATAAAATTGTGGTTGCCTATTATGATTTTCCGGGTTTTATTGAAGAAAAGAATCAGGATTATTATGGATATGGCATTGATTACCTTCATGAATTATCGAATTATACAAAATGGGAATACAGTTTTGTATATGGAACAATGGAGGAGTGCTGCGAAATGGTAAAGAGCGGACAGGCCGATCTAATGTGGAGCAGAGGTAACTGTGACGATCTGTTGAGTGAACTATGTTTGTCGGAATACGAAATATGCACAGAAACTCTATCGTTGGTAACAAACAATAAAACGGAACAGTTCTTCTATGAAGACTTTTCAAGCTTTAACGGCATGACGATTGCAATACAGGATTATGACTGTCAGAAAATGGCCATGCAGGAATATGCTGAGATCAACAATTTTACATATAAAGCACTTTATTATAAGACAGAGAGTGAGCTTTATGAAGCCTTGAACGAAAAGAAAGCAGATGCTGTTCTGGCAAGCAATTTAAGTCTGCAGAACAATATAAAAATCATCGGAGAAGTCGCCTATCTGAATAATTACCTGATAACAAATAAAAACAATAGTTCATTAATGGCTGAAATTGATCAGACGGTTGCCCGGATAAAAAGTATAAACCAGGGATTTGAAATGAAGCTGTATTCTTTGTATTTTGGTGGATCCAGCATTAACACGACACTGTCTCTGACCAGGGAAGAAAACGAATACATAAAACGAAAAGGAGCTATAACGATAGGGCAGATGTCAGATATGTATCCTTTATCAGGTTATAATGAGGATTCACAAACATTTACAGGAATTAATGAAGATATTTTTGACTTACTTTCAAAAAACATTGGTTTGGATTTTCAATATGTGGCAGTACCACCTGAAAGTTCCCCCATACGATTTCTGCTCGCAGGAGAGGTGGATCTTATCGGTGGTATAGTTCAATCTGAAGATTATATAATGCGTACAAATCTTGTTATGACAGAACCGTATTATACTAGTATGATGGTAGTTGTCGGGGAACGGGGGAAAACATATTCGTTTGATCAGAAGAATATCATAGCCATCCCGGCCTTTTATGGGTTTTATGCAAAAACCTCTTCCATTGTATATCCCCAGAATGAGCTGAGACTTTGTCGTTCCTGTATCAACGGTATGGATATGATTATAAATAATGAAGCAGATTTGGCAATACAGGATGCGAATATTGTGAGTCGTATGCTTCAACAGCAAAAATACAGTAATCTTGTCATATTACCCTACTATTATTCGATTGAAGAACCACTAACGTTTGCGGGTTCAGCAAAAGTAGATCCAGAGCTAATCTCAATTCTGAACAAGGCAATGCTGGTATTGAATGAGGATTCTGTCAATCAGATCGTAATGAAACATACCATAGGAAGTCCGTATCGTGCCACTCTTTTGGATTTTTATCTGAAATATAAATATATGCTGTTGCTTGTCGTTTTTATGATTGTTGCATTTGCTGCGCTGGCCATTGCCTCCATTCGATTAAAACAAACAAGCGTAAGAGAATTAAAGCAAAAAAATCAGTATCTTGAAGAGGCAAATCAGAGGGTCGAACATGCTAGTAAAGTTAAAAGTACCTTTCTGTCACATGTGTCACATGAAATCAGAACACCGATGAATGCAATTATAGGACTGACCGAATTGATACGCCAGCATCTTGATGACAAAGAGATGCTGGATGAGTATGTATCAAAGACAGTATATTCTTCAAAAGTTTTAATGAATATCATTAACGATGTGCTTGATATGTCTGCCTTGGAAAACAATAAACTGAAAATATCGAAAAACCATTTTTCTGTTAAGGAAGTGATTTCTTCGATTATTGCATTATATAAAACACAGTGCGAACAAAAAAATATAAAACTGGATTATCGATTTCTGGTTACCATGGATGAAAGAATCGGTGATCCGTTGCGAATCAGTCAGATTCTTATCAATCTCCTTTCAAATGCAATTAAATTCACAGATTCGGAAGGAATTATCTCCATAACAATCAGCGAAGATCAGGACATTTGTTTTGGAAACGAAAAAAAATCGAATAAGAAAAACAGAGAAAATACAGATCTAAATTATGACGAAAATAAGAGTATTGATGGATATGTACGGATTGTTCCGGATGGTAATTTTAATGAGGAAGAAAAAAAATCAAGGAAAAAGAAAGCCGAAAAAAACACTTATGAAAACACAGCAATCTGGAATACCTTAATCATTGATGTATCCGATACAGGATGCGGCATCGCCGAAGATATGCTGAGTAGGATTTTTGAGGCTTTCGAGCAGGAAAATGATGATACAACACAAAAATTTGGCGGTTCCGGGCTTGGACTTTCAATCGTAAAAAACTTAATTCAACTTATGAACGGGCAGCTGTATATTAGAAGTAAAAAGTCGGTAGGGACTTCAATTCGTATACGATTGCCAATTGAAATTGCAAACGAATATGCACCGAACGTTATGAATAACAACGATGTATTTTCACTGCCAAATGAATCACTGGAACATTTTGAACAAGGGATGAAAATCTTACTGGCAGAAGATAATGACATTAATAGGGAAATTATGATAGAGATTTTGGAGTCATTGGGTGTGGAGGCCATGAGCGTTCAAAACGGCAGGGATGCTTATGAAGAATTTATACTGGCACGCCCCGGGACATACCAGGGAATCTTTATGGATATACAAATGCCGGTCATGGATGGTCTAACGGCAACCAATAAAATACGTCATTCCCTGCATCCGCAGGCGTCCAGCATTCCTATTTATGCTATTTCAGCCAACATCGTACTAAAAGAAGAGAATATAACAGCACAGGATGGTTTGGATGGTTTTTTAAAGAAACCAGTTGATATAACACACTTGAAAACAGCTTTAACTACGATGTATTACAGCAAGGATCTTGCTGAATATGAATAAAGAAAGACCGGAATGTCATAGCAAAGGACATTCCGGTCTTTCACTTTCTGACAGGGAAAGCAGGAGAACAAATGTTTTGTTTATGCTTGCACAACGAACAAAAACATGGTATGATATCAATAAGCAAACATATGTTCTTATAAAATTATGAAATGAGGCACGTCAATGAGAGTCTGTGAATCAATGACAATTGAACAGAAGCTGAGTATCCTTGCAGATGCTGCAAAATATGATGTGGCTTGTACATCAAGCGGTGTGGACAGAGAAGGTAAAAGTGGGTCCATAGGCAATTCGGTCGCAGGAGGAATCTGTCACAGCTTTTCTGCGGATGGAAGATGTATTTCCCTGCTGAAGATTCTATATACAAATGAATGTATTTATGACTGTAAGTATTGCATCAATCGATCTTCCAACGATATTGTCAGGACGTCTTTTACACCGGAAGAGTTATGCGAACTTACCATAGGATTTTATAGAAGGAATTATATAGAAGGACTGTTTTTAAGCTCCGGTATCCTTCATTCGCCAAATGAGACCATGGAACAGATATGCAAGGCATTGCAGATGCTGCGTCTGCAATATCATTTTAATGGATACATTCACTGCAAAGCCATTCCCGGTGCTGATCCGTCGTTGATTGAGATGTGTGGATGGTATGCGGATCGAATGAGTGTTAATCTGGAATTACCGACAGCGGAAGGATTGAAGCAGCTGGCTCCTCATAAGAGCAGAACCAATATATTGCAACCGCTCAGACAGATTCAGGATGGCATCGCACAGAGTCATGCAATGCTTGGAATGACTGGTGGCAATAAAGGAGCATACTGGTATACAAACCAACGTAAAAAAGGTAATTATAAAGAGTTTTCCGGTGGAATCGAAGCAGTTGATAAAGACAGAAAAGAACGGCTCGGTACAGGGTATGATACGCTTGAACAGGAGTATGGCAGACTGGACCTAAGGAATGACATTGGTAACAAAGAGCGAGGGGATAAAGGATTTAATGAGTATTATTTTTCATCCGAGGGCAGCAAACAAAATGAGCTTCAGGTGTTACAGCCTGCTTCACTTCTTGTGAAGCCGAAGGATGCTGCGAAAAGGGGTTTTGTGCCTGCGGGGCAGAGTACGCAGATGATTGTTGGAGCAACGGCAGAGAATGATTTTCAGATCATATCGGTAGCAGAAGCATTGTACCAGAAGTTCGACCTGAAAAGAGTCTTTTACTCAGCCTTTGTCAGGGTGAATGATGACAGCAATCTTCCCGTTATACCGGGAGGACCGCCTTTATTACGTGAACACAGGCTTTACCAGGCTGATTTCTTGCTGCGATTTTATGGCTTTGCAGCGAATGAATTATTATCTGAAAAGAGACCGGATTTCAATGTGCTGGTAGATCCCAAGTGCAATTGGGCACTCGGACATCTTGAGATGTTTCCTGTTGAGATATCGAAAGCGGATTATTATACCTTACTGCGAGTACCAGGCATTGGTCCAAAATCTGCACAGAGAATTGTAAAGTCAAGAAAGACAGCGAATCTGGAGTATTCGGATCTAAAAAAGATGGGAGTCGTGCTGAAGCGGGCCATGTATTTTATAACCTGCAGCGGGAAGATGATGTATCAGATCCGTATGGAGGAAAGCTTTATCACTTCACAACTGATTGGAGTGGAAGAAAGCAAAGCAAGACAGATTGTTTCTGCCGGTATGCAGTACCAGCAGCTTTCTTTGTTTTAGGAATCAGACGATTCTTGAAAGGAGTTGAAATTTTTATGAAGATCTATCGATGTGAAGATACAATCGATTCAATATTTTCAGGGATATATGATGCCTGGGCATCAGGTGCAGGACATCATAATGTGAGACTTGAGATAATCGGAACCGAAGATGAATGTTATGATCTGGAACTATTCGCGGAATACATAACAGTAATCATTGATGAGGAGAAAGCTGTTAAAGTAGCAAGGTCAATCAAGCAAAAGATATCGGAAGAAGCATTCCTCATGGTGACACACGCGGCGGTTTCGTTTTTTTCAGATAAAGCCGATGCAATATACCGTTTTCTTATTCTGGCTTTTCGTAAAGGAAAAAATGTGATTCATCAACTGGGACAACCGGAAGTAATGAAGATTTTTGAGATGAATCGTTATGTAAAGAATGAAGTACATTTTTTTAAAGGCTTCTTACGTTTTGAAGAAGCAGACAGCCATTTGTTATATGCAAAATACGAACCAAAATCTAATATTACGGAAGCTCTGATGCCTCATTTTGCTGAACGTTTTCCAGATGAGAATCTGATTATAATAGATATTATGCGGGAATGCGCAGCAATTCATGAAGCAGGGAATGGATGGTTCATGACATATTTTACTAAGCTTCAGTTACAGACACTTTTGCGGGTATCAGAGGAAGAAGCAGCATATCAATCGATGTGGAAGGCATTTTTTAATAGTATTTCAATAGAAGCAAGAGAGAATAAAAAGCTTCAGCGGAATATGCTCAGGCTTCACTATAGAAAGCATATGACAGAATTTCAGTAAATTGATTTGTTGTTGGTTTTTATAAATCTTTCCACGGTGAGTATATAAAGGAAGCAGACTTTATTGTCACGAAGGATATCGTGGTCATAATTCATTCCGATTGACTGAGCGGTATTGAGAGAATTTGTATTTTCAGGTTCAATGACTGCAACAACACGGGGAAGGCAGAGATAATGAAAAGCATAGTGAAGTGTAAGTTCTATGCTTTCTTTAGCATACCCGTATCCCCAGTATGTTTCATCCAGAAGATAACCTAGTTCGATTTCAGGCATGCTGTCGATAATAATATTTTGCAGCCCACATCGTCCGATAAGTCGATTCGATTCTCTTAAAAAGATACCCCAGAAACCATAATCATAGAATTGATATACCGTTCTTATATAGGCGCCATGAAGTTCAATAACGGATGACAACGGGAGCTCCATATCGTGAACAAATCTTTTTATTTTTGTGGACTGGCACATAGTATACAGTGTAGGGATATCCTCAAGTGTCAGTTCACGAAGGTACAAACGGTTCGTAGTACCTATGGTAACCGGTTCTTTTCTGGCACGGTGAAATGCGATTTTTAAAAATTGCGGATCTATGTCATGCATGCTTTCGACAACATAGGAAGTTCCTTGCAATGTGTCGATGTTATCTAAATTATCGGTTAAGCCCACAACGGGAATCTGCAGTAAATTTGCGGCAGATATCATTTCTTTTGAATCAGTTATCAGAAGACAGTAATGATATTGCGTAGAATTCTGTTTGACATAATCCATAAGGCTTTCTTTGCACGCATTATATAATTGGGTGCCCTGAGATTTATGAGCCTCAGAGGTGGCAGGAACAGTGTCAATATCCTGCCTCTTTGTTTGCGACATAGTAGTAACAAGTTGAAAAAAGGATATATTCTGTGAAGACAGTTCTTCTGACAAAGCAACAAGGTCATTCTGCAGCATTCTGTTCAGCTGATCGATCGGAGAGGCCTTTGTATAAAAAAGTACAGTTTGCAGCATTGGAATCATCCTTCCTTTTGATGTTTTGTTAATCATATCATCAGGTTTACGATTTAGCAATCCTGTAATGCAGAAGCGTTCATAGTATGATATAATTTATCATCATGCGAAAAGGAGATACGAATGGAAATAGAAAGAAAATTTATCTTACGTGATATACCGAATGACTTGAATTCCTATAACAGGAAAGAAATTGAACAGGGGTATCTTTGCAAAGGGCCTGTAATTAGAATCAGAAAAAGTAATTCCGATTATATTCTTACGTATAAATCAAAACCTGAATTTATTTTAGAGGAAGAGGTCTCAGCAAAACATTCGAATGAGTTGGAGGTTCCATTAACAGAAGAAGCCTATTTACATCTTAAAGAAAAAATAGATGGCTATATCATTGAAAAAACAAGATACCTGATACCTCTGAACGACAAGCTAACAGTAGAATTAGATGTTTTCAAAGGAAGACTTGAAGGACTCATATTTGCAGAAGTTGAGTTTGACAGCGAAGAAAGTTCAAAACGTTTTCAGGTTCCCGAATGGTTCGGCGAAGATGTGACCTTCGATCCAAGGTTTAAGAATAGTTACCTGTCAACGGTTGAATCTATGAAAGAATGGGGAAAGAATCTTTTTTAAGATCAGGATGAATCGGACATTATTACCATACTTGGTAAAATGCCTGATTCATTTTGCGGTAAGGCTTTGCATTCTGGTTCTTTATGTATAAGGGTAAGGAAGATTTTTGAAGTGCAAGATAACATTTGCTTTATTGAGAATATATAGTTTTAATGGGCAAAAATAACTGGTAAATAATAACATATAGCTCACTTTGTAAAATATATGTGCAAATTGTATAGATATATATGGATAATATTGGTATATATTTTCCTTAATATGTACTTTACAAGCAATTCCAACTGTTATAAAATGGAATTAAGCGGGACTTATGTCCTGTTATATGCGTGTGGAGGGAATGAAAGGAGAATAATTAATGAAAAAGACAACACTGATCGCTTTTTGGTCCAATTTTGGTCAGAGCGGTGTATCAAGCAATACGGTAGGAATAAGTATTGCATTATCTTTATTATCTGAGTATTCCAGTGTAATACTTGCCAATCACTATGATAATCATTTTCTTGGTCATGCATTATTGGGGAGAGAATATGATCGATTTCTTAAAGAAGAGAGCAATTATTTCGTGAATGGAGATACAACAAACTTTTATAAGAATACAATGCATAGAATGAATAAGTCTGTGCAGGGAAACTGTGCAGTTGAAATTATTGATGATGGGCTTTATTATATACCTCAAAGCAGAATTTATGCAGATGATGTTTTTGAACTTGAATTTCAAAAGAATATGAACGAGACCTTTAAAAAAATGAATTCTATGTTCGACTGTACCTTTATTGATACAAAAAGCCAACAGAACATTAGTACAAAGGACATCCTGGATTGCTCAGACATTGTTGTTGTTTGTCTGCGGCAGGAATGGAAAATTATAAGTGATTTTTTTAAGAAATACATGTCAATTCTACACAAATGTGTATTTATTATCAGTGCTTATCACAGGAATGCACCTGCAATACGAAAGAGAATAGAAAAAGAATATGATATTCCCTCCGAGCTGATTAGTGTTGTCCCTTTTAATTTTTATTTTAATGCTGCGATGAAGGATGGGACCGTAAGAGACTTTATTGCTGAGAATATGAAATGCAAAAGAACAGATACGAATTATTATTTTATGAGAAACCTTAAGAATACAACAGAAATGCTAAGTGAAAAAATTAAAAACGTGCAAAATCAGGCAGAAAGAAAAAAGTATGAAAAAACGTATAATAATTCATAAGAGAAAAGTTAAACACACAGTTTGGAACTTCCTTTTTTTATTTTTGGCAGTTGTTGGAATAGTAGCTATTCTTTATCTTAAATTCTACACGCTGCTTTTATAAGAAAAACTATAGTTTATCTGTTATAGGAAATGATATGAATGAATTAATAGTGAGCTAATATAATACATGCAAAATGCCCTCATTACCGCTTGAAATGGTAATAGAGGGCATAAAATTAGTTCGCTTACCTGTTTATTTATTGAACTATCTGGTCTCTCCATAATAGAAGAGAGCAATGGTCCCCGGACCACTGTGTGAACCAATGGTTGGGCTGACAAAATCAATCAGAAAGTTCTTTGAACCAAATCGTTCAATTATAAGGTTCTTAACAAATTCAGCATCTTCCGGTGCATCTCCATGGCTTATAAAAATCGTATCGTTTTTAAAGTTCCCCATAGTTTTTTCCATGTTATCAACAAGTGCGATAAGTGATTTTTTTCTGCCTCTGACATTGATAAGAGGAACAAGACGGCCTTCGTTATCAACATGAAGAATTGGTTTCACATTAATCAGAGTACCTAGAACGGCTACCGATTTTTTTATTCTTCCACCACGGTGCAGATAATTAAGATCATCAACCGTAAACTGATGACAAAGATTCAATTTATGTGCTTCGACCCATTCTGCGATCTCATCAATTGATTTGCCTTCTTCTTTCATTGTAACAGCAGTATGAACCAAAAGACCCTGACCAAGAGAAGCACAGAGAGAATCAAGTACGATGATCTTTGCATCCGGGTTTGATTCAAGCATTTCTCTTGCTGTCACTGAAGCGTTGTTGTAACTGCAGCTTAATGCAGATGAAAAACTTATATGAAGAATATCTTTTCCTTCTTCCAAAATCTTTTTGTATGATTTTTCAATCAGATCTGGGTTGGATGCCATAGTTGATGTCATGGCTCCTTTTCTCATTTTTTCATAAAAATCATGATAGGGAAGTGTATTTTCAACTCCGTAAACATTATCATCGACAGAGTAATATAAACGATGTAAAAGAATATGATGTTCTTCAATATAACTGTCTGGTAAATCAGCGGTTGTTTCTGTTGATATGACAAAATCGCGCATGGCTATTATCTCCTTACCTGTTTGTATGTTTTAGCATTCATTCGTAGTGTAACGATAGCAATATTAATAGAAATCTCAAGTAAAATTGTAGTTACCTTACGATGTGGTTTTCTAAACTACAAAACGGATTATAGCATACCGCAAGGGGAGTTTCAAGTAAAAAGACAAAACTTATAACGCATATTTTCCATAAAAAGGTCGTCCTTCTTTTGAAATAAAAAAAGACTTTGATATTTCAATAGATTATGGTATAATGGTCGCGAATGATTAACAGCGCGAAAAGCCGGTCATAAAGAAACTATGATGAATAGGAGATAGAATCATGAAACACATTAAAACATTAAACACAAGAAATTTAAAAAATTCTATGAAAAAAGGCGGATGCGGTGAATGCCAAACTTCCTGCCAGTCAGCATGTAAAACCTCTTGTACGGTTGGAAATCAGAGCTGTGAAAACAAGTAAAGAAGATAAAGAATGAAGAGAAGCAGCGTCGAATGTGCCGCTGCTTACTTCTTGTTATGAGAGGAGTTTACCAGGTGATACACCAGTTTAAGAACAACGGATATAATATTGTTCTCGATGTTAACAGTGGAATGGTCCATATAACGGATGAGATGACCTATGATGTTATATCACTTTTTGATTCCTGCGGTAAGGATGAGTTAGTCGCTTCAATGCTGCAAATGTATGATAACAAAGAAAAACTAGACGTTTATGAGGCAGAAGCAGAGCAGGAACTGACCAGAGTAACATTTCAAAATGAAATCGAGGAGATTTATAATACGATTTCGGAGATGAAAAAAGAAGGTCAGCTTTATTCTGAAGATATTTACGAATCATACATTGAAGAGTTTGGCAATCGTGAAACTGTCGTGAAAGCACTCTGCCTTCATATTGCCCATGATTGTAATCTCGCCTGCCGCTATTGTTTTGCGGAAGAAGGAGAATATCATGGAAGACGGGCATTGATGAGTTATGAAGTCGGGAAAAAAGCGCTTGATTTCCTTATTCAAAGTTCAGGCAGCCGTCATAACCTGGAAGTTGATTTTTTTGGTGGCGAGCCTTTGATGAATTTTCAAGTCGTTAAAGATCTTGTTGCCTATGGCAGAGAGCAGGAAAAGCTGCATAATAAAAAATTTCGTTTTACGCTTACAACCAATGGTGTTTTGCTGAATGACGATATTATTGAGTTTGCAAACAAAGAAATGAGTAATATTGTGTTAAGTATCGATGGGCGCAGAGAAGTGAATGATAAAATGAGGCCTTTTCGGAATGAAAGTGGCAGCTATGATCTGATCATGCCTAAGTACATCAAGGTGGCAAAAAGCCGTGATCAGAAGAATTATTATGTCCGTGGAACATTCACACACAATAATCTTGACTTTTCTGAAGATGTTAAACATCTTTCTGAGAAAGGATTTGAGCAGATTTCTATCGAACCTGTTGTGGCAGGTGATATGGAAAGTTATGCTATCAAAGAAGAAGATATACCCGGAATCATGGAACAGTATGATATTCTGGCGAAGTATATTTTAGAACGAAGAAAAGAAGGAAAATGGATCAATTTCTTTCACTTTATGCTGGATCTCTCAGGCGGACCATGCGTTGCCAAACGGCTTTCAGGCTGTGGCTCGGGAACAGAGTATCTGGCGGTAACACCTTGGGGCGATCTCTATCCGTGTCATCAGTTTGTCGGAGAAGATGATTTTCTTATGGGGAATGTTGATGAGGGTGTTACAAATGAAAAGCTGAGAGAGGAATTCAAAGCACTGAATGTTTATGCGAAAGACAATTGTAAGAATTGTTTTTCAAAATTCTACTGCAGCGGAGGCTGCGCAGCGAATGCCTACAAATATGGCGGGTCCATATATGGAACCTATGATCTTGGGTGTGAGCTTCAGAAAAAAAGAGTGGAATGTGCATTAATGATTCAGGCTGCGGAGGATAACAGCAGTAATTAAAGAAAGAAAAATAATTCGGGGGTAACGAGGTTATGAAAAAGAAAGGCATACTTCAATTGATCGGTATTGTTGCCACAATTGGAATACTTGGATTCATTGCATTTTTTGGATTCGGTTCAAATCAAACGGGAAGTATCTATGATGTAAAACTGGGACTTGATCTTGCTGGCGGTGTAAGTATAACATACCAGACTGTAAAAGAAGATCCAACCGCAGAAGAGATGGAAGATGCAAAATTAAAGCTTCGTCTTCGTGCTGAAGAGAAGAGCACGGAATCGGCTGTTTATATTGAAGGAAATAATCGAATCAACGTTGATATTCCTCATGTAACGGATGCGAATGCGATTCTTGAAGATATGGGACGCATCGGCAGTATTTATTTCATCTATGCTGAGAAAGATGGCGGCGTTGAAAACATTGCTTACAATTCAGAGACTGGAAAATACGAACTTACAAGATCAATGGACGAAATTATCGCAGACGGTCTTGTTGTTCTGGATGGCTCTGACATTGCAGATGCACAGCCGTATATTGACAAATCAGACGTAACAGTACAGTATCTTGTTAAGCTTACGCTGAATTCCGATGGTGCTACCAAGTTCCAGGCAGCTACTGCTGAGGCAAGTCAGTATTATAGCTATACATCAGTAGATCTTCGAAGCATTCTTGCCATTGTATACGACGGAGATGTTATTGTAGCTCCAACGGTAAAAACTACGATCACCGGAACATCTGCTGTTATTGAAGGTCAGTCTTCCTATGAGAATGCAAGTGAATTATCTTCAACGATCCGTATCGGTGCACTTCCTCTTGAACTGGAAGAGATCCGTTCTCAGATCGTTGGTGCAAAACTTGGATCCGAAGCAATACAGACAAGCTTACTGGCAGGTCTGATCGGATTCATTCTTGTTATCATTTTCCTTATATTCAATTACAGGGTGCCAGGTTTTGCGGCGTCTATTGCATTGATCATTTATGTATGTATGATTGTTATTACTCTCAACATCTTTAGTGTGACCTTAACACTGCCCGGTGTCGCGGGTATTATCCTATCGATCGGTATGGCGGTCGATGCCAACGTCATTATTTTCAACCGTATTTATGAAGAGATGGCAACAGGAAAGACAATACGTTCCAGTATGAAGATTGGATTCAAAAAATCCATGTCTGCTATTCTTGATGGTAATATAACCACTTTGATCGCTGCGATTGTTCTTTATTTCCTTGGATCCGGTACAGTAAAAGGTTTTGCGATCACACTTGGTATTGGTATTGTTCTTTCCATGTTTACAGCCCTTGTGGTTACAAGAGCAATTTTATCTGCAATGTTCAATCTTGGATTAAAGAGTGAAAAAGCTTTTGGTAAAGCAAGAAAGACAAAACTTCGTAATTATGTTAAAAATGGAAAGATCTGCGTAATCATATCTGCAACACTGATATTGATCGGTATTGGCGCGATGATATTCAACAAAGCGACCATTGGAACGATCTTTGGATATAACCTTGACTTTGTGGGTGGTACATCTACAGAAGTTACCTTTAGTGATGCGATGCCGGATGACATTCAGCTTCAGTTAGAAACTGGAGTGAATGGTATCACTGGTCTGACTGCAGAAGTTTCGCTTGTAGAATCTACCAATAGTGCAATTATAAAAACAAAAAATCTTACACAGGATCAACGTGCAGAGATTTCAGATTACCTTGTAAGTACCTATGGGGTGGATCCTGAACTTATTACAACGGAGAATATCAGCGCAACAGTAAGCAGTGATATGAGAAAAGATGCTATGCTTGCCGTTGGTATTGCGACAATTTTCATGCTGATTTATATCTGGATCCGATTCAAGAACCTTACCTTCGCAGCCAGTGCAATTCTTGCGCTGTTACATGATGTATTTATTGTTTTAACAGTATATGCTCTGGCCAGTCGGTATATTTCTGTCGGAAGCACATTTATTGCGTGTATGCTGACCATTGTCGGATACTCGATCAATGCTACCATCGTTATCTTTGACCGTATTCGTGAAAATATGTCATTGAAGCTGAAAAAAGTTACCGTAGCTGATGTAGTCAATGACAGTATCACAAGTACCATGAACCGAAGCATTGATACTTCTTTAACCACATTATTTACAGTCGTTGCACTTGTAATCTTTGGTATGGATTCCGTACGCGAGTTTGCGATTCCGTTGATGATCGGTATTATCTCCGGTGGATATTCCTCCGCATTACTTACCGGACCAGTATGGCATTTCCTCCAGAGTAAAAGAAAGAAAGAAGCGTAACTTCCGAAAAGACGGAATATTGACATCCCTTACTAAATAAAACAGAACATGATTAATTCATCTGCAGCACGAAGTTTACTATTTTTATAGATAACACTCATGCTGCAGATGATTCATTTAAGGAATTGTATGAAGCAGAAATGGATGATAAAAAACAAAATTGGACCTGTTAATTCAATTATGGAGCAGTTTGGTGTCAGCGAAATGACTGCCAGACTGCTTATTAATCGTAATCTGGAAAATAAAGATGATATTAAGGATTATCTTTACCCAACCTATGAACACCTGAATTCACCCATGCTTTTAAAGGATATGGATACAGCATGTGATATTCTTCATCGTGCGATCCGTAACAAAAGCAGAATTAGAATTATTGGAGATTATGATGTTGATGGTGTAGTTGCAACCTATCTGCTGTTTCAAGCTTTTCAGGCGCTGGGAGCAGTTGTTGACTACAGAATACCGGAAAGAATACGTGATGGTTATGGTATCAATATTAATATGATCAAAGAAGCAAGTGAGGATAAAATCGATATCCTTGTTACCTGTGATAATGGGATCAGTGCTGTTGAACAGACGGCATATGCCAAAGAACTTGGAATAAGAGTTATAATTACCGATCATCATGATTGTCCGGAGGTTCTTCCAAAAGCTGATGCTGTTATAAATCCCAAACAGGAAACATGCAATTATCCATATAAGAAATTATGCGGTGCAGCGGTAGCATTAAAACTCATAGAGGCTATGTCACTGTCAGAGAATACTCATAAGAACAATCAAATCGTTGAAGAATATATTGAATTGGCAGCAATTGCAACCGTCTGCGATGTGGTTGAGTTAAGCGGCGAGAACAGAGCAATTGTTAAACTTGGTCTTAGAAAATTTCCACAGACAAAAAATCTGGGAATTCGTGCGTTGGCGACCTGCAATGAACTGATGCTTGAGGAACTCTCGACGTATCATCTTGGATTCATTATCGGTCCATGTATAAATGCGGGGGGACGCCTTGAAACAGCCGAAAGAGGAATGAAGCTTTTGCTCGAAACGGATAAAGAAAGCGCAAGAACAAGTGCAATCGCACTGAAGGAGTTAAATTCAGCAAGAAAAGAACTGACAGTACAAGGTGTTAACGAAGCAAAAAAACAAATGGAAGAGTATTTGAATAAAGGGCATAAAGTACTGGTTCTTTATCTTCCGGATTGTCATGAAAGTCTTGCGGGTATTATTGCAGGAAAGATCAGAGAAGCAGTCAACCGTCCTGCCATTATACTCACAGACGGCGAGAATTGCGTGAAAGGATCGGCACGATCGATTGATGCTTACGCTATAACCCAGGAGCTTACAAAGTGCAGTGATCTGTTGTTGAAATTTGGTGGTCATCCTCTTGCCGCCGGCCTGTCTATGGAAGAAAAAAATATTAATGCTTTACGAAATCAGCTCAATGCCAATTGTACCCTGACTGAAGATGATCTGATTCCAAAGCTGTCCATTGATATTGTTCTGCCTTTTGCATATATAAATGAAGAATTCATTGAGGAGTTAAAACTTTTGGAACCATTTGGCAACGGCAATCAAAAGCCGGTGTTTGCTGAACGTAATGTAAGGGTTACTGGAGCGTTTCTGATGGGGAAGAATAAGAATTTTATGAAACTGTCACTAATGAATGAATACAAAGCCAGAATGGAAGCGGTATATTTTGGTAATGCTGAAGATATGGAACAAGAGCTTTGTAATGTTTATGGTGAGAGTGAAGTAAAGAACATGTATCAGAGAAAAGAAAATCAAGTCCGCATGCATGTTGCTTATTATCCGGGAATCAACGAATACAAAGGAACAAGAAGCATTCAGGCGGTAGTATCCGATTATCAAATCAATTGAACATTAATATTACTGTCAATTTAGCAATTACAAGAATGGAGATTTTATGGGGGAACACAATCATCAGAAAAAGATAGCATCCATAAATGATATATCCGGTTTCGGCCGTTGTTCTATAACGGTATCCATGCCAATCGTGTCATATATGAAAATTCAGATGTGTCCGGTGCCGACGGCTATTTTCTCAAATCATACCGCTTATCCCAATTATTACTGTGATGATTATACGGATCGACTGCCAGAATATATTGATAATTGGAGGAAGCTTGATCTGAACTTTCAGGGAATTATGTCAGGTTACCTGGGGTCTGAAAAACAAATTGAAATAGTAAAAGATTTTATCCGCAATTTTGCAACACCGGAAACCATCGTTGTGGTAGATCCGGTTATGGGCGATAATGGGAAGACATACATTAAATTCTCGCAGGATCACTGTGAACGTATGAAGACGCTTGCTGAATCAGCGGATATTCTTACTCCGAATATAACAGAAGCCTGCATTCTTACCGGGAAAAAATATAAAGAAGAAGGCTGGAGCGCAAAAGAACTAAAGGAAATGGCTATGATTTTAAATGATCTTGGTCCGGACAAAGTTGTTATCACGGGAATCAGACAAGGCAGTTATATTGCAAACTATGTTAGTGTCCGTGGTGTGGAACCAAAGGTCTTTCGAACACAAAAAATAAATAGGTCATATTCAGGGACAGGAGATATTTTTGCTTCTATTATTGCAGCAGATGCTGTAAATGGTGTGGATTTTTATAAATCAGTAAGAAAAGCTTCTGTCTTTATAAAAAGATGCATAAAAAAATCGATTGAAATGGATATACCCAAAGAAGATGGTGTATGTTTCGAAGAACTATTGCACACCCTGAAAATTAACTAATATTATGATACTAGGGTCAAAAGGTCATGTGATTCATGCTTGCATGAATAAGCATGACTTTGAGACCCGTAAAACACGAGAAAGTAGCCATGGAATGGCGAATTTCGAGTGTTTTAGGATTGTGAGAGCACATAGTTCGTAACAATCCGTACGTATCAGAGGGCAAAATACCTTTTGACCTCAACATCATATTATATTCAATAATGAAATGAAGTAAAAAACAATAACGCCATTCTTTAACCAGTTAGGGGAAAGAATGGCATTTCTATATTCCAAGGGCAGGTTATAGCGTTTTTAGAAGTGCTTTGATGATAAGCAATTTCAATATATTTTATCAAATGAAAATGAAAATGATATAGACAGATTAACTAATTATAAAAAACGTGTGAAAGAAAAAACTATTCTTTCACACGTTATGTAGAAGAAGCGCAGAAATGATGTGATAAATAAGCAAATAGGTACAGCAGAGGGAATTCGATAATGAGTTCTCTTACTGCATATGGCAAAGTGAATCAAATTATGAATTACATTATTGGATATATTACGGTATAAGTATGACTTTTTTAACAAGATCTATGCTTCATTTGCGTATCGTTTTACGATCTTTAATGCATTTGAAACTGGAGGGAGAGCGATAATGATCAAGGTTATGAATGCTTCTGCTGCAATATAGGTGAAATTATAGGCAGCTGAATAAACAACAGGAATCATATTGTATTCAGAGGCATACTGAGCGAAGAAGATCAGACCGGAGAGGAAAGCGAACAGAAATCTTCCGAGAATGCCCAAAAGGTAACCTTTGATCAGACCGTGTTTTGCATTATGGAAAACGCCGGAAAGCCCAAGTGCACCAAAAGCAAAAATATAATCGACGAGCATCTGCGGGATGCTGATGATAAAAGGGTCGATGATTAATTGCAACGCACCATAGGCAAGAGCTGTTATAACTCCGATTTTTGTTCCGTACCAGTAACCGATCAGACAAATGAATAGCATGCTTAAAAAGGTTGCTGATCCGCCCATAGGCATTCGTATTGGCAGTTTGATCATTGATGCTACAACGGCAAGAGCGATTGCCGCTGAACAGAAGACCAACTGTTTAACGCTGAATATTTTCTTCTTGCCTGAGGATGTCTGCTGAACCAGAAAGGCAACACTGATTACAAGAAGTAGAGCAACGAGGAATGCGGCGATATAACCAGCCGTTGTTAGGCTATAATAATATCCGCCATAACCATCGTCAAGTTTTGTTGCAAAGAATTCAAACATAAAAAAAACCTCCTTCGGATTATGCGCGAGGAGGGGCCACTTAAAACTTGCTTCCTTACGCCGGTATTATCCGGATCAAGTGATGAGGGACAGTGCAGTCGCACTTCTCAGCTGTGGGCGCCCCTAGCGTTTCATAATAAAATTTACATGACAAGTATAACAACTGAATTCTAAATGTCAAGGGATAAATTATTCCTAGAGGTAGAACCGAGGTTTACACACATCTTTTGCAATTTTTACTTGTTCCATATATATTACATGTGGTATACTATTTTAAATGTAATAAAGGATTTATGAGAAGATGATCGGAGGATTCCATGGAAAAGTTTCAGGTTAAGCTTAAATCCATTGTTCAATATGAGGATAAATTCCTTATTGTGAATCGTTGGTACGATGACAGGATCGCAGATCCATTTCAATGGGAGTTTGTTGATGGGAGTCTAATGTTTGGCGAAAAACCGGAACATGGAGCAGAACGACTGGTCCGTGAACAGGTCGGTTTGGAAGTATATACAGAACGAATTTTTTATACCTGGACCTATGTTGTCGGTGATACCTGCAATATAGGAATCTGCTACCTTTGCAGAGCCTTTGATAATGAAATCATATTATCAGAGGAGCTACGCGATTTTGAATGGATTGACAAAGATGAAATCGCGGAAAAATTAAGCAATAAGAATGTTTTAGAAGACATTATGAAAGCTGGATTATAGGAGGCAGGAGATTTGAAGCTGTTAATTAAGAACGGATATATAATAGATCCGATTTCAAAGTTGGAAGGCATCCGGGATATTTTAATTGAGGATGCCTGTATTTCTGTAATCGGAGAGAGTTTATCTGAGAATGCGGATCAGGTAATCGATGCAAAAGGGTTCACTGTAATGCCGGGATTTATAGATCTTCATGTGCATTTACGGGAACCGGGATACGAACATAAAGAGACCATATGCTCCGGAACAAAGGCAGCTGCAGCTGGAGGTTTTACTACCATATGTCCTATGCCAAATACACAGCCGGTCATGGATTCCGGTGATCTGATTGAAAATCTGAATACCAGGATAAAGAGTGATGCTGTTGTTAAAGTGATACCAATCGGTGCCGTAACAATGAATCAGGAGGGACTGTATCCGGCAGATATTACGGGTATGGTAAAGCATGGAGTTGGTGCAATTAGTGAAGACGGAAAGTCCGTCATGAATTCTAAGGTATATAAGGATGCCATGATACAGGCAAAGCTCAACCATATACCAGTCTTTGCACATTGTGAAGATAAGAATCTTGTATGCAACGGTGTTCTAAATGCCGGTTATAAAGCCAAGGAATTTGGAGTGAACGGTATTACAAGCACAGTGGAAGATACCATTACGATCCGTGATATATTGCTTGCAAATGAGGTCGGGGTTCCGCTTCATTTGTGCCATTGTTCTACAAAAATGAGTGTAAAGCTGGTGGAGTTTGCGAAGCAGAACGGCATCCATGTCACAGCAGAAGCCTGCCCGCATCATTTTACTCTCTCAGAAGACGATATCACTGCACCGGATGGAAATTATAAGATGAACCCTCCGCTTCGCACCAAAGAAGATATGGAAGCAATACGGTATGGAATAAAGAACGGGATTATTGATGTTATTGCAACGGACCATGCACCACATGCAGAGGATGAGAAAAAGCAGTCCCTTGAGAAAGCACCGTTTGGAATTGTAGGTCTTGAGACTGCGTTTTCACTGTCGGTAACAGAACTGGTCAAGACCGGACTGATCACACCCATGCAGCTTGCAGAAAAACTTAGCAGTACACCGGCCAGAATTCTGTCAATAGACCAGGGGGATGGAAGAAGAGGAACGTTGTCCGTAGGAGCAGCCGCGGATATTGCAATTGTCAGTATGGACAAGAAATATACCATTCAAAAGAATGCATTTTATTCTATGGGAAAGAATACACCATTTGATGGACGGGAAGTATACGGTACAGTAGAGATGACGATCGTTGATGGAGTCATAGTTTATCAAAGAGCCTAGATAATAATAGTAAAATGCAAAAAATAAAACGAATAAACAGTATTTAAACAGTAGGAACAGCAGAAGGTAATCTGCAGGTACATCTGTGTAGATATAAAGTAGAATCAGCAAAAACAAGATAAGGGGGAACACAAATGATACAGAAACTAATTCATAAAATCGAGGATACAAAAGCACCGATCGTGGTAGGTCTTGATCCGATGCTCAGTTATATTCCGGAGCATATAAAGAAAGAAGCTTTCGAAAAATTAGGTGAGACTTTAGAAGGAGCTGCAGAAGCAGTGTGGCAGTACAACAAAGCGCTGATTGATGCGACTTTTGATTTGGTTCCGGCGATAAAACCGCAGATTGCAATGTATGAGCAGTTTGGTATTCCGGGTCTCATCGTATTTAAAAAGACGATCGATTATGGACGGTCAAAAGACCTGGTTGTAATTGGCGATGTAAAAAGAGGAGATATCGGTTCTACCTCAGAAGCATATGCAATTGGTCATCTTGGAATGGCACAGGTAGGAAATAATCGATGTCCGGTATTTAATGAAGATTTTATTACAGTGAATCCATACTTTGGTACAGACGGTGTGGCACCGTTCGTAGATGTGTGCAAAAAGGAAAAGAAAGGTCTCTTTATACTTGTTAAGACCTCAAATCCTTCCAGCGGTGAATTTCAGGATCAGCTTACCGGTGGAAGACCATTGTACAAGGTTGTAGCCGAGATGGTGGACCAGTGGGGACAGCAGTGCATGGGAACTGATTACAGCTACATTGGTGCCGTAATTGGTGCTACCTATCCGGAGATTGGCAAAGCAATGAGACGGATTCTGCCAAAGAGCTACATTCTGGTACCGGGATACGGTGCACAGGGTGGGAAAGCGGAAGATCTGAAACCTTACTTTAACTCTGACGGACTTGGAGCAATCGTGAATTCATCAAGAGGAATCATTGCTGCGTACAAACAGCCGGGGTATGAGAAATACGGTGAGACAGGTTTTGCTGACGCTGCAAGACAGGCTGTTATCGACATGAGAGATGATATCATGGGAGCATTGGTAACGAAATAGTAATCAATAGGGATTTATGTAAATATAGGGAATGCAGTTGATTCTCTTATTAACATAAATCCCTTTTCTTTTATTTCTTGTGACTTAAACGTTGCAAAAAGGGTAAGTTAACTCTATAATGATTACGAAACAAATGTAACAGGTTGTATTTTAGGAGGATGATGAATGTATTCTTTTCAACAGTGGAACGGATTTCAAGAAGGAAAGTGGATGGAGAAGATCAATGTTAAAGATTTTATTCATTCGCACTATACACCATATGAAGGTGATGCCACCTTTTTGAAAGAGGCAACGTCCCGTACTAAAAATCTGTATGGCAAATTGGAAGATTTATGTGTGAAAGAGATGGAAAAGGGCGGTGTTCTTGATATTGATACCAATACAGTTTCGTCTCTTACCAATTACCAGCCGGGATATCTTGACAAAGAGAATGAACTGATTGTTGGATATCAGACCGATGCACCTTTAAAACGCGGGGTGAATCCATTTGGCGGAATCCGTATGGCAAGAACAGCATGCGAATCCTATGGATATAAAATGGGAGATAAGATAGAAGAGTATTTTAGTTATCGTACTACGCATAATGATGGGGTCTTTCGCGCTTATAATGATGAAATGCGTTTAGCAAGAAAAATCGGTATTATTACCGGACTGCCGGATTCTTATGGCAGGGGAAGAATTATCGGGGATTACAGACGTATAGCATTATATGGTGTTGATATATTAATAAAAGAAAAAGAAGATGATAAAAGAAAAATCGGGCTGCGTCTTATGGAGACGGATAACATTCGCCTGTCGGAAGAGTTATATCAGCAGATCAGCTTCCTTGTGAAATTAAAAGAGATGGCGAAAATGTACGGCTTTGACATCAGTGAGCCAGCTGATACAGCAAAAGAAGCTTTTCAGTGGCTTTACTTTGGATATCTGGCAGCCATCAAGGAACAAAACGGTGCGGCAATGTCACTTGGACGTGTCAGTACGTTTCTTGACATATACATTGAAAGGGATTTTGCAAGAGGAATCCTTAACGAAGAGCAGGCACAGGAGCTGGTCGATGATTTTGTTATGAAGCTTCGTTCTGCAAGACATCTTCGTACACCGGAATACAATGAGTTATTTGCCGGCGATCCGATGTGGATCACAGAAGTTCTGGGTGGTATGCGTGAGAATGGAAAGACTTTGGTAACAAAGAATTCATTCCGTTTCTTAAACACACTCTATACCATGGGGGAAGCTCCGGAACCAAATCTGACGGTTTTATGGTCTGAACAGCTGCCGGAAGGATTCAAGGAATTCTGCAGTAAGGTATCCATAGATACCGATTCCATTCAATATGAGAACGATGATCTGATGCGTCTGATCTATGGTGATGACTATGGTATCGCCTGCTGTGTATCTGCCATGGTTATCGGAAAACAGATGCAGTTCTTTGGCGCAAGATGCAATCTGCCAAAGCTATTGTTACTTGCTTTGAATGGTGGATATGATAATGTAAGTAACCTTCAGATCGGACCACAGGAAGAAGTATATCCGGGAGATTATCTGGATTACGATCTTGTGATGGAGCGATGGACCACGTATCGCGCCTGGTTGTGCGAACTATATGTGAATACGATGAACGTCATTCATTACATGCATGATAAATATGCCTACGAAAAGACACAGATGGCGCTGCATGATACCGATGTTCACCGTTTCATGGCCTTTGGTGTTGCTGGACTTTCTGTTATAACTGATTCGATCAGTGCTATTAAATATGCAAAAGTCAAGACAATCCGGGATGAGAATGGATATATCGTTGACTTTGAGACGGCAGGAGACTTTCCAACCTTTGGTAACGACGACGAAAGAGTGGACAGCATCGCGATCCGTGTTGTTCGCGATATTTCGGACGAATTGAAAAAAACACCGACCTACCGTAATGCAGAGCATACGTTGTCAGTTCTTACGATTACATCCAATGTTGTATATGGCAAAAAAACAGGGTCTACCCCAGACGGAAGAAAGAAAGGGGAACCATTTGCACCGGGCGCAAATCCGATGCATAACAGAGAAAAGAACGGTGCCATTGCTTCTTTGAATTCTGTGGCAAAACTTCCGTATGACTGCTGCCGAGACGGTATATCCAATACATTTTCCATAACACCGGGAGCTCTTGGAAAAGAAAAAGATATCCAGATCAAGAATCTGGTCACCATACTGGATGGTTACTTCCATAACCGTGCACATCACATCAATGTAAATGTACTGCGAAGAGAAAAACTGATCGAAGCGTTCGAGAATCCGGAACTGTATCCGAACCTGACCATACGGGTATCCGGCTACGCTGTGAACTTCCATAAGCTGACGATTGAACAGCAGAAAGAAGTCATCAGCAGGACCTTCCACGAGGAATTATAATTATGAGCGGACGAATTCATTCCTATCTGACTATGGGAACGGTTGACGGACCGGGTATTCGGTTCGTTGTATTCCTGCAGGGTTGTTTTGCCAGATGTATATATTGTCATAACCCGGACACATGGGATAAGAATACAGGAATTTTGACAGAACCGGAAGATATCGTTGAGAAAGTATTACGGTATCGTGCTTACTATGGCAAACAGCCGCAGATAACTGTATCAGGCGGAGAAGCATTGAATCAGATCGAATTCACAACAAAGCTGTTCCGGCTATGTAAAAAGAATAAGATCCACACAGCGCTCGATACGTCCGGTTTTGGCTGTATGGAAGAAGAAAAAATCAAAGAGTTGCTGGAAGTTACGGATCTTTGCCTGCTGGATGTTAAATTCACCATACCGGAGGCATATGAAGAATTCACTGGAATTCCGATGGAAGCAGTAGTGACCTTTCTTGATCAGCTTGAGAAGTATAAGATAACTACCTGGATACGTATGGTCATTGTTCCTGGCCTGAATGATAAAGCAGAAGAGATGGAGAGACTTTATCAGCTTACCAAAGATATAACCTGCATTGAAAAACTGGAACTGCTTCCGTTTAGGAAACTATGTCTTGAAAAGTATCAGGAAATGAATCTTGAATTTCCGTTAAAGGTGACACCAGAGGCTGGAAAAGAATTGATCGATTCATTGTATAACGTATGGAATGATTTAAAAATGAAATAATAGGAAATCATTGAGCCCGGCAAGAAATGCCGGGCTTTTTAAATTTATAATGCACCTACATAAATAAGTGTAATTCGCTATTCTGGAAATATTATATCATCATGTTTATTGCAGTAATAAAGTCAATATGTTAGGATATAACCTAGTGTTATATTTTCAATCCGTAGCTGTGTATCGGGCTATTCATACCGGGAAAAAGCCGGCTGGTATATGATAACGAATAAAAGGGAATTAGGGGTGTGTAAAATGAAAGTAGTAATTCAAAGAGTTTCAGAAGCGTCGGTTGTTGTTGAGGGGAAATGTATTGGGAAAATTGGAAAAGGATTTTTGGTACTGCTTGGCGTAGGGAAAGAAGATACAAAAGAAATAGCTGATAAGTATATTGATAAAATGATAAAGCTTCGTATCTTCGAAGATGAGAATGGGAAGACGAATCTGTCGCTTTCTCAGGTGAATGGTGAACTTCTTATCATATCACAGTTTACTTTGTATGCAGATTGTTCTCATGGAAATAGGCCAAGTTTTGTCGATGCCGGAGGAGCTGAACTGGCAAACAATCTATATGAGTATTTTAAAGCGGAGTGCAAAAAAAGAGTACCTGTCGTAGAAAGTGGAGAGTTTGGGGCATCTATGAAAGTTTCGCTGGTTAACGAAGGACCATTTACTATCGTACTATAAATGGGAGTGAAAAATGAAACCAATAAAGCAGGAAAATAGAGAACGAATACTGCATGGGAATCTGCTTCAGGCTATTTTGCTTTTGTCCATGCCAATCGTTTTGAATAATTTTATACAGACTATGTATAATCTAACGGACACCTACTGGCTTGGCAGGATTGGTACAGATCCTATGGCCGCCATAACACTGGTGACACCGGTTCAGAATGTTATTTTAAATCTGGGAGCAGGGATTACTGTCGCCGGTTCTGTTCTGATATCGCAATATGTCGGAGCGAAAGACATGAAACAGGCAAAAGAAATGGTAAATCATTTATTCCTGTGCTCAATGGCATTTGCCCTGTTCTTTGCTGCAATCTGCTTTCTTTGTGCCCCTTATATAGTGAACTGGCTTGGTGCAGATGAGATAGTGGAAGCTCTGGCGATACGATATCTTAGAATTATAATTCTTGATATGCCGTTTCTCTTTATGATAAATTTATATACTTCGGTGAACCAGTCACAGGGAAATACCATGAAGCCCATGCTTTTAAATCTGCTTGGGATAGGCTTAAACCTGATTCTTGATCCTCTTTTCATGATTGTTTTTAAATGGGGGATTACAGGAGCGGCCCTGGCAACCTTATTTGCCAAAATTCCTTGTGCAATCATTGCTTTGTCTTCACTTTTAAATGCTAACCATGAGCTTTCCATTGGCTATAAAGGGTTTCGATTCGATAAAACAAAACTGGAAGCAATTTTAAAAGTTGGACTGCCATCAGCCATTGGCGGAAGCACGATGCAGATCGGATTCCTGTTAATGAGTAAGAATGTAGCGGAGTATGGAAAAGTCGCTCTGGCAGCCTATGGCATCGGTAACAAAGTAAATGGGTTGATTTCTATGCCATCCAATGCTCTGGGTTCTGCGGTTGCCATAGTTGTCGGACAAAATATCGGAGCAAAACAACAGAAACGGGCCAATCAGGGTTATCTGCTGACAATGTTGATATCAACGCTGTTCTTATTAATCGCAGGATTAATCTTATCACGTCCTCCGGTCTCAACAGCACTGGTTTCCATATTCTCAAGTGATCAAAAAGTAATTACGCTTGCGGCAGAATTCTTAAGTATTCTGGCACTCTGGTGTTTCTCGAACGGTATTTACAACACGACCCATGGACTGTTCATGGGCAGCGGACACACAATGGCAAATATGCTGGTCGATGCATCGAGACTTTGGGGATTCCGATTTTTAACGTTATTTATCTGTGAGTCCGTGTTTCACCTGGGTGTACAGAGCATATGGCTGTCGGTCGTTATCAGTAATGGCGCATCATCTCTTGTTTATATCGCTTTGTATTTTTCGGGAATATGGAAAAAAACGGTTGTGAAAATCAAAAAGTCTGTATAACTGATTTATTTTACAATATCTTAAAAAAATCTTAACGTTTTCCCTACTTTTTATTTAATGGGAAAAGCCCTACAATAAATACAACAGCAGTTGAAAGGTATGCTGCTGCAGGATATAAGAAGCATACAGGAGAGCTTGTTGAAGCATTCAATTTGGTTTTGTGCTGCGCCAAAACCTTACAGCAGCTCCTGAAAACAGACGCGGCATGGAGAATGGCATGTATCGAATACTACTATGTGATGATGAACCTGATATTGTATCAGCTCTGCGCATTTATCTGACAGCGGAAGGATACCAGACACTGGAAGCTACCAATGGAGAAGAAGCTCTGCAACTCATTCGGAACAATGAGATTCATCTTGTTTTAATGGATATCATGATGCCGAAAATGGATGGAATCACTGCGACAGCTAAGCTGAGGGAGCTGACCAATGTTCCGGTTATCTTACTGACAGCAAAAAGCGAAGACACCGATAAGGTGCTTGGACTTAACATCGGAGCAGATGACTATGTTACAAAACCTTTTAATCCAGTGGAACTGATTGCGCGCGTCAAAGCCCAGCTTCGCAGATATATGAGTTTTGGAGGAGCAGTGAGAGAGACATCGGTACTGGAATATCAGGGAATACATCTGGATGATAACGCTAAAACAGTATTCGTTACGGGAGAGGAGGTCAACCTAACCCCGACAGAATATGAAATCTTAAAATTACTAATGCAAAGCCCCGGAAAAGTGTTTTCATCGCTTCAGATCTATAAAAAGGTATGGAACGATTCGGTACCGGGAGCAGAAAGTACCGTTGCAGTTCATATACGGCATTTGCGGGAGAAAATTGAGATTAACCCTGCGGACCCGCGTTTTATCAAAGTAGTTTGGGGACAGGGATATAAAATGTAATTGAGTATCCGGGAAAGTAATGGAAAAGTTGAAGTTCGTTCTTTATATGTTAAATAAATACATATTATTACATAAGGAGTAAAAACATGCGCAATAAAGATAAAAAAACAGGAAGTCCCTTTCACAGTCTGGTGATTAAAGTTTTTGCATCACTTTTATTTATCGTAACTTCTCTGGTAACCGTAGCGAGTACTGTCGGAATTGTGCTTATGTCGGAAGAGGGGTACTATTCGGGAAATCTGGTACCGCTGGATGAATCAGGGCTTGTGAACGGATGGATGTATGATGACGCGCGTGATGTATTTAATACTTATGTATACTGGTATATACAGCCGGAAGGAACCAGAGATAAAGGATACAACCTTGCTGCCTTTAAGAAAATGTATTCAGCTGATAAGACAAATTTCATTTTCAAGGTACTCGATGAAGAGAATCAGCTTGTTTTAACAAATACAGAAAATCCGGATACCTCCATACCGGAATCACGTTACATTGTCCATACCTGTTTTTTTGCTAATGGTGAGTTCTTTTTCTATTATGGAGAAGATTATCAATATTATACAGACAATGGATTCTATTATATACAAAATGGGATAATTTATTTTGTTGATGAATATGAATCATCCATAGTTGAAGTTTCGAATCTTGAACTGAAAGAGTATTCTCTATTCTATGCTTTGGCGGATCCCATCAGTGCGGATGACAGGTATTCCCTGCCTGCGAAGTTCTATGAAGAAGCTTTTCTGTATCGTTATGATGCAATTATACTTTGTCTGATCTCTTTTGTGATTGCAGTTCTTTTATTCATATATCTTATGTGCTCCGCAGGACACAGAAGGCAATCGGATGAAATCAGACCCAATCTGCAGGATAAAATACCTTATGATATTTACCTGGGTATTATAGTAGGAATGGTTGCACTTATTATATTATGTACGAGTGAAATACTGGAATCAGCGAGCCTTAATACGCTTCCTGTAAATGGATTATTGATACTGCTCTGCGGAACCGTCGTCATTTTTCTTTTACTGGCACTTTGTATGACGACCGCCAGCAGATTAAAACTTGGTAAGATGTACCGAAATACCTTTGTATTCTTCTGTCTGATGCTGTTTATAAAAATGAACCGGAAGTTTTTTGGAACTATAAAGAGAATTTTTTATAAGCTTCCGTCCTTATGGAAAACCATTTTACTTTTTGGTCTGGCAGCAATGTGCAATTTTATTATTACTGTGATGCTGACCGGCGGTTACGGTGGACTAGCAGCATTTTTCTGGCTTTTATTCCATATTCTTATTCTCACTTTACTCTGCATCTATACTTCACAAATGAATGATCTGAAAAAAGGAGCAGAGCGGATCGCAGCCGGAGATACAGAATATAAAATTCCAACGAACAGCATGTTTTCTTCCGTAAAACATTGTTCGGAAGAACTTAACTGCATAGGAACTGGTATTTCAAAAGCGGTGGAAGAAAAAATGAAAAGCGAACACTTAAAAACTGAGCTGATAACCAATGTATCACATGATATCAAGACACCGTTGACTTCCATCATAAATTATATTGATCTGATCAAACGGGAAGAGATAGAAAATGAAAAAGTAAAAGAATACTTAGAGATTCTTGAAAGACAGTCTTCGAAACTTAAAAAATTAACAGAAGATGTCGTTGAAGCCTCCAAAGCATCGACTGGTAACATTCCGGTTGAATTAATGCCGATCAATGTAACCGAGATCATTAACCAGACCATTGGAGAATATAGTGAACGACTGGATCAGTGCAATCTGAGACCAATCGTAAATTCACCGGAAGAACCTTGCTTTGTTATGGGAGACGGCAAGCTTTTATGGCGGGTCATTGACAATCTTTTAAGTAATGTCTGTAAGTATTCTCAGGATAACACAAGAATTTATTTTGATATATTTAATGACGGTATGAAAGTTCATATAATAGTAAAAAATGTATCAAAAGATGTGCTGAATATTTCAGCGGATGAGCTGATGGAACGATTTACACGAGGAGACCGTGCCAGATCGACCGAAGGCAGCGGACTGGGTCTGTCCATAGCAAAAAGTCTTACAGAACTTCAAAAGGGTGAGTTTTCCTTGTCACTTGATGGAGATTTGTTCAAAGCTGAAATTATTCTTCCACAGGTAGCCAAAGAAGTTTAGACTGGTGGCAACAAAGCCGGTTACACGTAAATGAGGTGAAAGAAGAGAATGACCAGTATTGAAAAAATAAACGTAATAATAGGTATCGTATTTACCTTATGCTATTCCTATCAATTCTTCTACATTGCAGTAACGATCTTCAAGAAAAAGAAAAAGATACAGGAGGCAGCGCCACATAAATATGCAGTACTGATTTCTGCAAGGAATGAAGAAAAAGTAATAGGGCAGCTGATTGAAAGCATTCATCAACAGGATTATCCCAAAGAATACATTGATATCTATGTTGTTGCAGATAACTGTACAGACGCAACGGCATCAATTGCATCGAGTCTTGGGGCAATATGTTATGAACGAAACAACCTGAAGAAGGTAGGAAAAGGGTATGCACTGGAATATTTGCTGGACAGGATCCGGGAAGAAGGAGTTTTTGAACGGTATGAAGGATACTTTATCATTGATGCAGATAATCTCCTTGATAAACGATACATCCGTGAAATGAACAAATCCTTTTCGGCGGGCTCAAAGATACTGACTTCGTACAGGAATTCAAAGAACTTTGGTGATAACTGGATTTCAGCCGGGTATGCTTTATGGTTCCTTCGCGAATCGGAATATCTGAATCATGCCAGAATGCTGCTGGGAAATGCCTGTGCTGTCTCTGGCACCGGATTTCTTGTAAGTGCTGAAGTAATTGAGAAAAATGGAGGCTGGAAGCATTTCCTCCTCACTGAGGATATTGAATTTTCCATAGACCAACTGCTTGACGGAGAAAAGATTGGGTATTGTCATGACGCCATACTCTATGATGAACAGCCGGTCAGCTTTCGGCAATCATGGAGACAACGACTTCGGTGGGCAAGAGGGTACCTGCAGGTCTTTCAAAAGTATGGCATCAGACTGCTCAAAGGAATTGTATCCTCAAAAGGAATGTCTTGTTTTGATATGACAATGACGATACTTCCGGCAATTATTCTTACGGCAGCGAGTTTTTTAATCAATTCAACCGTTGCAATCAAAGGTCTTATAACGCATTCCACTAATTGGAACGTCTTTCTGCCATCTCTGGCGCTTACAATTTTAAATGCATATTTGTTATTGTTCGTTCTAGGAGGCATTACTATGATAACGGAACGCAACAGAATAAAATGCAGTTCTTTAAAAAAGATTTTGTATGTCTTTACATTCCCTTTCTTTATGTTCACTTATATCCCGATATCCTTTGTTTCCTTGTTTAAAAAAGTTGAATGGAAACCGATTCAGCATAATGTATCGATTTCCGTTAAGGATCTTGTGCGTTCTACAAGATGGTAAAAAACAATTGGTATTTCGCTTCATATATGATACAGTATTAATAAATTCTTTACTACGAGCGGGGGACATAGTAATGCGCAGAGACAAAAATAATTATTATCTTGATCTTGCAGAGGTGGTTTCACAAAGAGGAACCTGTCTTCGAAGAAAATACGGAGCTGTTATCGTGAATCATGATGAAGTAATATCGACCGGATATGTCGGAGCACCCAGAGGGCGTGCGAATTGTACGGACCTTGGTGAATGTATACGTTCAAAGCTTATGATTCCAAGAGGAGAACGATATGAGATGTGCCGCAGCGTACATGCGGAAGCAAACGCTATCATTAGTGCGTCGAGGGATAAGATGATTGGAAGTTCTTTGTTTCTCTCAGGAATTGATGTGGATACGAATGAATATGTCAAGAACTCCAGCTGCTGTTCCATGTGTAAGCGTCTTGTAATAAATGCAGGCATAGAGCGTGTATATATCAGGGATACCAAAGATGATTACCGTTGTGTGATGGTGGAAGACTGGATCAGCAATGATGAATCAGCAGAAGGTGTTTTCGGATATTAGTGTTTTAGGAGGACTGTAAAAAGTTTGCAGTGATAATACAAAAAGATAGACATACGACCTTTGTAAAACGGATCGTATGTCTTTTATAATTAGCGTATGCTTTATCACCAAAATCAAGGTCGAGGTCAATTACTTTTCCGTAAGTAGTCCGGTCTCAGCAAGAAAAGCAGGATAGTAGGATTCTTTTGCTTTTCGTAAGCCCTCTACGCCAAGGTCTTCTTCACGATTCACATAACTGTAGGACATTAATTCATTCAGAATGAACTGCTGATTGATCATTGGATAGGCTCCGTTAACATCGGTAAAAGCCTTTTCAAAATGAATCACAAAAGTCTTACCGTCGTCTGCTGGTTCACCCATTGTCATAGCTACAATACGATCCTTAACTCTTAGGATGGCACCGATCATATGAAGCTCATTACGATGCATTAGACCATGAATTGCTACGCAGATTTCTGCGGCTTTATCCGGGTCGTCACAGCATTCATTTGCTTTACACCATTCTTTTACCATCTTAATGGTTTCTTCGGTATTCTCATCCGAAATACGTTCGTATGACCAGTCAGGATTTTCTTTTATAAAACGGTTCACGTGATTTTTCTTTTTGTGGTATTTTTTTCCGGCCAGCTCCGCGAGATCGCTTACATTATAGATATAATCAGCATTATCGCGGCTGTAGGTTATATCATACTTGTCCGGATAAATGGCATTGATTTCATCGAACATGGTTGAATCAATAACATTAAGCTTCATTGGAATGTTCTGCTCGCTGCAATATCCTTCAAGCCATTCAAAAGCTTTTTTTAAGTCACCTTTTCCATGAGGAAAAGCAAAGTGTGTCTCCTCATTATAGGAGAATTTAATAAATAAGAATTCATCTGCGATTGCATACATAGTGTGATATACATCGGACCAGAGGATGAGGTTCCCAAGACTGTAATCACAGACATTGTGGCTGCGAAGGGTGATGTATTCCTTCAAAGTTGCATAATCATCGTACGTAATTTTTTTAAAAATATCCATGTTAAACTCCATTCTTGTGTTGCATTTTGTGCCTGACGGGCTGCTTGCTCCATAGATTACCAGTTCATAGCAGATTTTTCTGTGAGCATATCACGATACTGCCAAAACAAAAGTAAGCTTGTCCTTAAAAATGCACTTTCCTGGTAGTATAACACATTATTATTAAAATGTCACCTAACACAGACATTCCATGCATTAAATTGTATAAAATCAAATCTTATACTCACCACTGGCTATGTAAGGGATCCATTTTGCCACATTTACGGCGTGATCAGCCATGCGTTCTATGTACTTATTGATCAGGATATAGCTGGCATACTGATCAATATCCAGAGGAGATTCTTTCACCTTATCACAGATTTCATCCATAGCAGCTGTAAAAAGCTGATCTACGAATTCATCTCGTTCAACTACATCCAGGGCCATAGGAATATCAAGTGTTATAAAAGATGTGATGGTATCGGTTACCATAGATTTCATAATCTGAATCATTTCCCCAAACTGGAACGGAGGAATGACAGGTTTTCCTTTGGAAAGCTTTAGTACATACCCCGCAATATCACTGCAGTGATCTGCGATTCGTTCCAGATCGCTTACGATTCGCATGATTGATGCGATTCGTCTCCAGTCAGAAGCAATGGGAGCTTCTTTAACAACAAGATCGATGCAGTATTTTTCAATGGAACGCTCCATATGATCGATTACATCATCTCCTTCGATCAGCTGCATTGAAAGCTTTGTATCACAGGATTCGAGTGCAAGAGACATAACCTCAATGGCTTCTGTGATTTCTGTACTCATTTCCAGAACGTCATGATTTAATTTTTCGAGCTCTTTCATATATTGAATTCTGGTGCTCATAGTTATCATTATCCTTCCCTTTTAAAATATCAGCCAAACCGACCAGTAATGTATTCCTCTGTTCTCTTATCCGAAGGCTGGGAGAAAAGCGTGATGGTCGTGTCAAACTCAACAAGATTGCCAAGTAAGAAAAAGGCGGTTTTATCGGATATGCGGCTGGCCTGCTGCATATTATGTGTCACAATGACGATGGTGTAGTTTTTCTTTAACTCTGAGGCAAGATCTTCGATCTTCATTGTTGAAATAGGATCAAGAGCAGAGGTTGGCTCATCCATTAAGATAACTTCTGGTTCAAGTGCCAGTGTTCTTGCAATACAGAGACGCTGTTGCTGACCGCCAGACAGACCAAGAGCGCTTTTGTGCAGACGGTCTTTGACTTCATCCCAAATTGCGGCCTGTTTCAGGCTGCGTTCAACGATTTCATCAAGCTGTGTCTTTTTCCGTATTCCGTTGATACGCGGACCATATGCCACATTATCATAAACGCTTTTGGGAAATGGATTTGGCTGCTGAAATACCATACTGACTCTTTTACGAAGTTCGATTGCATCCATATCTTTATTAACATCCACAGAGTCAAGATAGATATTTCCATTAATGGTGACATTGGGTTCAAGATCATTCATACGATTCAGAGTCTTAAGAAAAGTGGATTTTCCACAACCGGAAGGTCCGATCAATGCCGTTATTTCATTCTTTTCTATGGTAAGATTAATATCGTTTAATGCCTGAAAATCTCCATAGAAAAGATTTAAGGATTCCACTGTGAATTTTATGTTCGTTTGTTCTTTTGCATGTATGTCTGTCATTATATAAGCCCTCCGCTTTTCTTACTGATTCGTCTCGTGATTACGCGTGCAAGCAAACTAAAGGCAAGTACCATAATGACCAGAACCGCAGCTGAAAAATTTGCGATGGCAGAAGCATTTGGATTAAGACTGCCCTCGGTACGCATTCCCCATATATGGAGCGAAAGTGTTTCGCCGGGACGGAAAGGATTCAGCGGACAGGTGGGAGAGGTGATATCCCAGTTGGACCAATTGATAATCGTACTTTGGCCTGCGGTGTAAAGAAGAGCAGCAGCTTCACCAAACCCTCGGCCAGCAGCAAGAATAATGCCGGTTGCAATTCGTGGAAGGCATGCGGGAAGCAGTACTTTTGAAATCGTACGCCACTGCGATGCACCAAGAGCCATACTTCCTTCCTTGAATCCTTTGGGAAGGGAGCGAATCGCGTCTTCTGTTGTTGTCGTAATCAGTGGAAGGCTTAAAATGGACACGGCAAGTGCACCAGCCATAAGATTCCATTTTGCACCAGTCATAAGGATGAAGACCAGATAGCCGAAAAGACCGACTACAATGGACGGCAGAGAGGAAAGCGACTCAATACAGATACGTAAAAAGGTAAGGAATTTACCGTCTTTTGAATATTCTGCCATATAAATTCCGGCGGCAACACCAAGCGGTACACTGATAACAAGGGAGAGAAACACCAGGTATATAGTGTTAAAGAACTGATTGCCGATTCCTTTTGAGGTAAAAGTCAGCAATTCCGGGTAGAAGTCAATAACTCCTTTTCCAATGATATAAGCAGCAAGAATAAGCAGGAAAAACAAAAAGAAGCTTCCGAATATATAAAAGATCTTTGTCATTAAAGAATCTACTGTTTTCGCTTTTTTTATTCTTTTTTTCATAGGAGAATCATGCATGTTTCTTTTTCTCCTTTCCGGAAATTATATGAATGAGAAAGATAAAAAAGATGGATATAATGAACAAGAGGAGTGCCATGGTCCAAAGCGCCATATTTTGTTCTCCGCCGGTCGCTGAATTCCCCATATCTGAAGCAATGGCTGCTGTCAGATTGTTTGTTGGAGACAATATATTTGCCGGAAATGCCCGTGTTTTTCCAATTACCATGGCAACGGCAAGTGCTTCACCAAAAGCTCTGGCAAGACCAAGAATAACACCGGTCAGAATACCGGGTGTTGCTGCCGGAATGATTACTTTATAAATGACCTGCCAGCGTGTGGATCCCATGCCATAGGCAGCTTTCCGGTAATCGGAGGATACGCTTCGTATCGCATCCGCAGCTACGGTCGTTATGGTTGGAAATATCATAACAGCAAGTACGATACTCGCAGCAAGTACAGAATATCCTCCCATTTTTGGATGAAAAAGATGCTTGATAAAAGGGACAAGGACAGTCAGACCGATCCATCCATATACGACGGAAGGGATGCCGACAAAGATTTCGATAGCTGGCTGAAAGATCTTTGTTCCTGAATTCGGAGCTATTTCTGTCATTAAGATTGCTGAAGTTATAGAAAATGGAGCTACAAAGAGCAAGGCAAGGGTACAAGTCGATATGGAACCAAAGATATAAATGGCAGCACCAACGCCACCACCGCTTTCCGTGGTACTGTCCATTGGAGACCAGTCGGAGGAGAAAAGGAACTCCCAAACGGAGTGATGAAATTCGGTAAAAGTGCCGGAACCTTTGACAACCAGGAAAAATCCTATGCCAAGTGTAAGAAGTATTATGAATAATCCACAGGTAATGATCAGATAGCGCCAGAAGTATTCATTTTTAAATTTTTGAAATGCGCTTTGTTTTGCTGATGGAAGAGTGCCTGTTTTATGTGTGGACAAGGTTACACCTTCTTTCTATACGCAAGTACCGGAAAGGTATGAACCTAACCGGTACGAGCATGTTTAGATATTGTAGGATGGGTAAATTAGCATTATTCGTGTGTTGCGATTGCAGCAGCAGAAAGCTTTGAAGATGCACCGTAGCCCATAGCTTCAATGTTTGATGCAAAAGCATCGCCCATCAGGTAGTTGATAAATGCATTTGCTGCTTCGGTGCCTTCACCGTTGGTGTACATGTGCTCGTAACCCCATACAAGGTAAGAACCGTTGTACATATTGTCAAGAGTCGGAGCAACACCATTGATTGCTACAGCGGCTACGGAATCATTGTTTACAAGATAGGAGAGTGCGACATATCCAATAGCACCATCGTTGTCCTGTACAGTCTGAAGAAGAGTACCGGAGTCATCTGTTTCAAGTGCCTGATTGGAAGCTTCTTCAGCGCCGTTCAATGCCCAGGTTTTAAAGAGTGCACGTGTACCGGAAGAAGAAGGACGAGTTACAAGAAGAATGTCAAGATCTGGTCCGCCAACTTCACTCCAGTTTGTTATCGTACCGGTAAAGATACCGACAAGCTGATCTGTGGTAAGATCTGTAACACCAAGAGATGCATTTACTACAGCTGCCATGGCAATCGTACATACTTTATGATCAACAAGTGTGTCCGCTACAGCAGCATCAAGCTTTTCTGCAGCAAATACGTCTGAGTTACCGATATCTACCGCTGCGTCTGCTACCTGCTTTAAGCCATTTCCAGAACCACCGCCGTTTACGATAACAGAACAGTCAGGATTGATTGACATAAAGCTTTCTGCAGCCGCCTGAGCTAAAGGAAGAAGGGCAGAAGAACCAGCAGCAGTTACAGAACCGGTAACAGGGGTTGTTACGGCAGCTGTGTCATTACTTGAAGAAGTTTCGTGTGTTGCGATTGCAGCATCAGAAAGTTTTGAAGATGCGCCGTAACCCATTGCTTCGATATTGGAAGAGAATTCATCGCTCATCATGAAACTGATAAAGGCCTGTGCTTCGGCGGTACCTTCACCATTGGTATACATATGCTCATAACCCCATACAAGATAAGAACCGTTGTATACATTGTCAAGAGTCGGAGCAACACCATTGATGGATACTGCAGCTACAGAATCATTATTAACAAGGTAGGAAAGAGCTACGTATCCGATTGCACCATCGTTATCCTGTACGGTCTGAAGAAGAGTACCGGAATCATCTGTTTCAAGTGCCTGATTGGAAGCTTCTTCTGCACCGTTTAATGCCCAAGTTTTAAAGAGTGCACGAGTACCGGAAGAAGAAGGGCGAGTTACAAGAAGAATGTCAAGATCTGGTCCGCCAACTTCGCTCCAGTTTGTTATCGTACCGGTAAAGATGCCAACAAGCTGATCGGTCGTAAGATCTGTTATACCAAGTGAAGAATTAACAACAGCAGACATTGCGATGGTACATACTTTATGATCTACAAGATTTGCAGCAACAGCAGCGTCAAGTTTTTCAGCAGCAAATACATCAGAGTTACCGATATCAACCGCTGCGTCTGCTACCTGCTTTAATCCGTTTCCTGAACCACCACCATTTACAATAACAGAACAGTCAGGGTTAATCGACATAAAGCTTTCTGCAGCAGCCTGTGCTAACGGAAGCAGTGCGGAAGAACCTGCTGCGGTTACGGAACCGGAAATTCCTGTGATTACTTCACCAGTTGCCGTTGAATCCGTATCGGATGTTGAAGAGCCTGTAGAACTATTATCGGCTGGAGCCGAAGTACTTGTCGGTGATTTTGTTGCGCTGTCTGAAGAAGTTGATCCTGCGTTGTTTGAAGTATTGCCACAGCCAACGAGTGATACACAGAGCATAGCGCTTACTAATAAAACTATGATTTTTTTCATTTGGTGCCTCCCTTAATTTTTATAAACAAATATTATTGTTAAATGGTAAAGTTAACTATCCTGTTTTGGTTATGAATTTGTTAATGCTTTGTAAAGTCACAAAATGGAAGATAGATGAACTTTAGCTGCAGGAACTCCTTAGGTGAGAAAACGAAAAAAGCAGAATTTTAAGAAAAAGTATAGATGAATACATTTCAAAAATAAAAAAACAAGTGATTTAAATTACAAAACCACTTGTTTTACAATAGTATTTACATGTATAATAATATTTACAATGATGTATTCATTTTCATGATACTTTTGCGTTGATACATGAGTTTATCAGCGTGACTTAACACAGATTCGAGATTTTTAAAATTCTCCGTGTTCCACTCTGCATATCCATATGCAATCTGCAGCTGGGCGTCATGTGTCTTATTATAGTCAGAAATCAGAATTTTCATTTTAGAAATAGAAGCTTCCACTTGTTCTTTGGTAACATTTTTCATAATGACGGAAAACTCATCTCCACCGATCCTTGAACAGGGACCGAGAGGCAAAAAAGCTTCTGAGATTACGGAGGCACAGGCACAAAGCAAATCATCGCCGGCTTTGTGACCATATTGGTCGTTCGTAATTTTTAAATTGTTCAGATCGAATGTTATAATAATTATACTGCTGTTGGAATTGATTTTTCGCTCTGCATTTGCAAGTTCTTTCTCAAAGAAAGCACGGTTCTTGCATTTTGTAAGAATATCTTCGTACGCCATTCGCTTGTATAAGGAAGCTTTCATCCCCTTTTCCACGAGTTCTGACATACGATAAAAGTAATGAAGAGCAAGTATAACAATGAAAAGGAAGAATCCAATTCGGAATCCTCGCGAGAAATCCGTGTAGACTGTTTTGTAATAATGGAAAAGATCGGTCGCAGAGAAAGCAAATAACTGAAAAATACTGATGAAAAGCACCAGAGAATACGTGTTTCTTTTTTGAATATAATCTTTGATTGAATAATAAAGGATCGAAAGAATCGTAAGTATAATTATCACATGGGAAGAAAGAACGATTCTTGTCAGGCTTATTACATGGAAGAATTGTAATGGCAGGGATATGCAAAAGTTAACCAGACAAAGAATTCCAATCAAATTCGTGATTTTCTCTGCCTTTGGATAGTAGCTCCGTTTTATAAAGACCATCATAGGAAGCGGAACGAGCATCAGAAGCATGCATGACAGAAATTCCATAACGGAGTATTTACCATAAAAAACGGAAACCGGCATTAGTTCAATAAAGGACCAAACCGATACGATCATTGCAACTGCTCCAAGGTAAGCAATGCCGTGTATGGCGTAGCTGTAAGGATTTGATACGAGCCTGTAAACAATCAGGATGATTCCGATCAAAAAGGTAAGAAAGCATATGATAATACTGATCATATTTGCTTTTACATCGGCAAAAAGCAATGTACCGATGTTATTCATAGAAAAACTGCTTATATATCCACTGCTGACTTCATAGTCTGTACTCAGAGTGATTCGAATCGTCTTCCCGGATGCGTAGAGCGGCAATATTACATAATGCCATCCGCTTCCAGGAGAATCACCTAATAAAAAGGCATGATCATTGCTGAAAGAATAAATTAGTTCATCCTCTATATAAACATGAATCGTCTGATTACTGGAACGAAAGCGTATAGCATTGCCTGCTTCTAATAAATCAGGAAGGGTGTTGGTCAGCGTCATCATAACACCAGGGGCCACATCGAGCTTTGCAGGAAGAGCAGTAAGAGGTAGAACGGTATCATCATAAGTGCAGATCCATCCGGAATCGTATGTATAATTGTCAGGAAGCGTAACACTTGCAGAACCGACTTCAGAAAAGACAGCAGAAAGAACTGTGAATGTCACAGCTAAAAAAGCCATTATAAGGAAACAGAGTTTGTTTGGATTCGACTTCCCCATAGATTGATAATTCCCCTCAGATTATTAAGTTTATTTTAAAGTAGTTTACAATAGAATGCAATGAGCTTTCTGTAAAATATATAAACTTTTTTCGTAAGTAAGGGAACAACAGAGAGAAAGATTCGGTTGATTTCAAAAGGCTCTTATTATATACTAAAAAAATGGAATGAATTACGGAGAATATAGGATTATTGATATAAATTAATTTGCGCAAAGGTACTGCGCAGGACAGGGGATACAATGGAAAAAGATACAAATGAAACAGAACCGCTGCAGGGTCAGCAGGAACTGAATGAACAGCCGGAACAGGAAGAACAGCTGCCTATGCTTAATTTGCCGGATTCTGTTTTTCGGGAAGACGTAAAAAAAATGGTTCAGGATGATACAATACAGGATTCCAAGGAATACATTGGTATAATATTGAGCGAATTAGAAGAAACAAAAAGTGAACTTGCCAAAGCAAGAATTCCTGCGCCAGAAAAAAAGAATATATGGAAGGGAATCAGTGTTGTATTGCTTCTTGTGCTTGCCTGCTGGGTGTTGATCTTCTTCTATACAAAAGACCGGCAGGATGAAGATGGTACGGCGGAACCTACTGCAGCAGTTGGAGCACCGGAGGATACCGGAAATGATACAGCGGAAACTGAAAAGGAAAGGTATATAGTTGATCTGCAGACTTATGTTGATCAGATTAAACAATCGGATACTGCTCCATTTTCTGCATCTGTAGAGTCTATGTATGGCTATGAGTATCTTGTATTCACCTATGAAAATATATCCATTTTTTATCAGAATGAATATATGGAAGGGGAAGAAGACAACAAAAGAGTCATGATCGATAACGGAACACAGCTTTCAGAATTCAATTGGGATTACGATCTGACAGGTGATCTGAAAGATCTGATACCTTATTATGGAACCTATCTTGGGAATGACAGTTATCAGCTGCTGTTTTTACAATACTCAGAGGAAATGCCTGATTATCCGGAAGAAATTCATTTTATTGATGTATCGAATCTATATAATTATAATACCATTAATATGAAAGAAGAGCTTCTGAAACTTTTCCTTTTGGATTATGCAGAAGCACCCTCGACAGAGGATGCTGCGGATTCTGTAACTACCATGATAATGACGGTTGGGGAAGCAGTATATACTTATTACATATCAACCGATGATTATGTGGATGCCGTATATTATTCGGCGAATAATCTTTCAGTCGATCAGTATTTTACAATGGAATTTTCTGATGCGGGCATTACGTTCAATACGGCGGTAACTCTTTCCGATGATGAATTTCTTGGTGAAGTAAGCGGTGTATTTACCGTCAATGGAATATACGCAGGACTTACGAATGTTAAGTACGGAGCCTATGTGGATGCCGATCAGGAGGATTATGGCTCGGATGGAGTAATAACACCAAGAAAAAGTTATCTGTATGATAAGATCACAATTTCCGGAAGCAACAACGAAAGATATCTGATCGCATTATCGGATGAAATTGGGTATAACGATATCAACTGGGATAACTGGATTGAAGAAGACGGGTTCTTTACCTATTATGTTGATAATGTTCCTGCTACAATTTGCGGTATTGATGTATCAAGATATCAGGGAGAGATTGACTGGGAAAAAGTAAAGAATGCCGGAGCTGAGTTTGCAATGATTCGTCTCGGATACCGTGGGACAGGAGAAGGAACGCTGGAGATCGACAAGTATTTTCTTCAGAACATTGAAGCAGCGAATGAAGCCGGAATCCATGTAGGAATATACTTTTATTCACAAGCGATCAATGAAACAGAAGCGGTGGAAGAAGCCAATTTTGTCCTTCGTAATATTTCCGGTTTTGCTGTAGATTATCCAATTGTATTTGATACAGAAATGTATACAGCGAGTGAGGCCAGAGCTAATAATCTGACAAGAGAAGAACGTACTAATCTGTGTATAGCGTTTTGTGACAGAATAAAGGAAGCTGGTTATACTCCGATGATTTATTCAAACACAAGATACATGATTATGGGTATTGATCTGGAACGCCTGACTTCTTATGATAAATGGTTTGCCTATTATGGGGAGAACTACACCTTCCCTTATGATTTTCAGATGTATCAGTATTCTGCACAGGGAATTATTGATGGTATTGACGGATATGTCGATCTTGATGTTAGTTTTATTGATTATGCTGCAGACCAGGAAAGTTCTAATTAGTGCAAAAGAAACGAGATTTCATGAGCATCACAACATAAGGTAAAAGCAGGATTAAATAATCAATTGATACAAGTAGTAAAGATAAACATTATATCATTATTCAGTATAAAGAGAGACAGTTATGAGGAAAGACCGTATGATTCATTGAATCATACGGTCTTTTATCGTTAATCTTATAAGTTCAATGACAGATTCCATCGGGTGGAAGATCCGGAGAACATGCTGCAATGGAGCAGGCGGTGGATACAGCATCTTTGAGTTCTGTAAATCCCCCAAAGAATACGACACCACAGCCAACGGTATACTGTTCCGACTGTTGTTCCCGTATTAGCCGTAAGAATCGATTTGCTGCAGCATCACCATTGAACTTTCTGGTTTCTGTTAACAAACAGATAATCTGTTTATTATTCAGACGCGCTGCGATATCGGTAATACGCAAAGCTTTCTTTAATATGGTTGAGAGCTGACAAAGGCAGGCGGTTTCTCTTGCTTCTTCCTGACAGTTAAGCTGAAAGGCTAATAACGTAAAAGGATTGCTGTAACGTTTTGTTCTGGCAACTTCCTTTTTGGCGGTTATATAAAATCCATATTCATTCAACATTCCGGTTAATGGATCTGTTTTCATCTCAGCCTGATATTTGCCGCTGTGCCGCTTGTGATTCTTTGCATAGTCCTGATAAAAGCTAATCTGTTTCCTGATATTTTCATTCCCAAGCCAGACACGCCAACCTGACCCGTCAAATGCGGTACACTTTCGAATGACTTCTGTTTCCGTCTCATCCGTTACAAGATTGAGCTGATGTATGGTTACTTTGAATTCAATGACATTGTCATATAAAACATTGTCAAGCTTGCAATCTTTATAGGTTCGGGTATAATCGATCTGATATCGTTCGAACTGATAGCATTGGTGATAGGATTCCCGCCATAATTCAATATCTTCCTGTGTGTAATCTTCTTTGTCTTCATTTGTAATGTAATAATATGCACGTGTAAAATCGCTGAACTGCAGAGCATTCATAAAAGAGTCCATGATCTCGGTTGCATGTTCAAGAGAAGACTGGAGCATAGTTATTGAGATGCTGTCATTCGAGTTGGTATTTAAACCGACATCTGAAGTGGTATAGGGAAGCATCTCGTGCCGAATTTGATCGATCTGCTCTGTAAAATACAATGCCCAGATTTTGTGATACTGCTTTCGTAATTCGGGATCTCCAAGTATATGAAAAGCTTCGCGGTAATCCGTTATGACCGAATCAGAATTGGTGACAGTTGTCAATCTTTCATAAGCAGCCTGGATAACCTCAAAAGAGGCGTCATAATGTACTTGAAGAATCTTATAATAATCTCTAAATGCCTGATCTTTCATAATTTACCTCATTGATTTGATTCTGTCATTCTAACCTCTATATTATGCCCAATATACAAACTTAGTATATCACAAAAAGGACAAAACGTAAATTAAATATTTCACTTTTGTGATAATTTATAAGAATTTTTTCTCAAATCCTGCATAAATATAATGTTATCCAAACAGGGAAAGCAAGGGGTAACTCTTTACAAAATGAATGGAATGATTTAAAATTTACTTACTATTGTTACAAAAAGAAAGAGAGAGTTTATATTATGTGTCAGGATGTTGTCAGTGAAAAAAAGGTAGATGTCATACTTCCGGTCTATAAACCAGACAGAACGTTTGAAGTTTTATTAAAAAGGCTTGCCATGCAGACCCTGAAACCGAATCGGGTGTTGATAATGGTAACCGAATGTGAGGATCCATATTCGACAGAAAACCTTAAAAAAAGATTAGCAGAAGAAGCAATGTCATGGAAGATTTCCGGATGTGAATCCATAGAATTCCATTTTGTTTCAGTAAAAAAAGAGGAATTTAATCATGGCGCTACAAGAAATCTGGGTGCAGACCTGACGACTTCTCCTTTTATCTTATATATGACACAAGACGCCATACCTTCTGACACACATCTCATTGAAAAACTTCTTTCTGCTTTTGATAACCATGAAGCAGCCGTTGCTTATGCAAGACAGTTACCAAAAGAAGGCGCTGACTATACAGAACGACTGGTAAGAGAATACAATTATCCGGAGCAGAGTGTAGTCAAGACATTTGACGATGTTGAGAGAATGGGAATTAAAACTTACTTTTGTTCCAATGTCTGCGCCATGTATGCGAGAAGTATCTTTGATGAAATCGGAAGATTTGAGAATGACCTGATCTTTGGAGAGGACATGCTTTTTGCTGCCAAAGCTGTAGAAGAGGGGTATGCAATCTGTTATCAGGCAGATGCAAAGGTTGTCCATTCGCATCATTATACCTATAAGGAACAATTTAGAAGAAATTTTGATATAGGCGCTTCCCATGTAATGCATAATGAAATCTATGGAAAAGTGTCGTCGAAAGAAGAAGGAATGGCAATGGTAAAATCAACCTTGTCTGTTTTATGGCAACAGCATCATTACAAGAACTATGTGAATTATGCCATGAACAGTGGAGTAAAATACCTGGGATATCTTTGTGGAAAAAAATACAAGCGTATGCCAAAAAGCATGATCAAAAGAATGAGTTCCAACAAAGAATACTGGAATGAGAAGATTACTTCAGAGGTAGATGAATGAGTACGGTCAATATTATTCTTGCAGCATACAATGGAGAGAAATACATAGGCGAACAGATTGAGTCCATTTTGGCTTCCACCTATACAGACTGGAGTTTATTTGTATGCGATGACGGATCGACGGATGGTACCGTAAACATAGTGAAAGTCTATGAAAAAAAGTATCCTGAAAGGATCGTTTTGCTTCGGAATCAAAAAAATCTCGGTCATGCCTTGAATTTTCTTCAGAATATTAATAACCTTAAAAGTGCCTCATTTTCAAGTAATGTACCTAAGTATTTTATGTTCTGTGACCAGGATGATTTCTGGCTCCCTAAAAAAATCGAGATGACACTGCAGGCAATGAAGCGAATGGAGCAAAAGTATGGCTCTAAAAAACCTTTGCTCGTATTTACTGATACTTCTGTTGCAGATGCAGAATTAAATAAAATTCACCACTCCTTTATGCACAGCAATCATCTTGATCCGAAGAAGACAGATCTGCCACACCTTCTTATGGAGAATAAATGCATCGGGTGCACTATCATGATCAACAAGGAGTTTGTTGATCTCATTAAGGAGACCCCGAAGGATGTCAAACATCATGACTGGTGGATTGCTTTAATAGCTGCGACATTTGGCAAGATCGGTTATGTATGTGAACCAACGCTCCTGTATCGCCAGCATGAGAATAACAGCATTGGTTCGGTCGAGTTCAAAGATTATGTAATTCGATGCATAAAGTCACTGCATAAACAAAAGGATGCACTGCTCGATGGACAGAATCAGGCAAGGAGCTTTATTGAAATCTATCATGATCAGCTGCCGGAAAAAGAAAAAAAGATTCTGTGCTGTTTTTCGAAACTGCAGCAGAATCCATGGGGCTTACGCCGTATCTATATTATTAAATATCAGTTCTATAAATCAGGCATTCTTCGAAATCTTGGGGTGTTTCTTGTGGTTTAATTCATCAGGAACTGATCGGCTCCTTTTGAAAAGTGAGTCAGACCATCGGATGTAATAAACATTGCATAGAATCCATCCATTGAATCAATAAGAGCCATACCATCGTCAAGTCCAAGAAGGAAACAGGTGGTACTCAGGGCATCACCGTCCACTGAGTCACTGGATAATATTGTAACGGACTGCAGATCATTGCTGCAGGGATAACCAGTTGATACATCGAGCAAATGATGATACAGGATACCATCTTCTTCAAAGTAACGCTCATAAATCCCCGAGGTCACAACAGACATATTGGTAAGTTCAAAAGCAGCTGCGATTTCATCCTGTGCTGCGAAGGGTTTCTGTATGCCAATGTGAAAGCTGGAACCATCCGGCTTTGAACCGATGCAAAGGACATTTCCCCCAAGGTTAATAACGGCACTTGTTACCCCCTGGGTGATCAGATAATCTTTGATCCGATCGGCAATATAACCTTTCGCAATGGCCCCAAGATCAATCATCGTGTCAGGATTCTCTCTGATGAGAACCTGATCCTCTGTCAGTGAAAGTGTCTTGTAATCAACGAGCGGCAGCAAGGCATTGATTTCATCATCCGTGGGTACTGTCGGCGAATCTGATGAGAAATTCCAAAGGTCAGAGAGCGGAGCAATGGTTATATCGAATAATCCACTGGATAGATCACCATAAGAAATACCAATGGAAAGAAGCTTATACATATCGTCCGAAACGGATACCTGATTGCTTTCGTCATGATTTATCTGGTAGAGTTCGCTTGTGGTAAGGGTACGGCTGAAAATTGCTTCGTATTGGGTGCAAAGGGCAAAACATTCGTCAAGAATTGTGCTGTCCGTTGTATCATATAGGTCAATTTTTATTACAGTATTCATAGCAAAACCGGTTCGGGATATCGGTTCTTCATCATCTTCGGATGCAGAACATCCGGTCAAAATCAAAGGCATGACCAGCATAAGGAACAGGGACATTACCAGATAAACTGTTTTGATGGTTACTTTTTTCATTATACTCACTTTCCTGCGCGGCTTCTGCGCATATCGAGTTGAAACGAACGGTGTTACTATTGTAGGAGGAATTGACTTTTCTGTCAAGAAAAGATATCATCAACAGAAGGCAGTAATTATTTATAAATGTAACACAGAAAAGTTATCAGTAAACAAAATGAATTATAGAAAGAGGTAGAACATGAATAGAACAAATGCATACATACTGGAGTATGAACAGAAGCTGGATGACATAAAGAGTATAGGAAAAGTATACCGCCACAGTAAATCAGGGGCCAGAGTCTGCGTGATTCTGAATGAAGACGATAACAAAGTGTTTCATATAGGATTTCGTACACCGCCATCAGATAATACCGGTGTGGCACATATTATAGAACACACAGTACTTTGCGGGTCTGAAAAGTTCCCGGTAAAAGATCCTTTTATGGAGCTTGCAAAGGGATCTTTGAATACCTTTTTAAATGCCATGACATATCCGGATAAGACCCTGTATCCAGTGGCAAGCTGCAACAACAAGGATTTTCAGAATCTCATGAATGTGTATCTGGATGCTGTATTTTATCCAAATATCTATAAAAAAGAAGAAATCTTTTGTCAGGAAGGCTGGCATTATGATATTGCAGATCCCTCGGATGAGCTTGCAATAAATGGTATTGTTTATAATGAGATGAAAGGTGCTTTTTCTTCACCGGAACAACAGCTTAGCCGACGTATCTCTCATAACTTATTTCCGGACAATGCATATGGGAATGAGTCCGGCGGTGATCCGGATTATATACCGGAGCTTACCTATGAACAATTTCTTGATTTTCACAGGACGTATTATCATCCGGCAAACAGTTATATCTATCTGTACGGTGATATTGATGAACAGGAACGCCTTGACTGGATGGATAGAGAATACCTCAGTCATTTTGATAAGATAGAAGTTGATTCCATGATCAGACGTCAGGACGCCTTTGGCGGGGCGAGAGAAATAACAGAAGAGTATTCAATCAGTCAGGCTGAAAAAATGGAAGACAACACATACCTCACTTATAATGCAGTGACGAACAGCTTACTGGATGTTGAAGAATGCATGGCTTTTCAGGTCATAGAGACTGTATTATTATCAGCACCAGGCGCTCCGTTAAAGCAGGCTCTGATTGATGCCGGTATCGGCAAGGATATACTAAGCAGTTATGGCTCACATTATCTGCAGCCTTATCTTTCGATCATTGCGAAAAATGCAAATGCAGCAGATCTTGATAAATTCAAGACAATCATACAGGATACACTGGAACAAATCGTGAAAGAAGGATTGAATAAAACTTCTGTACTTGCTGCCATCAATGCACAGGAATTCTCTTACAGAGAAGGTGATTTTGGCAGTTATCCAAAAGGTCTTCTATATGGTATTCAGGCAATGGGCGGATGGCTGCATGATGATGAGAAGGCATTTTTGTATTTTGAAGGGAATAAATACTTTGAAATTCTAAAGGAAAAGAACGGATCCGGCTATTATGAAGAACTTATCCGGAAATATCTTCTGGACTCCAAGCATCTTCTGATTTATACCATGATTCCAAAGAAAGGTATGAACGCAGAAAAAGAGCAGGAACTGAAAAACAAACTAAGCGTGAGAAAAGAGAATTTTTCAAAAGCTGATATCGATGCAATGATTTCGATGAAAGAGAAGCTGCGAATCTTCCAGGAAACAGAAGACACAGAAGAAGCACTTGCTTCTATTCCAGTTTTACAGCGCTCTGATATTAAAAAAGAAGCAGAAGGTTTCGCAAACAAGGAAAAAGTACTTGATGGTACAGACACTTTGTTTCATGAAGTAAATACAAATAAAATTGCCTACATAAAGATGCTTTTTGATCTTCCGGAAATTGAAGCAGAAAAGCTGCCATACCTTGGTATACTTGCAACGGTACTAGGCTACATAGATACAGACAGACATTCCCTGCTTGAATTATCAAATGAGATTAATTGTCATACCGGTGGGATTACGACCAGTCTGAAAAGTTTTACAACAAAAAATGATACAGATACATACCGTCCGATGTTCTCCTTTGATGCAAAGCTGCTTTATCCTGAGTTCGGTACCATGTTCAGCCTGTGTCAGGAGATAATCCAGGAATCCAAATTATCAGATACGAAACGTCTGTATGAGATCCTGCAGGAAATCAGATCACGTCTGCAGATGCGGATCAATTCAAGCGGACATGCAGTTACAATCGGAAGAGCAAGATCATACTACTCGCAAAGTGCTTATTTTACAGAAGCAACAGAAGGAATCCGATACTTTGAAGCAGTCAAGGAATTGTGTGATTCTTTCGAGGATAGAAAAGAGGAAATGGTAAGAAATCTAAAAGAACTGACAGCGAGCATCTTTGTAAAAGAAAATCTGTTCCTCAGTATAACAGCGGATGAAGAAGGATTTAATGCCATGAAGGAAGCATTTCCGGCATTCAAAATAAGACTTAAGACGGGAGTGAAAGCAGCTGGTAAACCAATGATATATCCGGTGAAGCAGCTGAATGAAGGATTCACTTATGGCGGACAGGTACAATATGTATCAAGAGTCGGTAATTACTGTAAAGCTGGATTTTCTCAGAATGGAGCGCTGCGTGTGCTTGGCAACATTCTTGGCAGTGAATATATGTACAATCAGGTTCGTGTAAAAGGTGGTGCTTACGGCGGAATGTGCGGGTTCGCATCACTTACAGGAGAAGCATACTTTACATCGTATCGTGACCCGCATCTGAAACAGACCGATGAGATTTATTCGAAAGCATATGAATTTGTTGAAAGCTTTGAAGCAACCGAAGAAGAAATGACCAAGTACATCATCGGAACAATGAGTATGGTGGATACTCCGCTGACTCCATCCCAAAAAGGTTCCAGATCGTTCGCAGCCTATATGAGTGGGCTGACGCTGGAAGAAGTCCAAAAAGACCGTGATGAGATTCTTTCTGCGGATGCAAAAGACATCAGAGCCTGTGCAGCATTGGTAAAATCCATCTATGAAGCGGATAATCTGTGTGTACTCGGCAATGAAAATAAAGTGCAGGAGCACAAAGATATGTTCAAAGAAGTCAGAGCATTAATATAACAAACTTTGATATGCGCAGAAAGCATGCGCAAGAATGGAGAATATGTCGAATAAAAACATTTCGACTTTAAAGTTTGTGCCTCGCATGAACTGCTCGTTCAAACTTGATATGCGCAGAAAGCATGCGCAAGAATGGAGAATATGTCGAATAAAAACATTTCGACTTTAAAGTTTGTGCCTCGCATGAACTGCTCGTTCAAACTTATATGCGCAGAAAGCATGCGCAAGAATGGAGAATAAATGGAGAATAAGAAATATAGATCTGGCTTTGCGACCTTGATTGGCAGACCGAATGTAGGGAAATCTACACTGATGAATCACCTGATCGGTCAAAAAATAGCGATAACATCAAAAAAACCACAGACGACTAGAAACCGCATTCAGACGGTATATTCAGAAGAGAGAGGACAGATCGTATTTCTTGATACTCCGGGAATTCATAAAGCTAAGAATAAGCTTGGTGAGTTCATGGTACACGCCGCACAAGATGCATTACGGGAAGTAGACTTGATACTCTGGCTCGTAGAACCTGCAAAGTTCATCGGAGAAGGAGACCGTGCAATCGCAGAGCAATTGAGCAAATGCGAAACACCGGTCGTTCTTGTCATCAATAAGATCGATACAGTAAAAAAAGAAGAAATTCTTACCTGCATCAACGCATATAAAGACCTTCTGGAATTTATCGAAATTGTTCCGGTTTCTGCACTTAAGGGCGAGAACCAGAAAGAACTTCTTGATGTACTGTTCCGGCATCTTCCGGAAGGACCTATGTATTTTGATGAGGATACGATTACAGATCAGCCAGAACGCCAGATTGTAGCTGAGCTGATACGTGAAAAAGCATTACGTCTTCTGGGAGAGGAGGTTCCGCACGGAATTGCGGTTGTAATTGAGCAGATGAAGGAACGTCCGGGCGGTAAGATGATGGACATTGATGCTACGATCATCTGCGAAAGAGACTCCCACAAGGGAATCATCATTGGCAAAAAAGGGGTTATGCTTAAGAACATCGGAACCAGAGCAAGGGAAGACATCGAAGGACTTCTTAACACTCATGTCAACCTGAAGCTGTTCGTTAAGGTAAAAAAAGATTGGCGCGACAGCGATCTGCTGATTAAGAATTATGGATATGATACAAAAGAACAGTAGATAGTGCTTTGTGATTTCAAATAGAGGAATTGCACGGTAAAATCCAATGCTTGCTTATTTGTTCAGCAGTTTATTGAAGTAATTTTTGAAAGCAGGAAGTATATGAGAGATTCGGTAAAAGTACTTGGGTTGGTTCTGTCAGCCATGCCAATGGGAGAGTATGATAAAAGACTTTTAATTTTAACAAAAGAAAGAGGTAAGATCTCTGTATTTGCAAAAGGGGCGAGGAAACCTAACAGCGCCCTGCTTGCATGCAGCCAGCCCTTCACTTTTGGTAATTTTGAGGTCTATGAAGGCCGGAATGCGTATACACTTCTTAGTGCTGACATCAGTAATTATTTTCAGGAACTTCGCCAGGATCTTTCCATGATTACGTATGGCGTATATTTTTGTGAATTTGCTGATTATTATACAAGAGAAAATGTGGATGAGACCGATACTTTAAAGCTTTTGTATCAGACGCTTCGCGTCCTTGGCAGTGGCAGACTTCCGAAAGAACAGGTTCGCGCTGTGTATGAAATGAAGATGATCATACTGAATGGCGAAGGTCCTCAAGTCTTTGAATGTCAGAACTGCGGCGAAAAAGAGGAGATACTGAACTTCAGCCTGAAAAGAGCCGGGATGTTATGCAGAAATTGTCTTTCCAAAGATCCTTACACTGTGCCGGTCAATACATCAACTTTATATGCACTCCAATACATAACTTCATCAGGAATTGAAAAACTTTATTCTTTTTCACTGACAAATGATGTGCTGTTGGAACTGGTTCGTCTGACTGAACGGTACCGAAAAGCTTATGTAGATCATACCATGAAGTCAGAGGAAATGCTGCATCAGCTGGAAGCAGATTTCGAGTGAAACAACGGCTGTATAATAAATGAAATGTAGAAACAACGGATGTATTTTTGAAAATGAATAAAATATAAGAAAAATATATGCAGTAACGATGAAAAATGAAAAAAATGTCTTGAAAAAAAAGGGGAATACAGGTACAATACTAATCGTCCCTACAATCGGATGATGTTTTGTTATGCCCGTTATAATGTTTCTCATGGAACAATGCAAAGGAAACAGGGTTACCGTTTGAATTTTATAAGTGGAGCACCTGAATAGGTGTTCTGCCTTAATAAAGAAGTTGATACATATAGAAGGTGAGGAAAGACAATGGAAAAGACGATGGAGAAAATTGTCGCTTTAGCTAAGGCAAGAGGTTTTGTTTACCCGGGTTCAGAGATTTATGGTGGATTGGCTAACACATGGGATTATGGAAATCTTGGTGTTGAGCTGAAAAACAATGTTAAAAAAGCATGGTGGTCAAAGTTTATCCAGGAGAATCCATACAATGTTGGCGTGGATTGTGCAATCTTAATGAATCCTCAGACATGGGTAGCATCCGGTCATCTTGGAAGTTTCTCTGATCCTCTTATGGACTGTAAGGAATGTCACGAAAGATTCCGTGCAGATAAATTAATCGAAGATTTTTCAGCCGAAAAGAAAATAACACTGGATGGATCGGTTGATGCATGGCCACAGGAAGAAATGAAGAAGTTCATTGAAGAACATAACATTCCCTGTCCTACCTGCGGAAAACATAACTTTACTGACATTCGTCAGTTCAATCTTATGTTCAAGACCTTTCAGGGTGTTACAGAAGATGCCAAGAATACCGTTTACTTACGTCCTGAAACAGCTCAGGGTATTTTCGTAAACTTTAAAAATGTACAGAGAACCTCAAGAAAGAAGATACCGTTTGGAATTGGACAGATCGGTAAATCCTTCCGCAATGAGATTACACCAGGTAACTTTACCTTCCGTACAAGAGAATTTGAACAGATGGAACTTGAATTCTTCTGTGAACCAGATACTGATCTTGAATGGTTTGCATACTGGAAAGAGTTCTGCATTAACTGGCTGAAAGCACTCGGAATGAAAGAAGAAGATATGCGTGTTCGCGATCATGAAGCAGCAGAACTTTCTTTCTATTCAAAAGCTACAACAGACATAGAATTCCTTTTCCCATTTGGATGGGGCGAACTTTGGGGAATTGCTGACAGAACAGATTATGACTTAACACAGCACCAGAATGTTTCAAAAGAAGATCTGACCTATTTTGATGATGAAAAAGCTGCGAGATATGTTCCTTTTGTTATTGAACCATCTCTTGGCGCTGATCGTGTAACACTTGCCTTCCTTTGCGGAGCATACGATGAAGAAGAAATTGCCGAAGGCGATGTTAGAACTGTTCTGCGTTTCCACCCAGCCCTTGCACCGGTGAAAATTGGTATTCTTCCTCTTTCAAAGAAACTGGGAGATGGAGCTGAGAAGATTTATCAGAAGCTTTCAAAATGGTATAACTGTGAATATGACGACCGTGGTAACATCGGAAAGAGATACAGAAGACAGGACGAGATTGGTACACCTTTCTGCATCACTTATGATTTTGAATCAGAAAATGATGGTGCTGTAACGGTAAGAGACCGTGATACTATGCAACAAGAACGAGTAAAGATAGAAGATTTAAAACAATATTTCGAAGATAAATTTGAATTCTGACATGTAAGCGCTTACAAAGTCTGGCCGCGGAAATAGAGCCCCGCACCAGACTTTGCTTCATTTCTGCGATGTTTTTTTTCATACGTTTTTCTACCGTAAAATGCTTGCAATGCAAAAAAAGTATGATATAATCGTGAATGGCGGCTCTACAAAATTGCTTTTTCAGCATAGCGAATAAGAAGATATTTGTTACATTTAACAGATGACAAAGAAACGGACGGTTCAGTTTATGCATAAAAAAGATAAATCAACCAAAAATGTAGGGTTGGTGTAAACACAAATCACAGGAGGAAAGAAAATGGCAAAATGGGTATATTTGTTCAAAGAAGGAAAAGCTGATATGAAAAACCTTCTTGGTGGAAAAGGTGCCAATTTAGCAGAAATGACTAATTTAGGATTACCGATTCCGCAAGGGTTTACAGTAACAACAGAAGCTTGTACTGATTACTACACACAGGGAAAGAAGATTTCTGACGAGATCCAGAAGCAGATTTTTGATTCTTTAAAAGAATTAGAAGTAATGCAGGGAAAAACATTCGGAGACACAGAAGATCCGTTACTTGTATCCGTTCGTTCAGGAGCACGTGCTTCCATGCCAGGTATGATGGATACAATCCTTAACCTTGGTCTTAACGATGTAGCAGTAGAAGGCTTCGCAAAGAAGACTGGCAATGCAAGATTTGCATACGACTCATACCGTCGTTTTATCCAGATGTTCTCTGACGTTGTTATGGAAATGAGCAAGACTTTCTTTGAAGGTATTCTTGATAAGATCAAAGAAGAAAAAGGCGCAAAATATGATACTGACCTGACAGCAGAAGACTTAAAAGAAGTTATTTCAAAATATAAGGCTATCTACAAAGAAAAAATGGGTTCAGATTTCCCACAGGATCCTAAAGTTCAGTTAATGGAAGCTGTAAAAGCAGTTTTCCGTTCATGGGACAACCCACGTGCTATCGTTTACCGTCGTATGAATGATATCCCTGGCGACTGGGGTACCGCTGTTAACGTACAGGCAATGGTATTTGGTAACATGGGCAATACATCCGGTACCGGTGTAGCATTTACAAGAAATCCATCCACAGGTGCAAAGGGTATTTATGGTGAATACCTGATCAACGCACAGGGTGAGGACGTAGTTGCTGGTATTCGTACACCACTGCCGATCACAAAGTTAGAAGAAGACCTTCCAGACGCTTTCAAAGAGTTTATGGAAATCGCTAATAAGCTTGAGAATCACTACAGAGATATGCAGGATATGGAGTTCACGATTCAGGAAGGCAAATTGTATTTCCTTCAGACCAGAAATGGTAAGAGAACTGCTCCTGCTGCATTACAGATCGCTTGTGACCTTGTTGATGAAGGCAAGATCACACCAAAAGAAGCTATTGCACGTATTGAAGCTAAATCACTTGATCAGTTACTTCACCCTGCATTTGATGTAAAAGCATTAAAAGAAGGTAAAGTAATCGGTTCTGCACTTCCTGCATCACCAGGTGCTGCCGCTGGTAAAGTATACTTTACAGCAGAAGAAGCAAGAGATCACCACAATGCAGGTGAAAGAGTTATTCTGGTTCGTCTTGAGACTTCTCCGGAAGATATCGAAGGTATGCACGCAGCAGAAGGTATTCTTACTGTACGTGGTGGTATGACATCTCACGCAGCAGTTGTTGCTCGTGGTATGGGTACTGCATGTGTATCTGGTTGCGGTGAGATCAAGATCAACGAAGAAGATAAAGTATTCTCCCTTGGTGGCGAGACCATCAAAGAAGGCGATTACATTTCACTTGATGGTTCCACAGGTAAGATCTACCTTGGTGACATCAAAACTGTTGAAGCAAGCATCAGCGGCAACTTTGACCGTATTATGTCATGGGCTGATGAAATCCGTACATTAAAGGTAAGAACCAATGCTGATACACCGGCAGATGCTGCAAATGCAGTGAAATTCGGTGCTGAAGGTATCGGCCTTTGCCGTACTGAGCACATGTTCTTCGAAGCAGAAAGAATTCCAAAGATCCGTAAAATGATTCTTTCCAAGACAGTTGAACAAAGAGAAGCAGCTTTAAATGAACTGATCCCTTACCAGAAAGGTGACTTCAAAGCACTTTACGAAGTAATGGAAGGACGTCCGGTTACCATCCGTTTCCTGGATCCGCCACTTCATGAGTTCGTACCTACTGCTGAAGAAGATATCGTTGCTCTTGCAAAAGATATGAATCTTACAGTTGCAGAAGTTAAATCAACCTGTGATTCTCTTCACGAGTTCAACCCGATGATGGGTCACAGAGGTTGCCGTCTTGCTGTTACTTATCCAGAAATAGCAAGAATGCAGACAAGAGCCGTTATGGAAGCAGCAATCGAAGTAAAGAATGAAAAAGGCTTTGACATCGTTCCTGAAATCATGATCCCACTTGTTGGCGAGAAGAAGGAATTAAAATTTGTTAAAGATGTCGTTGTTGCAGAAGCAGAAGCTGTAAAAGCTGAGATGAAGTCAGATATCGAATATCATATCGGTACCATGATTGAAATTCCTCGTGCCGCTCTTCTTGCAGATGAAATCGCTGAAGAAGCAGAATTCTTCTCCTTCGGTACAAACGACTTAACACAGATGACATTTGGTTTCTCCCGTGATGATGCTGGTAAGTTCCTTGATGCTTACTACAAAGCAAAAATCTACGAATCAGATCCATTTGCAAGACTTGATCAGAACGGTGTTGGCCAGTTAGTTAAAATGGCTTCCGAAAAAGGCCGTAAAGTAAGATCAAACATCAAGCTTGGTATCTGTGGAGAGCACGGTGGAGATCCTTCAACTGTTGAGTTCTGCCACAAGGTTGGACTTAACTATGTATCCTGTTCACCATTCCGTGTGCCGATCGCAAGACTTGCCGCAGCTCAAGCTGTACTGAATAATAAATAATTGCATGAATGTAATAAATGAAAAAGAGGACGTAAGTCCTTTTTTTCGTTTATGAGAAGGCTTGAGCTGCTCAGCTCCAAGCTGTACTGAACAATAAATAGTATAAAATTAATAAAGTCAATGTGATTAATTGATAAGGTAATTTTTTAGGCTTTGTACTTGCTATATTCTTCTAATCTGCTATAATATAATCAGAAAAGGCAATCGCCACAGGGTGGTTGACCAGTATAAGATAGTAAAAAACCTTCCTGAACCGACCAAAGTACAGGGAAGGTTTTTTACGTTAGTGACAAATCAAATAAATGAATGTCAGTAGAGCTATAATGAACATGCCGAATTGAATAATATCTTTAAAATCGAACTTATTGTTCATAAGCATCACCTCCATTCTATGTAGAATGAAGGTCAACCACCCTATACACGATTGCCAGCAGTTATAAAAACTGCTTATACAAATTATACCAGATCATTAGATAGATCATAAGTTCGAAAATGATTAGATATTTACTTAACTAGAAGATATTGATATCGCTTGATCAACTTGGATACAAGCTAAGAACAGCTCACATTATATACATTTAACAGAGAGCGAACTATTATTTGAAGGAATAGATTGGATAAACAATCAAGAATAGAAATAGAACGAGAGTGCTAAGCTCCCTGTGAAGCGACAAGTTTTATTGTTATAATTGTCTGTCACGTAGGGAGCTTATTGTATTAAGAAATAGTTGTAGTGGCCTTTTGTTTGATATATTTACTGCAATGCTGTACACTGTTCATGCAAAAATAATTCGTTCCATGTAATGATACTGGATAAATTGTAAAGATAAGGACTGTGGGAATTTATGAATTATAGAAAAGATTTTGAAGAATGCTTGGAATACATAGAAACGAATTTGAAGAACGAAGTGTCCACAAAAAGTTTTGCAGATTATTTGGGATATTCCATCTTTCATTTCTGCAGAGTTTTTCATCATTATAAAGATATGACACCCATGGAATATGTTTTGAGGCGGAGACTTCAACAATCTATTTTGGATATAAAAAAGGGAAAGAAAATTATTGATATAGCTATGGAATACCATTTTGAAACGGCAAGTGGTTATTCAAAAGCCTTTAAGAAATATTTTCATAATTCACCGAGTCATTTTAGAAGAGAAAATAGTAAAGAATATGAATGTACTTTAGGTAATGAGCAAAGACAAGAACCTGTAAGGATTGAAATTCGTACAATAGATTCTTTTATGATTTGTGGTATGACTATGCACATGGATTATGAGAGTACTGCATTCTCTTGGAATATGACAGCATTTTGGGATAAATATGATGGAGAAAACATTGAAGAAAGGCTCTATGCGGATATAAATCCTTTAAAGCATGGTGAGGTTGGAATTTGTATTAAGCAAGATGATAACAACAGCCAAATTGAATATTTGTTGGGAGTTATCGCTCCGTCTGTAGATACAAAGCTTGATTGGACTTACTATACAATATCCGGTGGAAAGTATGCAGTCTTTACGACACCGCCTGTCAATATGCAGGAAGATGATAAAGTTCTTGCATCAACTGTTAGAAATGTATGGCGATATATTTTTGATGTTTGGTTTACATCAAGTGGATACTGCTATGATGAAACTCGATTAGATTTTGAATTTTACGATGAGCGGTGTCATTACTTAAGAGACTCTGTGATGGAAATTTACGTACCGATAAAATAATAGCAATACAGGAACAGAAATATGAAATGGATGTGGTATTCTGATCAAAAGAGGAGGAGTATCATGAATATAGTTAAAATAACAGAGGATCATTTAGATTCTTGTATGCGAATAGCAAAAAAGCAATATCTCAAGGAATGTGAAAGTGTGCATGCGCTCTATGAAGAGCAGCATGAACAGGAATTATATCAGAAATTGAAGCAACCTTGTAAAAAAGGAAGTGGAGTAGTTTGTTTCGATGAAAATCAGGTATGTGGTTATCTGTTAAGTGATTGTGATATAGAAAGCGATGAAAATTACTATATTTCTATACCGGTATGGGGCTATGGAGCCGAGTATAAAAATAGAAATAAGGTTATTTCCTTTCTGTTTCAAGCATTTGCAAAAAAGGTAATGGCGCTAAGGCCGGCAGCTTATTTCAATGTGAAAATTTACGCACATGATTTAGAAATAATATCATACTTTACGTTTTGTCAATTTGGCATTATATGCACAGACGCGGTAAGAAATACTTCAAAAATCATATTTCCAAAGAAAGAGGTGCAGTGTAAAGAATTATCAAATACAGAAATACTTGATAGAAAGTCAGATATTCTAAAACTATATCGTCTTTTGGTTGAGCACTTGCAGCAAAGTCCTGTATTTTATCTTGGGAAAGAATTTACGGATGAAATGTATATGAACTATATTCTATCTGACACTACAAGAATGTTCGTGGCTTGTAATAAGGATGAAATTATTGGTATTATAGATGCGGCTGTGGATAAGGAGTGCTTCTTGCTGAATCACAATAGAATCTATAATGTTGGTGACATTTATGTAGAGGAAAGATTTCGAGGTAAATTAATTTCACAAGCGCTTCTGGATTTTGTAAACAATACTTTAAAAGAAGATAAGGCAGAAAAATTATGGGTAGAGCATGGTACTGCCAACCCAAATGCAACGGGATTTTGGGACAAGTACTTTGAAAATTACACATATACAATGGTAAGAGAAATTAAAAAATAGGATTTTAAACAGAGTTTTTGAAGAGCTGTCAAAAATGAGAGCAGCTTTCTTGTTATATGAAGAGTATTTGTTTTTTTTGAACAGTACGACTGACATGATTATGTTCTTATAAATCCAGGATTAACCTATAAATTTGAGACGGAGGTCTTAAAGATTATGATTAAAGCTTAAAGATTATTGTAAAGAGTTATTGTGCTTACCAAATTATTATTGTAAAATATTGAAATACAGGGAGATTTTTGCAATCGGGAAACGAATGTTTAAAGTCTGATACTGAGAGGCAGAACAATTAATCAGGGGGAGCGAATGGGCAGCTGGATAAACTTCACGAACAGAGTACATATAGATCGAAACACATTAAGCAATGGATTTTTACAAACGATTTCATATAACAACTTGACATCAGAACTTATTACAGACATTGCTGAAAACGAAAAAATAAAATATATACAAATAGATAAAACTCTTCCTATAGAAGCATTTATCAAGGTTGATCATATTCTTGAAAAAAGACCAGATATTACTTTCAGAGTATTTGGCTTATATCATGAGAATTACTTTGATTTAGGAGTTCTAAAAGCAATGCCACATTTAGAAAGATTGCAAATTGAAGCACATTTAGCAAATAATCCTGCACTATTGGACTGTGAGAGATTATGTGAACTTGATCATCTTACATCAATTTTTTTAGAAATATTCGATTTAAAAGATTATAGCTTTATTAATAGAATGACAAAGGACCTAGTTGAATTCGGAATATTTGCAGATACCTTGAGCGGTAGCATAAATTTTGATTGTAAATGGCTTCTTCAATTTCCAAAGATTAAAACACTATACCTTGGAAAAAAAGCAAATCGAAATATTACTGCGATTGCAGATATTTTGTTGCTGAAAGATCTTACTATTAGGGGAATAAAGCTTAAGGATTTCTCATTTCTTAAGAATAAGAATATTGAATCATTGAAAATTCTATGGTGTGGGATGAATGATTTGAATTCATTAAAAAATTTTTCGGAGTTAAAGTACTTAGAACTTTGGAGAATTATGAGACTAGATGATATTTCCTTTTTAAGTGATTTAATAAATCTTGAAATTTTAAAACTCCAAGATTTAAGTCATATACATGCCCTTCCTGACTTATCAAAACTTAAAAGTTTAAAGAAAATAACGTTAGACAATGTTAAGATTGATGAAACAACGCTTTCGCAAGAATTAAAAGCTATCATTAATAATGGTAAATATCTGATATGAAGTGCAAAAACAGGGTAAATAGAGAAAACAACATAGTGAAATATAGTAAAAATACCATGTTGAAATGTGTATAGCAGTAAAATATTTCTTTCTGTACAAGAGTAAAAAAGGCGATTCCAAGAGAAAATATGACATCGCCGGAAGCTGTAAATAATTAAAATGACGATGAGGAATGAAATATAATGAGAAGATTATTATTACAAATTTACGCAAGAAACAGAGCTGAAGCCTTTGACTTTTACAAGGATGCATTTAATGCTGAGATTGGATATTGTGATAAAGCAGACGATGGTACGATTATTCATGCTGAACTAAACATTTGTGGACAAAGCATTGCGGTCGGTGAATTATATTACGATAAGGAACAAACTATTCCCGGTAATACGATGCAATTTTGTATGCAGTTTGAACCTGGAGAGGAGGCTATTATTGAGCGGGCATATGAGAAAATGAAAAAAGACGGGAGAATTCTAGAGCCTCTGGGCCCTTGTATGTTCAGTCCACTTATGACAGATATTATTGATAAATATGGTGTTCATTGGTGTCTGTTTATTGGATAATAATCAAAAGTAGTTATCCGTTGATGTTCATGAAAAGTATTTAACAGAACGGTGTTTCCAAGTATTTATCCTCAGATTTTATTTGGATATGTATAAAGAAAGGAACTTATGATGATACAAGTTTTAAACAAAAATAATTTCGATGAATTTAAAACATATTGTTTGAAATATCGATTTGACCATGATGAGTCATATCTATATGATGAAGATTTGAAAACATTTATTATTGGGGAAGATAATCCAACTTATCTTCTTTATCGCGAGAATGAAATTCAAGGCGTTTGTTCCTTTATTCTGGATGAGTATCATTTGAATGGAAATAAGTCAAGAGCACGAATATTTCATTGTAAGTCGAACCAGACAGAAGATTATAAAATGCTTCTTGAAGCTGTAATTCCGTTCAATCAAAAGGTTGAAAGGCTGATTATGTTTGTTCCCAGTAAGAACGTAATTTCCAGAGGAATACTTGAGAATCTTGGATTTTATGTGGAAAGATATTCTTATGTAATGGAACGAACGGAGAAGGAACCAGTGGCGTTTACATTTCCAGATGGATATGAACTCACTGATTATGTATATGGAAAAGATGATGATGATTATCTCAATGTTAGAAATAAAGCATTTTCAACGATAAAGGGTAGTGAAACTCCACATACAAAAGAGCAGGTAGCCAACTACATGAAAATAGATCAGATTTTATCGGGTGGTGTAAAAATACTACGATACATGGGCGACCCTGTTGGTGTTATTAAGATGGAGAGTGAGAGCGAGGGGGGAAAAGATTATTCTTTCGTTGCACCATTGGCTATTTTGCCAGAACATCAGGGCAAGGGCTTAGGATCGAGCTTGCTGAGGGCTGGCATACAAATAGGATATGACAATGGTTATAAAGATTGTATGTTAACTGTAAATGGAGAAAATGAGAATGCTTTAAAGTTATATTATAAAGAAGGTTTTGATAAAACGGTTGAAGTGGTTTGTTATAACTATAAAGTCTAACTCACACAACGGCTTTGATACTTGCTTTAAATGCATTCTTATCAAAAGGAAAAAGTAAGAGTTTTTTTGTTCTTTATTAGTTTTGTAAACCCATTTGGGTAGGTCATTTGGGTGCACCAACAAGATAAATACATAATAGGAGATGACCAGATTATTTGTTGAAGATTACAAAGATTTGGATGGATGAATGAAATGGAAAGCATAAAAGGAATTATTATCAGAGATTTAGAACAAAAGGATTTAAAGGATTTTTTATATTGGAATCATCCTTCGCGTGAATTTCATAAATACAATGGTCCTTACTATGGATGCAGAAGTGAAGAAGAACTTAAAGAATATGTTGCAGAATTAGAACTGAAGCTGCAAAATGGTGAAAGTAATGTTCTGGGAAATAAGAAGATCATAGCCAATAAGGATACCGATGAAATTATTGGTGCTGTCAATTGGTACTGGAAATCAGAGGAGACATTATGGATGGAGATTGGCATCATTATCTTTAATGAAAATTACTGGGGAAAAGGTATTGGTTATGATGCGTTAACGTTATGGACGAATGAGGTATTTGACAAGAATCCAAAGTTAGTACGTCTTGGAGTAACGACGTGGTCAGGAAATGAAAGAATGATGCATCTGGCTGAAAAACTTGGATTTAGTAAGGAAGCCGTTTACCGGAAAGCCAGAATAGTAAACAACGAATATTATGATTCGGTCAGTTACGGTATCCTAAAAGAAGAGTGGATGAGCAATAAAGTAAAGCGTTCATAAGAAAATAAATGTAAAAGAACTTTCAATCAATTATAAAGTTGGTTGGAAGTTTTTTTATGAGAATTTGCGTGTAAAAATTCAAAAAAACGTAACAACCATAGAACCGCAGCAAAAATGAAATCGAAAAAATTATACATTTTAATATAAATTTGAGATTGTACGTCGGACCAGTTGCAATTACAAAAATTTGGTATTAGAATACTATTGAAAATGATAAAATCTTCCATATACTTTGAACTACATAAAATAACTTGCTTATTACTGTTTGCTATCCGGAGACTGAAGGCAGACCACATACCAATAATGTGAAACCGGATTGACAAATCACTACTTTTCATATGCTTCTGATAAAATATTTCAAAAATTAGTTATTAAAGGATTGTAAAGTATAGTTTAAGGAGGTAATAGCATGAAGATGAGATTAGGGACATTTACTGTTGTATTAATTCTTTCCATGATTATGTCTGGTTGCGGAAACAATACAACATCTGACATTTCGAAGGTTGAAGGGGAAGGTTCAACGGCATCCACTTTGGTACCATCAGAAACAACAAAGACACCAACATCGAATGAAACACAAACATCTACCGATACACCTGAATCTACCGATACACCTGCATCCACGCAGACATCAACACCAGCTGAAAGTACAACATTAGCACCGGATGAAGCAAATACAACAGAAGGTGAATCATCGAACAACGAGAGTGAACCTGATTCTGATGGTACAGAGGATAACCGGATTATTGTAACCGCAGGAGGTTATGAGGTAGCAGTTTCAGATCTTGATCATCAGACATCTTCACAAGAAGCTCCCATTGTATATTATACGCATGATATTTCATCAGAAAGTCTGACGGCAATCTATGAGTATCTGGAACAAAAGCCGGAAGAGAATGAAGCTGTGGCTGTGAAAATTCATACAGGAGAAGGGGATGGAAGCTATAATTTTGATGCAGAGTTTATAAAAGGTTTGGTGCAGGAAGTAAATGGAACCATCGTTGAATGCAATACGGCTTATGGAGGGCAGCGGGCCAGCACGGCAATGCATTTGCAGGTGGCAGAAGAGCATGGTTACACGGCGATTGCGGATGTCGACATCATGGATGCCGATGGAAGCATGGAGCTTCCAGTCACGAATGGGACTTATTTAGAGACCGATCTTGTTGGCGCGCATCTGAAGAATTATGATTTTTGTCTGGTTCTTTCTCATTTTAAAGGCCATGAAATGGGAGGTTTTGGAGGAGCATTAAAAAATACTTCGATTGGAATAGCATCCAAGGAAGGAAAATGTCTGATTCATACATCCGGAGTAAGCAATGTGAGTATGTGGGGCGGAGAGCATATCAGTTTTATTGAATCAATGGCAGAGGCAGCCAGTGCCGTTTATGATTATTTTGATAATGGGGAGAAGATTGTTTTTATCAATGTAATGAATAATGTGTCAATTGATTGCGATTGCAATGCATATCCGGCAAGACCGAATATGAGTGATGTTGGAATCTTTGCATCGTTAGATCCAGTTGCGGTAGATCAGGCCTGTGTTGATTTTCTTTATGCAGTTCCGGATGGAGATTCTGTAATACGAAGAATGCAATCCAGAGATGGTGAACTTATCTTTGATCATGCATCAGAGATGGGCTTTTGCAGCAGAGAATATTCGTTGGTTTCTATTGACGATTGATCAAAGGAGCATGGTCAAAGAAATAAACGGACTATTACAATGTACATAATAATGCAGGAATGGAGTTGAAATGGACATAATAAGAAGAGAATTTATCTATCTCTGGTTTTATTTTACCGTGTTATTAGAGCAGATATTCCCTTATTGGCTTCTTGGAATGTTATTGGGTTCTGCTGTTTCAGTTTTTCTTAAAAAAGGGATCCATCAGCTTTTTGATAAACTGAAGAATAAGAAAATAGGTTTGCTTGGCATTCTTCCTGCTTGTCTTCTTGGAATAGCCTCGCCTCTTTGCATGTACGGAACCATACCGATAGCAGCCGCATTTTCAGAAAAAGGAATGCGGGATGACTGGCTGGCAGCCTTTATGGTCTCCTCAATTTTATTAAATCCACAATTGATATTATACAGTACGGCACTTGGCACTGCAGTTTTCTTTGTGCGTATGATTACCTGCTTATTCTGTGGTGTTTTTGCCGGTTTGTTCGTTTTTGTTTTTTACAGAGGTAAAAAGTTTTTTTCGTTTGGCGCTTTTGGTGTACCGGGGAACAGAGATACCGATCCGAATCTTCTGATCCGTTATCTTAAAAATCTATGGAGGAATGTGAAAGCAACCGGTGTATACTTCTTAGCGGGCATGATTCTTGCGGTATTATTCCAGCGTTACGTGCCTACGGATGCATTTGCCGGCATATTTGCAAAAGAAAAAGGGTTTGGCGTATTACTGGCGGCATCGATTGGTGTACCACTTTATGCATGCGGCGGCGGGACAATACCACTGTTGCAGGAATGGCTTTGGAGCGGTATGAGTGTTGGGAGCGCAGCTGCATTTATGATTACGGGACCTGCAACAAAGATAACAAATCTTGGGGCTTTAAAATCTGTTTTGGGAATTAAAAGATTTATGATATACTTACTTTATATAATGGTTTTTGCATTCGTATCCGGAATATTTATCAATCGGCTGCTTTGAAAAAATACAGAACAGTAAGGTAAAATCAAAAGAAAAATAAGGATAATTTATGGAAAAGGAATACTTGAATCATCTGCTTGAAAAAAGAATAAAAGATATCAGAAATAAAGATACCATTGATCAGGAGCTTATGGATTGTTATGGTTGCTGTGGCTGTGTTGTTTTTATTTATCATTACAATTCAACAAAATTCATCAAAGAATATGGTACAATTGAATATATGCAGAAGATGCAGGAGATGAAGATCATATGCAATCCAGTAATAAATAAACATCATGGTGAGATCATTAAAGCGGATGGCGAGCGATATATCATTTATTTTAAAAAAGTTAAAAAAGCTCTGGATGCAATGTTCGATGTTTTGAAATATCTTTCTCTTTATAATGAGCAAAGGGAGGATCTATATAAAATACAGCTATGCATAGGTATTGGCTATGGTGAATTGATTAAGGTCAGCAACAATGATATCCTTGGATATGAAGTTAATATAGCAGGCAGACTTGGATTTATTTTGGCAAATGCACAGGAGATGTTGCTTTCCCATGCTGCAATGGAACAACTAAAAGTTGAAAGTTACGAATATGCTGTTGGTCTGAAGACTGAAAAAATCGATGCAAGTGATCTGTCAGATAGCGAAGTCTTTACGATAATATGTCAGTAAAATAGTTACAATCAGTTTCAGCTGATAAACTTATAAAAACTGAGTTATTATGAAAGCGAAAGGAGGATTGTTATGAAAAAAGGTTTTGTATTAGTACCAGGGGCTGGGATGTCAGACTGGGTATGGATGAAAATGATTCCTCTTTTGAAATACGATTCCGTCACCGTTTCAAGACGACTGAGTAGTAACAATTATGAAAATCGAATGAAGGCTTCGTTTGATGATGTAATCAAGTATGCTTCAGAAATAATTAGAGAATCTGGATTTGATGAAGTTATTCTGGTATGTCATTCCGGTGCAGGACTGCTTGGTGGCATGCTTGGAAAGAGTAATTCAAAGGTCAAACATGTTGTATTTATTGCTGCAAACATCCCAAAGCATATGAATACGGCAATCAGCGTGTTTCCAGAGGAAATTCAAAAAATGAATATAGAAGCAGTTAAAGCACAGGCAGTCAATGATTCTATACCGATGAAAGCATTGGAAATTCAGTTTCGGAATTTTTTCTGTAACACTTCATCAGAGGAAGATATAGCATATATTATGGAGCAGGATTTTTTACCAGAACCGATCTGTGTAATCAATGAAACAATGGATTGGACGGATTATCCGAAGATCGGTCTGACTTACGTTGTTTGCACCGAAGATAAGACGTTGTCTGTGGATAATCAGAAAATACTGGCATCAAACCTGAATATACAGGACATTCGTCTGATATCAAGTGATCATATGGTCATGATAAGCCATTCCACTGAGTTGGCAGATGTACTTAATTCATTATAAAATGAAGGAGCACTTGTTCAAAGGAACAGGATGCTCTTTTTTTATTAACATTTCAGAAACAAAACAACAATATTACTCAAACATTCCATTGGTATACTCCAGTCAATAAATCAATTGACATGGAGGAAAAAAATATGAAAGAAACAGATATGAAAGAAACAGATATTAAGGAAACAGATATGAAGGAAACAATATATTTAGTAACGGGTGCGGCTGGATTTTTAGGCGGAACGGTCTGCAGACAGTTAGTAGATCGAGGAGAAAGGGTAAGAGCTTTTGCCTTGCCGAATGATAAGGCAATTAAGTTCATTCCAAAAGAAGTTGAAGTTGTGGAAGGGGATCTTTGTGATCTGACATCACTGGAAAGGTTTTTTACTGTACCGAAAGGGATGAAGACAATCGTTCTTCACATAGCAAGCATTGTTACCGTAAATCCGGACTATAACAAGAAAGTAATGGATGTAAATGTCGGTGGAACAGAGAATATCATAAAACTTTGTCTGACACATACGGAGTGTGAAAAGCTGGTATATTGCAGCAGTACAGGAGCTATACCGGAACAACCCAAAGGAACAAAGATAAAAGAGGTCGACGTATTTGATGAAGATAAAGTTCTTGGATGCTACAGCCAGTCAAAAGCAATCGCAACCCAGCGAGTGCTTGATGCTGTAACCAAGTTCAATCTGAATGCCTGTGTTGTACATCCAAGCGGAATTCTGGGACCGGAAGATTATGCGGTCGGTGAAACAACTGGAACCCTGATTGATATTATCAATGGAAAGATGCCGGCAGGAATTGATGGTTCCTTTAACCTGGCCGATGTTCGTGATCTGGCGAACGGACTTATTCTGGCTGCAGATAATGGAGCGAAAGGGAACTGTTATATACTAGGCAATCAGGAAGTATCCTTTAAGGACTTTGCTAACATGGTCGTAATGACCAGTGGATGCAAAAAAATAGGTTTTTTTCTTCCTCTTGGACTTGCGAACGTTATGGCAAAAATAGTAGAAAAGCAGGCGGCAAAGAAAGGAACCAAACCAGTACTCACAACGTTCTCTGTCTATAACCTTGCCAGAAATAATGATTTTGATTCAAGCAAAGCAATGAAAGAACTTGGTTACACGACAAGATCTTATCAGGAAACAATTCATGATGAGATCATTTGGCTGAAAGAAAACGGGAAAATTGCATAAAGAAGCATCGGGAAAGTGATTGCGAATGTTTGAAACTGTAAAAGCAAAAAGAATAAAGCAAAAAGAATAAAGCAAAAAGAATAAAGCTAAAAATAGAACTAAAGAATAAAATTACAAGAATAATGCTAAATGAATGGAACTAAAGAATTAAGCAAAATGTATAGGTAAAATATAAGCATAAAATTATATTGCAAGAAAGAACTCGAAAACCAGAAGGAAACAGGCAGGATTTAAGCATTGTATGGAAGGATGATTCATTTGAAAGACTCAAAAGAAAAAGAAGTTTGCGTAATTACTGGAGGCGGAAGCGGAATAGGAATGGCCGTGGCAAAAAATATGCCAAAACATAAGATAATAGTAATATCTGGAAGAACTGTAAAAAAGCTCGAAAATGCAATCAATGAACTAGAAGATCTCGGGTTTGAAGCTCATGCTTTTTCCTGTGATATATCCATACGGGAGAATGTTACGCATCTCGCTGAATACGCCGCATCTCTCGGTGAAATTAAGAATGTAATTAATGCGGCCGGTATGTCACCTGCAATGGGAACGCCTAAGATACTATTGCAAGTAAATGCACTTGGAACCGTATATGTGAATCAGGAGTTTTCAAAACATATGAAAGAGGGAAGTGTTATTGTAGATGTGTCGTCAAATTCAGCCTATGTACTACCGAAAGCCATAGCGAATAAAAAGATTTTTGAGAAGGCAGAAACAGACGAGGAGGCTTATCTCAGGAAAAATGTAAAACTAAGTAATCTGGCACGAAGCGAATATCAGAAAGCGGGTTTTGCTTATGCTTTATCAAAAAGCTTTGTGGTGTGGTATGCTGCGAAATGTGCTTTCGATTATGGACGAAAAGGAATTCGTGTAGTATCGGTGAGTCCTGGGTTAGTAGCCACGGATATGGGAAATCTTGAAGTAGAAGAAGGTGGAGATCTCATTCAGTATTCCGCAGAAAAGAGAATGGGCAGACCGGAAGAACTTGGATTTGCCATTGCAACCATTGCTGATGAAAGAAATGGATATCTTACAGGTGTAGATATTTTGTGTGATGGCGGAAGTACGGTTGGAAAGAAATATGTTAGGTAAAAAATCGAAATAGATGGTTTCAGAAACCAATCGCTTGAAGATAATCAGTCTCCAGGGGATTGGTTTTATTAATATGAACGTAAGCCCTGGTTATAAAGAACCATTAGCAAGTTTCGAAGACTATGATATAATTATATAGGGTAACTGATAGCAGCAGAACATTGATTGTGCATGAAAGAATCTTTGAAGACTATGAATTTTGGAAAAAGAACAGGTAACCTATCTACAAAAAGGAAAGAAGTTGTATAAAAAAGGTAAAGGATATCTTGGTGCTTTGTAAAAAAAATATATGGATCTGTTAATGTATGGATATAGTGTAAGAGATACGAGACAAGAATTAAATAACGGAAAATAAACGAAGCAAAGGAGAGAACCATGAACAGTTTTGTGTATGACATACCAACAAAGGTATATTTCGGAGAGGATCAGCTTAAATTTTTGGGCGAAGAACTTAGTAAATACGGGAAAAAAGTATTGCTGACCTATGGTGGAGGAACTATCAAAAAAACAGGGCTCTATGATAAGGTAGTTGCAGAAGTTAAGAAAGCAGGGTTGGAACTTTTTGAATTATCAGGAATTGAACCAAATCCAAGAGTTGCTTCGGTTAATGCAGGTGCGGATATCTGTAAGAAAGAAAAAATCGATGTTCTTTTAGCGGTTGGCGGCGGATCGGTTATTGACTGTACCAAATTCATTGGTGCTGCAGCATTTACGGATGGAGATGCATGGGACATACTGACGGAAAAGACAATCGTGGAAAAGTGTCTTCCTATTATTGATATATTAACCTTGTCCGCGACTGGCTCTGAGATGGATTCCGGTGGAGTTATCAGTAATCCTGAGACAAAAGATAAGATCGGGATGATGTATCCGGTCATGCAGCCAAAGGTTTCTTTTTTGGATCCAACCAATACCTATACGGTCAGCAAATATCAGACCGCCTGCGGAGCTGCAGATATGCTGAACCATATACTTGAAGTGTATTTTAACATGAATCAGGATTTATTCATGCTCGATACGGTGATGGAAGGACTTATGAGAACAATTCTAAAGTACGCGCCGATTGCGCTGGAAAAACCGGATGACTATGAAGCAAGAGCAAACCTTATGTGGACTTCCTCCTGGGCAATCAATGGTTTTGTAAATGGAGGAAAGCGTCAGGCCTGGAGCTGTCATCCGATGGAACATGAGATATCTGCAATTTATGACATCACGCATGGACTTGGACTTGCTATTCTTACACCAAGATGGCTGACATACTGTCTGGATGAAACCAGAGTAGCAAAATATTATCAGTTCGGTGTAAATGTATTTGGTATTGATGCATCCCTGCAGCCAATGGAAGTAGCAAAAAAAAGCATTGAGCTGACCTCTGATTTTCTATTTAAGACATTAGGACTTCAGAGTACCTTATCGGAACTTGGCATAGATAGCAGTAATTTCGAACACATGGCGAAAAAGTCTGTGGCAGGCGGTCTTGCTTATGCCTTTAAACCTTTGGATGAATCAGATGTAGTAAATATATTTACTATGTGTTTATAAATAAAAAAGAAGAGACATTTATTGTGCCTCTTCTTTTTTATGCTCAACGAGATAATCACTGCCAAATTCGTGCATAGCTTCTAAAATGGGGATCGCTTTGCGTCCTAATTCTGTTAAAGAATATTCAACCTTTGGAGGAATGACAGGATAAACCGTACGAAGAATCAAACCATCTTCTTCTAAGCTTCGTAGTTGCTGTGTGAGCATCTTTTGGGTTACGTCAGGAAGTTTGATCTTTATTTCGTTAAAGCGAAGTGTCTGATAACTTAAATACCATAAGATCAAAAGCTTTCGTTTCCCGGATAATAAATCCTGAACAAGAACCATTGGACATTTGTCATACTGCTGACATTTATCGCGCATATGACACATTTCGTGTCTGTTGTTTGTTGTATTCATTAAAAAAACTCCTTTCAAGAAAGTAAGTATCTTTTTAGATACTATAGCACATTTTAGTGCCTACTTGCAAAATAGAAACCTTATGTTAAAATTATAACATAGATTAAAAGAAAATCAAGTACCTGAGAAAAAATGAATATGAAATGATAAAGAAATGATAAAGAAATGTAATGAACAAATAACATACAATGATAAAGGAGAAAAGTCATGAGTAAAGTACTTTATATCAAAGCAAATGCAAAACCAGAAGGAACTTCCAGAACATTCACCGTAGCAGATAGTTTTATTGAAGAATATAAGAAAAACCATCCGGACGATGAAGTTACAACTTTGGATCTGTCAAAAGAAGAAATCAATTTTTTATCACCTGAAGACATTCAGACTGTTTTTGGCCCTAAAAATGAGGAAAGCAAGAAGCATCCGATTCTTAAATATGCATACCAGTTCTTAGAAGCAGATAAGTATGTTGTAGCAGCTCCTTTCTGGAATTTGGGTCTTCCGGCTATCCTAAAGGCTTATATTGATTATATCTGTATCACGGGTATAACTTTCAAATATACAGAGAATGGTCCAGTAGGATTATGTCAGGGTAAAAAGGCAGTTCATATTGTTTCCAGAGGTGGACATTACATGGAAGGTCCGGCAACAGGATTTGAGATGGGCGACAGATATTTGAGAATTCTTTTCGGATTCCTTGGAATCTATGATTTTTCAACGATTGCGATTGAAGGAGTCGACGTTATTGGAGCTGATGTAACCGGCATTGTGAACAAAGCAAAGAAAAGTGCAGCGGATTTAGCAACAACATTCTAAAACCAGCAAAAGGACATTGTATTTGAAATAATTAGTACAATGTCCTTTTTTATTGCAAAGAATTCGTTGGATAGCGTAGAAAAATAGTTTCCTGATTACAACATAGAAGAAATATCATTGCAACGTATAAAAAATGATAATCTTTTTGTATTTCGCAAGACATTCGTTTATAATGAAGGATAATAGATAAAAGATGATTTCTTTTGAGAGGTGGCAAATGAATTATCAGGAAGCGTTGCATACATGCAGAACATCAGGCATGAAGAACTGGGAGCTTGTGGCGTTTGCGCAGAAACTGGTTTTCCAAAACATGAAGTATTCGGTTACAAATTCGTTCGATAAACCAAAAGAAGCACTGGAACATGGGCAGGGATACTGCTGGCATAGATCCAGTGTACTGAACATGCTGCTTTTAGATCTTGGATTTAACAGCCGTCTTGTTCATGCTTATAAGAATGTTTTTACAGAAAGCGAAATTATGGGTGTTACAATCAATGATTTTGTTTCGGGACATGTCTGGTGCCGTGTCATGCTTGATGGTGTTGAAAAAGATGTTTGCCCGGGAAACATGAATAATACTCCGGGTGTCTTACACTTTAAACCAATCGGTAAAGTTCATAACTGGAACAAATGTATAGAATTCTTCACCTATTACGGATCGGCACTAGTGAACAGACATCGCGGAAAAAAGTATGAAAAAGTAAGAGTAAAGCAGGAAAGTCGATGGATCCCTGAAAAATGTCCCTGCAAGAAGACTTCCTGTATAAGGAACAAAAAGTGTGATGAATGCAGAGAATATCATTATGCAAAGAATGGATTACCGGCTTGTGAAAGATAAATGAAGAATAAAACAAAGAAAGAATGAAAAACATACTGAAATACATAGTAAAAACATAGAGAAAAACATAGAGAAAAACATAGTGAAGGATATAGTAAAATACATAAATAAATACATTATGAAAAATATAGCAAAACTATAGTGAATTATGCTGTTACATGAAAAGTGAATAATAGTGAATAAAAAAGAAAGACAGTGAGGATAATAAGTTGATAATCAGAACAGCAGAATTGAAGGATCTGGATGCAATAACAGCAATGGAAAAAGCATGCTTTCCAATCGCCGAGGCAGCCACAAGAGAATCTTTTGAGAATAGACTGAAACGGTTTGCGGATCATTTCTGGGTAATGGAAGAAGACGGAATTTTGGTCAGCTGTATTAACGGAATGGTGACTGATGAAGAAGTACTGCGAGATGAAATGTTTGCCGATGCCACGCTTCACAAGGAAGCTGGTGAATGGCAGATGATTTTTGGGGTACTGACATTACCAAAGTATCAGGGAAAAGGGTATGCATCTATACTAATGAAGAAAGTAATTGAAGACTGTGAAAGGCAGAGGAGAAAGGGAATCGTACTGACATGCAAAGAAGAGTTGATTCACTTTTATGCTAAATTTGGATATAAAGATGCAGGAAGTTCAAAGTCAACACATGGCGGGGCAAAATGGTACGAAATGAGACTGGAGTTTTAAGAAGATCAAATGAAAGAATGTTTCAGAAGCAAGAGAAACGTAGAGGTGACAAAATGATTTTTGATGATATGATTTTTCATAATGTAGAAGAGTTAGAAGCAACAAATAATGGTTACATAATGTGGAGGCTTCCAAAGAAGATTATAAATCATGTCAATGAAGGTATTCAAAATAACACAGGCAGATATTGTACAGGTGTTGAACTTCGGTTTAAGATGAAAAGTGATAAGGTCAAACTTATCTTACGGTCAGAAGATACGTTGGAGGCTCAGGTAGCTTATATATATTATGGTTCAATGCAAGGAGGCTGGCAAAACTCTTCCAAAATGATCGAAAAAGAAAAATCAGAGATAGTGATAGAAAAACCTGATAATCTGGAAGTATTAAAAGGGATCAGCAAAGAGAAAAAAATGGCATTCGATCCTAGTGTAGTAAGAGTTGTATTACCCTATGGAGCTATATACTATCATGGAATAGATGGAGATATTGAACTTCCAAAAGAATCAGAACTGCCGGATACGACCTATCTTGCATATGGATCTTCAATTACGCATGGAAGTCTTGCTTTAGCAGCACCTTATACCTATTGTTTCCGCATTGCGCAAAAATTCAAGTCCGATTATGTAAATATGGGATTTGCAGGCAGTGCACAAATGGAAAAATCAATTGCTGATTACATTATATCAAGAAAAGACTGGAATTTTGCTTCTTTTGAGATGGGAATTAATATGGTGAATCTACCTCAAAATCTGTTTGAAGAGCGAGTGAAAGAATTTACAAAGGTATTGGGAGAAGATAATCGTCCGATGATCATTACCAACATATATGGTAATAATATGCAGGGAGAACAACAGAAAACAGTGATGCGTTATCGTGAGATTGTAAAATATTATTACGATATTAATCTTAATCATAAGAGTAATGCATGCTTTGTTGATGGATTGGATCTTTTGAACAACAGCACTTTCCTTTCACAGGATCTGGTTCATCCAAGTCTTGAAGGAATTGATGAAATTGCTCGAAACATGTATCTGGCTTTTGGAAAAATTAAATGTTAAAAAATGTGTATTTATAAGAAGAAAGTATCAATGGAAATAAATTACTGCAGTGGCAGACAGAAGGACCTATCATTCACTCGGGAAAGCAACGTTACTTGCAGATGATGATATCGTTGATATTAATAATCAAGAGGGTAAACATACACCAACGGCATTTAATTCGCAATTGACAAGTCAGGTATCTATACTTTTTTCTGTCTGATCAACGGAACCCATCAATATTTTATGAAATAAATTATAAATCACAATAAATACACTTTATGAAATCTTACTTTTAAGGTAGAATATAAGAAATATACTAAAAAAATATAAGCGATTATTCGGCATAAGATTGTATTGTTGACGGTACATACAGTTGCTTGCAATGATTAAATCGTAACGGAGGGTAAAATGATTAACCAGATGTATAAAGAAATGCTGCAAGGGAAATCTGTTATTCGTGAACAATCAGAATTTGCAGCGGAATTAGGAAAAGAAATTGGGTTTGAAAATGTTTTTGATTACAGTCTTGGAAATCCAAGTGTTCCGGTACATGATGATTACACAAAGATTATGTTTGATTTATTGGAGACGAAAACATCGTCCCAGCTGCATGGATACAGTCCGTCCCTTGGTATTCAGGAAGTTCGAGCAAAGGTGGCAAAAAGCCTGAGTGAGAGATTTGGTATGGATTATGAAGCAAAACATATCTTTATGGCAAGCGGAGCAGCCGGAGCACTGGCACATGCAATACGCTGTGTTACAGTACCGGGTGATGAGGTCATTATATTTGCTCCTTATTTTCCGGAGTATTTTCAGTACATCGGTAAAACAGGGGCAGTCATTAAAGTAGTTCCGGCAGATACGGCTACATTTCAGATCAACTTTGATGCGTTTTCAGAAGTGATGAATGATAAAGTACAGGCAGTCCTGATCAATACACCGAACAATCCCTCCGGTATCGCATATTCGGATGAGACCATTAAAAAACTTACCGGTCTTCTTGAAGAAAAGCAGAGAGAATACGGACATGATATCTTTTTAATCAGCGATGAACCGTACCGGGAAATAGTTTTTGACGGTATGCAGATTCCCTATCCAAGTAAGTATTATAACAACTCAATTTCCTGTTATTCCTTTTCCAAGAGCTTAAGTCTTCCGGGAGAACGTATCGGATACCTTGCTGTGAATCCAAAAGCTACCGACGCAGATATTGTAGCCGTTATGTGCGGACAGATCAGCCGTGGAATCGGTCATAACTGCCCGGCATCCAGCATTCAGCTGGCAGTGGCTGAGATTCTGGATAAGACAAGTGACCTGTCGGTTTATGAGACAAACATGAATCTGATCTATGATAAATTGGTTTCTCTTGGTTTTGAGACCATTCGTCCGGGTGGAACCTTCTATATCTTCCCGAAAGCGCTGGAAGAGGATGCCAATGCCTTTTGTATGAAAGCAAGAAAATATAACCTGATTCTTGTACCAAGCGACAGCTTTGGTGTGAAAGGATACTTCCGTATGGCTTACTGCATTGATACGGAAAAAGTGGTTCGTAGCCTTGAGGCATTAGAGCGTTTTGTAAAAGAAGAATACGCAGGAGCGTAATGGACAATGAGATATTCAGTTGATAAGAAAATATTTGAGATATGCCCGGAGATTCAATTCGGTATACTGATTGCACATGGGATAACGAACAGAAATTCAAACACAGAAGACGTGGAAGCCGTTCGAAAAGCTGAAGAATCCTTACGGAGCCAATATACAAGCGATGAAGTCAGAGAGATTTACAATGTAAGGTGCTACCGCGATATTATGAAGGATACTGGAATTAACCCGAACAAATTTCCGCCGTCTGTGGAAGCGATGTTCAAACGAATTTTAAAGGGCGGAGAACTCCCAGTTATCAATGCTCTTGTTGATCTTTGTAACGTTGTATCAATTTCGAATGTGATTTCATTGGGAGCACATGATTTAAAGGATATGAAGGCAGATCTGGAAGTTCGTTTTGGAAAAGAGGACGATGTCTTTCTTCCCTTCGGTGAGACCGAAACAGAGAAGATTGATACCGGGGAACTTATATTCACCAGTGGGAAAGAAGTTCAGACCCGAAAATGGGTATGGCGCCAGAGTGAACTTGGTAAGATAACCCTGGACAGTAAGGATATATTTTTCCAGCTGGTTGGCTTTGAATCTAAGAAAGAATTATTGCAAAATGCAGTGGAAGACATTGAGACAATGGTCTTGAAAACATTTGGAGGAACGGTTGAACCCTTTATTGTAACGGTTGATAATCGTGAAATAGAATTCGAATAATAGTAAAACTGGAAATCTGATTAAAAAACAGATTTCCAGTTTTTTGATTTGCAGAACCTTAGGTACAAGTTCATTCCGCTGACTTTATCTTTTTACCATTGTATCTTCAATTTCTTTGATGCTTCTTGGCGTTTTTGAGGAAAGATTACGACAGCCGTCGTCGGTAATCAGGCAGTTGTCTTCAAGTCGGAAGCCGATACCCCATTCTTCACAGTAGATACCGATATCCACACAGAAAACCATACCAGGTGCTACGGTCTGTGACATATCCACAACGTCATGAACATCATAACCTACATGGTGCGCACCGCCATGCCAGATTAATTTACCTGCATCTTCGTACCTGTCTAAGAGACCAAGATCTTTAAGCTGTTCAAAGTTATATTGTCTCGCAATTCTATCGACATCAGCCATTGGCATTCCGGGACGGATCAGACCAAACATATACTCCGATGTGTTATAAGCACAGTTATATAGCAGCTTCTGACGTTCATTGAAGCGCCCATTGCAGGGAAAACCTCTTGACACATCATTCATCAGATTGTCATACCAGGCACCAACATCATTCAGAATCATATCGCCGTCCTGTGCCTGCCCTGTATAGGAGTAATAATGGATACAGAAGTTATTGTTACCAGCCGAGATAATTGGAGGGAAAGCAGGACCATACGGACCGTGTTGACCAAGAACATAATCAAATTCTGCCTTATACTGGTATTCGTACATTCCTGGTCTGGAAGCCTTCATCATAGCAGTTATTGCTTCGGCAGTGATAAGCTGTGCTTTTTCCATGGCTTCAATTTCGCAGGATTCCTTGATTGTTCGTATTTTTTTCATATGTGGATGCGAATTGCAGATATTCAGGTATGGATAACTGGTTTTGATTCTGGAACTAAGCTGAAAACTTAGATCATCGGGATCTGTTGTGGTCAGTTTATCAAGGTCCAGATAAATGTTTTTATAGTTTCCGCTTTGAAGCAGGCGGTGGAGATCATTTTCAAGCCGGTCCACAGGCAGGATATCATCTATGCCGGATTGATCGAGTACTTCGTTGGTCGTAAGGCGTCGGCCATTCCAGCGTTCAAGCAGAGGGTCAGACGGAAGAATATAGATTGATTCATCAATTACCTCCTCCTTTCCATGTACTTTGGCAAGAAAGACAAAATTCTGACTGTCCAGACCTGTCAGATATAAAAAGCTTCGATTGGTGTAGAACGGATAATATTCATCGTTCGTCTTACGAATCTGTCTGCCGGAAAAGAAGAGTACCAGAGAATTATCAGGTATGTGTTGATATAGTTTTTTTCGGTTATTGATGTGAAATTCTTTCTTCATGGTTGTCCTTTCTATTTGGAAAATAGTATTTCAAGGCTTAAAGGTATAGAGTTCGTTCTAAATGCTAAGGCTGAAGAACCTTAAAGTAAACATGATAAGCATCATGATGAGCCATAAAAAGCGGTACGAATGTCAGGTCAGGGTAATGAAGAGACGGAAGACCGCTCACTTCATCCCAGGATACTTTAAAATCCCAGTTAAGATCAGCACTTAGTACAAGAGTCTTATATTCTGTTTCATTGCAGAGTGCCGCCATAACAAACGGACCGTAGAGAACGGAAGCGTATTGTTCACCATCGGGTGAATCTTGTGTCTTATCCAGATAAATGGTAAACGGAGTATAAAAATCAATACAGTCACCGTCCTTCCAGTCGCGCCTTATCGAGTAGTAAGAAGATGCTGCGAGTTCATTACCCTTTGCTATACATTCATCATTGACCCTGATTTCTGCATCCTTATAAGCCCAGCCCGGAATGCGAAGTTTACATTCAAAGGAACCTTCACCGGATATTATAATGCGAATTCTTTCCGATGGAAAGGATTGTTTTTGGGTAATTGTTATATCACGTTCTCGCCAGTAAAAAGAAGAAGGCTGGTAAAGATTACAATACAAGGTATTCTGGTCATTTGATAAAAAGTAAGCTGTCTTCATGTACTTTGAATGATTTTCCATACCTGTACCATGACAGCAGGTAAAATCATTGTAATCATCACTGTATTCCTTATGTTGTCCCGGACCGACCGGAAGCATATAAGTAACACCGTTATGACAGTCTGACGTTACAACAGGATTTTGGGAAGCAGCAATGTGATTGATCATGGTTCGTTCGTAATAATCCATAAAAGCAGCATAGTCAGGCTGATAAGCATACAGTTCTTCGGTAAGTTTCAGCATGTTGTAGGAGGCACATGTCTCGCAGTTACGGTCTGTTTCTATGTTAGCAGCAAGAACATCCGGTTCTTTGAATACTTCACCTCTTCCGACACCTCCGATGGAGTAGACATAATGTGAAGTTACAATGTTCCAGAAATTACGTGCTGTATCATAATAGTATTTATTTCCGGAGGCTTTGTATTCAATCAATGCACCTATGATCTGAGGAATATGCTGGTTTGCATGAAGACCTCGAATGGTATCATGGCCGATGGCCAGACCGTTAAAAAAGTAAGGATTATCAAACATCATCGCTGTTTCAAGAAAAATCCGCTTGCCAGTCAGGATACTTAACTGGGATAGGGATTCATTAATTCCACCGTACTCGCCTGCAATATACATCGACCACATTTTACTCCGTTGTTTTGGAGAACAGGCGTTTAAACGTTTGTTTATCCACAGACCGATATCTTCTGCAATGGTAAGGCACAGCGAATTTTTTGCATATTGGTAACAGTCAAGCAGTCCGGCCAGGATCTTATGAAGCGTATAATAAGGCGCCCAGATCGTTGCATAGGTCGTATATTGTTCCAGTAAAGCAAACTGGTCCGGAGAATATGCACCAAGATAGCCATTCCCCCAAGTGTCTGGCGTTGTATTCCATAAGGATTGTGCAGCGTTATTTGGGTTGCATAATGTTATGAATTTATCTGGATCGCCTTCGGCCTGAAGCTGAAGATTTCGAAGTTCCTGAGCAATGATATTGATTGTCATACACAGCGACTCGTCGGCAGAAGAAGCATAAGCCAGTGCAAGACCAGACAGGTAATGCCCGGTACAGTGTCCCCGAAGCAGGCCGGAAGGCTCTTCCCAGCCGCCTAATGGAAGCGCATTGTGCGTTGATGTATGATAAGTGTTTCTGAAATTATAGAGCATTCGGTCCGGTGAGAGTATGCGCAGATATTGATGCAGACGCTTCTGATTATCATAGAATATACTATTCTTTTTCAGCCGGAGATCAGAAAGAAGAGGATAGGTGCCCAGTGGTACTAGCATACTATCCTTGCTGCTGTTTTTTTGCTCCGAAACAGGTGTATCAGAGTATTTCCAGGAACAGGCAGAGCGGGATGGATCTTCAATACAGGCAGGATCAATAGATGGCAGTACATATACCAGCAGATTATGAATTAGTATCTCATCATATCGGGTAGCTTTGATCTGCAGTTGAACCTCCTGTGGAGAAAATGCCTTATCTGGTCTGCTTATTTTGCCCTCGGATGTCAAATATTCCGGTCTGCTGCTTTTCCAGGTCAGCATACTTCCAAAAGCACCTTTCTCAGGGAGGGAAAGATCCTTGTAAAGGATGGTAGGAAAGTTATTTTCAAGGATCGTAAGATCGTGTTCGAGAACTTCTTTGTCAGATGGAATTGAATCAATCTCGATCGTAAAGGGATGTGAAACAAAAGCTTCATGATAGTTTACATCTGCAGTTAACTGGACACAGACGGGAACCGTTCTGGGAAGCGGATGTATAACGGTCCCATCATCTTTTAGAATGTGGGAATGACTGCTGGTCCATGTTATGGTTGAACCAAAGACACCAGTAGAGCTAAGAAACAAAGCCTGATACGATGCAGGCAGAGCTTCGTTTGCATCTGGTATAAAATCGGGAGGAAGTTTATAGTCAATGTGAGCCGGAATAGTTAAAAGACGTAAGTCTGCCAGAACCCGTCCCTGATCTGTGACGCAGAATAAAGAACTTATCTCGGAAGGGGTAAGCAAAAAGGAATAGATACGAAAATCTGCAAGCTTCATATGGGTAGGAGCAGGAAAGAAAGTGCCGAATCCGATACTGCAGGAGGGTGCCCCTGTTAATGCTTTGGCATTGACCTGTTTTTCTTTAATATCTGCTAAAAGCTGCCCGTCCACATAGAAAGATAATGTTGTGTTATCATCCTGCTGATCCAGAAGTACGGTAAAAAGATACCATTGATCAAGAGAAAACAATCGATCATTGTAGATTGTCTTTTCCTGGCTTCTTCCGCTTTTTGTTACACTTGGGAGACAATAGTAGCCGTTCTCACCAGGAGAAACATAGAGATAGAGGCAGGTGTCGTTTCCCAAAGACCATACGCACTGCTGATCTTTTATGGACAAAAGATTGCACCAGCAGGAAATCGTCAGGCCATCATCAGATCGAAGAAATCCGTTTGGCAGATCGATATAACCACCATCTTTGCCACCTGGGAGCGTTACGACAGGTACAATGTTTTCATAGATAGCTTCCTGATGTAATAAGGCACCGCCGGAATCATAGTTTCTTATTACCCCGGCAAAACCATTTCCGGTCACATCGGCGATTATGGTGCTGTTGACTTGTTTCAGATCATAATGTACGAATGGATCACGTTTCATAAGTTCCTCCCGTTATTCTGAAAAATATGGTAATTAACTTCAACCATAATAGCATATAGTACCAGATGATTGCAATTGAAATTTGAAAAAGATTAAACGATTCATCAACAAATTCCACAAACAAAAAGAATTTAATTAATATTTATAATATAATATTGACAAATGAAATCATAACACTTATTATTTAAAACGTGAAGAAAAGTATAAATCAACATAAT
>QKJQ01000002.1 GCA_003249225.1 Clostridia bacterium | reverse complement strand
GGTATACTTTGTTCCGTTCCCGTAGGCATCGGCTTCTTGTTCCGGGAGTCCGAGGCTGTTATAGGTAAATGTCTTTTCAAGGAGCGACTTCATCGTCCCGCCGGCATCCTTATAATACTCGGTCTGGGTCTTGATCCTGTTGCCATAGTCATAGGTGTAGGTAGTACGTTCCATTTGAGAGAGCGCTGCACCTTCCACGTAGTTCTCCGGTGACACATCTGCGATCTTTCGTCCTGCACGGTCATAGGCGCAGAAGCTGATACCGCCTTCACTGTCTGTTGTGGTAAGAAGATTTCCCCTGTTGTCATAGGTGTGTTCTGTTACGATATCAATGGTACCATTCCCTACGGTCTCCTTCAGTACCACACCATCGATGCGGTATTCACTTGTTTTTGTATAGGTGCCAAGGAGCACTCCTGATGAGTTTTTGACCGGGTAAGAGGTACTGAGCTGATATCCCAGTTTATTGTAGGTGTTCGTTGTCGTGATGCCGTCCACGGTTGTATAGGTCAGCACCTTTCCATTCAGATCGTATGTGTTCGAGCTGGTAGCTGCCATCACCTTCTGTGCGTCACTTTCGTTCCCTGTCAGGTCGGAAGTCCTCACATAGGTCGTTTCCAAGGGAACTGGCTTTGATTTGATGGAATTTATTCATATAACTTCTCGAAACACTTTTCTAATCGCACTCAAATCATAATTTTTGTGCATTTCAAATCTAGAATATATTTAATAATGCTTTGTCTATCGCATAATTCCTATACATAGATAAGAAAGGCAAAGCAATATCGATACTTTACCTTTATGAATAAACTTAAAATATTTTCCATTTTAACAATTAGTTGAATATCTCATATTCAGTCCCATCGGATTTAACCATACCTACTTTGTTGTCTTCTCCATCTTTATAATTAAAGAAAATATAATCATCTGCGATACCTTCTAAATTGTGATTAAAGGTAAGATCTTCCTTAATTACTTTAATAACGTTACCATCAAAATCACAAGAATTTATCTTATACTTCCCGTCTGCGTATGTCGTGTAATATATAATATGGTTCACGCTTACTGCCATTGATAGCACATTTTCGTCAATTATTGTTCTCATCTCTGAACCATCGAGATTCATGCTGACCACACCACCTTCTGATGGCAGATAATAAAGCTTTGATCCACTAACAAAAAATGGAATGACAAATTTATAATCGCTGACTGAATATTTTAATGATGGTACCAATACTTCTTTTTCCTTACTAACGACATTATAACGAATTATACTAAACTCTGAGTAACTGTCTTTAGCAAACTGTGTTGTATAGATATATCCATTATTGTACAAGAACTTCCAGCAATCATCCTCCAGAAAAACTTCATATCCGGTTCCATCGGAATGCATTCTGTATAATTTTTCCGGCTCATAATCGGTAAAATACAAATCATCCCCAATCAACATAAGACTACTAAAAATACCTTTTCGCAGCTTAATTTCATTTGTTCCATCTTTGTTAATTCTATAAATACCAAAGGAAAATGTCTCTTCATCAATCTTGTAATAATAAAGGTAATCCTCGCTTACATTTATATCATGAATACAAGCATCACTCAATTTTTCAACATCTAAAGTTGCTTTATCCATCCTTAATAATATTGAATTTTCACTATCCTCTTTCGCAAAATAATAACTAGTATTATCTGATGCAATATGTCCGCCATACACCGTATTATTAGGATCATTTCCTAATGCATTACTTAATTCGTTCTCGTAATGTGCAGCATCAGCAGTACCGTTTTGTCCGTTTTCAATATCTCTATTGTCATCAACATAGATGTCCTCAATCAATGTCAAATCATCAAGTGGAGATAAGTCTTTTATGTCATTTGACTCTAAATTAATTGAGTGAAGATTTTTTAACTGCGATAGTGCCTTGATATCTGATATCATATTATTTGACAAATCTATATCTTCCATATTAGTACAGTTCTTAATGCCATCAATATCTACAATCCAACAAAAACATGCTGTAAACTCAGTTAATAATGACAAATTGCTGATTGAACTTAAATCTTTAGTTTTTATATCAGATATGTCAAGCTTTTCTAATTTAGTTAGATTCTTAAGAACACTGATATCCGATATCATATCATTATAACCAAGGTCTAGTATAACTAAATTGGTAAGGTTTTTTAGTGCACTGATATCGTTCAATTCATTACCCGCAAGATATAATTCTTCAAGATTAGTCAAATTTTCAAGTGGTGATATATCTTTGATCTTATTCGAATTCAAGCTCAGTTTTTTTAATTTGTCTAAACCTTTTAGAAAACTTATATCCGTAATCTCATTGAATCCGCTGTCTTCAACATAATAATCGAGATCAAGAGATTCAAGATTCTTGAAATAATTCAAATCTTCCAGATCATCAACTCCGGTGAATCCACCATTCACAAGGTTTAATTCAGTGATTGTTTCAATATCTGATAAATAGATATCACCAGATGTTTTATTAATGCATTCCCTGACTATGTTTTCTAATGCACTACTTTGAAAATTTATTGGTTTATCTAAGCTAGTTGGAGGCGTTGAAGTAATAGTGCTTACAATTGGTGTTGGGCTAACTGTTACATAAACATTCTCATCAACTACTATCGTGTCTGCAGTATTACTAGCTTCATTTTTATCCATAATATCGCTACTTTTTTCACAGGATAATAAGCCAATACATATTATTATTCCAATTATACATATTTGCCTTCGCTTCATATTTTGTGCACTTCCTCTCATATTATTTATCTTTTGCAAAAGCTGAGACTATTACTTGTATTATATAAAAATCACTATAATAATATCTTCAACACTGGTATTTATTTACTTTACAACATATTTGCTTATTTCTTTTTATTCTTATTACTTTCATAATATACCCAATGCCAGGATTCGTAATAATAATTGACTGTTTTATTATCAACCACTATATGAGGTGTAACTGTATCCAATAATGGCCTAAAACCAAAGGTACTTGCATTTGCCTCTAACCATTTTAACTCAAATGAATGTGCAATTCCTACTTTTTCATCTTCGCCCATCCTTCTGGAAAAATCCAACGCTAATCCCCATCCATGATTGGATGTTCCGGGGGCTGCTGCACTAGCTCCTTTATCCTTTTTATATTGTTTTTGCACATCTAAACTTCTATATCCACTATCTTCACCCGTTATTAAGAAGAAGTCCAATTCAAACTCCTTTTCCTTTGCTGCTGTTTGTACCATCATTGCCCAAGCAATAGCAACAGGTTTATATGTTTTTGCATAACCATTTCCTTGAGAAGGAATGTAAACCATATCTGTTGTATCTAACTCACCATTTTGAGCATTACTTGGTATTTCAATATACTCAGGTTTTCCAGTTTCTTCATCATACCATTTTTTTTCATCTAAGGCATAATAAAGTATCATATCCGCCGTTATACCATTCTCAAGTAGAAACTCTAATACTTCTCTCGTATCTTTATCATCCATCTTCCCATTAACAGTAACACCTGAAAACCATTCTGTGCCAAACCATTGAGTAACAATCAATGCAGAAGACTGTGCAACTCTTTTGCTATCATAATCTCGTGTTTCGCTCTCCGAACTTACGAATCCTAGACATTCTAGCATTTCTTTATTTGTCATTGACGATGTGTCTTTAACTACTGGTGCTTTAACAATATAGGTTATACTAAAGATTTCTTCATTTCTTACTTGATCTGCAAGATCATGTTGCAGATCTCTTTTTTCTTTTAAACTCTTGTACTTCTCACTATTTTTATCCTTGCAATTTTTCATCTGCTTGTTATAATCTTTCCACTGTTCTTTATACATATCAATCATGGACAAACCCTGACTATTAAGTATTTCACTATCTTTCTTTTTATGCCCACTCGGATCAAAATACCTGATCGGGTTATTTGAACAATAGGTATATAAGTTCAAACTCAGCGGATCATTCCTCTGACCAAGGTAAGTATCTTCTGTCAAGAACCGTGCAGTTGTACTGTCATAATATCTTGCATTCAGATAGTAAAGACCAGTCTCTGCGTCATACTGATAACCTCCATAGGTAAAGTTATTATTGGCATCTCCAGTCATTGCAAGAACATTTCCAAATGCATCATAATCATAGGTGGCTGCGATGCTTCCATTTACTGAATCAAGCAGCATGACGATATCCTTGTGTGCATTATACAGATAATAATAGCCTGCTGATGATGCAACACGAGCATAAAGCGTGATTCCATAATGGTTCACTGCGGTAATTGTTCCTGCCTCGTTCTTCTCGACCTTTACCTGTCCGTTGTCATAGCAGTATTTTGTTGTAATTCCATCCACAGTCTTCGATATACGGTAATCGAAAGCATCGTAGGCATTGATTGCATATTCATTACTATTTACTCTAAAAACATTTCTAAATCCCGTACCGTAAGTTGTTATTTTACAGTACAGGATTAAGAATATGACTACATTATTATTGATCTAGCATGGCGTCGATTTTATCACCGAATAATTCAAAACCAGTTCCGTCAAATTTCATTCGTCCACAATCGTAACATCCTTCATCTAAATTATAATTAATAAATAGATAATCACCTGCAACACCAATCAGTTTTGTACCATAAAGCTTTTCATTTTCAACAGTTTCAATCAGGTTACCCTCGAGATCATATTTACCAAATAAATAACCTGACTCCGATGTCCATGTGATGCAGTAGATATAATCATCTGGTGTTATGACTATTGTAATCAGTACTGGTCTATAACATTTTCAACTAGTTCCGCCGCATGGTGCTACCAAAGTCAATGAGGAAGTTCCGTATCGACACAGTTCGGCTGAAACTGCTGAAGATCGCAGCAAAAATGATACATTCAGCAAGATATATAACATTCAAGCTCAGTAGCAGTTGTCCTTGTAAGCAAGTGTTTATTGATGCATTGAATAACATCAGGCTGCTTCCAAAGCTGGAATAACAAATGAAGTACATTGACATCCTATAAAAACATAATTGTGGATAACGCAGGGTTTTTCTACCCTTTTTTCAGAAAAGGATCACCAGTTATTAACAAAGAGAGTTGTAAAAGTAATCGGGTGGGTAAAATATTTTTTTCTACATTACCGTGAATAATTCAAGATTAGTATGAAATATATAGGTAGTATTGTCCATCATTTTGTTTTACAATGAATGCCCAAATTTCTACAGTCTTAGGTGATGATGTAAATAAATGTTTTTTCCCTGAAGCGAATTTAAAGTAACATGCTTCTATATTGCTTTTATCCATATCCCACCAAGTAACAACGTTTTCGAAATTGGGCAAGTAATTTTCATTCATATAATCAAACTCTTGCCCAAAGCATTTAACAAGCTCTTTTTGTACATTATATAAGTCTACTTCATCTATCATAATTTTTGCATCTAAATAGTCATTCCATCTATCATAATTATAATTAATTATTTTTGATGAAGGTGGAATCGTCAAATTAATTTTGTTACCAATTACTTCCAGCGGTTTCGTTTTTTTACTTATTATTAATAATAACAATATACCTACTAAAAGAATTACTACAATTATTGTAATAACTATTTTTTTGTTTAGCGACATCATAACCTCCTTGACTACTTCATATTATCGAGCATCTGTTCTAGTGTAAAGCTTTTACCTAAACCATTTGATGTAACAATATTACCTTGGTTATACTGATATACTATAAATCCAGTGTTATCTCGTAAATTTCCATTAACATATTTTTTAAATGTTTTATCATTCTTCGATGTATAAACCCTCTTACCAAAAATCCATAATATTTCTCTAGATCCATAGCCAACGGTTCCATCACTTGCTAAAACCTTCCCTCCATTTACTTTCTGCGAAAATACAGCAGCGACATTCGAATATTTATAATCAAGATGTCCTGCATTGCATCCATATAGTACCAAATTATCAATAGGCTTATTTTCTAAATTTGCTATCTGATTTGTACTCATAGATTGAGAATTACTTTTACCAAATCCTATAGAAATCGGACTTGCATGTGTATCAACAACAACCGCAGATACATTATTCCCATCCTCCGTATAGCCAATTGAATTCCATGCAGTACTTAATTCATCTGCACTTGTTACTGATGTTGTCCCTATATCGTCTTCATCAATCCCATAATATGAAGCAAGTGTACTTCTAGCATCTTTCATTTCTCCTTCCCATTCTGGTAGATAAAAGATATAAGCTTCATAACGTGTTGTTGTTGATATGTTAATGTCAGCCAATACTTTATTTGAACCATTTAACGAAACTACTGAAGAATTAACATTAATCACTGCGTTATTTATTGAAAGCAAAGTATTCGTTACAGAAGTTTTTTCACCACTAGCTGAGAAATAGGACCCAGATGATATTGATACAGTAGCCTGAATTAAGCTATTAGATTCATCAATCTCTTTATCCGTTAGTTTTTCATCTTTTACAGCTTCTGACATATACGCATCATAAGCACTAACATTGTTTATTTCAACTAGCGTATCTTTATCGTCATATGAGGAAGTATTTGATCTTATTGCTTCTGCTTGTCGGTGTATTGCTCTTTTCTCTGCTTTTGTATTAGCTTCATGATAAGCATTTGTTAAAGCAATCATTTTTATTTTTGCATCATCATTGAGATTTTCATCCCCTATTTTCCAATGCCCACTCGGATCAAAATACCTGATTGGGTTATTTGAACAATAAGTATATAAGTTCAAACTTAGCGGATCATTATACTTTGATATACGATAATCGAAAGCATCGTAGGCATTGATTGCATATTCATTACTATTTACTCTAAAAAACATTTCTGAATCCCGTACTGTAAATTACTATTTTACAGTACAGGATTCAGAATATGACTACATTATTGATCTAGCATGGCGCCGATTTTATCGCCGAATAATTCAAATCCAGTTCCGTCAAATTTCATTCGTCCACAATCGTAACATCCTTCACCTAAATTAAATTTGAAAAATAAATAATCACCTGCAACACCAATCAGTTATAATAGTTCTTCAGTTTTTGAATGTGACATGCTCCCACAATTTATTACTTATTGGCTATTTTGAAGTGTAAATTCCGCAAATTCTACCATATCTTCTTTTCGTATTGAACTACTCTTGTTAATCTCAAGTTCACTCTGAGTAAAATTTCCTAAGACATATCTTTCAAGTGTTACTTTAATATCTTTGTCACCTGCAACCAAAAGAAATCCGCCACAAGCTTTAATCCATTCCCATTGATTTGTAGCCACCAAACTCCTAGCTACTTCGATAAAATCATTGTAATCGTCAGGTATTAATGTCGAAATAGCCCCAATACTAATACCTTTGAATTTACCATTATCAATTTTGTAAATAAGATGATTCTCAACTTTATAACAACGTATATCTGCTTGATTAATTATTGTTACAAAATCACCAACTTTGTATGTGTTGTCACAAACAATAAAAGATGCAATTATTTTTGATTCCTTTGAATCTTTAATATAAACATACGTCGCATTCTCTGGAAAATCTTTAACCTTATAAGTTATTAAGAACTCATCTCCAAGATTACTTCTTATTGTCTCCTTGTCTTTTGAAATAGTCCCACCTAAAAAGCCATCGTTAAAAGCTAGTTTCAATACTAAATAATATCCAGCTATAATAATGAAAATAATTATTATTATTAATCCTAATATTTTTTTTAGTTTCATTTCAAGCACCTCTCACACTATGTAATTACTTTTCACTTTGTACATTATTCCAAATAAAATCGGTAAAAGCATCTCTTATAGCCTTTGATTGCTTATTAGATACATTTGTATTATCAAGCAAAGGCCATTTTTGCACAGGCCACATATACCAATCGTTTGTATATTCATCAACCTTTTTTTTAAACTTTTTTTCGTCAACGCTTCCTGCAATACTATTAACATAATTTGTATATCTTTGAGAACTACCCGTACTATAATAGTTTCTAAATACAGATCCCAAAGATGATGTACCAAGTAGTTCATTAATATTCACTGCATCAACATCTGCTAATAAATCCTCCATCCCAAAATTAAATGATTCATTACCCAATAGGTTTTGTGTTGAATCATATACTGTTTGGTAATTTTTTGAATTTTCACAGTCTTCTAGGATTTGCGGGATAAGACTCTGTAAATCCCCAGCCCAGCCCGCAAGATTATCTACATTTTTCTCTCCCACAGCCCATGCTTTAAATCCACTTGAGTCATATAATAACGCATTTAATGTCGCTGCAAGATGGGTAAAATCAATTTTTTCATCTGATAATGAGTCATATATGTATATTTTACTGTCAAAAAACTCAGCAAGTTCCGGATGCGTTTTGAGTACATAGTCAATAAAATCATTATTTATTATACCTGCAACCAGATTCCAATTTGAATTACAATATACATTTCGTCTAACAAATTGAAGAACCAGCTGTTGAGAAAGTGCTGCATTATTGCTTGAATATTCCTTTGCAACATTATTTAATATGTCTATATTTGTAAATACCTGTTCTGTATAGTTAGCATGTATTGTGATATTTATGTCGTTCACAATATTTTCTTTAATCTGTTCAGATGCTGTATAAAAGGTACCTAAAACTGAGTTGTTAACAATATTTTTTGTCTTCTGTGATGTTTTATTATCATTCAATAATATATTTATATTTGATTGTAAGATTGATGTACTCACTTCACTTGTAGGCTTTATTGCTCCTGACCTATAGTCATTAGCAAGTTTATGTATTCTATCTCTTTCTTCTTGAGTTTCAGCGTATCTCCATTGTACAGATAAATCTACTAAAACAGCAAAAATATCTGCAGAAAATTTTTCGTCTCCCTGTTGTAAATGCCCACTCGGATCAAAATACCTGATCGGGTTATTTGAACAATAGGTATATAAGTTCAAACTCAGCGGATCATTCCTCTGACCAAGGTAAGTATCTTCTGTCAAGAACCGTGCAGTCGTACTGTCATAATATCTTGCATTCAGATAGTAAAGACCAGTCTCTGCGTCATACTGATAACCTCCATAGGTAAAGTTATTATTGGCATCTCCAGTCATTGCAAGAACATTTCCAAATGCATCATAATCATAGGTGGCTGCGATACTTCCATTTACTGAATCAAGCAGCATGACGATATCCTTGTGTGCATTATACAGATAATAATAGCCTGCTGACGATGTAACACGAGCATAAAGCGTGATTCCATAATGGTTCACTGCGGTAATCGTTCCTGCTCCGTTCTTCTCAACCTTTACCTGTCCGTTGTCATAGCAGTATTTTGTTGTAATTCCATCTACAGTCTTCGATATACGGTAATCGAAAGCATCATAAGAGTACACAGATGTTGTATCACCCTGTCTTACCTTTGTAAGTCGGTTGAAGGTATCATAGGTATAAAGAGTGAGCAGCTCAGTTCCTGTTCCCTGCGCAGAAGTACTGACAATGATCAGTGAAGATCCGCTTACAGTTCCTGCGGACTGTCCTGCACTTCCTGTGTTTCCACTCTCTTCCAGGCGGCTGGTCTGATTGCCGTCTTTATCATAGGTATAGAGTATGATCGTGCCATCATCTGACATTTCTTTTGTAAGGCGATTGAACTGGTCATAGACATACTGGGTAATGGTTGTACCGTCATTACTGTATACTGTCTTGGTCAGTCGGTTCCCTGATCCGTCATAACTGTAAGCTGTCTTTTTCCCCTCTGGCTCAGTAACAGAAAGAATTCGTCCCAATGAATCATACATATAAGACGTTGTACCTGAATTTTTTGTCTCTGATATCAGGTTATTGATATCATCATAGGTATATGTATAGGTGTCAAGCATCTGACCATTCTTGTCCCTGTGGGTAAGTGAGGTGATATTACCTACACCATCGTAGGTATAATCCTCTCTTGCTCCGTCTGCATAGACCGTTGCATGTCTGCTTCCGTTTGCATTATAAAGATACTCTACTTTTTCACCGGTTTCTGTTCCGGATACACGAAGACGCCCTGCTTTATCATACAGTTCTCCTTCACCGGATTCTGCGACCCCTTCCATCCATGTATACACAGCCGATTCTCCTGCGCCCATTCCATACCCTGGTGCTGTGGCTGATGTATAATCATAAGTATACATAAACATTTCAAATCCCGGTGCGTTCTTTGACGTTATCCTTCCTTCTTTGTCATAGGTGCATATTGTTGTTCCACTTTCATCCGACATGCTGAGCATGTTACCGACAGCATCATAGGTATAATACTTTATCAGGGAACCGGCTTTGATGGAAGCAACATTCCCATAACCATCATAAGTATAGGTCGTTACGTTACCACTTCTTGCAGTAACAGTGAAGGGCTTACCGTCCGCTGTGTAAGTACGCAGGATACCGATATCATTCGTTATCGGGCTTTCTGCTGTTCCAAGATTTCTTTCCATAACAAGGAGGTTTCGTGAATTATAGGTATATTCAATTCGATTTCCGCCTGCATCAGTCTGGAGAATGACATTCCCTGCTGCATCGTACTCATATGAAGTATAACCCCCTTCTGCATCCGTTACACTGATTAGTCGCTTCTTTCCGTCATACTGATAATGGGTCGTATATCCAAGCGCATTCGTTTCCGCGACCAGATTACCAAAGGAATCATAAGTTAGCAGGGTTGTATTTCCGTTCCCGTCTGTAACGCTTTTCTGATTACCATCCACGTCGTATGCATACGCTGTTATATTTCCCAATGCATCCTCCGAAGTAATCTGTCTGTCGCACAAGTCATAGGTTATCCTGCTTACTGAATTATTAAGTGCATCGATTTCCTCGGTTAGTCGGTTAAGTTCATCATATACCATCTTAGTGACATTGCCAAGATAATCCTGTCTGCTTGTACAGTTTCCATTCAGGTCATACTGGATGTATGCTGTTTTTTCAAGATCTGCATATAATGTCATACTTGTTATTCTTCCCAAAGCATCATAGGTATAGGAAGTCTTTGTACCAGCAGCATCGGTTTCCTCTATAACATTCCCAAGTATATCATATTTTCTTGTTACGCTTAAGGAGTCTGTACTGTTTATAGCGGACGAATACTTCGTTTCCGATGTTGTATTTCCCAAGGAATCATAACAGAACTCACTTTTATTACCTGAAGAATCCCATAATAATTTTGCTCTTCCCATCTTATCATATTGTGTCATTACAGTCAGCGCTTCTGTTGAACTGCTTCCTGGTAAAGCAAGTGTTCGATACTGTCCAAACGAATTATAGGTATAGCTGGTAGTATTTCCATTTCCATCGGTAGATGTTTTTGTCATTCCATGTGCATCGTATGTGTAAAGCGATGTGGTAGTATTCCCTTCTGTTACTTTTACCAGTCTGCCCATGGAGTCATAGGTATAGGTTGTTTTCAACTTATCTGTCCTGGCCGTCTTTATGTTTCCAAAGATATCATAAGTATAAACAACTGTTGTCTCTCCTCCTTCTGCCTGCGCTTTTGCGGATGTGACCGTTGCTTTTTTACCATTTGGGTAGTAGGTATACTTTACCCCAAAACCATATGCATCTGCTTCCTTTTCTACCAGTCCCAGACTATTATAAGTAAAAGTCTTCGTAGTTACAGACTGCATGATTCCCTCTGCATTATGATAGTATTCTGTCTGCGTCAGCACACGTCCTGCCGCATCAAAAGAATATTCTGTTCTTGCCATAGTAGAAAGAACGGCTCCAACAATATAGTTTTCAGGAGAAACTTCTGCAGTAATACGACCTGCAAGATCATAAAAGCATAATGTTATACCTCCCGCTGCATCTTCCGTCTTGGTCAGATTACCGCGGTTGTCATATGTATAGTTCGTGGTTCCTGCAGCATCTGTGATGGTAGCGGTTTTCCCATCTGCAGTATATGTCATGCTTTTTTGATAGGTGCCGGTCAATGTTCCTTCTGAATCAGTAACCGGATAACTCATCAGAGTAGGTCTTCCAATCTTGTCATATTCTGTAGTTGTGATGATGCCTTCCGGTGTTGTTTCTGTAATTTTTCTTCCTTCTAGATCATAAGTATATATTGTTGTGAGAGCGGTAATACTATTATCAGTAAAATTATTTCCAACAAGGTCTCCGGCTCGTACATATGCTGTTACTGTAACCGGCTGCCTTCTGAAGTTATAGGTAATATCTGTGGTATCAGTTTTCTCCAGCTCTGTATAGGTAATTGATGCAGTTCCTGTTTGTGCTCCTTCACCGGTCTGTGTTCGGGCGATATTACCCTCTTTATCATAAGTATAAGCAGTTTGAGATCCATCTGCATATGTGACAACACTCATTCTTTGATCACTATACTGATAGATTGTAGTGTACATTTCCGACGGAACAATGTCCTTTCGGACAGACGTACTTCCTGTATTCATGGTAAGCATCTGTCCGTCCCTATCATAGCTGTAGCTATTATATGTATACATCATACAACCATTCACAATCATGGTTGGCTTATATACTGTGCTTAGGTTTCCAATAGCATCATAAGTATAATAGGTAATCGAACCATCTGCTGCAGTCTGCGTTGTAACGGTTCCATCTGCATTATATGCAGTCTCTGTTTTCGAATAGTCAAGTCCTGTACCTCTGATACAGCTCTCAATTTCTCTACCCCTGCCATCTGTTATGCTGATTATTGTAATTTTATTCTCTGCGTCCGTATAGTTGCTGGTGGTTGTCTGAACATATCCGTTGGATAATGTTGCATAAGAAATCTCACCCAGTAAAACCCGTTCTGAGTCTGCAGTTTCACGGTACCACTGTTTGATGATTCGATTACATTTGTCGTAACCATACTCATAAACCGCTCCTGTTGGAGTTGTCTCTGTCAGTTTATTACCATAATTATCATAGGTATAAGAATAGACATTGCCTTCCGCGTTGGTAATTGTATGAACCTTTCCAGAGGAATAGTAAGTATAGGCTGTCCCTTCTGTTCCAGTATATCCGTTTCCTTCCTGTTCCTTCGATGCATCATATAATTCCGGTGAAACTTCAAGTAGCAAAAATCCTGCTTTATCATAGATGCGCCGTATAATACCACCGTCTGGTGCAGTATCAAGAACTGGACGTCCATTGCCATCATATTCCCAGCTATACTGATTTCCAGCCGCTGTAAGATATCCTGTTTTTCTTCCTAAAATGTCATATGTATAGGTCGAGCAATCTCCTGCAGGGTTGGTCTCAGTTTCAATATTACCATAACTGTCATAGGTGAATATCGTAATGTTCCCTTCTGGCGTTTTTGTGCTTTTTAGTAATCCACTCAGATTACACGCAAATAAGCTCTGTGCTTCCGATTCGGTATAGTAAGAGTATGTCGTAATCGCATACTTACTTTGATCCGAACTATCGGAATAGGTCATGCTTCCATCGAGTGGAACCACCATTTTCATTAAATTTATCCCATTGCTGTCATAGATATAATAAGTATGTTTTCCTGTTTCATTTACATCTTCGATGCAGTTATTCCAGGTATCGTAAACATATGTTTTTGTACTTCCATCACAGTAAGTTATCTTTGTGACGTTGCCCTTATCATCAATCTCATAAGATGTACGGTTTCCGTATTCGTCGGTTGATGATTTTACATCGCCAAAGTAATTGGTTCCGTCATTAAAGTAATATTCTGTTTCTGTAGTCTGTCCTTCTGGATTCTGTACCTTGATTGTGTACATGGCACAGTCAAACCAGTAGGTCCATGTTCTTCCATCAGCACCGGATACGATTGTTTTCTGATTCGTCTGGTCATATGTATAATTCCAAATGCCACCATCAGCATCAGTACTTGATACAACTCTGTTCTTTGCATCGCCTTGTCCATGCTGATATGTAAATGTCTGAAAGGTATCGTTATTGGCATCTGTGAGTTTGATTAAGTACTGCTCACTGTCATATTCATAACCTAGTTTTCCCCCATCTGGGTCAGTCACTCCTGTGAGAAGGTCTCTGTCATTGTAAGTATATGTTGTGGTCTTGCCCGCAGGATCAATAACAGATGAGATGTTTCCGGCATTGTTTGTCGTTATTTGATAGGTTCGTCCTGTCGCATCCATCAACGAGGTGATATTTTTTCCCTGATAATTGATGGTAGTACGATTTCCATTTCGGTCTTCAATCCAGACCAGTTTTCCATCAACGCTAAATCCATACTTGGTCAGATTACTCAGCGTCAATGTCCCTGATTTATCCGTTGCCTGAGTATAAACCGCATGTGTTCCGACCCCTTCATATACTCCATTTGAAAGTCTGAACATGTGTGAGCTGCCATCTGGCAAATTGATTTCCACACTATCGGTAGATATTATCCTTGAACCCTCATAACCAAAGGTCCAACCTCTTCCAAGCATCGTATCTCTTTGGTTTCTTGAATTGTAAGTTCTTGTTAAATCAAATGTCATTCCTGGAAGTTCTACAGACATATCATTGCAACTCATGGAAAAATTGCCGGATGCCGGTTGTATTCCACTCGTACCATAATGGAATCGCTCAAGCTTTGATGCAACCTCATTAACAACATACCATGTATCTGCCTCACCTTCTCCAGTAGTAGGCAGAACCTCACTGCTGTTTCCAGGACCGGAATAAGTATCTGTAGCACGAACTGTCATGGTAAGAAGACCATACGCATCTAATCTTCCTGCTGACACTTTATCAGTCAGCACCGTACATGGCGTTGCATTATTGGTTAATCTGGTCTTGATTTGGTTTATTGTCAGCGATGGCAGATAACTTTTTGCCAACGCAACAGCTCCGGTTACAAATGCAGTTGCAATTGACGTACCGCTAAAGTACCCATATCCATCCTCTGGTATAGTACTTCTGATATTGCAGCCAGGGGCTGCTATTTCTACATCTGAACCATAGGACGAAAAGGCTGCCAAAACACCCATATTATCAATTGCAGCCACAGAGATAATATTTGCGAGGTCAAATGCTGCCGGATAAACTGGGGTTTCTGCCGTATCTTTACCTGTATTACCAGCAGCACATAAAAATAATATTCCACTTGCCTCCATAGCATCATATAAAGCCTGGTTATTCTCTAGTCCGCAAAAACTACAGTTTATTACATCTACACCCATGCTGGAAGCATACTCAATTGCAGCAATTGCATCAGAAGTATAGCCACTGTTACCATCTATAAACTTTAGTGGCATTAGCTTCACACCTGGTGCCGCTCCCATAATCTCTCCGGTAATATCAGAGCCGGCAATAATTCCGGCAATTGATGTACCATGTGCATCTGCTTCTGCTGAATCATAAATTGTTGCATCACCATTAGCAAAATCCCATCCATGAACATCATCGATATATCCATTGCTATCATCATCAATACCATTCCCAGCAATTTCTCCACTGTTGGTCCAGATGGCAGCAGATAAACCCTTATGTGTTATATCAATTCCAGAATCAAGGATTCCAATAACAACATTGCTGCTTCCTGTTGTAAGATTCCAAGCAGGAAGAAAATTGCCATCAGCTCCACTTCTGCCTTCTTGATTTACAATTGCCTGACCTGAATTATAACTTCCCCACTGGTAAATGAATTCTTCATTTGCTGGTTCATAAGCAACTTCAAGGGGATAATTAGGTTGTGCGTACTCAACATTTTCATTCAGCAAAAGAGCATGTATAACATCTCCTAGACTGTCATCTTCATCGATTCTCCAGATATCAATATCTGACTCCTCATAGTGTTCTGCTAGTTCGCATTGTTGAAGATCCAGTGAAGCTTCAATTGAATCCCATATCATTACACTTTTTGATTGCTTACCTTCTTTGTATTTTACAATAATGTCTGTTTCAGGATTTCCGCAATAAGTTGTGTCATTTAATACCAATTGTGCTTCACCACTTATATCAGAATTAGCTGATTCAATCTGATTACTTGGATTCTTATCACTGTATATCTGATTATAATCAATAACATCATTATGAAGAGGTTCCTCAACATTTTCTATGAATTCTTCCATTAAGCTGTCATACTTAACCTCATTATCCTTTTCTGCCGCTCGCACATTTATCTCCGGTAAAAGTCCGATCATCAGTGCAACGAGCATAAATCTCGCAATTCCCTTTCTGATTTTCTTCATACTATTCCCCCTACGCTTCATAATGGAATGATATCTCGCCTGTAGTATTGCAACGTACGAGTATGGATGCTGCAATTCCTTGTTTCTTTTCACCTGTTGTCTCCCATATAACTGTCAAATACGTCTTACCATTGGCTTCTTCAACAATAAAACTACGGCTTATATCATCCATACTACAGGTAGTTGTTTCTGCCTCACTCGTCGGTTCCCATTCATCGATTAATGTAATATCAGCACTATTCCATGATATAGTGAACGTATACCTGCTATTAGAAGCAAGTTCTTCTGTAGGAATCAAAATTCGTAGTTCTTCTCCTTCAATACCATTAAACTCAGTATCTTCATTGATTCCAAGCTGTCTGTCTATTCTCACATCCTCATTCATGTTTTCTTCTGAATTTGTAATAACTAGAATAGACGCATTGCTCATTGTCTCAGTGGAATAAGCTGTAATACTTAGGTAATATCCTGTCTCCGGAAGTAATCCGGTTAATGTAATGCGATTTCTGCTTCCCTCATAGATAAGAACACCATTCAATTCTACTCTATAGAATAATACAGCTGGGTCTGAATCCCAAAGAATCGTACTGCTGTATCTTCCTACTGTTACTATCTTTGGAATTATTTCTTTCAAATCAAAATTACTGATTATATTTCCTGACCCGTTTTGCTCTGCACTAATAGTGTATGGCACCGACCAATCACTTACTCCACTGCTGTTTTTTGCTCGAACCCGTAAAAGAAAGCTGGTGCAGCTCTCTGATTCAGTATTGAAATAATATTCAAAAAGTGATGAATAGATATCGGTTATAATAATTCCATTGATTTCAATTTCGTATCCATCTGCTCCTTCTGTATTATCCCAGGCTACAATAAGAACCGACCCTGATATAGCTGAACCTGAGACAGTTGCAATTGACAGGGATGAACCAGTAACACTTGCTCTTAGATTTCCCGGGACATCAGGAAGAGCCACTGGAGTCAGAATTGTCATTGTTGTACTCCACTCGCCTCTGACATAGGAATTACGTGCTCTAACACGATATTCATGCAGACTTCCAGCCTCAAGTCCAAGATGCATATAAGAGATTGAAGATCCAACATTATAGATTGTTCCATCTACCTCAATATCATATCCTGTCGCTTTTTCAACAGATTCCCATTCAATTGCAATACTATTAATACTTATTGCACTTCCTGATACAACAGCTGCAGGTAGTGGCACATGAACAATGATCTCTTTTTTCGTAGTTACCGAATACTCATCACTGCTTCGACTTGCGTTTAGTTCACTTTTACTAATTGCAGTTACTACTATATTATATTCTGTTTCTGATGCCAGCCCATAAATTGTCAGTTCTCTTTTTCCCTCTACGTTAAGCGGAAGCTGAACTACCTGTTGTGTTGTACCTAATTGTCCAGATGAAGTCGCATAAAAGTTCCCAACACTGATATAGTAGCCAGTATCAGTTGCATTTCCATCCTGAATAGTTAAACTTATTGATGAAGTGCCAGCTGCTGTAATAGTTATATCTGGTTTATCAACCTTTGTTGTAATATTTCCCTGTTGAGTGGTTATATGTCCCACAGTATCACGTAAAAACAACTGATAAGCATAACTCGTATTTGGTATCAGTGATACAATTTCTGCATAATTGCTTTCCAACCAATCACCTTCTAAACTTCCAAGATTATACCGATATCCATTTACACTTGAATAGCTATCCACTGCCGTTATCTGGAAAGATGCACTGTTTGTTGTTGTGTTAGCGAGTACGTTACTGATTATAGGGGCTGATTTGTCTACCACAAAGGTAACGGTTACTGATTTTTTAGGTGCAATTGGATCAATTGCCTCAAGTTTGATTGTGTGACTACCTTCTGACAAGACAGCTGTATTAATAGCTGAAGCAAACGAGACTTCTTTACCAGCTTTTGTTCCTGATACCGTCAAGGTTCCTGACGCAGTTGTCGCGTCGTCAATAAAATAGTTGCAAGTTAATGTATCATTTTCATTGTCCTGAACATAAATACTTACAGGTACTGCTATGTCTGTTTCGCTTAAAATAGTATTTGCATTAATATTGGTTATAAAAGCACTTGCTGGTGTTGTACAGGATAGGCATGTGCCTAGAGCTGTATATCCTGATGTGTAGGAAGAACCACAGGCACAGGTATATGTTCTAAGGTGCCCTGCTGCTGTATGCGTACCATAACTTAGAGTGTAACTATGCTTGTGACAGTTACATGCGGTTTGACCTATCAGAGTACTTAAGACACCATTGCGACAGTAACAATAATAAGTCTTGTAATTATAATGCGTTGTACCATCACAGTAACTAAAAGTACTGCCAGTCGCATAGTCGCTGGTAAATGGAGATGCGTGATTACTTGGATCCATACTCCCAGTTGTCTGTGTTGTATAACTACAATATGAACATTTATATGTTATGATTGCATTTGTACCACAAGTACCTTGTGTACTTGAATAAAACGCCATACTGTGACTACCGTATAGTGTTACCTTATCTTGCTCACTACATCTTGAGCAAATCCTTATTTTCATACCTTCTGTTGTACAAGTTGGCTGTTTTGTAGTGACATATTGTCCCCAACTATGATTTGATGAATCTACACTTCCTGATGAAGTTGTTGATGTAACTGAACATCTGGAGCATTTTGTTGTAGTTGTTGCAGGTGTTGTACAGTTTGCTACTGTACTTGAATAAAATACCATATTGTGACCGAGCGCAGCTTTTCCATGTGTAAAGATACCACCACATCTTGTACATTCTCTTTGCTTAACACCAGTTTCTGTACAGGTTGGTTCAACAATTGTATGATACAACGTATAGTTGTGCCCCAATGCAGCTGTCGCTGCTGTCCAAGATACTCCGCAAGTTTTACAGGTATACTTTAGCGTACCGGCAGCTGTACATGTTGCTGCTTTCACAGTCGTTGTTGTATACGTAGGATGAGTACAAGCAGCTCCCTTAATTTCTAGAGTATCTTGTGAATTCTCACTGTCCTGGTCATACTCTTTCACTTTTGTTTTAATCTCAGAAGAATAATCTCCTGATTCTATAGCATTTACAATATCCTGGTATTTTACATCGCCATTCTCGTTATACATACTCACCAGAATATTGATTATTTCAACATTCGTTAGTTCCTTATATTGTTCAAGAACACAGGCTGCTATCCCTGCAATTCTCTGTGCAGCAACAGAGGTTCCTTGAATATCTAATTGATTTATCAAAGATACTGTATTTCCATTTGCATACAGATCTACATCTTCACCGTAATTCGATATGTCAAGGCGTTCATTATCTTCACCTATAGCTCCGACTGACAAAACCGAGCTGTATCTTGCAGGATATCCGGCTTCTTCCATACCTTTATTTCCTGCTGCAGCAATAATCAGGATTCCCTGCTCTACAGCTTTTTCTATTACATTCGAAAGTTCACGGGTAGAATAATCACCGTCTGAACTAACAATTATCATATTCATTCCATTATCAATTGACCACTGGATGCCTTTGATCAAGGAATCATAGGTTCCTGTTTCATTCTCGTCCAGTATCTTAACAGAATAAAGTTCAACTCCACTCATCCCGTTTTCCAGTATACTGGTTACCTGATCGGTAAACGTAGCAGCCATGACAGTCCCATGACCATTCGCATCCTGATCATAAGCCGGATCATCTACAAAGCTTACACCGCCATTAAGCTCTGTACCATACTTTGTATTAATACCAGAATCCAGTATTGCCACTTTAACCTTGTTAGTTTCTTCTGTCGTTGACTCAACCTTTGTATATTCTGTTTCAGAATCCATGCGTTGATAATTGGGTACATATCCGTACCCTGCATAAGTATCTGTTATTTCACTGCTTTCTGTATCAGTTTCTGATACAGCCCCCGTGGCTGCTTCACTTGCATTGGCAGCAATTGGGTCCTCTTGAAAGGCCTGCAATGATGTAACTATGATTGTCACACACATAAGCAGAGCCAAAAGTCGTCTCTTCATTATTTCCCCTCCTAATTATTCGCATGTATATAGCAATAACACGTTGTGCAAATTGTTACTTTTCTCCTTTCTTTTACTATTTAATGCTATATATTACTACAATTATACTTTTTTATACTTGGGTGTCAACACCATATATGTTATATTTATATAAATAATGTTTTAAATTAGTCGTTTATCTATATATTTATTTAATTTTCCATATTATGTTGACACGTGCTTTTTCTTGTCTCATAATGTTATGAAAACGGTTTGCTATCGTCATTACTATAAAAACAGGGAGAATTCGAATGAATACAATCACTATCAAAGATTTGTGTCTTACCTTTGATGACACAAAGATTCGTTTTACATCAGAATTGAATTTTGAAGAAAAAAAGAAATATTTGCTTTTAGGTCCTTCCGGATGTGGTAAATCCTCGCTTCTAAAGGTGATTTCCGGACAGCTGACTTCCTTTTCAGGAACTTGCAGCATATCCACAAATCAAAGTAAAATCGCATACCTTCCACAGGATTTTCATCTGCTTGAAAGCTTCCATGTTGATGATAACCTTCTTCTCGTATCCAGTAAATCGAATGTAAGCAGGATGGAAAAAGAATTAAAAATCGATCACATAGGAAAGCGCCGTGTTCGGAAACTTTCAGGAGGAGAAAGACAGCGTGTTGCACTTGGCCAGATCTTACTGCAGGAATCTTCTGTTCTTTTACTTGATGAGCCTACTTCTGCATTGAATGCATCGCTTGCATCTGAAATCATACATACCATAACGGCATTGGACAAGCTTGTGATTGTTGTATCACACGATACTTCACTTTCCAAGTTTTTTGATGAAGTTGTTGACTTGAGCGAGGTGATTGAAAATGATTAGGTATGGTTTAAAGAATCTTTATTACAGACTTTTTGAAGTCATCTGCATTTGTTTGTTCTTTGCTGTTATTCTTGGTACAGTTCTTGCCGCTGTAAGTGCCGGCATACAATCTCAGGAAGGCTATGATAAGCTGACTAAGAATTATGATATTATAATCGGTGCAAAAGGAAGCCAAGCTGATCTTGTATTTGGTTCTCTCACTTTCTCAATGACTCCTGAGAATACAATTCCAATCAGTATATATAATGAGCTCGAAGCCTCAAAAAAAGTACCTATTGCTGTGGGTGATTCATGTTCAGACGGATCTCTAATTGTTGGTACAACACAGGATTTCTTAGAAGTCTACAACCTTGCATCCGGCAAATCTTTTACATCCGAAGAGGATGTCTTCGATATTGTTATTGGATATAGTGTGGCGAAAGAGAATGATCTGCATATAGGATCAAAAATTGTTGCTTCTCATGATTCAACGCATACACATGAAGAAAATCCATACACTGTGGTAGGTATATTGGCTGCGACCTCGACGAATATTGATCACACCTGTTTTACTTACATTAATAACATCTGGGACATGCATCATCACGAGGATGAGGAAGATGCTGATGAGTCAGAAGAACATGTACACGAAACAGAACAGGCATTGACAGGGATATTAATCAAAACAAGTTCACTTGTAGAGAACCAAAGTATTGTTTCTTTATACGATAATCGAAGTGATGTAACTGTAGTAACTATAAATACTGTTATTCGAAATCTCCTCTCATCCACCGAATCCATGTTTGTTCTTGTTCATTTACTGGTCGGTATGATCATCGTGATCGGAACGGTTGGAATTACAGTCCTTTTGAATCAGTTCAGACTTCAGTTAAAAGAAGATGTTATCGCAATAAAATCAGCAAAAAGAAATCCGTTTTCTTATGTACTTATTCAGATATTGATTATTATATTTGTAAGCGGAATCCTATCATTCTTCTGCCGTTATATTGTCTTACTACAGATTTCAAAAATACTAGCTGAAAATGGTCTTGTTATAAGCCCATCGTTGTGGAGGTAAGATATGAAAAATAAATTATACTTTTTATTATTGGTACTATGTCTGTTATTTTGTTTAACCGGTTGTGGTGAAGCTAATACCGAGCCTGTCTCTGTCATTTCTTTCTTATCACCGCCCAGCATGGAGGAACTAAAAAGTTATGAAGATGAGATAATAACCGTCCGAGGATTTATCTCTACTGTATCACCAATCGATGGCACTTATATCTATATACTTTCCGCGCCGTTTCAAACCTGTCCCTATTGTGTAACAACATCGACTGGTATAACAAATACCCTAACCGCATATCCGGCAAAGAACAATTCTTTTGATTTTACAGCACTTTCCGTTGATGTAACAGGCAAGCTAGTCTTTGAATACGACATTGACGAATATGGATACGAAACAGAATACCACCTCGAAAATGCTTCTTATGACTTTTATAACGATGATACGAATGAAAAACTTACCGCTTTTAATGCATTAGTTTCTTCTGGATTTACAGATATGTTCGAGTCATCTATGACCGAAATCTACACTTCCGTCAATCAGCTCAATGGCAGTGCCGAAATTTTGCCGGAGAATTTGTTCGATGATATTATTGATATGACCTCTGCCTATGATGATCCAAATCAGCTTGCACTTCGAGGTAAAGATATTGTACTGGAATTGAATGATGCAATTGAATCAGGTAACACTGATTTGTATATCAAGATAAACGACGACGCCCAACTTTTGTACAATGACTTTTATGACTGGTTGTTAACAACTGAGATATAGTTAATCTCGATTAGATGCAAATTGCATAAAAGGTTATGATTTGTTGTTATTTGGATGTCCACAACAAATCATAACCTTCTTATTTGTTTACTATGAAATATTCAATTACATACCAATAACATCCTGTACAAAATCTGTAAATACTGTAGCTGATGTATTATCTTTAATACATTTAATGAAAGCTTCATCTCTCGCATCACTATGCGGTTTTGAATACGGATATTTGATTGATGAACATACGTCCGCATTAATTCTTTTTACAACATCATCACCATATTGCTTTTGAATATATTTTATAAAGTAATATCCTACAGCATACTGATCTTGTTGGACATTAAAAACTGACACAAAGTAATTTTCAAAGTCACCATTCCCGTTCAATTTATAATCCGCGAAATTATAGTTTAAATGTAAGTATTGTTGATTTATTTTTCCAGCATCATACATTGCATCTTCGGCTAATGCCTGTGCCATACCTTCAGACCATGCCATAACTTCAAAGCCATAATTATATATTGCAGAATGATAAAAGTGGGTTAACTCATGCGCATAGGTATACCATGTTCTCAAATCTGATAAGTCCAAGCATTCATCATTCAAAGATACTTCTGGGAATACAGAACTTGGAAATGAGCTAAAAAATGTTATGTTAACTTTCTCTTGTAACGCGCTGGAATTTGGTATATATTTACTCTCTGCAATATCTTTTACAGTGCTAATTAAGCTTTTAGTGTTTTTTACAAACTCATTGTTAACAGTTATTCCACTTTTTCCATAAAGCATTAAAGAATCATCTTCATAATATATATGCGACTCACCAGCAATGAAAATTAAATCACTCAAATCGCTCACCTTATTGCTTCCTATTGAACTTAAATACCCAGCATGCCAATATGGCGTTATACCCTCTGGTAATTTATCTACATCAATACCTTCAAAGGATCCTATGCTCTCTGACCTATTACATGTCACTTTAATAGCTTTTGTTGTATAATCCATATTAAAAATGTTGTTTTTATACATCAATAAATAATAAGCGCGTATATTCCCCTGTGGTAACTTAGTCCATTGAAAATCATCATAATCATAACTACCTTCTCCGGTTATTATAGTTGGATGACATGGAAAAAAATAAGCTGTGAAATGATTCTTAGCATTTTTAACAATTATATAAGATGCTTTTGGGTATTCAATATATAAGCTTCCACTCCCTTGTTCAATGCCAAGACATTTGTCATCTTTATCATATACTTCAACAGTAATCTCTGCCTCATTATTCAAAGCAATATAGAGTCCCTCTGTATCATAACCATACTCTTTATATATTTGTTGTATGGACGATAAATCCACTTTAAATGGATTTGTATCTTGAAATAATCTGATAGTAGCTTCAACAGTTTTATCCGCACCATTAAACACTGAAGCTTCTTCAGTTATTTTTGCATCAATGCTTTCAATTACAACAACCTTTTTTGTCACAGTAACTGTGCATTTATATTTTTTACCATTACATTTTCCAACAATTATTGCGGTTCCTTCCTTTAGAGCAGTAACAACTCCAAAATTATCGACACTAGCTATTGTTGTATTCGAGCTATACCATTTTATATCCATAAGTGCTCCGTTGATATCTAAATCTAACGTGTCGCCGATCTCAAGTGGTGCACTTTTCTTATTTATACTCGGGCTTTTTACAGTTATCTTACAGCTGTATGTCTTTCCTCCAACGGTTGCTTTAATTGTTGTTGAACCTTTCGCTACTGCAATAACTGTTCCTTTTTCTGTTACTATCGCAATGTCTTCATTCTCTGAACTCCATGTAACTTTTTTCGATGTTCCTGTAATTTTAAGCTGTTTTGAATATCCAATGTACAAGGAAAGTGCTGTCTTGTTCAGCTTAATCGTTGCCGCCTGAACTGTCTGAACTTCTGCTAATTGTGCTGATACCGGTGTTGATGCCAGCACAATAGCCATGAGTAACGCAATTACTCCCTTTTTAAAAACTTTCATATGTCCCTCCACGCATTTTACGATAATTTTTATAAATTACCGAGATTTAGTAAGCATACCATATTTATTCCAGTTTTACCAGATATATCTGCAATTTATTAAATGTAAAGTAGTCAAAAAATCAAAGAATCAGTTAATGACTATATTCACAATTCCTTCACGCATACAACATTACTTCTTCACACTTTACCACTATACTGAATACATAAAGAAAACCCAATCAATCCATAACAGCCAACCAACTAAATTAAATAAATTTCATAATACTCCCCTATAGAGCGCTTTGTTAACCTCCCAAAAGAACAGAGCGCTCTCTCCCTGTCTTTTTACAATAAGAAAAGCTGCCAATCAAATTCTCTTCTGCGATTGGCAGCTTATTCAATTCAATTAGTAAATTAAAAAGTAGTAATAACCAATGTCTTCTGTCACTTCATCCGGCGTATAGATTACAATATAATAGGTTCCTGCATCCAGCGTTCCGTATGCCCATTGGTAGTAATAATCTTCCCCTGACATCTGTGTCGTTGCTTCTGACGCATAACCAAGGACATATCCATCTTCATCTACAATTGCATAATACAAATTGTAATTGTCTTCATAGCGATTAACCAAAGGATAACCATAGAACAATAAAGTGGTATCATCATTTTCAATTTCGAAAGCATAATGGTCTATCTGTTCTCCATTGACAGAGCCAAATACAAACTCAGCAGAACCGATTGTCTGGCAGCCATCATAGGAATTGCTGACTGTCTCATCCTCATATACGATCATGTCCAGTACATCTGAATACTCGTTATCAGCAACGTGGGTCGAAGCATAAAACATATCAACTGACATCGGGTCAGATTTTGATACCTGATAGATCTGATTAATATTGATGGCAAAGTTAAGGTTCTGTCCATTCTCTGCATATAAAGTATTGATACCAATTACTTCACCATATTCATTTAACAATGGTCCTCCGCTATTTCCCGGTGAAATAGCTGCATTGGTCTGAATAAAGTTTACACCTTCGATCTCACGTGACTTGTTGGTGATGATTCCATCTGCAAAAGTATCGGTAAGTCCAAGAGAGCTGCCCAGTGTATATACCGTATCTCCGACTTCAATTTCATGCTGGTTCAAAGGCAACGCATCATATGTTTCATTGATGGCAAGTATTGCAATATCAAGATCTGCATCGTATCCCATTACAAATAGTACTTCGTGCTCAACTTCATCAAGCGTAACGACTGTTATCTCCGATGCATCTTCTATAACATGATAATTTGTAACGATAAGATTCTTGTCGATGAAGAAACCGGAACCTATGCTTTCATCCGTATTGATCTGAACCACGGAATCCTTTGATTCGTTGTATACCGCTTTGATATCAAGTGCAGTACTGTCGCTCAAAAGTTCTGCGCAGTTGACAGTGATAGTTACTGTATCTTTTGTAGAAGTAGAACTTACTGTGATGGTTGTCTTGCCCGTTTTCTTCGGCGTAAGTATCAGCTCTGCTTCTTTATCCGCCGTTTCTCCAAGTTTACACTTAACGATACTGGTATCGGCGGAAACTGCAGTAAATACATCTCCTTCTTCCTGATTGTCTGCAGTTAAAAGAATCGTAGTCTCTCCATAGATTGATATCGTACTCGTACTTGCATGTATTTCTTTATTCTTGACAGTTACTGTACACTTGTATTTTTTCCCATTGTATTTTGCAACAATTATCGCAGATCCTTCTGTTTTTGCAATTACAAATCCATTGCTGTCAACGCTGGCCACTGCTGCGTTGGAACTGTACCAAATGATGTTCTTGATTGCTCCCTTTAACGTCAGGCTTAGGGTGTTACCAACCTCAAGAGAAGCACTTTTCTGATTAAGATACTGACTCTTAACGGTTACTTTGCATGTGTAAGTCTTACCGCCCACGGTTGCTTTTACGGTTGTTGACCCTTTTGCAATTGCTGTTAGTGTACCATCTGCTGCTACAGTCACAATTGCTTTATCGTCTGTTGCCCATGTTACAGTTTTTGTTGTTCCCGTAATTATTAATTTCGTTGTAGCCCCAATGTACAAGGAAACTGATGTCTTGCTTAATTTAACCGTAGCCGCCTGTACTGTCTGAACTTCTGCTAATTGTGCCGAAACTAGCGTTGTTACCAGCACAAGGGCCATGAGTAACGCAATTACTCCTTTTTTAATAACTCTCATTTGTCCCTCCACGCATGTTTTATTGCCGGCAATTAGTATAATTTGCCGAGATTTACTAAGTGTATCATATTATTTACAGCTTTTCCAGTAATATATTCTTTTTGGCAAAAAAGATTATATATGCATGTTTTTTCCCATTTTTAATGGTTTCATTAATAAATATACATCCTTACTATTCTTTCGCCTGTATTTGCCTGACCAAAAATTATTTGTGCATGAATTAACATTATTGAAGTGTTTTGTCATACAAAAACTTTCGACTGTCGTTCGGTTGTCTGATACCAGTGGGTCTGCGATTGCCTGCTCTTCAGACAAAAAGCCCATTATACAGAGTGTAATAAGGATAAGACGATACACTCACTTCGTATCTTATGATTATTCTTTCTCATATAACGGGCTACTATTTATTCCATATTTATTCGCACATACCATTTTATTACATTTTATCGATCCGTATTCGGTCTATCCTACAAGCTCCTCTGCTAACTTGCAGTAATAACATATTCTCCCCGGCAGAGCAATTCTCAAACTTTGCCCCGCAGATTTCCTTCTCCCTTATAGGGAATGCAATGCATTCATCATCGACGTTTATTTCTATTTCTGCTGCGGTTCCATCGGTACACTCTGTTACACCTTCTGCTGTCACTTCGATGTACACCTTTTGTTCTTTCGTCGTGAATCGATACGACACAGCATCTCCTTCCTGCAGAAGGATCACCAGGTTCTCATCTTCCGGTTGTTCTTCTCCACCCATACGCTGATAGTCAACTTTCCCGGTCTTCCCATTGTTGAACAAGATTGTTACAGAATCTGAACTTCGAAAGTCTGCTCCCGCTACTTTGTCATGAACAATACGCCATTCATCGTATCCTTCTGCCGGGATAGAGAAAGGAACCTCTCTTTTTAAAGCATGAATCACCGAGTAGTTTTTTACCGGATGGCTGATGCAGTACAACAGGTGGTCGAATATCTCAATTGCCTGCACTTTGGATAGAGTACACTCATGCACTACACCCTCATAGTCAGTACTCTCTTGATCCCTGCTCTTTTGTTCTATACTCCTTTGCTCTGCATTACTTTGATCTATATAAGCAATCAGTTCATCATACTTCTCCGGCATGGCAAATGTCACCGGTGAATTCCTGCATTCCATCTTCTTATATGTCCAGAAGGACCACCCAATCTTCAAAGATTCATATAGCGGGAAAGCCATCGTATACCAGTCGCAGTTGTTCTCCCCGCCTTCTCCCATATATAAGGGTACCTGCAGCCGTTCTGCATGCTTCAGGAATTCCTGCAGGCTTTCCTTATCCGGATGGTTCCAGTACTTATGGAACTGCAATACCAGGTTGTCCTTTGCTTCCTCTTTTGTCAGCGCTTCGAATATCGAAAAGTCCGAGGCCCAGTGAACACCTTCCAGCACTATGATATGTTTCGGATCAATCCTGCGAATCTCTGCAATCAGGTGTCGATACAGCGGCAGCACTTTATCGTTATACTGGCTGAAAAATTCCGGCAGCGGTTCATTAAGAAGATCATACGCTGCAACTTCCGGTCTGTCTTTGTAACGAAGGCTGAGTTCTTTCCATAGAAATATAAGCTCCTCTTCATGGGAGCTGTCCATGAACAGCTCCGGCAGATCGTTCTCGCTGTCATCAATGTTCTGTCCTGTCTGTCCCCCGGGAGCGGCATGCATGTCAAGCACCACATAGATTTCCTTCTCCCTGCACCAGTCAAGAAGTGTATCAATTCTTTTGAACATCTTCTGATCCAGTGAAAGCACATTCTTTGTTCTGCTATAAAGATGCCTTGCATTCAGAGGCAGACGGATGCTGTTGAAGCCTTCTGCGGCAATCCAGTCAATGTCCTCTTTTGTTATGTAGGAATCCAGATACCTCTCCCAGAAGCTTTCCGCATATACAGTACCACATAAATCCTCGATCAAAGCTTCCATCTTTCTTGGACGGTCACACTTCGTGTACAGCTTCCACATATATCCTTCCGGAAGGAACCAGCCCCCAAGCCCGAAGCCGCGAAGCAAGACCTCCTTATCCCCATCCGTGATAAATCTCCCCTCTGTCCTTAAAAACTCCATAACTTCCCCTTTCTTGTGCTGCCTTTCAGCACATATCAAGTTTGAACGAGCGGTGTCCCGCGAGGCACAAACTTGCTGGTCGAAAACGCCTTTCTTTCGACTTTAATCCTTTCTTGTGCTGGTTCTCAGCACATACCAAGTTTGTCCCTTCCTTTTCTACCCTTTGACAGCTCCTTCCGTAATCCCCTTTAGTATCTGCTTCTGGAACAATGCATAGAACACAAGGACAGGAATCGCGGATAGGATCAGCGCACTTAGAATTGCCGACCAGTCACTGCTGTACTGTCCGAACAAGGTGTTGGTCGAAAGAAGCAGGGTGTATTTCGTATTCTTAGACAACGTGATCAGAGGAAGAAGAAAGTCGTTCCAGACCCACAGAACATTGGTAATGCAGATCGTTGCCGTAATTGGTTTCAGCATAGGAAGCACAATACGAAAGAAGGTCCTGATCCTGCTGCTGCCGTCAATCGCTGCTGCCTCTTCCAGTTCCAGCGGAATGCCCTTTGTAAAGCCATGGTACAGGAATATCGCCATGCTGACTCCCATTCCGGCATACACAAAAGAAAGCCCGATCAGTGAATTTTTGATATTCAGCGCCAGAATTACCTTATATAAAGGAATCATGACCGAGTTGAACGGAATCAGCATGGAGAACACAAAGAATCCGAACAGCACCGCAGAAAGCTTTGTCTTTGTCCGGCACAGCCGCCAGCCGGCCATGGCAGAGAATAGAATCATCATGGATACACTAAGGACTGCCAGCACGAGCGTGTTGCAAAAGCTTCGCAGGTAATGCATCTTTTCTATTGTTCTGATATAATTATCAAGCCCGATCCTTTCGGGGAATGTCATAACATTCGTCAGTAATTCGCCATTTGTCTTGAACGAATTCATAAGCGCCATAAGGAGCGGGAACATCCAGAAAAATGCAAAGAGAAGAAGCAGTATTGTAGAAAGCGGGTGAAGCATTTTTTTCATCTTGCCAAAATGATTCATTGATTACATCTCCTCCTCTTTTTTCTTCATTACTCTTAATTGAATCAGGGTCAGTAAAAAGACGATCAGGAATAATATCGTGGACTTTGCGGTTGCATAGCCGTAGCGTATGTTCCCGGTAAATGCCTCTTCATATATATTCATGGCGACTGACTGTGTCTGCCGTCCCGGACCGCCCCCTGTCAGAGAGAAGATGACGTCAAACACCTGAAATGCTGCATTCAGCGTCCAGAACACACAGATCGTTAACGACGGCCTGATCAGCGGCAGTGTAATTCTTGTAAAGTTCTGCCACGCATTGGCACCGTCGAGTGCCGCCGACTCTTTTAAATGTACCGGTATCCCCTGCAGACCTGCCATATAGATGATCATCAGGTAACCTGTGATTCCCCATACCGAGACCAGAATAATGGCCGCAAATGCATTCTGCGGGTCGCCGACCCAGGAACGGTCGAAGAATTTCATACCGTAATTGTCTGCCAGCGCGTACAGGACCTTTGTAAATATAAAGTTCCACATAAAACCACCAATGATCATACTGATCATGTTCGGCATGTAAAAGAGTGTCCGAAAGAATCCCTTCCCTCTTCTCCTGCCCTCAATAACGACCGCCAGTGTCAGTGCTGTAAGATTGGCCGCTAACAGCATGACAGCAACGTACTTGCAGGTAAAGAGAATGGACTTCCAGTAATTCTCGTCCCCGATGATCTGTACAAAATTCCCAACTCCGATAAAGGAGTATTCCTTATTCAGTCCGTTCCAGTCCGTCATGGAATAGTATAAGCCGACAATTGCCGGGTAAAGCTTAAAAACAGTATATAAAATCAGCGCAGGAGCTGCGAACAGCAGCAGACTGCGATTTTCTTTCCAGTGCTTCGTCATTTATTCTCCATTCCTGCATAAGTTTTTGCGCATATGATTTCTGTGCGCACATCGCTTCTTTAACACGAAGATGCTTACTTTCGTTCTTCCTTCAAAATAATTCCCGGTATAAGATCCAGCACCCGCATTTACCAGAAAAAGGGCAGGCATAAGCCCGCCCTCGTTCCTGTCTTATTTATTCAGTTCATTTGCTTCTTTGAATTTCGCATCCAGCGTTGCAATGATGTCATCTCTGGTCACGGAACCGGTGTAATACTCCTGAAGCAGTTTGCCCTGCTCATCCGTAACAGAAGACGGAATCACAAGATCCAGATACGAACGTCCTTCTGCAACGTATTCATAGGCTTCCTTTACCCAGGAAGAAGTATCGTAGGTGTGTACATTTGCAATCGGATTGAAGGAACAGGACTGGAACAGTGCGGAAGAATCCTTATCATCCAGAATGTAATTGGCAAAGGCAAGGGCCAGATCCATGTTCTCACTTTCCGGATAGACCACGACGGTCGTCGAGGTGGAAAGATTGATCTTTGTACAGTCAACATTCTCATTGACAGGAAGTGCAAAGACGCCCAGGTTCATGTCCGGATTGGTCGTCATAATGGTATTGGATGCCCAGGTTCCCTGCACATACATTGCCGCTTTTCCATTGGCAAAGTCAGCACTTCCGGCTTCACTGCCTTCTTCCATGGCACGGTCTGTGCCATTTTGCATTATCACATCGATTACATCGAAGATATCACTGATCTCTGTATAGGAACCTTCGTCCTTATACATACGATCAAGCCAGTCCGGAACATCACCGGATACCTTGCCGCCAATCGTCAGTGCAGTCATCAGCTGCGGAACCCACTGCTCCTGATAAGCCAGCAGGAATGGTGTATACCCTTTGTCTTTGAGTGCTGTACATATTGCTTCCAGATCGCTTATCGTATCCGGAACTGTCAGTCCGCATTCGGTAAATATATCCTTGTTGTACAGTACGCCCCAGGCCTGACTCTCGATCGGAACAGCCATCAGCTTTCCGTCAACGGTAACGGTCTTTTTCACGTCATCATAGATCTTTCCTGCCAGCACTTCGGAGGACAAATCTTTGATATAACCTGCGTTGTAATACGTCTCCAGATTGTTGCTGTGGATCGTATAAAGATCCGGTGCATCGTCGCCGGTCAATCTTGCCTGCAAAACGCTGTCATACTGGTCGGAACTTGGCATCTCAAGATTTACTTTGACCTTGATATTCTCTTCGGCAAGCATTTTATCTTCGAACTGCTTGCAGTACGTCTCCCACTGGTCCATGTACTGCGGAAAACTCATCATAATATTTAGTTCTGCTTCCCGTGGTGCTGCAGTCGCTTCACTTTCCCCTGCGGTGCTGTCGTTACTCCCGCTGTCATTCGCTTTGTTGTCATTGTTTCCGGTCGCCTGCGATGCATTTTTGCCGGTGTTCCCTGCTGTTGTATCATTGCCCGAGCCACATGCCGTGAGCGAAAATACCAGGCAAGCTGCAACCAATAAAGCCATCCATTTCTTTTTCACGTAAACCCCTCCTGATTCTTATGTTTTTTGATTCCTTTCCCGATGACCTTCTATCATCAGGATGCTTTTATTATATCAGCCAAGGTTTGAAAAGCATTTTCACAAACGGCTCTTATTTATTGTCAATTATTGAACTTTGAATCTCTCCCGGTGTCTTTTGGTGATACTTCTTGAAGGTCTTATAAAAATGTGCCTGGTCCATGTAACCGGTCAGTTCGCCCACTTCTTTCAACGGAATCTTATAGTCGAGGATCAGCTCTTTGGCCCGTTCCATCCGCAGTGAGGTAAGATACTCCCAGAATCCTCTTCCGGTCTCCTGCTTGAACGCTTTGCTCAGGTATTCTTTGCTGACATAGAACTGTTCTGCCATCATTTCCAGGGAGATTGCTTCGGTAAAATGTTCCTGCATGTATTTTTCAATCGGTGCAACATTGAACCTGCCACGGTTCCGGTTCAACTCATGAATCTTCTCCGCTGTCAGCAGATACAACTGCTCCAGATACTCCATCATTTGAACAAATCCAAGGTCTCTGCTGAATACAAAGGATGTCTCTTTGTCCGCTGTAATGTCGTGTGGCTTAAGTTCACGGTTCAAAAGGAATTGCTCCAGGTGGTTCATCATGGAATAGTAGACGCAGACCATGGTGCCTTTTGATGGCTCACCGGTCTCATACTTTTGCACCAATACCAGAATATCTCTGCATTTTTCACGGATTACGTCTGTGTCTGTACTAATCAGTGCATCGCACAGATTCTCCTGTTTTGTGAAAAAGTCTGCCGCCCAGGGGACCTGCAGGAATCCTTTCTCTTCTTCCTGCATCACAAGGTGTTCTTGTTTTGACAGCCTTGATGTACATAGGGCAAGCATTTTATTCAACTCCTCTTCCTTTACCGGTTTTAGCAGGTAATCCAATGCATCAAGCTTTAGTGCACTTCGGATGTATGTGTAGTCATCGTACCCGCTGATAAAGATGACCAGCGCATCGTTTTGTTCCGCGCGCAGCTGGCGGATCAGCTGAATCCCGTCTAGATTAGGCATCTTTACATCGGTAAGTATGACATCCGGTCTGGTATGCCGTATCAGTTCCAGACCATATTCTCCGTCGCTTGCTTCTCCCACGACTTCGAGCCCATTTTCCTTCCATTTTGCCAGTTTTTTAATAGTCTCTCTCGTCCAGATCTCGTCATCTATGATTACTGCTTTATATAATCCCATTTTGTTCACCCCTTTGCATAACTTATAACTAAATCAGACTGTAATTACCTTCTTCTCTTAGCACTGCTTTCATTTGTACACGGACAGTGGTCCCCTTCTCCCATTCGCTGTCAATTGCAACTCCGTACTTCTCCCCGTAGTTCAGCCGAAGCCTTGCATTGACATTTCGAAGGCCTATGTGCGCCTCGGATTTTAAGGTCTGCTCGGTATCTTCCTCCAGGGTCTGCCGGATTCTGTCCAGTTGTTCCTTTGGGATGCCGATACCGTTATCCGATAGGGTCAGGAGAAGGTCTTGCGCCGAGGAGAGCTCACTGCTTGGATTTTTGTTCGTCTTTCCGGTCAGCCCACTATTTGGATCTCCGGTCGTCTTTCCGGTCAGCTCACCGGTCATCTTACTGCTCACTTCATCCGTTATCTCGCCGGTCAGAACGATCTCCCAGTCGCCGGAACGCTGAGACAGTCCGTGCTCCAGACTGTTCTCCAGAATCGGCTGAAGAATTAGCTTTGGAATCAGGCACTGCCGAACCTTCTCATCCATCTTTACGGTAAGGTGGATCTTATTTCCAAAGCGTTCATTCTGAATCATAATATACGAGGTGAAGTATTGTATTTCTTCTGCGATCATTACCATATCTTCGGAAAAATTAAGTGAATATCGCAGAATATCGCTTAACGCAGTTGTCATATGGTATACTTCGGTCACGTCCTTTTTAAGGGCCATACCTCCGATGACCTGAAGAGTATTGTACATGAAATGCGGGTTGATCTGCGCCTGCAAAGCCCTGATCTGTGCCTCTCTTTTCTCAAGGACCGCCTGATATTCCTGTTCGATCAGTTCTTTGTTGCGCTCAAGCATCCGTGTAAAACTGTTCTGCAGGATGCTGATCTCATCCTTTCCGGCAATGCGGTTCCGGTCTTTTTCCTGTTCCAGAATGCCCGGAAAATCCTCAATGGTTATTGTACGCATCATGGCAGAAAGCCGTATGATCGGTCTTGTGAACATTCCTGAGAACAGCAATGCTCCCAAAGAAGATATCAGAATTGCAATGATGCCGAGCAAAAAGCCGGCGGTCAATGTATCCTTTAATGCTGCAACGATCGTACTGTCCGGTACCACCATCAGAATTTTCAGCTTTCCGCCTGCTACATCGCGGAAAAAGTAAAAGCAGCCATCCAGGTACATTTCCGCGGCAGTCTCTTCATCCATTCGCATCACAGCAGCTATAAGGCTTTCATCTTCCGGCTTTGTCGTTCCCTGCACAGCGTCAATATACTGGTATTCATCGTTGTATATGTAGATCGATTCATCCTCTGTTGTCTGGATATCCTCGAGAATATCTTCCAGATCATAAGGTCTGACATGCATCGTCATTAGCACCAGCGGTGTCTTGTCTGAAAAGCGATAGCTTTCATGGTAAAGGATTATCTCATTTTCTACGCGGCGAAAAACCAGATTCGTCTGCAGCTGCTCGTTCCGCTGTTCCCACAATTCCAGCTTATCACCGGTCTCTTCTGTCGATGCTCCGGAACGTTTTGCAATGACGACCTCATCCTTGATCAGGTTGTAGATCTCCATGGAATTAAGCGAACTGTCCATGCTTATGGTCTCATTCATTGATGTAATCAGACGTTGCAGCACCGTATAATCAACCGATGCATCACTGCACCAGGCACTTAAATCTGCCTTTGTGTTCTTATCTACTTCATAGGAATAGAACTGATCCGAATAGTCTTCCACCTCCATGGTAAGGCGGTCCTGAAGCCAGCGCGCGCTCATCCTGCGGTTAGCGATCAGCTGATCTTTCATGGTCTTATAGGATATTGACACTGCCACCCCGGTAACGGACACGACCAGCAGTATAGAAATGAGCAGAACGCCAAAAAACAGCCGTCTGCGAATCGATGCTTTCTTCCCCAACTTCATAATGCCTTCTCCTGACATACAATGTTACCTTTAGTATACCATTAATTTTATACAAAACAATTTGATAAAATTGTTCCATTGATTTGCTACTATTGTACAACCTCCAAATCACAAATTGTTCACCAAGTGACCATGAGTCCTTCACAATTGAGCTGTATACTAGGCACATAAAGGTAAGGAACATCAGAGATAAGAAGCCTCGGAAGTTAGAAACATCAGAGGCAAGAAACATCAAAAAATGAAGGAGATAAAATAAGCTTACTTTCTTAAATTTAAATAGATTTCATAATACTCCCCTACAAAAAAGTGCTTTGCTCACAAACTACCATGTGAACAAAGCACTTTTTGCGTATCAGGATTATATGAGAATTGCTTTAGACGGGCATGCCAGCATCGGTACTGGTATTTTTACAAACACATCGTTCTTTGTTTCCTGAATATCTATTTTCATAATGATTTTTCCCTCCTGCTGCTTTGGGAAAGTATATCATTTTTATTGGTTAAGGGAATGGCAGTCAGTTTTGAATCACTCGCCTCCTATGGGCTGAAGCCGTGAATTATTTCATTCCTTGAATAAACTTCAAATTCCTTTTGAGCACTTCCTCAACAGATATATCAAGCCAGTTTTTCTTCGATCGTTCCACCTGCTTTTTATATGTACTATTTGTAAATATTCTGTCTGCTCTTTTCTTGATCTCATCTACTGTTGTTACACCTAATGTCACATCAGACAATATGTATTTTTCTATGCACTGTTTTAACCGATTTCTATCTACTGAATCCGATAAATAACATATATCAAATACATCCTTATATCTTGTCGATCTTGTTCCAAATCGAATCATAGATTTTAGTTTTTCTGTAATCATCTGCGCTTTTGAATTGATTAAAACACTTGCAGACTCTTCATTTCAAACTGCTTTTTGAAATTGCGTTTATAATAATGTCCTGGCATAGCTTAGCTTCTGCATTTGCTTCACTATATCCTTTATTCTTTAATTTATCCACTTCTCCCATTAAGTTCACTACAATACCTCCATCTGTATCATAGCCATTATTTTGTCTGCATTCTTAAAATGCTCTGCGTATTCCTCAACCAATGCGATATCCATTGTCTCAGTTTTATTTCGATAATTAGATATAATTTCTTTATAATAATCAAATGGTAGCTTGCTTCTAAATCGCATAAGTTCAATGAGCATTCGTTCTAGGCTGTAAATATTCATCTCAACATTATTGCGTTGCATCTTCGTCTTTCCAATTTCAAAGATTTCGCTTTTCACAAATGATTGTTTTACCCGTGAATCCCTAATTCTGCTATCTGTTCTAAGAGTAGCAATGCTATAGTAATCCGGTATTACATCAGTTAGTGAATGATAATAAAATGCACTCTCTCCTGTGAATATAGATCGAGGGTATTTAACACTTATAATCTCCAATTCAGAACATGATTTTTGCAAAGAGTAGATTCCCTTTTCTTTTTGAAACAATCTCCCTTCTGAAATTTCCTTTTTCAGTAAGTGATCACTGCCATACTTCTCTATACAATCTTTATAGGTTAATACCATAATAATCAACTCCATTTAAGTATTTATACACACAACAACTATTTCGTGTGTATATTTACTCAATTTCCATTTGAACTAATTGATATAAGATACCATATACATCTATCCATACAACTACAAGTTACGAGTTACTCCAAGCCCTTTCATTTCAGCTGTTTAAATCTCCTTGAAGCACTTAGGATTATTCGTCCCCTATGGATTGAAATTATTGCTGCCATTGTATTACTTCCATAATCTTACTGACATCAGAATTATTGTTCTATGTCTCCATTATCTACGGATCAACGCGCCATCTAAAAAACTTTCATGACAACATCTGTAGATGCCATACTTTATTCACCATCAGCAGCATATAGCAACAATTAAATATGTTTTAGTCATTATACGGCTTTACTTGATAAAGGATCTCACTGCCGTTCTTAACTTTTTCACCTCTAAAAATGGCATCCTCTGGTGTATATACAACATATTCTTCTTCACCGTATAATTTACCTATGTAAAATGTTAGTTCACCGGGTTTTTCAGGATTATACTCCATACTTTCCTTATACACAATCTTATTATCTTTTACAAACAATATGCCGCTCTTCAAGTCTACCGTATCGTTAAAAGTAACATTCAAAATATCACTTATTGCACCATTTGAGCTTCCCACTTGATAAATCAGCATTTTATCCCATACAAATCCTGTAATATCCTTCATTACAACAATGCAGGAATCATTGTCCCCACTTTCTTCATCAATGTAGTTTATAATCTGCTTTTGGAGTTTATTCTGAGTAAAAAGTGTAACCATCAACATTATACAGATCAATAGGCTCAGTAAGATTATTATTTTTTTCTTCAATATCGATCGCTTCCTTTCTTTGGTTAAGTCAGTTAAATAAATGTTTTAAAGAATGGAAGCTTAAGCCTCAAAATCTCACTTCCAGTCAACCCCAATACTATTAAAAGCATCATGTACTAATTTTCTGACTCTATCCCTTTTTATATCCCATACCACGATCTTTTCGTATGTCCCCACCATTATTGGTCCGTTTACAGTAACACAAAATATAATATTGTTATTGTCAGGAGAAAATCGATAATTGTTAGCTGGCTGCATGTATTTCCTGCTTATTTCTGAACCATCTGTCATATTACGAACAACAAGCGTCCAACTTCCCTTCAGATATGCAATGCTGTTGTTGTCTACTGAATATTCAGGTCTCTCTCCATCGAATAAATATATAAATCCACCGCTTTCCATGTCGTATGAATAGATTTTCCCATCTCCTAGGGAACACAAAAACGAGTTACCATCCTTTGCCCATGAGTAAAAACTGAATTCATCAATATATGCTTCTATTTCATCTTCTTTTGTCTCCAAATCAAATATATGCAATTCATCTTTCCATAAATAGCTGATTTTATTACTCTCCGGTACATATCGCACGCAATGAAAGCTGATGGTACAATAATAATGACCTGTGCCAAAGCACCTTATCAGCGGTGTCATGCTATCAGAAGATATATCATATTCATAAATCGCATAGTCAGCTTCCTTGGGTGAAGAAATGCTTTTCACCAGCAGCAATTTATCTGCTGTTTTGTTTGCTTCCACATAATAAAAAAGATCTTTATCGTAAAGTGATGTAACGACTCCCTCCTTTACTTTTACTATACTTCCGCCATATTCATTTGCTGCATCACCTGTCAGGAAAATATCTCCCTGAAATTCTGGTATTCTGAAAAATACACCGCTATCAAAAAGTAACAAGATTTTTACACTAATAGCCAAAAAAACCATAACACAAACAATGATAATAAACTTCTTTTTCAGCTTTTTCATCCAATCTCCCTTCTTGAAATGTGCAGCAATGTTTTTTGCCTTTATTTACTAATTGTATCATATTAATTCCATTTCAACCAGTTTCATATTATTTAGTTCAATCACTTCACTATTTCGATTATTCCGATTATTTCGAGCTTTAAACGCTTTTAACAACACAGAATAATTGACGCTATCAAGCGCCTTTCATTAATTGCACAAACACAAATTGTTCACCAAGTGACCATGAGTCCTTCACAATTGAGCTGTATACTAGGCACATAAAGGTAAGGAATATCCGATATAAGAAGCCTCGGAAGTTAGAAACATCATAGACAAGAAAAATCAAAAAATGAAGGAAATAAAAAAGCTTACTTTCTTAAATTTAAATAGATTTCATAATACTCCCCTGCAAAAAAGTACTTTGTTTACAAACTACCATGTGAACAAAGTACTTTTTGATTAATTCATATGCTCCATATTCATATATTAATAGTATCACTCGAAAATCTTAGATTTTCTTACCTTCACTATTATCGTTGGAATAAAAAGGATCAGGCTGATTGCAAATACTAGTAAACATAATTTAATAATATAATCAAATACTGGCATTCTAAAAATCACTTCTTTTTCATCTCCTACAGTTTTTACAATTTCATACCTTCCCCATTTTGTTGAATACTGATAAGACGAGTTATTAAACTCCTGTTTTCTCCAGCCGCTTTTTAAGTCTTCATATGTATGATCATTATCAATTCTCATGGAAAGAACTTCACCGTCCAGCGCAATCGTATAAACTTCAGTTGATGTTGATAAATGAATCGTCTGGTCTTCCTCTATTCTAAAAAAATACCCTCGTGATGTCATAGCATTTATTTTATATTGTAAACTCTGATTTGAATAAACAAAGATATCATTCGAATTCCCAATATATACTTTCCCCTGGTCATCAATCCCAAATCCATGAGACGTTATATTCGCTTTTCCGGTAGCAAGTGATATTATACAAAACCATGCCAGAAACGCAGTAAATAAAAACCACCCAAAGTAGGCTGCTGCCTTTTTCGCTTTCATATCCTTCCCTTACCTTCCGTTTCATAACGTTTTCTTGCCTTACGAATAAAAGTACTAATATCTACTTTTTACTTATTATACTATATTTTCCCTGTTTGGCAAATTGTTTAACTATCATCAAAATCTTAATTGTTCAATGAATATTCAACAGATACTAGGTATAATAGATATATTACTCCTATGCCAAATATCATAAAAGATTATAATAACAGAATACACCTATTGAAAACATGTCCAAACTCTTTTTCTTGTGCAGTTCGACGCTTTATTTTTTATAGAATTTTTCTACTATTATCACTATTTAATACCCGCACCCTAATTCCCCCTTGCACATTCCTCCTACATCAATAAAATATTTATAGACCCCCTGTAACCATTTTCAAAAAACTCCTACTAATATACATACCCACAAAAAGGAGAACAGCTGTGAAAGCCTTTGAGGATATCTATAATACAAACAAAGATGATGTGTACCGGTTTCTGTGCAAGCTGACGAACTACCAGTTCTCGCTGGCGGAAGAACTTCTGCAGGAGACCTTCTACCAGGCATTCCTTTCCTTTGACCGCTTTCGCGGGGAATGCAGCATACGCACCTGGTTATGTCAGATTGCTAAGAATACCTATTACACCCATCTAAAGAAAGAAATCAGAAAAGAACATCTGGTAAGGAAGCTCGAACCACCCGCGTCATCCGGTGATTTTACCGACCGATATGAGAAGCGGGAAATGCTGCAGAATATCCATGCAATACTGGAAGACTTTGAAGAACGTGACCGGAGCATCGTCCTGTACCGTATGTACGCAGACATAACATTTCGTGAGATAGCTTGCCTGCTTGGTATCAAGGAATCCAGCGCGAAAGTTATCTACAGCCGAGCAAAAGCCAAGATACAACAACAGTTAAAGGAGAGATTTGATTATGAAATATAAATGTGAAATGGTACGCGATCTGATCCCGCTGTGCCTGGACAACGCAGCCTCGCAGGCTAGCAAAGAAACCGTCATCGAGCACCTGTCGGAATGTCCCGAATGCAAAGGATATTATGACAGAAGCCTGAAAGAACCGGCTGCCGACCAGGAATTGCAGGAAGCAAACCATAATTATTTGAAGATTGCCAAAAAGCTTCGAAGGAGAAAGACCATTACACGTATATCGGTAATTCTTGTGATATTTGTCATGTTCGAATTCATGGTAAATTATGCGCAAGGGTACCGATTTACACCGGAATCCGCTTCCTCTCTGGCCGGGCGACTGAACGCATCTTCCTACCTGTTAGGCAGCTACGACTGGGGCAACTGGGAGTTCTACTTCTACAACAGCGCGAACAGTTATGATGTCGTGACGGTCAAGAAGAACTGGAATGGCTGGAAGGCAGAAGAAAACTGGCTCGTATGGCCAAAGTACAACTCAGACAACGGAGGCATCATAAACGCCGGTTCCCTCTATTACTGGACGGATACCGATCAAAAATTCGGTATTCAGCTTTTCCCGGTTCTGGTGCAGGATCCCGAAGTTGCAAGCCTCGAAGTCACCATCTTCGGACAGACAAAGTCTCATGAAGTAACCACGGACCAGTTTGGAATTCTGACCTTCGAGAACAGTAACGTCAATATGGGAAATGAATCCTCCGGTTTTGCCTACGACGCAAACGGCAACGTTCTCTATCAGCTTATTACTAGTGATGAAACCAACCGGTGGGTATGGGCGCGGGTAACGGAGTAATGCCATCAATCAATTTATCATGACATACAGTTACTGTTACTGCCACTGATACTGACACTACTGCTATTACTATTACCGTTACTATTGCCGTCATTATTGCTGTTTCTTTTATGTTACTGTTACAGTCATTGTTACTGTTATTATAATTGTTACTGCCACTGCCACTGTTATTGTTACACACCGAATGTCATATTAATAATACGATTCCTTCGTAAAAAGGCCGGAGCATGGTATTTCCTTTGCTTCGGTCTTTTCATTTATAACTGTTACTTGATTGCGTCCGAGATATAGCGAATTAACCTGCTTTCATCCCGGTTTAGTGATACTCATGAAAAGTAGTCCCTTCATGCAGAAACGAGCAATTATAACAAAGAAAGATTTTTCAGCCTATCGTCTATCAAGCAGTCAATCTATCCGTCAGTCTGTTTATTGTTCTTTACTATAGGTAACATTCCTTATTTATCAGGTCATTGATGTATCAACATGCAATTTTGTTTCCCGGTAATAATCCTTGTTAGGCAAGTTCTTCCGCTTCTTCCTGATACTGCATGAACAGTTCAAGATACTCGTCCAGCTTGCTTTCTTCTCTGGTAAGCTGCTCATGAAGTTCACTCAGTCGAACATAGTCGGTGGCGATTTCCGGGGTTTCCATGGAAAGCTTTACCCGGTATATCTCCTGCTCTGTTTCTTCAACCAATGCTTCCAGCTTTCTCATCTTCTGTTTTTTCATTTCCTGCAATTTCTTATCGTATTTCCTATCTCGTTTCTTATTGTACGCCATATCTTTTTTCATGTTTTGAGGCATGTTTTGCTGCATATCTTGTCGCAGGTCTTGCTGTTTATCTTGCTGCATATCTTGCTTCTTATCATGTCGCAGGTCTTGCTGCATAACCTTTCGAATACCTGTTTGACCCCCTCTCTGCCTGATTCTCCCACCGGCAAACTCCGCCTCTTGGGGCAAGTTCTTTTTCTCCATATACTCCTGATAGCCATAAGGATAATAATCTGCACGTCCTTCTTCGAATATCAGCAGGGAATCGGCTATCTCCTGAACAAAATACCGATCATGGGATACGAACAGCACGGTACCTTCGTAGCTTTTCAACATAGATTCAAGCGCTTCTTTCCCAACGATATCCATGTGGTTTGTCGGCTCATCAAGCAGCAAAAAGTTAGGTCTTTTCTTTAATATCTTCGCCAGACAGAGGCGCACTTTTTCTCCTCCCGATAACTGGCAGACCTTCTTATAAACGGTGTCCTGCGTGAATAAAAAGCAGGCTAAGGAAGACCGGACTTCGCTTATCACCATATCAGGGAATTCATCACCAAAATCCTCCAGTACCGTCTTATCATTCTCAATTTGTGCCAACTGCTGATCAAAGTAACCATGATCGATCTGAAATCCATAGGAATACGCACCTCCCAGCGAATCGACCTGACCGACCAGTGTCTTTAGAAGCGTTGATTTTCCTATCCCATTCTCACCAATTACAGCCAGTCGTTGTCCTTTCTTAACCTCAAAGCTTACTTCACTAAGTGGCCTATCATACCCAATGGATAGGTGATCTGCCTTTACTACTTCCTGCCCACCGGCCCGAAGTGGCTTGAACTCCGCGTGAAATGTTCGAAGGTCGTATTGATCCGGTGATTTCACAATGTCCATGTGTTCAATCTGTTTTAATTTTGATTTTGTCATGGCAACCTTGGTCGGGTGGTGCTTGTACTTCTCAACCAGAGTCATCAGCCTTGCTATCTCCTTTTGCTGCAAGAGGTAATCCTTTTGCTGCTTATCCCAGTTCAGGCGCTTCTGCTTCACGAACGACGAATAATTCCCCTGGTATCTTGTCATTCTCCGGTGCTCGATCTCATAGGTAACATCGGTTGTCTTATCAAGGAACATTCTGTCATGGGATACAATCACCACGGCTTTTGGATATTGCCTCAGGTACCGCTCCAGCCATTCAATTGTCGGCAGGTCCAGATGGTTGGTCGGCTCATCCAGAAGTAAAATGTCCGGCTTGCTAAGCAGCAGCTTTATAAAGGCCAGTTTCGTCTGCTGTCCTCCAGAAAAGTTGATGATCGGGCGCTTTACATCTGCCAGGTCGAAACCAAACTGGGTAACCATTGTCTCCATTTCTGACTGATAGCCGTAACCACCCATTGATTCAAAAAGTCCAAGTGTTCTTGCATAGTTGTCCATTACTTCCTGTGAATGGTCTGTCTCCATGCGAGCACATAACTGTTCAAGTTTATCCTTCCATGAAAGCAATGGTCCGAATGCTTTCAATAATTCCTCTTCTGCTGTTGTGTCTTCATTCTCAAAACTGATCTGCTGCAAGAAGCCGATTGTCGTATTACCCGCTTTGCTGATCCAGCTGTCTTCGTCACTGTCCGGATTATCGAGCGGCAAAATCCCCGCGATCAGCTTGAAAAGCGTTGTTTTTCCACAGCCGTTACGTCCAACGACTGCGATTTTCTCCGTATTTCGTATTTCAAAATTTATATGGTCAAGTATGGTATCCGCTGCATATCGTACCAGTCCGTTGTTGATTTGATAAATCATAGTTTTTTCCTTTCTTATCTTTGAGCTACTCAAACTCAGATTTTTTTCTCAGAGTAATATTTACTTCAGAGTAATATTTACTTCAGAATCATTTTTAACCGGCTATAATCGGAATAGGGAATGTGCTTCTTGTTTTATAGGCAAACTCTGAGTATTTTCCTCGTAAAACAAAAAACTGCCGTATCAGGTTGGCAGCGGCAAACCTGTCCGGCAGTTTCTCTATGTTTTTCCTGTATCGTGTTTCTATTGGAAGGTTAAACAAAAAAACCGCAGACAGGCTAACGCTGCTGCAGTCATATCAAAATGAACCAATCCTGATCACCAATTCTTAAAACCACGATGCCAAAATTCGATACTCAAAAGAATCCTCATAAATATATCAGGAAAGTAATCAAATATCCGGCATCCGCTATTTTAAGAATGATAACCTCCGAGCAAAGCATAGCCGACTTTTTTTAATTGTAGTCTTTGCGCGGAGATACGTATTATGGCTAACATGGTCGTAGTAGGTTTCACGGGATTAATCCTTTCTTGTACAAACTCTTTCTTTCCTTCTCCCTAACATGATGCCGCATTTCGGCATCACAAATAATGAGTAAAGAATAAGATGTTCGAGCCTTCTGCGAGAATATCGCAGTTCTTTCAGGTGAGAAGGTGTTCTTCCTTCACACTTTGTTACTTGTTTTGTTGTTTGTTTCTAGTTTGTTTTGTTGCCTGTATAGGTCATTAGCATATTTTTTTAAGTTTTTATGCTTTTCCCTATACATTTTCATTGTATCATACGTTCCAATATATTCAAGCTGCGAGTTTGATTATAATGAAAGTTGACATAAATTCTGAAGACATACGAAAGGCCCTTGCAAAATTAATTTACAAAGGCCAGTACTTTTCTGATAAATATACTTTTTACACTTTTAAATATATTACAACAAATAATCACAAGCTTTACATATAGTATCGCTAAATCTTCTAGTTTCTTAATTATAACACTTTATATTGTAAAGTCAAGCAATTACACTTATATTATAGCTTTAACCACTCCACATCTGGTCGTACAATTCTTCTTGAATTAACATATGCCCAATCCAATGTTAGTATTGTTTTCCCAATATAACGATACTCATCCTTGTCAACAACAAGAGCCAAATCAGCCAAATCTTTACTCTGTAAAAATAGCGGAAGCAATAATTGAATCTTTCCAATACCACTCTGTTTATCTGTATAGTATTGTGGTATAGCGAGTTTATAGTTTCTTTTTAACTTTTCAATTATTTTTTTCACAGCATTTTCGAGCAAGCCTTGGATCATATACTTATCATCAAGTCCAATATCTACAAATCTATCATAATTATCATCAACGATATGATCGTAGTCAATGAAAATGTCAAGTTTCTTATCAAATATAAAATCTGCAGGCTCTGTAAAATAATCCGCAATTTCAGGATACTTTTTAAACTTTCTCATTTCAGAAGTTGTCCTTTGTTTAAACCCATTCAAGAACCAATCTTGTCCTTTTTTTGCATTACTATTTGTGTTTTTATCGAAGTATGCATACAAGTCTGCTCCATTATCCGTTAGTAAACCAGTGTTAAAACACATATGTTCTTTATCACTCGTTACTTCAATTTTACCTTCTTGCTTTACTCTGTCGTATGTATAACACAAATAATTGTATAAAATACCATAATCTAAACCACCTTTATAACTCCAAGGTTCTTTTTGTGCCTCTCCAGCCAGATATTTTAGTTTGTCTGCAAATAGCTTACTATTCCCTAAATATGCATCTGCCAAAAGATTGAACTCAGGTTTATAACTTCCATCAGTAATATTATTTTTATCCATCATTTTTTCAATCCCTCCCTTCATCAATTTTGCATATTAATTAATAATAACATGCATTTCCATATTTTGCCACTTATTTTTCAAAAAAAGCCGCTACACAACGATTAAGTCATGTAACGGCGTTTTGCTATTTCTCTTGGAATTAATCCATTGTGTAAGGCATAAGAGCGATGTGTCTTGCGCGCTTAACAGCAACAGTTAATGCTCTCTGATGCTTTGCACAGTTTCCGCTGATACGTCTTGGAAGGATCTTACCTCTCTCAGAAACGAATCTCTTTAATTTGTTGGTATCTTTGTAATCAATACCTGTATGATTTTTATCAGCGCAGAATACGCAAACTTTTTTACGTCTACGGCTCGGTTTTCTTCTACCGGAATCCTCTCTGCTGCCTCTGTCATTCTTATTGTACGGCATACTAATTTCCTCCTTATCGATTTGTTGTGCTTTTAGCTAAATGGCAGTTCCTCATCAATACCATCAGGAATGTTCATAAAGCCATCACCGACAGCTGCTGCCGGGCTTTGTGATGCTGTTCTCTGATATCCACCGTTGCCTGAATCACTGCTTGCGCCTTTACTCTCCGCGAATTCCTGTTCATCCACCATAATCTGGACACTGTATACTTTCTGTCCGTCTTTGTTGGTGTAATTATCATTCTGAATTCTGCCGGTTACTAACAGTTTGGTACCCTGATGAAGGTACTTCTCTGCAAATTCTGCCTGACGGCCAAATACAGTACAGTTAAAAAAGTCTGCATCCGGTTCCCCTTCACGCTTAAATCTGCGGTCTACTGCTAAGGAGTATCTTGCGATCGCCGTTGATTCACCTCTGGCGTTTGTATTCTGAGAATATCTGACTTCCGGGTCACGTGTTAAGCGTCCCATTAATATGACTTTGTTCATAAAGGAATACCTCCTTTTACTCTTCGTCCTGTCTAACGCACAAGTATCTGAGAACATTATCCATGATTCGAACTCTCTGTTCGATTTCATTAGGCGTTGTTGACTCAGCATCGAATTGGATGAAATAGTAAAATCCGTCATTCATTTTCTGGATTTCATAAGCAAGGCGTTTCTTGCCTGCTTCAATCACGTCAGTAATTGTGCCACCAAACTTGGTAACCAATTCCTTCACGGATTCAACCGTTGCATTTCTAACGTCATCCTCGACTTTTGCACTTACAACTAAGGCTAATTCATACTTATTCATAGTTGTTTGCACCTCCTTTTGGTCTCTGGCCCTCTCCTGAAGAAAGAGCAAGGAATAATAAAATACATACCACAATTGCTTATTATATCAGCCTTCCAGCATAATTGCAAGAACTTTTCTCACAAAAATCAATAGTTTTTTTGAATAAATTTACCATATTTTGCCTTATTCTTTGAGACTTCACGTCTGCTTTCTACCACAATGGGTGCACCGCCGGACAATAGGATCCATTTTGTACCGCACGAAGCTCCACATAACAACCACAGACCTTGCACATTCCGCTGATCAGTTCATCACAGCTTCCACAGATCAAAAGTCTTCTTTCGTATTCTTCTTTTGAAACTTTTTTCCCTGCATCCATTGCTTCAATATAATCCATGAGATTCTTAAAGTAGGAAGTTTCATCCATATCGCGGAGCAGACATTTCTTGCAAAAGCGAACTTCACTCATGCTTTTCTCCATTCTTCTGGTCTCCCCGTTTTACCTGCCTGATGTTCTTCTCTGCCTGTTTTCTTGGAATCATGACCTGATGGCCGCAGCCGACACATTTCATTCGAAAATCCATACCGACACGCAGAAGTTCCCATTCGTAGCTCCCACAGGGATGCGGCTTCTTCATTTTAATTATATCTCCAACATAAAGTTCCATACTACCTCCATCCCTTTTGCAAGTTTTAAGGATCGTGAGAGCACATTGTGCGCAACAATCCGTAAGTATCAGGGGGAAAATATCTTTTGCCCCTACCGTCATACTGTAATAAATATGTCTGCGATTCCATTATCCTGCTACAATATTTCTGTTTTCCCCTTTGAAGAAAGCGGTAATGTTCTCAGCCACTTCCCTTGCACAACGCTGTCTGGCTTCCACCGTCGCCCAGGCAATATGCGGTGTAATTATTAGCTTTGTGCTGTCCTTGATCTCGATCAGCGGATTTGCCGGATTCATCGGTTCCTCCGTCAGTACATCAAGTCCGGCCCCTTTGATTACATCATTTTGAAGTGCTTTTGCCAGTGCTTCCTGATTGATGATCGGTCCTCGTCCAAGATTCAGCAGGATGGCTGACTTTTTCATCATCGCCAGCTCCTTTTCACCGATCAGATTCGTAGTGGCGGGAGAAAGCGGAGCATGGATGGATACGATATCGGAAGTCTTTAACAGTTCTTCAAGTTCAACCCGCTGGAAGGCTGCGTTGCTGTTCTTCCCACTGGTTGAATAATAGATGATTTTACAGCCAAAGGCCTGTGCAATGGCAGCGACACCACGTCCGATCTCACCGAGTCCGATAATTCCCCAGGTCTTTTGGTCAAGCTCGTGAAACTTCATTGTAAAGTGACTGAAGATATCGCTGCGGCTGTATTCGCCGGATTTAACAAATTCATCGTAGTAAGCAAGATTTTCATAAAGATAGAATAACAAAGCAAAGGTGTGCTGGATGACCGACTGTGTGGAATATCCTTTTACGTTGGCAACGGCAATCTTTCTCTGATTGGTATAGGAAAAGTCGATGTTATTCGTTCCGGTCGCAGTCAGACAAATCAGTTTAAGCTTTGATGCATTCTTCAGCAGTGCCTCATTCATCTCGATCTTATTGACAATTACAACATCTGCATCTTCGATGCGCTTTGCATTCTCCTTCGGTTCGGTCTGTCCATATTTTACGACCTCACCAAATGCTTCGAACATGGATAAATCAACATCATCGCCAAGTGTATTGGCTTCCATAAATACTACTTTCATTAATGTTCTCCTTTTATTTTATTCCCTGTGCCTTCTCCTGCTTTTTACTCGTTTTCATCTCCGTACTCCTGCGAGGCTTCTTTCCCTGCTTTGTACCCTGTTTTGTACCCTGCTTTGTACCCTGCTTTGTACCCTGCTTTTTCACCGAATACCCAAAGGTTCCAAGCTTCTCACCCAGTGTAAAATACGACCCGTGCGAGTACGTAATCAGATCTGAGCTGTTCAGGTCAAATCTACCGGACTCGTTCATATATTTATCATCCACATTCACCGCAACGACCTTCGCGATGAACATATCATGTGTACCCAGTTCCTTGATTTCTTCTACGACGCATTCAAGGTTCACCGGACTTTCTGCAATTCCAGGTGCCATGATTTTTGAAGACGGTGCACAGGTAAGGTTCATTTCCCTGAACTTATCCACATCTTTCCCCGATCGAACCCCACAATAGTCCGTTGCAAAGACCAGATCTCTTGTCGTCAGATTAACTACAAATTCTCCGGTCTCTTTGATTATGGCGTGCGAGTAACGTTCTTTCCTTATTGATACAGAGAGCATCACCGGGTCCGAGCATATTGTGCCTGCCCATGCAAGCGTTATAATATTGGGGCGTTCGCCCTCCCGCATACAGCTGACCATAACGGCCGGCAGCGGATAGAGCATATTTCCCGGTTTCCAGCTTATCTTCGCCATGTTTCCTCCTACCAGCACCTTAGAATACCATTTCGTAGTTTCTTCACGTCTACTTCTGATTGCTATATTTTCTCTGAAGCTTCTTCGACAGATTTGTTTTTTCTTTCTTTGGTACCTGTTTTTTGACTCGCTTTTCTGCACAAAATACATAGTACCCATCGATTTCACTGACCCTGACACCGCCGAATACACTGGTCAGTTTATTCTTATACCAGTCAAGACGCTTGGTGACCATATACATGCGTCCACCGACCGCAAGCTTCCGATACCCTTTTTCTATAAAATTCTTTGGTACCTGAAAGTCCTCATGATAAGGAGGATTTGACAAAATCACGGTAAAATCATCCTCTTCGATGGAATCAAGTCCAAAGCTCTTCACAATGTGGATCCCCTCGGCATGGTGGAGCTTTGCATTCTGCCTTGCCAGCTCAAGAGCTTCCTCTGCTATATCTGACATGACGATCTGGTCTGCCGTGAGCTGATACGATGCCCAGATTCCAACCAGACCATAACCGCAGCCAAGATCAAGCAATTTGTCACTGTTATGTAACGTTACCTGAGACAGCATGGCCAACGTTCCTTTATCAGCACCGCCTGGAGAAAACACGGCTGGGCTGGTCATAAATTCAAAATCCCGCTCTTTTATCTGTACATGGATTCTATTTTCCATCGGTTAGCTCCTTAATGCATTCAAACCCTGCATTTTATTGTTGCTTTATTCTACCGCGTCACTACTTTTCTGTCAAATCACTCTTGCTTTCTTTCCTACTTTTTTTATTACCAAGTCTGTCGACCGATTGAATTAATAAAAAATTTATGATATTCTTTTTTTACTATATCATACCAGTAATTCTCGTTACAGCGCTGGTTTACAGCGCATTTCCAGTTTGAAGAACGATCCTGCGTGAAACAGATACGTAATTTGAAACGAATCACCTGATTCTTTCTTATAATAAGATTATTATGAATCTCAAATCATATAAAGGAGCCCCCATCATGGTTAGAAAATTTGTATACGGAAAGCCTCTGGAGACAGAAGCTGTTCTTACCGCCTTCGAGGAATGTGAAGAAGAACTCCCCTTTCTTCTATATGAAAAGCATTCCGAAGTATCTCCCGACACCGATAGTTTCTCTTTGCCGACAGAACTAGGTTTTTCAGAAAAAAACCCACTCTTTACTTACTCGATGAAACCAGATGATATTATCTATGGACTTGGAGAAGCGGTTCGCGGTATCAACAAGCGTGGATGGCGGTATATCAGCTTTTGTGCGGATGACCCGGATCACACAGAGAGCAAATTCTCACTTTATGGCGCGCATAACTTTCTTATGATCCTGGGTGAGGTTTCTTTTGGATTGTTTTTTGACTTTCCCGGTGCCGTTCTTTTTGATATCGGTGCCAGTGACTATGACAGGCTTTTCATTCGTCCCAGCGGAAATGATCTGACCGTCTATGTCATTGAACGTGAATCACCGCTTGAGATCGTACGTGAATTCCGCAATATGACCGGCCGCAGTTATCTTCCGCCACGCTGGGCTTTTGGCTTCCAACAAAGCCGCTGGGGCTATCAGTCTGCCGATGATGTAAGACAGATCGTACAGGAATACCGTAACAATCACATTCCTCTGGATTCTGTCTATCTTGACATTGACTACATGACAAATTATAAGGACTTTACAATCGACAAGCACAAATTCCCTGCCTTTCCGTCTTTCGTCACCGAGATGAAGAAAGATCACATCCGGCTTGTCCCGATCATCGACGCAGGTGTTAAGATCGAGGATGGATACGACGTCTACGAGGAAGGCATTGCAGGCAATTATTTCTGTAAGCGAAAAGACGGAAGTGATTTTGTGGCCGGTGTATGGCCAGGAATTACGCATTTTCCTGATTTTCTGAACAAAGATGCACGAAAATGGTTCGGTGGTCTGTATGCAAGACTTTTATCAAAGGGAATCGAAGGATTCTGGAACGATATGAACGAACCAGCCATCTTTTATTCGGAAGAAGGAGTCAAAAATGCCTGGGACCGCCTCTCTGCTTTTGATGAGACGTCTCTTGATGTGGAAGGTTTCTTCCAGCTTACCGGTATCTTTACGCAGCTCAGCAGCCAGCCTGCCGATTATGCAAGATTCTATCACCGGGTCGGTCGTAAGAACATACGACATGATAAGGTCCATAACCTGTATGGTTACAATATGACCCGCGCAGCATCGGAAGCCTTTGACAGGTACAGTCCTAAGAAGCGTATTCTGCTTTTTTCCCGTTCTTCTTATATAGGAATGCACCGATACGGCGGTATCTGGACCGGTGACAACCATTCCTGGTGGTCACATTTGCTTTTAAACATTAAGATGATGCCTTCCTTAAATATGTGCGGTTTCCTTTATTCCGGAGCAGATATTGGTGGTTTTGGCAGTGATACAACGCAGGATCTGCTTCTTCGCTGGCTCGCCTTTGGATTGTTTACGCCACTTATGAGAAACCATAGTGCCATAGGAACCAGAAACCAGGAATGCTTCCGCTTTGGACACATCGAATCCTTTCGGAACTTAATAAATCTTCGTTACCGGTTATTGCCTTTCCTTTACAGTGAATTCATGAAAGCTGCATTGACAGATTCCATGTACTTTCGCACGCTGCTCTTTGATTACCCGCAGGACTCTCATGCGATTCACGTGGAAGATCAGCTCTTACTTGGCGACAGCCTTATGCTTGCGCCAGTCTATGAGCAAAATGCTGTCGGACGCTATGTGTATCTGCCGGAAGACATGCTTCTGCTTCGTTTTCTCGCTCCTGCTTCCAGTATCCCGGAAGGCGAAAACAGCCTGTCTTTACAGGATGGTGCTGTAATCAGTACAAAATACTGCACCGCCGGACACCATTACCTGCCGGTTGCACTGGATGAAGTCATTGTATTTCTTCGAAAAGGTCACCTCCTGCTCCTTTGTGCACCAGCTGAGGCAGAAGAACTTCTGAATACAGAGGAACTTGATCTGGTTGCTGTTCTTGATGATGCAAAACAGGCAAGGGGCAGCTTCTATGTGGATGACGGGTTCTGCAAAGATCCGAATCTGGAAGAAAATCTCGTGCAGATTCAGCTGGAATCGGCAGCTGATGGCAGTGTATTTGTTCATGCTGGCAATACCTGTACCTATCACGAGCATGTCTTTTCGCTATAAAAATCAGGTCAAAACCAACGTTTCGGTAAAAAAAATAAAGTGAAAGACCCATCATTCTTTATAAAATTAGGCAGGCACGGATTTGTGTCTGTCTTTTTTATTAAATTTTTAAAATAATTATAAAATTAGCACTCACCTCTTGACAGTGCTAACAACTGGTGTTATATTTGTGTTGTAACAAAGAAACAGTACATTTGATCGAAAAAAAATTACAGAACATATAGAAGAAATTGGAGGGATTGCTATGTATCTAGTACCTAGAAGAAGTTATAACACAAATTTATTCAATGATTTTTTCAACAACGATTTATTCAATGATTCGTTCCTTGAAAGCAGAAAGTCAGAACCTGTCATGAAGACAGACATCCAGGAGCTTGAAGACTCCTACCTTCTTGATATTGATATTCCGGGATTTAGCAAGGAAGATATTCACGCAGAATTAAATGATGGATATCTGACTGTCAGTGCAAAAAAAGAAGAGAAAAAAGAAGAGACAGAGAATAAGAATAAATATATTCATAGAGAGCGTTATTATGGCGAATGCAAGAGACGCTACTTTGTCGGAAAGAATATTACAGAAGAGGATATAAAGGCATCCTTCAAGCAGGGCACCTTGCGATTAGAGTTCCCAAAGCAGAATTCGAAGAAGCTCGAAGAACGAAAGAAACTGATTGCCATTGATTGATCAATCATCGGCCGGCTCCCCCCGATAACCGACCGATGTGATTTGCCCCCAGTTTACATACACTGAGAGCAACCGTAGGATAAAGGCGGTTCCAAGTAACTGCCATTTATGACACAAGGCATCACCTGCCCCATGTCATACTCCCCCTGGTGGAAGCAGACAAATACCTGCTTTCTCCCAACCGCTAGTGCCATACATGATATGGCATTAGCGTTCTGATATAGAGATTGATCCATTGATCTTCGATGGGATCGTATATATTCTAAACTCGTTAGTGTTTTAAAAATTTATTATAAATGGAGGGATTGTTATGTTATTAGTACCAAGAAAACGTTACACCACAAGCTTGTTCGATGACTTTTTCAGCGATCCTTTTTTTGCAAACTGGAATTCCGAACCGCTTATGAAGACTGACATTCAGGAAAATGAGACTTCCTACCTGCTCGACATTGATCTGCCGGGCTACGAAAAGGAAGATGTTCATGCCGAATTGAATGACGGATATCTGACTATTTCAGCGAAAAAGGAAGAGACCAAAGAAGACACAGACAAGAAAAGTAATTACGTTCACAGAGAACGCTACTGCGGTGAATGCTCAAGAAGTTATTTTGTCGGAAAGGGCGTAACCGAGGAAGACATCAAAGCTTCCTTTAAACAAGGCACTCTGCACCTGGAATTCCCAAAAGCAGAAGCTAAGAAAATTGAAGAACAGAAAAAGCTGATTGCCATTGAATAGTTTCACCTTGTAAAAAGCCACTGCCCATGACTACGGGCAGTGGCTTTTTATTGGTGCGCCTGAATGAGCACGCTGCTCTCTTTATTTTACAATGATACCGCTCTTACTGGTTAAGTGTGGTCTGTGGAACGCAAAAGCATGTTACAGCAAACCAGCATAACAAATTTAACAATCGGAGTCTCTCATTCATACTTACTTTTTCTCCGTGGCAAGATCCTTTTGCCCGGTATTATTCTTATTGCGCCTGAACTGTCCATTTACAATCAGAATTCCTGCACTTACCAGAATTAGAGAGACAACTAATATACCAGTCGTTATCTTTTTTTCGTCACTTAGGATTACAGAGGACAGAATAACACCCATAATAGGATTCATGAAACCATAGATGGCAACCTTTGATACAGGATTGTGCGCAAGCAGAATCATCCACAGGGTATAAGCAACGGACGAAATCAGGATCAGGTAGATCAGAATCAATATAGCTCCCGGTGAAACCTGACGGATCTCACCTCCGGTAAGAAGCCCTGCCAGAATCAGAACCGCCCCGCCGAACAAGAACTGGTAACCGCTAAGAGTCACCGGGTTCTCGTATTTTGAATATTTTTTAGTAAACGATGCCGCAAATGCATTGGCTGCCGCTGACATGATCATGGCACCGTCTCCAAGCACATGAAAGCTCATCTCAAAGCTGCTGCCTGCTGTGTTAATTAATACCACCCCGGCAAAACCAATAATGCAGCCTATGATCTTCTTCAAGGATAAAGTTTCATATCGGAAAATCAGTGCAGAAACAAGGATGGCAAAGAATGTATTCATAGCCACAAGAATCGATGCTTTTACCCCTGCAGTGTTGGCAACCCCGGTGTAAAAAAATACATACTGCAGGATCGTCTGAAAAAGTCCCAGTACCATAATATATTTCGCAGAACTTTTCTGTGGTCTCACCCATTTTTTAGCCTGAATGCTTTGAAACAAAATGATAAAGATTCCAGAGAAAAAGAACCTCATTCCGGCAAATAATATGACCGAGCTGGTCTTTGTCGTATCGATATCGAACAACCGGTATCCTATCTTTACACTTGGTATCGCACTGGACCAAAGCGCACAGCATAAAAATGCAATCAAAAAAACAGCCCAGGTTTTATTTAACTTTCCTTCATTATCTCTCATTTTTCTCCTCATTCCGGTGCGTTTGCGCAATGTGAAAGAATGATCTATTTCTTCCATTGACTGATACAAAATTATTTCCTAAAAAAAGAAGGTGCAAAAGAGTCTGTCTCTTTGCACCTTCGCATATTCTGACAAATTGCTTGAATTATACATCACGGCTGCGGGGTTGTCAACCGATGGTAATCCAATTATCAGGAACTATAAACATCTGGTCTTTTTTATGGAATTGTTACATGCAGTACATTTGAGGTGAACTTTCCATTCTCAAACACATAGGTTATCGTCATGTAGTAACTGTGCCCGGAGGTCAGTCCTTCCCTCGATAGTGATGAAGTCCAGCTGTCAGTCTCCGTATCTGAACTATAGTACAGATACCCATTGTCCGGATAGATCGGTGTGGAATCGAATTCGTCCACCACTACTTTATAATAATAGAAATTCTTATAGGTCGTTCCCTGATAACTGCAGGAGTTTCCATCAATGGTTTCCCACTCGAATGTTATCTTTCCGTCACTGATCTTAACTTCCAGAACTGGGTCAATGCTTTTTGCTGTATCGGTTTCATAATATTCATAGGATGAACCGGAATCATACTCATCATCTTCGATTTCATAGCTGTCTTCACTGTCATCTTCGTAGCTGTCTTCGCTGTCATCTTCGTAGCTGTCTTCGCTGTCGTCCTCATAACTATCCTCACTGTCATCAGAAAGGTCTTCTGGAACTGTAAGCGTTATGGTGTTGGAAGTAAAAGTTCCGTTATCAAAGACATAACTGATGGCAAAGTAATAGGTCTTTCCTTCCTTCAGTTCAGGACTCTTGTTATAGTTTTCATCGAATGGATTGAAGCTCCATCCGTCAGACCAGGCATTGCTTGTATAATACAGATACCCATTTTCCGGATAGACCGGTGTGGAATCTGTAGCCGATGCTACTACTTTATAAAAATTGAAGCCTTTGTACGTCTTTCCTCCGTAAACAATTGAATTACCATTGATTGGCGTCCACGAGAAATCAAGATACGTATTTCCGGATGAAGCCTGCAGAGTGGGAGTAATCGTTCCTACCGTCGATGAAGTGCTCTCTGGGACTGTCTTTTGTACGGTATTCGAAGAGAATTTACCATTGTCAAAAACATACGTAATACTGAAATAATACGTCTCTCCAGCTTCCAGATACGGCGAACCATACGAATCCGTTGCCGGATTCATGCTCCAGCTTGTTTCACTCTTTGAAGAAAAGTAGGTCAGATAACCATCGTCCGGATACACAGGACTCGGATTCGTCTTTGATGCAACCACTTTATAGTAATTAAATCCACTGTAGGTCTTGCCATTATAAACGACCGAACTGTCCGAAAAGCCTGTCCAGGAGAAGGTCAGCTCTTCGCCGGAAACTCCAACGGTCAGCTTTGGTGAAATCGAATTCGTTACAGCAGGGGTTGGTGTTGGGGTGGAAGTCGCAGGGACACTTGTAGGAGTCGCAGAAGCAGGTTCCTGTGTGGGTTCACTTGTCGGGGTTGCGGTTGCCGGATCAGGGGTTGGTGACGGAGTGTTTGTGACCATCGGTTCAAGTGTTGGTTCCGGGGTCGCTGTTGCCTGTGAATCTGCAGTCAGCACTTCTGTCTGACTTCCCGCCAATGCAGTTTTTATATCGGAATCAATGCTTCCGCTTGCAGTCCCTGCATTTAACTTTGCAACAATATCTGTTATGGAAGAAGAACTGATGTCTTCCACTGTCATTCCTGCTCCAACCTGTGTTGAATAATAGTAGAACATTTCTTTTCCAACAGACAGGTTATCCGCTGCTGCCTGGTCAATGATCTTTGAATCCGTTGACAGCACGGTGAACAGATTGGAGCCATATTCCTGTTCCAGAGTTGCGAACATGTTCCGCATCTGCTCTGTATAATCATCAATATTATCCATAGTTTCATCGCTGACAACGCCGGTAACCATAATTAAATTCGTTTCTGAATTAATATAGCCCAGTTCTTCCGCATGATCCAGTATATCACGGACGCCTTGTTTTACCGTCTCATTTTTTAATTCAAGTCCTTCAAGGACGGCTGCACCGTCGTCGTTCATTGCAATTGCTTCTATAATTATGGCATCCTGATTGACCATTAACTGAATTCCCGGATTAATATCCACCGACATGACCAGGGCGCATTTTGTATCGAGGCCGGAACTGTTTCCGGGCACGATGTGGAGACCGGCATAGATTCCAATCAGCACCAACGCAATAGCGGCTGCAATAGCAACTACGCTTTTTAGTATCAGATCGGTACTGTATTTTTTAGGCGGTATGATCTCGGCCTCCTTAAATGAGATCTGTTCTCCGACATACTGACCTTTTCTTGCCTGTATTGCAACAATCTGGGCATCTGTCGTAAATATATAGGCTTTTTTCTTTTCAATTCGCAAAACGCTTCCTATCATTTCCATCATCGAGTCTCTCCTTTCAAAAAAGATTCAAGATAACTCTTAATTACTTCCATATCACTAACCATAACAAGACATAAGGTTATGATGTATTTTCTATGTCGTTCCACTGTTTTTCTGCTTAGGTTAAAGTACGCACACAGCTCTGCCACCGGGAGCCTTCTCCCTGCCAGAAGCCGGTCCGTCAGCTGTGTTGAATCAATCAGCATCTTCGCCATCGATGCACACAAAAGTCTTGTCTCCTTATGCTTTGGCGATATTCGGTCAAGATCGGGATAGGAGATACCAAAGCTTTGCAGATCTCTTGAAAATTTCAAAATCTCTTCCTGTATCTCTACATCACGAAGCTGTATCTGCTGCGCCTGATCCGGAATGTCAAGAACTTTGCTCTCTCCGTCTTTTTCAAAGTATGTCTCCGGATACTCGTTTTTGTATTTCCCCATTGATCTCATATAGTCAATGATCCGACGGTTCACGACCAGATTAGAGAAACTGGAAAATCCTGCATTTTTCGCTGTATCATAGGTATCAATGGCTTCGTTGAATGCCTGCAGTGCAACGCTGAATTCATACGAATCATAAGCTACTTTTCCTGTCATTTTAGACACCAGATACATAATGTGTTTCCAGTTATCCTGTATCAATACATCGCGAAGCCCGTCTTCGCCGTTCTTAATTCTTAAAATCATCTCTTCGGTTTTCTTCTGCTCATCCTGCGCATTTGTCGCCTGCATAGCATCCCTCCTTTTCCCTGAAACGCACCTTTTTCCCTATTTCCCATTACATCGGCATTTGTAAGGTGTTATATTTATATATTCGTACAAAATAATTTTTTTATGGGGGTATTCAGACAAAAAAAGATTGTTTTTTTAAAGTAAATAGAAAAAGAGCTTTCAAAAAAAGAAAAAACACCCGAAGTTTCCTTCGGATGTTCCCGCTGATATGCTTGAATGTGTATTTACAGTCTATTTTTCATGGCAGTAACTTCGTTATAAAATACATCTTCTTTTCTGCCTTCTTTTACCCAAAAATCTATCCTATATTCGTACCTTAGTTATTAAGATGCATCTTCTCCCGCACCGAAAAGGGAAGCTTCTTTACTGCAAATACCAGAAGCAATCCAAGTACACCACAGGATATGATCTCTCCTACACCAACGGTTATCATAAGCAGCCAGATTGGCCAGCCATCACCATAGGCATATTTGATGACCCATGGAATGATGATTGCATTCGCAAGGATGGGAGGGATAGGTGCAAGATACTTATTCTTTCGGAGCAGCCAGGTACCGATCGCTCCGATTAAAGTAGCTGCGGTTCCACAGATCACATCAACGATTACACCGCCGGTAAGAATGTTAGCAAGCAGACAGCCAATCGTAAGTCCTGGAATCGCTGCCGGTGTAAATGCCGCCAGAACCGTCAGTGCCTCTGCGATTCTTGCCTGAATCGGTCCGCTGCTGATCATGGGAAGTACCATGACCATAACTACATAAAGTGCCGCAATAATAGCAGCCTGAGCAATAAAAATAACGCTCAGCGTTTTCTTTCTTTCGATCATTCTTTAATTCTCCTTTAGTTTTGTTTTACGTGTGGAAGGTCTCGAACACACGAAGTTATGGTTGAGAAACCCAGCGTTTGTGAGGGTTTCACCAAAGTATACTATAAACCATAAGAAGAGAAAAGGCAAGTACTACACAGTTTTTACACAGCTTTTTTAGTAATGCCTTTATTAGAGAAAAAAATATATATTTTGGGAGGTGCCTAGTCATATAATATTAGCATTTTAATCTTAAGTATCATCTATATTCATTAATTAAAGGGCATAACTACGTGATTTTAAATTCACCTAGCTGTGTCCTTTTTTTATTGCAAAATGAAAGGAAGGAATTTATATGGCAGTTGATAAGAGTGGTAACAAATTACCTAAAGGAATAACCCAGAGAGTAGATGGTTTGTACATGGGAAGATTTGAATATCATGTAGAAAAATTTGCAGTCTATGATAAGAGCCTTAAGGAAGTCCAAAAGAAACTAAATGATTTACGGTATGAGGTGGAACATGGCATATATGCGAAAAAGCAAAATCTAAGTTTGAACGCTTGGTTTGAAACATGGATGCTAGATTATAAGAAAAATCCGATTAAGATTGGAACATATACCATCTATGAAAATCATTATAACCATTACATAAGACGCAAGCTAGGAAATAAGAAACTTACGGATGTACGCCCATAGCATATTCAAAGGCTTTATAATGAACTGGTTCACAAAGATTTTGCGACAGGTAGTATAAAGCTTATTTCTGCCATGCTAAATGGCTGTTTCAAACTGGCGGAAAAGAACGGTATCATTACAAAAAATCCTGTTCCTTTAGCCACCATACCAAAAGGAAAGGCTAAAAAAGAAAGAAAAGTCTTTACTGTTGAAGAACAAGAATTTTCCCTTAAATATGCAGAACAAAGCTATTTATATGACTTTTTTATGTTAGCTCTAATGACTGGGATGAGAAATGGTGAATTACGTGCCTTACAGTGGAAGGATTTCGACTTCCAAAAGAGAATTATTCATGTAAACCATACATTAGTTTATATACCTGATAAAGGGCATTTTCTGGATGAACCTAAAACAAAAACCTCCAAAAGACAGATACCAATGCTTGATAAAGCATATGGTTTGTTAAAGAATCGCTATTACAAAGTTACAGAAAGCAATGTTATCCATATAAATGATGAAAGGTTTGTATTCTGCTTAAATAATGGGGAACCCATTACCAGAGATAGGGTAACGCTCGAAAATAATAAGGTATTAAAGGTAATTGAAGAAGAAGGAATATCCTTTGATTACATTACCTGTCACTGCTTTCGTCATACGTTTGCAACCAGATGCATTGAAAATAAGATAGAGCCACAAGTACTAAAGACGATATTAGGACACAGCAGTCTTTCTATGACAATGGATTTGTATAGCCATGTTCTACCTAATACGAAGCAGGAGGAAATGCAGAAAATTTCAAACTTATTTTAGGTATAGTCTTGTCAGAGAAATATTAAAATAATATTTCTTGTTTTTACCATTAAAGTATTATAATATTAATTATAGTCAGTGCTAACATTTATTTTACTAAGGAATATAAAGAGTTAAATTTGCTTAGAATATTTCTTTCAAATAAGAATATATATTATTTGGAGGTATAAATATGAGGCGAAAAAACAAAGGAGCAAAAAGATGATTAGTTTAAAAATCAAAAAATTGTTTGGTAGGTTTGATTATGATGTAATTCTCAAATCAGAAGGGCTTACTATACTAACAGGCCCAAATGGTTATGGCAAATCAACTATCTTAAAATGTATTGATGCACTTGGGAAAGAAATGATTGGGATAATGTTTTTCTTTGCTTTAGATTTTAAGTCATTAGTTGTAGAATTAGAGGATAATTCTGTTGTTGAAATAAAAAAGACAGGAGATAATTTAACAATAAATGGTATTAGAGTTCAGGGAAAAACATTCAAAGAAAATGTAGCAAACAGACTTGAACGTAGACCATATATGAGAAAGATAAGTGATGATACATGGTTAGATATGAGGCGAGGAGAACGAATAAATTATAATGATTTTCTGGCTAGATGTTATATTGATGATATATCTGATATTGACACAATAGACATGGATAATGGAATAATAAAAAAAATTATACCCGAAATGAAAAACATAAAAAATTCTCTTGGTGATATTTATTTTATAAAAGAGCAAAGACTTATTAGAGAAGTACGCCGCCAAAGAGAAGAACAAGAAGTATTAAATGTTATCGAAGAATTACCAGATAAGTTTAAAACATTAATGGGACAAGTTATGTCAAATTATTCTACCGTAGCTAATAGGTTAGATAGTACCTACCCTCATCGTTTGTTTTTAAATGAAGATGCTATCTCAGAAATAGAATATCATGAAAAAGTTGAAACAATGAACAAGAGATTTGAAAAAATAAATAAATACGATTTGTCAACAATGCAAAACTTAGGTAATGTTCTTTTTAAGGATGAACATGCTAAAGCTTTAAAAATATACTTTGATGACTTTGACATAAAGTACAAAGAATATGATGATTTTATAAATAAATTAGATATGTATACAGATATAATAAATGACAGATTGTCTTTTAAAGAAATTAAGATATCTAGAAAAGAGGGAATTAGTGTAATAGATAAAGAAAATGAAAAGAAGGATTTAAATTTAAGCCAGTTATCATCTGGTGAAAAGCAAGAGATAGTATTATTTTACCAGTTAATATTTGAAACAAGTAATAACATTTTATTATTAATTGATGAACCAGAAATATCTCTGCATATTACTTGGCAAAAACGATTTATGGATGACTTAATGAAAATCATTCAATATAAAAATATGAATGTTATTGTTGCAACTCATTCACCACAGATAATAAATAATCATTGGGATTATCAAATCGACTTAGGAGAAATATATGCAGAACAATTCAATAAAGAGCAACTTAACTAAAGATGATATTGTGTCAGATATAAGATTGTCATTAGGAGCTGATATTGAAAGAAATCACATATATGTTGTAGTTGAAGGCGAAGATGACATTAAATTTTTGAAGTCAGAATTAGATGATAATGTATATTTATATGAATCTTATGATGGAAAAACAGGTGTTGAAGAAATAGCATGTAAAATTTTTAAAAGTAATATTAGAGTAATTGGAATTAGAGATAAAGATTATTGCAATCACATAATGAGTGCGGATGGAATATTTGTATATGATAATTGCTGTATGGAAATGATGTTTATTGAAAATGATAATAGTTTCAGAAGTGTTTATCACGAGTATTATAATGGTAAAACAGAAGTAAGTGAACTCAGAGAAAAGTTATTATCAGAACTTAGGTATTTAAGTTATGTTAGAAAATTAAATGAAGAAGAAAGCTGGGGACTTATTATTAAAGGGGTATCCATAAATAATGCCATAAAAAACAAAGAAATAATTGATGTAGAAGTGTTAAGTAAAAATATTAAGAAAATAAATAACTCTGCATTTGATGAAATGAGAGACAACAGAGTTAGACAGCTTTATTTGGAAGAAATAAGCACCAATGAATTATTAGAAATAACTCAAGGGCATGATTTCGCGAATTTATTTGCTGCCATATGTAATATGTATAAAAAGAAGGGAGTTAATGGGAGACAAATAGAGTCGGGATTAAGGTGTGCATATCGACATTCCGATTTCTTACATACAAAATTAAGAAAAGCATTGGTACTATATCAGGAAAGGATAAATATTACTTTTTTAGTAGCATAGCAATTAAATTACTTATATCCCTATATATTTTATATAGGGATATATTTTTAAATAGGGATATAAATAAGCTAAGACGTACACGAAGGTCTCGAACACACGGTTTGTTAACATAAGATTTTTCTTCCTCTCCTATGTTACCCTTATTGACCTTGTTTTTAGGGCGTTTTATAACTTGTTAAGTATAGCATGAAAATAAAGGTTGTCAAGTGTTTACGCACATTGCATTCCTTCTGATTTTCACTGTTCTCTGGCATTGATTTAGGCGCAGGTCATATTTAAGACACAAGAATTCCTTCGTTTTTGATTTACAGAACATGGTATTTGTACTATGATAATAATAATCATTACCATCATAGCCATCATGAATGGTGCGCATTCATTGCCAGTACATACCGGTTATGATAAAAAAATCAAGAAAGGAGTTTTTGTTGGTATCGGTTTTGTATTTCTATTGTTGTGAAAGCGACAGGTAGCTCTAAAATGTAACATTGAAACAAGGCACATTACAGGAGGAAATTGGTCTATGTATAATTTACTTATTGGCGGAGCAGCAGGTCAGGGAATTGAAACGACCGTTGCAATTCTGGAAAAGCTGCTTAAAAGGTCAGGTTACAATGTATTTACATCCAGAGATCTTATGTCCCGCGTACGAGGTGGACACAATTTTTCTTTACTTCGTTTTGGTATCGAGCCGATACATTCACACAGCTACCGACTCGATGGAATGATTGCACTCGATGAAGAAACCGTCCTTTTGCATAAGGACCAGCTAAAGGAGAATGGTTTTATACTATGCGACAGCCGTCTGGCGGTGTCAGACACCAGACTTCTTCCATTGGATCTTAGTGATATAGCAAAACAGCTGGGAAATGATCGCGTCTTAGGCACGGTAGCCGTAGGCGTTATTTTAAAGCTGTTTGGCGAGAATCTTGATCTTGTCGAAGAGGTTCTGGCTGCCTTTGTGAAAGAACAATATCTAGATATCAATAAAAAAGCAGTCCAGGAAGGTTATCAGCTCGTTGAAAAGCGATTCGAACATTTGAATGGAGCTTTTCAGGATTTTATGCTTATCTCGGGCAGCCGGGCGGTTGCACTTGGTGCTGTTGCGGCTGGCTTACGATTCTACAGCGCATACCCGATGTCCCCTTCTACTGTAATTATGGAGTCACTGGCCGAGCACGCAAAGGAAGCCGGAATCGTAGTAGAGCAGGCTGAGGATGAGATTGCTGCCATAAATATGGCAATTGGTGCTTCCTATGCCGGTGCAAGGTCTATGACCGGCACCTCAGGCGGCGGTTTCTCGCTGAAGGTAGAAGCTCTCGGACTCTCCGGTATGGCTGAAATCCCACTCGTTGTCATTGACGTTCAGCGTCCCGGCCCGGTAACCGGACTTCCGACAAGAACGGAACAGAGCGATCTCAAATTTGTTATTTCTGCATCACAAGGCGAGTTTCCGCGTATGGTAATTGCATTGCGTACTCCCGCTGATGCCTTTTATCAGACAATGCGTGCCTTTCATCTGGCTGAAAAATATCAGATACCTGTCATATTATTAAGTGACCAGTATCTTGGAGATTCCACTTCAACGGTTCAGGCCTTTGATCCGATGAGGCAGCAAATAGCGGAACCCGCTTCTGAACACAGAGAAGAAGGCGAGTATCTTCGCTATCGCTACACGAAAGACGGTATTTCCCCACGTTTGATTCCAGGAAAAACAAAACATCTGATTTCCATTGACAGTGACGAGCACGACGAATATGGTAAGATAACAGAAGCTGCAGATGTACGAATCAAAATGATGGACAAGCGTATGAAAAAGCTTGAGGGCCTTGAAAAAGAACTGCAGGAACCGGATTTCGTCGGACCCGACAACTTTGATACACTTTTCGTCGGCTGGGGTTCTACCTGGGGACCCATCGAAGAGGCGGTCCGTATCCTGAATGCTGATAAGAACAACCGTTATGCTGCATTAATATTTGGAGACGTGTATCCGCTTCCGCAAAAGCTGTTAAGAGAAAAAGCTGCGAAGGCACACCGAATTATCAATATCGAGCAGAATGCAACAGGTCAATTAGCCGGCTTGATTCGTGAAGAAACCGGAATCACCTGCGATGACCGCATCTTAAAATATGACGGAAGACAGATCTGTGCAGAAGAGATTGCAGAGTTTATACGGAAGGAGGAATTAAAATGAGTGAAGGAAACTTTTGTACCTATGAGACAGCGTGGTGCCCGGGTTGTGGACATTTTTCAATCTTGGATTGTCTAAAGACTGCTTTGAATGAGTTAGGGAAAGACCCCAGTGAGGTATTGGTTGCTGCGGGCATTGGTCAGGCAGCGAAAACACCGCAGTATATCAATGCGAACGCTTTCTGCGGACTGCATGGTCGTTCCCTTCCGGCTGCTGTCGGAGCCAAGATTGCAAACGATAAGCTAACGGTCATTGTTGATACCGGCGACGGAGACTCTTATGGTGAGGGCGGCAATCACTTTATCCATAACATCCGTAGAAATGTAGATATTACTCACTTTGTTCACGATAACCAGATTTATGGCCTGACAAAGGGCCAGGCTTCCCCGACCTCTGTGGTGGGACTGGTGACCGGTGTTCAGACAGATGGGAATTTCAACGAACCACTTAACCCGGTCCTTCTTTCCATTGCTTCCGGTGCAGGCTTTGTAGCACGTGGCTTCTCCGGCCGCAAAGAGCATCTGGTCTCTTTGATGAAGCAGGCTATCGAATACAAAGGGTATGCTCTGGTCGATATATTAATGCCCTGCGTAAGCTTTAATAAGACCAACACCTTTGGATGGTATAACAAGAGGGTCTATGAGCTTGATGAGACTTATGACAGCAGCGATAAAGCAGCCGCTATGATAAAATCTATGGAATTTGGTGATCAGATTCCGATCGGTATCTTATATAAGGAAGAAAAGAGTACCTTTCATGATAAAAGCAAAGTTTTAAGCACAGAAACTCCTTTGCTGGATAGAAAGACCAACCATGAGTTTGTACAAGCATTAATTCATTCCTATCAATAAGCACAAAAAAGCAGAAGGGCTGATCAGCAGCTCTTCTGTTTTTTATGGCAGCGGTAGTTCGCTGCGTTTGATCCAATGTACTGTGTCCCACTCTTTGCACCTTACTTATTGTGGATAAATCTTTGATCCTGTGATAAAATTGTTCGTATTGTAAAAATTTATAAAGACAGGGTTGACTTTAACGTCGCGTCAACCTTTATACTCATCATAAAGGAGGATGGTCATGGAATTACAAACGATCAGTCAGGTGTCAAAATTTTTCCAGGTATCAACAAGAACACTTCGATATTACGAACAAATAGGGTTGATTTCGCCTGTTAAAAAAGAAGATTTCTCCTATCGAGTATACGACAGCAATGCCATTACCCGGATTCGTCAGATTATCGTTCTTAGAAAACTAAGAATACCGCTCAAACAGATATCTGAAATTCTGCAAAATGCCGATGCACTAGCTGCCATAGATATTTTTGAGCAGAACCTCAATGAAATAGAGGATGAGATTTCTGCACTCTCCACAATTCGAAGTGTCATAAAAGCCTTTCTCGAGCATTTGAATATGGGAAGCACAGTTTTTGCATTTCCGGATGATGAAGGGTTGCTGGAAATCATAGATTCGCTGACTATCTCCAAAATTAACTTCAAGGAGGAAAAGTCAATGGAACAATTAAATCAGGCTAGTGAACAGCTAAGCAAAATCGAGGATAAGGATGTTCGTATTATCTATCTGCCGCCTATGACAGTTGCTGCGGCCTATGCATCCGGTGAAGACTGTGAAGGGACAACACTGAGTATGATTAACCAGTTCGTTGCTGACAGCAAGCTTCTGACCATTAAGCCGGACGCACGAAGCTTTGGCTTCGACTGTTCGGTCGAAGAAGTCGAAATCAGTGTACCGTCTCACCGGTACGAAGTCTGGGTATCCATACCCGCGGATTTTGATGTACCGGCACCACTCGTAAAAAGAGAATTTCAGGGCGGATTGTATGCTGCCCATGTACTCAGATCCTGGGATTTTCAGGACTGGCGTCTGCTCGGCGAGTGGGTCAACAACAGTGACAAATACGATAATGATTGGGGCACACCGCGCTGGATATCCCAAGAAACGAAGACAGGACAAGGATTTGAAGAGACATTAAATTTTTATAACTACGCGCAGAGCGGAGCAATGAAAAATCTACAGCTTGATTTACTATTTCCGATAAGAGAAAAAGTTCCTTTTGAGGTGAAACAAGATGAAAGAGCATAAAATTGGGGATATCATTCCTTTCGGCGCCTATCAATGGCGTGTTCTTGATAAGAAAGAAAATGCGGTTCTGCTCATAACCGAATGCATCATTGACCAACGTCCTTACCACAGTGTCTACAAAGATACGACCTGGGCGGATTGTACACTGAGACATTATCTAAATCATGAGTTCTACGCAACCTTTTCTGAGGATGAGCAGGCAAGAATACTCCCAACATTAAATCATACACCGGATAACCCCTGGTATGGTTCACCCGGCGGGCAGGACACAACCGATTCCATATTTCTATTAAGTATTGAAGATGTCGTATGTAAGTATTTTGGTGACAGCAGTGAAAAACTATATAATCCGGGTAAAAATCAACGTTACTGGTTCGAGCGAAAGGACGTGAATAATATTAATCGCGTCGCAAGACTTGAAAAAGAACCCGGCTATATCTGGTGGTGGTGGCTTCGTACCCCCGGGCGTGTACCCATAAAGACGGTCTATATCCATGGCGATGGAAATATTGGTATTCAGGGTAATAATATATTGATAGGGAATCTTAGCGACGGCTGGTGCACCGGTGGAGTCCGTCCGGCTTTATGGCTGAAAATAATCTGAACCATTTATTTTTTCTATGACCAGATCCTGTCTATTGTTTTATTTACGAAAAAATCATTTGTCTTTTCCCGATGTTTTCGCTTTGTTCCTGTATAGGAGCGCTCCCGCCATCATGAAAAATACTCCTGTTACAAAAAACAGAAAAGGACTTTCTCCAGTCTGGGGCAGTTCATCTTCTTTTGAACCAGCGGCTGCTTCTGCTGCCGGGGTATAAGCGATTGCATAATCGGAGAACCTTGCTAAATTACATACATAATAATCACCCTCACGATAAGCCGTTTCTCCATACTCATTTGGCTCCTCCGTTATCATTTCTGATGTATTTTCATGGTATCGGAATAAGGTCAGATTTGTTCCCATAAGCATTTCATCTGTTAACGGAAGAATAATCTGGATCAGCGAAGGAATCTCAGTTACATAGTTTTCTCCTACGACATTTCCATCAGGGTCCCAGGTTGTCTTGTAAAGTGAGAAATCAACCATAAGTCCAATGGTCATACCACTTTCATCAATTGTTTCTAAAAATAAGTCATTAAGCTCATTTCTGTCGGTAATCTCTTTTGCTCCGAACTCGATTACAACACTTCCTCCATGGGCAACGATTTCCTGATCTTTCATCGTATATCCTTTGGAATCATCTGAATTAGTGATATCTGCTTTGAACAGATCGGCTACACCGCTAACTGAAGTACTCGATAGCAGCTCACCGGAAACACTCATCTCTTCATGCGTTTCCCCGGCGGTAAATCCATCCGGTAAATCTGCAGGATCGCTGGCCTCCTGTGGACTCACAGGTTCTGCGGTCGGTACTGCGGTTGGTACTGTCGTTGGTACTGCGGTTGGCTCTGCGGTCGGTACTGCCGTTGGTACTGCCGTTGGCACTGCCGTTGGTACTGTCGTTGGCACTGCCGTTGGTACTGCCGTTGGTACTGCCGTTGGTACTGTCGTTGGTACTGCCGTTGGTACTGCCGTTGGTACTGCCGTTGGTACTGCCGTCGGTACTGCCGTTGGTGGTGTTACAATTTCAACGCCGGTTCCGTTCACGGTACATTTTATATTCTGAACTCCACTTATAGCTGTTATTGTAATGGTCGGAGCAGTGGCTGTATTGTAAACTGTATCATTTATGGTCCACAAATATTCATAAGTAAGGGCTCCTGACGGATTTACTGTAAGAGTAACCTCACTTCCCGGTACAACATAATCATCACTGCTAATAGTTTTTCCGTTTGCTTTTGCACTCATTGAACTAGTCGAGGTACCAGTATTCTCCGTGGTAAAGGTAACACTGTAACTGCTCATAATATTTACAACACCATTATTTCTTGAGTCATAATATCCTGCTACGGTTCCGGTGCTTATACCATCGATCCATAAATAATAGGTGACATCCGGATCCAGCAATACCCCCATGCTTGAACTATACCTATACACCGGATCAATACTGTACTCTGAAGTGGCCAACAGCGTTAGTTCCTCTCCTGTCAATTCTGTTGCAGAGGTATCAATCACGACCGTATGCTCCGTGGTATCAATATTCTGAAAATTTTTGTACAAAACAAGCAGGACCTGAATCGGTTTCCACTGTGCATATAAAGTCAATGGTGCCGTAATATAGGTTGTATTACCAAAATTGTACGTCGCACCGGTCCCATCCGCTGAAGTATTCCAGCTATCAAGATAATATCCTTCTTTTGTCAGTGCAACCGTGTCATCAGCAATAACGACCCCATCCTCATAATCATACACTTCTGTTGCAGGCACGGAACCGACTGCTCCGTTCGCATCATACGTTACGCTATATTCCGTGTAGGTACCTACCGGTACCCATATCGCAAAAAGCCTGATATTATCGTTTACCTTTCTCGTCGAAGATTCCATATAACTTCCTTTTTCTGCATACCTATCCGTGTCCCAACCAGCGAATTCATACCCATCTTTGACAAGCTTAACGCTGTTCTGGGCACCATTTCCGTCGCTATTTCCATAAACCTGGGCTATATCTGTCCCATTCAAAGAATATTCATTGTCATCAACCGGTACATCACCACTGTCTGCACCATTATCATTGTAAGTCAGCGTATAGTAGGTATTGGTACCGGCAAAAGCCTCATTTGTCGGTATTTTGGTAGTAAATGCCGATACTAGTAAAGTAACGATCAGGAAATAAAGTAAACTCTTCTTTCTCATAGAAAATTGTCCTCCGGTAAATGTATTTCAATTCGTCAGCATTTGGAAATAATTTTCCGTAATCTGACTATTTGCGTCTTATTATATTTTTCCATGCGCAACAAATACGAAACAAAAAACCTGCCATACATTGCATGACAGGTTTCTTAGATTCTCCTACTGTGGCATCTTCCGGTTATTGCTGTTACATAAATTTATTACTTTTCATGTCGTTAAAACTTATCCATCGTGCGATACAAACGTCCGAGAGTAAACTCTGCCCAGCTGTAACTTGTCATGTATTCACCGTGAAATGAATTTATCGCTGCTATATCTCCCTTTAAAACCTGATAATAGTCACATTCGACACGATTAATATCAACCGCAATAAAATTTCTGCGGCGCACGATCATGTCACTTTCATCTATTTTTTTTAGCGTCTTCATCAGATCTGAAATATGAACCCTTACTTGGTTTTGTAACGTTCTTTCACTTGGACGTTCCTCATATAGAATGGACGCAAGTTCAAACATTGTAACGCCTGCACCTCTTCGGTCAATAAGGTAAGCCAGCAGTTCTTTGGTTCTGCTTCTTTTAAATACAAGTGGTAAACCCTCATAAAAAACTTCAAAGTTACCAAATGTTTGCACAACGATTCTTTTCGCTTTCTCCTTAATGACCGGATTTCTTAAGTTGTTTAGTTCTTCAAGAATCCGCTCTTTGGCTGCTGGTTTTGTTATATAACCGCTGGCGCGAATGGAAAATGCGTCCGGCATATAATTCTGAAAGCCTGTAACAAAGATCAGATTGATTTTCGGATAGACCTCCTTAAACTTTATGGCAAGTTCAATTCCATTCATTCCATACATTTCAATATCCAGAAAGGCAATGTCGGGATGGTATCCGTTCCTTGCAATCTCCAGGGCTTCTTCCGGATGTAAAAATCCTTTTATTTCTGCCTTCGGTTCAACTTCCCTTAATTTACTCACAAGACTGTTTAGTGCCAGCTTCTCATCGTCTACAACAATTATGTTCATTTGTAAAGTTCCTTATGCTTTCTTCTTATTTCTTCTTATTTCTTTCTATTTCTTTCTATTTCTTTCTTCTCGTTTTCTGTCGATACGCTAAAGTATAGCTTGTAACTTCAAGATTCTTTATGTCCTATCTTTCTATGTCTTATCTTTCTATGTCTTATCTTTCTATGTCCTATCTTTCCTTTGGAATTGTTATCGTCACTTTTGTCCCCTGGTCGTTCTTGCTTACGATATTCATTGTCCCCTTGCTCAATCGCTCGATTCGTTCTCGTGCATTTTCAATGCCTATATGTGAAGTTTTCTCATCACTTGGTTCGGTCAGATCGAAACCAATCCCATCATCCATTATATATATTTTGTAACATTCGTTTTCTTCCTCGATGCTTATACGGATGGTTCCCCCTTCTCTTTTTTTCATTATCCCATGCCGCACTGCATTTTCTACCATGGGTTGTATCACAAAAGGAGGAATCATAAAATGTCCGGCCAGGATATTATACTCCACATTCAATCGTTCCTCGTAGCGCATCTTCTCAAGGTCCAGATAACATTTCACATTCCGAATTTCTTTTTCGATGGGAATGACTCCCGCTTCAAAGGAAAAATCAATGTTGTTACGCAGATAGTCCGCAAAGTTAGTCACGGCTTTTTGTGCCATCCTGCCATCAATTTCGCAAAGCTGTTCAATCGCAGTCAGGGTATTATATAAAAAATGCGGTTTGATCTGTGTCTGCAATAATACATTTTCTGTATGCTTTATTCTGTCCGTTGCCAGAGTCACCTGCTGCTGCATTAATAAATTATTCATCTGTATGGTTCTTGTATATCTTATGGAGGCTATGGTAAATATAGCAGCAACAATAATTATCATAAAAATAGCATTGTGGAATCCCCATATATCACTTTTTAATTTTAAAATGCCCTCCACGCTCAATATAAAAGCGGCGTAGATTATGGTTGTAATGTTCCATCCCACCAAAAAGAAAACATTCTGCAGCTGATTCTTACTGCTAAGCAAAAACGATACAAAGGTGATAAATAATGCTACGACTATGCAGAAAACATGAGCAATCAGGTTTGCTGTAACTTTATCATATCTGCATAGGAAGATACCACCAAGGCATCCTGCAATCAGCACAAGACATGTCCTGTAATAGTTCTTATTTCTATTCTTAACCTCTGATAAAAAAAGAAAGAAAACAATTAGTGAGATCAGATATAAAAACCCAAGCTCTATTGAATACTGCATGATCCATTTTGCATAACTCCCCGGTAAAAGATTATAAAACCCAGTGGTACAGCCCTGATTCAGGCACAGACAGATGATACAGATATCAAAGTATAGGGATACCTTGCTTTTTAAAGCAAAAAAGATGCATAAATTAATAATTATAATTGTAAATAATATGCTAAAACATGCACTGTTAAGTATATAGTCCAGTTTTTTTTCGGAAGACAGTTCCTGATCACTTATAATATTAATATTATATATATGTGAGTAAACTGACTCGATCCGAAGATAGACTACTGGTTCCTGCGAATCTATGTCTTGTATTGAGAAGACCGGATACGTCATGTCTTCGTCACTTGAACCCTCTTTTACTCCCTCCTGTGAACAATCGGTATTGCCCCATCCGGAACACTTTATACGTTCTCCCTGTTTTGTCCTGTAATATAATGTAACATCCTGAAGATTTGGACAATGAATGGTAATATAGTTTGTATCAGCATCAACAGAAGTTAATGAGACACGTATCCAGTATGTTGATTTACTCCTTCCAAAATTAAACATGCCGTCCTGACAGGAGGTAAATGCTTCTTCCTGCAATTCTTTTATATCGTTGATCTGAAAATGATCACTTTCATCCTCAAAATAGGAAAAATCAGCTCTTTGACTTTCTGTTGACCGGTCAGTAATCAGTTCGTCAATCAACTTAATGCCTCCCAAAAAGGCTAGCAGCATTAACAGGATACCGAGAAACAACTTTATGTAAATGTTTTTATCCAGCATAGTAACTCCAGTATGTAAATTTTTGCATCTATATTATAGCAAAGAAAACTTTATACTTTGACATAAAATGATTGCCTTACTTTATTTATTCTATAACAAATTCAACAAACACCGCACAAAAAAAGCATGTACACGTCCAAGCTATATTCAGATCAGCTGAAAGCCCAGGCATTTCCATGCTTTAGTAATCACTTGAATTGATACACCTTCCGGTTTCTCTACAGTGCGTCAAACACTACCTTATACTGGCCGCAGACCGGACAGATATAATCATCCGGCAACTCCTCGAATGGGGTCTCTCCATCGTAAATGTAGTGGCATACTGAGCACACATATTGCTTCTCATCCGATACCGTTGGTGCTTCCGGTCCCTTTTTCCCTGTCTTTGCGGTAAGTCTGCGGTAATCTGCATATGTCATCGGCGTACCTGTATGGGAAAGATAATCTGTATCTGTCACTTCGCAGATGTACATGACATGTGTGTCCAGATCAACAGTCTGCGCTACCTTCAGGCTGACATAAGCCAACATGGTTCCTTCAACGTATGGATTGTTATTTTCATCCATTTTATAAGTACGGTCTGCAAACTTCTCAACATCCCGTCCTGATTTTCCGCCGAAATGCTGAATCACCGACAACGGAGTGTCCATTGAAACGATAGATAATGCAAGACTCTGTTTCTGCTCAATCAGTTCAACTGTGTAATTACTCTTTAATAATGTAACGGATACATAAAGTGGTGTAACTGTCAGCTGCGTTGCTGTATTGATAACACAGGCATTGATTTTACCCTCTGATTCCACCCCTGCAATATAAAGCCCATAACTAATCTTATACAATGCTGTAATATCCATATTCGCCTTCTCCTTCGTTTGATTTCTTCCAGTTCATTTCATGTGTATTCTACCCTGCCATGCCACTGGTTACTCATAATCTCATTATACCATCCCCACCGCACAAGTCAATGTCAAATCATGAACGCTGCTCACCAAATCGTATACTTTTACTGCTTTCATTGTTTTTACGAATATCCTGAAAATCCGTAAAAAAGCCTATACTTGACGAACCATCTCAAAAAAGTTATAGTTAATGAGCGAATAAAAATATAACGATAGGAGCGCAACATGGTACGTTTAATTCTTGTCATTTTGACACTGTTACTGTTCTTCATCATAACCCTTCCCCTCTTTCTTTTTCTGTTATTACTAGGGAAGTTCAACCGAAAGCTTCGGACGAAGATCGCGCAGCCCCTTGTTAATTTCGGGTTTCGTTGCGTCTTATTCAGCGCAGGGACCAAAGTCACCGTTAAAGGAAAAGAAAATGTTCCAACCGACCGGGCTGTACTTTTTGCAGGTAATCACAGAAGCTTTGCTGATATTCCGATTATCTATACGACCGTACCTGTACTTACCGGAATCATCGCCAAAAAAGAGATTCAGAAGGTTCCCTTCCTTAGCTGGTGGATGCGTCTGGTGAATTGCTTCTTTTTAGATCGTGATAATATGAAGGAAGGTATGAAGACCATTCTCTCTGCCATCGATGATATAAAGCATGGATATTCTGTTTTTGTTATGCCGGAAGGAACAAGAAATCATGATCACGAACTTCTTCCCTTTAAGGAGGGATCTTTTAAAATTGCAGATAAGACCGGCTGTCCGATTATTCCGGTAGCAATCTGGAAGTCCGATGAGATCTTTGAACTGCATATTCCAAAGGTCAAACGAACAAAGGTTACCATCACATATGGAGCTCCCATCCTCCCGGATGAGTTAAGCAAGGAAGAGCGTAAGCATCTTGGTTCTCATGTGCAGGATGTTCTTGGTTACTGTTCACAGGTGACCTTGAACTAAAAAAAGCCGATGGTGTAGACTGATCTCAGTCAAAGCCATCGGTTTTATCTTATCCAAAGGTTCTGGATACTCTTTCGAATATATTCTGATCTTCATTTCTACGCATTATAACTAG
>QKJQ01000011.1 GCA_003249225.1 Clostridia bacterium | reverse complement strand
CAGCTTATAAAAACTTAATTGTGGATAACACAGGGATTTTCTACCCTTTTTTCAGAAAAAAATCACCAGTTATTAACAAAGAGAGTTGTAAAAGTAATTGGGTGGGTAGAATGTTTTTTTCTACATCACCATGAATAATTCAGGATAAATATAATTGGAAAGTAAATTTTATGTAACATAAAAAAAGAACGAAAAAAGAAGATATGCTGTTACACACATCTTCTAGAATTTTACTGTATTTTATTTTCCTGATTTAAGTTCACCTGCTTGTATCGGTCTCTCGTATCTTCTTGCGCAAAGGTAAGATCTTCCCGGGTGATACGGATAACTCATCAACACCCATTTTTAAAAAGGTTTCTGTCAATGCCAGATCTCCGGCAAGCTCACCGCAGATTCCAGCCCATATACCTGCCCGGTGCGCATTGTCAATTACCATTTGAATCATACGCAGAACTGCGGGGTGATGCGCATTGTAAAAAGCATCTGTTTTTTCATTCTGACGGTCTATGGCAAGTGTATACTGCGTCAGGTCATTGGTTCCAATGCTAAAGAAATCCACTTCCTTTGCAAATTCATCACTCATGATCACAGCAGCCGGGGTCTCTATCATGATGCCTTCTTCCACTTCTCCAATCCTGATGTTCTCCTGTTCCAGTTCATCACGTACCTGTTTTGATAATTGCTTGATCTGTTTTATTTCTTCCATTGAGATAATCATCGGATACATGATCGCTATGTTTCCATAGGCACTGGCACGATACAACGCTCTTAACTGTGTTTTAAACAGATCCGGTCTGGTAAGGCAGATTCGAATGGCTCGGATTCCCATAGCCGGATTTTCTTCCTTTTCCATCTGAAAGTAATCGACCTGTTTGTCTGCTCCAATGTCAAGAGTTCTGATTATGACTTTTTTTCCTGCCATTGTTTCTGCAACGGTTTTATAGATCTGGAACTGTTCTTCCTCTGTTGGATAGGTCGAACTTTCCAGATAAATGAATTCACTTCGAAATAACCCGATGCCACCGGCATCATTCTTCTTAACAAACGCCAGGTCTTTGCTATTGCCTATGTTCGCATATAACTTGACCTGCTTCCCGTCGAGGGTTACATTGTCCTTGCCCTTCAACTGTTGTAATAACTCCTTCTGCTCCTCCTCTTTCTCTTTCCTTTGAAGCAGAATTTTTCTTTGTTCTTCCTCTGGTTCTATAAAAAGCTTTCCTTCATAGCCATCAACAACAGCCAAAAGACCATTTAAATCGCTGCTAAGCTCGACATTCGTTGCAACCAGTGCAGGAATGCTCATGGTTTTTGCCAGAATGGCTGTATGAGAATTAATTGATCCGTGCACTGTTACAAAGGCAAGCACTTTCTCTTTATCCAGCTGTACTGTCTCACTGGGCGCCAGATCATCCGCAAGTATAATGACCGGTTCCGTCATCTCCTTCATACCCATACTGCCACCGCTAAGTACGGTCAGAACACGCTCTGATATATCCTTAATATCTGCAGCCCGCGCTTTCATATACTCGTCATCCATATCAGAAAACATCTTAAAAAAATTATCCGAGGTCGTTGCGACTGCGTATTCAGAATTCACTTCCTGCGTCGTAATAATGTTCTCGATTGCTTCAATAAAATCAAGATCTTCAAGCATCATCTGATGGATTTCAAAAATGGCAGCATTGGCTTCTCCAATGGACTGTACCGATGTCTCATATAATCTCTGCAGCTGTTCTATCGAAGTCTGAACTGCCTTATGAAATCTTTCAAGTTCAAGAGCTGTATCATCGATTTTATTCCTTTTTACCGACTGTTCCTTTTTCAAATAAACATACAGTTTTCCAATGGCAATACCTTGTCCGACACTTTTTCCCTGACAAATCTGCATTTTCCACCTCCATGGCTGATGCTGTCAACCCTTCAATATACCCTTGTTCTGTTTCCAGCGGTCCTTACATCGTTTCATGTAAAAACGCTTCGATTGCTGCGATAGCGGCTTCCTCATCTTCTCCTGAAGCAGTCATCGTAATCTCCTGTCCCTGTTTAACTGCAAGGCTCATAACTCCAAGAATTCGCTTTGCATCAACATATTTCCCATCTTTTCCTATGGTAATACCTGACTGATAGCTTTTCAGAAGCTTCACCAGTTCACCAGCCGGTCTGGCATGTATTCCTTCCGGATCTGTGATAATGTATTTATATTCTTTCATATATTCTGTCCTTTCTATAAAAACCTGTCAGGGCAAAGAATTCAAAATTCCTTACCCTGGTCAACGAACGCAATGATATTCAGATTAATTATTACGTCAGTTCACTCGTCAACGGTTACAACCATTACTATCGATTCGTTATATAATCTGTTTCCTATATCTATACTTTACTCTATGCCATTCTTTTTTTCAATACACCTAAAACGAATGCGCCGACGATTGTACCAGCCGCCAAAGCAAGTAAATAAAACAATGCATTCCCCACCACCGGGAATACGAAGATTCCACCGTGCGGTGCCATCAGAGTACATTTGAATGCCATGGATAAAGCGCCGGCAAGTGCTGAACCAATCATACAGGCCGGGATGACACGGAGCGGATCCGCTGCTGCGTAAGGAATTGCTCCCTCTGTAATAAACGCAAGACCCATAATAAAGTTCGTTGGTCCGGATTCTCTTTCTTCTTTTGTAAATTTACGTTTGAAGAGAATCGTCGATAATGCAATCGCGCAAGGGGGTACCATACCTCCGATCATAACGGCTGCCATAATGTCAAAATTGCCAGATGCAATGCTTGTTAATCCGAATACATAAGCTGCTTTGTTGAATGGTCCGCCCATATCGGTCGCCATCATTCCGGCAACGACAATACCGAGCAAAATCTTGCTTGTGCTTCCCATGCTGTTCAGTACATCCTGTAATGCACTGTTCAATGCACCAATCGGAGGTTCTACAACGAAGACCATCAAAAGACCGACGATCAATATGCCAAAGAAAGGATAAAGCAGAACTGGAGCAAGCTTTTCAATATTCTTTGGAAGTTTGTCAAAAAGCTTCTTTAATAAAAGAATGATATAACCGGCAAGGAAACCGGCAACCAGTGCGCCAAGGAAACCTGATTTTCCACTTGCTGCAAGCGCTCCTGCAACAAAGCCGACAGCAAGACCTGGCCGGTCTGCAATACTCATTGCTATATAGCCTGCAAGTACCGGGAGCATGAATCCAAACGCTGCGCCGCCGATAGTCTTGAACACCGCCGCTGCCGGTGTAATAGAACCAAAGTTTGACCTCTGATCTGCCGTAAGAGATGCCAGATCAACGCCCATCGAATCCAGAAGAAATGCAATCGCAATCAGGATACCGCCTCCTACTACAAAGGGAAGCATATGGGATACACCGCTCATCAGATGCATATAGATCTTATGTCCGACGGAAGTTCCGCCGCTTGTCTTTTTCTCGTTTGCTGCTTCATTTCCGGATGTTTTGTAAATGTATCCGTCTCCGTTTTCCGCTCTCTCAATCAAAGAAGCTGCTTTTCCAATTCCATCTGAAACCTGACATTCAATGACACGTTTACCTGCAAACCGGTCCATCGGAACTTTTGTATCAGCCGCGATGATGATACATTCTGCCTGTTCGATTTCTTCTGCTGTCACTACATTTTTAGCACCACCTGACCCTCTGGTCTCGACCTTAATACTGTAACCCTTTGCTTTTGCTGCTTTCTCAAGACTCTCTGCTGCCATATAGGTATGTGCGATACCGGTAGGACATGCTGTCACGGCCAGGAACTTGTGTCCTGTCTGTACGTCTGCTTCTTTCTGTCCTTCTGCTTTTTCTGTATCATCAATAATTCTTACGAATTCGTCAACACTTTTTGCATTTTTCAGCTTTCCGACAAATTCATCGTTCATGAGTAAGACAGACAATCTGCTCAGTACATCAAGATGGACGTTATCCTCTGTGTTCGGAGCAGCAATTAAGAAAAGCAGATTGACCGGTTCATCATCCAGTGAATCAAAGTCAACTCCACCCGGAATGACCAACGCAGCCAGTCCCGGTGCCTTTACCATATCACCTTTCCCATGAGGAATTGCAATGCCTTCTCCGGTTCCTGTCGAACCTTCCGCTTCTCTTGCCATTACTTTCTGGTAAAATGCAGCTTTATCCGTTATCTTACCCGACTTTTCCATAAGTCCGATAGCGATTTCTATTGCCTGCTTCTTATCCGAAGCCTGTACATTCAACGAAATACTTTCTCTTGACAATAACTCTGTTATCTTCATGTTTACCCCTTTTCTGTGCATGCTTTCTGCACATAACAATGTATGACACTGGCTTCTCGCAGGGGCATACTTGCTGCATGGAGTTTCTTCTCCATGTTCACCCCTTTTCTGTGCATGTTCTCTGCACATATCCTTACTTCCTATATCTGTTTTCTGGTTTCTGCCTGTGCGATTTGTACTAACAAAATCTCAACCTCGTCTTTTGTTGCAAGATTCATTGAGAATGCACTTGCACTTCCTGTTGCCACACCCATCGTAAATGCTTCTTTATAGTTTTTGCTTTTCAGCCAGCCAGCCAGAAATCCTGCTACCATCGAATCGCCTGCTCCGACCGCGTTGACCAGCTTACCAACCGGTGCTGCCATTTGAAAGGCTTGTCCATCTTCTGATAAAAAGACGGCCCCTTCACCCGCCATGGAGACCAGGACATTTCTTGCCCCCTTCTCCTGAAGCTTTTTTGCGTAAGTCAGTACTTCATCTTTGCTTTTCAGTGTCACACCAAAAATCTCGCCAAGTTCATGATTGTTTGGTTTTATCAAAAATGGATGTTCACTCAGCACATTGATCAAAAGGTCTTTTGTTGCATCAACAACGATCAGAATCCCTTTATTAGCGAGCCGCTCCATGATGTCTTTGTAAATGGAATCCGGAAGAGATGCCGGAATACTGCCCGCAAGGACCAGAATGTCTTCTTCTTTCAGCTTGTCTAACTGCTCGAACAGCTGGTTCAGATTATTATTGTCAATACATGGACCCTGCCCATTGATTTCTGTTCCCTCAACATTCTTTAATTTCATGTTGATTCTTGAAAACCCATTCGGTATTTCAATAAAATCTGTAACACACCCCAGCTTCTCAAGCTTTTCTGCAATCTCTCTTCCGGTGAACCCCGCTATGAATCCAAGTGCTGTACTGGAAATACCGAGATTCTTAAGTACAATTGATACATTAATTCCTTTCCCACCCGGAAACAGTGTTTCCTCAGAAGTGCGGTTCGTTTTACCTAAGGTGAATTCATCAACGGAAACTATATAGTCCAGAGCAGGGTTAAACGTAATTGTATATATCAAATATTCACACCTCCTTTTATTTATCTTCTTGCCTTGCCAGATTGTTATTTACTGATGGTTATTATCTGATACTTGTACTTTGCTTTTGTACTTTGCTTTTGTACTTTGCTTTTGTACTTTGCTTTTAATACGTTTTGTAATTTGACTCTTGATCTAGTCGTGACTGATTGTGACTTATTTGTTTCTATATTTGCATTATACAGTCATATTCTGTCATTTTCAATCGTATATGTGCACAATCTTTACGCATCATTTTGTGCACATTCAACAGTTTTCAGTCATATTCAGTCATTTATGAGCGTAAAAACAGGCACACTCACGCATATTGGTAAGTCTGCCTGCTCTTTAATCCTCTTTCGCTTCTCTATGCTGCCGTTGCACTATTCGAATAATACTCCAAATTCAGTCATAAACAATTACATTACACCCAAAATCTATGGTACGATGACATTGTTCCATTTTTTTATCTGTGCATCTTCCACTTTGTCCGTAATGATTTTTGCACTTTCGAGTTCTGCAAAAGTTACTGTGCTCTCCTGACTGAATTTGCTTGAATCACAAAGTATATATCTTTGGCTTGTATGTTCCATGGAGACCTGTTTGACCATTGCCTCATCATAGTCAGGCGTTGTATAGCCGCTTTTCTTATTGATCCCGTTGGTTCCCCAAAAACCGATAGTAAAATGGTACTTCTGTATATTCACAATTGCAGTACTTCCTACAACTGCTTCTGTGGATTCTTTCAGCTCCCCACCGATGAGCAGTACATGAAGCCCTGCTGCCGCCAGCCGCTGCGCATGGCTGACTCCGTTGGTCACATAAGTCGCCTGGAATTTATCAATGTAAGGAATCATATATTCTGTTGTCGTTCCGGCATCAATGTATACAAAATCATTATCCTGGATCAGCCCGGCTGCATACTGCGCGACCTTTATCTTTTCCTCACGATTGAGCTGTTTTCTTTCTTCCACTCTGATGTCTTTTGTAAAGATACTGCTTTCCAGCGCTATCGCACCGCCAAAAACTTTGATTAGTTTTCCATTTTCATGCAGGACCGTCAGATCTCTCCGGATCGTAGACTCGGAGGTCTGAAAGAGATCTTTTAATTCCTGAACGGTAACATTACCTTTTTCATTGACCAGATTTACTATTTCCTCAAATCTTTTCTCTGTAAGCATAGTTTATCCTCTGTCCGGTTTGATTTATACATTTATCATATCACATTATTTGTAATAAAACAGTAATTAATTTTCGGCTGTTTTAGGAATTCACCGCGGATGTATCCACCGCCGTTGCCTCTTTATCCTATGCTAAGATTTCAAATAACATATCCGGTGATGTTCTGGAAGCAACTTCGACAAGTGCTGCTACCTCAGGAAGCCTGTTCCGATATGACTCGACCAGCAATCAGTATATATTCAATATGAGTACAAAAGGGTTAACAAGCGGTACGTACCTTCTTCGTGTATCTCTGAATGACGGATCGGTCTATACCGTAATAATCAGTCTTAAGTAATAATCAGCCTTAAGTAACATTTCCCCATAAAAGAACTGCCCTCATAGAGTATGTCTATCGGGCAGTTCTTTTTCTTCTTATTAATCCAGTATCCTCAATAACCTACCATCAGTCCGCCTTCTTCAACATAAAAGCTGCATAATCCTCTGGTTGGAAGTATCGTTACTCTGGCACCATTCCATAAATCCTGAATATTCTTTTTTAAAGCCATAGCACTTTCAAAGTTAAAACAATGTCCGATCACAACATGACTTCCATTGAATTTATGCTTTTTCATTTCATCTAAAATCATTGAGACTGTCTTTTTTTCTCCTCTTACCTTATGAAGGATCTCAAGTTTGCCTTCTTCACTGGCTTCTCCGATGATTCTCATGTTTAGTTTATCTGCAACAAACCCTAAGATTCTGCTCATTCGCCCACTTTTCACAAGATTTTCAAAAGAAGCCAGCGAAAATAGAAGATGTGTCTCACTCATGTACTCTTTTATCTTTTTCTCAATTATATCAAAACTAACTTTGTCCATTATCAACTCGTGAATTTTATAAACTGCAAGCACAAGTTCTGTTCCGGCCGACAGGCTGTCGAGTATCAATATCTTCTTTTCCGGATGTTCTTCCAGCACCATCTCTCTTGCCAGCATGGCGCTTCCATAACTGCCAGACAGACTGCTGGTTATTGTTATAGCAATGGTATTGTCTGCTTTCATAAACTGTTCCGCCCAATCACCCGGGCTGGGACAAGCTGAACTTGAACTGCCTTTGTAGCTTCGCATTGTCTTCATCATGCCTTCCACATCAAGTTTTGCATCATCTACAAATTCCTGTTCACCAATGCGTATTGTAAGCGGTACAATGCCATAATGCTCCTCATCACCAAGACCATCCATTTTTAACAGATCACAGCTTGAATCTGCAACAATATTCCATTTCATTTAGAACCTCCACTAAACTTTTTTGTGCTTTTTTAAACGCTATGTCAAATAAGGATTTACATTCCATAAGACATGGCAATTGACTCTACATGTATCATACCACAAAACCATGTGTTGCGAAATTACTTTATAATAATTTTATATTTTTCTCGAATTGAAAAATATGATTCATTCAGGCATGAATAAACATAACAAACCAGCAAATTTATTTTGTCTTTTTCAAAATGTTTCTGGCTTATTTTCCCATGAAATGCTATATTATTTTTATACACCATGCTGTTTCATAAAAGGAGTCTGCGCCATGTATCTCTATCATTATTATGATCGTACCATTGGTCCTTTTCGAAATCTTTCTGATCTTCCCATTGATGAAGCGAAATCCATCCTGGAAGAAATCCGTGTAAGTAAACCGGAGGTACAATGTGCCAAAAGACACTCGACCTATATCGAAGACCGTCTTCACTATGAAGAAATCCTGCGAATGAAATTCCTTGAAAAGGGAGGAATCATAAAACGGACAGCTCCTCACTATATGGTCATTGAACACAGTCCCTGGTTAAGTACATGGTTCGAGAATTGTGCCTGCATTAAGATTCCCATTGAGGCATTCGATCTTTCGACTGTTTCTTTTACTTATGGCGATTCTCACCCGACATTCAGCCCACGCGTAACAGACAGCAAAGAATATCGAAAGAAACTGTATTTATATGATGAGATTCTGGAATTAATCAAGAAATACGGCTATCCACAGGCTTGGAACAACGATGGCAGATTCGGTCCGGAGCGATACATTGAAGCACACATCTGGAGCGATGAGACAATTAGTAACTATATAGGATAGAAAAACCGAATGGAATTTACGCAGAATGAACTGCAGTAACTAAATAGTTGAATCAATAAATCAATTCATAAAGGAGATTTTACCATGGAAACGAAAAGCAATGAACTGACCATCATCCTTACGAAATTTGCAGAATCAGGATGGGATGTAATTGACACTCCTTCAAAAACCTGGCTCGAGGCAGAACAGGCAGGCAAGCTGACAAACGAAATCAACCTCAGCCTGATCAATGCCGTAAAACAGGCAGATGAAGAATGCGGAAGCTGCGGCTGTGAATTTGATCCGCTTTACAAAAGAGCACTGGAATTGTTATAAGATTATACACGGGAGATACGATATGTGGTGTCATTTACTCTTTAATAACAACAGAATACGCTGATTCATTTTGATGGTTCCATTACCGGAAATGATGTAAAGAATCCAAAAATGCCTTGCTATCAAGCTACAAAAAGGGCGTTTTATTTTGTTGTCTATTAAAGGAGAGTACCTATGAAGATTGAGAATTCTATAATCAAACACTACCTGAAGAATGTAAGATTCATTACAGGCACAGCCTATGCAGGCAAGTCCACCATGGTTGCCATGCTTGCCGAAAAATACGGTCTGATTCCTTGCGGCGAGAATTATCATATGCAATTTTGCAATGATATCATCGAACCTACGCTTCAACCAAATATGTGTTACTTTCAGACCATGAAGGACTGGTCTGAGTTCCTGAACCGTACACCAGAGGAATATGATCGCTGGATCATTGAAGGAGCAAAGGAAGCTTCTGAATTTGAAATCGCTGAGCTGATCCGTATCTCACATGACAGACTGGTCATCGTCGATACGAACATACCCCTACCCTTGTTACAGGAAATAACCGAGTATCACCAGGTCGCTGTCATGCTTTCACCGCAGTCGATGTCGGTCGAAAAGTTCTTCGATCGTAAGGATCCGGATAAACAGTTCTTATTCCGGGAAATTCAAAAATGTAATGACCCAAAGAAGACTATGGAGAATTTCAGAGCCTGTATAGCAAAAGTAAACAGCAAAGAACACTATGACGAGTATGCAAAAAGCGGGTTTTTCACAGTGGTCAGAGAAGATACAGAAGCCGACACAAAAGATGCGGTGCTGGCATTACTGGCAAAACATTTTGGATTGAGCATCGAGGATACAGCTCAGTAAACAAAGAACCACAGGTTCGCCTGTGTTTATCATAGATACAAAATTTTGAAAAGAGGGATTCGATGCAGAAAATTATTTGTTACGAACGGAGAGTGACATATAATTAACTCTCCGTACTTTAATTAAAAAAGGAGAGTCTCATGACTTATTATGATGTAATTTCGATCGGTGAAGAATATATCCTCCCGATCATTGAGCAGCGTTATGCGCTGGAAGGTTATACAAAAAAACAAATCCCCGCACATCAAGGTGGACGAAATGTAGTGTATATGTATGAAACGAAGGCAGGAGAATTTACTGTTATAAGGATCTCTTTTCTGCAAGACAGAAGCTATGAAGATATCCTTGCCGAAGCTGAATATATCCGCTACCTGGCAGAAAACGGCGCAAGTGTCGCAAATGTCATTCACTCAAAGACCAATGCTTTGGTAGAAGTAATAGCCTATAAGGACCATCTTCTGTATATCTGCGCCTTTGAAAAAGCAAAAGGCAAGCAGTTGGCTGAGAATAACTACCGTTACCGGGATGGTGTTCCGCTTACTGAATACTTCTATAACTGCGGAAAAACCTTAGGAAAGATGCATCAGCTTTCAAAAAGCTACCTTCCTGTTCATAAAAAAGCTGATTTTTTTGACAAATACAATGAAAGAACCTTTAATGAACTGCTTCCTGCTTCGCTTTCACGATTAAAACAAAAATTCATGGAAGTGCTTGAAGCCTTACATCAGGTAACGAAAAGTTCAAGTACCTATGGAATGGTGCATTTTGATTACAGCGATGGCAATTATATGATTGACTATGAGACCGGCCAGATCACAGTGTACGATTTTGATAATTCCTGTTTTTGCTGGTATATGTTCGATCTGGCGAATCTCTGGATTCATGGTACAGGCTGGATTCAATTCGAGCCGAACGTGATAAAAAGAAAGACCTTTATGGATGAATATTTTTCTGTTGTTCTGTCCGGCTATCGCTCTGAAACAAAGCTTCCAAAAGAGCAGCTTGCACAGCTCCCTTTGTTTATCAACGCAGTATTGATCGAGAATATCATAGATGCTATAGAAGTTATGAAAAACAATCGTGAGCCATTCGAATGTGATGATGAATTATCGTGGACGGTCTATTGTTTGGAACATGATGTTTCCTACAAAGGTTTTTTTGATACCGCCTACTCATGCCGGAAACCTTTTCAAATCAATGCACGTGAACTATAAGGCAGGATCTTTAACTAATTCGTATTTTTCACAATAAAAACACAAGGCTTGCCTTCCCGGCAGGCCTTGTGTTTTTATGTACTCTATGCCGCTTATAAAAAGCTTTCATGCTTATCTGCGGACTTGTGGCAGCAGCAACAGGCTATCGGATGCATGTTAATGATCGTTCCATATCGATCAAATTCAAAGTGACAGCATTTCATCAGACTGTCCTTTAATAGTAATCTGCCTCGCTGAACACGGGATTTTGCGCCTGATACAGTTATTCCAAGTTCCTTTGCCAATTCGATCTGTGAATTCCCCTCGAACTCCACAAAGGTAAGTGCCTGTGCATATTTACCGGGGAGCTTGTCCACCATTTCTTTTAATCCTGCAGCAATTTTCTGCATTGGCTCCATCTCAATCTCTGTAAGGATCCGGTCGCTGCTTTCTAACTCATTGATGATCTCATCTTCATAAACATCTCTGATTTCTTCTCTCCTGCCCTGTTGTCTCCGATACGCATCAATGATTGTATTTCTTGTTATCTGATAGATCCAGCTTTTGATATTTTCCACATCATGCAATTTATCATTATTCTCATGAATTTTAATAAAGACTTCCTGCAGGACATCCTCTGCCAGGTTCGAATCTTCGATTCTGTACCTTATAAAGGCTTTCAGTGATTTATTGAAATCTTCCCATATCTGCTCAGTTGTATACATCATGCTTTCTCCATTTCTGCCTAAGCCCATGATTATTTTTTATATCACTTCTGCTGCCAGTCTGATTTTACAGCATATTCAAAATCAATTGATATCCATATGCTAGAAGAATGCCGCCAAAAAATACAAAAATCAGATACAGACCGATCACCTTTTTCTTCATAAATGCACTTATGCCCGCGATTACCCACGCACTTGTAGCCGGACCGGTAATCATAAAAGCCATCATTGCTCCTTCACCAGCGCCATGATTCATCAGTGACTCGATCAGCGGAATAGCTCCTTCCCCGCTGACATACAGGGGTAAGCCGATAACGGCCGCCAGTGGTATTGCAAAAACTGATTCACTGCTGAACAATGACATGATGACTGAGGTCGGAACAAACGATTGTATCAGATATCCAAGACCTGCAAATATACAAAAGTATACCATAATCTGCTTAAAACCAACATCAACAATAGCTTTCCCGACCTCTTTGATTCGCAGCTTCGTTAAAAATATAGGCATCTCCAGCTTTGACCTTTCTTTCACTGTGACAGCACAGCATTCCTGAATGTCAAGATCACCTGCTGCATTGCATTCACAGGTCACAGACTTTGTGACGGTCTGACAAGCACAGGATTCCTGATTCTTAGGGTTCAGAAACCGCAGCTGATTGTCCAGAAATGATGTCTTTTTTTCAATTACATGCGTAATCACCCCGGATCCCAAGCCAAGTATCACGGATGCCACCGTTAATGCAAACGCAAATCGAAAGCTCACAATACCAGCCAATAATATAAAAGTATCCGGACTCATTAGGGGTGAGGATGTCAAAAAAGCCATAACGGGTCCCCAGGGAAGTGCCGTACTCAGCAATCCGATAACGACGGCCATCGTTCCGCAGGCACAAAGCGGTGTAAATGCTCCAAAAAACACACTGGTTCCGATTGACACTTTCGGGCGGTCAAGAATTGTCTTTTTAAGCTTTTCAGCATTTACAAATACCTTTATCAGCGCCGCAGTAATAATACCAAAGCTCAATGGTATCCAGTTGTGATATACACTGGTAAGTACCGATTCTATTGTATCCCCTGCCAGTTCTGATAAATAACGAATAATATTTTCCATTGCTCTCATCTCCTTTTCTATGTTTCACTATAGGAGACGCAGGAGCTTCTGAAAAGGACGCAAATTTGTATTACTTTTTTACGATTCTTTATAACATGCTTTGAATACCTCCACACATTCATCGATATCCTGTTTTGTTGTCTGCCACGAACAGACGCTGATACGAATGACCGGCTCCATCTTCCATACCGCACCGCCGCACCAGCATTTCCCGCTGTTCTGTATATTGGTAAGCAGTTGCTTCGTGCTTCTATCTGAGCTTCCTTTGATCAAAATCTGGTTAAATACTACATCATTCAGAACAGTAAAACCACATTCCGAAAGTCTGTCAGCAAAATACACGGCATTTTCGCAAAGCATATCAATGAGTTCCTGAACCCCTTGTCTTCCAAGGTATTTTAAGGCGGCCCATAGTTCTATGCTCCTTGCCCGTCTTGACATCTCCGTCGTATAAAGCATACCGTCCCGATGTTCACTGTACTGAATATAAGACCCGCTTGCCTGCATAGCCCCAACGAGAGCATTACGGTCCCGGCATAGTACAATACCACTGTCATAGGGTACATTTAGGGTCTTGTGGGCATCCACCGACCAGGAATCTGCTTTTTCAATTCCTCTTGTCAAATGACTGTACTTATTGGATGCCGCAGCCCACAGTCCAAATGCTCCGTCAACATGCACCCACGCTCCTGCTTTTTCTGCTTTCTCACACAATTCATCCAGTGGGTCAAAGGCTCCGCTGTTCACATTTCCTGCCTGAACGATCAAAAGCGTAGATGCATCAAGTGCGGGCAGCTTTTCCGGCAGCATTCTCCCCTGATCATCCACGGGAACTAAGGTAACACGGTCCTTCCCAAGACCAAGCAGTGCCAACGCCTTAAATACAGAAGAATGTGCCTGCTCTCCCAGTACAACTTTTATCTGTGGTGCGCCAAACAAGCCTTGTCCGGCAACATCCCAGTTCTGTTTCTGCAGTAATGAATTCCTGGCCGCTGTAAGTGCACAGATTATGGCAGACGATGAACCGCTGACAAAACCTGCAGCCGTGTCTTTGGGCAATTGAAGCAGTGATACGACCCACCTCTCGCATAATTCTTCAAGCTTTGCAGCAATGGGAGACATAACATAAAGTCCGCAGTTCTGGTCCCAGACATCGGATAGCCATTTGGCGGCAAGGGAAACCGGAAGACTGCTTCCACATACAAAACCAAAATACTTACCGCCAGTCGTCATAACGGTATTCTCTGAACCATACCTATGCAACAGCTCCAGAATTTCTGAGGAGGAACAGCTCTGATTTGGCAGCTCTTCCTCAAAGTTCTGAAGTTCTTTCATACTTTCTGCAGTCGGAGTTACATCTCTTTTTCCTATTGTGTCAAGATAATCGAAGGAATATTGTTTTGCTTTTTCAAATACTTCCTTTTCCTCATAATCTGTCCTGATAACTTCATATAAATTCCGGGGTTCCATATTCTCCTCCTACACACATGTTTTTATGCATTATACATTGGAATTATATCCCAGTCAAAGGCTATATTGTATGCATGACAAGTTTCACCTTATAACAATCAAAAGGACTGTGAAAAAATGAGAAATTATTTTCACAGTCCTTTTGAAGCGGCATTTTTTAAGGTATTCAATTCTCCTCTTGAGTTCTTCGATTATTTTTATCAGCTGAAGAAAGAATAGATCCATAGTATAAGAGCAACCACCAGATAGCCGATTCCACAGAAGCGCAGAGTTTTCAAGGTCTTCTCCTGTGGCTTTTTGTCATCTCCCCATGGCTGTCCGTAATCTCCGGGGCTGAGAAACCATAAAATCTTTGCTGCATGCCAGATGAATCTTGGACTTATGACGGAAAGTACACCCAAAATAAAAAATAAGATAATAAAAACCCAGATCATTTGCTTGATTCCTCCCTGTTTTGCATATCATAATAGTAAAATGTTCCATCCTGCGCGGACGAATCGCCTTTGTCAGAACCGTTTGTTTAAGTCACTTTATACAGCACCCATTCTGGTTACTCAATAAAAGTTATCCTATTTCCAGTCCGGTTCACTGGCTGTCTGTCACCCTCATCAGAAAATCCAAGTGCTAAGCCTCCACATATCGTCTCTTGGTTTGTTACTCCCAGCCGGCTCATGTACGAGCGGATGACCGGGTTCTCGTCAAGCCAGTGAAGCTGGTTGATCCAGCAAGAGCCAACAAACAGCGAAGTTGCAGCAAGCATCATATTCTCAAGAACACAGGAACTGTCAGCCATGGCGTTCCCATAATCTTTCTGGTTTGTCACGACAACAAGCACCGGTGCATTGTACGTAAAATCATAATTTCCTTTTTGCGAAGCCTGTATGGAATTTTTAATACTTCGGTACATTCCTTCGGTGATCTGCATTTTACTAAATTCACCTCGGGCAAGCTCTTTTATTTCCTCCAGCACTTTTCTGCTTTTAATTACATAAAGATGGCTTGACTGACTGTTTCCGCCACTCGGTGCATATTGTCCGGCCAAAAGGATATCCTGCAGTGTTTTCTCCGGTATTGCATCCTGTTTATACTTTCTTACACTTCTTCTCTTTCTTATGATTTCAAGAACTTCATTCATGCTGTATACTCCTTCTTTTTTACTCTGTACCGTTGCTTTAATGCTGTTGCTGTCAATGCTATTACTTTAATTCTGTTGCTATTAATTCTGTTGCTGTTACTTCTGTTGCTTTTACTTTTATTGCATTTCAGTTCACTTCTCTATCATTTTACTTGATTTGCTTTGGAAGTACATTATTATTCTGCTTTTAACTGTATCTTTTTGTAGTATCCCCCGTAAAAGTAAAAGTCGTAAAAGAAGAAAACCATTAACCGGGCTGTACACTGAAGTAACTCACATAATTTCCTTTTATTTTCTATTTTCTTCATGTTATAATAGCCATAGATATCTGAGCGCAAAACCAGAGCAAAACTATTTGCACCGGTATCAATACATTATATGTGACAATAATATGGGGAGGGTTACTATGCAGAAAGAGATACAATCAATTATTGATTACCTAAAATCAGCAGCATCTGATCCAGTTCCACAGTACATACTAGCCAGATCGATAACAGAGGAACCCAGTGGTGATTTGACACCGCCACGAGAGTCCAAATGGTATCATCAACTTGTCAGCGAGCAATGGGAAAATGGCTCCTGGGGCAGATTTCACACGCAGGACAGCAAAGCGACTGTAAAACAGAAATTTGTTACGACCGAAAGAGCGCTTGCGCGTTCCCTTGATTTATCTCTTGATCATAATGATCCTATGATTCAAAAAGCCATCGGTCTGATGGAACGATATCTTACCGGAGAGGAAGACTGGCTTGATACGAACGAAAAGCACGATGGATTTCCAATCGCATTCCGTACCATTATTGCGGCAAATCTCTCACTGTTCGTCCCTGACCACCCCTTATTGCAGGAAAAAAAGAAAGCTCTGTCTACTCTTCTGACAAAATCCCTATTGTCAGGTACGCTGGACGAAAAAGTCTGGAATGAGGAGTCCGGTAAAACCAAAGTGCTGTTATTAAATCCATTTACCTCCTATATTGTCTGGCTTGCACAAAAGAATAACTTTCTTGACAAAGCAATGGAACAGGCTTTTTTTGAATATATCTGGCGTCGATGCGAGGGCATCTATTATGTGACCGGTATGCCCCTTGATACAGCAATTCCCGTTGATTCAAAATATTTCTCGACATGGCTCAGCAGTCTGGAATGCGTGAGTAATTTTTCCATGTTCCCTGAATTCATGCAGCAAGGCCATCAAAAGCACCTGCTCAATGAAATCGAGCGCTGCTTACATACAGATATCATATTACCAAATGCAGCTCCCATTTTCCATCACTATTCTGAATCCTGGTCAAAAGGAAGCGCCAGAAAGAATGATCTGATTCTAAGAATTCTTCGGGTTCTGATCAAAAGTGACGTAGGGTAAGACAACAAAACCCATAGAAACAGACCTAACATAGCATACCATAAGAAAAGGCGCAGCTTTTATTACTGCGCCTTTGTCTTACGAACTTGCACTGTTATAATGCCTCAGACCTTTCTTCCACACCATGGCTGTCAGTACAGCAAAGACTGCAACCGTAGCAATTCCCTGCAATGCTGTCTTCCAGGTCATCTCTCCAATCAGACTTTGCACCGGTAAAGTAGCCATGATGCCATACGGCAGGATAAAATAAAAGATCACTTTATAAATACCGTACATTGCTATTCCGGGAAGCTTAAAGCACAGCATCAGTCCGGCTTCCTCGATCTGTTCCATTCTGGCTGTCGATATCAGGAAGAAGGATACACAGCGGATCAGAACTTCCATGATATAATACAGGAATGCCATGATGACCAGCCAGAATAGATAACGCAGCACGGATCCGCCCGTGATTTCACCTTCTCTTGTTCCTGCACCATAAACAATGATGCCGATGCTCAAAGGAATCAGAAGCAGCGAGCCCGGATTTACATATTCAAAGGTCAGACGGAACAGCGGACTGATCGGCTTTGAAAGATACAGATCCATCTCACCGCTTTTGATCTTGGACGGAATTCCATTTATGCCAAAAAAGCATATGGTCATACTGATGGCATTCAACAGTGAAAAAGTTCCGATATACAGAATCATTTCACCTCGGCCCCACGATCCTATGGCATCTATCTTTGAATAGATTGCCCTGAACGCGAGCAGTTGTATAAAGAATAAACTGCCGTCAACAAAAAATGGTCCAAAAAAGTCCAGCCGCAATATCATAAGATTTTGAAAACGAAGCCGTATCAGCTCTCTTAAGACACGTCCGTATTTTCTTATATGATTTATCATATCCCTACCCCGTCATACTTTCTGATGTACTGTTTCCACGTAAGCTTTATGATCCCCTGCATCGCTATAGCCCATATCAAGATTATGCCCACACCATAGAGTGCTTCCGACTGATTATACCCGGTTAGCAGCATGGACGGCAGATAGGTCACATAATAAAAGGGCAGGAATTTCATGATCCTTACCACAAGCTCCGGGAACAGCGCCAGCGGAATTATACTGCCTGTTACCAGCGATACAAGATTATCCTTGATCATTAAAAATGTTCCGATACCCTGGTATTTTAACGTCAGCAGTCCAAGGAAAAAGTTGAGCTGTACCATAAAGACTAACCCTATCAGAATCATCAAAACGGCACAGACAATCGTCAGTAAATCCCTGGTAAAAACGAATTGAATTCGAAATATCAAAATCCAGACGGCAGCTGCAATCAGATCAAAAATAAAATAGAACAGTACAATCCCGGCTTCCATAGCTGCAAAATACCCCTCCACATTTACCGGAACGATCATATATTTTGAAAAGGTACCATTTCGTATACGCTGGTTGATCTCATTACTTATTCGCGGGGACATTTCCAGTTGTGACAAAAAGGAATTCACAATGTAATAAGACATCATACCAAAAAAAGTGAATTCACCGACTCTGCTTTTCGCTTCGAAAATGATGCTCCAGATCAAGTAGGCAAATATAATCTTTGCTATGGTAAATACCATATTGAATATAACATCTGCACGCCATACCAGCTGTGCTTTCATATAAATCTTCGCGATTTCCCGGTATTTATTCATAAACAGCACTTCCTTCCCGGTAAATGCGTTCGACCACAGCCCCGATCTCCTCTTCTTCAATTGAGATATCATCCGGTTCATACTGCATAATTTCAGCCAATACAGCTTTTGTCATGTCTTTTTGAACGTTGTAGATTTTTTTATATTCTCCTTCCAGAATTACATCAACGCCATCCTTTTTCAGCTTCAGTTCTGCAACCGGGTGATCAAAAACAGCGGTAATCCTCTTGCTAAGCTGATACTTATCAAAGAGATCCTTTGTTTTTCCATCGTAGATCAAAAGTCCATGATTTATGACCACCGAACGGTCGCAAAGTGCTTTTATATCTTCCATATAGTGTGACGTCAAAAGTATTGTGGTCCCTCTTTCCTCATTAACTTCCCGTAAGAATTTCCGAATCTGTTTTGATGCAATGGCGTCCAGACCGATGGTCGGTTCATCCAGAAATAAGATCTTCGGATTATGCAGCAGCGCAACGATCAGTTCCATCTTCATCCGTTCTCCAAGTGATAATGTACGCACCTGAACATTCATAAGCTCTTCTACTTCAAATAACCGGCTGAAATATGCCTTATTCTTTTGAAATTCTTCTTCCTTAATCTCATAGATTTCTTTGAACAGACGTAAGGTATCATTGACGGTCAGTTCAAAGAATAGCTGGCTTTTCTGCCCCATGACCACTGCATACTGCTTCTTATAAGCATTTTTCATATCATTTGGGTAAAAGCCAAGAACATTGATTTCACCTGAGGTTGGTGCAATGATCCCGGTCAGCATTTTGATAAGTGTTGTCTTCCCTGCACCGTTTGGTCCGATCAGTCCAATAAATTCTCCTTCTTCTATTGTCAGATTCATTTGTCTTACCGCAGCCTTTTCTTCATATTCCCTTTTCCATAAGCCTGCAATGCTCCCCTTTAGGCCATCCTTTTTCTTGTATCTTTTATAGATTTTGGTAATATCTTTTGTTTCTACAATGTTTGTCATTTTTCTCCATTTCTGCGCCATCTAAGCACATTTTAACTCCTGAAAAATACAGGTTATATTTCTCTTTTTGTTTTACCTTTGCCATAGTTTCGCCTTACATAAAAATTCACCAAGCCAATGCAATCCTCTTTCAAACAAATATGCTTTCTGTTTTTCGTAAGTTCAAAGAGCTTTTTTTATTAAAAGAACAAAGAATGTGCTCCGGCACATTCTTCGCGCCGAACGCCTTCAAAAATTGAAAGTTACCTTCCGCGTGAGTGCGCATCCTGCATGGAATGCTTTTTATTTTATAGAAAAGTTCTGAGAACTTTCCTATAAAATAAAAAAGACCACGAACATTCCTGTACCGAATGCTCCTGGTCAACAAAAAAAATCACTGGACAATATATGCTGCAGGTTGCAATAAAGCAGTTACAGCATACAAAAAACATGGCCGGACAGCCATGCTTCCAAGTAGAATTTGTCAAAGCATATGTAAGGCGAATAGAGCCTGCAGATCTTTGCAGACTTCAAGACAGATCACGAATAAAAATCTGTCTGTGCAATATTTATTTTGCAGTATTCTCCTCTTTCACACGTAACATATACTTCTCCTCTTATTATTTTATTTTTCTGGTGTTAACACCTGAAATTAGCTTTATAATATCGTTCCTACCCATTTCTGTCAAGTCTTTTACAGGAACATTTTCTGCTTTTGTTTCCCGATAGGTTACTGCATCAGAACACCTTGAAAGGTAAGGTCATGGCCTGCTTATAAACGTGTGCTTCACAAGCTTATCAACCCATGAAATCATGTCATTCCATTAATTCGCATGGTGGACAAAATAACATCCTTCATCAGTTCTTTGTTCGATTCCTTACTGATATAATTTGATGCACCAAGGGATATACATTCTGTAACGATTCTACTGTCACTTACTGTTGAGATCATAATTATGACTGCTTCCGGACATACTTCGAGAATATCCTCAATCAGATCTTTTCCTGATCTTCCGGGCATGTTGATATCAAGAAACATCAAATCCGGTTCCTCGATGTTCTTGTGCTCAAGATCTGTCAGGAATCTGTCTCCTCTCTCGTATTCTTTCATTACAAAAAGCGATAGTTCATTGCAAAGATCCCGTATTATGGTTCGAAACAGGTTACTATCATCAGCAATAACACACGTGTATGAACTCATCCTTTCCCTTCCTTTCCTTTCTTGTGAAGTAACGAGTGTCTTTTTGTATGAAGATTTTCATTTTCACACAGGTCCTCTGTTTTCTTTTTCCGTATGGAAGCAACCGGGAACTCACCCTGAAACAGAATTCCGATTCTGACAAGAAACGCGCCAAGTAATATGTATCCCATCAGTGACTGCAGCATCATAATGATATGACCGGCCAATAGCTCCCCGGATGCATGAATATCTCCAAATCCAAGTCCAGTCATAATAATAACTGAAAAATACAAAGACCGGAAAAAATTCAATACAGGATGCCCTGCTGTCTGCAGTATAATGTCATTTGTTATCTGCGGAAAGAAATTATAAATCAACGAATAACCAACCGTGGTTGCAAGAAAGACCAGAACAAGCCTGGTTGTTGAAGAACCATAATCCGTAATCCACCAAAAGATTTCTATCACAAATGTCATAAAAGCGGAAAAAAAGTCTTTGATTATTTGAAACAGGTATAAGAGAGGTTTCTTTCTATACTTTTTCCTATGTTCCTGTCTTGCTTCTCTTTTCTCCTGATACCAGTTCTCCCACCATATTCTTCTTATATTACATTGAAAGCTCGATAAAAGCACTGGTTCAATACGGCAGCTTCCAAGTCCGACACCGGTGAAGTTGGTCTTTTTATCATAATAGCAGTCCCAGAAAATCGTATCACCGTCTACCGTCACTGCCGTAAAATCTGTATGATACAGCACTACATTTTTAAATTCACTCCCGGTAAGATTTGAATTAGCAAAGGAAGTACTCCCCAGACAGGAATCATAAAATGAAACCTTTTTGCAAATGCAGTTGTCTGCCTTGCATACCTGAATGAAACTCTGATGAACACTGCTTTCTGAAAGGTCGGCATAGCGAAGATCACATTCTTCAAAAGTGGAGGTCACCAGATTTCCATTCGTAATCTTTGCAGATACAAAGCTGCATTGCCAGAATTTTGCACCAAAAGCCTGTAGGTTTTCCAGTATGCTCTGGTCGAACATGCAGCGTAAAAATATGGAGGATGAAAAATTGGCATGACTGAACTCCATCCCTTTTAGGTTAAAGCCTTCCACAACCTGATTCATCAGCTCAAAATCAAGAAATGAAAGCTTAACCTTTCGATTCTTTCTGCGTAAGGTATTCCACTCATCCGGATTATTTTCCTGTATGCACCGCAAAAGGGTATCACTCCATGTCTCTTCCATACTCTCCTCTTTTCCAGAACCTAACTTTTCTTGTTTTAAATATTATCACACTTTCTATTGCAATTTCAATGTTTTGCTTTTCTTTTAATAATATTTATTTTCACGCTTCCTCTATAATGTATTTTACATTACTGTATATTGCTTTTCATGATTTTGTCGAATTGATGCATCGTTGTATATACTTTGCTGTACTCACATTTGCTAATTTTCACATTCACAAATATTCTTGCCCTTCGTCTCTTTGAAATGCTGGCAACTTTCATCCGGTGCAAAGGTCTGAACAGTATGAAGTGTCCTGGATTTTTTTGCAAAAAGAAAGAATCAATTCGCTCCTCTTCCCCAGCGCGAACTGACTCTTTCTTTGACCGTTAAATATATAAAGTCTTACATTAATTACACCAGAAATTCAAGCTTAGTATCTACCAGCTTAGATAACAAAGAAATGGATGCTTCAATGTCCTTCTTGTTCACGATCGCATTCGGACCGTGCGTATATCTTGTAACAACGGAAACTGCTCCTGCCTTTACTCCATATCCAGACATATTCATGGAACTTGCATCCGTTCCGCCAACATAGATAACTTCCTTCTGGTAAGGAATGTTGTTTTCTTTGCATAAGGCAAACATAAGCTCATTTAAGGCTTCGTCGCAAATAACAGAAGTATCTGATATTTTTATTGCGGTACCATTGCCTAAGGTATTACTGCCTTCAAGGTCCCCCGGGCGGTCATGTCCTGGTGTTACATCCACTGCAATTCCAAGATCCGGCTTAATTCTTGCTGCTGTAACTTTAGAACCTCGGCAGCCGACCTCTTCTTGTACGGCGAATACATAGTACACATCATGGTAAGCAGATTTCACATTTTTCAAGGTCTCCATCATCATGTAACAGCCAACTCTGTCATCGATGGCTTTTGCCGTAATGTAGTCACCTGCAAGTGTTTCAAAGCTTCCCATGTAAACACCAGCGTCACCGACATCAACCAATTTTAAAACATCTTCCTTTTTGGAAAGACCGATATCAACATACAGATTCGTAAATTTATCGTCTATCTTATCCGGGCGTACCCGGCTGGCCACAACACCAATCGTTCCATTCTTGAATTGCACGCGGGACTGATAGGTCGTATAGATCCATGAACTTCCTAAAGATTTAACCATAATCATACCGTTGTCTTCGACTTTAATGACCTGTACACCAATCTCATCCGTATGACCGGACAACATGATCTTCTTTTTGTTCTCACCATATCCTTTTTTGAATACAATCAAATTGCCGATGGCATCTTCAATAATCTCATCCGCCAGATCCTTCAGCTCGTTTTTTATGAACTCCCTTACTCTGGACTCGTAACCACTTGGTCCAAAGAGTTGCGTTAGTTGTGCGAAAAGTTCCATGATAACTCCTTCCTTAACTTCAAGTATATATTTTATATCCATTATATTGTAGAATATGGTAACATATCACTATTAGAATCGCAACCATTCTTCCTAAATTCTTTTACCTGTTCCTAGTTCCTAATCCTTACTCTTTACTGTGCACATACACTAGACAGAAATCTACAGCTATATTTCTTGAAGCGTTCCCCTGTAAAGTAGTATTATAAGTTGCTATAAGAATACAGTTCGTTACAAACTAACAAGGAGTAAGCAGAGGAAATCATGAAGCAGACATCTGCCTATAAAATTTATTTTATTTCGCATGTTCATTCTGCTTTTTATAATTGATGTAGATATTTATGTGCTGCCCAGAAGCATTGAGCAATATTATGATATATTTGGTAAGTGCACCTCTTTGTCTTCTATTGAGATGCAAAACTTTGCATACTATGGATCAAGTCCTGATCATATCAATATCACGAAAAATCAATTTCTCCTTCTAAATTGAAATCGAAGATTTGAGTATATATGCTTGTTAACTATCCTTCTTCTACTCCTTCGTGCATTTACCCAGTGTCGGGTAATCGTCTTTTACAATTCGCTTTTCAAGAAAGAAGTTCGAATAAACTGTTGATCATTCAAATGATGTCGAGAGCAATAGGTATTTTGCTCCCATGATACCTATTGACTGTTACGCATTATGTGCTCTCACTATCCTAAAATATTTGATTTAGGAGTTTTTTCTATGATTGAACAAGATTTTATATGCGAATGATAAATGAGGGGATTAGAGTATTACTAAAGTTACTTTTACTTTTGGAGATTAATGATGAAACAGGAAATACTATTTTAAAAATTTTGAAATTGTTTGAAATTGTTTTTGTTGTATTATGGTATTAATTGTAACTATTTAGATTATTTATCTTATTTTCACATCATTTTGGTGGTTGTTTACAACATTGAAATGGTTGTTTACAACATTTGTAATCAACATAATCCTTTTTATGCTATTATTAATATTATTATGATAGTATTTTACGAAACTGATAATTTCAAGAATAAGGAGGTTTGTGTTTAATGAAAAAAGGTAAAATCATAAAAAGTATTGCTTTATCTATAATACTAAGCTTATTTACAATTCAAGTCGTTTACGCTGCTTATAGTTCATATGGTACGTTCGAGATTACAAATGATTCAACTAGCTATACAACAACGAACACTCAATTAAGCAGTACAAAAGAAACTACATCTACAAGTTTTTTGGTTTATGCTTCAGCAAAAACAATGACTTCATCTCCAAAAGTTAGATTGATAAATTCTGACAATGAGGTTCGAAGTTCTTATGTATCTATTGCAGATACTTATACTACATACACTGGAACTAATAATACAGGAGTTGTAGGATATCCATATTATGCAGAAGTAACTCCTGCATGGAATCAAATCGGAACTGATACAATAAGACTAAAAATCAATGCAAATTAATATTAATTTATAATTTATATCTATAAAAGTAAAATGCTATCATAATAACTATATTTGTTAAGGAGGTTATCCATTTGATTGCAAACAAAGTCCTGCAATTCTGGAAATCAA
>QKJQ01000033.1 GCA_003249225.1 Clostridia bacterium | reverse complement strand
TAATATTGACAAATGAAATCATAACACTTATTATTTAAAACGTGAAGAAAAGTATAAATCAACATAATATTGCAATTTGAGTACAAATAAAGCTACAATATATACAATACAAACAAAATATTTGCTTAAAAACAGGTTAAAGGTTTAAGCATTCAATAGACTACAATAGAAGTTAACTTTATAGAAAGGAATAATCCGAGACAAAAAGGATTATAAAAACATGAAGATCAAAGACATAGCAAAACTTGCAGGAGTCTCTGCGGCAACTGTTTCATATGCATTGAATGACACGGGGCGGGTAAGTCAGGAAGTGAAGCAAAGAATACTTGACATTGCGGCATCCAATAATTACACACCGAACTTAATTGCGAAAAGTCTTAGAGCAAATCGTACCTTTACCATTGGGGTGCTGGTAGAAGACATAAAAGTACTGGCAACTTCAAGAATTATAAATGGCATTCAAAAGTATGCTGAAAGTCATGGCTATCAGATTTTACTAAGCGACCTTGGATTATGGGAAAAGATCGACTGCCGTTATGATGAAGCTGTTCTTTATAAAGATAAGATACAATCTGCGCTTGGTTTATTTGAAAGCCTGCAGGCAGATGGAATTATTTACATCGGAATGCATGACCGCAACGTGACCGGACTGCTGGAAACAGATAAACCGGTCGTATACACCTATTGTTATACCGAGAAAAAGAATGATTTTATGGTAACATACAGCAATGACATTGCTTATGATGTAACGAAGTATCTTGTTGATGCAGGACATAAAAAGATTGGGCTGATCAGTGGTCCCATAAATTCAACACCTTCTCATAAGCGTCTTCTTGGATATCAGACAGCATTAATGGAAAGTGGAATTGAATTAAATCTAAAGTATATCAGTGTTGGAAACTGGGAATATGAATTTGGATACAGTGCGTGTATGGAATTTATGAGCATGTCAGTAAAAGAACGCCCCACCGCAATCTTTGCAATGAACGATTTAATGGCAATCGGCGCAATTGAAGCAGCAGGAAAACTGGGAATCAGGGTTCCTGAAGACTTATCGGTCGTTGGCTTTGATGATACGGAGATTGGACGCTATTATCATCCAAAGCTTACAACAGTCGCTTTGCCGCTGCAGGAGATTGGGAGCATCGCGGCTAAGATCATTGATGAACTTTCAAATGGTGAGCCGGTACAGGATCAGGAGCAGATTCTTCCGTGCTCTCTGATAAAAAGAGAAACAGTAAAAGAAAGGAAGTAAAGGTACGAGTTCAAAGGGGAGTAGAATGTAGGCTATTATTTTTCTGTAATGGGGTAGAAAGATGGTGGCTGCAGATAAAGAAACGAAGAAGGGAGATTATTTATGAAGAAAAGAGCAATTTCTGTAATTGTTGTTTTGGTTCTGGTAATCAGCGCATTCTCCGGATGCGGTAAAGGCAACAATACAGAAGAGGGTAATGCAAGTACTGCAGACCCAACAAGTGCCGCATCAACAGAAACTCCAGGGGAAACCAAAGAAGCCAATGAATTTGGGTGGGTAGTACCGGATGAGACACTGACAATTACCGTATATGCCGGTGAAGGTGATCAGGAAGAATTCCTCGCAGACGTAGACGGCGGCAAAGCAGTGTATGACAAATGGCTGCTTGATACCATGAATGTGGTAATCGACTGGCAGCTGTACAGTGTATCCATGGAGGAAAAGGTCAATCTGATGCTTGCTTCCAATGACTACCCGGAAGTGGTTACATGGCTGACCGATGATCTTGCAAACAAGTTCATTGCACAGGGAAAGGCTACAGATCTGACACAACTGATTAACACGTATGGTGACAACATTACCAGACGTATGGGCGGCTATCTTAACTTCCTGCGTGAGGATGACGGAAGCCTGTATAAGCTGGCTCAGTATTGGGGAGAGAATCCTAACGTTGCAGGACAGGATTTTGGTGCCCGATACGATTACTGGCTGGAACTTGGAGAAAGTGATATCTATAAAACACCGGAAGAGTATTATGATACTATGGTTAAGATCCTGGCAAATCATCCAACAAATGATGATGGATTACAGACATATGCATTTACAAGCCAGGATAAGACCGGTCAGAACTTCCTTACGGCAATGCTTGGAGCTTATGGATTTGTCAATGGATTCAAGGTAAATGATGACGGAACCTTCTCACACTGGCTGAACACAGAAGAAGGTCTTGAAATTGCAAAATTCGTAAACAAATGTTATCGTAACAACCTGATTGAACCGGATTTCCTGGCGAATGGATATGAAGAGTATATCGCTAAGCAAAGCAGCGGGCAGATACTTGGTAACTTCGCTACCTGGTGGTATGCATGGGTAAGCGGACATCAGACCTGGGCGGTAAATGAAGGAGATGCCTATAACATTAATAAGCGTTTCATGAATGTATCAGTTGCGGCAGAAGGTGTTGACATGTCAGATACTTCATTGCTTACCAGTAATTTTATCGGCTCTTACCGTTGCGTAATCACCGACAAATGTAAACAGCCAGAAGCTGTACTTTCCTGGATCAACTGGGAAAACAGTGAACTTGGAAACTTTATTACCGGCTGGGGCGCACCAAGTGAAAGCAATGTATGGGATTTTGCTGAGGATGGAACCTGGAAGGTTGATGATGCGATCCTTGATGTTGATACCAAAGAGACTTCTTATCATCAGGTCAAAGCACAGAACGGTGCTGGCATCTATATGATAGCTACGAACTGTAACTGGCTGAAGACAGATGAATACAGCAATTTTGATAAGCTTGATTCAAGAATTGACCGTGTTTCTGTATACGACTACTGGCCGGTAAATGCAGACGGATCCTTCTCGAACGAAGGTGTAAATATCTGCTGGGGCTATTATTCAGCGCTTCCTAAGGATATTACCCTGTATGCAACGACCTTTAATGCAGAAGATGATATCACGATTACAAAACAGACAATAGCAGATCAGATTGAGTCCGATTGGGCAATGATGATTACAGCATCTACAGAAGACGAATGTGTTGCTTTGTTCAATCAGTCTGCAGAATATTGTAATGCAATGGGTCTGCAGGATTTGACGGATTATTATCAGCAGTCCTATGAAAAGAATAAAGCTATTTTTGGAGAGTAATACCTTATGAATTGGAATGTCATTTTGTATGAAGAACTGCTTCGTGCATAGCTTCATGCAAAATGACATTTTCTAAAAGATGAAAAGCTGTCTGATCTTTGACTATCATACATATATGCTTTTAAATCAGCTGGAGAGGGTTTCCTATGAAAAAATTATTTCGTTCCTTTGTAAGACAGAAAGAGTTATGGATCATTAGTCTGATCGCACTGACCTGGGTCTTTATATTCTGTTACATTCCTATGGCAGGCAATATCATTTCATTTTTTGAATATTATCCCGGCGACAGTATCTTTGAATGTAAATTTGTTGGGCTGAAATACTTTAGAGACTTATTTGCTTTACCGGGTATTCTGAAGGTTCTTAGGAATACACTTGTTATAAGTTCTCTTGGACTGACCATTGGCTTTGTAACACCAATCATATTTGCTCTGCTTTTAAATGAATTGCAGAATCGATTCTTCAAACGTTTCATCCAGACCATTTCCTATATGCCTTATTTTGTTTCATGGGTCGTTGTGGCCAGCATTATGTTTACTGTTCTTGGAACGGATGGAATTATCAATGGAGCATTGACCGGGATCGGAGTTATCGATAAATCCATTGTCTTTCTAAATGAAAAGAGTATGTTTTGGGGCATACTGACGGTAGCAAACATCTGGAAGGGCATGGGATGGTCAGCGATCATCTATATTTCTGCCATAACAGGCGTCGATCATGAACTCTACGATGCCGGATCCGTGGATGGTCTTGGACGATTCGGAAAAGCATGGCATATTACCTTGCCAGGGATCGCGCCGACGGTTGTGCTTTTGTTCATCCTTGGTATCGGAGGAATCCTGAATGCTGGTTTTGAACAGCAGCTGCTTCTTGGTAACGCACTGACAAAAGATGTCTATGAAGTTATTGATACTTTTGTTTATCGTTATGGTATTCAGCTTGGGAGATATTCCTTCTCGACTGCTGTTGGACTTATGAAATCAGTTTTCGGCTTTGCCCTTGTCATTCTTGCCAATAAGATATCCGGTAAAGTGGCAGACATGCGCATTTTCTAAAGAAAGAGAGAAGCAGAATGATGACGAATAAAAAAGTAGTGAAAAAGTCGCAGAGTACACATTCTTTTTTAAAACAAAGCCCTGGAAGTGTTATATTTGATATCGTAAATATAACATTTATGTGCATCTTTGCTTTTGTTATGATATATCCTTTTTGGAATCAATTCATAATCTCATTGAATAAAGGTTCTGATACCGTAAGAGGAGGTCTTTACTTCCTTCCAAGGCAATTGACAATTGAAAACTATACCTATGTGTTTAAACGAAGCAATATAATAAAAGGGGCTGTAATTTCAGTGCTTCGTGTAGTTGTTGGTACGGGAACTTCACTGATCTGCACCGGTATGCTGGCATATGTAGTGACAGTACGGCAGTTTCTCGGACGAAAGTTTATGCGTATCGTTTACATTGTAACCATGTATTTTGGCGGTGGTCTAATCCCTACATACCTTCTTTATATGAATCTTGGACTTACGGAGACATTCTCTGTATACTGGATACCTGGTCTTTTCAGTGCATACAGCATGCTTTTGATTGCTTCCTATATGCAGGGAATATCAGAATCACTGCCGGAGTCTGCCAGAATTGACGGTGCATCGGAGATTAAGATTTTTTATAAAATCATGGTACCGCTCTGTGTTCCGGTCTTTGCGGCTCTTGCTGTTATGACGGCGGTAAGTCACTGGAATTCATGGTTTGACGTCATGATTTATAATTCGAGCGGCAAGTGGGATACCTTGCAGGTGTACTTACGTAAGATCCTGCTCGAAGCTGATCAGGCAGCCAGGTTACAGGCAGATCAGAAAAAATACGAAGCCATGAGAAATCTGACGCCAACGTCGGTGCGCGCTGCAACAACAATGATTGTAACCTTACCGATTCTGTTCGTATATCCATTCTTTCAGAAGTATTTTGTAGGGGGTATAACAATTGGAGCTGTAAAAGGTTAGCAGACATTCGGTATGAAATCTTGTAGTGTGTAGTTGGGGATTTATTAACAGAAGCGTGAGCAGGAGCAGAGAGAATGAGTGAATATTATCTGAGTAACCCATATATAAAAACAAAAGTTAAGGAAGGAAGAATCTCATCCATACAGCAGGAAGGAGATACCGCACAAACAGAATTTGTTCTTCCGGGTGAAGGTTTTGCTAATTTACTTTTGACAACGTCAGAGGATGGGAAAGTATGTACAAAACTCTGGTCAGAATGTGAGATCGATTCATCCAAAGCACCAGTTTTTGATTCGCGATGTCTTTCTCTTTGTTCAAAGGCGGATTTTGGCTCCGTATCAGCAGCCATAGAATACAGACTGGAAGGGAAGAAACTGCATCAGAAAATTGTAGTAACAAACCAGAGTGAACGCACCATTTTGCTAAAGGATGCAGCAATCAGTCTGCCGTGCAATACTAAATTTGAATGGGGAGAACCTGCGGGACAAAAAGTAATCGGTCATCATTTTTTTGCTGGTGACGGCTCACATATGACATATACAAGATGTGACGGAAAAGCACCGACACTCATGGTCGTGCCAGACCAGGGGACCGGAATCGAGTATTACAATGTGTACAAAAGTAAAGCGGAAATAGAAGCAGAAAAAACACAAAAGAAAGAAAAAGAATATTCGATCTATGCATATATGCTTGGAAGTCACGCCGTTGAAGAAGCAATTGATAAGGGGTTCAAGAAAAGGCTGGATATACATGAGGTTTCGCTTTTTCCAGGTGAATCGAAGACATTTGGTTTCACGTATCTTTTTGCCAACGGGAATGCAGAAATAAAGAAGAACCTTGTTGCTCTTTCTCATGTTGATGTTACGGTATTCCCTAGTATGACCGTACCTCGTAATACTAAGGTTACGCTTTGCCTTCAATACCTTGGTACTGAACCGGTGCTTATAGCGGATGACTCTTATACAGAGCAAAAACATACGGAAAAATCAGGCGATGCATACTTTTATGAGATCATATTTCATAAACTTGGAGAAAATTCAATTCGTGTCGAATATGACGGTCAGTATATGAAACTGGACTTTTTTGTGACAGAACCGATCAGGACGCTGATACAAAAGAGAGGAGCCTTTATTGCATCAAAACAGCATAAAGATGAAAGTAAATGGTACAACGGACTCCTGGCAGAGTGGAATAATGAAACAGGAGTGATGCTTGGTCCGGATGAATACGATAAGATCAAAGGCTGGAGAATTTATGAAGTGACCTGCGATGATCCCGGTTTGTCTAAACCAGCATTTTTATCTTCAAAACTTACTGAATATCCAGTGCAGGACGAAGTAGATGCCTTGGATTATTATTGTAAGAACTTTGTACATGGAGGACTTCAGTGCACAAAAGACGAGCCTTTTCCCTATGCAATATATGGCATTCCAGACTGGTATAAGAACCGGAATTCTGAAAAAACCGGAACCGATGGGAAGTTGCATCTTTGGAGAATATATGATTATCCGCACATAGCACTGATGTATTTTAATCTGTACAAAGTGGCAAGAGATTATGAATCGATACACACCCTGCTTTCAAAAGATGAATACTTAGACCGTGCTTATCAGACGGCTCTTGCCATGTTTCTGGTACCGGAAGAGTTAGAAGGCTGGTCAGCATATAAAACAGGATTGTACAATGAATTGGTCATTCCAAAGATCATAGCCGCCCTGCAAAAAGAAGGAAGAGATTTTGAAGCAAAACGTTTGGATCGTCATTGGCTCCGAAAGATAAAGTATTTTGTGACGGAGAGCAAGGATATATTCGGCTCAGAATATCCTTTTGATACGACAGGTTTTGAATCTACCTATGTGCTGGCAAAGGAAGCCTGCTTACGTGCGGAAAAAGAAGTAAGAGAGAATAAATACGATCCGCCATTATCCTATGCCGATGCGGTCTCTTTTATGGAAACACAGAATGCCTGCAATATTGCCTGCCGTGGCGTGCTTGAACCGGCCTATTACTGGTATGGAAGTGATTACAGAGGAAGGAATCATTCGTATACATTAAGTTATATGTCTCAAATGGGTGGTTATTCATTGCTTGATTATGCATTGAAATATTCTTCAGAACCATTTGAACTTTTGCGCCTTGCCTATGGTTCTATCGTAAGTTCCTGGGCTTTGCTGAACAGTGGTGATGAGAAAAGTAATTATGGCTGGTTCTTCCCGGGAAAAGAACATGATGGAGCAGCCAGCGGCGGTTTTGAACCCCTTCCTTTTGGTATGACCTGGCTGGAACAGCCGCATCATTTTGGAGCCTGGTATTACTCCTGTGAGATCGATCTCGGTTTCTGTGGTGCATTAAGAAGTGCTGCTTCCATACTTGCAGAAGATCCGGTCTTTGGAAGGATCCTATATGGAGGCGAATTGGAAGAGGTGGATGGACTCATCCGGATTAATTGTCTTGATGGTGTAGGAAGGCGTTTTTCTTATGTGGCTTCTGGAAATAAAAAGCTTCATTTACGGTTGAATCAGGGACATTTCTGTGAAAAAGACAGTCTGCAGATATCCGCTGACTTTACCAGAATTGAATTACATATTGATCCAAATGGAACAAGGATTCAAAAAGAGGATTTGCGTATTTTGGGAGAGATGGCTTCCGATTATAGTCTGTTTTCTTGGGAGAAGAAGGAATTATGGATAGAAGCCATAGTACAATGCAATCAGTAACATCATAAGTTTATGTTTGCTCCTGTATTTTGGTTAGGAAAACACGTCTTTGTGTTTGCGCCACGAAGACGTTATCAAATTTTACGCATTTACGAGGTAAAGAATGAACACGGATGAATTTACGAAAGCACTTTCTGCAGCGGAAGTTAAAGTCGCAGAAGGTTTCTGGAAAGATAAGATGGAACTTGCGCGGACAAAATTAATTCCGTATGAATGGGAAGCACTGAATGACAGAATTGAAGGAGCCGTCAGCAGTCATTCGATTATGAATTTCAAAATAGCCGGTGACATAACCGCACAGAATGAGACTGGAGCACCAAGAAAAAAGGAAGACGAAGAATTTCAAGGGATGGTCTTTCAGGATTCAGATACAGCAAAATGGCTGGAAGCTGCAGCGAATACTTTGTTATGGCAAGAAGACAAGGAACTGGAAGCTACCATCGATGAAGTGGTCGATGTTATCTGTGCAGCGCAGCAGCCAGATGGCTATCTGAATACCTATTATATTATCAATGGACTTGAAAAGCGTTTTACCAATCTTCGGGATAACCATGAATTATACTGTCTTGGTCATATGCTGGAAGCCGCCATTACTTATGTCCGTGCAACCGGAAAAGACAAGCTGCTGAATGCCATGATACGCTATGTGGATCTGATTGATTCACTTTTTGGACCGGAACCTGAAAAAAGAAAAGGTTATCCCGGACATGAAGTTATTGAGATGGCGCTGGTGCGGCTGTATCGCCTGACAAAGGATGAAAAGCATCTGAAACTGGCTTCGTATTTTATTGATCAGAGAGGAAGGGAACCCAACTTTTTCAAGGAAGAAGCAGAGCAATTCGGTAATGGACCAATCTGGGAAGAGACATATTTTAAGCTTGGATACTTTCAGGCGCATAAACCGGTCAGAGAGCAAAAAGAAGCGATCGGGCATGCAGTCCGTGCCATGTATCTGTATTGCGGAATGGCAGATGTTGCAAAAGAGTCAAAGGATGACAGCCTGTTTGAAGCCTGCAGGATTTTATGGGATAATATCACGACAAGACAGATGTATATTACCGGAGGAGTCGGTTCTTCAAGCACCGGAGAATCATTTTCCTATGATTATGATCTGCCGAATCAGACCGCGTATGCAGAAACCTGCGCAGCAATCGGACTGGTCTTTTTTGCACAGAGAATGCTTGAAATTGAACCAGATTCAAAGTATGCCGATGTTATGGAACGGGCATTGTTCAATAGTGTCCTTAGCGGAATATCCCTTGATGGTACAAGATTCTTTTACTTAAATCCGCTGGAATCCGATCCGGTCGCCTGTGAAAAAGATGAAAAGTGCCAGCGAGCAGATGCAACGAGACAGAAGTGGTTCGGGGTAGCCTGCTGCCCACCGAATGTTGCAAGACTTTTGTCTTCAATTGGAGGGTATATTTATACGGTAAAGCAGGATACGATCTATCAGAATCTATACATTGGCAGTAGTTTCACAAAAGAAGTGAACAATACGAAAGTAGGCTTCGAGGTTCGCACAAATTACCCGTGGGATCAGAAGGTAACAGTCATGGTCCACACAGAAATTCCCATTGAATTCTGTTATGCACTTCGTATACCGGAATGGTGCAGAACCTTTACCTTGATGGTCAATGGCAAAGAGCTGGATTGCAAAACAAAAAATGGTTATGTATATTGCCGCCGTACGTGGTCGGATCAGGACAGAATAGAGCTTACGCTTTCCATGCCGGTCGTGGTCATGAGAGCAAACAACAAGGTAAAAGAAAATGTCGGTAAATGTACCATTATGAGAGGCCCACTCGTATATTGTATAGAGGAAGAAGACAATGGAAAAGACCTGCACTGCGTAACGATGAAAACGGATATGGAATTCAGCCCAGTATGGGAAGCGGATGTGCTTGGAGGTATCGTAGCGGTATATGGACAGGGAAAAAGAAGGCTTGATAATACAAAAGCTCTTTATTGTCCGGCAGGAGAAGAGGAATATGATGATATAACAATGAAGTGGATTCCTTATTATACCTGGGCAAACCGGTCAGTCGGAGAGATGGCAGTCTGGATCCACAGCCGTTAAAAGCATTTAAAGCAATAATAAACAGAACAGGAAAGCCTCGGGTTGCGTGATCACCCCGGGGTTTTTTACTTGAATAAAAAGTAGAAGAGGGATAGAATAAAATAAGCAGTAGTCATTCGGATTGAACCTTTTGTGGTCTTATCCGATTGTAGTTTACGAACTGGGAGGTATTTATGGAAAAACGATTGTTTGGCAATACTGGAATTACGGTCAGTCTGTTAGGCTTTGGAGGATTTCATCTTTGTGAGATTCCTTATGAAAAAGCAGAAGTACTGTTGAATGCCTATCTTGACAGAGGCGGAAATTATGTAGAGACAGCACCAAGTTATGGCAACGGAGAATCGGAGATTAAAATCGGCAGAGCCATAGCACACCGAAGAGAAGAGTATATCCTCGTAACAAAAGCACATGACCGGGAGTATCAGACCTGCAAAGAGACCTTTGAGCAAAGTCTTACGAATCTTCAGACCGACTCTGTCGATGTATTGCTTATGCATGGCGTGGATACGATAGAAACGCTGAATAAAATTCTGGCAAAAGACGGAGCGATTCATGCAGCAGAAGAGGCAAAGAGAGCAGGAAAAGTAAAACACATTGGGATATCCATGCATGGACAGCCGGATGTTTTGATTGAAGCATTGAAGCGGTATCCATTCGAAGCTGTCATGACCACCATAAATTATTTTGACGTATGTAATTTCCCGGAAATTCTGAACGAACTTGTTCCATTGGCAAAAGAAAAAGGCGCTGCTGTCATTTTAATGAAACCACTGGCGGATGGATATCTTTATAAGAGTGTGGAAGCGGCTTTTGATTATGCTTTTTCTCAGGAGGTTTCAGTAGTTGTAACCGGTATGAATTCAATGCAGATGCTGGAAAAAGATTTTGCACTGGCAGAACAGTATCAGCCAATGACAAAGGAAACGAAGGAAAAGCTTTTTTATGAGGCACAAGAGCTTGGTGACTATGTCTGCCGTCAATGTGGCAAATGTATGCCGTGTCCGGAAGGTGTAGATATAACCGGTACGTTCCTCCTGGAAGGAATCATTGACCGCCAGATGTCACGAGGTGATGTGGAAAATGCGGCGGAATTTGCATTGAGTGAACGCTTAAAGCACTGGTTCGGAACAAGGGACCGGGCTGTCAGAGAGTACAAAGCAAAGGAAGATACGGTTGTAAAATGTACAGAATGCGGTCTGTGCAGCAAGGCCTGTCCTTATACAATTGATGTAATCAAGAAGCTGAAATGGGTGGATTACAAACTAAGTCCTGAAAGGGGCAGAATATGGGAGTGAGATCATGAATTACCGTACAATGAAAGCGACCGGTGTCAAAGTTTCTGAATTATGTCTTGGAACCATGATGTTCGGTGGGAAGACCTCAAAAGAAGAAAGTCTGCAGATCCTTGATTATGCCATAAACAACGGTGTTAATTATATTGATACCGCAGATATGTATGAAGCCGGTGAAAGTGAACGTATCGTCGGAGAGGCTTTAAAGGGAAGAAGACAGGACATTTTTCTTGCGACAAAGGTTCGTTATCGTACCGGAGACGGTATAAATGACAGTGGTCTTAGCCGTTTCAGGATCATGAAGCAGGTAGAACAGAGTCTGCGCAATCTGCAGACCGAACACATTGATCTGTACTATCTTCATGCCATGGATCCGGACGTTGATTTTGAAGAGATGCTTGATACCATGACAACACTGGTGCACAGCGGAAAAGTCCGTTATGTCGGGGTCAGCAATTTTCCTGCCTGGCAGGTAGCAGAGATGCAGTGGCTGGCGGATAAGCATAATTATATCCGTCCGGTGGTAACACAGAATCTCTATAATCTGGTAGCCAGGGATCCTGAAATTGAACTGGTTCCCTGTATGAAACGATATAAAATTGGAATGACCAATTACAACCCGATAGCCGGTGGATTGTTCAGCGGCAAATATGATTTTGACAAGGTGCCGGACCAGGGACGGCTAGGGGAACGTGAGAATTACCGGGACAGATATTGGAAACAGGACATTCTGGAGGTCGTAAAACAATTAGATAAACTGGCGGGCGAAGCCGGACTGACATTACTTGAACTTGCACTTAAATGGTGCAGCTCTCATGACTATATTGATGCCGTCATCAGTGGCGTAAGCCGCCTTGACCAGATCAAAACCAATATTTTGGCAGTCAATCATGATCCTTTGACGGCAGAAGTACTGGAAGCCTGCAACAACATCAGTGATCAGTTATACAAAGACCGAATTCATTATTTTAAGTCATAAACACAAGGAAAGAAAACAGACTATTCATACAGAGGTCAAGAGCTTATTCATTCTGTATTAATAAATGTAACAGGGGGATATCATGGGGTTCAAACCAAAGCATACAGATTATACCTTAAGTCCATACACCGGGCTGACCAGAGAAAGCTGGCTGGAAGCATGCGAATATTTATTGGAAGGTGTTTTTACGAACATTAAATCAAAAGAGGATCCTGTTGTTATGCCACGTATGGAGGAGGACATTACCTATCCTCATAAAAGTGCAAAAGGAAACGACAGGGTATTGGAGGAAAGAGCGGAATATTTTGAAGGACTGGCCAGATCGTTCTTTATAGCAGCACCAATGATCACGGAAAATAAGGATACGGTAATTGCCGGCTTTCATCTGCGTGATTACTATAAAGCGCAGATATTGAGAGCCTGTACAAAAGAAGATCCGAATTACGTAGGAACCTATGACGAACTGGTCAGTCTGTGTGGAAAGGACAATCCCTACCGGGCCTATCAGCAGACCGTTGAGACCTGTGCCCTTGTTATATGTCTCTGGAGCAGCAAAAAAGAAATCTGGGATACCTATACAAAGGAAGAGAAAGACAGAATTGCAGCGTTCCTGCAGGGTTATGCCCATGGCAATACAGTACCTCAGAACTGGAGGCTTTTTAACATGCTGGATATGGCATTCCTGCACAGCGAAGGGTATGAGATCGATCCGGATATCATGAGGGATCATGCACAGAATATTTTGAATTACTATGCGGGGGATGGCTGGTACCGTGACGGACATTCGTTTGATTATTATTCCTGCTGGGCCTTTAATGTATATGCGCCAATCTGGAATGTGTTGTATGGCTACGAACAGGAACCCTATATCGCAGCTAAATTTGAAGAATACTCCAATAAACTGATGGACACCTATCCGGATTTCTTTGACCGTGACGGATTTACGAACATGTGGGGGAGAAGTAACATTTACCGGAATGCGGCGACAAGTCCGCTGGATGCCAATTTTCTTTTGAAACATCCAAATGCTGATCCGGGGCTTGCAAGGCGGATTTCTTCTGGTTCCCTTCTGCAGTTTTTAACCAGAGAGGATTTTTTGTTCAAGGGCATTCCGACCATTGGTTTCTACGGAATGTTTTCTCCTCTGGTTCAGGGGTATTCCTGTGCGGAATCTCCGTTCTGGCTTGGAAAAGCCTTTTTGTGCCTGCATTTTCCTGCAAATCACCCGTTCTGGACTGCGAAAGAGAAGAATGGTACCTGGGATACCCTTCAAAAGGATGAGGTCAAAGAAACCATACTAAATGGACCAGCACTTGCCTTTACCAATCATGAAGCCAATGGTGAGACCATTCTTCGGACCGGAAAAGTGGTCAAAAATGTAAATGATGAACATGGAATGTGGAATTATTCAAAGCTTACGTATAATACCAAGTATCCTTGGGAAGCGGCTCCGTGCAAATCGATTGAAGCACAGCAATATGTGCTGAAGAACCAGTCCGATGAGTTCTATGAAAAATGCAATGTAACCTTCTGGCATGGAAGTCATAATGGTGTTTTATACAGAAGACAATTTTTCAGGTATGAGCTTTCGAAAGAAATGCACTGGATGCAGGCGGTAAGTCTGGCTGATTTTCCGGTTGCTTATGGAATTCTTAGAGTGGATAAGATGAGATTTTTTAAACGTCCGGCAACCCTGACACTTGGTTCTTATGGATTTCCGGACCAGGGAACACAGATCATCAGAAAAGAGAAATCGAATGCCAAAGCGATCATAGTAAAAGGTCATGATTTTACCGGTCGTGAAAAGCAGATGGCTATGACGGTTTACGATGGATTTGAGTCGATCGAGCTGATTCACAGCACAGGAACGAATCCTGATTCGGAGAATTCCATCATCCTTTATGGAAGTGCAAGCTGGGAGAAACAATACGGCTACGAGCCTTATATTTTGATCTCACAGGTGATAACAAAAGAAAGTCTGGAGGACTTTACAGAAGAGGAGATATTCCCGATTCAAAAGATTGAATATACGGACAAGGAAACGTGTGGTGGTTATGGTCCGGTACGTATCGTGTTATGTGATGGAGAGGAACGCCTGATAGATTTTGAAGGTTTCGAGGGGAATTTGCAGCTGTAAGTAATCCTGTTTGAGGATGTCTAGGCAGTTCGGGCGCAAGTCTTACCTAATAATACGTTGATAGAACAATCCCTGTGCTGACGGTCTGGTGGTGGCCGTCATTTAGGATTTGTTGGAAAAACTGTTGGCAATTTAAAGGTTGGGTGCTATACTGTTCATGATATTCATCTTTATAGAAAATCAGCAGAATTTTTTAGAACGTTTTTTTAACAGGACTGGAGAATTTAATTCACCTTGCCTGATCAACAGGCGGTGGAATGGTACCAAGGAGGATAAGAGAGGATGACGATGCAAAGGGAAAGCAATAAAGCACTGTGCCTGCAGCTGATAGAAGCACTGGGAAAAGTGTATTCATACGCTTCGGTTCTTGCTACGAATGTAACCGGAAAGCAGTTTGCAGGGGATTTTACGACAACCAGTGTAAGAGACTCTAAAATCTGCGAGAACGGATTTGTTGTAAGAGTCTTTAATGGAGTGAACTATAGCGAATATTCTTTCAATGAATTTCGCGAGGATAATTTTGATGAAATTCTGAAGGAAATCAAAGATACCGCAGAGGAAGAACTGGCTTATTTAAAAAAGACCGATCTTCCATTTATCGAACTGCCAGTTATTAAGGAAGAAGAAATAAAAGCAGAGTTTAAAGGAGAGTACCGTATTGACCCTGATTCTATCTCGGTTGAAGATAAGATAGCTAAAATACGAAGTGTTATACAGGAATGTAAATTGTCCTCCGATGAACTGATCAATATGAATTTTGCATACGATGAAGTGAATGTTTATAAAGCCTTCTATAGTACCAAAAAGCAATTGGAGCAGGAGTATAAGCTGTGCATGTTCGGGCTTGTGGCTATTGTCAGAAGAGGTAATAATGTTAAATACGATCATACCGGTGCGTCAGGACGAATGGGATATGAAATCATGGAACAGGCATTACCAGAAGCGCTCGCATTAGTAAAAAGAGCGGTCGAACTACTGGATTCTACAAATGTAGAACCTGGCGTTTATGAGGTTATATGCGATCCGGACGTATCTGGTCTTATTGCCCACGAAGCATTCGGACATGGTGTTGAGATGGATATGTTCGTGAAGAACAGAGCAAAAGGTGCGGATTATCTGCAAAAAGAAATAGCTTCTGCTATTACAAATATGACCGATGGTGCCGCCGTCTTCGAACAAGTCGCAAGTTATTACTTTGATGATGAAGGGGTGCTGGCTAGCCGTACGGCTATCATTAAGGATGGCATTTTGGAAAACGGTATATCGGATCTGGTATCCGCTATGCAGCTTGGAACAACACCGACCGGGAACGGTAGAAGAGAATCCTTTGAAAGAAAAGCATATGCCAGAATGACGAATACATACTTTGAAGCGGGTACTTCTGCAAAAGAAGAAATGATTTCATCAATTGCCAAAGGATATCTGCTTGAGAATTACAGCAGTGGTATGGAAGATCCAAAAAATTGGGGAATCCAATGTGTCGTACTTCGGGGCAGAGAGATCGTTGATGGTAAGCTGACCGGTCGAATTGTCTCACCTATCATGATTTCCGGCTATGTACCGGAGCTTCTTGGCAATATATCCATGGTCTCAGATGGAGAGGTTGCCCTGAACGGACTTGGATTTTGTGGAAAAGGGTACAAAGAATGGGTCAAGACCTCAATAGGCGGAACGTATATCAAGACGAAAGCGAGGTTAGGATGATGTTAGAATATATTGTAAAGCTGTTAAAAGAGAACAGTACAATGGATGGCTGGAAACTTGAAGAGACAGTGACGACGGGCAGAGAAGCATTTTTTATAAAAGATGCTTTGCAGATGAACCGTAAAAAGAAAGTGACACACTGGAAGGTCACCGTATATAAAGAAACCAACGAAGACAATGAAAAATATCTTGGATCTGCCATGACTTCCATTTCGCCGGGCGATTCCAAGGAAGCCATAGCGGAGAAAATACAAGCTCTTGTCTACAATGCATCCTTGATTAAGAATCCATACTTTGAGCTTCCGGGAATAAGCCAGGAAGAAGTGCCGGTTTTGAAAAAAACAAAAGAAATTAACGAGAAGAATCAGGAACAATTATTTCAGGATATCATAAAATGCCTCTATGGAAGAAATATTCACAAGAATGGCAAAGTGAATTCCTGTGAGTTTTTCTATGAGGAGAAAAAGTACCGCATTCTTAATTCGAACGGCATTGACAATGCATATAAAGCATACAGCGGGCAGATCGAACTAGTGGTTGACTGGAAGGAAGAAAGTGAAGAATCAGAAGTCTTTACGATCTATAACTTTGCTGATTTTGATAAGCAGGCGCTTGAAAAAATGACGGATGATACCTTTGCAAAGGCAAAGGGACGAGCTCTTGCCCAAAAAGCTGCAAAAGGTATGGATTGTCCGGTAATTCTTACCGGTGAAGCAATAACTACGTTTTTTTCCTATTTTGTAGCACAGGCGAATGCGGCCCTTGTGTATAAAAAAGCAACCGTTATTGAAAAGGGAGAATCCTTATCAGAGGAACCATTTACAATTGAGCTGCTTCCTGAACTGGGAAATTCACCCTACTCAAAATACGTTGATGAAGATGGTGTTTTATTAAAACCAGTTACAATTTATAAGGAAGGCAAGCTTCTTGAATACCATGGTGATACCAGATACTGTCAGTATATTGGCCAGGAGATAACCGGCAACATCCCTAACATAAGCGTTACTGGCGGAACAAAAGAAAAGAGTGAAATGTATACCGGAGATTTTCTTGAAGTAATCTGGTTCTCACAGTTTCAGATCAGTGAGGTAACGGGAGAATTCGGCGGAGAGATAAGACTGGCAAATTATTATCATGATGGAAAGATGACTGTACTTACCGGTGGATCCGTCACGGGTAACATAACGGAAGTAATGAAGCGTATGCAGATATCAAGGGAAACACAAGAACTTGATAACTATAAATGCCCCGTTGCATGTAAACTTTTTGATGCACATTATTCCGGAGAATAAATCGTTCCTGAATGGTATTTGTTTCGTCGGATTAACTTGAATAATCAAATCTTTCAATTTATAATATTGTGATAAGCATTCAAATAAATTTTTGAATCATCATAACACTGACCTTCGGCCCATCGGACCGAAGGTTCCTTGTATTCTGGGAGATACAATTATAACAATTGAAAGATTTAAAGGGATTGATGTTGGGGTCAAAAGGTATTATGCCCCATGAATATGCTGTAAAGGGAGGATGGTATGGAAATTTTTATTGTAGATGCATTTACGGACAAGAATTTTGGCGGAAATCAGGCTGGGGTTGTACTTTTAGATGAAGTACAAGGCTTTCCTACGGAACAATATATGTGTCAGGTCGCAGCTGAATTGCGTTTTTCTGAAACAGTATTTGTTAGGCAGATGGAGGATAAAACCTACCATCTTCGTTACTTTACACCGGTGGGCGAGATTGATTTATGTGGTCATGCAACAATATCTGCTTTCACAGTACTGAACAAAGAAAAAGCATTAAAGCCCGGACAATACAAAGCAGTAACACTGGCGGGTACACTTGGAATAACCGTTGAAAACGACAGGATCTGGATGGATATGTCAAAGGGCGAAGAAAAACTTGTCTTATCAAAAGAAGAAGCACAGATTTTTTACCAGGCATATGGACTTCAATATACGGATTGTCCCATGGAATTATCCGCCTGTATAGTAACGACAGGTCTGAACGATGCTCTTTTGCCTGTGGATAACATGGAACTGCTGAACCGAGCCATACAGAACAAGGAAGAAGTCATTCATCTGTCAGAAAAATACAACCTGATTGGTGTTCATATGTATACGATAGCAACCCTGGAAGAAGAAAGCAAAGCAATCCACTGCAGAAATTTTGCGCCTGTGTGTGGAATTGAAGAAGAAGCGGCAACAGGCACCTCAAATGGAGCTTTGTCATTTTATCTTTGGAAAAATGGTATACTATTGGAAAATGAAGTGAATCATTTTATTCAGGGTGAAAAGATGGGGAAACCATCGGATATTTTCAGTAGGGTGGACGAACATGGAAAGGTTAGAATTGGTGGGACTGCAGTCGTTACCATGAAAGGCGTTTTATGTGCGAACGATTCGTTGGAATAGATTGAATATAAACAAAAGATAAGGATGAACCGGTATATAATGTTTGAACTTTTTCTTTGCAGTAATATGAACTAATTCTACAGTAAAAGGAGAAAATACATGGGACTGCAGATCTTTGGAACAGACAAGTGTTTTGATACAAAAAAAGCACAGCGTTACTTTAAAGAGCGTGGAATACAGCTTCAGTATATTGACCTGAAGCAGAAAGGAATGAGCAAGGGAGAATTAAAAAGCGTAATTAATGCGGTTGGTGATATTGACCTGCTTGCTGATCCGAAATCAAAGAATAAGGATGCTTACCATTTGTTTCAATATCTTTCTTCGGAAGATAAACTTGAAAAACTGATCGAAGTTCCTTTATTGCTTCGGACACCAATCGTAAGAAATGGAGCGAAAGCAACGATAGGGTATCAGCCGGAGGTATGGAAAGAATGGGCATAGAGCTGCCGATGAAACTTTGCGTTGGAGAGGTAAGCCATTAAGTAACAACAGGAGCACGAAACAAACAATAAAGAGAAGAAAGAAACAGGAGAAAAAGATGCTGAAAAGTGAAATAGCAGAGATAAAGAAACAGTTCACACATGCAAACAGTTCCATTACAAAAGTTTGTGGCTGTTATGTCGATGCAAACAAGGAGATTAAATCAAAATTTACAGAATCATTTCTTACATTACCGGAAGAGGAGACCTTCAAGTACTTTGAAATCTTTAAAAAAACGCTTTCCGGCAGTCTGTCAAGAAATCTGATCAATATGGAATTTCCAATATCGGCTGAATTTAACGGCGGAACACAGGAATTTTTGTTAAAGCTGCGGAATAGTGAATTAAAGGAAGAGGATTTAATCGATCAGTTCTACGATAAGGTAATTGCATCTTATGAATCAGAAGGAAACTATCTGGTATTACTTCATTTTGCCGCGTATGATGTTCCGGGCCGCGGAAAAGATCACAGGATCATGGATGACGCTTCCGACGAAGTATACAGTTATATACTTTGTTCTATATGTCCGGTTAAACTTACAAAACCGGGATTGAGTTATAATGATGAAATGAATGCTTTCCAGGCACGAATTCAGGACTGGGTCGTTGGAGTACCAGAAAATGGTTTTCTTTTTCCTGCTTTTAATGACAGAAGTACAGATCTGCATGCCGTTTTATTTTTTACTAAGAATGCAGAAGACAGTCAGTACGAATTTGTTGATACGTTGCTGGGTGCTGATATTCCTTTGCCGGCTGGGATTCAAAAGCAGACCTTTCAGATGCTGATCGAAGAGACTCTGCAGGAAGAATGTGAATTAGAAACGGTGCGGACCATTCATGAAAAATTAAATGAATTAATCGAAGAAAAGAAAGATATCCCGGAACCGCTGAAGCTTGATCAGATCGATGTGAAGAATCTTTTTATCGATAGTGGTATTGATAAGACGAAGCTTGTTCATTTTGAAGAGAACTTTGAAAAAGCGATTGGGGAAGGGAAAAAAGAACTGATTGCAGAAAATCTGATCAACACAAAAAGCTTTGAAATCAAAGCACCGGATGTAGTGATCAAGATTAATCCAGCACAGGCACATCTTATTGAAACCAAAATTGTTGATGGCAGAAAGTGCCTTGTCATTGCAATAAACGATCAGATCGAAGTAAATGGTATAACAATAACAACGTTTCAGGACATAGAGGATGATGAACAAAACGTCGAGTGACATAAAACGTGAAGAATGCGTCACGAAGACGAATCCGGGTTGCAATAATACACGAAATGAGTTACAATATCAGTAAGTCTATTACACAATCAATTACTTTTGATAGACACTTACTGATTGAGAAATGCACTTCGTGGAGGATACATCATGAAAAAGTACGTTTTCTCGGAATTCTTTAACCGTCTGAACCGCGTATATCTGACTGAAGACGAGTGTAAAATGAATAAAAATCAGGATCAGATCATATACTGGAAGAATAATGTATACTCAGCAATATCAACTGTTATGATATTTTTGGGCGGACCATTATTCTTTTATGGTGCGTTCATGTTCTTTAGTCAGAATAAATATATACATGGGATCTTTGAGATAATTATTTTTCTGCTTTTGTTATTTTTTATGACAAGAAAAAAACTAAGCATTGATATCAGGAAAATAATCGTTGTCTATACTTTTTATGGTGTCAGTATATTGCTTTTGTTATTCACGGGACCATTTGGTGCCGGAGTGACCTGTATCGTTTTGGCCATGGTATTTGTAGGTACTGTATTTAAAGAAAAGCAGACAATTGTATTCTTTATTATTAATCTGGTTATTTTTGCCGTACTTACGATTTTTTTACAGATTAATGCGCTGGAAGGTTTTGAGATCAGTAAATATGGATCTGCCTGGTACATCAATATGGCTACAACGCAGTTCTGTGGATTTATGTCACTTATTCTGATTCACCTGATGTATAAGGGGATGTTCGAACAGTACCAGCGCCTTGAAGAATCAAAGAAGAAACTTGCAGACAGCGAGATAACCTATCGAGCCATGATAGCGAATATTGATGATGTAATTGCTATACTTGACAAGGATGGAAAATTCAGGTACTGCAGTCCTAATATCATAAAAATCAATGGTATTTCTGCTGAAGACGCTGTGTCATTAAGTGTGTTCGATTTTATTTATCAAGAGGAGAAAGGAAATGTCCGACAGAGACTTGAGGATCTTTTGAGTGGCAGGATTGATGTACTTCACGAAGAAGTTAAAGCACATGGAACCAATGGGGAGGTCAAATACATTGAATACATGGCCGTTAATCAGATTAACAATGAATACATAAGCGGTATACTAGTTAATTTTCATGATATTACGGAACGTAAGATCAAAGAAGAACGAATTAAATTCTTATATGAGAGAGATAAACTGACCAAGTTATTCAACCGTACTTTTATAGAAAATAGATTTGCAGAACTTAACAATAAGGAAAACCTTCCTATCGCAATTATTTATGCTGATTTGAACGGGTTGAAAATGATCAATGATGCGCTTGGGTATGAAGAAGGAGATTCATTTTTAAAGAAGGCAGCCCGCATTTTCAAAGAGAGCTGTCCAAAGGATGCAATCATAGCACGAGCAGGCGGGGATGAGTTTATTATTATCCTTACAAAGACGGATGAAAAAAAAGCAGAAGAGATTATATACACAATCAATGAGAGCTGTAATGAAGTTAACAAAGGAATTAAAGATGATATTCTTTATTTCAGTGTATCCTTGGGATTTGCAATACATGAACAGAATGGGGAACCGTTGGAACTTACCCTAAAGATTGCAGAGAATGCAATGTACAAAAAGAAAGTTCTCGAAGAAAAAAGCATTCATAATTCAATTCTGATATCAATGCAGCGTGTTCTTTATGAAAAAAGCCAGGAAACAGAGGCTCACGCCATAAGACTGGTCGAGATGTCAAAGAAAATAGGGATGGTTATGAAACTTTCGAGTACACAGATCGATGAACTCGAACTTGCTGCTAAATTACATGACATTGGTAAGATCGGTATTGATGAAAGAATATTGGAAAAAGCTACAAAATTAACGGATGAAGAATGGGAAGTTATGAAAACGCATCCGGAAATCGGGTACAGAATCGCAAAATCGTCAGGGGAACTGGCATCCATAGCAGATTACATCTATGCTCATCATGAACGCTGGGATGGGGAAGGATACCCAAGAGGATTAAAAGGTGAAGATATACCATTAATTGCAAGAATTATTAATCTTGTTGATTCATATGATGCCATGACGGAAGACAGAATCTATCGGAAAGGTATAAGCCATGAAGAGGCAATTGAAGAAATCAACAGGAACAGTGGAATGCAGTTTGATCCGGAGATTGTACAGATCTTCCTGAAGATTATAAGTAAAGAGAATAAATGAAACTATATCATATAACGAAAGTGATAGAACATGGATAAAATGAAACCAGATATGGCATTATTGAACAAGCTGTTGAACCAGGAGGATCAATTGCTGTTTCACTTTTTATATAAAGATGTTTACACGCGTCGTGCAAAGGTATATACAGATGGCTTGAATTATCTTTTATTCCATGAGGGCATGAACGAGCCAATGTGGTTATGGATCAGTACTATGTGTGAACAAGATGATATGGAACGTCTGCTGCAAATTGTTCTGGAACAATTATCTTCCTTTCCGGATATAAAAATTGTGGTAAATGCACTGATTGGAAAAGAACTGATTGCTCTATCCAAAGAAAAATTGGATTTATATGTTCTGCTGTACAAAGAATTAAATGTTTATCTTTGCGACACCCCGGTTCAGCCTTTAAAAAAAGATGGCTTTCTAAGACTGGCAGAGGAAAAAGATATTGCTGTAATCGTTAAACACAGACTTGATGAGGTCAAAAATCTGAATGAATATAACAGAAGTGCTGCTGATATAGAAGAAGCAGTAAGAGCAAGTATTCAGAGAAGGAATACTTATCTATGGATCGACCCGGCTCAAAAGCTGATTACAATTGCCTGCATTGGATACGAGGATGAAAAAACAGCGCGTCTGGAAGGGGTATATACCATACCGGGTTTTCGGGGTCACGGATATGCCTCCATACTTCTTTACGAAATAATGCGCCGCATGCAGCAAAAAGGAAAAGCATGCATTCTTTATACCGATTCTGATAATGAGGCAGCCAACCTATGTTATAAAAATGTAGGATTTAAAAAGATTGGCACATTGAACGGACTCCATTTCAAAAAATAACGTAAAATAAATGGGAAAACATAATTGAGAAATAGGATTTAGAATCATGATTGAGAAATAGGATAGAGAAGCATGATTGAGAAACATGGGAAGGACTGATATGTATGGGTAAAGACGGGGATTTAACCATCGATTTTGCAAAAAGCAGGATTGAACTGGAGGTATTTATTAATTTACTGCAGGAGTCGGTCATTGTATGTGACCGGAGCTTATGCATTAAGTTAATGAATCATAATGCCTGCAGAATATTTCATGTGAATTCGCAGGAGACGCTTGGAAAATCAATTACAGATCTTATGCAGAATACAGGAATCATAGCGGAGCTTGAAAGGATGTGGGAGAACATTCCCGATAAAAGTACGATAAACTTGCCGGTTGTACTTGATGAGATCAAACTGTCCATTGATAATGACAGAGACCGGGTCTTAGTTGTATCAGCAGCGCCTGTTTTAATTGATCAGGAGCCACATATTTTCCTGATTCTTCATGATCTTACTGCATTAAAGAATGCATTTTTACGAATAGACACAGGTAAAAAGCAGTATGAACTGCTTGCAGAACACTCACCGCTTGGTATTATAAGTTGTAATAACGAGGGTGATATAGAATATATGAATCAACGGATGTATGAGATATTTGAAATCGCATCCGATTTTCCTGCGGATGAAATGAACTTATATAAAAATGATGTAATTAAAATTCAGGATTTGGAAGAGAAAATTCATGCTTGTGTTACCAGCTCAAATGAATGTACCCTTATTCGTCCGTTTCATACCAGCAGCGGTAAAGACCTAGAGTTTCGCATACTTATCAAACCATTGCTTTTGAACGGTGAAATTACGGGTACATTACTTCTGGTCGAGGATTATACAATACGATATCAGCTTGAAGAAGAACAGAAAGTAAAAGAAGAACGTCTCTATATGATGCTCCGGGGTATACCACATCCGGCCTGGCTCGTTTCAAGAAGTTTCCTGATCATCGCACAGAATGTTACAGCGGAAAAGATGTTCAATAAAAAAATAGGTGATTTTTGTTGGGATGAAAGCGTAGATCTTGAAAAAAGTTTTCTTTACCGCCATGGGAAAGAGCTACGAACGGAATCGATTAATGATGAAATCGAACAGGATGGTATGGTATGGGATACCTGGTGGATTCCACTTGGAGAAGATATTTACCTTTATTATGCTACTAACATTACAAAATATAAAATGATTGAAACAGAGCTGTTTAACCTTTCGACGACAGATGCACTGACAGGTATATATAATAGAAGATTTTTTGAAAAAAAACTGGAAGAAGAGATTGAGCGTGTTTACCGTGGAAGTCATCCATTTTCACTGATCATGATCGATTTAGATCATTTCAAGAAAGTAAATGATACCTACGGACATTCAACCGGAGATAAGGTGCTAAAGGAATTTACAACAGAAATCCTAAGAAACAGAATACGTAAGATTGATATGGTAGCAAGATGGGGGGGAGAAGAGTTCATGCTTTTACTGCCCGAAACCCCTATACAAAAAGCTGTACTTTTGGCAGAAGAACTAAAGTCAACCCTTTCATCACTCTGCTTTCGTGATGTTGGCACAATTACGGCAAGTTTTGGCGTCGCAGGATTTCAAATCGGTGACACAAAAGAAAACATACTGGATAAAGTAGACAAAACTTTATATCAGGCAAAAGATGAAGGTAGAAACTGTGTAAGAGCATGCGTGGAGGAATGTTAAATTAATGGTAAATGAAGACATTAATACTATTATATAGCATAAAAATACATATTTAATGTATTGTGTTATTGTGAAGTTTATGATAGAATACATAGTTGAAATCAAAAATGGCAAAGCAGACGAAAGTCTGTGTCGCAAAGCTAAAGGGCCTTTAAAATGGCAGCCAGTTGCACCGGAAAGTATTGCAGCTGTTGCAATACTTTTTTTGTATTGCGGACAGTGTATGCTTTATCTTTTGTTGTAGCAGGTGAATTATTAAGATGATAAAAAAAGATAAGGAAAACAAAAAAGAAATATTAATTCTTGTATCTCTTGTTGCAATTTATGCTGCACTTCTGGGAACAATTCGTTGGATTACCTTCGAAACACCTGAAATCATACTATTTGGAAGATTATTTTCTAATGAGACCTTGCGCGGCATTTTAACTCAGCTGCAGTTAATGGTTTCTATTTTACTTGTGCTAAAAGAGAGTAAACATGGATTCATACTGGCGGTTTTTGTTAATTTCATGAGTTTTCTTACAGCTACTTTATACAGTTTAATACATCAGGAATTGAGTCCCTTGCCAGGGATTCTGTCTTACTTTTCAACCATTCTCATCGTTCTTTTGATTTATAATTATAAAAGAAAAGTCTGCAGCCGTGTGAAGCGGATCGAAGATCAGAAGCTTGAAGTTGAAAAGCTGGCATATTTTGACGAACTGACAGGTGCCATGAGCCGGAGAAAGTTCATGCAGACCTTACGTGATGCAATGGTTCGGTGTGAAAAGAACAAAGCCAGGTTATTTGTTGTATTTGTTGACATCGATAATTTCAAATCTATTAATGATACATTGGGTCATCACACAGGTGATCTGGTACTTAGGGAACTAACAAACCGACTGGTGAATAAACTGAATGTCTATGATTATATCGGTAGGCTGGGCGGTGATGAAATCGGATTGATCTGTGAACGTACCTGCACAGAAGAAGAGTTTCGGATCTACCTGGAAGGATTAAAAAATTCGATTATTCAGCCATACAGTGTTGATCAGGTTGAACTTATAGTTACAGCCAGTTTTGGTGCGTCGGCTTATCCTGATTATGCAAACGGTCCGGAGGAAATCCTGCGGGAAGCAGATCTGGCTATGTATAATTCAAAACGAAGGGGAAAAAATAAAATTTCCTTTTCTTCAGAAATTGTAAGCGTCTGATATAGTAAAGAAACAAAGGTAAAAAAGAGATAAACAAACAAAATCTTGCGCATTTGTTAGATATATGGACATTTAATGTAATTGTGATAAAATTAAAGAAAAGTAATTAAAATAAGCGGATTCACTGCAATACTTCATGATGGATGTTTTCAAAACAAAGGAGGATATCTACTATGGAACAATGGTACATTTATCGCAATCAACAGCAATATGGCCCATATTCAGTAGAACAGTTGCTGCAAATGGCTTCATCGAACCAGCTTTTTCAAGGCGATCTATATGCTGTTGCTGGTGGAAGCTGGCTGACATTTGATAATGCTTATTCATTATGGAACCAGTCTGTTACAAAACGACAACCTGTGAAACGCAAGAAAAAACACGGATGTCTGATAACATTGCTAGTTTTTTTTCTTATTATAGTCGGAATTGTCTCCATTACTTTACTAACGAAAAAGAGCAGCAATTTGAAGCTCGGAGCTAAAACAAGTGAAATCACCGCGACAATCGACAGTGATGGCGGATCAATCACTATCAATGATTCCACCAGTTCGATCAACGGTTTTTCTATAATAGTGCCGGAGAATGCGTACTCGGAAGAAAAAGAATTTACGATAACAACAACGGAAATAACAGACAGTAACTTTGTCAGCAGCTTTCAGCCGATTACACCATTAATATCCATTGATAACGGTCATGAATTTGCAGATGAACCTATGGCTGTTACAATTCCAATCGAAAAGACAGATGATCAGTTTGCCATGGGATTTTATTACGATAAAAAAACAGGAGAACTGGAAGGAATTCCGTTCTCTGAACTGACAAATCAAAGTATAACTCTTGTCACCTGTCACTTTTCTGATATTATGGTTGCAGTCACCGACAGGGAAACCCTTATGAGTCTAGAGGTTGATACAGGTTTTGTCCCTGGTTATGATGACTGGCAGTTCGTCAATTATGGTTCAGAAATAGCTCCCGGAGGTCATTGTGCCGGTCAGTCCGTTACTATGATGTGGTATTTTACAGAACAGTATCAAGGTGCTGGGGAACGCAGGCTTTATGGAAGGTATGACAATAACGATTACGGATATGGAACGATAGATTTTCAGCAGGATGACTCTTTGGGATATCGTTTCGCCTCGGTGGTTCAGTCTGTTATGGCATTTGATTCCTATAGCAGAACATTTTTAAAATACGTAGCAAATATGGATGCCTATGATACTTATTGCGGCTTTGTGTTTTCCATGCAGATGACAGGAGAACCACAGTATCTTTCGATTCGTGGTGATTATACGAATTCCGAAGGAAAGACATCAAATGTTGGGCATGCAATCGTTGTCTATAAGGTTGATAAAGGTGTTATGTATGTGGCGGATCCCAATAAACCAGGAATGGCAAATCGCACCATTACCTTATCGGGAAGTAATAGTTTTTCAAAGTACTATTCTGGTCTGAATGCAACACAGATAACAAAAGAAGGCGAGATAATCTTTGATGAAATGTACTATTATGCAAAATCCTCCATGATAGATTATAGTATGATAGCAGGCTATTATAATCAGGTACTGGATAAAACGATAGGCAATGATAAATTTGACAACTGTACAATTGAAAAGCTAGTAAGTATTGATCCTGTTACAGGAGTTAAAACTTGGGAACCGGCGAATGATGAATACAATCTGACAACAAAAGACACATCGGATGTATCAGCTGCGTTGGCAGGAAAGATAGTCTTTCGGATCAAAGGTCCATATTCTAATATTGGGGTTATGCCGTTTTCTGGAGTAAGTCCGGTGAAAAGTATAGAAGGTTATTCCTTGCTTGGCGGAGATGGTTATCAGGAATATACCCTCGAACTTGAAAAAGGTGTAAATCATTTTGGCTTCTATACACTGATAGAGTTTACAAATAATAACAATGCAGAGACATACTATAATAATTTTAAACGTATAAAGGTTATTTATGACCAGATTGTTGATCTTGAATTCAAGGATCAACCCTATACGGTCATTCAGGATATTGAGACAGAGTTTGAAGCGGAATGCTCCGGAGCACCTTCTGGAACGGTATTTCAATGGGATTTTGGAGATAATACCGACTGGCAGGAAAGCAAGGAGGCAAAAACTTCGCATGTATATAAAGAACCCGGCGATTATATGATTACCTTACAGCTTATCAGTACAAAAGATGGTACGGTACTGGCTGAGGCGTCAGCTGATTTAAAAGTATCGGAATTGTATGGAACCTGGGATATGAATTATACAATAGAAGAGGCCGGAGCCGTTGATTACATCGTTAATATGATAGTTCAGGTTTTTGTAAGTTTCTTTGAACAGATCTTTGGTGAGAATATGGAAGATGTTCAGGAAGTGACCATTGAAGGCACGGTGATCGACTGTATTATGGTTATCTACCCGCCCGAGACAGAAGGCGGAACCATTCGTATTCAGGTTCAGCAGCTGTCCTCCAGTACGGAGTTTGTAGAAGTAAGTGAAGAAATCTGGAATGGTACCGTTACAATTGAAGATAACAATATTAAAATAAACATTACATCAGAAGGGCAGGATGTAGGTTTTACATTCAAGGGAATTATTGATGAATATGGAATGAACGGGACCTATAATGCAGTCGTTATGTCGGGTTCGTTTGAAGCCACACATCAGTAACTATATAAGATAAACATTAGGAGGACAAAATGATTTTAGACTACGTGACAAAGGCAAGATCCTACAGAAGATTCTATGGAGAGAAAGAAATCTCCATGAAACAACTAGAAGAACTGGTGGAGTTGGCAAGACTATCACCCTGTGCTGCAAATAAGCAGTCATTAAAATATATACTGGTATGTGACAGGGATACAAACGAAAAGATATTTCCGCTGATTGGGTGGGCAGGATATCTGCAGGACTGGGATGGTCCTGTAGATGGAGAACATCCTACCGGATATATCATAATGCTTCGGGATACCTCAGTTCCGCAGGGGATTCCGATCGATGAAGGAATTGCGGCACAGAGCATTTTCCTTGGTGCTGCAGAAGCCGGACTTGGCGGATGTTTTATAGGTAATGTAAAAAAGAAAGAATTAAAAGAGATCATAGGACTCTCAGATCAATATGAAATTGCATTGCTGATCGCCCTTGGTGTTCCGAAGGAAACCGTTGTTATTGACGAAATGAAAAATAACGATGTGAAGTATTACAGAGATGAAACAATGGTGCATCATGTTCCAAAGAGAAGTCAAAAAGAAATAATCGTTAAAAAATTCGGTCTGTAGGGGGATAGAGAATATGAAACTGGTTATTGCATCGGATATACATGGGTCTGCTTATTATTGCAAAAAGCTTCTTGAAAACTATCGCCAGGAAAATGCAGATAAATTAGTTCTGCTTGGTGATCTTTTGTATCATGGTCCAAGAAATGCTCTTCCCGAAGAATATGATCCTAAATTGGTTGCTGCAATGCTAAATGAATTCAACAAGGAGATAATAAGCATACGTGGAAATTGCGATGCAGAAGTTGACCAGATGATGCTTGATTTCCCTACGCTGGCTGACTACAGTTTACTCTATATTGATGGCTACTCCATGTATGTGACACATGGGCATGTTTACAATGATGAGGTTCAGATTCCGATGAAAAAAGGAGACATTCTTTTATCGGGACATACCCATATCCCTGCCTGCAAAGAAGTAGATTGTTTTCTGTCGATTAATCCTGGATCTGTATCAATACCAAAGTCAGACAGTAAGAACAGTTTTGTGGTATATGAAGATGGTGTGTTTTACTGGAAAACAATGGATGGTACTTGTTATCAGCAATGCGCTCTGTCTGATATTGTTTTTAGCAGCATGGCGTAATATCTATCATTTTTCCTATGGACAAAATCAACAATAATAAAGCGTAAAAAATGATTATGATTGCAAAATTGGTGATAAATAATAACATTATCCGTACAAAAAGCATATTATTTTGACGAAAATTACGATTCATCTTACAAAAATATAAAAAATGTGTTATTATTATATTATACAGGGATGTGAATTGTAACTTTCTGATTTGTTTGGACGGAGGTTTTTATGTTTTTTAATGTTGATGATTTGATAGTGTATGGCAGCAATGGTGTTTGCAAAGTATTAAAGATCAGTAAACTTGAAATCGGCGGAGCTGAAGACGATAAATTATACTACACGTTAGAACCTGTATACCAAAAAGGTACCGTAATTTATACACCTGTTGACAATAAAAAAGTAATTATGCGTACTGTTATGACAAAAGAAGAAGCGTATGAGCTGATCGCACAGCTTGATGAGATCGATCCGCTTGAAGCTGAGAATGAAAAAGCACTGGAACAGTTATATAAAGAATGTATTGGAAAGTACGATGGTATTGAATGTTTTAAAGTAATCAAGACGTTATATATGAAACGGCTCGAGAGATTGCAGGAAGGTAAAAAAGTTACTGCAACAGATAGCAGATATCTTCATATAGCAGAAGAAAGTCTGTTTGGTGAACTGTCAATTGCTCTAGATATGCCAAAAGAAAAGATATGCAGCTTGGTCGGAACACGATTTAAACAAAGATTGGAACAATAAAGAAAGCCCGGATTTGATCCGGGCTTTCTTTTATAATTTTTCTCTTGCAAATTGATGCAGAAAAAGTTAACATACAAGGGAGTTCGATTGCATCTGAGTTTGAAGGGAGCCACACATGTATACAGAATATAGTGCTTTGAGAAGAAATAATAGTAAGGGAAAGAAAAGTAAATTCAGTTATATCATAGTACTGAGCGTAGTCATCATTTTGCTGGGAGGCTGCGGCAAAACTGCAGAGAATTCAGAAGCATTAAATGCAGAGCATGTACAGACCACCGATATTATTCAGGAAGTTACAAAAGCAGCAACCCCGACGGATGTACCGGCAACGATTACAGAAAGTGCAGATGCAAGTGATTCGCCGCTTGCTTCAAAGATTAAAGCATTTCAAACGAGCATAACAGATATTTTTTCACAATATAATGAAAGCGATTATCTTGAAAGTGATTATAGTGACATGAAACTGTTATATCAGGATGCCTTTGACAGTTTAGCAGCCATAAAAGAAGAGTCTGAAGGACAGCCAATTGTGTCTGGATTTATTGAAGCCATTATTGCTTATGACAGCAAAACAGTAACAGCACTTGAAAGAGCGGAAGAAATAATAGAGACTGCTTTTTCCTCTTATGATTCTTCGCTGTATACGGCCGGTTCCTACCTTACGCTTGAAAACCTATACAAAGGTGCACTGGATGCGTTGTCAGCTGCCGGAGAAAGTGAATATGACAGTATTACACAGACCTGTATTGATAATATGGATCAGGTAAAAGTCAGTTCAATCGAAAAGACAATAACAATCGAGCAGTTTGAAACCAGAAAGCAGGAGATTATAAGTGCTTTATCAGGAAAGAGTATGACCGAGGAAAGTATTACAGCAATGTTATTATTGTTCAACATTGATTCCTTGCAGGACGATACTTACTTAAATTACTATGAACCGGATACCACCTATAACGATTATTGTGTTGGCATAGAAGCGCTTCGAATCCGATACCGTACAGTCATGAGACAGACAAAACCGGAAAATGCTGCTTATCTTTTTGATCTGGCGCAGTTCATATTTAATGAGAATGATCTTGCTGCAGTGAAGAATATGGATTCGATCCTTATGGAGTGCACCAATGGGTACAGAGAGACAATAACAGCCAATATTAAAGATTTCATGGCGTATTATACGGGGGGTGAATCGTCCTTTCCGGTTGCTGTGGATACACTAAGTGATGGTGGTAATCTTGCACTCAATTCTATCGGTTATCCGTTTGCAAATTCATTTATGGGAGGATATGATTTGATTACAGAAGAAGAAAGCATGGAGTTCTATTCCTATGTAGAACCATATCTTTATGAAAATAACTTTTTAAAAGCGCGATATGAGGAAATTACAGCAGAATAATGATTGCAACACATTATGACGTGAATTTTATGTATTGACATCACATACTCGCATATTTATAATAAATATATAGTAAGTATTCTCTTTGCACTGCATCAATCATACAGTACAAACTGAACAGGCATCAGATGATGTAATCATTTGTAAGCCGGGTCGTAAATTCGACAGCAGATGAATTATGGTAAGCATCTGTGGGACAGTGAGTTCCACAGGTGCTTTTTCTATTTTTGCGGGAGAACAAAAAAATTATGGGGGTTTTTATGAGCGAATTTTTAGTAAAGAAACTAATAAAAAATTACACAAAAACAGACCAGGTTAGTGTACGTACCGCTTACGGGGTATTGGCAAGTGTTGTTGGAATCCTATGCAATCTGCTTTTGTTTGGTGTAAAACTAGCGATTGGTATCATTATCAACAGTATTTCAATTCAGGCAGATGCAGTCAACAACTTATCGGATGCAGGTTCCTCCATTGTTAGTCTGATTGGTGTAAAACTGGCAGAACGGCCAGCAGATAAAGAACATCCCTTTGGTCATGGACGCATTGAGTACATCGCTGCCCTGATCGTATCATTTCTGATACTGCTTGTGGGTACAACACTTTTCAAGAGCTCCTTTGTAAAGATACTTCATCCGGAAGAATTAGGGTTCAGTATACCGTTGCTGGTCATTCTGATCATATCGGTTCTATTGAAGATTTGGCTGTCCATCTTTAACAGAAAACTCGGTAAAATGATAAATTCCAATGTATTAAAAGCGACTTCAGCCGATGCAAGAAATGATGTTCTGGTAACTTCTGTTACGATAATATCCATTCTTTTTGCTCGAATTACCGGGGTTTCAATCGATGGCTGGATGGGAGTCTGTGTATCACTTTTCGTTATCTATGCCGGATTTAACATTGCAAAGGATACCCTGCTGCCGCTGCTTGGTGAAGCAGTTGATAAAGAAGTTTATCAGGAACTGACAGAAATCATTGAATCCTATGACGGAATTGTCGGTTCCCATGATCTTATTGTACATAATTATGGACCATCGCATATTATGGCAACCATTCATGTTGAAGTATCCAATTCCGCTGAGATCGGTGAGATTCATTCAGTCATTGATGAAATCGAAAGGGATGTTTTACGAGAAAAAGGCATAATTCTTGTTATACATATGGATCCGGTTGAACTTGAAGATGCAAAAGTACTGCATATTAAGCAAAAGCTGCTTACTATCGTTAAAGAATATGAAAAGGATGCCGATATACATGATTTCAGGGTAAAAGAACTGGATGACAGAGATGAATTAAAATTTGATCTTGTGGTTCCTTACACCTATTCAAAAGAAGATAAAGAAGAATTTCAGAAAAAGATTCATGAAGCAATGCGGCTCGTGCATCCAAGGTGTTACTGTATCATTACCATTGAGAACAGTTTTGTCGCAGAGTAAAACATTATTTTTTAAGGAGAGAGCAAAATGGGGGAACTTAAAAAAATTGTATGTGTGGGAGATAGCATAACGGAAGGATTTGGTCTGAGACCAGAGGAAGCCTATCCTGTCTTATTGCAGGAAATGGTACCGGAAGGTTATGAAGTTTTTAACAAAGGGGTGACTGGAAGCTGCGTGACAAACACAACGCTGAATGGTGAGACTGTTGGAATGCCTTATGTCAGACAAGATCGATACAAAGAAGCTCTTGAGCTTTGCGGAGATATTTATATTGTAATGCTTGGAACCAACGATGGTCAGGATGGGATGCACGATACTCTTGAGCAACAGGAGGCAAGAAACAATATAATCTCTTATAAAGATGATTTTATATCGTATTACATGGCCATCCTGGACAGTATAAGAAAAGCAAACAAAGAAGCGAAGATCTACATTGTAAAACCAGTTCCTGTCATGAGATGTATATGGAGAAAACACCAGCAAAAATATATGGATCTGCTTCTTCCAAAGATCGAACAAATTGCGACAGAACATCCGGAGCTGGAGCTGATCGATGTATTCCAGGCTTATATGGATATGGATGAAAAAAGCAGAGCGCAGTACTATCTGGAAGACGGACTTCATCCGAATGCTGAAGGGGCTAAAATAATAACAAGAGTAATCGGACAGGCAGTTTTCGGGACATTATAATTATAAAGGCAAAGTAATACAACCTGTGTATTCTTTGCTTTTTTTATTCCGTTAAGAAACAAACAGATGAATTGAAATCAAATGTATAAAAACTATGGTGAAAGATTACTATTAATTGAACTGAAATAAACATAAAGTTATGGTAAGCTTACGATAAGTATAAATTTATGGAGGGAATCATGAAAAACACAATAGATATTAGCGGAGTATGGAGATTACAGCTGAACGGATTATATAAAGACATATCATTTGAGAATGCGGCTTCAATTCTTCTGCCAGACTCCATAGCCAACGCACAAAAAGGAGAATACAATAACGAGGTCAATACAGGGTTTCTTACACCGGAATATAAATTTGAAGGAACAGCCTGGTTCCGGAGCAGTTTTGATATACCGGAGGAAAACAGCCAGGATATATGCAAACTTTTTCTTGAACGGACAAGAATTAGTTACCTCTATATTAATGGAATGTCTGCGGGTTCACAAAACAGTTTTTATGCTCCACACATTTATGATATATCTCAAGTGTGCCGGGCCGGCGAAAATGATATCGTTATTGGGGTAAAAAATACAGATTATCTTACAAAAGGCGGACATATGACTTCACCAGATACTCAGACCAACTGGAATGGTATTCTTGGTCGTATGGAAATACAGTTCTTTGATAAGAAGCACGTGGAATTCCTTGAAATTGATACGGATTATAAAAATCAGAATGTTCTGCTTAGAGGTGGGTTGTCTTTATCGGAGGATTCTGAGACAGAAACAACAATGACAGTTAGGATCAGTGAACTCAACTATCCTTGTGTCTCAGAAAATGTATCGATTTCTGAGGACAAGGGTATGGTCATCCATAAAAAGAAGATAGCGGTTGAATCTGTCATCACCTGCAGGAATGGTGAGATTCGAGCAAAAATTAATGTACCAAAAGCAAAGTTATGGGATGAATTTGAACCGAACGTTTATCTGTTGGAATTACTTGTTGATTCTGAGGTGTATCAATCAGTTTTTGGATTCAGAGAATTTAAGGCAGAAAACACTAAATTTACAATTAATGGTGTGCCCACATTTTTACGCGGAAAACACGATGGCTTAATCTTTCCCTTAACTGGTTATGCGCCAATGACAGTTTCTGAATGGATAAGAGTCATGAGCATAGCAAAAGATTATGGTATAAATCATTATCGTTTTCATACATGCTGCCCGCCGGAAGCTGCGTTCTATGCAGCAGATTTTCTGGGAATTTATATGGAACCGGAGCTTCCATTCTGGGGTTCTGTTACAGAAGAGGGAGAGGAAAACCACAACCAGGAGGAGCAGGACTTTTTGTTCGAAGAAGGAATTCGTATGTTAAAAGCGTATGGTAATCATCCTTCCTTTGTCATGATGTCACTGGGCAATGAATTATGGGGAAGTCATGAAGTTATAAACAGTATGCTGCTTAAATACAAGAAATTTGATAACCGCCATTTATATGTACAGGGATCGAACAATTTTCAATTCTGTCCGGTGGTCCTGGAAGGAGATGATTTTTTCTGCGGAGTACGCTTTGCAAGAGAAAGACTCATACGTGGGTCATATGCCATGTGCGATGCACCGCTTGGTCATATACAGACAGACAGACCATCGACATGTAAAAGTTATGATGAAGCGATCGGAATAGAAAATGAAGAGAAAGCTGAGCCTGAAAAAGCCATAAACCAAGCAAAAGGGACCATACAGATTCAATATGAGACTGGTGCAAAAGAAGTAAAAGCAACCGGTTATGACCCGGATATGATTCCAAAGGTTCCTGTTGTTTCTCATGAAATTGGTCAATATGAGACCTTTCCTGATTTTCGGGAGATAAAAAAATATACTGGTCTGTTGAAAGCAAGAAACTTTGAAGTCTTTCTTGATAACTGTAAAAAGACAGGTCAGGATACGATTGCCTATGACCTGTTCCTGAATTCAGGAAAACTTGCTGCAGCCTGCTATAAGGAAGAACTTGAAGCTGCTGCAAGATCAGAATATCTGGCTGGTTTTCAATTGCTTGATCTACAGGATTTTTCAGGACAGGGAACGGCGCTTGTCGGTATGCTTGACGCCTTTATGGATAACAAGGGAATCCTGTCTTCAAAGGAATGGCGGCAGTTCTGTGATAATAAAATGATTTTTGCAAAGTTTTCATCGTATACGTGGACGGAAGAAGAGGAGTTCGAAGCTGAACTTGCTGCCAGCGTATTTCTTGGAAATAAAGAGCTCAAAGGCAACGTTGAATGGAAAGCATCTGTTGATAATATTGTCATAGCAAACGGTAGTATACCTACAGAAATTCATTCTCCAGGACATATGTCATTTGGTATGATCCATTTTTGCATGCCAGCGACAGAGGCAGTTAAAAAAATTGAATTTAGCATTCAGTTTTTAGAATCTGGTCATGAGGACTCTGTACGAATGGAGAATAATTATATTTTATGGTGTTATCCTAAAAATGAAGCATTCGAATTTAAAAAGGTTTATGAAAAAGAAAATGTAAAACTTTATGTTACCAATCGTATGGCTGAGGCAAAAGAACACTGCAGTCAGGGCGAACGCGTTCTTTTGTTAGGAGATGATGGTCAGAAGACCATCGCAGGAACGTATTGTGTTGACTTTTGGTGTTATCCAATGTTTCGAACAATATCCGATATGTTTAAAAAGCCATGGCCGGTCGGTACAATGGGACTTAAAATTGAGAATAATCACCCGGCATTACAATATTTTCTTAGTGAATCCTATACAACACCACAATGGTATGATATAATTAATGCAACAAATTGTGCCGTACTCGACGAATTGCCAAAAGATTTCTTCCCAATCGTGCAAATGATTGATAATTTTGAACGATGCCATAAACTGGGTATCTTATACGAATTGAGACAGGAGACTGGGAAAATTTTAATCTGTACGGCCCCACTGGATAAGCATCAGGATCGAAAAGAGATTCGCCAATTTATGAAAAGCCTTGTGCAGTATGGATTATCGAAAGAATATATGCAATAAGAAACTATCATAAAGGAGGCGTTAATGGAAAATATGAATAATGATCATAAGGATTATGACACCGCCGAGCTGCTTGTGCTGGTTGCAAAACTTACAGAAGCTTACACAAGCAAAGAAAGCACATCGGTAACCTATGAAAAAGCATCTCAGCTTATGAGAGCTGTACTATATTGTCTTGAAGAACAGGGAAGTACAAATGTACCGGAGCACAGGGAAAATCTGCAGCAGGTCTATCAGACAGGATATCAGATGGTTCTTGAAAAGGTGAAAAAAGCAAAAGATATTTATGAATCCATTTTACCTGAGTTCAAATGGTATGGGAATGAGATCTATTGTGATACTATAATAAAGGGTATGCCGGCATTTTTTATACATTATGATCCTAAATTTTGTCCGCAGGAACATCTTCTTACCCTGGATTATCCTTTGATTACTGCAATTAATGAAAGAGATGGGATTGACACGATATACTATTACCTGCAATGCATAGCCTGTGAACAACGGTTTCTGCAGTTTTTTCCGGCAGAGATTGTAGAGGATCTGCTAAGCCGTTATCATTATGATTACAGTGATCTGGTAATCAATGTTGCTTCGATAGTTTTACGAAATGTTCTTGGAAGTATGATTCTGAAAAAGGATATTTTTGATTTTCATTATACAGAAGAAGATCATACAAGGTTACTTTATTTTATTGAAATGACCACCGTTGTTGAAGCTGAAATCAAGCTTACATCACTGTTGCAGGTATTCTTAAAAGACATAGTAAAGATTACGTCAGACCATAGGGAAGCGATTTATCAATATCTTAGCAAAGATATACCGGATTTTCTGGCGTTGTACAGGACAGCAGCGAAAACCCGGCATTTGGATGCATTATTTCCTATTTAGGACATAACTGGGGAGGGATCAGATTCGTTTTTACCTCCGTTGATGATCATACGCTGAAGTTCTTTTATGAGCTTTGTCTGTGGATGTTCCGGATTCAGAACCATACAGATGCTTCTGGTCGGGACTTTATCGATCAGATTGACTTTGAATACATCGCCTCGTTCAATTGCTTTTTTTGCAATGGTCTCCGGAATGAATCCAAGTCCAAAGTTACGCTGAACCAGATTAAGCAGCATATCGAAGGTATTTGCTTCAAAATCCGGCATAAGGATGAGGTTATGATTACGGTAATAAGACTCAAGAAAATCATATGTCTTCGTTCCTTTTGATGCACAGACAAGTGGATAATTACTTAAATCTTTTAAATGTACTTTTTTATCAACAAGACTTTCGTATGCTTTTCCACAGATCATAATATCCTGAAAGGTTTTTAATTTGGTTTCTTTTAATGGTCGCATTACATCAGTCGGGGTTTTAACAACAGCCAGATCAATGGTTTCGTTTAATAATTCATCCAATGCATGTATTGTCGATAGATTAAGGATTTTCAACTTTACATAAGGATATTTAAAATGAAATTCTTCCAGTATCTGAAGCATATAGGCAGAGAAGGATGTTTCATTGACGCCAAGGTAAATGATGCCGTTCTGCATACTGAGTGCACCCGTGATTTTAGCTTCTCCGCGTATGAACTGCTCACATCCGGCAGCAACATATTCGAACAGCAGCTGACCTTCATGTGTTAATTCAACACCCCGTTTGTTGCGGATAAACAACTGGCAGCCAAGCTCATTTTCAAGATTCTGGATGGATCTTGTAATAGCTGGCTGGCTTGTTAAAAGGTAATTTGCTGCCTTGGTAAAATTCCTGTATTTTGATACGTAATAGAAAATTCTATAATATTCATAACTTGCACCCATACTCTGAACTCCTTTTTATCATGCAAAATTAATATATCTGTAATATCGAATTATTATTTCACAACCGAATATGTTTAAAGTATAATACGAAGTTAGTAGCTACGCAACATATTAATAAGAAGATTTTCATGAAGTAACTAGTACACATAAGAGGTGAGAGGATGTCTGACTTATCAACAAAACTGCAGGAAGCACTCGATGTTAAGACAATGTTTACAATTCATTTGTTTGGATTAGATATTGCAATTACAGAATCGATTGTTGTGTCATGGATGATTATGGCAGCGCTTGTACTGCTTTCCATATTTCTGACCAGGAATATGAAAATCGATCATATAAGTAAGCGTCAGGCAGTCGCAGAAACAATTGTAATTAAGCTTAGAAGCTTTATTGAGGGCATGATCGGACATGAAGGCAAAGCATACGTTCCGTACCTCATAACGATTCTGCTCTATATTGGATTGTCAAATCTGATTGGACTGATCGGGTTTAAACCTCCGACAAAGGATCTGAATGTTACAGCAGCTTTGGCCATTATGAGTATTGTATTGATTCAGGCTGCAGGAATCCACAAAAAAGGATTGCGCGGCTGGCGTAAATCATTTTCAGAACCGGTCGCTTTGGTAACACCACTCAATATTTTGGAAATAATAATTAAACCACTATCATTATGTATGCGATTATTTGGTAATATTTTGGGAGCATTTGTAATCATGGAATTGATTAAAGCAATAATTCCAGTTGGTGTACCACTTATTTTCAGCGCGTATTTTGATATCTTTGATGGATTAATACAAGCCTATGTTTTTGTTTTCTTAACATCACTATTCATTAAAGAAGCAATAGAATAATAAAAAGGAGAAATGAATATGACAACGTTAATAGCAGTTGGAGCAGGTATTGCAGTATTATCAGGTATAGGAGCAGGTATTGGTATCGGTATTGCAACAGCAAAAGCAACAGAAGCAGTAGCAAGACAACCTGAAGCAGAAAGCAAAATTATGAAGTTGTTGGCATTTGGTTGTGCTCTTTCCGAAGCAACCGCAATTTATGGATTTGTTATCGGCTTACTGATTATCATCTTTTTGAAATAGAAAGGCGGTGTAGTAAGTGATTGAGATAGGCTGGAGTTTGCTTTTTACAGTAATCAATGTTTTAATTCTGTATTTACTTTTAAGGAGATTCCTGTTCAAACCTGTGGATAAAATACTGGAAGAAAGAAGAAGTATAGTTACAAAGAATCTCGCAGATGCTGAAGAGGAAAAAAGTAAAGCCATAGAAATGAAAAAACAAAGTGAAAAGTCTATAGAAGAAGCAGAAAGTGTTGGTGCGGGTATCGTTACAGATGCTCGGAAGTCAGCGCATTCTGAGTATGACCGTATCCTGAAAGAAGCTGATGTTAAAGCAAAAGAGGTTATCTTAAAAGCAAATGATGAAGCAATTATTATCAAGCAGAGAGTGATTAAGGAAACCGAGGCTCAGATGGTCACACTGGCTATTGCTGCAGCAGCTAAGATTATGGGAGATCAAGCAAATCCCACGACCGACAAGGAGCTATACAACCATTTTCTGACAAAAGCAGGTGAAAACATTGACGAACAATAATAATACGACCACGACTGATTTTGAAAACAGCAGTGGGATTCAATCAAATATAGAAGAAGGGAAAGTGATCATTGCTCATTTGTATTGCGTTACTCCTCCGGACGAGGAGCAACTCGATGGAATTAAGCAATTTTTACAAAAGAAATTTTCCTATAATAATTTTGAAATTCTTGTGAAAAAAGATGAGAACTTAGTTGGAGGCTTTTTGTTAAAAGTCGAGAATTATGAGTTTGATTGGACCGTAAAAGGAAGAATGAAGCAGCTCGAGAAAAAGCTTCAGAAAATAAACGGCGAGCAGGAGTTTGATACAAGCGGTATTGTATCGATGCTGAAAAAGGACATTGACAGTTTTGCACTTGAAGTAAAAGATGATGAAATCGGTTATGTTGTATGGGTCGGTGATGGTATCGTTAATGTCAACGGTATACGGCATGCGGCATACGGAGAAATCGTTCAGTTCGATAATGGTGTAAAGGCCATGGTTCAGGATATACGGGCAAAAGAAATTGGTTGTATATTATTTTCGAAAGACGATGACATCCATGAAGGAGATAAAGTTACACGTACAAAGAAAAGAGCGGGAGTTCCGGTAGGTGACGGCTTTCTTGGAAGAGTCGTAGATGCACTTGGTGCTCCGATCGACGATGAAGGTGTTATTGAATCCTATGATTTCAGACCGATTGAATGCGAAGCACCCGGCATCGCAGATCGTAAATCGGTTACTGTACCTATGGAAACAGGAATTCTTTCGATTGATTCCATGTTCCCGATCGGCCGCGGTCAGCGTGAGCTTATCATTGGGGACAGACAGACAGGAAAGACATCGATTGCTATTGATACGATTTTAAATCAAAAAGGAAAAGATGTGATCTGTGTCTATGTTGCCATAGGACAGAAAGCATCAACCATAGCAAAACTTGTTTCGACATTAAAACAGCATGATTCTATGCGTTACACAATTGTTGTAACAGCATCTGCTAGTGATCCGGCATCGTTACAGTACATTGCACCTTATGCAGGTACCGCAATGGCTGAATATTTTATGTACAAAGGAAAAGATGTACTGATCGTTTATGATGATTTGTCAAAGCATGCGGTAGCTTATCGAGCACTGTCTCTGTTGCTGGAGCGACCACCGGGGCGTGAAGCATATCCGGGAGATGTATTCTATCTGCATTCAAGATTGCTGGAGCGTTCCAGCAGGTTATCACCGGAAGCTGGAGGAGGTTCCATTACAGCACTTCCTATCGTTGAAACACAAGCTGGTGATGTATCCGCATACATACCAACGAACGTTATTTCTATTACTGACGGACAGATCTTTCTTGAGAGTGATTTGTTCTTCTCTGGTATGAGACCTGCCGTTAATGTCGGTCTTTCGGTATCCCGTGTTGGTGGTGCTGCACAGACAAAAGCAATGAAAAAAGCAGCAGGAAGTATCCGTATTGATCTTGCACAATATCGTGAAATGGAAGTATTTACACAGTTCAGTTCCGATCTCGATGATACAACAAAAGAACATTTAGCATATGGTAGTACCTTAATGGAACTTTTAAAACAACCTTTGTGTCATCCTTTAAGTCTTCACGAACAGGTCATTATTCTTTGTGCGGCAACGAACAAGGTATTTATTGATCTGAAACCAGAAGAAGTAAAAGATACACAACAACGCATGCTGCAATATTTTGAGGAAAACAATCCTGAGATCATTGTGGAAATTGAAAATGATAAAGTTATGACAGATGACTTGGCAAAAAGGATTGCAGATGCAGCAAAGAAGTTCAGGAGTCTGAGATAAGATGGCAAATGCTAGGGAAATTCAAAACAGGATAAAAAGTGTTAATGACACAATGAAAATTACCAATGCCATGTATATGATTTCTTCCTCAAAACTGCAGAGAGCTAAGAGGAATTACCTGGATACCCTGCCATATTTTGAAGCTTTACAGGATTCAATCAGTCGAATTCTCCGGCATGTACCGGACATGGATCACCGATATTTTGACCATGGGCAGAAAGAAATTCCGGAAGCTGAGAAGAAAAAAGGGTATATCATGGTAACCGCCGATAAGGGACTTGCAGGAGCATACAACCACAATGTCATTAAAAAAGTGGAAGAGCTTATGGAGGAGGAAGGACAGCATTTTCTTTTCATTGTTGGAGAAGTCGGTCGAAATTACTTTAAATACAAAGTTAATGAAAACCGGCATATGGTCGCGCATTTTCATTATACAGCACAAAAACCTTCCATGCACAGAGGAAGGGTGATTGCGGAGATGATTCTCGACTGGTATAACAGAGAAGCACTTGATGAAGTATGTGTTGTTTTTACACAGATGGTGAACAGTTTTACTACGGAGACGACCTATAAAGAACTTCTGCCGCTTAAACGCGAAGATTTCAGCAAAAAACTTGGTTCAGAAGTACTGACCGGAGTTATGCAGGAAGAGATTCTTATGTATCCCTCCGTGGAAAAGGTCATTGAAAGTATTGTACCCAATTATATCGCAGGTTTTATTTACGGTGTTTTGGTGGAATCTTTCTGTAGTGAACAAAATGCCAGAATGATGACAATGGATGCAGCGAACCGAAATGGTGAAGAACTTCTGAAATCTTTATCAATAACATACAATCGTCTTCGTCAGGCGGCAATTACTCAGGAAATATCTGAAGTTGTCGGCGGGGCAAAAAGTCTACGATTGAAAAAGAAAAAACTACAGGAGAGCGGAGGCGAAAATCAAACGTGAATATAGGTAGAATCATTCAGGTATCCGGGCCTGTTATCGATGTAAAATTTGAATCAGCAGAACTTCCCTCCCTGCGTGATGCGCTGGAAGTTATAATCAGCGGAAAACGCAGAGTCATGGAAGTAGCACAGCATACTGGCAACGGGGTGGTACGATGTATCATGCTTGCATCCAGTGAAGGTTTGTGCAAAGATATGGAAGTTGTTGCGACCGGAAAAGGAATTAATGTTCCAGTCGGTACGAAGACTCTTGGAAGATTAATAAATGTACTTGGAGAGACTTTGGATGGTGGTGAATCTCTGGAAGATGAAGAACACTGGGTAATCCATAGAGATCCTCCAAAGTTTTCAGAACAAAGTCCGGTTGTTGAGGTTCTGGAAACAGGAATAAAGGTTATTGATCTGCTTGCGCCTTATGCGAAAGGCGGAAAAGTAGGTTTATTTGGAGGAGCAGGTGTTGGTAAGACTGTTCTTATACAGGAACTCATAAACAACGTTGCAACAGAACATGGTGGTTATTCTATCTTTACCGGTGTTGGCGAGCGTTCTCGTGAAGGTAATGACCTTTGGACAGAAATGAAAGAATCCGGCGTTATCGACAAGACGACTTTAGTGTTCGGGCAAATGAATGAGCCACCAGGAGCCCGTATGCGAGTGGCTGAAACAGGACTTACGATGGCGGAGTATTTTCGTGATGTAATGAATCAGGACGTGCTATTGTTCATAGATAATATTTTTCGTTTTGTTCAGGCGGGTTCCGAGGTTTCTGCGTTACTTGGCCGTATGCCATCTGCCGTAGGATATCAGCCCACACTTGCGACTGAACTTGGAGCACTTCAGGAAAGAATCACATCTACAAAAAAAGGTTCTGTAACTTCCATTCAGGCAGTATATGTACCGGCCGATGACTTGACGGACCCGGCGCCTGCTACGACATTCGCTCATCTTGATGCTACTACCGTACTTTCAAGAAAGATTGTAGAAATGGGTATTTATCCAGCAGTCGATCCACTAGATTCGACATCAAGAATTCTTGAGGAAGATGTCGTTGGTAAGGACCATTATAATACGGCCAGAAAAGTTCAGGAAATCCTTCAGAAATACAAAAAACTTCAGGATATCATAGCCATACTTGGTATGGAAGAATTATCAGAAGATGATCGTATAACCGTCTACAGAGCACGTAAAATACAAAGATTTTTATCACAGCCATTCCATGTAGCTGAGAATTTCACAGGCGTACCTGGAAAATATGTTTCGTTAAAAGAGACCATTCGTGGATTTAAAATGATCGTTGATGGTGAAATGGATGAATACCCGGAATGGGCATTCTTTAACGTTGGAACGATTGACGAGGTAATTGAAAAGGTAAATGCTGAATCCAAAAAATAGTTTCAGGAACTTGTATGCGCATAGCTGATGCGCAGAAATGAGGTATAGTATGGCAACATTCGGATTACAGGTTCTGGCAAGCAATCGTAAATTCTTTGAAGGACGCTGTAAAGCAATCGTTTTACCGGCTTTTGACGGTGAAATGTGCATTATGGCTCATCATGAGAATATGGTCGTATCTGTCATCATGGGTGAAACAAGAATTCAGAAAGAAGATGGGGAATGGATCAAAGCAATATCCGGAGCAGGACTTGTGGAGATCATCAACAATCGTGTCAGAATGCTTGTTGATACGGCCGAACTTCCAGATGAGATCGATAAACGAAGAGCATTGGAAGCAAAAGACCGTATAGAAGAAAAACTTCGTCAGAAGCAAAGTATCAGAGAGTATCAGCATAACAAGGCTTCTTTGGCAAGAGCTTTGGTACGACTGAAAGCAACAGACAGTTACAACATCTAAGCTTACCATGTTTTCTTAGTAAAGTAAGGATTTTATTAATGATTGTATGTAATGCGAAGGCTGAGAATGCTTTCACAAAGCAGAAATGACTTGATAAAATCCTTTTCTTTATTCAGAAAAGGAAGCTGCAGTTCATGCACTCAGGAATTTTGCTTGACAAGCATTAGGGTTCGTCCTATCCTAGTTGTATCAGGTTGTTTATACAACGAAATAATAGTTTTTTGAATGGAGTAAGTATGGACGAATATTCGATATTGTCAGAGTCAGTTTTGTTTCAGGGAATACAGGAAGCTGAATATAAGATTTTGTTTCAGTGCATGAAACCAGTAATAAAACAATACGAAAAAGATGAATATATCATCCGAGTTTCACAATCGGTCACTTCACTCGGTGTAATCCTATCCGGGAATGTTACGGTCATACAAGAAGATTACTGGGGAAACCGTACGATACTTACGAGAATCGAAGCAGGAGGACTTTTTGCAGAATCCTTCTTTTGTCTGTTTAATAATCGATCTCCTGTAAGCGTCGTTGCATCACAAAAAGTCAAGGTCTTATTTCTGACGTTCAACTCCATACTGGCATCCTGTGAACAAGCCTGTGGCTTTCATCAGAGGCTCATACAGAACATGATGATGATTCTGGCTCAGAAAAACCAAATGCTGACAGGTAAAGTTGAACATATGGGAAAGCGGACAATCCGGGAGAAAGTATTATCCTACCTGTCTATGCAGTCGCAGCTTCAAAATAACAGTCAGTTCGAGATCCCATACAACCGGCAAGAACTTGCAGATTATCTCTCTGTTGACAGAAGTGCTTTATCAAATGAACTAGGCAAACTAAAAAATGAGAATATAATAAAGTTTCATAAGAACCAATTTAAATTATTATAGTTTTTTTACGACCTGACTTTCCATTCAATAAGTTACGATTGCAAAAGAACTATCATAATGTTACAATATCTAAGCGATGCAAAGAGCAAAAATGCAGAAAAGAAACAGAAAATCTTGAAATTATGATGATCGTATTTTAAGGTATTTTGTAACTATGCGACATCAAAAAAACAGGAGGATACTGATTTGACAAAAAATGAAGCATCAGCAATAATGAGTGATGATAATAAGTCGGAGGTTGAATCTGCTGTAAAAAGCGAATCAAATCAGACTACGAAAAAGACAAAAAGAAATCAAAATCAAAAAAAGAAACCAGCCGGTAATAAAGCTGATAACGATAAGGGTGCGGGCAATAAAGTAAATGAAAATAAAGCAGCCGAAATGAAAGCAGTGAGCAATAAAGTAAAGATCATACCACTTGGCGGTCTTGACCGTATCGGAATGAACATCACAGCTTTTGAATACGAAGACAGCATTATTGTTGTTGACTGCGGTCTGGCTTTTCCGGACGAAGATATGCTTGGCGTAGATCTTGTTATTCCGGATGTAACATACCTTAAGAATAACAGGGATAAGGTAAAGGGTTTTGTTATAACACATGGACACGAAGATCACATTGGTGCACTTCCTTTTATACTGAAGGATATCAATGTGCCTGTTTATGCAACAAAGCTGACCATTGGATTAATCGATCTGAAATTAAAAGAATACGGAATGCTGAAAACAACAAAGCGTAAAGTTGTAAAACATGGTAATTCAGTGAATCTAGGCGCATTTCGTATTGAATTCATAAAAACAAATCACAGTATAGCAGATGCCTCTGCACTTGCGATTTATTCACCCGCAGGTATCATTGTACATACTGGTGACTTTAAAATTGACTATACACCTCTTTTTGGAGATTCCATAGATCTGCAAAGATTCGGAGAAATTGGCAAGAAGGGTGTTCTTGCTTTGCTTTGCGACAGTACAAATGCAGGAAGACCAGGATTTACCCCATCGGAAGAAATGGTCGCAAGAACCTTTGAAAATTTATTTACGGAAAACAAAAATCACAGAATGATTGTAGCAACTTTTGCGTCCAATGTTGACCGCGTACAGCAGATTATTAATACCGCTTATAAATTCAAGCGTAAAGTTATACTGCAGGGGCGAAGTATGGTGAATGTAATTGAAGTTGCATCGGAACTTGGCTACATAAAGATTCCGGAGAATACATTGGTGGATGTTGACCAAATGAAGAATTATCCGGATGAACAGCTTGTTTTTATTACAACAGGAAGTCAGGGGGAAGCAATGGCAGCCCTTTCCAGAATGGCTGATTCTACCCATAAAAAAGTAACCATTAAACCCGGAGATACTATTATTTTCAGTTCAACACCAATTCCGGGAAATGAGAAAGCCGTATCAAAAGTTATTAATGAATTATCCAAAAAAGGTGCCAATGTCATTTTCCAGGATACTCATGTATCAGGACACGCTTGTCAGGAAGAAATCAAACTGATCTATTCACTTCTTCGACCTAAATATGCAGTACCGGTCCATGGAGAGTTCAGACACAGGATGGCGCAGGCTGAGCTGGTAAAGGCGATTGGTATTCCACAGGAGAATATTTTCATAATCAAGTCAGGAAATGTTCTGGAATTATCAGAAGAAAAAGGAAAAGTAACCGAGAATGTTCAGGCAAAAGATATATTTGTAGATGGACTTGGTATCGGTGATGTTGGTAGTACCGTTATCAGAGATCGTCAGTATCTTTCCGAGAATGGAATTATTATTGTTGCCCTGACGATGATGAAGTCAACAAATCAGGTACTTGCCGGACCGGAGATCATCACACGCGGATTTGTTTATGTTAAAGAATCAGAAGAACTTATTGTGGAAGCAGAAAGAATTGTCAACGCTGCACTGGATAAGTGTGCCAATAAAAATGTAACTGATTGGAACAAAATCAGAAATACAATAAGAGATGATTTAAATGACTACTTATGGAAGAAGCTGAAAAGAAGTCCTTTGATATTACCTATCATTTTAGAAGCATAGGACATGTTCACAAGTATGCGTATAAAATATATGATTATAATTGCCAGGGAGAAGTTTTATGTTCAGTAAGATACGTAAGTTAAGTCAGACGCAGATGATCGTTACAGGATATTTGTCGATTATTTTTATAGGAACCTTGTTGTTGCTTCTGCCATTTTCAAAAAAAGCAGGGATGGATACAGGTTTTGTAGATACATTGTTTACAGCTACTTCAGCTACCTGCGTGACAGGGCTGGTTGTAACTGATACTTTTCAGAATTGGACTCTCTTTGGTCAGCTTATTATTCTGGTACTGATACAGACGGGAGGACTAGGGTTTATGACCGTCGGAGTCTTATTTGCCATTGCGCTGCGGCGTAAGATCGGGCTAAAGACACGTGGTGTAATACAGGAAAGTGTAAATACACTTCAAATAGGTGGCATTGTTAAGCTTGTTAAGCGGATTTTACGGGGTACGCTTTTATTCGAAGGAGTAGGAGCGGCACTTTTATCCATACGGTTTATTCAGGACTATGGTGTACTTCGTGGTATATATTTTGGAATTTTCCATTCGGTATCAGCGTTTTGTAATGCTGGCTTTGATCTGTTTGGTATTAACGAGGAATATAGTTCACTTGTCGCTTACCGTAATGATTATCTTGTAAACATCGTGATAATTTTTCTTGTTGTTATCGGTGGTATTGGGTTTTTGGTATGGGATGATGTTATTGAACACAAATGGAGATTTAAAGAATACAGACTGCATTCCAAAATCGTATTTATGGCTACTGGAGTGTTGATTGCAGCATCGTCTGTTCTGTTCTTTGTATTTGAATGGAATGGAACATTATCAGACTTACCTATGAGTGAGAAAATAATCGCCAGTATTTTTGCAGCAGTTACACCAAGGACTGCAGGATTTAATACGCTTGACCTTGCTGCCATGCAGGGACCAAGCAAATTATTAACAATGATTCTTATGTTCATTGGAGGTAACCCGGGCTCAACAGCAGGCGGTATAAAGACAACGACAATCGTTGTTCTGATCGTCGCATTGCGATCAAATATTAAAAAGATAAATTCACATGATATTTTTAACAGAAGGCTCGATGATGAGAATATCATCAAAGCAATTTTGGTTTTCTGTACAAATTTATTTATTGCAATTGGAGCATGTCTTATTATAGGAGCAATACAAAAAACAGATATGTTAGACATTGGGCTGGAAGTATTTTCAGCAATCGGTACAGTCGGTCTGTCGACCGGTATTACAAGAGAGTTAACTTTAGTATCAAAGATTATTGTGATTTTTCTTATGTATTGTGGAAGAGTGGGCAGTCTGAGCTTTGCATTATCCTTTAATACGGGAAAGCAGGTAGTTCAGGTGAAGCAGGTAGCTGAGAAGATTCTGGTAGGATAATCAGCGAATAAAAAATTGGAGGATACGAATGAAATCGATATTAATTGTTGGACTGGGAAGATTCGGACATCATTTATGCATGAGTCTTGTAGAAAAGAATAATGAGGTGATGATCGTTGATGGGGACGAAGAATGTCTGAAAGACCTGCTTCCCTACGTTACAACAGCGAAAGTTGGAGACTGTACCGATGTGAATGTATTAAAGAGCCTTGGCATTGGTAATTTTGATATATGTTTTGTATGTATTGGAGAGAATTTCCAAAGCAGCCTTGAAATCACCAATCTAATCAAAGAATTAGGCGCAAAATATGTCATAAGTAAAGCAGACAGCGATATACATGCAAAATTCCTGTTGCGTAACGGAGCAGATGAAGTAATCTATCCTGATCGTGATATTGCAGAGAAAGTGGCCGTACGTCATAGTACGACTCATGTTTTTGACTATGCCGAAATAGCAGAAGGTTATTTGCTGACTGAAATTCAGCCAATTAAGGAGTGGATCGGCAGAACAGTAAAACAGACAGAAGTTAGAACGAAATATAATGTAAGCATTCTTGGCACAAAAAAGAATGGACAGGTTAAAATGCTTCCCGGTGCTGATTATATATTCAACAAAGACGATCACCTTATGATTCTGGGATTGAAAGAGGATGTTGATAAGGTACTTGATCGATTACGGTAAGATACATTATTGTAAAATAATTATTAAATCGTACTGTTTTATATGAATTTAATAAAAAATTACTTCACAAAAAAGACCGCCTGCATTATGATTAAATGTAAGCGGTTTTTTATTTTTGTCCTAGATGCTGTATAGCGATGACAGAAATTTAAATGATTCATTTTACTATTTTAAATGATTCATTTTATTATTTTCCGCTTTGTTACATCAGTAAAAAAAGAAAGGCAGTAACTATGGTAATTGATTTTCATACACATGTTTTTCCGGATTCGCTTGCGGCAAGAGCCAAACAGGTTCTGATCGAGAAAACGAATTCATTTTATGAACCTATAACAGATATGACAGTTCAAGGGTTGCTAAGTTATATGAATGAATGGGGAATTGACATCTCTGTTGTGCAGCCGGTAGTAACAAAACCATCTCAATTCAAAACAACAAATGAATGGGCAAAAAGTATTTGTTCCGAACGGCTTATTTCGTTCGGCGGTATTCATCCGGATACGAAAAATTACAAGGCAGAAATCGATGAGATAGCAGCCCTTGGTCTCAAAGGTATGAAGTTCCACGCAGAGTATCAGGATTTTTATCTTGATGAGGATCGGATGCTTCGGATTTATGATTATGCTATAAGTAAAGGACTGATACTGCTTCATCACGCAGGAATTGATCCAGGGTTTTCGGGTGATTGCCATACAAGCCCAAAACAGTTTGCTTCTGTCATGAATAAACTTGGAGGAGGAACGGTTATAGCAGCTCATTTTGGCGGTCATGCTCAATGGGATGATGTCGAAGAGTATCTGGCAGGAACTGATGTTTACCTTGATACATCCATGGGATTTTCATACAATGACAGCGAACAGTTCTTTCGTATTATAAAAAAACATGGCGCGGATAAGGTACTTTTTGCATCAGATTCTCCATGGGGAAGTACAAAAGATGAGATAAGCCATATTAATGAATTACCGCTTACAAAGGATGAAAAGGATATGATATTTTATAAAAATGCAAAAAGAATTTTGGGATTATAAATGACAGGAATGACGGTTTACTGGTAAGCTGAGTGCAAAATGAATGAATATGGAGAAGCAGAATGAAGTTAAAGGATAGAGAGATTACGTTACATAAGAATTTTTACCGAATTATGAGACCACCGGTTGGCAGCATCATCACCAGATTTTATAACTATTCTTATGAACCGGTTAAAAATATTGATGTACCGCAGATCGTAGTAGCAAATCATAACTGTGATCTGGATCCGGTCTTATTGGGACTTGCATTTCCACATCTGTATTTTGTTGCCAGTGAACATATTTTCAGAAATTCATTTTTGAGTGCATTGCTGAGCTTTTTCTTGTCGCCCATCGTACGTAAAAAGGGCAGCATCGATGCAAGCACCGTCATTGATATGAGGAATCGGTTAAAAGCCGGATGCAGTATTGCAATTTTTCCGGAAGGAACAAAATCAATGAGCGGCTGTACGGAGGAAGTACATCCGACGACTGGAAAGCTGATCAAAGCATGTGGAGCTGCACTGGTTACGTACCGCATAGAAGGCGGATATCTGTCGACACCAAGATGGAGCTTTTCGAGAAGGCGCGGTAAGATGAAAGGAATCTGTGCAGGAGTATATATGCCGGAAGATCTTAAGAAAATGACACCCGCAGAGGTAAGTGATTTAATAAACCGTGATATTTTTGTAAATGCTTATGAAATGCAGAAACAGCAGATGATTCGTTATCATGGCGGAAAACTTGCAAAAGGCATGGAAACTGCTTTATACATGTGTCCGAAATGCAAACAGATCGGAACATTATATACCACAGACTGTGAAATTAAATGTGAATGCGGCTTGCAGGCAAGATATAATGAATTTGGATATTTCGAAGGCGAGCATTTACCATTTGATAATTTTACGGACTGGTATCAATGGCAGACGAAAGAATTCTCCTCTGATCTAGAAAAATATGTCGCTGAGATAAAACCAAGAAATAATCTGGTCACATTAAACAGCGTCGGTAACAAACATAAACGAAAGAAAATTATAAAAGGCGATATAATTATAACAAGTGATAAAGTTACGATAACGAATGCCAAAGGAGTGAAAGAAGAATTTCTGTTATCAGATATAAGCTCAATCAATATGTGCGGTCGAAACCGCCTTATGTTTACCGCAAAACAGAATTATTATGAGATAGTGCCACAAAAATTATTCAATGCCAGATTAATATTACATTTATATGACAATATGAACAAATGAGGAGGCTTATAATGGATTTTTCTGCAGCAAACACGGCTCTTTGGAACACTGTAATACAATTTGGGATTATTGCAGTCGGAGTACTTTTCTGCAATATTCTTAGAAGAAAGATTTCATTTATAAAAAAAGCACTTGCACCGACTGCTGTTTTGACCGGATTTTTGTTTTTGATTCTTCGCAGTACAGGTTTGCTGGAGCTTGATACAGATTTTCTTGGTATGGTTACATATCACGGTATTGCTATTGGGTTTATAGCCTTGTCGCTTCGTGTTCCTAAATCCGATCTTCGTTCTGAAAAGCTGCTTGGTGCTAAAAGCGGTGCATTGATTGTAAGTACTTACTTGATTCAGGCTCTAACAGGACTGCTTGTTTCGGTTGTTCTTGCCTTTACTTTACTGCCTGATCTTTTTATGTCGAGTGGAATACTTCTCCCTATGGGATATGGACAGGGTGCAGGACAGGCAAATAACATTGGATCAAGTCTTGAGACGTTAGGCTTCACAGGAGGCAGATCTTTCGGACTTTCTCTGGCGGCGGCAGGATATCTGTGCGCCTGTACAGTGGGGGTAATCTATTTAAACATTCTTCATAAAAAAGGAACCTACAAGCGCCAGTATTATGAAGAGGTATCAGGGTCTTTGACTATAGATGATTTTCAGGATAAGGATGAGATTGCTGTATCGGAATCAATTGACAAGTTTTCAATTCAGGGTGCTTTGATTCTTCTTGTATACCTTGGAACATACCTGCTGACCTTCGGGATAACATCCTTGCTGGAAGCAGTCGCACCCGGTGTGGCAGACATGGTTGCCTCTTTGCTTTGGGGATTCAACTTTATTATTGGTTCAATGCTTGCTCTTTTGGTTCGATCGATTTTATCCTTTGGAAGCAGAAAAAAATTGATTCGACATCAGTACCAGAACAATTATCTTCTGAATCGAATTTCCGGTCTGGCTTTTGATGTTATGATCATTGCCGGTATTACTTCAATTAATATTGAAGAGTTGTCAGGATTATGGCTTCCTTTCATTCTCATGTCAGTCCTTGGTGGTGCAGTGACTTTTGTTTATCTACGAGTGCTTTGCAGGAAACTTTATCCGGATTACTATGATGAAGGATTTGTATCCATGTATGGTATGCTGACCGGAACGATCAGTTCAGGTGTTCTTTTACTTCGTGAACTTGATCCGGCTCTTGAAAAACCAGCAGTCAGTAATCTGGTTTCGGGAAGCAGTTACGGGATTATCTTTGGCGCTCCCATTCTGGTCGTGACAGGACTCATTTCAAAGTCGAATACTTTGTTCATAATCAGTGTAGGTATTGTTATTGTCTACCTTATTCTATTGCTTGTTTTTATATTAAAAGTAAAACCAAAGAAAAAATAAAAAAGTAAAAACTCTAAGAAAAAACAAAAAAAGTAAATTATAAGAAAAAATAAAATTGAATAAAATACTAGTATTTGTAGCATAGAATTCCAAAACATAAAAAATTCACAAATTATGGTGTTAAGTTTTCTTAAAAGTGGACGATAAAGATAATAGAGTAAGAAATTACTAATCTATTTTCAGCATCAAATGAAAACCACATACTTGCGAGGGGTCATTAACAGGGACGTTGTCAGAATACATGGATGTACATGATACTCCGAATCCGAGTAAAAGAAAGAGGGGAGACTATGTCTTACGGTACAGCCAAGAATTCTATGCAACGTTTTGCCTGGAGAAGCATGGCATTTAAATTAATAGGAACGATAGCCTTTATTATTGTTATCGTTCTTTTTTGTGTTTCAAAAATAACTTCAGCTTCTTCGGAAACAACAGAAAGTATTAAAATAATTAAAATTGATTATAGTACGAGTACAATAACTCTGCAGGCGAACGACGAAGATACAATCCTTTATTATTCCAATTCTTCAAAGAAAAAGTGGGAAGCAATACCGGGAGAAATTGGAGACGATAACACAATTACAATGAATTTTTCATGGGTATCGGTATCTTCAAACTATGAAATTACATTCAAGGGAGATTATTCAACAAACATAGTTTCAGTTAAGCTTCCAAAGCAGGTAACGAATTTTAAAGCAGCTTTTAACATTGCCTCTGGAAATATGAGCTTTTCGAATACTTCATCAAGAACAATTGAATGGAGGAAGGATAATTCTACGACATGGACCGTTGTGAACACAGATACCTTCAGTGATACATTGAACTACCTGTATTCGAACGGAGCAACGATTTATTTCCGTCTGGCACCGGAAAATGGATTGAATGGAGAAGTGGGAAACAGGGCAAGCAAAGAGATCGCTGTTAAGATACCGAAAAAGACAACAGCACCGGATGTCGAGATCAATGGGTCGACCCTTCAATTAGAAAATCTTACCAGTAAGATGTCATATCGTTACCTTGTGGATGATGTAGCTGGTGAATGGCAGTCAATAGCTTCAACAGGAACGCTGGAACTAAGCAGTGTGGCAGCGAATGTATTATACACTTCCTCCAATACGGATCCTGAAAGCGTTACCATGCAGTTTATTACAAACGCAACAAGTTCTACGCAGATATCGAATATAACAACAATTGAGATTCCGGCGCAAGGAGCAGCTCCGGATGCAGATGAGTACGGAATTGGACTTGAATATACAAGTTCTTCAACGCTTGAGCTTACGGTTGAATCAGCAAGCAGTTCTGTACCATTTGAATATACCATTGTTGAAGAAGATGATGTTCTTAAAGTATCAACAGCCAAATGGATATCGATTACATCAAGTACTGCGGTATCCCTGGATGATGATGACGCACCGGATGGAAGTAAGATTTACATCAGAAAAAAATCTGTAAATGACATGGGCGATGATGATTATGCGATAGCGTCAGCAATTACAAATCTGACGGGCAGTTCCGGTATAACATACCCAAGTTCAGATACACTTAATTCTCTGACAACGCTTATTACGACCGCAGGTATCTGTACGACTGCAAATACGGATGGATATCTTACGTTTACCATGTATTCAAGATACAAGACAACAGTATCAGCCATCAGTTTCCGTAATGTGTATGGAATAACAAAGGGAACGGTAACTACAAAGAGCACAGTAAGTACGAATAAAAATGCTTCTTCTGATGGATCCGATGCGTATATTATAACAACAAGAATAACATCAACAGCAAATCTCGATTCTATCACAGATGAAGTATTGTATGCAGATATAACACTTAGCAATTCAGATAAGATCACAAGCACAAAAACAACCGGTGTTCTCCTTTATTTACATCCTGCATCGGTTATAAATAATGATATAGAAGATTTGGATCTGAGTCTTGATGAAGATGATTTCATGACTGATTTTGACAGAATCCTGGATTCTAATAACACGAACGATGAATCAAAATTCTATTTTAAAGTTGATTTTGGTACAGAAAATCTTATCGATACAGATAATTATTCAAGCTACTTATCAGAAGATACTGCGATTTCTGAGATTCAATACGATGGTTATACGCTGACACAGGGTGATACCGGCAGTACAACAGCAGATTATACGGTAGAATACACCAGTTATTACAGTGATGAAGAAGAACGTACCATTCGTGCTGCTATAGTATGTGTCTATGCCGACCGCTTTGAGGATAATTCAATTATTGATAGTTATGATTCAAAAGTATATTTTGATATAACACTTAACACTGGTGAATCTTTTGACAGCGATATATCAATGGAATTGATTCGTACCGCAGTGATTGACGATGCTCCACTTGCCTGGTCAATATCAGAAGGTAGTCTGGAAGAGACAACGACTATAACGACGACTTATTCGGATGGAAGCACAAGCGAATCGACAGAAGAAGTAATTTCCTATGAGATTACACTTACGATATTTGATGATGCGTACAACGTTGGTATATCAGATGTAACATGGGGCGGGGTGTCCATCCTGCGTTCTGCGATTGCACAAAATGGCACGATTATCGTTGACCTTTCAAATCCGAAGATCAACACGCTGACAACAGACAGTTCGACTACAAATTATCTGGTCTTTACTTTGAGCAACGGTTACACAATAACTACAGGATGTATCATGACAGTCATAGCAACACAGTGATGCAGGGTGATGAATGATACATACTAAGGAAAGTAAAGACAATGACAAATAGTATTGTCAGAGAGGCTGTACGATAAAACAGCAGATTGCGAGGGATTATGCAAAACAAAAAAATGAGATTAAAACAGATAATCGTGTTCTTTGGAATGTTTTTATGTTTTATATTGATCGGAACAACACCCAAAACAGTATGGGCTGATACTGAGAGCAGTGCTACCGCGGTAACGGTTGGGACAATTAATTATGATACATTGTATATGAATGTTCAGAAGAATAATAATACCATTGTTTATTACTCACTTGACAAATCGACGTGGTATGAAGTTGAAGCGGACGTAAATTCAAATAATGAATATGTTATGGACATTTCTTGGATTTCAACCAGCAGCAGTACAACGATTTATTTTAAGGGAGATACCGTAAAAACAATTCTTACCGTAGTTTTACCTGCACAGAACACAAGCTTTAAAGCTGTGTTCAATAAAGTAGATGGAGATTTTACATTCACTAACATAGGTGATTCTGCTACGTTTCAATGGAGAAATGTCACAGACTATACATGGCATACAGTAAGTTATGAAATGGATTCTGATTCCTATTTGGAGTTTTTGGATACTATCGATTCATACCGTGTGACAGCTACGAAAATAATTATCCGAACAACCTCTGAAAACGGGTATGGTGAGGATGTTGGAATCAGATCAAGCAAAGAAGTGACAGTATCAATTACAGCAAGAGGCAGTGCACCGAGTCTTAAAGTAAACATTAAGAGTTTGGTCATTAACACGACTGCTTCCATGGAATACTATGATGAAGAAAAGGACCTATGGATTGATTGTGATAAAAATATGACAGTGGCTGATCTGGCTCCCGAAAGTCTGTATTCTGGTGCAGGTACTGCTACGACATTGCTGATACGAAAAGCAGCAACAAGTTCGAGTCCGTATTCAAAAACAACAGCTCTTGTTATTCCGAGGCAGTCAGGACCGCCGGTCATTGGTGACAGTACAAAGGATGTAACATATTATTATGAAGACAGTAAACTGGTACTTCAGTTTCCGAAAGCATCCTCAACGGTTGTATACGAATATTTGATAAGTAAAGACGGAACAGATATTGAAGATATGAGTTCGGTTTCATGGAAAACAATCAAAACCTCAACATTAAAGAAATTTAGTGCAAATTCCGTTCCGGATGGAGCCATTATCTATGTAAGGTTAGCCGGGACTACAGCAAATGCCGCTAAATACATTGACCTTGTTCTGCCGTCTCAGTATGCAACCATTAACGTAGACAGATAACAAGCAGTGATGCTAAATGTCATGGAACTATAAGAAAGTTTTTAATAATCAATGGATAGAAAAACGTAATTCTTTCGGGAATTACGTTTTTTAATGTGCTGCCTGCAAAAAATAAGGCAGCATGTAAACTTGATGTTAAATTATTAACAAAATAGAAAAAACACAAAATAGGTATGGACTAAATCAATGTTTTGTGAGAGAATAGCATAAGTGAGCAGTGGGATGACCTATTTTATCTGCTCTCGTCCCATGAAATAATCGGTTATTTCATATAGCGGACATATGAGTATTATTAACGTTCGAAAGGAGTTATTACATGATTTATTCACATGAAGTAGAGATGATGTGTCCTGTTACTCAGGGCGTAAAACATGGCGCAGCACCGATTCCGGAGGAAGCAAAATGGATTCAGGTGAAAAATGTAACAGATATTTCAGGCTTAACACACGGCGTTGGCTGGTGTGCACCTCAGCAGGGCGCATGTAAGCTGACCTTGAATGTAAAAGAAGGTATTATCCAGGAGGCTCTTGTAGAGACAATCGGATGTTCTGGTATGACACATTCTGCAGCTATGGCAGCGGAGATCCTTCCGGGTCTTACTGTTTTAGAAGCAATGAATACTGACCTTGTTTGTGATGCTATCAATACAGCAATGAGAGAATTAGCATTACAGATTATCTATGGACGTACACAGAGTGCATTTTCCGAAGATGGACTTCCGATCGGTGCCGGTCTTGAAGATCTTGGCAAAGGACTCCGCAGCCAGGTTGGTACTATGTATGGAACACTGAAAAAAGGACCACGTTACCTTGAAATGGCAGAAGGTTATGTTACAGGTATTGCTCTTGATGCAGAAGACCAGATCATTGGTTATCAGTTCGTAAGCCTTGGTAAGATGACGGACTTCATCAAGAAGGGTGATGATCCAACAACAGCATATGAAAAATCCAAAGGTCAGTATGGCCGTGTAGAAGATGCTGTAAAAATCATTGACCCGAGAAAGGAATAGGAGGAAACTAACATGCCTTTGTTTGAATCATATGAAAGAAGAATAGATAAAATCAATTCTGTACTCAACAGCTACGGAATTGCTTCCATTGAAGAAGCAGAAAAAATCTGTAAAGATGCAGGACTTGATGTATACGAGCAGGTTAAGAAGATCCAGCCGATCGCATTTGAGAATGCGTGCTGGTCATATATTGTTGGCGCTGCAATCGCAATCAAGAAAGACTGCAGAAGAGCAGCGGATGCAGCAGCAGCAATCGGAGAAGGTTTACAGGCTTTCTGTATTCCGGGATCAGTAGCTGATACAAGAAAAGTTGGTATCGGACATGGTAACCTTGGAAAGATGCTTCTTGAAGAAGAAACAGAATGTTTTGCATTCCTTGCAGGACATGAGTCTTTTGCAGCTGCAGAAGGTGCTATTGGTATTGCAGAAAAAGCAAACCGCGTACGTAAGAAACCGCTTCGTGTTATCCTGAATGGTCTTGGTAAAGATGCAGCACTCATCATCTCAAGAATCAATGGCTTCACATTCGTTGAGACAAAATACGATCCTTATACAAATGAAGTAACTGAAGTATACAGAAAAGCATACTCAGAAGGTCTTCGCGCAAAAGTTAACTGCTATGGCGCTAATGATGTTTGCGAAGGTGTTGCTATCATGCATAGAGAGAACGTTGATGTATCTATCACTGGTAACTCAACAAACCCTACCAGATTCCAGCATCCGGTTGCAGGTACCTACAAAAAAGAACGTCTTGAACAGGGAAAGAAATATTTCTCCGTAGCATCCGGTGGTGGTACAGGAAGAACGCTTCATCCTGATAATATGGCGGCAGGTCCTGCATCTTATGGTATGACAGATACTATGGGTCGTATGCACTCTGATGCACAGTTCGCTGGTTCTTCTTCTGTTCCTGCTCATGTTGAAATGATGGGTCTGATCGGAATGGGTAACAATCCTATGGTTGGTGCTACCGTTGCAGTGGCTGTAGCAATTCAGGAAGCATCTGAAGCAGGTAAATTCTAATTAGTTTACTTCAGCAGATCAGAGTAATACTTATTAAAAATACTATATTATTGTAATATAATTAGGAAAAAGGTATCCATTGGATGCCTTTTTCTTTACTTTTACAAAATATTACGCTATAATGAGCGTAATAAAGAAGCAGAGTATTCGAATATGAAAAATACGGGAAGGAGTAGCATGAATAACGAAGCAAAAGGCGGGAAAAAATTATCTGCAGATGAAATTGCTGTTTTTTGTGATCAGCTTGCGATGCTATTGAATGGCGGCATTCCGATTTACGAAGGTACTTACATTTTGTATAGTGAGATGGATGATAAAGCGACAAAGGAAGTACTAAAACGGGTTGATGACGCTTTAAAAGAAAATCTTCCGTTGCATGTTGCATGTAAGCAGTCAGAAGCATTTCCTGATTATATGGTATATATGATTCGCGTAGGAGAAACAACAGGAAAATTAGAAGAGGTTCTTCGTTCTCTTAGTGCATACTATGAGAGAGAAAGCATGGTGGCTGCCAGTATTAAGAGCGCAGTGGCCTATCCTGTCGTTCTTTTTTCAATGATGGCAGTAATTTTATTAGTATTAGTATGGAAGATATTACCTTTGTTTGAGAACATGTTCCGTGAACTAAGCACAGACGTTGCTGCGGCCACGGAAAGCATGATGTCCTTTGGCATGAGTGCGGGTAGGATCATTGCAATTGTAACTTGTGCCATCTTGTTTTTTATCCTTTTAGTGATTTTGTGGTATCAGACCAAGGTAGGTGAACGTACCATCAAAAAATTTCTTGTGAATTTCAGCCTTACGAAAAAGTTATCGGTAAAGATAGCAATTGGTAAATTCCTGTCTTCGATGTCATTAATGATATCGAGTGGTATGAATATAACAGATGCACTGGATCTTGCACAGGAATCAACAGAAAATACAGAGATCAAAGAAAAAATCAGCAATTGTAAAGAACTCTATGAAGCGCATAAACCACTTGATGAGGCTTTACGTGAAACAAAACTTATTGTTGGTATGGAAGGCAGAATGCTGAGTGTTGCAACGAAGAGCGGTGCTACCGATGTGATCTTTACAAAACTTAGCGAGCAGTATAATCAAAGTACTACGGCGTCTCTGAATAAAATCTCATCCATGATTGAAACTATTATGGTCGTTGTACTTTCACTTCTTGTAGGAGCGGTATTATTATCTGTTATGTTACCACTGGTTAGTATGATCTCGTCCATTGGCTGAGTACGGAAAGGGTGAATCATTTTGAAGAATTTCAAGCAGAAGCGTTCCAGGTACATATGGAAATCGGTGTTATTGCCTGCTATAATTTTGGGAGCGTTGATCTTTATACTTGTATTTGGTGTGAGCCGTTTTTCCATGATCAACGATGAGCAGAGCAGGATCCTGACAGAACAATCATTAAAAAAAGCAGTGATTCAATGCTATGCCAATGAAGGGAGATATCCTGCAGATATCACTTATCTGGAAGAAAATTATTATCTTGTCATTGATACCGATAAATATTTTGTTTATTATGACTGCTGGGCTGATAATGTCATGCCGGATATTGCTGTGTATAGTCGGAATCAGTAAATATTAAAAGTGACATCATACAGGAAATGGAGGCAGTGATGGAAAAGAAAGAAAGACGTACCTGGTGGGTGACATTTATCAGTACGATTTTAATCTTGGGTGCATTTGCGGTTGCAGCTTTAATTTTATCGAATATAGGGGTACGTGTTTATCAAAATGTTGTTTTGGCAAATGACAATAATTTTGAACTTCGTACTTCTTTAAATTATGTCGCGACAAAAGTAAGACAGAATGAGACTTATGATTCAGTAACAATGTTCGAAAAAGATGGAGTCGAGGTGTTAGCTCTTGGTTATATGTCAGAGGATATGAAGTATGAAACTTTGATATACTATTATAATGGATATCTGTGTGAACATCTTCGTGATGAAGGTGCTGATTTTGAACTAAATTATGGTTTTGAAATGATTGAAATTGCAGGCTATACAATGGAACTAAACGAGAATACCCTGACATTAACGGCTGAAAATAATGCCGGAGAAACTGAAAATCTTATATTGACTTTAAGGACTGGGAGGTAACGGGTGAAAACAGAAGAAAAAACACGTTCCTTTCGGGGGACTTTATTAGAAATTGTTATTGTAGTAGGTGTTTTTGCAGTAATCAGTGTATATATTCTGCGAATGTTTCTTGCTGCGGATTTTCTTCAGGGTGAAGCTGTTAATACAAGCAAAGCTGCCGTTCTTACAGAAAGTGTTGCGGAAGTCTGGAAGGGTGCAGCTTCAACAACTGCGGAAGATGCAATTCTTACGATATGTAATAAAAGTGGCATAGTAAGAATGCCGGATTATGATACGGACACAGAACTTGCTTATGGAATTTACTACAATGGAAAATGGGAGGAAGTACAGTCAGGCGGTAAATTCCTGCTTCTCGTATTGTTTGAAAAAGATACTTCCACAATTTTAAAAGGTACTGTCAGTCTTTATGGACTTACCCTTGACGGCGATAATAACATTCAGTTTGAAAAAGATTACTGTTCACTTGATACTGCGATTACCTTACAAAGAGAATAATTTAGTTAAATTATGAAATAGTGTATCGAAGTAGAATAGTGAAAAAGAGTAATGAAATAAAGTTTAGATTTATTTTTACATCAATATTTGTCGAATCCTGGTATGCACAAAGAACGTGCAGGAATGGGGAAAACATGAAAAAGAACAAAGAATATCATATGAATATTGGAGGAGCCTCGATCATACTGCTTCTGGTCGTTTTTTCGTTGTCCATTTTTGCAGTATTATCCATTCGTTCGTCTTATCATGAGTTAAAACTTGCACAGAAGACACAGGAAGCTGTAGAAGCATATTATAATGCGGATACCAGAGCGGAAGTGATTTATAATAACATACAAAACGTAATATCAGATTTACAGGCACAGGGAGTACAGAAACCGGCCATGGATGTAATAGCAAGTCAGCCGGAGATTAGTGATGATGTTTATTACGATGTTTTTTCAGACTACTTGACATATAGTGTGTCATTGGACTATAATAAAGATATAAATGTATGTCTTTCGGTCGATTATAGTCAAAATGATGTATCTAACTTGAAAATTATAAGCTGGAGAGTTATTAACCTTTCGGATGATGTGTTTGATTCCAATGAAGTAGATTTATGGGATGGCATTGTTACCGAATAATTTTGACAAAATCGGGAGGTATATCATGGATTCAGTAAAAAGCGAAACAATTATATCACATAAACTTGAAGAAATTTTGAAAAAGGCAGTCGATAAAAAAGCATCTGATGTTTTCTTTGTTGTAGGACAGCCAATTTCCTTTAAGATCAATGGTGAGATTGAACGGCAGGAAGGTGACATACTTTTACCTCCTCATACCTTGGAGTTGTTGAACCGCATGTATGAGATCGCAGACAATCGTCCGATCAACCTTCGTGATGGCGGAGATGATGACTTTGCCATGTCAATCAAAGGTGTCGGCAGGTTCAGGACGAATGTATTCAAACAAAGAGGTGCCTGGAGCGCGGTAATGCGTTATGTTACATTTGATCTGCCTCCGATAGAGACGATGCGTATACCAGAAAAAGTATTGAATCTGTCAAAAGAACAAAAAGGACTGGTACTTGTGACCGGTACAGCAGGAAGTGGCAAAAGTACGACCTTATCTTATATCATTGATGCCATTAATAAAGAAAGGAACTGCCATATACTCACCCTGGAAGATCCGATTGAATTTCTTCATAAACACAAAAAAGGAATAGTCAGCCAACGTGAAATCAGCATTGATACACCGAATTATGGACATGCTCTTCGTGCTGCAATGCGTGAAGCACCGGATGTAATATTTATAGGTGAGATGCGCGATTTAGAGACAATTGAGATTGCCATGACGGCAGCGGAGACCGGACATCTTGTTCTTTCAACGCTTCATACCGTTGGCGCTTCCAACACAATAGACAGAATTATTGATGTATTTCCACCCGGACAGCAACAACAGATCAGAATACAATTATCTATGGTATTAAAGGCAATTGTATCCATGCAGCTGCTCCCGTCAAATGTTGGCCGTGTGCCGGCTTTTGAGATTATGGAAGCAAACAATGCAATTCGAACAATGATAAGAGAGAGTAAAGTCCATCAGCTGGATTCTGTAATCTATTCATCTGGGAAAGATGGAATGAAGGCTATGGACAACAGTATAGCCGAGCTTTATAAAGAAGGTCTGATTGATGAGAAGACAGCGTATGCCTATGCCATTAATCAGGATGTTATAAAGAGGGCACTGGCGGTACGATAAGTACCGGATAGGAGGCTGAAATGAAAAACAGAATAATGATTTTAGCCCTTTTTGCGATTACCCTAGGAATTATATTTGCAACACCGGAAAAGATAGCAAAAGCGGGAACATTTACGGATAACAAAAATGGTACAGTGACCGTAAAATACAATAACAGCAATGGAGCGACCATGAAAGTTCTGGTCACGGTCACAGGAACCGATTACAAGCAATATTATGTAATTCCGAAAGGTGACAATACACTAAGTATTCCATTAACAGCAGGGAATGTTACATATCTGGTTCGCGTCTGTACTTTAAAAGATGGAAAATCATATACGATTGTAGATTCCTATGAGATTACCTTAGATCTTGATGATCCGAATGAAGTTTATCTTTATTCAAGCGCAGAGATCAATTTTAAGTTATCAGACAAAGTTGTTAAGATAGCGGCAGCTTTAACTAAAAATTGCGAGACAGAAGAGGAAGTCGTTAAAAAGCTGCATAAATTTGTAGTTGAATATTTTTCATATGATTATGATAAGATCAATACCTTAAGTACGGACTATGTTCCGGATATTCAGGTCGTGTATAAAGATAAAGATGGTATATGTTATGATTTTTCTGTTGTCTTTGCAGCAATGCTCCGTACGCAGGGTATTGAAACAAAGCTGATCAAGGGGTATTCCACAAAGGTCGATGGATATCATGCCTGGAATCAGATCTATGATTCAGAAAAAGAAGAATGGTATACAGTTGATTCTACATATGACATATGTTATGACGATGCGGGTTATTCTTATTCAATTGATAAAGTTGAAAGTGATTACACTAATATAAAATATGTATATTGATAAAAGATATAGGTGTAAGATATAGGTGTAAGATATAGGTGTAAGATATAGGTATAAGATATAGGTGTAAGATATAGAAATAAGATATAAGAATAAGATACAAAAATAAGATATAAAAATAAGATACAAAAATAAGGTATTGATAGGATTAAAAAAGATTGAGATAAAATAACTGCAGCAGTCAAGATGACTGTTGCAGTTTTTTGTAAGAGAGCTTTATACTTGATAATTTAATTTCGATCTAATGAAAGTTTGTCACCATGGTAATATACAGGCAGAAAGAATAATCTGCAATATTACAAAACAAAAAACTGTCTGAGTATCAGACCATCCTTTGTTCTTTCTGACATGATCATGGATTGGTGTTCTTGTATTCTTTAGAATACTGATTTTAAGAAAACGAAGTAATGAAACTTTAATTAGTCCAAGGCCACCATCAATTAGAAAGACAAGAGAAAATGCAAGGAATAACAGTGGATGGCCGGATTGCATAGCCAGTAGTGCTATGAACAGCCCAATGGCTCTTGAGCCGGCATCACCCATCAATAATTTGCTTGGCGATGCATTCAGCATAAGATAAGCAAGAAGGCAGGTGATAAAAAGCAGGATACTATAACTGCTGTTTGCTATTCCGTGAATAAAAGAATAAAGGAAGAAAGACCCCATTGTTACAACAGCAATACTTCCACTAAGACCATCAACACCATCCGTACAGTTCGTTACATTAATGGATACCCAGATCAGAATAATTGCAAGGATGACATACAATACTGCCGGAATCTCAAAAGAAGAATGAAAGAATCCGATTGTTAATGGCGAAGAGTGAAATGAAACATAGGTAATACCACATACAAGAGCAATTAAAAAATCAAGGATTGCTTTTTTATATTCGCTCCATGGTTTTTCTGCTTTGTCATCAAAGTATCCGGTCAGCATGGCAAGAACGAGCATACCATAATATATAGAAGATTCAATGGAAAGCGGAAGGAATAACAGTGCCAGCAGTACGAAGCTAAGAATGAAGATGATTCCTGCGCCCCGAGGTTTTCCGGCTGATAATGCACCATTAACAGCAAAAGCCCGTCCTGCATCTCTTGGCAGTTTATTTTGAAACACAATAAGAAAAAGTAAAGTCAGTATAAATCCTAGCAATATTCCTGCAAACAGTATAATCTGTGCAGATTCAGGGAAAATCAGGTGAAGCATAAAAGACCTCCAAAGTTTTATTTCGTAATGCCCATTCATTTTACTATAAGGGATGTCATTCGTCCATAGCCAGAAAGTAAATAATAATAGTTTTTATAATTGTCTCTTGTATATCTGAGAATAGTAATGTTATAATGCCAGTGGATAGAAATCAAAATTAATATATATACACGGAGGAAGATTTCATGCAAAACGTGAAACGGATTTATGTTGAAAAGAAAGTTCCCTATGCAGTAAGGGCGATGGAACTAACCGAAGAGATCAGAAGCTATCTCGACCTGAAGACGGTAACAAAGACGCGAGTGCTGATTCGGTATGACATTGAGAACATCAGTGAAGATACCTATCAGAAATCACTGGGAACAGTCTTTTCCGAACCTCCGGTCGATCTTTTATTTGAAGAGGAATTTCCACTCAATAAAGAAGAGATCAGCTTTTGTGTGGAGTATCTGCCCGGCCAGTTCGATCAGCGTGCCGATTCTGCAGAACAATGCGTGAGACTTCTGAATGAAAAAGAAGAGCCGATCATCCGGTCAGCTACAACGTACGTAATAACCGGTGACTTAAGCGAGGATGATGTGGAGCGTATTAAAGCATACTGCATTAACCCGGTTGATTCGAGAGAAGCCAAACAAAAAAAGCCAGAAACACTGGTGACCAATTTTGATGTACCAGAAGATGTTATAACCTTTGAAGGTTTTACTGCCATGAAGGAAGAAAAGTTGGCGGAGCTTTATGCATCTTTGAATCTTGCCATGACGTTTAAAGATTTTGAATTTATCCAGAACTATTATTGCACCGAAGAAAAACGTGATCCTTCCATGACCGAGATCCGGGTCCTTGATACGTATTGGTCTGATCACTGCCGTCATACCACCTTCCTTACAGAGTTAAAGAACGTTTCCTTTGAAGAAGGATATTACAAAGCTCCGATGCAGGCAGCTTTTGATAATTACAAAGCAGATCGAGCAATATTGTACAAAGGAAGAGATGATAAGTTCATCTCTCTGATGGACGTTGCTTTAATGGCTATGAAGAAGCTTCGTGCGGATGGAAAGCTAGAAGACATGGAAGTGTCCGATGAGATCAATGCCTGTTCTATAATTGTTCCGGTAGAAATAGACGGTAAAGAAGAAGAGTGGCTCGTATTCTTTAAGAATGAAACACATAATCATCCGACAGAAATTGAACCTTTCGGTGGAGCTGCCACATGTCTGGGCGGTGCCATCCGTGATCCGCTGTCAGGAAGAGGCTATGTTTACCAGGCTATGCGTGTAACTGGTGCGGCAGATCCTACCGTATCCCTGAAGGATACGATGAAGGGCAAACTTCCGCAGAGAAAACTTACGACCGGAGCAGCGAAGGGCTACAGTTCCTATGGTAATCAGATCGGTCTTGCGACTGGACTTGTTGATGAGATCTATCATCCGAATTATGTTGCAAAACGTATGGAAATCGGTGCCGTAATGGGTGCCGCTCCACGAAAGAACGTTATTCGTGAAAATTCTGACCCTGGTGATATCATCATTCTTATGGGCGGAAGAACAGGTCGTGATGGCTGCGGCGGAGCGACCGGATCTTCGAAAGTTCATACAACAGAATCCATTGAGACCTGTGGAGCAGAAGTACAAAAAGGAAATGCTCCGACTGAAAGAAAATTACAGCGTTTATTCCGTCGTCCGGAAGTCAGCCAGTTAATAAAAAAATGCAATGACTTTGGAGCAGGCGGAGTATCCGTTGCTATTGGTGAACTTGCTGCCGGACTTCATATCTTCCTTGATAAAGTACCAAAGAAATATGCCGGTCTTGACGGAACGGAACTTGCGATTTCGGAATCCCAGGAGCGTATGGCTGTCGTTGTAGATAAGGGAGATGTTGATAAAATGCTTTCCTTTGCAGAAGAAGAGAACTTAGAAGCCGTTGCGGTAGCAGAAGTTACAAAAGAAGAACGTCTTGTGATGCTGTGGAGAGACAAAGAAATCGTAAATATCAGCAGAGCATTTCTTGATACCAACGGAGCGCATCAGGAGACCGATGCCATCGTTACAATACCGGATGAAACAAAAAATTACTTTACAACAGGAGCTTCTTATCCTTCTGTTAAGATTGCGAAAGCAAGAAAATCAGATGGTTCCATGAAGGATGAATGGCTTACAATGCTTTCCGATCTTAATGTCTGTTCAAAGAAAGGTCTTGTAGAACAGTTCGACGGTTCCATTGGTGCCGCTACGGTAACCATGCCATATGGCGGGAAGACACAGTTATCACCCATCCAGACCATGACGGCAAAATTACCGGTGTTAAAAGGAAAATGTGATACAGTGACTATGATGAGTTATGGCTTTGATCCCTATCTTTCAAGCTGGAGTCCGTTCCATGGGGCTATGTATGCTGTCGTTTCTTCCGTTGCAAAGATCGTCGCAGCCGGTGGAGATTACAGTAAGATTCGATTTACCTTCCAGGAGTATTTCAGACGACTTGGAACTGATGCAAAACGCTGGGGCGAGCCGTTAGCAGCCCTTCTTGGAGCGTATGAGGCACAGATGAGATTTGGACTTGCTTCCATTGGTGGAAAAGACAGTATGTCTGGTTCATTTAATGAGATCGATGTGCCGCCAACGCTGGTTTCCTTTGCTGTTGATATTGCAAAGACAACAGATATTATCTCACCCGAATTAAAAAAAGAAGGCAATGTATTATTTAAGCTTGATTATGCAAAGAATGAATATGATATTCCTGATTTTGAAGCATTAATGAGTCTTTATAAAAAGGTAAATGAATTGATTCAGAAAAAAGCAATCGTTTCTGCTTTTGCACTTGGCGCAAAAGGTATTTCAGAAGCGGTCGTAAAGATGGCAATTGGTAACCAGCTTGGTGTACTTCTTTGTGATGAACTGACAATGAACGATTTGTTCCTGCCTTCTTATGGTGCGCTTCTTGTGGAAGCCGATGCTTCAAAAGCAGATGAAATCAATAAATTATCTGAGATAACTGGTATTGCAGTAACAAAAGCTGGTGAGATTACGGATCGTGCTGTCATTGAATACAAAGAAATGAAGCTTACCCTTACAGAAGCAGTAGCTGCATGGAGCGAACCGCTTGAAAAAGTATTCCCGACCAGATCAGGTGCCAAAGAAGATAAAAAAGATTGTTCTTATGCTCCATTTGATGCAAAAACGATTTACATTGCAAAAGAAAAAATTGCCCGTCCGACCGTATTCATTCCGGTATTTCCCGGAACGAACTGTGAGTATGACTCAGCAAAAGCTTTTGAACGCGCGGGTGCGAATGTAAATGTAGCTGTATTTAAGAATCTGAATGGTGATATGATAGCGGATTCTGTTGATTTGTTCGAAAAAGGTATCCGTGAAGCACAGATGATCATGTTCCCGGGAGGATTTTCAGCCGGTGATGAACCGGATGGTTCCGGAAAATTCATTGCGACCGCTTTCCGCAACAGTAAGATCAGTGACGCTGTTAATGATCTGCTGCAAAAAAGAGACGGACTTGTTCTTGGTATCTGTAACGGTTTCCAGGCGATCATTAAGCTTGGTCTTGTACCTTACGGCGAAATTAAAAAACAGACCGAAGATTCACCGACTCTCGCCATGAATACGATCGGACGACACGTATCAAAATCTGTTTATACAAAGGTAGTTACGAACAAATCTCCATGGCTCATGAAAGCAGAACTGGGCGGTGTATATGCAATTCCGGCATCTCACGGAGAGGGCCGTTTTGTGGCAAACGAAGAATGGCTGAAAAAGTTGGCAGCAAATGGACAGATTGCCACACAATATGTTGATCGCAATGGTATGCCTACCATGGAGGAAGAATACAATCCAAATGGTTCCTATATGGCTATTGAAGGCATTACCAGTCCGGATGGACGTGTTCTTGGTAAGATGACTCATTCGGAACGAAGAGGCGATGCCGTAGCCATTAATATTTACGGAGAACAAAACCAGTACATCTTTGAATCAGGTGTTGCCTATTTTAAAGGCTAAGATACAAGAGGCTGCATGATGGCAGAGGAAATGAGCTGTTGACAGATATCTCAGAATGAGATATCTGTCAACAGGAGACAGCAGCGTTCCGGATGGTGCTAGAAGCCTTCCGAAGCTATTTTTATACTTAAAAAAGACAGGAATGGGGTACGGAATGGGATTACCAATAAAAATGAAATGGCGAATAGTTAATGTTCTGGTCTTGTCAGCAATTCTTTTAACAGGCTGCAGTAATCAGGGCCGCCAGAGCTCAGCTTATGATAATTCGTTTTATGAAAACCAGGGATCGACATCTGCAGGGTTATATGAACACAATGCATCCACGGTAATTACCGATGGGGATTCAACGCCGACTAGTAACGACATAAACGCTACACCGGCCGTTATCCAGACAGTAACACCCACCGCAACCCCAACCTTACAGCCGACATTGACACCTACGCCAACGGTAACACCTGCACCCACACCGGAAGTTACACCTACACCGGAGCTTACAGCAACGCAGGAACCGGAACCAACGGATTCTGCCGATACGTCCGTAACTTCAGGTCTGGCTGTCGAAGCAGAAGTAACGCCGACCGGTATCGGCCAGAGGTCTGATTCGGTGGTATCTACAGTGACCCTTCTGACCCTTGGTGATAATATTCTTCATCAAAAGAACATTGACAGTGGTCTGCAGCCGGATGGGACCTATAACTATGATCATTTTTATGCTTTACAGGCTGATCAGATTGCAGCAGCCGACATTGCCGTGATTAATCAGGAAACAACAATTGGCGGAGAGCATTATCCATATGCCGGTTATCCCAAATTCAATTCACCGACAGCCATAGGCGATGCTCTTGTAAAAGCAGGGTTCGATGTGATACTTCAAGCGAATAATCACATTACGGATTATGGTACCGAAGGACTTTTATATACGCTTGACTACTGGGATACACAGCCTTCCATAAACGTTCTTGGTATTCAAAGAACCGTAGAAGAATACAATGAGATAACAGTAATTGAGAAAAATGGCATAAAGATCGCTATGCTGAACTATACGTATGGTCTGAATGTGGGAACCGATGGTAAATATTATATGGTCGATTCTCTTGATAAGAAAAAAGTAATACAGGATATAGAGAAAGCGAAAGAAACAGCTGATTTTATTATTGTATTTCCTCACTGGGGGGATGAATATGTTTATGAGCCAAATACTCAGCAGCTTGAGTATACGCAGCTTTTTGCTGACATGGGGGTTGACCTTGTCGTAGGTATGCATCCTCATGTACTTCAGCCGGTCGAATGGGTTGAAGGAAAAGATGGCAATCTTATGCTGGTATATTACTCTCTTGGTAATTATATGGCTTCCATGGATTATACACCCAGAATCTTAAATGGAATGGCAAATGTGACGATAGCCATGGATGAATCTGGGAATGCATATATTCAGGATGCGGACATTATACCGCTTGTGACGCATTATGAGCGTGGATGGCCTTATAATTATGCAGTTTACGAATTGTCTGATTATACGGAGGAACTGGCAGCAAAACATTATATTCTTTTTGATAAAAATCATCGAGGTGATGATTTCTCACTTGCTCTTATGAAACAATTGGCACGCCAGATACTAGGCGACTGGTATATTGAATAAGATAAAGACTTTATGAGGAAACATCATTTGTTTAATGAAAAATAACATTTGTTTTTGAATTGCTTGACACGCTACTTATCGTACGGTATAATTTAGCCTAATAAGTAAAAATTAGATAATTATTCATTTTATAATTTAATGAAGAAAAGCTATGACGGAGACAGTTTGATAGAAACCTTTTCAGAGAGTCGGTGGATGGTGTGAACCGACAGGAAACCATTATAACAGATCCCTCCCGAGCTGAAGTATCGAACATACAGCCTATCAGTAGACTACTTCCGTAATGCTGCGTGAAAGCATAAGACTTGTTAGAGTCTGATAAGAGGTGCGAAAGCACAATTTGAGTGGTACCGCGGGTCATAAACCCGTCTCAAAGAAATTTGAGACGGGTTATTTTTATTTAACAAGAGGAGGATAAAAGAGATGGAAATGAATCTGTTGGAAGGTAAGATCAAAGAGATTTCGGAACGTGTCAGATCCATGCGTGAACTTATGGATATCTCTACCGAGGATATGGCAGAAGCTGCCGGAGTGACAAAGGATGAATATGAAGCGTTGGAAGCAGGAGAGAAAGATTTCACATTCACGTTCATATACAAGTGTGCACAGCGTTTTGGTGTTGATATCTCCGATCTTTTAAAGGGTTCAAGTCCAACCCTCACTACATACTCTGTTGTAAGAAAAGGTCAGGGCCTTCCGATTGTCAGAAGACAGGGATTTATGTATCACAACATGGCGCCAATGTTCAAAAGTAAGATGGCTGAGCCTTTTTGGGTAAGTATACCCTATTCAAAGGAAGCAGAAGAAGGCGATATTAAGGTCAGCGCTCATGAAGGCCAGGAAGTAAACTACATTGTAAAAGGCAAAATGAAAGCAAAGATTGGTAAGAATATAGTATTCCTGAATGAAGGGGATACCCTTTATTATGACAGTTCTATGCCGCATGGTATGGTCGCAGCTGGTGGTACCGACTGTGAATTCTTTACTGTTATTATTAATCCAAATGATTCTTATCAGTATAAACAGCCGGAAGAAACCGATACGACAACAATCAAAGAATGGAAACGACCGGAACTCACCGGGGCGGTTTATGAGAATTATGTAGAGACAAAACTAGATTCCGATGGTGTTTTAAAACAGATCGAATTTAAGAACACTGAGAATTTTAATTTTGCTTTTGATGTTGTTGATGTTATGGCAAAAAAGAATCCGGATAAACTGGCTATGCTTCATCTTGACCGTGAAAAATTCGAAAGAAGATTTTCATTCAAAGATTTGAGTGAACAGTCAAATCAGGCGGCGAATTATCTGAAATCCCTTGGAATCAAAAAGGGTGACTGTGTAATGCTTGTTCTGAAAAGACATTATCAGTTCTGGATTACGATATTGGCTATCCACAAGCTTGGAGCAATTGTGATCCCTGCTACGAATCAACTCGTAAAAAAAGACTTTGAATATCGGTTTAATGCAGCAAGAGTAAAAGCTGTTATCTGTACCGGAGATGGTGAGACTTCTGACCAGCTTGATCTTGCCCTTGAAGCAAGTCCTACCTTGCAGATCCGTATCATGGCGAACGGAAAGAAGGAAGGATGGCTTGCGTTTGATGAAGAATTTGTTACCTTCCCTAAGACATTTGACCGACCAATGGGAGAGGAAGCAGCCGGTGGTGATGATCCAATGCTTATGTTCTTTACCTCAGGAACAACAGGATATCCAAAGATAGCTACTCATAACTTCAAGTATGCTCTGGGTCATTTCATTACGGCAAAATACTGGCATAATGTTAATCCGGATGGTATTCATTTTACCATTTCCGATACTGGCTGGGGAAAGGCATTATGGGGCAAGCTATATGGTCAGTGGTTATGTGAAGCAGCTGTTTACACGTATGATTTTGATCGATTCGATGCACATGATATACTTCCTCTGTTTGCAAAACACAAGATTACAACCTTCTGCGCACCGCCAACAATGTTCCGTTTCTTTATTAAAGAAGACCTGAGCAAATACGACCTTTCTTCTCTGGAATATGCAACCGTAGCTGGAGAAGCGTTGAATCCGGAAGTATACAATAAGTTCCTGGATGCGACAGGAGTACGTCTGATGGAAGGTTTTGGCCAGACAGAGACTACGCTTGTTATATACAACCCGGTAGGAACTACGCCTAAGCCTGGTTCAATGGGTAAACCAAGTCCGTTGTTCGATACAGATATTATTATGCCGGATGGTTCTTCTGCCGGTGTAGGTGAAGTTGGTGAAATTGTAATACATACAGACAAAGGAGTATCCTGCGGATTGTTTACCGGATATTATCTGGACGAAGAGAAAACAAAAGAGGCATGGTATGACAATATCTATCATACTGGTGATACTGCATGGAAGGATGAGGATGGATTCTATTGGTATGTCGGCCGTACTGATGATCTTATCAAATCTTCCGGATATCGTATCGGGCCGTTCGAAATCGAAAGTGTTATTATGGAACTCCCCTATGTGTTGGAATGTGCAGTTACTGCAGTCCCGGATGAAATCAGAGGTCAGATCGTAAAAGCAACGATCGTTCTTACGAAAGGAACGGTTGGTACCGATGACATGAAAAAAGAGATTCAGGAGTATGTAAAAGAACATACCGCTCCTTATAAGTACCCAAGAATCGTGGAATTCATTGACGAACTTCCAAAGACAATCAGCGGAAAGATACGGCGTGTCGAAATCAGGGATAAAAACTGATTATTATGCAGAAAAATACCCCATAAAAGAATAAGACACCGAATGGTACGCTGTATCATCGGTGTCTTAAATACTAAAAAAAGGAAACATAATACCTTTTCACCCGAAACAAAGCTTTTTTATATATATTATATTGACGTAATTTTAACGAAGGAATATAATTATGCAGTGATGTAATGCGCTAAAGAATATATATGCAAAAACACATGACAGAGGAATGGTATGAAAATATAAGGAGGATATGAAATGGCAAGAGTTTACAATTTTTCCGCGGGTCCGGCTGTTTTACCAGAAGAGGTATTAAAAGAAGCAGCTGAAGAGATGATGGATTATAACGGTTCTGGTATGTCCGTTATGGAGATGAGTCATCGATCTAAGGTCTATGAAGAAATCATAAATACAGCTGAAGCAGATTTACGCGAACTCATGAATATTCCAAGTAACTATAAGGTATTGTTCTTACAGGGTGGAGCTTCTTTGCAGTTTGCCATGATTCCAATGAATCTGATGAAAAACAAAGTCGCAGATTACATTGTAACAGGACAGTTTTCGAAGAAAGCATACCAGGAAGCAAAAATTTATGGTAAAGCAAATGTCATTGCTTCCTCAGAAGATAAAACATTCTCTTATATTCCTGACTGTTCCGACCTTCCGATAAGTGACGATGCTGATTATGTATATATATGCGAGAACAATACGATATTCGGCACAAAGTTCTGGGAACTTCCGAATACAAAGGGAAAAACACTTGTTGCCGATGTATCTTCCTGTTTTCTGTCAGAACCAGTTGATGTAAGTAAATACGGAATTATCTACGGTGGTGCTCAAAAAAATATTGGACCGGCTGGCGTTGTTATCGTAATCATTCGTGAAGACCTGATTACAGAAGATACATTACCCGGAACTCCAACCATGATGAAATACAAAATACAGGTAGAAAATGAATCTATGTACAACACACCACCAGCTTACGGCATCTATATCTGCGGTAAAGTGTTCAAATGGCTGAAAGCAATGGGTGGTCTGGAAGTCATGAAACAGAAGAATAAAGAGAAAGCCGCTGTTCTTTATGATTATCTCGATTCCAGTGAATTATTTAAGGCAACCGCTGTGAAAAAAGACAGATCTATGATGAATGTAACTTTTGTTACAGGGACCGATGAACTTGATTCGAAATTTGTGAAAGAAGCTAAGGCTGCAGGATTTGAAAACTTAAAAGGACACAGATCTGTAGGTGGAATGCGCGCAAGCATTTACAATGCAATGCCCAAAGAAGGCATTGAAGCATTGGTTGCTTTTATGAAGAAGTTTGAAGCTGAAAACAAATAATTTTGGGGGGCCTATGTTCAAGTATAAATGTCTAAATCCGATTTCTCCATTTGGAATCGATGAGTTTACAAATAACTATGAAGAAACAAATGATATTACTCAGGCTGATGCGGTTCTTGTCAGAAGTGCATCCATGCACGAGATGGAAATACCTGAGAATGTACTGGCGATTGCAAGAGCCGGAGCCGGAGTTAACAATATTCCTCTCGACAAATGTGCAGAAGATGGTATTGTGGTGTTTAATACACCCGGTGCCAATGCAAACGGTGTAAAAGAACTTGTAATTGCCGGGATGCTCTTGGCTTCGAGAGATATAACAGGCGGAATACAGTGGGTGAAAGAGAACAAAGAAGACCCGGATATCGCTAAAAAAGTTGAAAAAGAAAAAGGTAAATTTGCTGGTTGTGAGTTGAAAGGGAAAAAACTGGGCGTTATCGGACTTGGTGCTATTGGCGTTCTGGTCGCGAATGCTGCAAACCGCCTTGGCATGGAAGTGTACGGATGTGATCCGTTCATCTCTGTTGATAACGCATGGGTATTGTCAAGAGATGTATCACATGTAAAGTCTCGAGATGAGATTTATGCAGAATGTGATTATATAACGGTTCATCCTCCGCTGATTAAAAGTGACGATCCTGTATCAAATACATACCAGATGATTAACGCAGATGCAATCCATAAGATGAAAAAAGGCGTCATCCTTTTGAACTTTGCTCGTGATCTTCTGGTTGACGATGACGCAATGGAAAAAGCTCTGGAGAATGAGAAGATTGCAAAATACGTGACGGATTTCCCGAACGAGAGAACAGTGAAGATGAAAAATGTCATAGCAATTCCTCACCTTGGTGCCTCGACAGCAGAATCAGAAGATAATTGTGCATTTATGGCAGTTGAAGAGATCATGAGTTATCTGGAAAATGGATCCATCAAGAATTCAGTAAACTACCCTAATCTTGATGCTGGAAATAACCTGTCAGCTTCCAGAATTACGATCCTGCATAAGAACATACCGAACATGTTAAGTCAATTCACGACAATTGTATCAGAACAGAACATTAACATTGAAAATCTGCTGAATAAGAGTCGTGGTGATTATGCTTATACAGTTCTCGACTCAGGAAGCAAAGTATCAGATGATACGGTAAGCCGCCTGATGTCTATTGATGGTGTTTTAAAAGTTCGCGTAATCGCGTAAAAATAAGGAGTTACTGCGATTTGCAGTAACTCCTTATCTTTTTGAAGGTGTTTTATATAATTATGGGTTGGCAAACGAAGCAGAATGGATTATTATGGTAGTATGAACTTCATAAGCGTAAAAACGCAGGAATGGGGGATATATGAAGGCTATATCAGCAACAGTAATAAACAGATTGCCAAGATACTACAGGTATTTAGGTGAATTGCTTGAGAATGATGTTATACGTATATCATCAAAGGAATTAAGCGAAAAGATGAATGTTACAGCGTCACAGATACGTCAGGATTTTAATAATTTTGGTGGTTTTGGACAACAAGGCTATGGTTATAATGTTTCTTATTTATATAAAGAAATCGGTAAGATACTTGGTCTTGATAACAGTTATAATGTTATCATAATCGGTGCCGGTAACATTGGGCAGGCACTTGCAAATTATTCTGATTTTGAAAGAAGAGGATTTTACATTACAGCATTATTCGATGTGAACGAAAGTGCTGTCGGTAAAAAAATCAGGGGAATTGAAGTACTGCACATGGATAAACTCGAAGACTATATTAAGAAGAATAATGTTCAGATTGCTGCACTCACCATACCGAAAGCAAAAGCGCCGCAGGTGGCTGCGAATCTTGTGGCTTTTGGAATTAAAGCAATCTGGAATTTTGCACCGATTGACCTGCATCTGCCCGAATTTGTAACGGTTCAGAATGTACATCTGGCAGAGAGCCTTATGCAGCTTTCTTATAACCTAAAGACTTATAATGAAAAGAAAGAAAAAAAACAAAATGATGGTAAGTCTTTAAAATGATATGTAAGGGAAACAAGCCCGGGATTGGAGTAAAGTATGAAGCAGCTCGTTACCACACAGCAGATGAAGGATCTTGAACGAGTCACATTTGAGGATTACTGTGTTCCTGATTATCTTCTGATGGAACAGGCTGCCTGTGCGATTGCAGAATATTTGTATGCTGCATTTCCTGATAAAAAGATAACATTCGTCTGTGGAACTGGTAACAATGGCGGAGATGGACTTGCGGCTGCAAGAATTTTAAAATTTAAGAAATGTAATGTGAATTTTATACTGGCTGGTGACAGGTCTAAAGAAAGTGAGTTGGCAAGAACGCATCGATTGATTGCTGAAAAATGCGGTATCGCATCTATTACGCAGGATGAGCTGATAAATTCAGATGTTATTGTTGATTCATTATTCGGCATAGGCCTGAACCGGGGGATTGATGGGGCTCAACTTGAACTGATCAATAAAATCAATCAATTAGAAAAGTTTGTGCTTGCTGTGGACATTCCTTCCGGAATTAATGCTGATACCGGAAGAATCATGGGATGTGCCGTAAAGGCGAATAAAACGATTACGTTTGGATACGTAAAACCAGGATTGCTATTATATCCGGGAGCTGAGTATGCCGGGAACATTACAGTGAAAGACATAAGTCTAGCGGTGAGACCAGAAGCGGATAAACGAAAAGGGGATTCCTACTTTACATATGAACAAGATGACCTGAAAACTCTTGTACCCAAAAGAAAAAATGATTCCCATAAGGGAGCGTATGGTAAAATCCTGCTGATTGCAGGGTTTCAGGAGATGACAGGTGCTGCATATCTTTCCGCAAAGGCGGCGTACCGAACCGGAGCGGGAATGGTGCGCGTAATAACTTCGGCAAGCGGAATGTCAGTATTGCAGAAATTACTTCCGGAAGCTTTGGTTTCAAAATATTTGGATGAAGCTCAGGCACAGACGGAAAAAGAGACAATGAATGATCTGCCGGAATCCTACAGAAATTGGTGCGATGTGGTTGTTATTGGGCCAGGACTTGGAAAGAGTGAGGCTGCCCAAAATGCTTTGGAGCACATTCTGACTTGGAAGGATAAAAAAATGATTCTGGATGCAGATGCGCTGAATCTATTAGCAGAGATGGCAACAGACAGAGGATGCAGAACGATCATGGAAAGAATCAGCTTTTTATCTGAGAAATTACCGAAAGAAGTTATACTCACACCACATCTGCAGGAACTCGCACGTTTGCTGTCAATCGATATAAAAGAGTGCAAAGGCAGTCTTATTCCATTGCTTGAGGACTGTTGTTCTCATACCGAACTGATCTGGGCTGCAAAAGATGCCAGAACCATAACGGCATATCGTGACAAACGGTGTATAAACAATAGTGGAAATCATGGTATGGCAACAGCCGGCAGCGGTGATGTGCTGACAGGAATTATAGCAGGACTTCTTTCAATGGGAGCAGATTCCTTTACAGCAGCGTCACTTGGTGTATACATTCATGGTCTTGCAGGAGATGTGGCGGCAAAGAGGAAAGGCACCTATGCCTTACTTTCCGGAGATATAGCTGAAAGCATAGCCGATGTGCTTCGGCCACTGGATCAAGAGATAGCTGCAGGACGATAAAAATCATAAAAAAAAATTAAGAATAAAAAAATAAGAATCCAAAATATGAATCAAAAAATAAGAATCAAAAAAGTATAAGTTATTGGCGCATAGAAATCGAGGAAGACATGAAAGAGGAGTTAAAAAACAAACGAGTATATGCTGAGGTTGATTTGGCTGCAATCAAAAGGAATGTTAAGAATCTTCATGATTTAACAAGACCCGATACAAAAATGATGGCTATTATCAAAGCAAATGCATATGGTCACGGAGCTGTAGAGGTCGCTAAGGCTTTAGAACAAGATGTTTATGGTTTCGGAATTGCTATCGTTGAAGAAGGAATGGAATTACGAAAAGCAGGAATTAAAAATCCAATACTTATTCTTGGTTACACAATGAAGAATATGCTGCAGGATGTGGTAGAGAATGATTTAATACAGACTGTTTTTCAATATGATACAGCGGCTGAACTGGACAGGATTGCCGCAGAAAAGGGTAAAAAAGTAAGAATCCATATAAAGATTGATACCGGAATGGGAAGAATCGGTTTTCCGGTAGTAAAAGAAAGTATTGAGGATATCGTAAGAATTTCAAAACTTGAGAACATTGAAATCAATGGAGTATTCAGTCATTTTGCAAAAGCAGATGAATTTGATAAGGAATCCGCTAAAAAACAGTTCGAACGGTTTTGTTCCATGACAGCAGATCTTGAAAAAGAAGGAATTCATATTCCGATACGACACATTTCAAACACTGCAGCAGTGATCGATCTTCCTGAGATGAATCTTGACATGGTGCGATGCGGTATCGGCATATACGGACTTTATCCATCAGAAGAAGTAGAAAAGTCCAAGGTAGAGCTTATACCTGCCATGTCAATAAAGTCACACATTTCTAACATAAAACAGGTTCCAAAAGGAACCGGAATCAGCTATGGCTGGACGTTTATTACCGACAAGGATTCCAGAATAGCTACGATACCAATCGGGTACGGAGATGGATATCCTCGGAGGCTTTCTTCAATTGGTAAGGTTATTCTGCATGGAAACTATGCACCGATTGCCGGACGGGTCTGTATGGATCAGTTTATGGTTGATGTCACAGACATCGAGAATGTTTCGCAGGAAGATACGGTGACCATAGTCGGAAGAGAGAAAGAAGCAGTTATTACAGTTGAGTACCTTTCTGAACTTGCTGGTACGTTTAACTATGAATTTGTATGTGATGTTGGAAGACGAATCCCCAGGGTCTATCGTTCCTAAACATTTCAATTTAATCAAATTTATGGATTGACGAAGAAAAACATGATACTATATCTTTATGTAACTCATAGAATTTTGAATTAAAAAGGAGTAAACAAGTATTGCCATGGACGAACACCCCTTGCGAGGCTTACTAATAATTGCTGTTCTGATAGTTATAAGTGCACTGGTTACTGCAGCTGAGACCATAGTAAAGAATATAAACGAAGGCAATTTAAAGAAAAGAGTCGATGAAGGAGAAATTAAATCAAAAAAGGTTTTACGGATCATTAATGCGAAAGCGATGTATTCCAATGCTGCAGATCTGTTATTAATCAGCATTCATTTGATCATTGGAATCTTATTTTCATTCTCACAATATAATATTATATGGGAATTTATCTGTAATAGAATTACAAAAACAGAAAACAGTATAATAAACACATTTTTAATGATTGTGGTTATTTCTTTTGTAATATATCTTATGGTATTGATTGGTATATTATTACCAAAACGTTTATGCAAAAAAAATGCAGATAAGAATGCTTATCGGTTCGGTGGACTTATCTTTGGAATTATTATCATACTTACCCCTGTTTTATGGGTTCTTGATAAAAATGCATCTTGTTTTCTGCGCTTTCTTGGAATTAAGCCCGAAGATTATGAAGATAATGTAACCGAAGAAGAGATCATCTCAATTTTGAACGAGGGTCAGGAACAGGGACTGCTCGAAGCAGAAGAAGCTGAAATGATCACGAATATTTTTGATTTTGATGATACGAATGTTCGCGATATTATGACACATAGAAAAAAGATGGTGGCCATTCCTTCCTCCTATACGGTTGAAGAAGCACTGCGTTTTATGATCAGTGAGAATTATTCAAGATTCCCAGTCTATCAAAATGATATTGATGACATCATCGGTGTGCTGCATTTGAAGGATGTTGTAAGTTGTTATATGAATCCAAAGAAAAAGCAGGATTCCATTGTGCTGATTGCCAGTGAGCCTTTGTTTGTTCCTGATACGCAAAGCATTGGTTTGCTTTTGCATGATATGCAGCTTAAAAAAGTTCATCTTGCCATAGTAATTGATGAATATGGGCAGACAGATGGACTCGTAACACTTGAAGATATACTGGAAGAAATCGTTGGTGACATTCAGGATGAATACGATCATGAAGATATCCAGATATTTGATCAGGGGGACAATTCCTATTTGATCATGGGAGAGACAGCACTGGAAGATATCATTGATGTTATTCCAATACCAATGGAAGAGGATGTACTCTCGGATTATGATACATTGAATGGACTTTTAATATCCAAGCTTGACAGAATACCAATCGACGGTGAAACTGCATGTGTGATCTATGCTGGATATCAATTTGAGATTCTGGATATACAGAATAAAATGATTCACATGGTTAAGGTCAGTAAACTCGAATCGGAAGAAGAGACAATAGTTGAACAGACGGAGCATGAAGATGCATAACCGTCTGTTTTGCCGTATCGATATTGTAAGAATATGTATTACTGCTATTTTTGCCGGGTGATTTTTAGAAAGTAAAAAGGCAAGCGGTAAGCTTGCCTTTTTATGTAATGCGTTTGCGTTACACATTACATGCGTATAATAGGGTGGGAGTAGAAAGTGTTTATATTCACTATCCGAAATCTAGTATAAAAGCAATTTGTGTCTAATTTGTGTTTCAAATATAAAATAAACGTGAACACATCACAAATACATAAGTTTACGTTTGAAGTCAAAGGAGATTATAGGGAAATGGATTATAAACTATTGGCAGATACAGCACTTCTGGCCGGTGAAATAATGCTTCGTGGCGGTGCTGAAACCTACAGAGTCGAAGAAACAATCTGCAGAATACTACAGACATCCGGGCTGGAAAAAACAGAGGGAATAGCTCTTACAACTGCCATAATGATAACGCTGGAGGGGGAAGGCACGAAAGCAATCACCTATGTAAAACGTATCGGTGAACGAAATACAAACCTTGGTCATGTTAACGATGTAAACAGTGTATCAAGAGCTTACTGTGCCGGTACTATGTCACTGGAAGATGCTTATAAAAAGCTGATTCAAATAAGCAAAAGCAAACAGTATCCTGGGTGGGTCATTGGTTTATGTACAATCTTTACAGCTTCTTTTTTTACAATTCTCATGGGTGGTGCATGGAATGACTGTCTGGTGGCGGCTTTGAATGGCACTCTGATTGTCGGCGCCTCTCTGTTGAACAAGAGATTCCATATTAATCGATTTGTGCTTCAATTGATCAATTCATTCTTTATTGCATTGTTAAGCATTCTGCTTGTTTCTGTTCCGGGGCTGAACCTGAATATGGAAGCACTGATTGCAGGTTCAATTATGTCAATGCTTCCCGGTGTTGCAATTACCAATGCAGTAAGAGATATATTGCAGGGTGATTATATGTCGGCGGGAGCAAGAGCGACAGAAGCCTTTGTTATCGCAACTTCGATCGCTGTTGGAATTGGTATTGGATTGTCCTTTGGAAGTTTTCTGATTGGAGGTGGTATTCTGTGAGTGAAGTATTTTATATGATAATTCAGGTGTTTGGAGCTTTTGGTGCTGTTGTAACATTGGCAATCATGTTCAGCGTACCAAAGAAGTACCTGCTGTACTCTGGCGCTGCCGGATCAGCCGGATGGCTTGTTTATCTGCTGTGTATGAAGGTTGCAGATAATGTGACAGCTTCTATGTTCTTTGCAACTGTATTTGTTGCTTTATGTTCCCATATCTTTGCACGTATTAAAAAGGCACCGGTCACTTTATTCCTGATCGCAGGTATTCTGCCGCTTGTTCCAGGTGTTGGCATGTATCGTATTGTATATTATTTGTTGCTTTCAGATACCGCTCAGGCTGGTTTCTACTTTTTCTTTACGTTAAAAGTTGCAGGTGTGATCTCTTTGGCTATCTTTCTTGTTGATACCTGTTTTAAGCTTAAAAAAATACCATATCATTTTGATGATACAAAGAATACGGATTGAGAATCAGAAGGCAAATGATTTATAGAGTAAGACATAAAGTGTAAAAACGACAGCAATCAGGCTGTATTGTATAGGATTTATGTAAAAGAAGTTTATCGAAATAATTAAATGAAAGAAGTTTATCGAAATAATTAAATGAAAGAAGAGGATACCGGTTGAATATAAAGATTATTAGTGTCGGGAAAATCAAAGAAAAGTATCTTGTATCTGCAATTCAGGAATACAGCAAGCGGCTTTCAAGGTATTGCAAACTTGATATTGTTGAGGTTGCAGATGAAAAGACACCAGATCAGGCCAGCCCGGCTGAGGAAGAAAAGATTAAAGAGAAAGAAGCAGAACGTATCTTAAAGAATTACAGGGAAGGATCGTATCTTTTTGTTCTGGCAATCGAAGGCAAACAATTTACATCAGAGGAATTCGCTGAGTCAATACGTATGCTTGGGGTGAATGGGTCCTCAGATGTTACATTTATTATTGGGGGATCACTTGGACTTTGTGATGCTGTCATAAAAAAAGCAGACAGTTTGCTAAGTTTTTCCAAGATGACATTCCCACATCAGCTGATGCGTGTCATATTATTAGAGCAGATTTATAGAGCGTTCCGTATCATACAGGGTGAACCGTACCATAAATGACTTCGGTTTTTTCTAGAGCAGTTATGCAAAAGCCACCATTTTTATAAAAGTTGAATAAGAATGAAATCTGCTGATGATTTATCTTATATGCTTTAATAAATTCAAAAAAATCCTCCAGACACGAATATCCATAGGAAAGAGCAGTTTATTGTAATTCAGTATATTCTATGATAAGATTATATTGTAACCTGAGCTAGATAATATGTCTAATTCTTGAATGGAGGTATTATGGATCGCTTAAATGGGCAAAAAGAATTTGCACCTTCTCCTATGGCATCAGAAGAAGGACGTGATGAGCTGTATTTATATTCCTTAAAGAAAATGGCGGATCGGAATTCCGAGAATGAAAGAATTACGCTAACAGGTCTTTATGGGACAGCTCCTTTTTTTTATAAAGCAAATGAGTGCATTCGGGAGCATTCTGATTTACAATATGCATTAATTCGGCTGGATATATACCGTTTTAAAACTGTTAATGAGTTTTGTGGACGAACAACAGGAGATATTTTATTAAAGTTTATAGCCGATTGTTTTCGGGCGTATGAAAGCGAAGTGACTGTAATTGGACATCTTCGGGCAGATACGTTTCAACTTTTAACACCGTATAAAACAGAGGAAGAACTTATACGTATCGTTACAGAGATAAATGACAAGATTGAAAACTTTCAAATTCAGTGTAAGATACTACCGGCTTTTGGAATCTGCAAGCAAGAGATGGGTATGGATGTTTCCTTACTGTCAGATTATGCAAATCTTGCGTTACAGACAGTTAAGGGAAAGATTTTTTCAAGTTATGCTTTTTATGATGAAGACATGCGCCAGCAGCTCCTTTATGAAAAAAAAATAGAGAATGAAATCCTGCAGGCCTTAAAAGGAAAACAGCTGGAAGTCTTTGTTCAGCCCAAAGTTGAAGTGAGAACAAAAAGAATTGTTGGCGGTGAAGCTTTACTTCGCTGGAATCATCCGGTGGATGGATATATTTCACCCTCGGATTTTATTCCAATACTAGAAAAAAGTGGATATATTATAAAAGTTGATAATTATATATGGGAGCAGGTTTTTCTGAATTTGAGGAACCAGCTAGATAATAAGAATCTGATTGTTCCCATATCCCTGAATGTTTCACGGCTTCATGTGTTTCGTTCTGATTTTGAAGAATATCTATATAATCTTGTAAAACAATATGACATAGATCCCTCAATGATTGTACTGGAATTGACAGAAAGTGCTTTTACGGAGAATGCAGAATTGCTTTTTTCCAAGTTGCATTCATTGCAGAGAAAGGGATTTCTTATATCTATGGATGATTTTGGATCTGGTTATTCTTCACTTAATATGCTCAAAGATGAACCGATTGATGAGATTAAGATCGATCGTATTTTTTTAAGTGATATAAGAACGAATAAAAGTAAGACAATAATCAAGAGAATTATAGCACTGATTAAGGAACTGGATATGAAGATAATAGCAGAAGGTGTTGAAACTACAGAACAGTCGGACTTTCTACTGGAATGTGGTTGCAATGTATGTCAGGGCTATCTTTATTATCGTCCGATGCCTGTAACAGAATTTTTTATGCTGGTTGCTGCAAACAATACTTGAACAATCGAAGGGAGGACTTATTTATGAATCAAAAAGCAAAGGTTGAGGTATGTTCTTATTGTTCCGGATTTGATGTTGAAGAGTTAAAAGGTATCGGAAAGGCAAAAGTAGGATGCATTGGAAAGTGTTCAAAAAAGAATCCGGAGCTGAACGGAAAAGTATATGGGTTCTTAAATGGCGTTTTTACCTTATGTGATACAAAAGAAGAATTCTTTGATAAAATAAATAATCTGGGCGAATATAATCCTTTGAGTAATAGAAATCCTTTGATCGATGCATTTCTTGAGCACATTGATCTCTGGTATGATGAACATGTCAAACTTCGTGAAATTTGTCTTTCTACCGGGCTTGATGAAGACCTGAAATGGGGACAGCCCTGTTACATCCATGAAGGTAAGAACATAGCAATTATAGGCGGATTTAAAAACTATATTGCGCTTACGTTTATGAAAGGTTCACTCTTGAAGGATAAAAAATCATTACTTCTTCAGCTTACGGAAAATATGCAGGCTGGAAGACAGTTTCGGTTTACATCGATGGAGGAGATAATCTCACAGGAAAAAGAGATCAAAGAATATTTAATGGAAGCTGTTGAGATTGAAAAAGCCGGTCTGAAGGTGCCAGTGAGAAAGAAGGAAGATTTGGTCATTTTCGATGAACTTCAATTTGAATTTGATAAGGATCCTGCATTTAAAGCAGCTTTTTATGCATTAACGCCAGGGCGGCAGAGAGCTTACGTCATTTTCTTTAGCGGAGCCAAACAATCGGCAACAAAAACTTCAAGAATCGAGAAATACAAAGCTAAGATTTTCGATGGTCTTGGTATGAATGATTAACCTGCAATTATATGCCTTTGTGCATGAATCGTGCAAACAATAGCGAAAAATAGTGCATAATGGTGCAAACGATGTACAAAATCAATAAAAACTTAAAAAAAATATGGGATATAGTGATATTTACGCAAAAATGATTTCTTGCTATAATTATAATATCTTAAAAGCAGGAGGTTGTTACTTATGAAAAAGTTTGGCAAAATTGTTTCATTTTTAGTAGCGTTTGCTCTGGTTGTAGGTATGAGCAATATGACTGTTAAAGCTGCAGCGACTGATAATTTTACAGATGCTGCTTTTGCAGGTGGGGTTCTTGATATTTCACTGACTGGTGTAGCTTATACGGATGTTTATGGGGTAACATTCTATACGACACCTGATGCTGCACAGATGGCCGATGCAGAGACATGGATGGGCGGCGGTGTTGGATTTAACTCCACATCAACTGGCTGGCTTTCCATCGAATGGGGCAAGGCATCTGGCGAAAAACCAATTGTTTACGATGAGTCCGGTGTTATTAAGTATCTGTCTGACACAGCATTATTTACGGCAGATGACACATGGGCACAGGCTTGGCTTCAGGCTTGGGGCGGTGACATGACAATCGATGGTATTGAATTACTTGGCGCTGACGGAGCCGTTCTTTACTCCGCAGGTGCAGTTCCAGCAGCAGCGGCTGCTACAGGTGATGCACTTCCACAGACCGGAACTGCTGATACTGTTCTTTTCTTTGCAGCTGGTTTATGTCTTGTTGCAGCTGGTGGCGTATTATTAAAGCGCCGTCATGTAATCTAATTTACAGGTAAACAATCATACACCTTTGAATAGTAGCTTAATAGCTAAAATTCAAAGGTGTATTTTTATTCGAGTATTTTTCAATTTCTAAACAATAAATCTTCACTGGAATTTCATTGTAAAATATAGTAGGATAATATAAGACGTTATTTTAAAGCCATACATTTTACAAGAAGGATGGAGATAATTGTGGACAAAATACAAACAGTGAAGGATTATTTTAATAGAATAATATCAGAAACCGTTGAGGAAGATAAAAAATGGAAAGCATACAGTCATTCGTATGGTGTAGCATCCATGTGCTCCATGTTGGCAGGCAAAAGAGGACTAAACACAGAAGTTGCTTATATTAGCGGACTTCTTCACGATCTTTATGCGTATCAGGTAGATTCCTACTGCTGTCATGCGGCGAGCGGAGCTGAAATGATCCGTGCCGTTCTGAAAAATCTTAAACTATTTACCCTGCAGGAGCAGACCTTGATTTGTTCGGCAATTTTCCATCATGATGATCTTGATATTACACATGGAGTGTATGAAGAACTGTTAAAGGATGCAGATATTCTTTATCCTTTTTGGGAAAATGGAAATTTATATTATCCTGCCAATTCAAGAAAAAGAATTGAAAATCTGACCTTTGATCTGCGAATTCTTCCAAGCAGCATACAAAAAGATATTCCAAAGAGTACGATGGTACCAGAAGAAATAAAAGTCGTTGCATTTTCCAGAAACGCATTGGCTGAATATGCTTTTTCACTTGCAAGCAAGGGGATAAAGGGAGAAAGAACAGAGAAAGACTATTTTACAATAATAAGATACTTCACCGATGAAACGATCTACGATGAAATGTACAGCAACTGGGGTGCAGCTTTCGTATATCATTGCTGCAGAAGCTGCGGTCTTGAGATACCGATCCGGATACCGAATGTACTTAGCCGGTTTACAGGGGTTGATGCCTGGTTCGACTGGGCGAAACATGAAGGATTTTGTATTATGGCACAAGATGTTGCGCGACCTGAAAAAGGTGATATTGTTATTTACAACCGAATACCTTCAGGCAGTCATAACAATGCGTTACTTCCCTGGTACGATCATATAGGAATTATTTATGAAGTAAAAGACAGCACGATCCTTGTTGCGGAAGGAAATGCCGATAATTCCAATTGTTCTGGAATTATCGAGAGACCCATTGATAAAACAATAGGTTGTTATGTTAGAATTCATGAAAAATATAAGTATAACAATGGAAAGTATAATTATATCAGTTGTTTTCAGAAATGAGGTGTCTCATGAATACAAAATTAATTAATTTTTCAAAATGTATCTGGTATCTCCCCTCCGAAGAAAGAACGGACCGTCCCTGTTTGTATTATGTGAAAGGCGACCGGTTCTCGATTGCCATAGATGCCGGAAATTCTAAAGCGCATGTTGACTTGTTTTATGAGGAATTGAACAAGAACAACCTTCCATTACCGGAGTTTACGATAATAACACATTGGCACTGGGATCATACCTTTGGTATGGTGTATACAAACGGAAAAACAGTAACCGGAGAAAAAACGCATAAACATCTGATTAATGTCTCACAGTGGGAATGGACAAGCGAGGCCATGAAGAAAAGGCTTGAGAAAGGTGAAGATATATATTTTTGTGATACCTGTATTAAGGAAGAATATCAGAACTTGTCCGATATTACTGTCGTAACAGGAGACATTGTGGTAAAAGGTGAGATGAGTTTTTTTCTGGGAGGTCTTACCTGTCGGTTGTTTGAGATGGATAGTCCACACTGCAGAGATTCCGTTTTCATTGAAGTAAAAGAAGAAAAAGTAATCTTTCTTGGAGATGCCGATGGTGAAGATTATTATGATAACAATGGTACATATGACAAGGAGAGAGTGAGAACTTTTTTGAATTATCTTAAAAGTACAAAAGCTGCGTATTTTATGCTTGGGCACGATGGACCTACTACATATAATAATGAGATAGAATACATGGAACAAGAACTTTCGAAGATCAAAGAATAGTAAATGGGGAAATTTTAATTGTTCCATTTCTAAGGGATGGTGTTATAATGGAGGTAGGAAGAAAGGACTGCTATGGAACAAGAAATAGAAAAATTAATTGAAAGATTTTACGATACAAAAGACGTTGAAATTACATGCATGGGCGGCGGATTTTATGGAAGAGTCTATAAAGTCATAGCAGAGCTTCCGGATAAACAAGAGACTGTTATTGTAAAACTGTATTTACAGCCAGATATAGCAAAGAAGGAAAAAAATCAGCTGGAAGCATTAAAAGTAGCTTCTCATGTGAAGGTACCTACAGTTCATTATCTTCATAAAGCAGACCGCGATATCACACACGATGCATTGATCATGGAATATGTTGACGGGGTAAATGGCGGAAATGTCCTTCCAAATGATCCAAAGCTGCGAAGCCAGATCGCTGATGAGGTGACGGATGCTTTGCTTGAACTTCATGCAACGAATCATCCGGAAGGTTTTGGAGAACTTGATGCAGATAGTTTTGTATGTGATTGGCGTGATCAATACAAAAGAACAGCAGAAAGCATTCTGAACAAAGCAACAAAGCTTTATTCAAGACAAAGAATCAATGATTTTATAATGACTACAGTGCAGGAAGCATTCAATAATTTTGACAGGATATTTTATCTTCCGATTACAAAAGCAGCATTGATCCATGGGGATTATAATATGTGGAATGTTTTGCTCGATGATAAGACCTTTCATATGACAGCCATTATTGATCCTTACGGGTGTTGCTATGGTGATCCTGAATTTGACCTGTATCAGTTAAAGAATGCCAATGGAAAAGAATATAAACTTTTAGAGACGTATAAAGCAAAAACAGTGGTAAGTGATAATTTTGAAGCTAAAATGGCATTTTACGAAGTTTTCACAGAGATTATGCATTATTATGATTCGGATGTTAAACCGAATGAGAAAGCCTTGGAATTACAGGTTCAAAATCTGAAAATACAATCAAACAAACTGTTCGAAAGGAAGTGAGCCGATGAAGACTATAATATTTGACATGGATGGTATTTTATTTGATACTGAGAAGTTATGTGTTGATACCTGGGTCATGTTGGCAAAAGAAAAGAATATTGAAGGAATGACAGAGGCTATGAATGCCTGTATTGGAACCAATAATGAATTAACAAAACAGATCATGTTGAATTATTATGGTGAAAATTTTGAATACGACTGGTTTCGAAGTGAATCAGGAAAACGTATGCGGCAGGAGATAAAAGAACATGGTGTTCCTCTGAAACCGGGTGTATTTGAGCTTCTTGACTATCTGAAATCAGGAAATTACAGACTGGGTCTGGCTTCTTCTACACGCAGAGAGATTATTATGGAAGAATTGACATTGATGAATCTTGCAGGTTATTTTGAATCTATCGTAGGCGGTGATATGGTGGAAAAGAGCAAACCAGAGCCCGATATCTACCTGAAAATTTGCAGTGATATGAATGTCAATCCGGAAGACTGTTATGCGATTGAGGATTCTTATAATGGTATCCGCTCCGCATACAAAGCAAGACTGCATCCAATCATGGTTCCTGACCTGCTTCCGCCAACGGAAGAGATGAAGGAGTTATGCAGTTCGATACAGGATTCCCTGATTGAAACAAGGCATTATTTTATGAAATTGGACGAAGAGAACAGAAGGATGTAAATTAAATGAATTATCAGCATGAAAACCATCCGATACCACCACTTTATGACAAGGACAGCAGTATACTTATTCTTGGTTCATTTCCATCGGTAAAATCAAGAGAAGCCAGATTCTTTTATCATCATCCGCAAAACAGATTTTGGAAAGTACTTGCCTTTGTGTTTGATGAGAAGATACCGGAGAGTATTCCTCAAAAAGAAGAAATGCTTCATCGTAATCACATTGCCCTGTGGGATGTAATCGCAAGCTGTGATATTATAGGGTCTGGTGACTCCAGTATAAAAAATGTTACAGTAAATGATCTGACACCGATTCTTTTGGGAAGCTTTGATAACAGAGAAGATAAGCAAATCAGAATTTTTACGAATGGTGAAAAATCCTATCAGCTCTACAAAAAATATATGGAGGAAATCTATCATATTCCATCAGTAAAACTACCGTCTACTTCACCGGCAAATGCAGCAATGTCTCTGGAAGTTTTGTGCAAGCAATGGAAAGAGCATCTGCTGGATCAGTATGGAATGGATTAAATAAATTATAGAACGAATGAATAGAGTGAGGAAACTATGGTAATTAGAAAAACTACAATGAAAGAATTAGATATATGCATGGAGATTTATGATAAAGCAAGAAACTATATGATAGAGAACAACAATACAAAACAATGGGTGAATGGGTATCCAAGCCGTGAATTAATCGAAGAGGACATACGTCAGGGGATAAGTTATCTATGTATAACAGATCAGGGAGAGATTGGCGGTGTCTTTCGCTATACGATAGGAGAAGATGAAACGTACCGGGAAATCTATCAGGGAGCATGGCTCAATGACAGCATCTATGGCGTGGTGCATCGGATTGCAGTAAATATTCACCGGCAAGGTGTGGCAGCTTTTTGTTTTGACTGGTGCAGGAAGCAATGTGATACCATACGGATAGACACCCATAGAGATAACATTCCGATGCAGAATCTGCTCAAAAAGTATGGATTCTCCTATTGCGGAATCATTTATTTGTTAAATAAGGAAGAAAGACTGGCTTTTCAGATATAGCGATGATAGGAAATTGAAAGGTAAAGTATCAGAATACGGATGGTGTTATAATGTATGATAAATTAACAGAGAATGATATAAAACGTATGAAGGAAGAAATCGAACACAGGAAAATCGTTGTTCGTAAAGATGCACTTGAGGCAGTAAAAGAAGCACGGGCGCATGGGGATCTTAGTGAGAACTTTGAGTATTATGCAGCAAAAAAGGATAAGAATGCAAACGAAAGCAGAATACGTTATCTGGAAAGAATGGTCAAAACAGCAGTTATAACAAATAGCACTGCAAATGAAGATGAAGTAGGACTTGATAAAACTGTCGAAATCCAATACGATGATAACAAAAAGATTGAAACCTATAAAATTGTAACATCCATTCGCGGGAACATATTAAAAGGACTGATAACCATTGAATCTCCTTTGGCGAAAGCATTACTTGGACATAAGACAGGAGAGCTGGTGCATGTTAAAGTCAGTGATACCGTTGGTTATGATGTTCTGATCAAGTCGATCGTGAATACGACAGATGACGGGACCGATGAAATAAGACGATTTTAAAGAATAATCCTCACAGGAGAATTTAATATGGTGATACGAAAGCTTTCAATCTGGGAATATCGAAAAGCTTTTAAGCTGGTCATGAAAGTTTTCCTGGAGTTTGAAGCCCCGGATTATTCGAAAGAGGGTGTTCAAAACTTCCAGAAAACATTATCGGACTGGAGTTATATTAGAAAACTTAAGATTTATGGAGCCTTTCAAGGCAGGCAGCTATTAGGCGTCATTGCAACAAGAAATAAGGGAAATCATATTGCTTTGTTTTTTGTTAAAAAGGAATACCATAGGCAAGGAATTGGACGAAAACTATTTCAGGAAGTATGCAGACATGCCACAAAGGAATTCATAACAGTGAATTCATCTCCTTATGCAAAAGAAGTTTACCATCATCTGGGATTTATAGATACTGATACAGAAAAAGAGACGGATGGAATCTTATATATTCCAATGATGCGTTATCCGGAGCGCTATAAGGAAGAGGATATAATAAAGTGAGGAATTAGAATGGCAAAAAGTAATTGCGATATGTGTAATAATATGATCTACGATGAAGAATATGCCGATTATGTCTGTACAGTCAATCTTGATGAAGATGAAATTGAACGGTTTTACAGAGATGAACATTATGTATGTCCATACTATCAAAGTAACAATGAGTATTCAATCGTTAAAAAACAAATGTAATTCAAAAAGTCTGTTTCCGTTAAAGTGGATACAGATTTTTTTATTAAAACATAAAATCTTTTGATGCAACATAAAATGAATTAAATAAATACATTATAGTTTACAATAATAAAAAATACTTTACTTAAAACAAAAACAGTGATATCATGGAAACAGAAGGTAACAGAGTAAAGCAAAAGCAATTAGCGATGAAAAATGTACGGGAGGTTTACAAATGAGGAAAACAAAAAAGAATCTTTTACTTATTGTTCTTTTTCTTATGGGCATTGGGTTGTTTACTGCCTGCCAGAATTCTGCTGGAAACAATAAGAGCAATACAACAAATCAAGCAGATACAAATTTACCAGATGGTGACGGTACCAGTGAAGCAACACCAACAAGTTCGACGGAGGATAAGGAAATGGGGGATTCAGGTGATTTGACCGCAACACCGACAAGTGCGCAGGAAGCAATGGTTACAGAAACGCCAGATCTGACACCTATCGTTGTGGCTTATGAAGAATCAAAAGTTCCAGGTTCTTTGATGTCGATAAGTTCTCGTGTTTCTGTCCACGATCCCAGTATCATATACAATGCCTCTAATGGCGAATATTACGTATTTGGTTCACATAAAGCATGGGCTGAAAGTACAGACCTTGCTGACTGGAATACATTTACCACGAACGTCAGCTTTGATTTTGCAGAGATATTCTCAGAGAATGGAGAATGGTCCGCTCGCGGAAGCAGTACGTACAGTATCAGCGGCAATCTTTGGGCACCGGATGTCATCTATAATGAAGACATGGGAAAATGGTGCATGTATATGAGTGTGAATGGCAGCAATTATTATTCCTCGATAGCGCTTGCTACAGCAGATGATATAGACGGTCCATATACTTATGCCGGAACGGTTTGCTATTCCGGATTTACGAATGCGGAGGAAGCTTCCTATACCGATTATGAAAAAGTTACCGGTACAAGTGAAGTTGACGACAGATATCTGACAATTGCCGGCAAATGGAATTCGGCATACGGAGTGAACTGCATTGATCCCTGTGTTTTCTACGATGAATATGGCCAGCTCTGGATGTCATATGGCTCATGGTTTGGTGGTATCTATCTGTTAAAATTAGATGAGACAACAGGTCTTCGTGATTACGGCAGAACCTACGAGACTGTAAAAAACAGTTCAGATGAATATCTTGGTGTTAAGTTGTCCGGTGGTTATGGCTGCACGGGAGAAGGTTCCTATGTAGTATGGGATCAGCAGACTGGATATTATTATCTTTATTTATCGTATTGTGGTCTTGATGCAACTGATAATTTCAGCGGCTATCATATACGTTTGTTCCGTTCTGAGAATGTGGAGGGACCTTATCTTGATGCTGCCGGCAATGGCGCGATCTGTACAAAATCCGGTGAAAGCCAGAGCAATAAAGGAATTAAATTATTCGGGAATTACTATTTCAGTTCACTGGAAAGCGCACCTGGATCCTCCAATGCATATAAGGGTTATATGTCCGGTGGTCATAATTCCGCGCTTATTGATACCGACGGAGCACATTATCTGATCTATCATACCAGATTTAATCTTGGAAGCGAATGGCATCAGATCCGTGTTCATCAGCAGTTCATGAATGAAGACGGATGGCCCGTTACTGCAGTATATGAATATTTAGGAAGTGCGATTTCTGAAACCGGATATTCAGCGGAAGAAATAACCGGAAGCTATGAACTGGTGAACCATGGTCTTGCAGCGACAACGCAGTATACCGGCATGCTGGATACTCTGACCGTATCCTTAGGTGAGGATGGTACGATCAGTGGCGATGTAACAGGTACCTGGGAAGAACATACCGGTACAGATGGAAATGGATATTATGCTACTTTTGTAATTGAAGATGTTACTTACAAGGGAGTTTTCTTTAAGCAGTATGATGAATCAAAATCGCATAATGACGTAATGACCTTTTCTTTGATTGGAACAAACAATCGTTCTGTCTGGGGCAGCAAACTTGATGCGGGAGCAGAGCTTGAAGAAGAACTGTCCGATATCTTTCCGGATGTGATTACAGAAGATACAATCCTTGTAACAAGTCTTTCAGACGGCAGTATTCAGTATTCTTCAGCCAATGAATCGCTTCTTTCCATAAGTGAGGATGGAACAACCGCGATTTATCATAAACCAGAATATGATTCCACAGTCGAACTGACGGCCACTTATCAAAACGGTGATGTTACAATTCAAATCAGTGGTACGGTTACAGTAAAGGGAGATTATGTTTCTGCTTATCAGAAGCTTGATAACCTGATTGCTTACTATAGTTTCAACAATACGAAGAATGCCGGTGCAGACCAGTCTGCAGGCGGTAAAAAGAATGCCTCTGTCTATGGTGCAGTCATAACATCAGATTCTGAACGTGGTGCGGTCATAACATTTGATGGTGAAAATGACTATCTGAAACTTCCGTCTGAGGTTACAAGCGATTCTTCTGATTTTACTTTTATGGCATGGGTAAAAGCAGATTCAGCTGCGACCTGGTCCAGAATATTTGACTTTGGAGATAATAAAGATAATTCATTATTTACAACAGTATCTTCCGGAACTGGTCTTCGAACAGCCATGAAAGCAAATGCCGCGAGTGAAGACCAGATTACAGACTCACAAGCTTTGGAAGAAGGAGAATGGCATCACATTGCTGTGACCTTGAATGGAACCACACTTGAAACGTCCCTGTATCTCGATGGAGAACTGGTCGGAAGTGCAATTGTTGATGCTCCATTAACTTCCTTTACGGGAAGTGCAAATTATATTGGAAAGAGCCAGTATAGTGATCCGTATTTTGATGGTTCTATGGATGATATTGCTGTCTTTGGGCAGGTTCTTACTGTAAAAGAGATTAAAGAATACCTGCAGTATTAATGTGGAACGAATGCAGAATGAAACAAGAAAAACCATGAATGCTTTTTATTGGTATAGTTATAAGTAAAAAAAGCTGCCTTACTGGCAGCTTTTTATGATATTGAATTAAGAACTCTATTTTGTTTCGCGATTATATTGTAAATTTACTGATTGATTCCGCCATGGAATTGGAATCTGCCGTAAGTCCATCCGCTTGTTCTTTGAACTGTTCCAATGAATTTAGCTGCGTTGTAACAGTAGCAAGTACTTCTTCGGAAGATGCGGCGGTCATTTCAGATACAGCGGTTATGCTTTGAATGGAATCAACGGTGTCATTTTTTGCTTTTTCAATATCCTGAATTCCTGAGATGATATTGTCAAGATTCACAGTGAGTGTTGTAACTTGTTGTTTGATCGTATCGAACATTGCGACAGCATTCTCTATGGAATCAAGCTGAGAGGTTACTATATTCCTTGAATTCTTAGCGTATTCAACTGTTTTGCCAGTCTTGGCAGCTATCTCGATAACGTAGGACTGAATGTTATTTGCGGATTGTGAGGATTGTTCGGCCAATTTTCTTATTTCCTCAGCAACAACAGCAAATCCACGTCCGGCATCACCGGCTCTTGCGGCTTCAATGGAAGCGTTCAGGGCTAAAAGGTTAGTCTGTCCAGCTATTTCATTGATTAAAGTAACAATACTGGAGATTGAGTTTGTAGCAGTTTCCAGCTCATTTATGCTTTTTATGATACTTTCTGTAATTACTTCTGTATCGGTTGCTTTTTCGGATAAATCATTGATCATGATCAGGCCATTGTTTACCGCCTCGGTTGTATTATTTGATACGGAAGAAATATTCTCGGAATTTTCAAGTACAACTGTGATTTTATCAGCAAGAGAATCCATCTGCGTCATACAGCTCTGAGTATCTTCTGCCTGCTGGAGAAGTCCTTCTTCAATTTCGTGAACGGAAGATGTTATTTCCCTTGATGATTCTATTAACAGAGCGGCATTTGTTGACACTTGATTCGCCGAATCATTTACTTTATTTGAAATCGCGGATGATTTTTCAATGAGTGCTTTTACATTGGAAATCATATCATTCGTAGCAACGGTCAGTTTCTGGAATTCATCTTTGCGATTCATCTGGATCTGTACCGTAAGATCACCCTGTGCAGCCTTTTCAAGTCCATACATAAGTTTTTTGATGGATAAGGTAATTCCTCTTGATATAAAATACGCAACCATAAGTGCAATTACTATTGAGGCAATCAATATTACTGCAGTAACAAGGAAGATTGTTGCCATCTTTTCCGTGGCGATGCTCTGGGGAATCAGGAACGTTACCATAAACCCATTGTCCAGTTTTTCATAAGCAAAAAAATAATTCACTCCGTTATAGTCAACGGTAATAAAATCTTCGTTTAACTCACTTCCAAGAGCATTGTTATAAAAGTCAGTGCCGCTTATGAAGGTTGAGGTTTCATAGGAACTTTCGGTGGCATTTTCTTCCAAGGAAAGCCAGGTTGTAAATAATTCACCGCCGTCTGGTGTAATCAGGCTTACGGTTGACCCATTTCCAAGCTGAAGATCATTTAAAGGAGAGTGGATTTCATCATAATCGACATCGACGACAAGATATCCGGTGGATGCATTGGAAGAGCCAAGAAGACTGCGTCCGTAAGCGACCCCATATTCCTGACTGGTAACTGCATCGATAGTCGGATGCTTTGCAAACCAGGCTGTCTTATTAGCAGTAATTGCAGCAGCTTCTGAACCGGAAGCAAAGGCTGTGGCATCCTCTTTATCAAAGCTTCCTACGGTATAAAATGGAGTTTTGTCATTAGCAAAGATATATATATTTGAAATAATATCACTTGCAACGGCCTTATCGGAAAGTTTCTGCTTTAGTGTTTTATACGTCATGATCAGGGTAGTTGCTTCACCTACTCCTTCGGAATAGAAGTACTCGCTGTAGGAGGTGTCAATGGCAACCTCTAAGGCAGTTTTTTCTACGATGGAAAAGAGAAGATCATAATAGTCTGCAGTTCTTGATAATGTATCCAGGGTGGAATCTTTATAATTACTTTTTATTGCGGATGATGCTGTCTGATATGAGACAATACCAAGTGTAAGAATTAAAACAATACTGATACCAAAACTTCCGATTAGTCTGGCTCGAATGCTGCGTCCAAATATCATGTCAAACCTCCTACATATTATTTACAAAAATTTTAATCACCATTTTACCCCAAATATACACGAAAGTCAATCTTACAAAATACATTAAACACGATATGTAATTATTTCAAAAATATGACTAACCTTTTGTACAAAGTTCAGTATCCTCCATGGAGGGATAGCAAAGAGCTTTTGTTATAGGTCATTCACATGTAAATTATATGGTATGAACCTTAAGCATAACAACAATAAGCATAAAAAAAGCTACATGCACTTGGCATATAGCTTTTTATGATCTCGGTCATTTACTGCTTTTTAATTTTTTTATCATTTCGGTGTATCCGTCGGCACCATATTGCAGGCAGCGGTTAACTCTTGAAATAGTTGCGGTAGAAGCACCGGTTTTTTCCGCTATGACAGAAAAAGTAACACCATCACTTAACATCATGGCAACTTCAAGTCTTTGAGTAAAGGAATGGATCTCACCGATGGTACACAGATCATCAAAGAAGCGGTAACATTCTTCCAGGCTATCCAATGACAGAATTGCTTTATAAAGTTCATCTGTTTTTTCAGATTGTGCTTTGCTGCTATACATACTTCTTCCTTTCTGTTATATTTCCATTTCTTATATAGTATCATAGTAATGCTTTACTATAATAGAGTCAAGAAGAATGAAGAAAAATGGTAAACATATTTGAAAATATTTGCAAAGTGTGGAATTTTACTTGATTATTTTTATGGAATTGTTAAAATTAAATAGAACACATTATTGTGAGGTAAATTATGGAAAACTATTATGAACGTATTAAAAGTGCAGAGCGTATTGTCATAAAAGTCGGCACATCAACGCTGACACATAAAACAGGAAAATTAAATCTGCGGAGGATGGATAAACTTGCCATGACCCTGAGTGATATGAAGAATCAGGGAAAGGAGATCATTCTCGTGACATCTGGGGCCATAACAGCGGGTGTTACCAAGATGGGACTGAAAGAACGTCCGAAAGAAGTGCGGCTTAGTCAGGCAGCGGCTTCGGTCGGACAATGTGAGCTTATGTTTATTTATGATAAGCTTTTTGCACAATATGGACATGTTGTTTCGCAGATGCTTTTAACGAAAGAGATTACAGAAGATGAAAAGTTCAGAAGCAACATCATTAATGCTTTTGAAACATTGCTTGAATACAAAATAATTCCTATTATTAATGAAAACGACAGCGTGGCAATTGATGAGATTGTTTATGGAGACAATGATATGCTGTCGGCTGTAACGGCATCCCTGCTGCATGCAGATCTCCTTATCATATTGACCGATATTGACGGGCTTTACGACAGCAATCCGCAGGAAAATGTGGATGCAAGGTTTATCCCGGTTGTAGAAAGCATTGACGATGCCATTGAAGCGGTTGCCGGTGACTCCTTGAGCGGTGTTGGAACCGGCGGTATGATTACCAAGATCAGTGCAGCCAAAGTAGCCGTAAGCAATGGAATCAATGTAATAATAACAAATGGAGAGACCCCTGAAAAATTATACGATATACTGGATGGTAAACCAGTAGGCACCATTTTTGCAGCAAAAAAATAAACAAAAGGAAAGGAAGGATCTATGCTGACTATTGAAGGACTGTTAGAAGAAGCAAAAGAATTAAAAGCTTCGGATCTTCATATAACAGTAGGCGTACCACCAAAGATTCGGAAAAATGGTATTCTGACTGATATGAATTATCCAAAACTTATGCCGGATCAAGCGGCAGCTTTAATTGAAACAATCTTAGTGGAACCGTTTATGTCAACATTCAAACAGCACGGTGAAGTGGATTTTGCCTATGCTATACCGGGTTATGGCAGATATCGCGTTAATGTGTTCCGCCAGAGAGGTTCTTATGCAGCAGTAATTCGACTTGTTAATACGACCATTCCGTTACCAGCTGATATCGGTCTTCCGGACTCTATTGTTGAACTTACCAAAAAAAAACGTGGGCTTGTACTTGTTACAGGGCCTACCGGATGCGGTAAATCAACAACGCTGGCTTCCTTAATCAATGAAATCAACGAATCTTCCTATTCACATATTATCACACTGGAGGATCCTATTGAATATCTGCACTATCATAAAAAAGCAGTTGTAAACCAGAGAGAAATCGGGTTAGACACCGGAGGTTATACACAGGCATTACGTGCAGCACTTCGTGAAGATCCGGATGTTATTCTTGTTGGCGAGATGCGTGATCTTGACACCATTTCCATTGCAATTACTGCAGCAGAAACCGGACATCTTGTATTTTCAACTCTTCACACCATCGGTGCGGCCAATACCATAGACCGTGTTATTGATGTATTTCCGCCACACCAGCAGCAACAGATCAGGATCCAGTTGGCTTCTGTACTTGAATCGGTAATCTCACAGCAGTTAATACCAACGCAGGATACCATAGGACGTGTAGCGGCTTTTGAAGTCATGCATGCTACTCCGGCGATCAAGAACCTTATACGTGAAGGAAAGACCCATCAGCTTGATAATGTATTACAGACAGGAAAGAAAATGGGCATGCAGAGAATGGATGATGCTATCTATGACCTTTATCTCAAACGAAGGATTGATGCTGAGCATGCTCTTAATTTTGCTCAAGATCCATTTATTCTGGAAAAGAAGTTATTTTAATAAGTATAAAAATCCTAGATAGGAGTATACAGTATGAGAATAAACAGGATGAAACGCTGGGTAATTGCATCTGTTATACTATGTGTAGTTGGAATTTTTATGATTATCTATGGAGTGATCAGGGATGATTATAATCATTACTGGATGATTATGGTTGGCCTTATGATATTTCTCACCTTCTTTATATGTTTTTTCATATTTATACGGGATGCAAGACGTATAGAAGACATTTTTAAGGAAAAAAACATTCTGGCGCATTGGATTTTTTCGGAATATGAAAAGGAAGATAAATCTGAAAAGATCATAACGGAACAGAAAAAAAGAAATAAATCTATTTTGTTGATTATTTCGTTGTTTTTTGTTCTTTTCATTGTTTTGTTTGATATCTTTGCGTTTGACGATACAGAAGAAGCACTCATGTTCACCGAAATGATGCTTGCCATTCTGGTGATTGTCTCTCTGGCTGCCTATTTTTCACCGATTGCCGCCAGAAAGAGAATGGGAAAATCCGTACCGGAAGTTTATGTGGGCATATACGATGCCTGGGTCATGGGAGAGTATGTCCGGTGGAAAAATCGGTTCCGTAATGTTAGAACAGTACAGATCGATGACGCTATTTTTATCGAGGTATCATATTTTATAAGACAAAGATATGGAGTGCAGAACCATGTCCTCAACATCCCGGTCCCTTCGGAGTATATTGAAGATGCACAAAGATTTGTTCAGGATATTCATCAGGCGAATAAATACAAACGATTCTAAATAAAAAAGATATGAGTATCCTAAGATCCTCATATCTTTTTATGATGCGGATGGAGGGACTCGAACCCTCACAGGTGTGAACCTGGCAGATTTTGAGTCTGCTGCGTCTGCCATTCCGCCACATCCGCTTAACGAAAAATATTCTATCATAGTTCGAATATCAATGCAAGATATATTTTAAAAATGTTCACTATTTTCCGTAAAACTAAGACAATTCAAGAATGCTACTTATTGAATACAAATATTGTGATGAAAATGGTGTCATATGAAGTAACTTATGGTATACTAAATTGAATAAACTTTTGGAGCGGAACATGAATTGTAATGAAGCACAGAGCAGAATACCGGATTTTATACTTGGAAAAGTGGAAGATGATGTTATACTTCCATTTATTTCACATGTTAATCATTGTGAGATATGTATGGACGAACTTGAGTTCAATTATTGCGTGACAATGGCGACAAAGCAGTTGAATGAAGAGGCCGGTATCTCAGATAATTACATTCAGGAACTTCAAAACAAACTGGAAGAAGAGGTCGAAAATTACAAGCATCGTAAGTTTGCATTTTATAGAAAACGATTTTTTCTGATTCTTGAGATACTGGCAATAGGAATTTTAATCGGTCTGAAAATATTTAACTAATGGGGGTATTATGGAAAAAAATATAGATAAAACAAATGATTTTTTACTGATCATAGATGGGTCCAGCCTTCTGTCTACACAGTTTTTCGGGAATCTGCCAAGAGAAATCGTGTTTGCAAAGACACAGGAGGAAAAGGAACGTTATTTTCATAAAATCATGCAGACTTCAAAGGGAATCTATACAAATGCTGTGTATGGTTTTTTACGTACCCTGATAAAAATACTGAAAGAACAACAGCCTAAATATCTCGCAATTACATGGGATGTTTCGAGAGATACCTTCCGCAGGGAGATCTACCCGGAATACAAGGCACACAGAAGTGAACTGCTGCTTCCATTAAGTGATCAGTTCTCACTTTGTCAGCAGGTCTTAAAAAGCATGAACGTAAAACAATTTATGGATGAACGCTACGAAGCAGATGATTTCAGCGGCTCCCTTGCAAGCAAGTTCGAACATAACATCCCGGTACGTATTATGACAAAAGATAATGATTATCTACAGCTGGTGACGGAGAATACGAATTTGTGGCTCATCCATGCAACCGCAAAAAAGACGGATGAATTGTATGAAAAGTATAAAATCGATCCGAATCAGATGAATGTTCCGGAACGTACTTTTTTGTTTACCCCTGATCTGGTAAAAAAAGAATTCGGTGTATGGCCAGCTTCGGTAAATTCATTAAAAGGACTGCAGGGAGATCCATCCGATAACATAAAAGGTGTACCAGGAATCGGTGATAAGACAGCAACCGCACTGATTGGTGAATATGAAAGTGTGGACCGTCTGTACGAAGTAATTCATAAGGCAGAAAATGAAGGTATAGACCAGCTTACAGAATTCTGGAAGAATGAGCTTGGTATCAAGCGTTCACCAATAAAATATCTTACGGATAGCAGTGAAGACGATTTTGTAGGCGAACATGCCGCTAGAATTAGTACACTGCTGGCCACAATTAAAAAGGATATTGATCTCTCCGATGTTACACTTGAATCGCTTGAAGTAGATATTAATGAGAAAAATGCTGCAGAGATTTTCAAAGAATTAGAATTCAAATCATTGAATCTGTCCTTTGCTAAAGAAAAACAGGAGAAGCATGATAGTTTCCAGCTTGATATTATTAATAATCTTCCCTCGGTGGAAAAACTTATAAATACGATAAAGAAAGAAGCGGTTCAAAAATATCTCGGGCTGTCTTTCATTATGGAAGAGGGATCGATTACGGGAACCGTTCTGACATGGAAAAGTGATGTTACGGCGGTAATCCATCACGAGGGTTTCATAACAACAGCATTCTTTATGCAGCAGGTTGCATCTCTTATAGAATATGGTATCAATGTATCCGTTTTTGATTTGAAAGAAAAATTAGGCATTCTTCCTAAAAAAGAAATGGATCATTACTTTGATGTTACTGTTGCGGCATATCTGATTGATCCGCTGCAAAGTGATTACAGCTGTCAGACACTTTCACAGAACTACCTTGGCGAATTCCTGTCAATGGGTGAAGACAGCCATATATATGAATCCAGAATTGCATACTTGATGGCAGTTGAACTTGAGAAACGTCTAAAAGAAAGTAACATGCTGGAACTTTTCAGGACAATTGAGATGCCGCTAGTTGAGACTCTTTATGATATGGAAACCAGAGGTATTCTTATAAATCAAGAGGATTTGGTCGCTTTTGGAAAAGAGCTTGACATTGGAATTGCAAGAATTGAAAAAGAGATTTACGAAGAAGTCGGAGAAGAATTCAACTTAAATTCACCAAAACAACTTGGCGTAATTTTGTTCGAAAAGATGAAGCTTCCCTTTGGAAAGAAAACAAAAACAGGTTATTCTACATCTGTAGATGTACTAGAGAAGCTGAAGGAAGAAGCACCTGTTGTTGAAAAAATTCTGGAATACAGACAACTTGCAAAATTAAAATCGACGTATGTGGAAGGGTTACGGCAGACAATTCAGGAAGATGGAAGAATACACTGTAAGTTCTGTCAGACGGTTGCTGCGACCGGACGATTAAGTAGTACGGAACCTAATCTGCAGAACATACCGATTCGTATGGAATTAGGACGCAAGATAAGAAAAGTATTTATTCCAAAAGAAGGATACCTGTTCGTCGATGCTGATTATTCACAGATCGAACTTCGAATTCTTGCACATATGTCAGGAGATGAAAGTCTGATCAACGCCTACAAACAGGCACAGGATATTCATAGAACAACGGCGTCCCAGGTGTTTCATACGCCATTTGATGAAGTGACCCCACAACAGAGAAGTAATGCAAAGGCAGTTAATTTCGGCATTATTTACGGTATTAGTTCGTTTGGACTCGGACAGGGATTGAATATTTCAAGAAAAGAAGCAGACAAGTACATAAAACAATATTTTGATACATACCCGAAAGTAAAGAATTTTCTTGATTCTCTTGTTGAATTTGGGCGGGAACATGGTTATGTCGAGACGATTTACCACAGAAGAAGACCAATTCCCGAATTGTCATCAACGAACTTCATGCAGCGTAATTTCGGTGAACGATGCGCCATGAATTCTCCTATTCAGGGGACTGCTGCCGATATAATCAAGATAGCCATGATACGCGTTAATGAGCGATTGAAAAAAGAAAAGATGGAATCCAGACTTTTGCTTCAGATCCATGATGAACTTCTGATTGAAACAAAAGAAGAGGAAAAAGATAAAGTAAAAGAAATCTTATGGGATGAAATGTTCCACGCTGCCAGTATGGCGGTTCCGCTCGAAGTTGATGTAAAACAGGGGAAGAACTGGTATGAAGCAAAATAACAGGTTTATAAAGCCTGATTAAACAAACGGTCTGAACAAAAAAATGGCAAATATAATCAATATGAATATAAACCGTTATAAAGAGATATGGTAAAAACAGGAATGGATTTTGAGGTTGAAGGAAATTCTTTCAATCATGCAGAAATCGAGGTAATCATGAAGAAAATGTTATCTACAGCTGTAGTAATTGGTATAACTGGTGGAATCGGCAGTGGCAAATCATTTGTCATTGAACGTATCTGTTCTTTGTACAAGGCATTGTTTATTCATGCAGATGCCATAGCGAAAGAACAGATGAGTCGGGAGGGATGCTCCTATCAAAATGTTTTAAATGCGTTCGGTAAAGAGATTCTTGACGATAAACAAGAGATTGACAGGAAAAAGCTTGCAGCCATTGTGTTTCATGATCCGGATGCTCTGTTAAGACTGAACAAGATCACGCATCCGCCGGTCATGACAGAAGTCGAAAAGATGATAAAAGAAGCGAAACAAAGTGGAAGGTATAAGATTATTTTATTAGAATCAGCTATGCTTACAGAAGCGGGATATAAAAAATTCTGTGATGAAGTATGGTATATCTATGCTTCTGTTGATACCAGAAAAAAAAGATTAGTAAAAAGCAGAGCCATGCAAGAGTCTGAAATAGATGCAATTATTGGAAATCAAGCCGATGCTACTATGTTCGAAGCGAATACAGACAAAAGAATTCCAAACGATACGGATACAGACCAGAAAGAGCTTGACCGACTGATCTGCCAAAATATTGAAAATCTTTTGAAAGATTCTTCCAATACTGGAAATCACACATTTGATATGGTATGATACTAACAATTGGGCAAGAAGCTAGTGAAAAATGTTATGTTACCAAGTTGCAGGAGGGGGAACACCATGTTGTCAACAAATTTGCCGGATAATCTTGTTTTTGGACTTGATATCGGTACAAGAAGTATTGTAGGAACGGTTGGTTATAAAAGTAATGAGTATGATTTTACTGTTGTAGCACAGTACGCAAGATTTCATGATACAAGAGCAGTTATGGACGGACAGGTACATGATATTGAAAAAGTGGCCGAGACAATTATCCAGGTAAAAAAAGAACTGGAACTGCAGCTTGGCTTAAAGCTTTCTGAAGTCTGTATCGCCGCAGCCGGAAGGGTTCTTCGAACGGTTCATGTAAACTGCAGCCTTTCATTTGATGAAGAGACAACAGTAAGACAGGAACATATAACGACACTGATTGCTGGTGGAATTGAAAAAGCATATGGAGAAATTTACAGCGATAACAATAATAAAACAATATTCCATTGTGTCGGACATACCGTAATGCATTACTATCTTGATCAGTATCCCATTCTGGTGCTTGACGGTCACAGAGGCAGAAGCATTTCGGCTGACGTTATAGCGACATTTTTACCGCAGGGTGTCGTTGATGGGTTATATGCTTCGATTGAAAAAGCAGGACTTACAGTGTCAAACATGACGTTGGAACCAATCGCTGCTATAAATGTAGCAATACCTGAAAAGTTCAGAATGCTCAACATTGCACTTGTGGATGTTGGCGCCGGAACTTCAGATATATCAGTAACAAAGGACGGCAGCATTATTGCTTACGGCATGTTCCCGTGTGCCGGTGATGCCATCACAGAAAAAATCATGAACTGCCATCTGGTTGATTTTCAGACAGCCGAAACAATGAAGCTTTCTTCTGGAAAAAAGAAAGAAATAACATACAAGGACATTCTAAATTGTAAGAATAAAGTTTCATCCCAGATGATTTTTGAAGAAACTCAGCCGGTAATCGAACACATTACATCAGAAGTTGCCAGACAGATCATAGAACTTAATGGCGGGAAAAGTGTAAGCGCTGTATTTGTTGTGGGAGGCGGTGGCAAATTCAAAAGTTTTTTACCGGAACTGGCCAGGCAGCTTAAGTTGCCTAAGGAACGTGTGGCTTTGCGCGGAGAAGAAGTTCTCGGCTCCATACGTTTTTTGCAGGAAGATATTAAAAAAGACTCGACACTGGTCACACCAATTGGCATTTGTTTGAATTATTATGAACAAAAGAACAATTTGATTTTTGTATATGTCAATGAAGAAAGAATTAAATTATACGATAATGGCAGTCTGACCATTGTAGATGCTGCGTTAAAGTATGGATTTCCAAACGAAAAACTGTTTGCACGACGTGGAAAAGCTTTGAATTATACCTTAGACGGTGAGAGAAGAATGCTTCGCGGTGAACTGGGTGAACCCGCACAGATTCTGCTAAATGGGGAACCAGTTCCGATAAACCGGCCAATCATTCAGCACGATTCAATTAAAATCAAAGAATCCTCAGTTGGAGAACCTGCAAAGCTGACAGTTGGTGAACTGATTCGTAATAAGAACAAAGCAATCCAGTTTAAGATAAATCAGAAAAAGATTACCTGTCCTGTACTGATTGAGGTCAATCAGGAATATGTAAATGAGTACTATCAGATTCAAGATCAGGATACAATAACATTTTTAAATTATTATACCGTAGAAAGACTTTTGGAGTATATAGACCTCGATCCTCCGGGGAATATCTATCTGAATGGTACAAGAGCATTGCTAACGGATAAGGTTTATGAAAACTTCACACTTGAGTTTTCATTAAAAGATACTTTTTCTGTGGTTGGTGAAGCAGATGAATATGAAACAGAAACAGCTGAAAAAATAGAGTTGTCAAATGATTATAGTAAAAAGGAAGCAAAATCCGACAGCATAACAAAAAATCATCTTGGGGAAGATGAAAAAGGACAGGCTAAGACAAACAGTACAGTAACTGTTACTGTGAATGGAAGCATTGTTGTACTTGTTGGAAAGTCAAATTATGTTGTGGTAGATATTCTTGATTTCTATGATTTTGATGTTACCCAGATGAGAGGTTCTGGTGTAGTTATAAAAGTGAATGGTGAAGACGCTGAATTTACAACAGCGATTGGAGAGAAGGACACCATAGAACTTTACTGGAAGGATTAGATGGCAGCGATTATCAAAAATTGGGGGAAAAATATGGACAGTGTAAAACAAAAATTTGCAATGACTCATATAATTGTATTGGCTATTTTATTTATCTATATGTTTCTTGGTATAATAACCGAACCGACAAAAGAAGGACTATATGGAGTTCTGGCTGTTACTTTATTATGGTTATTAGACAGTGTTGTTTATTTTATGCAGCTGTATAACAAAAGATATGTACTTATTGCGATCCGTTATGTGGAAATAATAATGATTTCGCTTGCTTTTGTTTTTATTGTTCACTCCTATACATCTGTGTTGCTGGTGGTATTTCTGGCAATCATGATTTTTGAAATGCTCTTTTTGTTCGATTTTACTGATATCTATACCAGAACGATAACGACCGGTGTTTCGATTTTTCCCTTTGTCTGTTTTCTGATCATCAGACAGTTGTCTTTTTCTGACTATTCGGAAAGCGGTGCAGTGGAGATGATCTGTATTATATCGATCATCATCGTATTTGTTGCTCAGATCAGTGGTATCCTGGTTACCATGGTCACTTCTTATGAAAGACGTGTCTTTGAGCAAAGACGTCTTACGGAAAATGCAAAGGATATGAATGAAACATTAAAACTTCATCAGGAAAAGATCAAAAAGGCAAACGAAGAGCTTGGCATTCAAAAAATCAAGCTTGAAACTGCTAATCGGAAAGTCAACCGTGTTAATGCTGAAACACTCACACAGAATGAGATCTTAAAATATATTTCATCAACGCTTGAAATCAATGACCTGGTTGACAAGATAACTGCAGCCGTCAGAAATTCTTTGTCTCTTGATTTTTGTTCGATTATGATTCATCCAAGCGCTGTTCACAGCAAAAAGAAGATCTACCAGATGTCAACTTCCCTGCCTCCTGCATTTGAACAGGGCTTTTATAATGAGCTTATGCAAGGGAAATTTGACGAGTTCGTTGAGAGAAAAGAAGTATACATATGCAATATGTATCAGTGCCGCAATGTATGCATTCTTTCAGAAGGAGCTGTCACCTCCATGCTTATTGCTCCAATTTTACAGAATGGTAATTTAAACGGATTATTATTCTGCGGACACTCAAGACAAGACTTCTTTGATGAGAGCATCGGTTTATTTGAAAATATAACGGCACAGATTATGATGGCATTAAATAATGCAAATCTTTATGCGAAAGTGCAGCAGTTAGCCATCCGGGATGGTCTGACCGGCATATACAACAGAAGATATCTGAATGAATTATTTAAGAAGCTGTCAGATGAAGCTAAAATAAACAAAGAGCCGTTGTCTGCCGCATTGATCGATATCGATCACTTTAAGAGTTTTAATGATACTTATGGTCATCTGTTCGGAGATTATGTATTAAGGAAACTCTCGGAACTCACCGATAATGCAGTAAACGAACATGGCGGAATTGTTTCAAGATATGGCGGTGAGGAATTCGTTCTTGTATTTCCCGGAAAGAGTACGAAAGAGGTATACAATATTCTGGTTGCGGTCCAGCGTGCGATTAATAGCATGCCTCTCGATTATGAAGGCGTTTTTGTACAGGTTCGTGTTAGTATCGGTATTACTTCCTACCCTGAGATATGCAATTCACCAGAAGAAGTATTGAACCGTGCCGATCTTGCCATGTATTATTCAAAAGAACACGGAAGAAACAAGATTACAATTGATAATGATGATGTACATGATTTTTTTCGTGCAAAAAACAATGAGTATACAAGCAAAGGAAAAGTGAAAGTAGTATGAAATTATGTAGTATAGCAAGTGGCAGTAGTGGAAACTGCATTTATGTTGGAAATAAAAACACCCATATTTTAATTGATGCGGGTGTTACCTGTAAAAGGATGGAAGAAGGATTAAAGAAGATTGGCGTTGCCCCTGAAAATGTCGAAGCTATTCTTATAACCCATGAACATATTGACCATGTCAGAGGAATAAATGTTTTTCTGAAGAAAAACGGAACAAAAGTATACGGTACAAAAGAAACTCTTCAAGCTATGCATCAGGCATCCGGAAACAGCAGCATACCCGGAAGCCTTCTTCATGCCGTGAGTCCCGATGAAACTTTTCAGATTAATGATCTTACAATTAATCCGTTTTCTTTACCGCATGACGCAAGAAATCCGGTTGGCTACACGATCGAATCAGGAGGACATAAGATAGGTATGGCTACAGATCTGGGGATGTACGATTCCTATATTTTATCGAAACTTACTGACTCGGAAATACTTTATATTGAAGCAAATCATGATGTGAACATGCTTATGGTCGGTGGTTATCCCTATAGCCTGAAACAACGTATTGTAGGCTCAAAAGGACATTTATCCAATGAATCATCAGCGGAATTGATTAAGGAATTATTGCATGAGAATATGAAGCACATTTTACTTGCACATATGAGCAAGGAGAACAATTATGCTGAGCTTGCTTATGAGACTGTGAAGCAGATTGTATACGAAAACTGGTCATGGGACACGAAAATCCCTGAAATTGTTGTGGCAAACAGAGATATTCCATCAGAACCAGTTGAATTAATTTAAGAAATGAAGTATTATAGTTTCTTATGTTGATAGACATATCAAATTCTAATTTTAAGATAAGCCAGAAAGGAACGTAATATGAATAAAACAATTATTACTGTAGTTGGTAAAGACTGTGTGGGAATCATTGCAAAAGTATGTACTTACCTGTCCGCAAACAATGTTAACATCCTTGATATTTCTCAGACTATCGTTCAGGATTTCTTTAACATGATGATGATCGCAGATGTATCAGGTTCGGCAAAAGATTTTTATCAGCTTTCTTCAGAGCTTGAAGAAGTGGGTCAGGAAATCGGAGTTTTGATTAAAATTCAGCGTGAAGATATCTTTGATATGATGCATCGTATTTAACCAAAGGATGAATCCAATTTAGTTTATTCAAAAGGACAGGAGAAAACGATGATCAATATAAGTGAAGTTATAGAAACAAATGAAATGATAGAAAAGGAAAACCTTGATGTACGTACGATTACGATGGGTATCAGCCTTCTTGATTGTATTGACAGTGATCTTGATAAGGTAAATGAAGCAATTTATAAAAAAGTTACGACCATGGCAAAAGATCTGGTTGCGACCGGTAAAAAAATAGAAAAAAGCTACGGTATTCCTATCGTTAATAAAAGAATATCCGTCACACCGATTGCATTAATTGGCTCGGCAGCATGCAAAACGCCGGAAGATTTTGTGACAATTGCAAAAACACTCGACAAAGCGGCAAACACGGTCGGTGTTAATTTTATTGGCGGTTATTCGGCACTTGTATCAAAAGGTGCTACGAAAGCTGATAATCTCCTGATTCGTTCCATTCCGGAAGCACTTGCTGTAACAAATCACGTATGCAGCTCCATTAATGTAGGTTCTTCAAAGACCGGTATTAATATGGACGCAGTTAAGCTGCTTGGTGAGATCATTCTTGAGACCGCTGAGAAATCCAAAGATGCAGATTCGATTGGATGTGCAAAACTTGTTGTATTCTGTAACGCTCCGGATGATAATCCATTTATGGCCGGTGCATTTCATGGTGTAACAGAAAGTGATGCGGTTATAAATGTTGGTGTCAGCGGACCGGGTGTTGTAAAAAAAGCACTGGAACAAGTACGTGGTGCTGATTTTGGAACTTTATGTGAGACAATTAAGAAAACTGCATTTAAAATTACACGTGTAGGACAATTGGTAGCAAAAGAGGCATCAAGAATGCTGAATGTACCTTTTGGAATCGTTGATCTTTCTCTGGCACCAACCCCTGCTGTTGGAGACAGTGTCGCAGAGATACTTCAGGAAATCGGGCTTGAATACCCTGGTGCACCAGGGACGACGGCAGCACTTGCACTTTTAAATGATCAGGTAAAAAAAGGCGGCGTTATGGCATCTTCCTATGTCGGTGGTCTGAGTGGAGCTTTTATTCCTGTCAGTGAAGACCAGGGAATGATCGATGCAGTGAATGCAGGATGTCTAACTCTTGAAAAATTGGAAGCTATGACCTGTGTATGTTCGGTCGGGCTTGATATGATAGCAATTCCTGGTGATACAAAAGCATCTACTTTATCCGGAATCATTGCAGATGAGATGGCCATTGGTATGATCAATAACAAGACAACCGCCGTACGTCTTATACCAGTCATTGGCAAAAAAATTGGTGATATTGCAGAATTTGGTGGTCTTCTTGGCTATGCACCTATAATGCCGGTAAATAATTTCAGCTGTGATGCATTTATTCAAAGAGGCGGAAGAATACCTGCCCCAATACATAGTTTTAAAAATTAGGGAACTTTTGGGAACAATAACTCGTCTAATTAAATATTGTTACAAAGGATAAATCTTCGAATGGAGTCAAAAATGAATTTTCAGGAATATGTAAGAAAAAATGATTATAAAAATGTTCTTCAGTATTTTGGTGATATTTCAGCTATCCCAAGAGGGTCTCTGGACAATCAAAGAATCAGTGATTATCTTGTAAGCTTTGCAAAAGCTCATGGTCTGAACTGTGTTCAGGACAGTGCATTGAATGTTATAATTTACAAACCCGCCACAAAAGGATATGAAGATCATCCAGCGGTTCTGTTACAAGGTCATATGGATATGGTCTGTGTTAAAAGTGATGACTCCACGCATGATTTCACAAAAGAAGGACTCACTCTATTAATGGACAAAGATGAAATCTATGCAGACCGCACCACACTTGGCGGAGATAATGGCATAGCGGTAGCCATGACAATGGCATTGCTTGCAGATCAGAGCATTCAGCATCCGGCACTTGAAGTAGTTATAACGACAGATGAAGAAACTGGCATGAATGGTGCAATTAACCTAGATCCTGCTTTGTTTTCCGGAACAAGAATGATGAATCTTGATTCGGAGGAAGAAGGTACATGTTGGTGCAGTTGTGCCGGGGGAATGGGTGTCGATGCATTTATAAAGCTGAATAGAGAAGCAATGGAAGGAGAAGTTCTGACTTTATCCGTGACTGGATTAAGCGGAGGTCACTCTGGAGCTGATATACACAAGAAAAAACCAAATGCGACGCTTTTGTTGGCAAGAATTTTATCTGAATTACTGGAATCGGAAAGATACTCACTTATTTCTTTGCAAGGCGGTGAAAAAGGAAATGCAATTCCGGTCAAAGCAGTTGCCAAAATTGTGATAAATGAAAATGCAGATTTCTGTAAAAACCAAATTGCTGAATTATTCCTAAAACATCAAAAACGACTTTGCAACAGTGAACCCTTGATTGAATTTACACAAAAATCCTTAGGAAATACAGCAGTCTCAGCTATGACCATGGATTCTGCTGATAAATTGATAAAGGCACTTTTACTGGCACCTAACGGAGCACAGACAATGAGTGGCGTGATACCGGGACTCGTTGAAACATCTCTGAATCTTGGGATTTTTACAACTTCTGAATCGGAAGCAGAGTTCCATTATTCTTTGAGAAGTTCTGTGATGGAAGACTTGACCTTCTTACGTAAAAAACTTCAAAAACTCTTTGAAATGATTGGCGGAACAAGTCAATACAGTGACAGATACCCAGCCTGGGAATACAAAGAGAATTCTGTTATGCAGGATTTATATAAGAAACTTTATTACGAAATATACGGTAAAAAGGCGGAAGTAACTGCAATTCATGCAGGTCTGGAGTGCGGAATTTTTGCTGAAAAATTAAAGGATATTGATATTATATCAATTGGTCCGGATATGAAATCTATACATACAATAAAGGAACGTTTGGATGCTGCATCTTCAATAAGAGTTTATCAGTTTATTGAAAAGATGCTTGAAAATTTATAAGAATAGTAAGGACAAATTAATGGGAAAGAAATATGAGTTAGACATTCCTGATATCAATTCAGAAGAATTGACTCCGAATGAAGAAGTGTATAAAAAAAAGTCTGATAAAAAGACTGCTAAAAAGCGCAGAAAAAAAATATGGCGTATATTTTTAATTGTATTTATTACTTTATCCTCTATACTTTTGTTCTTGTTTGGAACCAGACCAGGAAGAAGTGTATTAATTCACTGGGCAAGTGTATATCTTAGTGATAAATTCAATTCAGAGGAAGATATTTTTGATTTTGCAGATACTGATGACGGTGTCGGTGACGATGCTTCTGTCGATCTGAATTATTCCAGTTCTGATGAAAATCTTAAATCAGAAGAATATGTCTCCAATTATCTTATTATTGGTATTGAAAAGATCTTTGATGCCAGAAATACCGATGTCATCATGATTGCTTCCATTAATACTTATGACAATACGATTAAGCTGACCTCCATTCTGCGTGATACACTTGTTGATTTGCCTGGATATTCACAGAATAAAATCAATGCTGCTTATGCAAAAGGCGGTGCTGACTATCTGATTGAAGTTATTGAGAAGAATTTCAAGATACAAATTGATGGATATGCCTCGGTTGATTTTGATTCTTTTGAAGATATTGTAGATTCTCTTGGTGGTGTTGAGATCGAACTTTCTCAAAAAGAAGCTGATTATCTGAATACAACTAATTATATATCAGATCCTGCGAATCGTAATGTTGTTGCGGGACTGCAGGTGTTGAATGGAAATCAGGTCGTTGGATATTGCAGAGTTCGAAAAGTACCAACGCTAGATGGTACGAACTACGACTATGGAAGAACACAGCGTCAAAGACGAGTACTTGAAGCAATTTTTGAAAAATACAAATCGTCCAATATTATTGATATGATTTCAATTATGAATAAATGTATGACTTATGTTACAACAGATGTGACAACAAACCAGATCAAGACAGAACTTACGAATATTGTTGAGAATAAAATCATGACATTGGAAACTCTTAGAATTCCTGAAAATGGAGCTTTTACGGAAGCTGATAAGATTGGTAATGTTACTTCAGCCCTTGTGCCGGATCTTGATGTCACCATTCAGACTCTTCATGACTTTATTTATACAAAAGATGAATAACACACTGTTTTAAAGGGAAGGCGGTTTTGTACATGAGCAAAGAACATCAGGAAAATGACTTTGATCCATCAAATGATGAGGAATTTATCAAAACAATTGAAAACCTTTTTAAAGAAGAGGCAGAAGATAGGCTTCCTATATCAATTGATGATTCGAATATTATTGATATTGAAGAATGTGATAAAGAAAATAAGTCATTTGATTTGAATTCGGAAGAAGTTAATCCTGATGAAACTGAGCCGGAGGGGAATTCATATAAAGTGGATGCCAGTCATAAAAGCACAGAATCGAATACTGATAAAGATGAAATTGAACTTGATATCGAATCCGTGCTTTCTGCCTCAATAAACGAAGTGATGAGTGAACTTGAAGCGGAATCTGATTCAAATGCTGAAGAATTGTCTGAAAAAGAATCTCAATTATCAGATCAGCCGGATATCGAAATTTCAGCGCAGGATGAAAATGATGTAGATTTTGAATTGATTTTCGAAAATCTTGATGTTGATGCTCCGATTACAGTAACCCATGCCTTTGGTCAGAACGGCAAAGAAACAGATTCTGACAAGGGTAAAAGTGCAGAGGCTGGAGTTAATAACAATCAGAAATCAGAGCCAGATTCTGGTCTTGCAATAATTCAAAGCAATGATACAGATGGTAAATCTGAATCCGAAATAATTGTTTATGGAGATCAAACGGACCTTGATAATTCTGAAGTTTCCAATACTGTAGCTGACGATGATTTTATTTTGGAAGATATTAATGCAAATCTTGCAGAACAGGTGAATCTTCATCTTCAGAATGAACCTGTGAAAAAAAATAGAATGTTTTTTATTCCCAAGTGGCTGCGGATCCTATTAATTGTACTTGGTTCAGTCTTTATATTTAGTTTTATTATGTTCAAAACACCGGTCGGTGTAAAATTAGTCAGCAATCTTGCTGGTAGAATTCTGGCTGATGGTATGAGTACACCAGCGCCGGATGGTGAAGTTGACCCGAATCTTACCATAACTCCGGATCCTAATGATGTGGATCTTAGTGAGATTACAGGAGATGTAGACCTGCCCTCCGATAGTTTGAACGGAGATGGCTCACGAACAGAGGACTATATAACCAATATCCTTTTACTCGGTGAAGAGAATATGGATTCTTATGGAGCAAATGGACGAACCGATCTAATGATCATTGCTACCATTGATACGAAGAATGATGTAATTAAGCTTACTTCTCTTATGCGTGACATGCTCGTGTCACTGCCAGGGTATGATGATAACCGGCTGAATGCCGCTTATGCAAAAGGTGGTATTGATCTTCTTTATGCGACCATAGAGCGCAATTTTAATATTACAGTAGATGGATATATGCTGGTTGGTTTTGATGATTTTGAAAGTGTTGTTGATATACTGGGTGGTGTGGATATCGAAGTTAATAATGCAGAACGTGAGTGGCTGAATTCGACAAATTATATATCAAATCCAGATTACCGCACACTGATTACCGGATGGAACCACATGAATGGTAATCAGGCTCTTGGTTATTGTCGTATCAGACAGGTGGCAACGAGTGATAATAAATACTCAGATTTTGGACGGACTTCAAGACAGCGAATCATGTTAAATGCAATGTTCGATGAAGTTAAAACAAAAAACGCACTTGAACTTATTAATATTATGAATAAGTGTCTGCCTTATGTAACAACAAATATTACAGCAGATCAGATGTCTGATTATATTGAGGATGTACTGACAAATAAAATAACGACCATTGAGGAAATGCAGATACCCGTTGCCGGTTCCTACAGCGATGTTCAGTATAACGGACTTGGAGCTTTGATTTCTGTTAATTTCACTGAGAATATAGAAGCACTGCATAAATTTATTTTTGGTGATTATCAGGAATAATTAAATAGTATACTAACAAGAAGTATGAAACTGAAATTGGGCTTCATACTTCTTTTATGACAAGAAAACATTTGCAAAAGAGCAGTAATTTGCTATAATGAGATAAGGATAGATTTCACATTGAAGGAAGAATGCAGGAGGAATACAACATGGCAAAAGAACAGGAAACCAATTCATATACTATGAAAAAAGATACTGGTGCAGGTGAAGTATTAATTGCGAATGATGTGGTTGCAACAATTGGCTGTGTTGCCGCAACAGAAGTAGAAGGAGTTGCTTCTTTATCCGGGAATCTCACAAATGAAATCATCGGTAAACTTGGAGTTAAGAACTTATCAAAAGGTATGAAAATTGAATTAAAAGAAGGGTTTGTTTATGCTGAATTGTCTTTGACAATGAAATATGGACACAGCATTCCAAAGACATGTTCTATGGTACAGGACCGAGTAAAATCATCAATTGAGAGTATGACTGGTTTAAAAGTTGCAGAAGTAAACATTCACATCGTTGGTGTGAATATGGATAAATAAATTATACAGCTACCGCCAACCTGATCGATCATCATGCTGGCGGGATTTTATGCGTATAATAAAAAGTATATAAGGAGCATACTATGAAAGACACCGATAAATCCGAATTACGAGAGCAGAGAGAACAGGCAATCATCATGCTGTTTCAAAAAGAATTTCATGAACCGGGTGAGATCAAGGAACAGATTGAGCTATATTGCGAATATGCTGAAGAACCAATGCAGGAGATCGCAATTACATTAAAGGACCGTGTTTTCTGTGTTTTTGAAAAATTAGGGAATATAGATTCATGCCTTTCAGAAGCAATCTCCGGCTGGAAATTGAATCGAATGAGCCGCATGGATCTTACCATATTACGACTTGCTGTTTATGAAATTTTTTATGATGATTCCATACCTGTTAAAGTATCCATCAATGAAGCCGTAGAACTAGCCAAAAAATACGGAGGAGAATCTTCGCCGAGTTTTGTGAATGGAGTTTTGGCGAAAGTAATAAAATCAAATGAGTAATGTATATACTGTTTCAGAGGTAAATGCATATATTAAAAAGTTGTTTACACAAAATGATGTCCTGAGTCATATTTACATGAAGGGAGAAATTTCGAATTGTAAGTATCATACTTCAGGACATATCTACTTCACAGTAAAAGATGCTTCGGGGCAGATGGCATGTGTAATGTTTGCAGGGAATGCGGGAAGACTTCGTTTCCGTCTGGAAGAAGGTCAGAGCGTTGTTGTACTGGGAAGTATAAGTGTATACGAACGTGACGGGAAATACCAGATGTATGCAGAAAGCATTCAGATGGACGGTCAGGGCGTGCTGTATGAACAGTATGAAAAACTAAAAAGAAAATTATATGAAGAGGGATTGTTTGATAAAGAACATAAACTCCCCATACCGCAATTTGCCAAAACCTTAGGGATTGTTACAGCAAGTACCGGTGCAGCCATACAGGATATTGTAAGTATAAGCAAACGCCGAAATCCCTATATACGATTGATTCTGTATCCTGCGAAAGTACAGGGAGAAGGAGCTTATCTTACCATAATTAAAGGTATAAAAGCATTAGAAAAGCAAAAAGTCGATGTTATTATAGTAGGACGTGGCGGAGGTTCCATTGAAGATCTTTGGGCTTTCAATGAAGAAGCAGTGGCAAGAGCAATTTATGAATGCAGTATACCGATCATATCATCAGTAGGACATGAGACCGATACGACGATTTCAGATTATGCTGCTGATTTGCGGGCACCGACACCTTCAGCAGCAGCAGAACTCGCTGTCTTTGATTATTCTGGTCTTTCAGCATCTCTGATTGATTATCATAGTATTCTATATCAGAAAATCACGGACAAGATTAGAATGAAGCGACTTCTTTTATCACAGTTAGAGCAAAGATTTAAAAGGAATGAACCATCGTATCAGCTAAAACAAAAGCAGATGCAGATTCTTGAACTTGAAGAAAAGCTGCAACGAAGCTTTCAGGATGTTCTGCGAAGAAAAAGACAGATGTTGGCTATATACATTGAAAAAATGAAACGACTGTCACCTATCGATAAACTGCAAAGCGGCTATTCTTTCGTAATAAATGAAAAGGATCATGTCATAAACAGTATTGATACAGTTCGTATAGGTGAAACACTTCGAATAGAGGTAACAGATGGAGAGATTAAGGCAGTGATCTCAGAGATTTCTGCTGCTGACAGACCAAAGGGAGATATGTATGGAGAATAAGAAACCGTCTGACGTGACAACATTAGAAGAAGCATTTGGTGAACTGAATCTGATCATCGACAAGATGGATGATCATGATATAACACTAGATGATTCCTTCCGTTTATATCAGGATGGAATGAACCTTTTAAAATTCTGTAACAATGCCATCGAACGTGTTGAGAAAGAATTAATCATTCTGGAAGAAAACATAAGTGAGACTATGTAGTTGAAGGCTGTCCGCAAACAATCAATTTTCAAATCATAAACTATAGGAATGAGGATATAATGACATTTCAAGAGAAACTGCTCCAAAGAACAAAGTCTATCAATGATATATTATATGCCTGTCTTCCAGAAGAAACAGGAAATGCAAAATCATTGTATGAGGCTTGTAATTACAGTATCCTGGCCGGTGGGAAAAGAATCCGGCCAATGTTGGTACTTGAAACTTATCAATTATTTTTGCCGAACTCATCCGATGAACAAAGAGTTGTATTGCATGCCTTTTTATCTGCTATCGAATTTATTCATACCTATTCGTTAGTGCATGACGATCTTCCCGCAATGGATAATGATATGCTTCGCAGAGGTAAACCGACAACACACGCTGCTTATGGTGAGGCAATGGGGATTCTTGCAGGAGATGCTCTGCTTACTTATGCATTTGAGATAATTTCATCTGCCATAGCGTCAATTGATCTTTTCGATAATAAGAATTATCAGCCATCATCAGAAAAGTTTATGCAGGCTGCTGTCAGAGCAATGGCTTTGTTTTCAAACAAATCCGGAATGTATGGAATGATAAAAGGTCAGGTAATCGACATGGAGTACACTGAAACCTATTCCTCAACCGGGTCGGACAATAAATATGAGGATTCATCTAAAAAGAAGATAGATCTGCCTGTATTACTTGAGATGTATGAGAATAAGACCTCTGCATTACTCGAAGCTTCAATGTTGTCAGGTGCAATTCTCGGCGGCGCAACGAAAGATGAATTATCTGTCGTGGATCGATTATCAAGAAAACTCGGACTGGCATTTCAGATATGCGATGATATCCTTGATGTGGAAGGTTCAGAAGAAAAAATTGGAAAGCCAGTTCATAGTGATGATAAGAACAAAAAAAATACCTACGTAGTTCTTGCTGGTATTGAGAATGCAAAAAAAATGGCGGAAGCTTTGACAAATGAGTGTCTGGAATTGCTTGATCAGCTTCCAGGGGAGAAATCTTTCTTAAAAGAATTATTTATGTTTTTATTAAAGAGAGAGTATTAAAGGGGAGAGTTTATGTCTATACTGGATAAAATAAACCAACCAAATGATATAAAAAAGATATCACCAGGTGAATACGATGCTTTAGCGGATGAATTAAGGCAGTTTCTGATCAGCCATATCAGCAATACAGGCGGACATCTTGCAGCCAATCTCGGTGTGGTTGAATTAACGATGGCATTGCATTTGTTTCTTGATTTTCCAAAAGATAAACTTGTATGGGATGTCGGACATCAGTCCTACGTACATAAAATACTGACCGGAAGAAAAGATAAATTTAATAGCCTGCGTCAGTTTCAAGGATTGAGCGGATATCCAAAGCGTTTGGAAAGTGAGTGTGATGCTTTTGATACAGGACATAGTTCAACGTCTATATCTGCTGCTCTTGGCTATGTCAAAGTCCGTGATCTGAAAAAAGAAAAACAAAAGATCATAGCTGTCATTGGTGACGGAGCGTTATCAGGTGGTATGGCTTACGAAGCAATGAATAATGCAGGTGGACTAAAATCCAATATGATTATTGTTTTAAATGATAATAATATGTCTATCTCAGAAAATGTTGGATCAATAGCCGGGTATCTTGGTAAAATCCGTACAAACAAAGCTTATGTGAATTTTAAAGGAGAACTTGAAACCGCATTAAGTAAATTACCAAAAGTCGGTAATACAATTACAAGAACACTGAAACGCTCCAAAGATTCCATCAAACAGTTGGTCGTACCAGGCATGCTGTTTGAGAATATGGGACTTACGTATATCGGACCAATTGACGGACATAACATCAATCAGATTCAGCTTGCCTTGCAGCATGCTGCGCAGAAGAATAATGCGACCCTGGTTCATGTGATAACTCAAAAAGGGAAAGGATTTGCTGCCGCTGAGAACAATCCAAGCAAATATCATGGTGTTGAACCCTTTGATGCGGTGACAGGGAAATCATTAAAAACAAAAAAAGAACCGACCTATACCGACGTTTTTGGATCTTGCATCGTAGAACTCGCAAAAAAGAACGAAAAGATTGTAGCAGTCAGTGCCGCCATGGAATCAGGAACTGGACTTTCTTCTTTTGCAAAAGCATTCCCTGATCGCTTTTTTGATGTGGGAATTGCAGAAGAACATGCGGTAACATTCGCAGCTGGTATTGCAGCTGCAGGTTATAGACCAGTTGTTGCCTTATATTCGACATTTCTTCAGCGTGCATATGATCAGATTTTACATGATGTCTGCCTTGGCAACCTGCCGGTACTATTTGCAATCGATCGTGCAGGAATCGTTGGAAATGACGGAGAAACACATCAGGGCATATTTGATATATCCTTTTTAAGCCACATTCCCGGAATGACGCTTCTGGCTCCAAAGAATGATCTGGAATTAAAAGAAATGCTTGCCTTTGCCTTTCAATTAAATCAACCAGTTGCAATTCGCTATCCAAGACTTCAGGCTTATACGGGGCTAAGAGATCAGCAAAGTCCTCTGGAATACGGTAAAAGCGAGGTTTTATTTGAAGATGAGAATGCAAAGCTTGCAATCTTTGCGGCCGGAAGTATGGTTGAAAATGCAGTGCATGTAAAGACGATACTCGAACAAAAAGGCATTAAATCCACCGTAATTAATGTAAGATTTCTCGCTCCATTTGATACCGATGCAATAAATAAATATGCAGAAAAATGTGATACGATTGTAACAATAGAAGAAAATGTGAAACGTGGTGGTTTTGGTGAAGCTGTTTCAGCTTTTTTGCTGGAGAACTTGCATCATAAGGTAAAACACATTAACATTTCGCTGCCGAATCAGTTTTTGATTCACGGATGTGTTGATCAATTAAGAGAATACTGTAATCTTGATGCGGCTAATATTGCACGTACCATATTGGACGGAATAAAGGAGAAAGAATGAAAGAACGTCTGGATGTATTACTTGTACAGCGAAATCTTTCCGAATCGAGAGAAAAAGCAAAAGCTGTTATAATGTCAGGCAATGTGTTTGTAGATGGACAAAGAGAAGATAAAGCAGGCAGTCTTTTTGATGTGACATGCGATATAGAGGTTAAAGGAAGCCAGCTTCGTTATGTCAGCCGCGGCGGTCTGAAACTTGAAAAGATGGTTGAAAAATACGGACTCGACCTTACGGATAAAATATGTATGGATGTTGGTTCATCGACCGGTGGTTTTACGGATTGTATGCTTCAGCATGGCGCAAAAAAAGTGTATGCTATTGATGTTGGAACGAATCAGCTTGCCTGGAAATTGCGTCAGGATGAACGCGTCGTTTCAATGGAACGCACAAATATTCGTAATGTTCTGCCGGAGCACATCGGTGAAGCTGTTGATTTTGTATCGATAGATGTTGCATTCATATCCCTGGAAAAAGTCCTGCCTGCAGTAAAAGAACTGATGAAGAGCGGCAGCAAATGTGTCTGTCTGATTAAGCCGCAGTTTGAAGCAGGAAGAGAAAAAGTAGGTAAAAAAGGTGTTGTACGAGATCCCAAAGTCCATGAAGATGTAATCAGAAAAATAATTGATTTCCTTGGAAGTTTGCGTTTTCTTATACACCAGCTTGATTATTCGCCAATCCGCGGACCAGAGGGAAATATTGAATACCTTGTAATGATCGAAAAAACAGTTACAGGAAAAGACCAAAATGACACATTGTCAGATTCAGAAATCAGTGTGCCAGAAGAGAACTATGCCTTTCGCAGTATGGTAGAACAGATAGTAGCCAGTGCTCATGAAACGATTTAAATCTCATGAGATAAATCAGATAGTTTTAACTAACAAAGTTTCTGGATTGCTTGCCATTTAAAAATACATATGATAAAATATTCAATAATCTTGCAAATAACGGGAATGCTCTATGAATAAATATCCAAGTTTAAAGACAAATAATTCATGGTATCAATGGGCTGAATGGAGATTGGAATGGACCACTTTTGCATTATCACAAACATAGAAAAAGACAAGGATTACGCCATTACTCAAAAGATAGAAGAATATATTAGGAAACATGGGAAGACCTGTTTTCGTGCTGACCAGATCTCGTGCAACGGTGATTTTTGTTATACGGATACATCAACAATTCCTGATAATACAGAATGTATATTAGTCCTTGGCGGTGATGGAACGATACTTCATGCCGCACATGATCTTCTGGAAAGAAATATTCCCATGCTTGGAATAAACCTCGGAACTCTTGGTTTTATGGCCGAGATAGAATTGCAAAATTATGAAAAAGCTCTTAATCGCCTGATTCATGATGATTTTTATCTTGAAGAACGCATGATCATAAAAACGAAATATCAAGATAAAACTTACTATGCATTAAATGATTTTGTAATTGCAAGAAGTGGTTATTCAAGACTGATTAAATTACAGGTCTATGTGAACTCGGTTCTCATTAATGAATATACAGGGGATGGAATTATTATATCAACCCCGACAGGGTCAACTGCTTATAATCTTTCGGCAGGAGGACCGGTCGTGACACCAGGTTCCGAATTAATGCTGATTACACCAATATGTCCACATTCGCTTGGTACACGCAGTATTGTGATCTCTGCCAGCGATGAAATACGAGTAGAAGTAAAACAAAACAGAAGAGTTGTATTAGAAGAAGAAGCAATTGCAACCGTTGACGGACAGGATATGATCAACTTGAAGGTTGGAGATTCTATTGTGATCAGCCGTTCCAGAAAAACAGTTCGGTTGGTCAAGCTTGGAGAAAAAGAATTTTTTCAAGTGTTGCAGACAAAACTTGGCTGGGGTACAAACGATGATTAAAGGAGAGTATGATGAAGGTTGGAAGGCATGCAAAAATCATTGAATTGATCAATACGAATTCAATCGAAACTCAGGAAGATCTTGCGCAATTACTGCTCGATTCAGGGTACCAGGTCACACAGGCTACCGTTTCACGTGATATTCGTGAACTAAGATTAAGCAAAGTAAGCGCAGAGGGTGGAAAACAAAAATACGCCGAACTAAAAAACCAGGAAGAAGTTTTAATTGACAAATACGTAAAAATCCTTCAAAATGGCTATGTGTCAATGGATCGGGCTCAAAATATTATCGTAGTTCGTACCGTATCCGGGATGGCTATGGGCGTTGCTGCAGCCCTTGATGCTTTACAGCTTGAAGGTATTGTCGGATGTATTGCAGGTGATGATACGATTATGTGTGCCGTACGCACTTTAAAAGATGTTGATTATGTAATGGATAAAATAAATAAATTAATAACGATCAAAGAAATATAAAAAATAACAGATCGTCGAAGTAAGGAGAAGGAAACATGTCAGGACATTCTAAATTTGCAAACATCAAACACAGAAAAGAAAAAAATGATGCTGCAAAGGGAAAAATCTATACCAAAATTGGTCGTGAACTTGCAGTAGCTGTTAAAGAAGGCGGTTCAGATCCGAACAATAACAACAAACTTAAAGATGTCATTGCGAAAGCAAAGGCTAATAATATGCCAAATGATACCATCGATCGCAGCATTAAGAAGGCAGCGGGTGAACTTGGCAATGTTAATTATGAACACGTAACTTATGAAGGATACGGACCGAATGGAACCGCTATCATTGTTGAAGGCCTTACAGATAACAAGAATCGTACGGCAGCTAATGTTAGAAACGCATTTACAAAAGGAAATGGAAACATTGGTACGCAAGGATGTGTGTCTTTTATGTTTGACCAGAAGGGTCAGATAATCATTGATAAGGAAGAATGTGATCTGAGTGCAGATGATTTAATGATGATCGTACTGGAAGCAGGAGCGGAAGATCTTCAGGAAGAAGAGGACAGCTTTGAGATTATTACAGACCCTGAAGCATTCAGTGCTGTAAGAGAGGCTTTGGAAGTTCAGAAAATTCCTATGGCTGAAGCAGAAGTAACAATGTTACCTCAGACTTATGTCGATCTTACAGACGAACAGGATATTAAGATGATGAATAAGATTCTGGATCTTCTTGATGAAGAGGATGATGTTCAGAATGTTTACCATAACTGTAACATGCCTGATGAAGATTAACAGGATCATACAATACGAAACTTAATTATAATTAAGATACCATATCTAGTAGAGAGACTTGTTACAAGTCTCTTTTTTTAGTAAATCTTGATTTTCTTATATTTGGTATAATTATTTTTTGTATTATATCCGATAAATAATTAGAAAGTATGTAATAATACTTATTTTTGTGTGTTTATTGAAGAAATAATTCCACAAAAGATACATTTGGCAATTTATGTTTCATATATTAAAGAAATTAATACATTTTCGCCATAAAAATGCCAAAGTTTTATTTTATAATGTTATGTATTACTGGAATGATATATTTATATTTTGTTATATATAGTCGGAGGTGGGTACTTGAAAAAAAGAATTAACAAGATAATGGCAGTTTTACTTGTATTTGCATTAAGTTTTTCAAATCAGTTTTCAGGAGATGCCGATAGCTCAGGTACAACAATAGCACCCGTAGTAACAGCAGAAGCTGCAACAATGTCAGATGCTATTGGTGAGTATGTGCTGAATATCGGATCTGAATATTATCGTCAGACATCAGAAGTTTCTGTTGACCGTAATATGACCGTACAGCTTATGTATGTTGATTCAACGGGAACCGTGCTTCCTATTACGGTAACATCAGGTTCTTCTATTTCAATCGAATGGAATGTGGTCGATGATAATAACATCGTAACAAACACTGTATTTACTGCTACCGGTATTTCTAAGAATACATCCGGTATATTAAACTATTGTAATCTTGTTATACAGGGGATTGGTTACAGCAATTTAGCGGTCCAGGTAACGATTGTTGATTCGGCGGATAATTCAACAACATATCTTGATTATTCATGGAAGCTTGTAGTAAATCTGGCAATAGACAGCGATAATCTTGAATCGGATGCTTCCGTTTACAATGGTGATTATGGTCTTAGTTATGCATTCAGTACAGATAAAGCAAAGAATACACTTCTTTTGGCTGGACCTGAGGTCTTGAACGATGCAGATACGACCAATGACGTTTATAACAAGTATCTTTTGATGCTGAAAAAAGCATCCTTAGTCTATACCTACACGGATTCCGGCGGAAATACAGTAGTACTTGATAATTATTCAACAGAAACAGACATTGAAGGTTCGTCGACCCTGCGTAACCTGCTTGAAGAAAAAATTGTTTGGACGACAAGCGACAGCACGGTGGCAACGGTACAATATGGTGTAATTCAGGGTGTCGGAGCCGGCCGTGCGGAGATAACAGCTACGACTGCTTCAGAAGATGGTTTGTCGGAGCAATCTCTTACCATTACGGTTGTTGTTCTTCCAAGCGGATATCTGTATGATTCTACACAGACCTCACAGGCATATGTCACAGATTTCTCACAAGCTCTCAGCGGCAATAGTTTTACGATCATAACAAATGCCGCCGATGCAACGAATCTGGTCTGGACTGTTCATAACAAAGACGCAAACGGCAGTGTCATCTGGAGCAGTAAAAGTTCAGCAACAGCAGATGAGATGGATGTAAGCATATATGATACGAGTGGAGCCGCTTATTTTGACAATGTGCAATCGGGTACTTATTATGTAACAGTCAGAGTTTCGGATGATTACGCAGAGAACAATACTATGATTGGGATGTTTTCCTTTACGGTAATTGTTCCCGTAACCATAGCAAGCGGACCTATCTATATGAATGTAGGCGATGTTTTTGATATTGTTGATAATTCTTCACTTCCGGATTCCAGCTGGTATAATTATACTTCCGCAGATGTTGGTATTGCTTCAGTGTTAAACGGTGTTATTACGGCAGAAGGATATGGAACTACCACCATTACATTGAACCGTATTGATGATTCCGGATACGAAGATTTTTTTGATACAGCGAATATTGATACCTATGTTCCTGTTACAAAAACAATTAGTGTCATGGTCATTGATTCAATTTATCTGAACAATTCCTCGGCGACCATGTATACCGGATCTACGTTGAATCTGATTGCGTATACAACAAACAACAAAGTCGTAACATGGACATCGAGCAATACATCAGTGGCAACGGTTGCAAGCAATGGTACGGTAACAGCACTTACGACCGGAACGGCTATCATTACGGCTAAACAGGTCATTGGCGGGGTAACTAAGACTGCGACCTGTAGAATAACTGTAAAGCAAAGTGTTACTTCGATAACTTTATCCCCTTCAACGGACTCCATTGCTGTTGGGGAGAATCTTACAATAAATGCAACCGTTACGCCATCATTGAATAATGTTTCTTTGAAATGGGTATCGTCAAATCCGGCTATTGTTTCATTGGCTTCAACCGGTGATCTTAGTGCTACGGTTACAGGTATAGCAGGAGGCACCGCTGTAATAACAGCAATAAATCAGGACAATGTAGTCGTTGGCTCCTGCTTGCTTACAGTATACGAAGAAATAACCGGAATTACCTTATCACAGACATCGGCAACGGTATCCTTATCGGATGGAAGATTTCAGTTATTTGCAACAATTCTTCCGACAACAGCAGAAAACCAGGAAGTCATCTGGACGTCAACCGATAGTGCTGTGGCAACAGTTTCAAAAGGTATGGTAACATTAAAAAGTTCAGGTAAAACTTCCATTGTTGCCACTTCTAAAACAGACAGTTCCATCTATGCTATATGTAATGTTACGGTATTAACTTCGGTTACAGGAATTACACTTGATACAAGTTCACTTGATATGTATCTTGGAGAGACCTATCGTCTTTCCTATGTAATTAAACCAACTTCAGCCAGCGATGCTTCTGTTACATGGACAACATCGAACAAATCGGTTGTTACTGTCGATTCAACAGGTCTTGTCAGTGCAAAAGGTGTAGGAACTGCAGTGATTCTTGTTAAAACCGTAGATGGTGGCTATGTTGCGACTTGTACAGTCAATGTTGGAAGCCTTGCTACCGCTGTTAAATTTGATGTTACAAAACTGACCTTGAATATTGATGATTATTATTATCTGGAAACCACGCTGACGCCTGCGAATACAACACAGACCACAATTAGTTTTTCATCTGATGATACTTCAATAGCAATTGTCAGTAAAAAGGGCAAAGTTACCGGTGTTGGTGTTGGCAGTACTGTAATTTTTGCAAAAACAATGACAGGTTCGGTAGCCTACTGTACAGTTAATGTATTGCAGCCGGTTGCCAGTATTGCCTTAAGTGATTCAGAAATCAGCATCGATGTAAAAGAACGTTATGAGCTTTCAGCCATCTTTACACCTTCGGATGTAGACAACAGTAATGTTACCTGGTCGTCTTCTGATACCAGCATAGCTACCGTAGATAAATATGGTTTTGTAACTGGTGTTGCCGGAGGAACAGCAATCATAACTGCAACAGCGGAAGATGGAGGTTACAAAGATTTTTGTATTGTGACAGTCAATGAAAGTGTAACGGATATAACTTTAAGTGACCAATTCTATAAACTGGGACTAGGGGATACCTATCGTCTTACAGCAACCGTTACAGGAAATACAGCAACCGACAAAGGCGTTGTCTGGACATCCTCAAATAAATCGATTGTAACAGTCGATCAATACGGCAGAATAAAAGGAATTAAGCTTGGTTCAGCAACAATAACCTGTTCAGCAGCCGATGGAAGCGGAGCAGAGGATACCTGTGAAGTTACAGTAGTTCGGCTCGTAACGAACATTGATCTTGATGTTTCTTACATTACGCTTGTGCAGGGAAAATCATATGCAGTAACCGCAACAGTTTATCCTTCCAATGCATCATTTGTTGATCCGATCTGGACATCAAGTGATGAAAATGTAGCCATTGTTGATCAAAATGGTGTTATCACGGCATTAAATGCTGGTGATTCAGTAGTCAGAGCTGAAGCAGACGATACTGGCGGCGCTTATGCCATCTGTTATGTCCACGTAATTGCACCGGTATCAGCAACAAGTATATCGATTTCAGAATCTGAAGTCGTCATGTCACCTGGTGAGACAAAAACAGTTGCCATTTCTCTTGTTCCTGCAAACACTACTGAAACATATATGTGGACCAGTGATAACAACGCGGTGGCCTCAGTTGACAGTACGACAGGAAAGATTACGGCAAACGACATTGGAACAGCTAATATAACAATCATGACAGAGTCGGGGCGAAAAGGAACCATAAATGTATTCGTTGTTGGTCTAAGCCGAACTTCGATTGAACTTCAGCAGTACACAAGTTTGTTATTACGGCTTCAGGTAGATGGCTCCGGTTCTACGAATTACACAGTACGGTGGGATGTTGATAATCAGGAAATAGCGACTGTAACCAATGGTAATGTTGTAGCAAAAGCAGTTGGAACAACAACCGTTTATGCTGTCGTGAATGGAAGGCGGCTTGCCTGCAAGGTGACCGTTGTTAAAATAAAGTAAAAAGTCGTGATTTTTATGATAAATCGTAGTGTTTTTGGTTTTTTCCTTAAAAATGTACTTGCTTATAATTTTTATGAGTGTTATACTGTAAATACTAAGAATGATGAACTAGAATGGAGTGGGCGAAAAAGTCCACTCCTCATTTTTGCTCATTGAGCAGAATTGAAGGTAAAAGTATTTCTTTAAGATGTTTGTGCCGCAGCGAACGGCAGAATGCGAGGAACTATGTCAAAACGAGACGACTATGAAAGAAAAACAGAACAACTTCTGAATGGAATCATTGAAAAACCCTTTGAACTGGTAGATGTTGAATTTGTTAAAGAAGGTGGTAACAACTTCTTACGGGCTTATATCGATAAAGAAGGCGGTATTAACATTAATGATTGCGAAGCCATTAGCCGTAAATTAAGTGACTTACTTGATGTGCACGATTATATTGATGAATCCTATATTCTTGAAGTAAGTTCTCCAGGACTTGGCAGACAACTTAAAAAAGAAAAAGATTTTAATCGAAGCATAGGTCAGGAAGTTGATGTCAAATTATATAAAGCAGTAAATAAAGTAAAAGATTTTACCGGAATCTTACTTTCTCATAAGGAAGACAGCATTGAATTAGAGTTAGAAAACGGTACTGTTATGGAAATTAAGAAAAGTGATATGGCAATGATACGTCTTACCGTTCATTTTTAATAATAAAACAGAATGTACTGACACCCAGAAGGAGGATAATATAAAATGGATACCAACAGAGAATTAATTGAGGCTTTAAATCAGATTGAGAAAGAAAAAGACATTAGTAAAGAAATTTTGCTTGAAACACTTGAAAATTCATTGTTAGCTGCCTGCAAGAATAACTTTGGCAAAGCAGATAACATACAGGTCAATATTGACCGCGAATCAGGTGCTGTTGTTGTATATGCGGTCAAAGAAGTGGTGGAAGAAGTGGAAGATGATGTAATTCAGATTGCACTTGAAGAAGCAAAACAAAAGTTTCCTAAGAAAAAGATAGCCGTTGGTGATATGGTCAATATTGAAGTAACACCAAGAAATTTTGGACGTATAGCTGCTCAGAAAGCAAAGCAGGTCGTGGTTCAAAAAATCAGGGAAGAAGAAAGAAAGGTCCTGTACAATCAATTCTTTGGAAAAGAAAGAGATATTGTAACCGGTATTGTTCAGCGATATGTTGGTAAAAATGTTAGTATAAATCTTGGTAAAGTCGATGCAATACTTACAGAGAAAGAGCAGATCAAAGGAGAGCGTTTCAGACCGACAGAACGTATTAAACTTTATGTTCTGGAAGTTACTGATACAACAAAGGGTCCGAGAATTACCGTATCCAGAACGCATCCGGAACTTGTAAAGAGACTTTTTGAAGCAGAAGTAACAGAAGTTAAAGATGGTATCGTAGAAATAAAAAGCATTTCAAGAGAACCGGGCGCAAGAACTAAGATGGCTGTCAGCAGTAATGATCCGAATGTTGATCCTACCGGTGCTTGTGTTGGATTGAACGGAGCAAGAGTTAATGCAATCGTTAATGAGCTTCGCGGTGAAAAAATTGACATTATCAACTGGAGTGAAGATCCGGCAATCTTAATCAAAAATGCGTTAGGACCGGCAAAAGTTCTCTCCGTTGATGTGTACGATGATGAAAAGAGTGCAAGAGTTATTGTTCCTGACAATCAGTTGTCACTTGCCATCGGACGTGAAGGACAGAATGCACGTCTTGCTGCAAGACTGACAGGATATAAGATCGATATAAAAAGTGAATCTCAGGCAGGTGAATATTTTTGATTAAAACTAGAAAAGTTCCATTAAGGAAATGTATTGGATGCGGTGAAATGAAGAACAAAAAAGATTTGATTCGTATTATCCGCACACCAGAAGATGAGATTACAGTGGATGCAACAGGCAAGAAAAATGGCAGAGGTGCTTATATCTGCAATTCACAGGAATGTCTGGCAAAAGCCGTAAAACATAAAGGTTTGGAACGGTCACTTAAAATTTCAATACCTGCTGAAATCTATGCATCTCTTGAGAAGGAGTTGAATGAGATTGAAGAAAAATAATAAAAATGACGAACTATTATCCCTTCCAATGTTAAATAAAAGAATATATTCTTTACTGGGAATCGCTGCTTCCGGAAGATTTATATCAAGTGGCGAGTTCATGACAGAACAAGCAGTGAAAGCGGGACAGGCTAACTATGTGATTGTTGCATCAGATGCATCAGAAAACACAAAGAAGAAATTCAGGAATATGTGTGAGTATTATCATGTTCCAATCGCCTTTTTTGGGGACAAAGATTCGTTAGGGCATGCAATAGGAAAAGAATTCAGGGCTTCCCTGTCAATAAATAATGAGGGAATCTGTAAGAAGATAGGAGGATATTTGGAAAAAACACAAACTGTTGACGCTGAGGATATATCTGCGAATGATGAAACATTGTCATCTGCAGATAGCATGGAGGGAAAATAATATATGTCAAAATTAAAGGTACATGAAATTGCAAAAGAGTATCAGGTCCAAAGTAAAGATATCATTGGATTTCTGCACGATCAAGGGTTAGAAAAAAAAGCAGGAAGCAACATTGAAGATAATGAAATCCAAATGGTTCGAAAACATTTCAACCAAAAATCCAATCTCAACAAGGGTGATAATAAACAAAATATGACAAATGATAAAATAAATAATACAGCTGAAAAATCAGAGGGCAAAAAAATGGAACAGTCGGAAAGCAAAATAATTGATACAAATACAAAAAATGAGAATCAGAACGCAGGGAAAGAAGAAGCTTCCCATGAAATGAAGAAACCATCAAGCTCTTACAGAGCATCCGATGATCATAATTCTTCAGGAAGTGAACGTCGTCCCAGCAGTTCTTATCGTGCTGGAAACGAGACAGGAAATGATCGTCGCCCCAGCAGTTCTTATAGAGCGACAGACGACAGAAGACCTTCTAATTATCAGGCGAATAAAAGACCGGGAAGTTATCAGCAGTCAGGTTCCGGCAATACGAACACAAGCAGAACATATACTGACAAAAGAAACAGCAATCCGTCCTTTTCAGGAAGTACACAGACAGAAGGCAGTTCCGATGCTGCTCATGTATCCACAAGCGCATCAGGAAACAGACCTTCCTACAATGCTGAGAGAAAACCATATCAGGACAGCACCGGTGAGAGAAGATCTTATCAGAATCAGGACAGTACCGGTGAGAGAAAACCATATCAGGGTAACAATACCGGCGAACGCAGACCATATCAGGGTAACAATACTGGCGAGAGAAGACCGTACCAGGGTCAGGATGGCACCGGCGAACGCAGACCATATCAGGGTAACAATACCGGCGAAAGAAGACCGTACCAGGGTAACAATACCGGTGAGAGAAGACCGTACCAGGGTCAGGATGGCACCGGCGAAAGAAGACCGTACCAGGGTAACAATACCGGTGAACGCAGACCATATCAGGGTAGCAATACCGGTGAAAGAAGACCGTACCAGGGTCAGGACGGCACTGGCGAAAGAAGACCGTATCAGGGTAACAATACTGGTGAAAGAAGACCGTACCAGGGTCAGGGCGGCACAGGTGAAAGAAGACCATATCAGGGTAGCAATACCGGTGAAAGAAGACCATACCAGGGTCAGGATGGTACCGGTGAAAGAAGACCGTATCAGGGTCAGGGCGGTACCGGTGAAAGAAGACCGTATCAGGGTCAGGGCGGTACCGGAGAAAGAAGACCGTATCAGGGTCAGGGCGGTACTGGAGAAAGAAGACCGTATCAGGGTCAGGGAAACAGCGGATCCTATAACAAGGGACGAAGTGGCGGTGGATTTTCCTCCTTTGGTAAAGAAGGTTTTGACAAAGACAGTGATTCTTCACCTGCAAGAAGTTTTGCAAGAAGAAATGATCCAAAAAGCAATGAGAAAAGTACAATAAAGTCTGAGCTTTCCAAAGAACTTACGAAAGAACAGCGTGCAGCAGCTTTTAGTGATAGAAACAGAGATAAGAATAAAAAGCGTTCTGACTATCGTTTTGAAGATAAATCAGCAAGCAGTAACAATGGCAGAGGTACCAAAAAAGATCCGAACCGTAAAGGTGCATTCATCATGCCTAAGCCAATGACAAAAATCGAAGTTGAAGAAGATGGAATTAAGACCATATCGATTCCCGAAATTCTTACAATCAAAGAACTTGCTGACAAAATGAAAAAGACACCTTCTGTCATTGTTAAGAAATTATTCCTGGAAGGTAAAATTGTATCAATTAACCAGGAAATCACTTTTGAAGAAGCAGAAGAAATTGCGATAAGTTATGATATTATTGCAGAAAAAGAAGAGTACGTTGATGTTGTTGAAGAACTTATGAAAGAAGAAGATGACGTGGAAGAAACACTCGTAAAACGACCTCCGGTTGTCTGTGTCATGGGACACGTCGACCATGGTAAGACATCTCTTCTTGATGCAATACGTGAAACAAACATTACCGAAAAAGAAGCAGGCGGAATTACGCAGCATATTGGTGCTTATGTTGTAGAAATCAATGGTGAAAAAATCACTTTCCTTGATACACCCGGACATGAAGCATTTACTTCAATGCGTATGCGTGGTGCACAATCTACCGATATTGCAATCCTTGTTGTAGCAGCGGATGACGGAGTAATGCCACAGACTGTTGAAGCTATCAACCATGCAAAAGCTGCAAAACTTCCTATTATAATTGCAGTTAACAAGATGGATAAACCAAGCGCAAACATGGAACGTGTTAAGCAGGAATTGACAGAGCATGAAATCGTTGCTGAAGACTGGGGTGGTGATACCGTATTTGTACCAGTTTCCGCTAAAACAAAAGAAGGTATCGAACAGTTACTTGAAATGATTCTTCTGACTGCAGAACTTAACGAATTTAAAGCAAATCCGGATCGTAATGCAAGAGGTATTGTAATTGAAGCAGAACTTGACAAAGGCCGCGGCCCGGTAGCAACCATTCTGGTGCAAAAAGGTACGCTGCATGTTGGAGATAACATTGCGATTGGATCAACATATGGTAAAGTACGTGCCATGATTGATCATAAAGGTAAAAGAGTTAAAGATGCCGTGCCTTCTACACCGGTAGAAATTTTAGGTCTGAATGCTGTACCGGGAGCTGGTGATATCTTTGTTGCTACAGAGAATGAAAAAGAAGCCAGAAACATTGCATCGGCATATATTTCTCAGAGCCGTGAGAAGTTACTTGCTGATACAAAAGCAAAATTATCTCTTGATGGTTTATTCTCTCAGATCAAGGCTGGTAATATAAAAGAGCTTAATCTTATTATCAAAGCAGATGTTCAGGGTTCTGTAGAGGCGATGAAACAAAGCTTGCTTAAACTTAGCAACGAAGAAGTCGCTGTACGCATAATTCATGGTGGTGTTGGTGCAATCAATGAATCCGATGTTAACCTTGCGAGCGCTTCCAATGCTATTATCATTGGTTTTAATGTTCGACCAGATAATACGGCAAAAGAAATTGCTGAGCGTGAAATGGTAGATGTTAAACTGTATCGTGTAATCTACAATGCAATTGATGATGTGGAAGCTGCCATGAAGGGAATGCTTGATCCTAAATTTGAAGAAAAAGTTATTGCACATGCTGAAATCCGTCAGGTATTTACAGCGTCTGGTCTTGGTTCCATTGCTGGTTCCTATGTTTTGGATGGTAAGATCCAGAGAGGCTGTTCTGCACGCATAACAAGAGAAGGAAAACAGATCTATGATGGACCGGTTGCATCTTTGAAGCGTATGAAAGACGATGTGAAGGAAGTTGCAACAGGCTATGAGTGTGGTATCGTCTTTGAAAAATTCAATGACCTTGCAGAATTCGATCTGATTGAATTCTATATGATGGTAGAAGTGCCAAGATAGTGATGATAAAATCATTATAACCAGTTTTCAAAAATCCTATGTGAGTTTTTCATATAGGATTTTTGGGACAGTAGAGAACGGAGATTTATATATATGAAAAAAGACAGTATTAAAAATATAAGAATCAATCAGGAAGTTCAACGTGAATTATCTGTATTGATCAGCAGAGAAATCAAAGATCCAAGAATACCGCTTGTAACGTCCATTTTACATGTTGAAGTTGCTCCAGATCTTAAAACTGCAAAAATATTCATAAGTGTGCTTGGTGATGAAGACACTAGAAAGAACGCATTGAAAGGCTTAAAGAGTGCATCTTCTTTTCTTCGTGTTCAGCTTGCAAAAAGACTGAACTTACGAAATACACCAGAATTAATCTTTATCATTGATGAATCCATAGAATATGGTGCTACCATGATGAAGTTAATAGATGAGGTTACACATTCAACACCACAAAAAAAAGAGAGCGAAGATTTTGACGAAGATCTCGATACAGAAGACCAGGATGATGAATTTGATGAAGATTAATTAATCATCATGGATCGTTACAGGGAGGTGCAGTATGACAGAAATATTCAAGATCATAGACCAAAGCAGATCCATTGGTATATTTGGACATATACGTCCTGATGGTGACTGTATGGGGTCTGTAACGGCTTTGTATAATTATCTGAAGGACCAGTATAATGAAAGAGAAAAGCATATTGAGGTCTATCTTGATTCCGTGCCGGAGAATTTCTGGTTTTTGAACCGAGCGGATGAGATCCGAACTGATTTTCCAAACAATAATTTTTACGATGTTATGCTGATTCTTGACTGTGGCAGTTTAGACCGGATCGGAGCTGCGCAAGCCTACTTCCCAAATGCAAAAACAACAATAAATATTGATCATCATATTAGCAACACAAAATTTGCCGACATAAGCATTATTGATCTTGAATCAAGTTCTACCTGTGAATTGCTTTATACTCTCATGGAGAAAGATAAGATAAGTTTTTCGACAGCTGAAGCACTTTATCTTGGAATTGTTCACGATACTGGTGTTTTTAAGCATAGCAACACAAAAAAACGAACCATGGAGATAGCCGGTGAACTTCTTGACAAAGGTGTAAGTTCATCCAAGATTATTGATGGTACTTTCTATGAAAAGACCTTTTTGCAGAATCAGATTCTGGGACATTGTCTTATGGAAAGCAGTCTTGCACTTGGCGGCCGTGTTATACTCTCCTTTATATCACAAAAATTGATTCATTTTTATAAAAGCAAGCCTGCCGATTATGATGGTATCATTGATCAGCTGCGAATTACAAAAGGAATTGAAGCAGCGATTCTTCTGATTGAGATGGAAGAAAATGAATACAAGGTCAGTATGCGTTCCAATACATTTGTTGATGTGAGTACGATAGCAACTTCCTTTGGCGGAGGTGGACACATAAGGGCTGCCGGATGTACGATACAGGGTCCTTTAAGCGAAGTTACGTATCAGATATTGAACGCCATTGAAAAACAGATGGAATAATGGAGATTTTATGGACGGAATTCTTATTATATATAAAGAAAAAGGTTTTACCTCACATGATGTTGTTGCAAAACTCCGTGGAATCCTGCACCAGAAAAAAATTGGGCATACCGGAACACTCGACCCGGATGCAACCGGTGTATTACCTGTTTGCATAGGAAACGCTACAAAAGTATGTGATATTTTGACGGATACAGACAAAACATACGATGCCATCATACGTTTTGGTGTTACCACAGATACACAGGATAGTACAGGTACTGTCCTAAAAGAAACGATACCCTCTTTTTCAAAGGATGATTTAAGAGATGCGGTTCGTTCCTTCCTTGGAGAGACCGACCAGATTCCTCCCATGTATTCTGCTTTAAAAGTAAATGGAAAAAAACTGTATGAACTTGCAAGACAGGGAATCGAAGTTGATAGAAAGCCAAGGAAAATAATAATTCATTCAATCGAAGTCAATACCGATAAAAGTGAGACGAAAGGTGATCAGATCATTACCGCCAGATTGACTGTTCATTGCTCCAAAGGTACTTACATTAGAACCTTATGTCACGATCTGGGTGAAAAACTTGGATGCGGTGCCTGCATGGATTCATTGGAACGCACCCGTGTCGGAGTTTTTTCAATGGATAAAAGTCATACCTTACAACAGATCGAACAGCACATGAAAGACAGTACGATCGATTCCCTTCTTGTTTCGGTTGATGCGCTTTTTGATTATGTATCATTTTGTATCATACCGGAAGCGGAAAGCCGCCTAAAAAACGGAAATATTCTTTCAAAAAATGATTTTCTGGATTTTAAACCGGTAAAAGATCAGGAATATGTTAAAATATACGATGCGGGAAAGATTTTTAGCGGTATATATCAATACAACAGCAATGAAAACCTATACAAACCATATAAAATGTTTTTGAGGAATACAAAATGAAGCACATCACTGGAAGCGATTTTCAATTAAATAACACTTGTGTGACCCTGGGTAAATTTGATGGGATACATACAGGACACCGGCTTCTTATGAAGAAAGTTATGGAAGCTGCAGGAGATGATCTGGAATCTGTTGTATTTACGTTTCAATATCATCCTGCTGGTCTGTTTTCAAAGAAAGAACCAGAACTGATTTATACAGAAGAAGAAAAGATAACAATATTCGAATCTCTTATGCCAGATGTTATGATTTCTTATCCATTTACCAGAGAAACTGCCTCTATGGAGCCTGAAGTATTCATTCGTGAAATAATCGCAGGAAAGCTGAATGCAAGAGCTGTCGTTGTTGGTGAGGATTTTAGATTTGGAAAAAACAGAAGTGGTACCATCGAGACCTTCAAGAAATTTCAGGAAGAGTTTGGTTTCAAGCTTTTTGCTCTTCCCAAAATGATCTATAAAGATGAAGAAATCAGCAGTACCAGAATTCGAAATGAGATTAAAGCAGGAAATATGGAAGAAGTAAACGTCATGCTTGGTGAGCCTTATTTTATACTAGGAGAAGTTTTGCATGGCAAAAAAATCGGTCGTCAGATGGACTTTAGAACAGCAAATTTAATACCAGGCTATGGAAAATTACTTCCACCCAACGGCGTATATGCAACAAAGGTATTATGCGATGGAAAAGAATATTTATCCGTTACCAACATTGGTGTCAATCCGACCATATCAAAAGGAAATTCAATAACAATTGAATCCCATCTCCTGGATCATTATGTAGAAATGTATGGGAAAACAATAAAGGTTGAACTTCATCATTATATTAGACCGGAATTGACTTTTGAGACACTTGATGAGCTGAAAGTACAAATTCAGGATGATATAGTTATTACGAAACAGTATTTTCATTGTTGATATAAGTCATAAGGAAAGATATATGAATACTATTCTATTAAATGTGAATTCAACAGAGCCGATGTATCAGCAGATATACCGATATATCATTCAGCAGATCAGTGATGGTGTTTTGAAAGCAGGAGATAAGATGCCTTCAACAAGAACACTTTCACAGAATATGTCGATCAGCAGAAACACAGTTTCAGCTGCATATGATCAGTTGGTCTCAGAAGGCTTTCTTGAAGCCGTTGAAAAGAGTGGATATTATGTCTGTCAGATCAGCGAACTATATCATCCTCATACGCTGAAGACAGAACGTGAAACAACCAGCGGAATTCTTGATAAAGCAGCTATTCTTGATTTCACACCATTCACTGTTGATATCAGTCATTTTCCTTATGCAACGTGGCGGAAACTTTACAATAACTGCATCAGTGATATGAATGAAGAAGTCCTGCAGCCTGGTAATATACAAGGTGATTACCGGCTGAGAGAATCCATATCCAATTACCTTCTTGATTCAAGAGGTGTGCACTGTACCCCGGAACAGGTTATTGTTGGTGCGGGAAATGATTATCTGATTCAATTACTTTGCCAGCTATTTAAAGAAAAACGGCATTTTGCGATGGAGGATCCTGTCTATATACGGGCGTATCAGATTATTCAGGGTTTTGGTCATATGGTAGCGCCAATTCCGGTGGAAAGTGATGGTATTAACTTGTCCATATTGGAACATAGCAATTGTGATATTGCCTATGTTACACCATCACATCAATATCCGCTTGGTGTCATAATGCCTATTACCAATCGCCTGCGGCTTTTAGCCTGGGCTAACAAGAAACCGAATCGTTATATCATTGAAGATGATCATGACAGTGAATTTCGTTACAAAGGCCGACCAATTCCAGCCCTGCAGGGAGAAGACAGCAATGGGAAAGTTATCTATATGGGTACCTTTTCAAGAGCAATTGCACCAGGAATGCGTGTAGGATATATGGTCCTGCCAACAGACCTGCTTGATATGTATCATAAAAATCTTTCGTACTATTCATCCACGGTATCCAGAGTTGAGCAAGCAGTACTTGCCAATTTTATGACAAATGGTTATTTTGAACGTCATTTAAATAAAATGAGAAAAGTTTATAAGCAGAAACATGATCTTGTTTTAAGATGCTGCAGGATTTTTGGTGATCAGATTGAAATATCCGGAGAAAATGCCGGTCTGCATCTTGTTGTTACCTTTAAAGAATTTAAAAATGAGCCATTCTTTTTTAACTTTATGGAAACACAGGGAATCCGATTGTATGACCTTTCTCCTCATTATATAGAGAATACAATGAAATTAGACAGAATAAATGCATTGCTTGGTTTTGCAGGAATCGACATGGATTCAATTGAATCATCCATTCATCAATTGAATCTTGCAATCCAAAAATATAAACAGCAGTACGTGAATTCTCTCGATAATTCATAATTTATATTTACAAATGATATGTTATATGTTACTATATGTACTGCAAGTTTGCCGGCACTCAGTAAATGGCAACTCCAGCCTTTGCTTGGTACCTGGCGTATTATTTAATTTTTGAAAGGAGAATTTACAATGATTACAATCGAAAAGAAAAAAGAAATCATCGCAGCTTACGGAAGAACACCTGAGGATACAGGTTCACCGGAAGTGCAGATCGCACTTTTAACAGCTCGTATCACAGAACTGACAGAACATTTAAAAACAAACAACAAAGATCATCATTCAAGACGTGGTTTGTTAAAAATGGTTGGTCAGAGACGTGGACTTCTTGATTACTTAAAGAAGACAGATATTGAAAAATATCGTTCCTTAATTGAACGTCTTGGATTACGTAAATAAGAAAAACTAAGAAGATACCGTTATGGTGTCTTCTTTTTTTATTTTATACTGGATTTTTAGAAAAACATATGATACTATACCACTGTGCAAATTTAATAGGCAGAGTAGGATTCTGTGCGTTAAGTGTCATCCGGACGGGGAGTTGCCGGGCGAACGAAAAGCTTGACTTGCGGTACAGAATTCGCATCCCGCTGCTACATATTGAGGACATCCTCCTTTTGTAGCATTTTAGTGCACGTATACAGAAAGGAGGTTTTTTAATGGAAAAACCAATGAAAAAATTGAATTACAAAAAAAGAACACAGTTTACCGTTAAGCTTCTGGTCTTTGCCGGACTTATTATTGCCTGTGAACTTGTTCTTGAGCGATTGCTGGTTGTTTATCAGACACCAACGAATCGTTACACCCTTGCATTTATTGCAAGAGTCATATCCGGCGTTGTTCTGGGTCCTGTCGTTGCAGGAATAACCGGATCCGTATCAGATATTATAGGTGCGTTTGCCTTTTATGGAAGCATTAACCCGTTATTATCTGTTGTTGCATTTCTTCGCGGTGTTGTATATGGTGTCTTTTTATTCAAAAAACGAACTCCCCTTCGTATTGTCGGTGCAGTCCTGACCGAAGAGATCGTATGCAGTCTTTTCCTTACCAGTTTGTCCTTAAGTGTATGGTATGGCATGTCATTTTCAGGACTGATCGCAGTTAGACTTGTGCAGTGTGCAATCATGATCGCGTTACAGCTCGTTACTATCTTTACATTAAATCGACTTTTATTTCCACGACTGCTGGCAATCTATCACCAGCGTTGATTTACTTTAATGTAACTTCATGATAGAACCAGATGCATCCGTATGATGATATAAACAGAACATATTTATAAATCATGATACTGCTGCCTGAATAGGAGAACCAATGAATTATCAGGAGATTATCTTAGATATAAAAGAGAATATATTACCTGGAAGTCATTCGGGAGTGGAGCGCATAATAGCGCTCCTTTCCCTTATGGATAACCCGGAAAACAAGCTGAAAGTAATCCATATTGCAGGAACAAACGGAAAAGGCTCAGTCAGTACGATGCTTTCTTCCATTCTTATAAATGCAGGTTACAAAACCGGACTTTTTACGTCTCCCAATATGGTGTCTGAAAGAGAGTATTTTAATGTAAATGGAACCCTGATTGAAGAAGAGGCATTTACAAAACTCTGGCTTTCAACGAAAGCTTTATTGAAGACGATGGCTGTTCCGCCATCTGAATTTGAAGTATACACGGCCATGGCACTTTTCTATTATTATCAGTCGGGCTGTGATTTTGTTGTTCTTGAAACAGGAATGGGCGGAACCCTTGATGCTACCAATGTAATTCCAAAACCTTTGATAGCGGTAATAACAAGAATAGGATATGACCATCAGGAATTTCTTGGGAACACGATAAAAGAGATTGCCGGACATAAAGCAGGTATCATAAAAAAGGGCTGTGATGTAATTTGTTACCCTTCAGAACCGGATGCGACAAGTGTAATAACTTCACGTTGCGCGCAGCTGGGGAATTCACTGCATATCATAAATCCGGATGATGTAACAGCAATTTCAGACCGGGACTTTCTCATGTTTCATTACCACAGCAAAAGGATTACACTGAATAATAGTAAGCTTGGCATGCTTGGCACTTATCAAAGATTAAATGCATCGCTTGTATTGGAGACGATTGCATCACTTCGTGAGAAGGGGTGGAAGATAAGTGATGAGAATCTTTTGGAAGGGTTGAAAAAAGCAAGAATACCGGCACGTTTTGAAATTCTTTTAGAATCTCCTCTTTTTATAGCGGATGGCGGACATAATCCGCAGTGCATAGAAGCTCTTACCGATAGCTTAAAAAACTGGTATCCGGACAAAAAATTCATTATCCTCACCGGAGTTATGAAGGATAAAGAATATAAGACAATGTACCGCATGCTTCTTGACTTTGCGAAGGAATTCATAACGGTAACACCGGATAATCAACGAGCACTTCCAGCAGATATTCTTGCAAAAGAAATACTTGCACTTTCAAAGGATAACGAAGTGCCTGTCTATGCAGCTGACAGCATTGAACAGGGAATAATGATTGCAAAATCCCATTCAGACAACGAGTGCGGTATTCTGGCAACCGGTACCCTTTATATGATGGGAGAAATTAAAAGGTGTCTTTCTGAATGAAAGGCATCTTTTTTTACCAAATTTCAAGTTGAAAATATAGGAGCTACGTTGTCAGAAGCACCAGATTTTGAGAGCGGCAGAAAGGGAAGTGATTTTTAATTCGCATTGAAAACTCAGATCTGATATAAAAATTACAGAATAAAAAATTCTTCTTGTAATTAAGTCAGCATTTCGTTATAATAATCAATTGAATAAAAAATTCAAACGGAGGTGCTTATGAAACATATAATCAGTCCACTCGATCTGACCGTGAATGAAATGACGGAGCTCCTTGAACTTGCTGAAGACATTATCAAGGAACCCAAAAAGTATTCCAGCAGCTGTCAGGGAAAGAAGCTGGCGACATTATTTTATGAGCCAAGTACAAGAACAAGACTTAGTTTTGAGGCCGCCATGCTCAATCTTGGTGGTAGTATTCTTGGTTTTTCATCTGCGGATTCTTCTTCGGCCGCGAAGGGTGAAAGCGTTGCAGATACCATACGTGTTATATCATCTTATGCCGACATTTGTGCTATGCGTCATCCAAAAGAAGGAGCACCTCTTGTAGCTTCTCAGTATTCTTCAATTCCTGTGATCAATGCCGGTGACGGTGGTCACAATCATCCGACTCAGACTTTCACAGACTTATTAACAATTAAATCATTAAAAGGTAGACTGTCCAATGTAACCGTTGGTTTTTGCGGTGATTTAATGTTTGGCAGGACGGTCCATTCTTTGATCAATGCGATGGTACGTTATGATAACGTATCTTTTGTTTTGATATCCCCTAATGAGCTGAAGATACCAGATTATCTGAGAAAAGAAGTGCTTGATGCCGGCAATATTACTTACAGGGAAGTGAAGAACCTTGATGAAGTCATTTCAGAACTTGATATTCTTTATATGACGAGAGTACAGAAAGAACGCTTTTTTAATGAAGCAGATTATGTACGCTTAAAAGATACCTACATACTTGATGCGAAAAAAATGGAACTTGCCAAAAAGGATATGCTGGTTCTGCACCCATTGCCCAGAGTAAATGAAATCGCTGTTGAGGTCGACAAAGATCCAAGAGCTGTTTATTTTAAGCAAGCGGAATATGGTGTATATGTTCGTATGGCATTGATACTTAAAATGCTTGAACTGGCCTGAAAATAGGAGGAGACAGATGTTAAATATTGGTGGTTTGAATCAGGGTGTTGTTATCGATCATATCAAGGCAGGAAACGCGATGAAGATCTATGAGTACCTTCAGCTTGACAAAGCAGATGTATGTGTTGCGATCATAAAGAATGCAAAAAGCAACAAGATGGGTAAGAAGGACATTATTAAAATTGAAGGTCCTATTTCGGTCGATCTTGATATGCTTGGCGTGATGGATCCTGATATTACGGTAAATATAATTGACGAAGACAGGATCGTTGAAAAAAGGCATTTACACCTGCCGGAATCTGTAACCGGTATCATACGCTGTAAGAATCCAAGATGCATTACATCCATAGAGCAGGAACTTATACATAAGTTCAAACTTACGGATGCAGAAAACGGAGTTTATCGCTGTGTTTACTGTGAACAGGCATTCCGAAGGAATTAAAAACTTTGAATATGCAAGCGTAGTATCATAGAAAGAATTCACGGTTTTAGGAAGACGCTGTTCCAGACACCGTATCAAATGCTTATATGACCTCTTACGCTTGCATTTTATTTTTTGAAGTGCTATAATCTTATGGATGGTGTTTCCATTATAGGAAACAGCCGTAATTTAGCGCAAGGAATTTCCCCGAGACTTCTGAAAAATGTATAATTGACATTGTATTTTTTTCAGTTGTTTCGGAAGCTTGCGCATCAATCTATTATTTAAGGAGAAAATTATGTACAAAAGTTTTTCAATGGACTTGGCAGGACGTACGCTGACAGTTGATGTCAACAGAGTTGCTGCGCAGGCAAATGGTGCTGCATTTATGCATTATGGTGATACAGTTGTATTATCTACGGCAACTGCTTCTGAGAAGCCAAGAGAAGGAATCGATTTCTTCCCGCTTAGCGTTGAATATGAAGAGAAGCTGTATTCTGTAGGTAAGATTCCGGGAGGATTCATTCGTCGTGAAGGAAAAGCAAGTGAGAATGCGATTCTTACTTCCCGTGTTATCGACCGACCAATGCGTCCGCTGTTCCCAAAAGATTATAGAAACGATGTTACACTGAACAACCTCGTTATGAGTGTTGATCCTGACTGCAGCCCTGAGCTTACGGCTATGCTTGGTTCTGCAATTGCAACTGCAATTTCAGATATTCCTTTTGATGGTCCGACCGCAACCACACAGATCGGTTTGATCGATGGTGAATTTGTTGTAAACCCGAATGCCAGTCAACGTGCCGTTTCCGATCTTCAGCTTACGGTTGCTTCTACAAGAGACAAAGTAATTATGATCGAAGCTGGAGCAAACGAAGTTCCGGAAGAGAAAATGATCGAAGCTATCTTTAAGGCTCACGAAGTAAATGGAACTGTGATTGAATTTATTGACTCTATCGTTGCTGAATGTGGTAAAGAGAAACATTCTTACACAAGCTGCGCCGTTCCGGAAGAACTCTTTGCAGCCATGAAAGAGATCGTAACTCCTGCTGAAATGGAAGAAGCAGTATTTACAGATGTTAAACAGGTACGCGAAGAGAACATTCGTGTTATTAAAGACAAGCTTACAGAAAGCTTTGCTGATAAGGATGAATGGCTAGCTGTACTTGATGAAGCGGTATATCAGTATCAGAAGAAGACGGTTCGTAAGATGATTCTAAAGGATCACAAAAGACCGGATGGCAGAAAGATTGATGAAATCCGTAAATTAGCTGCAGAAGTGGACCTTCTTCCTCGCGTTCATGGTTCCGGTATGTTTACAAGAGGTCAGACACAGATCCTTACTGTAACTACACTTGCACCATTATCTGAAGCTCAGAAATTAGATGGACTTGATGAATTTGAGACTTCGAAGAGATATATGCATCACTACAATTTCCCATCTTACTCGGTTGGTGAGACAAAACCATCCAGAGGACCGGGACGTCGTGAAATCGGGCATGGAGCACTGGCTGAAAAAGCTCTGGTTCCAGTACTTCCTTCCGAAGCAGAATTCCCTTATGCAATTCGTACTGTATCAGAGACGATGGAATCAAACGGATCTACTTCACAGGCTAGTATCTGTGCATCCTCACTTTCTCTGATGGCTGCCGGTGTACCAATCAAAAAACCAGTAGCAGGTATTTCATGTGGTCTGGTGACTGGTGAAAACGATGAAGACTATCTTGTTTTAACAGACATTCAGGGACTCGAAGATTTCTTCGGCGATATGGATTTCAAGGTTGCAGGTACACACCAGGGTATTACAGCCATTCAGATGGACATTAAGATTCACGGACTTACCCGTGCAATCATTGAAGAAGCCATTGCAAATACAAAAAAAGCAAGAACCTACATTCTCGATGAAGTAATGACTCCGGTCATTGCACAGGCAAGAGAAGAAGTGGGACAGTATGCACCGAAGATCGTACAGATTCAGATCGATCCTGCTAAGATTGGCGATGTTGTTGGTCAGAGAGGTAAGACCATCAATGCAATTATTGACCTGACTGGTGTTAAGATCGATATTACAGATGACGGTTCCGTATCTGTATGTGGTACGGAAGCTGGTAAGATGGATGAAGCATTGAAGATGATTAAAACCATTGTTACTGATTTTGAAGCAGGACAGGTATTCGAAGGTAAAGTTATCAGCATTAAAGAATTTGGTGCTTTCCTTGAATTTGCTCCTGGAAAAGAAGGAATGGTCCACATTTCCAAGATTTCAAAAGATCGTATTGATCATGTTGAAGATGTTCTGACACTTGGCGATGTCGTAAAAGTCGTATGCCTTGGAAAAGACAAGATGGGCAGAATCAGCTTCAGCATCAAAGATTATAAAGAACAGAAATAATTAAAGATCAGAAATAATTAAGAACAGAAATAATATAAAGATATAAGCATAAAGTTTGAATAAGCTGCTGCAGCATGACGTTATTGTATCATTCTGTAGCAGCTTATCCTAAGTAATAGATAAAATAAAGTGTGTTCAGGAATGGAGATTATTATGACAGAAACTTTTTCCCTTTCCAATAAAATGAAAGTAATTCTTGATCATCAAGATTATTTTAAGACTGCTTCTATAGGATTGTATGTTCATGTGGGTTCCTGTAACGAGAACGAAAACAACAATGGTATATCACATGTTATAGAACACATGCTATTTAAGGGAACAAAGAACAGAGATACAAAAGAAATTTCGAAAATCATAGCTGAAATAGGAGATGATGTTAATGCCTATACCAGCAAAGAATATACTTCTTACTATGGTACAACCCTGACTGGATATCTTCCTTTGTTAATTGATCTCTTTGGTGATATGCTGCATAACTCTGTTTTTGATCCTGAGCTGCTTGAAAGAGAAAAAGCAATTATTATGGAAGAAATCGATATGTATTTTGATTCACCGGATGACCTTGTTCATGAAAAAGTACAATATGAGACCTGGTATCCGAATCCTCTTGCCTTTTACATATCAGGAAGTCGTGAAACAGTAAAAAGAATCACTGCAGAACAGCTCCGAGATTTTATGTCCGCTTATTATACCCCGGAAAATATGATACTTTCGATTGCTGGCAATCTTCCTTCAACGATAAAAGACGATATCGAGAGAGCATTTGGCTCTTCCTGTATCACAGAACAGAAGAGAAAGCGACCGGATTTGCCATTTTTCAAACCCGTTTTCACCTATCAGGCCAAAGATATCGAACAATTTCATGTTAATTTTGCTTTTGATTCGGTACCGATTCAGTCCGATGAAAATTATATTGCAACAGTTGTTAATTCTATTCTTGGAGGAAGTAATAATTCCAGATTATTTCAGATCATACGGGAAGAATTAGGCCTTGCCTATTCCATTGATTCTTATACCTGCGGATATGAGAATGCGGGATTGTTTCAAATTGATCTGACGGTTAATCCAAATCAGGCTTATACAGCCATGAAAAAGATAATGGAGATCGTTGAAGATTTGGCTGTCAATGGTATCACCGAAGAAGAACTAGAAATTCATAAAAATCAATTGATCACCGAGTTGATCATGGGTAATGAGAGCGCTAAAAGCAAAATGAACAACCATGCAAAATCAATTTTACTATATGGAAAAATCCTTACCATGCAGGATATCTCGGAAAGAATTCGCACCATACGTTCAGAACAGATAAAAGAATTTGCATCGCGTTATCTTAAAATGAAAAATTGCAGTGTTTGCATTATTGGACCTAAAAATAAGAAGACATTAGAAAAATTGAAAAACTTATTTTGAAATAAATTATGAAATCTTGATTTTTTGCTCAAGATGAACGATACTTTATATAGTATATAATAACATAACATATTATAAACTGATTCATTCGTTGTTATTCTTGTGCTGCAACAGCAGCAGAACGGAGGATACCATGAAGAGAGCAAGTGGAATATTATTACCGATTTCCAGTCTGCCATCCGAATATGGAATTGGATGTTTTTCGTATGAAGCATACGAATTTATTGATTGTTTAAAAGAAGCCGGACAGTCTTACTGGCAGATACTTCCCCTTGGTCCGACCGGTTGCGGGGATTCGCCTTACCAGTCCTTTTCCACATTTGCCGGGAATCCGTATTTTATTGATCTGCAGGATCTGATACTTCGTGGATGGCTGACTAAAAACGAATGTGATAAAGCAGATTTTATTTCAAATGTAAATTATGTTGAATACTATAAAATATACATCAATCGATTTACTCTCTTACGAACTGCATATAGAAAGAGTCATATCGCAGAGAATCATATGTTTTTACGTTTTTGTGAAACGAACAAATTCTGGCTCGATGATTATGCTTTGTTTATGACGATTAAAGATAATTTCAATGGCATCAGCTGGCTTGAATGGGAGGCACCTTTCCGTCTGCGCGAGGAAGAAACATTACGAGAGTTTTCAACGTCCCATGTGGATGATATAACATTCCATAAATTTCTTCAGTACATATTTAATGAGCAATGGAGCCGCCTGAAAGCATACGCTAACAGTAAAAAGATCAGTATTATTGGTGACATTCCAATCTATGTCGCTTTTGACAGTGCCGATACCTGGGCTTGTCCAAAGATGTTCCAGTTTGAGCCGGATGGTACGCCTACCGGTGTTGCCGGCTGCCCGCCGGATGCATTCTCAGCGACCGGACAGTTATGGGGGAACCCATTGTATCAATGGGCTTTTCATGAAGAAACAGGATTTGACTGGTGGATACAGCGTGTTTCCTATAATTTTAATTTTTATGATGTTATCCGGATCGATCATTTCAGAGGATTTGATGAGTTTTATTCAATCCCATTTGGAGAAGCCACAGCAGTTCGCGGAACCTGGATGCCGGGTCCTGGCATGAAACTTTTTAGAGCACTGGAAGAATCACTGGGTAAACTGAATATAATTGCAGAGGATTTAGGCTTTCTGACTCCTGGAGTCTATAAACTTCTGGAGGATTCAGGCTTTCCGGGCATGAAAGTATTACATTTTGCTTTTGATTCATCGAGGAACAGTACATACCTTCCGCATAAATATAATAAGAACTGTGTTGTTTATACCGGTACGCATGACAACGATACAACACTTGGATGGTATCGTAATCTTGAAAAGGAAGAAAAAGAATTTGTAGATGAATATGTTGATATACTTCCTGAGACAGAAAAATATAGTAACTTTTCATTGATTCGAAAAGCACTTTTTTCTGCAGCAGATCTTGCCGTTATACCAATGCAGGACTACTTGTCCCTTGGAAGTGAAGCGCGTATCAATACACCGTCTACTCTGGGCAATAACTGGAAGTGGCGTATGTCAAAAGGTGCTTTTACCGAGGCTTTATGTGAAAAAATTTATATGCTGACCAGTTTATATGGACGATTACCTGAATCAAATTAGATCAACAACAGGAGGACAACATGAGTTTTTTTGAAATCTTAAAAGTTCTTTTTATTGGAATTATTGAAGGTATTACAGAGTGGCTGCCAATAAGCAGCACAGGACATATGATCATCGCCGAACAATTCATTCAGCTTTCATCCGTAAGTGATGATTTCATTGAAATGTTCAATGTCGTTATACAACTAGGTGCCATAATGGCCGTTGTTGTGTTATTCTGGAAAAAATTATGGCCATTTTCATCAAAAGAAAAGTATTTTATTAAAAAAGACAAGTTCACCTTATGGTTCAAGATTGTTGTTGCCTGTCTTCCTGCTGCAGTTATTGGAATTCCGCTTGACAGTATGATTGAAGCAAAGTTCAGGAATTATGTCGTTGTTGCGATTGCGCTGATTGCCTATGGAATTGTTTTTCTTTTCATTGAGAAAAGAAAACCGGCGCAGGGCAGCCTGATAGAAAGCTCTGATCAGATTTCTTATAAAACAGCACTTTTAATCGGTTGTTTTCAGGTTTTATCCCTGATCCCTGGAACATCTAGATCCGGGACCACGATCATCGGAGGTATGCTCTGTGGAACAACACGAGTTGCGGCTGCAGAATTTACATTCTATCTTGCAATACCAGTCATGTTCGGAGCATCACTGATCAAACTGGTAAAGTTTGGATTTGATTTTACTGGAACTGAAATTATCACTCTTGCAGTTGGAATGATAACAGCATTTGTTGTTTCGATTCTATCCATTAAGTTCCTTATGAATTATATTAAAAAACATGATTTCAAATTATTTGGCTGGTACCGTATTGTACTGGGCGTAATCGTACTCGGATATTTCATATTTTCATAGATTTTAACTATATAGAAAGGTGTCCTGTTTCATGACAACTCAAAAAGCATCCGGTAATAAGAAAAAAAACACTACACAATCAACCTCGAAACAGACCGGTTCTGTCAGAAAGAATCTCGCATCGAGTGGCACTAAGAGCAATACTTCTGCAAAAAATGGCTCTGTGTCATCAAGAGGCGGTAAAACTGCTTCCAAAAACTCAGGGTCAGCTTCAAGAAGTTCAGGAACAACCTCGAGAAATTCGAATTCATCTTCAAGAAGTGCAAATTCAGCTTCCAGAAATTCGGGTTCATCTGCAAGAGGAGGATATTCAACTTCAAAAAGCTCTGGTTCAACCTCCAGAAATACTGGTTCGGGATCATCAGGCAGGAAAGCCGGTTCTGACAGTTCAAGAAATCAACAGACCTTGAATTTTAACGAACCAAGAATATCGGAAGCAATAAAGAATGAGATTATTATGGTTGTTGTCAGTCTTATTTCGCTGCTGTTGATTCTTAGTTACCTGAATTTATGCGGTGCATTTGGAAGATTCATGAATTCGATCCTTTTTGGACTTATGGGCGTTTTTACGTATGCCTTTCCTTTTGTGTTATTCTTTTTGGTGGCATTTTCTCTTGCCAACAAAGGGAGTACACTTGCCAGATTAAAAATTATATCTGGAACCGCCATTGTGGTATTCCTTACTTCACTAATTCAGTTGCTTAGTGATTATGATCCTGCCATGTCAATATGGTCTTACTATACAAAATCAGCTGCTGGCAGAAGCGGCGGTGGCTTTATAGGTGCACTGATCTGTACCCCGTTAAATCAGCTTTTTGGTAAACTGGCAACGACAATAATCCTGATTGCTTTTATTCTTATCTTTTTTATGATTCTATCAGGAAAAGCTTTGTTGTCTTATTTTGGAAGAAAGAGTTCGGAATCCTTCAAGAAAAACAGAGAACGTTATCAGCTTCGTAAACAGGAATTTTCTGAAATGGAAGATATGGAAGCCGGACTATACCTGCAAAACAGAAGAGAGGCAAGAATCGTAACACTTGCACCCGCAGAGGAAGGGGAGCAGGAATTCGAAGCAGCAGAAGAAGAACCAGAAAAGCACCTTGGCTTTTTAGATTTTCTGAAACTAAAAGGTTCCAAAAACTCTGTTGTACCTCATGAAGCAGCTCAAGATGAAGACGATGATTATGACAATGAGATCATTGACAGCTCTGAAACAAAAGCTCCATTGGCTTTTGAAACATTTGATTCATTAGATGATTTTAATGTCGAGGAGATAAAACCAGTCATTCAAAGCTTCCCTTTGAACGATACTCCACAGAAATATGCAAAAGATACCCCTTCCATTTATGAAGAAGAGTTGAATCGTAAATTTAAAAGAAACGAAGTAATAAGAAAAAATCCTGAGGATGAAGAGATTTTTGAAACAAAGGAACAATCAACGGTTCACGGCATATTCGATGGTCCTGACATTTATACAGATTCGTCGTTTCAATCCAATAAAGCGGTGCCGACCTTCGATTCCTTTGATGCCTTCCATGAGAATGCTGATCCTGTCATGGGGGATACTGGGTTTTCAGAACGTTCGATGGAAAAAGGTAATTTGGGTGCTAAAAGTACAGCAGACAAAGAACCTTTCACAGAGTCAGACTACTCCAAAAATTCTGAAAATCATACTGTCACAACGTTGGATAATACAACAGAAGATGAGCTGCAGATCGATCAGACACCTGTTGAAAAAGTATATAAATTCCCACCAGTTTCCCTGCTTGCCAGACCAAAGGGCAGAACAACTGGTATGAGCCGACAGGAGATGGATTCTACAGCTAACAAATTGATTTCAACCCTGAACAGCTTCGGTGTTCAGGTAAAACTGCTGAATGTCAGCTGCGGTCCTAGTGTTACCAGATATGAACTTCAGCCGGAGCAAGGTGTTAAGGTAAGTAAAATCACCAGCCTTTCGGATGATATCAAGTTAAATTTAGCAGCGGCAGATGTCCGTATCGAAGCTCCGATACCAGGAAAAGCAGCCATTGGAATTGAAGTTCCGAATAAAGAGAATGTATCCGTAATGATTCGTGACCTGATAGATTCAAAAGAATTTGCAGAACACCATTCCGATATTGTGTTCGCAGTAGGTCGCGATATCGGCGGACAGATTATTGTTTCAGACATTGCAAAGATGCCGCATCTTCTGATCGCCGGTGCGACAGGATCCGGTAAATCAGTCTGTATTAATACGTTGATAGCAAGTATATTGTATAAATCCAGCCCATCCGATGTACGATTGATGATGATCGATCCAAAGGTCGTTGAATTAAGCTCCTATAACGGTATTCCCCACCTGTTAATTCCGGTGGTCACCGATCCCAAAAAAGCTGCAGCAGCTTTGAATTGGGCGGTTATGGAGATGACGGACCGCTACAATAAATTCGCTGAAATGCATGTCCGTGACCTGAAAGGATACAACGAAAGAATAAAAGAAGAACCTTATTGCACCGATGAGAAATATCATAAATTACCTCAGATCGTAATCATCGTGGACGAGCTTGCAGATCTTATGATGGTCGCTTCCAATGAAGTGGAAGATGCGATCTGCCGCCTGGCTCAGATGGCAAGAGCAGCCGGACTTCATTTAGTAATTGCAACACAGCGTCCTTCGGTCAATGTTATCACTGGTGTTATCAAAGCAAATGTACCATCCCGTATTGCATTTGCTGTATCATCAGCGGTTGACTCAAGGACTATCATTGATGGAGGCGGTGCAGAAAAACTCCTTGGTAAAGGAGATATGCTATTCTATCCATCCGGATATCCAAAGCCGATCCGTGTTCAGGGGGCTTTCATTTCAGACAAAGAAGTCAGTGCAATCGTTGACTTTATTAAGGAGCAGAATCTTGAACCAAGTTACAGCGAAGAAGTCAGCAACCATATAAAGAACTCAAATTCATCCGGGGGCAGTGTAAATGATTCTATCGCTCCAAACAGCAAAGACGAGTATTTTTATGAAGCTGCCCGTTTTATTATAGAAAAAGACAAAGCTTCCATCGGTATGCTGCAGCGGGTTTATCGTATCGGATTTAACCGCGCCGCCCGTATTATGGAACAGCTGGCAGATGCCGGAGTCGTTGGAGAAGAGGAGGGTACAAAGCCAAGAAAGATCCTGATGTCAATGGAAGAATTCGAAGCTTTTATGGAAGAAAATGCATAAGAAAAATGCCTGGTTGATCGTAAATGAATTTTTGAACAGCAATAAATTTAATGAAATAAATCAATATCTGCTCATTGCTGCCGGAAAATGCGGTGTTCAGATGAATGTGGTTACTAACGCAGAATGTATGGCTTATATAAATGGTTTTGAAACAGGACTGGTAACTTCACATAGCCTGCCGGATTTTGTCCTGTTCTGGGATAAAGATATAAGACTTGCCAGACATCTTGAAATCCTGGGACTTCCGGTATTCAATTCCTCAAAGGCTATTGAAGCCTGCGATGATAAAAGACTGACGCATATACTTTTGCAAAAAGAAAATATACCCATGCCCAAGACCATCATAGCACCTTTTACCTACAATAACATTGGTTATACCAATCTTGAATTCTTGACAAAAGCAGAAGAGAAACTTCTCTATCCCTTTGTTATTAAAGAAGCCTATGGTTCGTTTGGTCAGCAGGTATATCTTGTAAACTCCCATGAAGAAGCAGTGGCAAGAATTGAAAAAATTGGAGCAAAACCAATGCTGTTTCAGGAGTTTCTGTCCATGAACGCTGGTGCTGATCTGCGTCTGCAGGTCGTTGGAGATTCGGTCATCGCAACGATGTTCCGTTATTCTGTTACCGGTGATTTCAGGGCAAATCTGACACTTGGCGGAAAGATGGAACCATATACACCGGATGCATCACAGGTGGAGCTTGCATTAAAAGCAGCAAAGGCACTATCACTTGATTTTTGCGGTGTTGATCTGTTGTTTGGTGACAGGGAAGAACCGATTCTATGCGAGGTCAATTCTAATGCACATTTTAAGAATATTTTTGATTGTACCGGAGTGAATGCGGCGATTCCTATTATGGAGCATATTCTTGAAAAGATATAATTGATAAGATATAAAAAAGAAATGATATTGGGACCAAAAGGTATTTTGCTCCCTGATAAGTTCAAGTGGAGAGAATTGTATGGAAAAGCAGGACCGTGTATTCTGGCTCATTTATTCAAAAGAAGATGCAGAAAAGAATAGAGCATATATTTCATTTTATGAAAAGGAAGGTTCGTCTCTTGGACTTAGCATGAAGCTTTTGTATGCTGAACAGATATCCTTTGGTATAAAAGATAACGGGCTCTATATGACATATGAAAAGGAAGAACTTGCATGTCCTGTTTTTATTATTGTACGCACGATCTATCCTTTCTTAAGCAGGCATCTGGAATGCATGGGATATTCTGTCTGGAATAATTCGATGATTGCAGAAATCTGTAATGATAAAGCTAAAACGTATCAGTTCGTAAGTAATACAGGAATTAAAATGCCGGACACAAGATTTATCAAACATAACTTTGCGGATACCATAATGGATGAATATAACAATACAAAGGAAAACTTTGTTATAAAATCTATTGACGGGCACGGTGGTTCTTCTGTATTCTTATACAATGAATTAAATAAACAGAAGATAGTACAGAGTATAAATTCTTCCGACATGGTCGTACAACCATTGATAGGAACAAAGCACAAAGACGTAAGAGTCTATGTAATCGGAGATCAGATCATAGCCGCTATACTACGTACCGGTAAAGATGATTTTCGTTCCAACTATTCATTAGGCGGTGATGTTCAAGTCTATTCTTTATCGGACAACGAAATCGCTGTTGTAAATAAAATCATTACTTCTTTTGATTTTGGGCTTGTTGGAATTGATTTTATCTTTGACGATAACAATGAGCTTATCTTTAACGAGATTGAAGATGTTGTCGGCGCAAGAATGTTATATCAGTGTACCAATGTTAACCTGGTACGCTTATATCTAGAATATATCATGAAAAAAGAAGGAGTAACGGAACATGAAAACTGACATTGAAATCGCACATGATACTAAACTGCTTCACATTAGAGATATCGCAGAAAAGCTGTCCATTCCAGAAGATGAACTTGAATATTATGGAAAGGACAAAGCAAAGCTTAGTGACGAATGCCTGAAACGTATTGAGACTAACCCGGATGGCAAGCTTGTTCTTGTTACTGCTATAAATCCAACCCCCATGGGTGAAGGAAAGACTACGATAACAGTAGGTCTTGGGGAAGCTCTGGGTAAGCTGAATATTTCTTCCGTTATTGCACTCCGAGAGCCTTCCCTTGGTCCTTGCTTTGGCATAAAAGGCGGTGCCGCAGGCGGTGGCTATGCACAGGTCGTTCCAATGGAAGATCTGAACCTTCATTTTACCGGAGATTTTCATGCAATTACATCAGCCAATAATCTTTTAGCTGCCATGCTTGATAACCACCTTCATCAGGGAAATGAACTTAACATTGACCCAAAGCAGATCGTATGGAAGCGTTGCGTTGATATGAACGACCGTGTTCTTCGTAATATTATTGTCGGGCTTGGAAGAAAAGCAGATGGTGTTACAAGAGAAGATGGTTTTATTATCTCCGTTGCATCCGAGATCATGGCAATTCTCTGTCTGACGGATTCCATGGAAGATTTAAAAGTAAGGCTCGGTAATATTATTGTTGCTTATACCTATAATAAAAAACCGGTTACCGCTGCTGACTTAAAAGCAGTAGGTGCTATGGCGGCACTTTTAAAGGATGCCATTAAACCTAACCTTGTCCAGACACTGGAACATACCCCGGCCATTGTTCACGGCGGGCCATTTGCCAACATTGCGCACGGATGCAATAGTGTCAGAGCAACAAAAGCTGCTTTAAAGCTTGCTGATGTTGTCGTAACGGAGGCTGGTTTTGGCGCTGATCTTGGAGCAGAAAAATTCTTTGATATCAAGTGCAGAAAAGCCGGACTTACACCTTCTGCCGTTGTATTAACGGTTACCATGCGTGCATTAAAGTATAATGGTGGTATGAAAAAAGAAGATCTGACCAAAGAAGACCTTGTCACACTCGAAAAAGGTATTGTTAATCTTGATAAACACATCGAGAATCTTCATAAATATAACGTTCCTATCGTAGTAGCCCTGAACCACAGAGCGGAAGACAGCGAAGCGGAGATCGCTTTTGTTAAGAAACATTGTGAAAGCTATAACTGCCGTTTTGCCGTTGCCGATGTATTCGCAAAAGGCGGAGAGGGTGGTATTGCTCTTGCCAATGAGGTATTAAAAGCCATAGAAGAACCAAGTAAATTCTCCTTGCTATATCCGGATGATTTATCGCTTTCACAGAAGATCGAAACCATAGCAAAAGAAATCTACGGAGCCGATGGCGTAACTTTTGATCCTGTCGCAGCCTCTGCATTAAAAGATCTTTCCGAACTCGGATTTTCACATCTTCCGGTATGTATGGCTAAGAATCAGTACTCCCTGTCTGACGATGCCAAGAAACTTGGCCGTCCACAGAACTTCACGATCAATATCCGCGAAGTATATGTATCTGCCGGTGCAGGCTTTGTAGTAGCCATAACCGGTACGGTAATGACAATGCCTGGTCTTCCAAAAGTCCCGGCTGCTGAAAATGTCGGTGTTGACGAAGCTGGTATGATTACCGGATTGTTCTGATCAATGCAGTAGGTTGACGTACCTTTGAAAAAACGTATGTCACCGGACTCATAGTAAAAATGGATGGTTCAGATTTTCTCTGAACCATCCATTTTTACTTCACCTATGATAGCGGATTAAAATCCAAAATAACGTACACAATTATTATAAGAAATATCTTTTACCATATTTCCAAGGAACTCCATGTTAGCAGGGTATTCGCCATTTTCCACAAAGTTTCCAAGAAGTTCGCATAAAATTCTTCTGAAATACTCATGTCTTGTATAGGATAAGAAGCTTCTTGAATCAGTCAGCATACCGACAAAGTTCGCCAGCAGTCCAAGATTAGCAAGAGAGATCATCTGATCTGTCATGCCTTTCTTATGATCATTGAACCACCATGCAGAACCCTGCTGAATCTTGCCTACTGTGGAGCTGTTCTGGAAGCATCCAAGTATGGTTCCAATTACCGCATTGTCATTAGGGTTCAGTGAATACAGAATTGTCTTTGGAAGCTGATCGGTCGTATTCAGTGCGTTTAAAAAGTCTGCAATCTCTGCTGCCGGAGCATAATTGTTAATGCAGTCATAGCCGGTATCCGGTCCAAGCTTTTTAAGCATTAATGTATTGTTATTTCTCTTAGTGCCGTAGTGAAGCTGCATAACCCAGCCAAGTCTGTGATATTCTTTACCGATAAATACCATAAAAGCAGTTTTGAACTGAAGTTCTTCAAGCTCTGTAACTTCGCCGCCGTTACGTTTTTTATTAAAAATGGATTCAATTACTTCAGCAGATGCCGGACGGTATACAACAAAGTTAATTCCATGGTCCGATACAGAACAGCCAGAACTATGGAAAAATTCCATTCGAGAAACAATAGCCTTCTTTAAATCTTCAAATGTATTGATCGTACAGCCGGCAACCTTTGCCAGTGTATTGATATAATCATTAAATTCCGGCTTTTCAATGTTCATGGCTTTATCCGGTCTCCAGGCCGGAAGCACCTTAACATCGAAGCTGGTATCATTTGCAAGCATTTTATGCCATTTTAAATCATCCACCGGATCATCAGTCGTACAGATGGTTGTTACATTTGATTTTTTAATAATATTACGAACACTCATATCATCTTTTGCAAGCTGTTCGTTACATAAATCAAAGATCTTGTCAGCGTTTTCAGATGTCAGAGGCTCAAAAATGTTAAAATAGCGCTGAAGTTCAAGGTGACTCCAGTGATACAAAGGATTTCCGATGGCCTTTTCAAGTGTAGCAGCCCATGCTTTAAATTTCTCACGGTCACTGGCATCCCCTGTAATATATTTTTCATCGATTCCGTTTGAACGCATTTGTCTCCATTTATAGTGGTCGCCACCAAGCCAGACCTGTGTAATGGTATCAAATTTTCTGTCTTCCGCAATTTCCTGCGGATTGATGTGACAATGATAGTCAATAATCGGCATCGTCTCTGCATAGTCATGGTAAAGTTTTTTTGCAGTTTCTGTTTTTAATAAAAAATCCTTCGACATAAATTCCATGATTCGAACCTCATTTCTTAAAAATATTTTTCTTAATAATATTGTTTTGTGAAATCTGTTGTTCCACGGAGTATTAAATCATTGGATATCGTTGTCTTATTCGGCACATCATGTCCTTCAAATACTCGCATAAGTGAGGAAACAGCAGTAATGCTTAATGTTTCAATATGATTGTCTACCGATGTAAGTTCCGGCTCACAGGCTGTTGATAGTAAAGAATTGTTATATCCGATGATGGAGAGCTCTTCCGGTATCCGTAAGCCTTTTTCTCTTGCGAATTTTATAGCACCAACGGCAAGAAGATCCTCTGCTGCCATGATCGCATCAAACTGCAATCCCTCATCATATACCTTTGATAAAATATCCTGTGTCTGCTGCATATTGTTCTTAGCCAGAACAAGCAGAGATTCGTCGACTGACATTCCGAAAGCAGCAACAGCATCTTTGTATCCATTTAGTTTTTGCATACCGCTGTATGATTTGGTATGATAAAGATAAAGAACACGTTTTCTGCCGCTTTCAAGAAGTCTTGTTGTTGCATCAAAGACAGACTGATAATCATCACATAAAGAACAATAGATGTTTGGATGACTTAGATATCCGTTCAAAATTATAATAGGAATATTGTTTGCTGCTTCAAGGAGATAAGCATTGTCTTTACGAACTGTTTCAAGAAAATAAGAACCCACCAGGATTACTGCATCTACACGTTTTGATAATAAAAGCTGGAGGTATTTTTGCTTATTGACAAGATCATAGCCGGTGCAGCAGAGAATTATATCATATCCATACTTTCGCAGATTCTGTTCAAGATAGAAGACCGCATTGGCAAGGAACGGATCCGAAGAATCAAGGCAAAGGATACCAATCGTCTTCATTGTATTTAAACCAAGACCACGAGCAAAAACATTTGGGGTGTAACCCAGTTCCTGCATGACATTCAATACCTTTTGTTTTGTTTTCTCACTGACATTCTGGTTGCCGTTTATTACTCTTGAAACAGTAGCGATTGAAACACCTGCTTTTTGTGATACATCGTAGATATTCATGATTCCTCCATAGATTCGGGTGAATTTACCTTATTTTCAAGATTCACTGTTAAATGTAAGCACTTACATTCATGAAATACATATCAAAATTGTTCGAAATTATTATACTATAGTAATTTCTCAATGACAAGAAGATAATAATTACATCGTGAATTTGTATAATTATTTTAAGTTTTGTTGACATATCTATGTGTAAATCCTATAATCATGTTGTAAACGCTTTCATTAAAATACGCAAAATGGAGGTAGCTATGGAAGAACATAAGGAATTGTATTTATTTTTAAAGGAATTAGGAATAACAAAAAGTGAAATAGCTTCTTTTTTTAAAGGGGAAATCTATATTTCATCCATTCATAAGCACCTTGACAGCTGGTATTTTATGATTCGCAGTGAAAAAAAAGACTGTCTGATTGTGGCTGGACAGGAGGCGAAAGAGTTCGATGGTCTGCCGTTTTTGAGTAGTGATAATAAACCTTTGCCGATTACTAATGTTTTTCTGTCCCATGAAAATGCTTTAAAGCTTCAGGCTCTGTTTCCATTTACCGCACCGGTCCGAGTCCTTTCAAGAGACCGTACCTTTGGTGTCGGCGATCGCCTTGGAATTGCCGGTTATGGACATCTTGAGGCTTTTCATGAATACGATGCCACACCTGTACTTGCTCAACAGTCGATGCGTGAACTCAAAATGACAGGAAGGACCTACGAGGATGTACTTGACAGTACTACTTTTACCGTCTTTCGTGAAGGTTACAAGGGTGGGTACGGTGCAGATGGTGATCATTTAAAGACCTTCGATGAGATTGAATATGCACTGCGTCTTGGCTTTACTATGATTACGCTTGACTGCAGTGATCATATCGTTCAAAGTAATGATCCTATTGATTATACTGGTATAAAGAAAATCTTATACATAAAAGAAGAGACAATGAACTACTATCTTTCCAGGGATTTTATTGTAGAAGACTGCTGTCTGCATTTTACGGAAGAAGATGTATACGAAGCGGAGTACATATATGGCGATGCCATACGATACACGACAGAAGTTTATAATACGTATTTTAAAGCAGACAAAACAAATGCAGACCTTGAGCTGTCCATTGACGAGACAATGCATTCGACTACACCGCTGCAGCATTTTTACATAGCGTATGAACTAAAAAAAGCTGGGGTCGAACTTAAAACCATGGCTCCCAGATTTTACGGTGAATTTCAAAAGGCCATTGACTACATTGGTGACCTTGCGCTTTTTGAACAAGACATAAAGCTTCATGCAGCAATCGCCAGGTACTTTGGTTATAAACTGAGCATTCATTCGGGTTCTGACAAGTTCTCTGTCTATGAATTGATCGGAAAATACACAAGAGGGCATTTTCATGTAAAAACAGCCGGTACCAGCTGGCTGGAAGCATTAAAAGTCGTTGCAGTTGAAAGCCCTGAATTATTCCGTGAAGTTACAGCCTTTTCATTAACGAAATTCGAAGAAGCAAAAAAATATTATCATATTTCTACAAAGCGCAGCGATCTTCCTGACCTTGCTGAATACAAAGACATTGAGTTAAAAGAACTGATTACTTCAAATTCAGCAATCAGACAACTGCTTCATATAACGTATGGTTTTATACTTACAGCGAAAGAGAAGGACCACTACATATTCAAAGACAAACTTTTCGCCTTATGGAGACAGTACGATACAGAATATGCAGCGTTCCTGAAAGAACATCTTGGCAGACATCTTTCTTTGCTTTATAAAGGGGTTGAGCAGCGGTCTGTCAGCGACATTAGAATTTGATTAGTCTGTATCTTGTCTCTTGCATTAAAGTACTTCAGGCATTATGATATTCTAAGCAGTGGGAGATTATTAAACGAAGGATTACTGTCTGTATATTGAGCAGCAGTAAGACAGAACCGACTGACATTTCAAACAGGAGAATCGAATGGATGCAATAAAACCATACAAAAAGGGAATGGAATACTCCTATACGATGGGAGCGTTTCCAACCTATGAACTTATAAAGACAAGACCGGATCTTGTTCTGCATGTTTTTGTACATTCATCTTTTGATAAAGATGAACTGGAGAAAGAGTGTCACAGACATAACCTTCCCATGACTGTGAATGATAAAATGATTCAGAAACTGGGAAACAAAGAGAATATTTATGTAATTGGCGTATTTAAGAGGTTTGATTGTGAACTTGATAAATCCCGATCACATCTTATGCTTGTAAATCCCGGGAATATGGGGAACCTTGGAACGATTCTTCGGACAGCGGTCGGTTTTGGTATCAAAGATATTGCTATCATAAATCCTGGGTCTGACATCTTTAATCCAAAAGTCGTCCGTTCCTCCATGGGTGCATTGTTTCGATTACGCTTTCAGTATTTTGATTCTTTTGAAGAATACCGAAGCATTTATACGAAGCAGGAACTCTTTCCATTTATGTTAAATGCAACAAGGCAGCTTACAGCGGATCAGTGTCCGAAACCGGAATTGTTTACCCTGATTTTTGGAAATGAAGCTACCGGGCTTGATGATTCATTTCTTACGATCGGCACCAGTGTGATCATACCGCAGACCGAAGAAGTAGATTCGCTAAATCTTACCATTGCTGTTGGAATCGGTCTTTATCTGTTTACAAGATAAAGCAGCCTGTAATCATAAGAGATATAGAAAGCGGGAAAGGGATGAATTAATCATCGGAACACGGATCCGATTAATTCTCTGAAGAAGAAAGAACCAATATAACAAAAGCCGGAAAACAAAATCACCTAACAAAATCAGTTAACAAAATCAGCTAACAAAGCTAGTGAGTAAATTGAATGATAAAGTTGGAGGATAAAAGCAAAAAAGTAAAACGAATTGCAAAGACGGATAATAAAGTGTACAGCAACCTCGAATAAAAATGACATAAATTGTATCAGATTGAATTTCAACACTGTCAATAAAAATGCTTGACAGGTCATCCGACTTAAGGTATACTACCACCTGTAAAGAAAATAACTTTACAGGTGGTGCCATATGAAAGAGCAGAAACATACAATTGATAAAGATAGCAGGGATTCTCTTCGGGAAGTTGTAGAACTCTCTTTGTTATTTGATTTTTATGGAGAACTGCTTTCGGAACATAAGCGTCATATATTTGAGGATTACATCTGCAACGATCTTTCTTTAAGCGAGATCGCGGAAGTAGAAGGAATCAGCCGTCAGGGTGTTCATGATATAATAAAAAGATGCAGCATTGAACTTCGTAATTATGAGGAGAAGCTGCGTTTGCATTCTAAATTTGAAGAAGCAAAATCGCGGATCATTCAGATCCAGAACATAACCGGTGAGCTTCTAAACAAAGATAACTCTTTATCAATGATTTCAGAAGAAAAAGAAGCAAGTGATTATCAGGACAAGCTTCAGACTATTAATGAAATTACCGACCGGATTTTAAAGGAGCTATAAAATGGCATTTGACAGTTTATCAGATAAATTACAGAATATATTCAAAAATCTGCGTGGAAAAGGCAGGCTTTCTGAAGCTGATGTAAAAGCAGCGCTGAAAGAAGTGAAGATGGCTTTACTTGAAGCAGATGTTAATTTTAAAGTTGTTAAGAACTTTATAAGTACCGTTACGGAACGTGCAATCGGTCAGGATGTAATGTCAAGCCTTACACCGGGTCAGATGGTCATCAAGATCGTTCATGAAGAACTTATCAATCTAATGGGCAGTACGACCACAGAGATTGAATTCAGACCTTCCGGAATCACGGTTATTATGTTGTGTGGACTTCAAGGTGCCGGCAAGACGACAATGGCAGCAAAACTAGCCGGTAAATTCAAGGCAAAGGGTAAAAAGCCATTGCTTGTTGCCTGTGATATCTACCGTCCGGCAGCAATCGAACAGTTAAAGATCAATGGTGAAAAACAACAGGTACCGGTATTTGCCATGGGAACGAATCACAAACCGGTGAACATCGTAAAGGCGGCGATGGAACATGCCGCGAAAAATGGCAATAATGTTGTAATTATAGATACAGCCGGACGTCTTCATATTGATGAAGGAATGATGGATGAGCTTATAGAGATCAAAGAACAAATCGATATCGCTCATATTATACTGACGGTCGATGCCATGACCGGACAGGATGCAGTTAATGTTGCTGAAACTTTCAATGAAAAACTTGAAATTACAGGTGTCATCCTGACAAAACTGGATGGCGATACAAGAGGTGGTGCGGCACTTTCCATACGTGCTGTGACCGGTAAGCCGATTCTTTATACCGGAGTCGGTGAAAAACTTTCCGATGTTGAACAATTCTATCCGGATCGTATGGCTTCCAGAATTCTTGGAATGGGCGATGTTCTGACGCTGATTGAAAAAGCGGAAGCTGAGATCGACGAGGAACAGGCAAAAAAATTGACTGCTAAATTAAAAAAAGCAGAATTTGATTTTAATGATTATTTGGAACAGATTCAACAGATGAAAAAAATGGGTGGCCTGTCAGACATCATGAGCATGATGCCCGGCATGGGTTCGCAGATGAAAGGCGTTGACCTTGATGAAGCGGAAAGTTCCATCAAAGGTATGGAGTCCATTATTTACTCCATGACAAAGGAAGAACGATACAATCCAAATCTTCTGAACCCCTCAAGAAAAAGCCGTATTGCCAAAGGTGCCGGTGTCGATATCAGTGATGTCAACCGCGTCATTAAGCAGTACGAGCAGGCGAAGAAGATGATGAAACAATTTTCCGGAATGATGGGTGGTAAAGGTAAAAAACGATTCGGCGGAATGAAACTTCCGTTTGGTTTATAAGATAAATAAACATTTATTCGTTTTGTTTTCACATAGTTGAAAGGAGGTGAAATCATGGCAGTAAAGATCAGATTAAAAAGAATGGGTCAGAAAAAAGCACCTTTTTATAGAGTTGTAGTTGCTGATTCAAGATTCCCAAGAGATGGCAGATTTATCGAGGAAATCGGCACTTACGATCCTACGAAAGAACCTAGTGCATTTCAGGTAAATGAAGAATTAGCACAGAAATGGCTTGCAAATGGCGCTCAGCCAACTGAAACAGTTAACAGATTATTCAAAAAGGCTGGAATCGTGAAATAATTTTGAAGGGACAGGGAAACAGGTATGAAAGAGTTGGTTCAAGTAATCGCTTCGGCACTCGTTGATCATCCTGAAGAAGTTGTTGTCACGGAAACAGAAACTGAGAAGGCAATCGTTGTTGAATTAAGGGTTGCTGCGGACGATATGGGGAAAGTAATCGGCAAACAGGGCCGTATTGCAAAATCCATCCGTACCTTAGTAAAAGCTGCTGCAACGAAGGATGACAAAAAAGTAGTTGTAGAAATAATGCAATAATTGAAAAGAGAGACTGCGTAAACCAGACAGAACTGTTTGCAGCAGTCTCTTATATTTCATAATCATATGCAATCCAATGCATGCATGGAATAGTTGTTTATAAGAAGTTCATTGTGCCATAACGCACAGAAATGGAGATACTATGGAACAATTCTTACGGGTAGGAGTCATATCATCCGTACATGGAGTACATGGTGAAGTAAAAGTTTTTCCAACAACAGATGATCCGCATCGATTTCTGGATTTAAAAGAAGTTCTTTTGGATACCGGAAAAGAAACCATTACGATGGAAATTAAGAACGTCAAATTCTTTAAGAAATTTGTTATTGTTAAGTTTAAAGGGTATGACAAAATTGAAGATATAGAGAAATACAAAGGCCGTGATCTGCTGGTAACAAGGAAAAATGCTGTACCACTTGAAGAAGGTGAGTATTTTATTTGCGACATTATAGGTGCAAAAGTAATAACTGATACAAACGAAGAGTTTGGAATTTTAAAAGACGTCCTTCAGACCGGAGCGAATGATGTATATGTTGTTGACACAAAAGCAGGAAAAGAAGTTCTGCTTCCCGTTATTGATGAATGTGTTCTTTCGGTGGATACAGCCGGTGGACTTGTAGTTGTACATATTATGCCAGGTCTTCTGGATTAATGACTGCACAAAACGTATTCGTTGCTGCTGAATCTATAGACGGCACAGAACGTATTCGTTACTTTTAATTATTCTCTGAATATAAAGTATACCAAAAGGGAGGCTGCCGTGAAATTTCATATTATGACATTATTTCCCGAAATTTTCGAACCCATATTGCATTCCAGCATACTTGGACGAGGACTTTCTCAGAATCTGTTTGAGGTTGAACTGATTAATATCAGGGATTTTTCGGGCAACAAGCATAACAGGGTCGATGACTATACCTATGGAGGCGGTGCTGGTATGTTAATGGCTGCGCCACCTGTATATGATGCTTATCAGTCGATTCGTGCATCCATTGCTTTTGGTGAAACGGTAAGAACGATTTATCTTACACCACAGGGAACTCCCTTTGTACAAAGAAAAGCAGAAGAGTTATCAACGATCGATCATGTTATTCTGCTTTGCGGACATTACGAAGGTATTGATGAGCGTGTCCTGTCAATGATCGTGACGGATTACTGTTCGATCGGTGATTATGTTCTGACTGGCGGTGAACTTCCGGCAATGATCGTTCTGGATTCCGTAGCAAGGCTTCTTCCCGGTGTTTTAAGTAATGAAGACTCAGCACGTTTTGAAAGTTTTCACGATAATCTGCTTGAATATCCGCAGTATACAAGACCAGAAGATTTCATGGGACAGAAGGTACCAGAGGTTCTTTTATCCGGTCACCATGCAAAGATAGAAAAATGGCGAAGAGAGCAATCCATCCAACGGACGCTGGATCGCCGGCCTGATTTACTTAGAAATGCAAGTTTATCTAAAAAAGAAAAGATATTTTTGGATGAGCTTCAAAAAAACACTTGCAATACTGAAAATTGAGTGTTATAATTTATAGCCGTGAGACTGATGTTCCGCTGTACCAATTGCGGTAGTAAGAACATCTACTAAATAAGGAGGATATCATAATGAATGATATTATTAAGAGCATTGAAACCCCTCAGTTAAAAGAAGATGCACCACAGTTTATCGTTGGTGACACTGTGCGAGTTTACGCAAAAGTAAAAGAGGGTAACCGTGAAAGAACACAGGTATTCGAAGGCGTTGTATTAAAGAAACAGAATGGTGGAATTCGTGAGACTTTCACAGTTCGTAAAACATCCGGTGGTGTTGGTGTAGAAAAGACATGGCCTCTTCATTCTCCAATCGTTGAGAGCGTAGAAGTTATCCGTCATGGTAAAGCAAGAAGAGCGAAACTTAACTATTTACGTCAACGTACAGGTAAGGCTGCTAAGTTGAAAGATTCCAAAAAACAGAGAAACTTTTAATAGCAGATTATTTTTGACTTCTAATTATACATCGAAAGTTAACAATGAGCAGAACAGATTGTAATCAAAAGATTGCAATCTGTTTTCTTATTTGCAGAATGTTCTCTGATTTCTTCATTTTTCTTATAAAATATTATGATTGGTATGGAAATTAAACGCTTCCCTATGCTATAATAATATGAATTATATAGCAAGACAGCAGCGCTGCCCATCTTGTAATTCAAGAAGACAGGATAAATATGACATATGTACTGATGTCTTTTCTATAAAACAGCTTCAGAGGGGAAATTTCAATGAGTATTAGTGAACTTGAATTAAATATATCTGCTGAAAATCAGCAGAGTATATTTGGGCAATATGACATATTTGCAAAACGTATTGAAAAGACTTTAAACATTACCTTGATTGCACGAGACAGCTCTGTAAAAATTCTGGGCAACCTGGATCGGATCGAAAAAGCAAAAACTGTTTTTTCGATGCTGCTTACCATTGCAGAAAAAAAAGAGCCTATCAATGACCAAAATGTTAATTACTGTTTATCAATGGTACTTGATGGACAGACAGAAGGCTTTGCCGAACTGGATAAAGAACTAATATGTCATACGATCAGCGGAAAACAAATCAAGCCGAAAACACTCGGGCAGAAATCGTATGTTGATAATATCAGAAATAAGATGATCGTATTTGGAATCGGTCCTGCTGGAACCGGAAAAACATATCTTGCCATGGCTATGGCGATCACAGCATTCAAGAACGATGAAGTGAACCGAATCATTTTAACCCGTCCTGCTATTGAAGCAGGTGAAAAACTAGGATTCTTGCCTGGCGATTTGCAAAGTAAGGTGGATCCATATCTGCGTCCTTTGTATGATGCATTAAATCAGATCATGGGAGCAGACAGTTTTCTTCGTAATACTGAAAAAGGTCTGATTGAAGTTGCGCCTCTTGCTTATATGAGAGGACGTACACTTGAAAATGCTTTTATTATTCTCGATGAAGCCCAGAACACAACACCTGCACAGATGAAGATGTTTCTGACACGAATCGGATTTGGTTCGAAAGTCGTTATAACAGGGGATCTGACTCAGAAGGACCTTCCTTCCGGACAGACCTCTGGTCTTGATGTTGCCGTTAAAGTGTTACAGAGTATTGACGAGATTGGCTTTTCATTTCTGACTAGTGTTGATGTTGTTCGTCATCCATTGGTACAGAAGATTGTTACTGCATATGAAAAGTACGAAAAGAAAAGCGTTTCCGTTCAAAGTGCACACTACCGGAAATCCAAAAGGAGCGATAATCAATGAACGAAACTCTTGAGAACAGACGTTTTATTCTGACATCAGGAATGATGTTATTATTAAGTCTGTCAGGAATATTACTTTTATGGTTCTATAAGAATTCTGATATTACAAGATTAATATCATTTCTTTTGGTGGTCCTTATTTCCGATCTTTGCATTATTTTTTATCTTGGTTTGAAATCTAAGAAAGTCTTTCAGACAAAATCAGCGTTTTGGATCATAACGGCGGTTTATGGACTTACCTTTTTCGCAATTTGCTTTCCGAATACATTATCCATTCACACATCCGTTTTTTTTATCGGTGCCATACTTCTGGCATATGTAATCGATGTTAATCTTGGATTGGTTTATGCCTGTATTTTCTTTGTTTTTACCTGCGTTTTAAATAGAGAAATTTCACTTGATGTATTGTTCTTTTTCCTGATTTCTCTGCTATTATCGATACTTGTACAGACGATTTCAGGCTTTCTTTCTGTTCTACTGCTTGAACTAATAACCGGACTTCTTTTCCTTGTATTTGGTCTGATTTTATATAGTTACCAGTGGTCGGCTTTATTGAACCCGGTTTTGATTTTTTCTTTTTCCTTTTATTTTGTTATTCTTCTGTTATCCTTTTTCCTAAGACAGATCATTTCTCCTTTGAAAGAAGATACAGAAACTCACGTAAATGGTACCGTTCAGGCACAGGCACTCACAGTCAAAGAAGAATCCAAAGTCATTGACAAAAAGGTATCTTGGGTAACTGCCCAGGGAACCCCGTTTATTACATTACAGGAAGTAACGAGCTCCACCAGAACAGAATTACCAATGGAAGAAGATGCACTGGCAAAATCCCTTGAAGAAATACTATCACCGGATTTTGAATTATTGAAGCGAATGAAAACAGAATCAAATCGTTTATACCGTCATTCAAAAGAAGTGGCTGACCTTTGTTCCAGAGTGGCTGAAAAGACAAACTCTGACAGCCGGCTTGCTTATGCTGGAGCTTTGTATCATGAAGTTGGACGCCTAATGGGCAGTAATCTTCTGGAAGAAAGTCTGGTACTAGCAAAAGAATATCATCTTCCCGCCTCGGTAATCAGTATTCTCAAGCAGCATAATTATAAAAATGAGCTTCCGCAGAGTTCTGAAGCCGTTATTGTTATGCTGAGCGATAATATTATTACTATGTATCACTTCATGAAAAAACAGGAGAAAGAAGTATCCATTGTTAAACTGATTGATAATACATTCCATATGCACTTTAACAAAGGAACGATTGAAGCATCCGGAATGACAATAAACCAGTTCAATCAACTTCGGAAAGCCTATTTATCCGAATTAGTATTTGATGAAGACTTTATGAAAGGCGGGAATCTTGAATGACATTTCAAATTGAATATGAAAGCAGGACAGCACTTGATCTGCCCTATGAAGATATCATAAAGAAAACTATTCTTGCGGTACTTGATTTTGAAGATTGTCCGTATGAAGCCGAAGTCAGTGTTGTACTGACTGACAATGATGAGATTCAGGCGGCTAATAAGGAATTTCGTTCCATTGACAAAGCGACGGATGTTCTTTCTTTTCCTATGATTGATTTTCCCCAGCCCTCTGATTTTGAGTGTATTGAATTTCTTCCCGACTGTGTTAATCCCGACAGCGACGAGCTGCTTCTGGGTGATATTATGATATCCGTGGAAAAGATGATAGTGCAGGCTGACGAATATGGGCATTCGATCGAAAGAGAACTGGCCTTTCTGATAGCACACAGTGTACTTCATCTTCTTGGTTATGATCATATGGAAGAAGAAGAGCGAATTATTATGGAAGAAAAACAAAATGTTATATTAGAACAAATGGGTATTACAAGAAACTAAACTGGGAGTTGCTATGAATTTTAGACGAATTGTTCTATCTTTTCTAATCCTGTTATTGTCCATTGCTTTTCTGGTAAGCTGCGGTAACAAGGAAAACAAGGAAATAGGGAATGAACTGACACCAATTGCTACTGATAAGCCGTCTATAACCGAGCCGGCTTCCGACAGCAGCACGCCTACCCCTGCCATAGATGTTACGGCAGTACCGGACCCCGGGTCAGTGACTGAAAATGCAGACAACCATGAAAATGAAGTCATAAGCCGCCTGACCGGGCTTTATATCCCAGCGGAGTATGCAGATCAGCGTCCCTATGCAGTTATGATCAATAATATCATTCATGCCTATCCGCAAAGTGGCCTTTCTGATGCTGACATCTTGTATGAAGCACTGGTGGAATATGGAATTACAAGATTCCTGGCCATATATGACGCAAGCAAAAGCCTTTCTGCCAACACGGAACGAATTGGATCCGTTCGAAGTGCCAGACATTATTTTGTGAGCTTTTCGAATCAGTACGATGCCATCTTTGTACATTTTGGTGAGACCAGTTATGCAGCTAATCAGATCAAAAAACAGAACGTTGATGACATTGAAGGGATGAATGGCGGGGCGCTTGGCAGTGCATTTATTCGTGATAAATCCATTGAAGCACCACATAATGTATTCTTCTCATTATCTGAACTTCAGGCACTCGTTGCTGATACGAGCAGGAGAACTACGATTGCGAAAGACAATGATCCGGGATATGTTTTTAATTCAACCGACACGATTCCTGAAGCAGCAGATGCTTTGTCAGCCAATAAGGTAACCATCGGTTTTTCCTATACCGCCACTCCGTATTTTGTGTATGATAAGACATCAGCTTCCTATACAAGATATGCTTTTGATGAGCTTCATGTGGATGCGAATACCGGTGAACCGCTTACCTTTAAGAATCTTCTGATACAGTTCGTAAAAGAATGGGATAAGGATGATAATGGTTATCAGACCATGTCTTTGGCTGATGCTTCCGGAACCGGTTATTATGTTTCGGATGGAAAAGCCATCAGCATAACCTGGGAGAAAAAGGAATCCACACAGTTCATGCGATATTACGATGGTGAGGGAAATGAATTATCCATGAACCCGGGGAAAACTTACATCGCAGTAGTACCGACATATCAAGCACCAAAAGTTATTATGGAATAGAGGACAGAGCAAATGAATGCAAGAAAAAGCAGTTTTATTATACAGGGGAGTATTCTGGCCTTTGCATCCATCAGTTCGCGTATTATCGGACTGATTTATAAAATCGTATTAACACGAAAAATCGGTTTCATCGGTATGGGATATTATAACATTGCCTATGATTACTATAATATTGCACTGATTATTTCATCCTTGAGTATACCGTTAGCTATCTCAAAACTTATTGCAGCGAGAGAGCAGCGCCGTGAATATAAGAACTCCTATAAGATTTTTACAACTGCAATTATTATTTCTTTGATCACAGGTGGTGCAGCTGCTTTTATTCTTTTTGTTTTTGCAGATAAATTTGCTGCGATTTCTAAATTACCAGATGCTGCTTATCCATTGCGTGTCTTAGCACCGACCTTACTCGTTGTTGCAGTTCTTGGGGTATTAAGAGGCCTGTTTCAGGGGAAGAAAACAATGGTACCGACTGCCATGTCGCAGATATTTGAACAGGTTGTAAATGCATTTGTAAGTGTATTTGCAGCGATCTGGCTGATTACGATTCAGACAGATACGTCACTTACAGCAGCATATGGTGCAATGGGCGGGACCCTTGGTACACTTGTCGGAGCCGGTGCAGGATTTTTATTCATGATTGTTGTTTTCCTGATTAATCTGCCCCTTTTCCGAAAACAACGCAAAAGGGATAAGGATCCAGTTCCTGAATCCACAAAAGAAGCTGCTACAGCAATTGTATTCACTATTTTCCCGATTATTATGAGCCAGTTTGTTTTCCAGGCAAGCGGACTGCTTGATAACATAATTTTTGGTAATCATATGAGCCTTACCGGATTAAATCAGGAACAGATCGCGGCTCTTTACGAGAGCTACAGTAATAAATACAGACAGCTGACAAATGTACCGGTAGCAATCGCAGCTGCCATGAGTTCTGCCGTGGTTCCGTCTTTGTCCTCGTCCTTTGCGATAAAGGACATGATCTCGATCCGTAATAAAATTGCTTCCTCTATTAAACTGAACATGTTGCTCGCCATTCCTTCTGCGGTTGGCATGAGTGTTCTTGGTAAACCGATCATTGAGCTTCTTTACAAAGATACAAGTAAAATTGATTCCAATTTGTTATGTTTTGGGTCCATTGCCATTGTTTTTTTTGCATATTCTTCTATGACAAACGGTATTCTTCAGGGAATTAATCGGATCCGTGTTCCGATGATTAATTCATCCATTTCACTCGTAATACATGTACTGCTGATGATATTTATGCTTAAGACTTTACACTTAAGTGTTTATAGTTTGCTGCTTGGTAACATTTCCTTTTCGTTTATTATCTGTATTTTGAACTGGCTTTCCATAAAACAATATACGGATTACAAACAAGAAGTAATAAAAACATTTGCCCTTCCTTTTGTTTCCTCCATTATAATGGGAATAATAACTCGTATCATGTATAACATTGCCTTCCAGATCAGTGGAAACAATCTGATCGGTATTCTGTTTGCCGTTCCTTTTGCAGTCATTGTATATTTTGTTTTTGTTATTGTGTTTGGTGCTGCAACCGAAAGTGAGCTTTCTGCCATGCCAAAGGGTCGTAAAATAGTATCTCTTTGTAAAAAAGTTCATTTATTAAAATGATAAGGAGAATTCGTATGTACTCAGATGTCATAATTGTCGGAGCCGGAGCTTCTGGTCTGATTGCAGGCATATATGCTGCAAAATCAGGAAAGTCAGTGTTGCTTCTTGACCATATGAAAAAACCGGGCAAAAAAATACTTGTCACAGGAAATGGTAAATGCAATCTTTCGAATCAATCTCAGCCTCATTCTGCATACCGATGTACACAGTTTGGTTTTGCGCAGGAAGTATTTTCGAAATTCGGTCTTATAGAAACGCTGGAATTTTTTAAGTCAATTGGTATTTGCACAAAATCAAAAAATGGATATTTGTATCCTTTATCAGAGCAGGCATCCTGTGTTGTTGATGCTTTATGCGATGATTTGAAGCATGCTGGTGTAAAGATTGTTACAGAAGTTCATGTATCACAGGTTCACGCCAATGATGTATTTCTTCTTCAGACAAAAGATATGGATTACACCTGCCGTTCACTTATTCTCGCTGCTGGAGGCTGTGCTTCGCCAAAACAGGGAAGCGACGGAAGCGGATATGACCTTGCAAAAGAGCTTGGGCATACCATCCTTCCTCCTCTGCCGGCACTTGTTTCACTGGTTTCATCTGATACGAAATATAAAAAAATCAGTGGGGTCAGAAGAGAAGCATCCGTTACACTTCAAGCAAACGGAAAAGTATATAAAGAATCCGGCGAAATCATTTTTACAGATACCGGAGTGTCTGGAATTCCTGTCATGCAGCTTAGCCGTTTCGCTTCTTCCGGCCTTAGTAAAGGTCAAAAAGTAATCATGTTACTTGATCTTTTCCCGGATAATACATTTGAAGAATTATCCCATATGATACAGCTCCAGAGAAAAAGAAATCCTGAAAAGCCCGCAGAAAATCTATTTCGCGGAATCTGTAATAATAAGCTTACTTATCTTGCTTTTCTCGAATGCGGAATACAACCGACGATGCCCGGTTTCTCATTGTCGACACAAGATATTACAAAACTGCTTAATTACCTTAAGAATTTTGAGGTACATGTGACAGGAACCGGTGATTTTGATCAGGCTCAAGTCACGATGGGTGGTGTTTCAACAAAGGAAGTCGATCCAGTAACCATGGAATCAAAGATCGTTAAGAATCTTTATTTTGCAGGGGAAATTCTTGATGTTGACGGAACCTGCGGAGGATATAACCTTCAGTGGGCCTGGAGTTCTGGAGCTGTTGCCGGTATGTCGCAGAAATGATAAACAAAGAATGAGGTATTGTATGATAACAGTCTCACAGATTAAGCTCCCAATAACACATACAGAAGCAGAACTGCTGTCTGCTTTATGCAAAGCGCTTAAAACAGAACAAAAGAATGTTCTTTCTTATAAAATCACAAAAAGATCCCTTGACGCAAGGCGCAATCAGCCTTTGTGTTATGTTTATACAGTAGAAGCATCCATACAGAATGAAAACAAAGTTTTAAAGGCGAACCGTAATCCGAATGTAAGTCAAACGGATTCCATTTCCTATCAATATACTAGTAACGGTGATAAACAATTCGAACATCCGCCGGTCATCGTAGGCTGTGGTCCGGCAGGACTGTTTTGTGCCTATTTTCTTGCATTGGAAGGGTACCGTCCTATATTAATCGAACGTGGTGACAGCATTGAGAACAGGACGAAAGCTTTGGAGAAATTCTGGTCCCTGAATGAGCTTGACCCTGAATCAAACGCTCAGTTTGGTGAAGGCGGCGCAGGTACCTATTCAGACGGAAAATTGAATACCATGGTTAAGGATAAAACCGGCCGTATAAAAAAAGTTCTTGAAACCTTTGTTTCATTTGGTGCTCCCCAAGAAATCCTATACCATAACAAACCACACATTGGCACGGATCACCTGCGTCATGTGATTATTACCATGAGAAAAGAGATTATTGCACTTGGAGGAACAATACAATTCAGAAGTAAGTTGACAGATATCTTTACAAAAGATGGTCAGATAACTTCGATTGAGATCAATCAAACAAAGATACTTCCCTGTGAAGTTCTGGTACTTGCCATTGGCCATAGTGCAAGAGATACCTTTGAATTATTGAATCGACGCGGTATTTCCATGGAGCCAAAACCATTTGCCATAGGCGTCAGAGTAGAACACCCACAAAGCCTGATTAATCATTCACAGTATCACCTTGCTGAGAGTCCAAAGATCGAAGATCCGGAAAGTGATAATCAGAAAAACAATAAAAAGAATGACTGCATTTTAAATAGTTCAAAGGATCTGTCAGCAATACTTCCACCGGCAGATTATAAACTGACACACCAGACAAAAGACCGTGGCGTATATTCTTTTTGTATGTGTCCGGGTGGTTTTGTCGTTAATGCTTCGTCAGAACCCGGTCTTTTAACGGTAAATGGAATGAGCAATTATGCTCGGAACGAAAAAAATGCAAACAGTGCCATCGTTGTTACGGTAAATCCTGAAGATTTCAAGAAAACAATTTCAAGAAATGATTTTAAAGAAGTTCTGTCCTCTGCAGGTTGTTATTCCTCGGAAATTATGGATGCTGACTTTTGTAAAACCATGCTGGATTCACCTTTGCTAGGGGTTGCTTTTCAACGGTACTGGGAACGAAAGACCTATGTCTGCGGTGAAGGAAAGATCCCTGTACAGAAGTACGGTGACTTGATTAATCATGTAAGTAGTGATAGTATGGGAGAAATCCAGCCAAATACAAAAGGAGCTTATACATACGCTGATCTTCATGAGTGCCTGCCGGAAGATGTTCTCGAAGCTATTCTGGAAGGAATGGAGGCCTTTGGCAAAAAGATACCAGGATTTGACCGGAAAGATACGGTTGTGCTTGGTATAGAAGCCAGAACATCATCACCAGTTCGTATAACCAGGGACGAAGATATGAATTGTACCATAAAAGGTATTCTTCCCTGTGGTGAAGGTGCCGGATATGCCGGTGGGATTGTATCCGCGGCAGTGGATGGAATCCGTGTTTTTGAAACAATCATCAAAAGATACCGGGTATAACGATTATTAATAGCAAAAAATCAGATAATAATCAAAAAGATATCAGTCTGGAAATCAGATAGAAATAAATAAAATCAAATAAAGTAAAAGCACTTAGAGCAGCAATACAAAATGTTCTGCTGTAAGAATTAAGAAACAGGAGATTATATGGATCAGGAAAAAATAACAAGAATCAATGAACTATATCACAAATCAATCGAAATCGGTCTGACTGCGGAAGAACTGGAAGAACAAAAGAAACTAAGGCAGGAATACATTGCTGCCATCAGACAGAATATGCGCAGTACACTGCATCAGGTATCTATTCTTGAACCCGATGGTTCTGTAACAGAACTGGCTAAAAAAAATCTGCAATAAAGGGCAGGAGAGCGTATGTTCCGCGATAATGATAGAAATACAGCAAAAACAGAATTATCAAAATCTGAATATCGTGTGCTATATCGTAAAATGAGAGAAGAACTTACCACGGAAGACGCAATGCTCGCCGGACAGAAAATACTTGATTTAGTTTTAACCCTTCCGGAATATAAGGATAGCAATTGTATTGCCGTTTATTATTCTGTTAAAAATGAAATCAGCACACTCGGAATTATAGAAAATGCATTTTCCTCAGGTAAACAGGTAGTACTGCCAAAAATAAAAGAAAAAAACATGGATTTCTATGAGATTACAAGTCTTGATGATTTATTACCGGGAGCTATGTCCATTCCTGAACCAGCAGCTAAACTACCGGCACTGTTGAAAAAGGAACAGAACCCCATACTTTTTTTACCAGGTATTGTATTTAATAAAAAGTTTCACAGAATAGGCTTTGGTGGTGGTTATTATGATCGTTATCTGGAAAAGAACCGCACTAAGTTTAGAAAAATAATTGCATTGGCTTATACATTTCAGGTGATTGAAGATGATTTACCGATTGAACCTTTTGATGTATGTCCCGATATGATATTAACACCTGAAAGGATTTTTATAAATGAAAAGAACTGAGATCACACCGGTTCCTGTCTTATACCAGGAAGAAGTTCCAATGACGGAACCCGACAGACAGGCTTATTTTATAACACTGCTCGCTGACTGGATGAAACATGAGATTGAACGCCTGCAACGCCCTATGACCTATCATGTACAGACCTTTGGCTGTCAGATGAACGCAAAAGATTCCGAAAAACTTGCCGGTATTCTGGAAGCAATCGGCTATGTCGAAGCGGACACAGAAGAAGCGGATTTTGTATTATACAATACCTGTACAGTACGGGAAAATGCTAATTCAAGAGTTTATGGTCGAATCGGATATCTTGGAAAGCTGAAACAAAAAAATACCAATATGAGAATTGCTATGTGCGGCTGTATGATGCAGGAGACACATGTAATAGATAAATTGAAAAAAAGTTACCGGTTCGTTGATGTTGTATTCGGAACTCACAACATCTATATGCTAGCTGAACTTTTATATCAAAACATCAGTACCAGAAAATCAGTATTTGATATTAAAGAAAAGGCAGAAAAGATTGTCGAAGACCTTCCAAGCAGTTTGAAGTATTCGTTCAAAGCAGGGGTCAACATTATGTATGGCTGCAATAATTTTTGCAGTTACTGCATAGTACCTTATGTCAGAGGACGTGAACGCAGCCGTGCTCCCAAAGACATTATAAATGAAATAACTGAATTAACTGAACATGGCGTTGTAGAGATCATGCTTCTGGGACAGAATGTTAATTCATACGGTAAAACGTTGGAAGAACCGATATCTTTTGCAAAATTGCTTCAAATGATTGAAAAAATCGAAAAATTAAAACGAATACGTTTTATGACACCTCATCCGAAAGATCTGTCGGACGAATTAATTGACACGATTAAGAACTCTGCAAAAATATGCAAACAGCTCCATCTGCCTCTTCAATCAGGAAGTACAAGGATTCTGGAAAAAATGAACCGTAAATACACGAAAGAAGATTACTTGACTCTGGTAGAAAAAGCAAAAGCAGCTATCCCTGAGATTTCCTTTACAACGGATATTATTGTTGGCTTCCCCGGCGAAACAGAAGAAGATTTTAATGATACGATCGATGTTATTGAGAAAGTTGGTTTTGCAAGCGCTTATACTTTCCAATATTCAAAAAGAACAGGTACGGCTGCTGCAACAATGAGTGGTCAGATCAGTCCAGCTGTCGTAGAACAAAGATTTTCAAGATTGCTTTCCGTTGTTCAGAATACCGCAGAACAGCAGGCAAAGAAGAGCCTCGGCAAAACACAGGAAGTATTGGTCGAAGAACTGAATATTCAGACCTCCGGCTATGTCACAGGACGCCTTTCCAACAATCTTTTGGTACATTTTCCGGGTGGAAAAGAAGACATTGGACATATAAAAATGGTGACCCTGAAAGAATGCAAAGGATTTTACTATATGGGCGAAGCGGAATAATAATCTTACCATTTTACTGAATTTTTCTGTAATTTTGATGAATTTGACCAAAAGACATAAAAAATTAGTTCTTTACTTGACATAACCGTTAAAAAAGTATAAAATTTATATATTGTATTAACGTACAATGAAAATTGAATAAGGAGGTGCTCCTGTGGACGAAACGGTAAAGATCATAATTGCGGTTCTTATTACTGCGATCATTGTTACCATCATTGCCTGGAAGTCTGCAATCGCTTACCGAATTAAAGTTGTTGAAGCTAAAATCGGTAGTGCAGATGAAAAAGCAAGAGAAATCATAGATGAAGCTTTAAAGACAGCAGAAACCAAGAAAAGAGAAGCTTTGCTGGAAGCAAAAGAAGAATCTTTGAAGACAAAGAATGAGCTCGAAAGAGAAACAAAAGAGCGCAGGGCAGAGTTACAGCGTTATGAAAAGCGCGTTTTATCGAAAGAAGAAGCATTAGACAGGAAGACGGAAGCACTGGAACAAAAAGAGACCAAGGTTTCAGCAGTTGAGCAGGAATTAAAGAAAACAAAAGCTGAGATTGACACGTTTCATCAGAAACAAGTTCAGGAACTCGAAAAGATTTCAGGGCTGACCTCCGAACAAGCAAAAGAATATCTGATAAAGACTGTTGAAGATGAAGTTAAACACGAAACCGCCATGCTGATCAAAAATCTTGAGCAAAAAGCAAAAGATGAGGCAGACAAGAAAGCAAAGGATTATGTAATAACTGCAATCCAGAAATGTGCTGCAGATCATGTGGCTGAAACGACAATTTCCGTTGTCCAACTGCCGAACGATGAGATGAAAGGTCGAATCATTGGACGAGAAGGCCGGAATATTCGTACTCTTGAAACGATGACAGGTGTTGATTTGATCATTGATGATACACCGGAAGCTGTTATTTTATCTGCTTTTGATCCGGTTCGCCGTGAAGTCGCAAGGCTTGCCTTGGAACGATTGATTGTAGATGGACGTATCCATCCTGCAAGAATCGAAGAGATGGTTGAAAAAGCACAGAAAGATGTAGAAGCAATGATGCGTGAAGAAGGTGAATCCGCAACTCTTGAAGTTGGTGTTCATGGTATTCATCCGGAATTGATTCGACTTCTTGGTAAGATGAAATTCAGAACAAGCTATGGTCAGAATGCATTAAAACATTCCATTGAAGTTGCTATTTTATCCGGACTTTTAGCCGGAGAGATTGGGGTCGATGTACGTTTGGCTAAACGTGCAGGTTTATTACATGATATTGGTAAGTCCGTTGATCATGAGATGGAGGGTACTCATGTACAGATTGGTGTTGATCTTTGTAAGAAATACAAAGAATCACCTGTAATCATTAATTCGGTTGAAGCACATCATGGTGATGTGGAATTCCAGTCACTGATTGCATGTATCGTTCAGGCTGCGGATACCATATCTGCTGCAAGACCAGGTGCAAGAAGAGAAACCTTAGAAACCTACACAAATCGTTTAAAACAGTTAGAAGATATTGCAAATGCCTTTAAGGGAGTCGAAAAGTCTTATGCAATTCAAGCAGGTCGTGAAGTCAGAGTTATCGTTGTTCCAGATCAGATCAATGATGATGAAATGATACTGCTCGCCCGTGATTTGTCAAAGAAGATTGAAGCTGAGCTTGAATATCCGGGACAGATTAAGGTAAATGTAATCAGAGAATCCAGAGTTACTGATTATGCAAAATAGTATAGATAAGCCATATTCCATAATGGAATATGGCTTTTTCTTTGCCTTGATTTTGTTGAGATAAATAATATAACACTTCCTATCCGTAAAATATCAAATTATCCATGTTTTTAAGTTGCAAAAAATCTCTAAAATAGGTATTATAATAATATTGGTTTGAAATTCTACTATGTGAGGTCCCCATGAAACAATATCGTAAATATCTTGTATTTATTCTTCTTTTTTCTATATTTTTTACAGAGGTAAGCCATACTATAAAAGTCATGGCATCATCTGCAGATCCTGTTATGATTAAAAATCTGACATTAGATTCTGATTATGATTATTCCGGAAGCCATATAACATATATCTACAATGGAATCGGGCTTGATCTGAATAAAGATTATGGCATAATTGCAGAAGATGGTTCTGCTCTTGGACCAATGACGGAGATCTTTCAAAAGAATCTACATGTAGTTTGTTCTTTTGATTTGAAAACACAAAAAATCACATTACAGAATACTTGCAATACAATTGATCTTTTCATTGGCAGTACCAAGGCAATTGTGAATGGTGTCGAGAAAACAATGGACGTTGCACCTCAGATTCTTCAGCTCGAAGGTTCAACTCCACAGATTTTCGTTCCGACACGATTTGTAGCTGAAAATCTTGGTTTCACTTATTTTTGGAACAGTACAGCCGGTACTGTAACTATGGAACAGACACATTCCGTTTCTTATAAAACAAATTTGACGGAAACTTCAATTGCAATTCCCTTATTCGAAGATACCACTCTTGACGAGATCTACATCGACGACCGTTATTATGATGGTGAGATTGCAATTTATCTGCCAGGGAATCATCAAGCGGAGTATGAAGATAACGTTATTACCAATCGTTACAGCGCAATAAAAAACATCGATGTTACGATTACCGCTGACAACCGAACTGAAATCATTTTTTGTACAAGTTCAATTCGTGCCTGTACACTCGATATAAAAAATGGTTACCTTAATGTAACACTTGCAGATCCGGACGATGTATATTCCAAAATTGTTATCATTGATCCGGGACATGGCGGTAAAGATACCGGTGCAATAAGAGAATCCACCTATGAAAAAGATTACAACCTGCTTATTGCTTATGAGAATACAAAGGATCTGTTTGCCGCATCTGATATAAAAGTGTATTACACCAGAGTAACTGATTTTTACAGTACCATTGATACACGCGCTGCCATGGCAGCTAAAATACATGCAGATCTATACGTGAGCCTGCATCAGAATACCAATAACAATACAAGCATACAAGGTACTTCCGTATATTATTCATCCTTGAATAATCCAACATTGATTAATGGACTTTCCAGCAAAGTTATGGCTGGAATTTTCCGGGATAATATTATTGCTTCGCTGAATACAGTTGACTATGGTGTGATCAATCATTCCCTAACTGTTACAACGAATAATACGGTACCTTCCATACTGATTGAACTTGCATTTATGTCGAATACAGAAGATCTTGCAAGATTAAATGATCCTGAATTTCAGAAAAATGCAGGAAAGGTACTTTTTGATACGGTGAAACAGATATTTGACACATATCCTACAGGAAGATAACGTTACTGGAAGAAGATCTTCTTTCTGGAGAAAGGCTGGTATTCATGAAACGCTGGTATTCATTCTTTCCATTATTTATAGTCCTGCTGATTGGTTCCGGTCTATTATCTGCAGCTCTTGCCGTTCAGCAGAACCTGCCGGATTCTTTATCGGACTACTATGATAAAGCCAATATGTTTGACCTGATGTTGACCTGCGATAATGGCTTTACAGACTATGATATAAAAACACTCTCGAGTGATTCGAATGTTAAAGAACTGGAAGAATTCTGGAGCATGGAATACCCATCTGTTGTAGCTGGAAATGATCTTATTCTTCAGGCTTATTCATTAAATGATACGGTGTCAACATTTCAGGTTATCACTGGAAGAGCACCGGTGCAGTCTTCAGAATGTATTGTTGATGAATTGCTGGCCGAATTGACCGGCGTTGCCATTGGTGACACCATTACACTGGATCCGGATTCGACGTTTGGTGACACGATTTTAAATGTAACTCAGCTTACCATTGTAGGTATTTGTGAATCCTCCTTTTATACATCATATGACAGACATTTTTCCGATGTCGGCTTGAACGGTGATTATTGCTATATTGTTCTTACGAAAGATGCATTTATTCAGCCGGCTAACAATCTATTACTTACCAAAAGCAGTGAAAATCAATCGTATGAGGCGTTTTCTTCTTCAATAGATGAACTATTTAAAGTATGTCTGGAGAATGATTACCGGAACGAAACCTCTCTTTCTGCTTCAGAACTTGAAAATAATAAGCAACAATATTCAGAAATAGAAGCAGATTTTACTACATTATCGGATGAGGCAGAAACTGTAGAAGCAGCTTATTTTCAAACCTGGAAAGACTCTGCTTCGATTTCAGAAGCAGCAAGAGTGGACATAGAAGCTAAAAGACAGGCTTTGTATACGGTTGATTACAGCAAAGAAGATGCTGATATAGCACTTGCTAACCAGGAAGCCGAAGTTTCTGCATTAGAAGCAGTAACAAAGGATGCACGAGATGCTTATACGGATGCTGTGAAGGATTATCAAGCAAGGCTTGATGAGATGGAAGCATCCATGAATGCACTTTCTGAAACCATTGATGAACTGCAGGCATTCCTTGACGCAAGCAACATTCCGGATTTTTCTTACATCTCCAAAAGCGCATTGAATTCCTATCAAAGTTATACAGAGGAAAGTCAAAAAATTGCAGAAAGTGTTGATTCCATCAAAGCAAAATTAATCATCCTGCTTGCCGTTGCATCTGCATTACTGGCAACACTGGTCAGCCTTGGTTTTGTCTCTGCTGTTGCAGAATGCATCCGAAGCGGTAAAACCATATCCGTTGTAATTCTACCGGGTATACTGTTTTCTGTACTCTGGAGCATACTCGGTGTAGCCCTTGGAAGTTATATAGGCTTTACCTGCTTACCTTCTGTTCTATATGAATTTTTGCTTACTGTAAATGAGTCAGTTCCTTTGGCAGATACAGCCTTTGTTCTGTCAAATACCATAATTATAAATGTATGCAGTGTTTTATTAATTGGTCTGACCGCTTTTCATGTTGTGTTTATACCTCTTTTATTTTTTATTGCTGCCGGTAAACGAAAAAAATAAGGAGTATTTATGTTATTATTCTTTGTTATATGCGGTATCTTATTGATACTGATCATTATATATTCATTAATTGAAAATAAATTCCTAAAGATAAGCAACTATTCATTGGAATCTTTAAAAGTAACACCTGATTTAATGGCAAAAAGAATTCTGTTCCTGTCAGATCTTCATGGCTATCGATTTGGTAAAGATAACAGCCGTCTGATTACCAGGTTACAATCATTAAAACCTGATTTCATTTTAATTGCAGGCGATTTTATAACAAAAAATAAGCCCGGAACAATGGAAGCAACAAAACATCTCATGAAGGATTTATGCAAAATATGCACGGTCTTTTATTCATTGGGCAACCATGAGTCAACAGCAGCGTTTAGATATCCTGAAAAGTATGCGCAGTTTTTAGAATCCATTAAAAAAAGCGGTGTGATTTATCTAGATAATCAGTCCGTTTTCTATCATGCGGATGGCAGCGTATCGTTAACGTATGATAGGAAGGCAGAAGAAAACACAGGCCTTGCAGAAGATGATAATGCGAGCGGGAAAGTGACATCTGCAGGACTTAAGAGTCCGGTAAGTGGAAACGCAGATAAATTAAGTCCTGTCGTTTGTAAAATTACTGGATTGACATTGGGCGAAGAATATTACGATCAACATCCTGCAGTATTAACAAAGGATTTAATGAACGAATTAATTGGCGAAGCAGATACAGAAAATTATCATATATTGTTAGCTCATAATCCAGAGTGTTTTTCTGCGTATGCAGACTGGCAGGCTGACCTTTCACTTGGTGGTCATTACCATGGAGGAATCATTCGAATACCGGGACTTGGAGGTCTGATCTCTCCCAAATACCGTTTGTTTCCCGATTATACTTCCGGAGCTTACAAAAAAGGTAACACAACAATGCTTGTATCAAAAGGGTTAGGAACGCATACGATACATTTTCGTCTTTTTAACAGACCAGAAATAAACATTCTACATTTTTCAAATGGCAAGGAGATTTCTGATGCAGATTCAATATAAACTTGAAAGTTTTGAAGGACCGCTTGATTTATTATTGCACCTGATAGAAAAAAACAAAATAAACATTTATGATATTCCAATTGTCCTGATAACCGAACAGTATATGGAATATATTCAGGATCTTAAAGAAAAAGATCTTGATGTCATGAGTGATTTTTTGGTAATGGCTGCAACGCTGCTTAAGATCAAATCAAAAATGCTTCTTCCGGCAGATCCAAAAGAAGAGGATGAAGAATCTACCGATCCAAGACAAGAACTTGTAGAACGTCTTCTTGAGTACAAGATGTTCAAATATATATCAAGTGAACTTAAAGATAAACAATTCGGTGCCGCAAAACTAATGTTCAAAGAAAGTACTATACCGGATGAGATAGCACATTATAAAGAACCTATCGATATGAAAGAGCTTCTTAATGATTTGACTTTGCAGAAGCTTCATGTTATTTTTGAGTCTGTAATAAAAAAACAAGTCGACAAAATCGATCCGATCCGAAGTAAATTTGGTCGTATAGAGAGAGAAGACATCAATTTGTCACAGAAAATCATGGATATACAAAATTTTGGTATTACCCATAAAAAATTCAGTTTCCGTAAGCTGCTCGAAGAACAATGCGATAAGATGGAAGTCATTGTAACATTTCTCGGAATACTTGAACTGATTAAAATGGGACGGATTTTGATTCAACAGGATGATTTGTTTGACGATATCATTATAGATTACCTTGCAGAGGACACTGTACCGGTCGAACAGTTCTCAATAGAATAAAAAAGGAGCATTCCCAATGGATCATGAAATAGAATACGAAGAGATAACACCGATTGAAAATATTGAGAACCTGGAAGCCGTTATTGAAGCAATTTTATTTACAATGGGCGAAGCAGTGGAAGTAGAACGACTTGCTGCCGCTGTCGGACATGATGAAGATACCGTACGCAAGATTATTAGAAGTATGATGGATCAGTATCAGGAAGAAAATCGTGGAATTCAGATTATTGAACTTGATGGATCTTTTCAGATGTGCACAAAGGCCTCTATGTATGAATCAATCATTAAGATTACCCATGTACCCAAAAAGCATATACTTACCGATGTACTGCTTGAAACATTATCCATCATTGCCTACAAACAGCCTATCACACGTATATCCATCGAAGCAATCCGTGGTGTTCAATGCGATCATGCTGTGAATAAACTGGTTGAATATAATCTTATTACAGAGCTTGGCAGGCTTGATGCACCGGGACGTCCAATTTTATTCGGTACCACAGAAGAATTCTTACGGAATTTTGGTATAAAATCTCTTGATGAACTTCCAATCATCAAACCAGAAAAACTGGAAGACTTTAAGCTTGAAGTTGAAGAAGAACTTCAATTGGAGCTCGACATATAAAAAATGCGTATGATTATTTTATCCTTATCGGAATATAGTCATACGCATTATTTTTATTATTTATTCTTCGTCTTGTTCTTCAAATGTCTCATTGAACTCATCACTAAAATGATCGTTGTAATATTCCTCGACTATTGTCTCCAGGTAAGCATCATCCATTTCTCCAAATGCCTGAATGATTTTTTTCTTGATTGCATAAATCTGCTTCAGATAGATGATTTCATTGGAAACATTCTTATCATTGGTTGAAGTAAGGTAATCCTCTTTTATCATTTCCAGTGTTTCCTCTGTTACATTCTGATCAAGCCAGTCCGTAAGAGTACCGGTAAGTTCTTCTTCCTGTACTGCATCTTTTGCAGCTTTTTTAGCTCTTTTTTGCGAAGAGATACCAACGACAATGAACCCAATGAAAACTGCGGTCATAACAATATAAGAAACAATTCCGGTTGACAAGGAGATAATCCCTAGCATATTCAGAGCCACATAAATAATACCAAGTACACCAAAAACAAGGAAAGTAACAGCAGTAGATTTAAGTTCCTTTGATTGTTCTGATTTTTTTATATAGGTTATTGATTCAGGGTAAAGAACTTCATCATCAGACACAGTAGTAAATCCATCTGCTTTCGCTGCGTCTTCGTTCTCTTTTTCATCGGTTACGTCATCAAAAGACTTTTCTGTATCATTTTCATCAAACTCATCATCTTCCTTATGAACATCCAAAGTATCTTCGCTTGCATCAGTATCAGATCTTTCCCAGTCAAAGGGATCTGTCTCATTATCAAAAGAAAGGTTTTCTTTTGCATCTTCAACATTTGCTGTTTCATCTGCATTTTTTTTATCAGGATCTGTTTCATCCGGTGAATTTTCAGCTTCAACGGTAGAAAAGGCAATAAAATGCTTCTTCGCTTTCTTGGAATCCTTTTCTTTGACCCGAATGATATAGGCTGAATTCTCATCTGAAAAATCAATCTTTGCTTCAATATTTGAATAAGTAAGATAGTTCAGAAATTTTTCAGCGACTGATTTTTTTTCTATTAATGCAAGATCAACAAGTTCCGGTTCATTGCTTATTATATCAACCAGATCAACTTTGCAGTCCTCACAGTATGTAACCCCTTCTCGATATTCGCTTTTACATTTCGGACACCACGGCATAAGATTGCTCCTTTGGATTAGTTTTCAACTTTAAACATATGGTACATCTTTTTACCTTTTTTTACAAGAAGTTTTCCTTCGTTGTCAAAGTCTGCTTCTGTATAAAGTTTGGAAAAATCAATAACTTTTTCATCATTAACGGTTACACCGCCCTGTTCAATGTTCCTTCTTCCATCAGAACGAGAGGATACCATTTTTGAATCGACCATCATCGTTATAAGATCGATGCCTTCTGCGAACTGAGCCTTTGTATAGGTCGTAGTTGGAATATTTTCAAGAGCTGCACCGCCTCCAAATAATGCTTTTGATGCATTTTGTGCTTTCATGGCTTCTTCTTCACCATGAACAATTTTAGTGATTTCAAAGGCAAGAACATCTTTTGCATGATTGATCTCAGAATCTTTTAATGCACCAAGTCTGCGTACTTCTTCCATTGGAAGGAAGGTGAGAAGACCAAGACATTCTTCAACTTTAACATCTTCAATGTTTCTCCAGTACTGATAGAATTCATAAGGAGATGTCTTGTTCGGATCAAGCCACACAGCACCTTTCATGGATTTACCCATCTTAATTCCTTCACTGGTTGTTAATAGCTTAAAGGTAAGACCAAAAGCAGGAGCCTGTTCTTTTTTACGGATCAGTTCAACACCGCCAAGTATATTGGACCACTGATCGTTACCACCAAGCTGCATCTGACAGCCATATAATTTATATAATTTCCAGAAATCATAGGACTGCATTAACATGTAATTGAATTCGAAGAAAGTAAGACCACGTTCCATTCTCTGCTTGTAACATTCCGCCGTAATCATTTTATTAACGGAGAAATGGATTCCGATTTCACGTAAAAACTCTACGTAGTTCAATTCAAGAAGCCAATCTGCGTTGTTCGCAATAATAGCATTGTCATTATCAAAATTTATGAACTTAGAAAGCTGTTTATAAAAACAATCAGCATTATGCTGGATGGTTTCTTTTGTCATAATGGTACGCATGTCAGATTTCCCGGTCGGATCACCGATCATGGTCGTTCCGCCGCCTAATAATGCAATTGGTTTATGACCTGCCTGCTGCATGTGCATCATAGCCATAACGGTAAGAAAATGGCCCGCTGTCAGACTGTCAGCAGTTGCATCAAAGCCTATATAAAAAGTGACCTTTTCCTTTTCAAGTAATTCACGTATTTCTGTCTCGTGCGTTGTCTGCTCAATAAATCCACGCTCTAAGAGAACGTCATAAACGTTCTTAGCCATATTCATATTCCTCCATCAATTCATTTTCCTATTATTATATCCGAAAGAGCATGGTAATTCAAGACAAAACACATTCTGATGTCTCGTCGTAAGCGTAAAATATACAGACATAAAATAGTTTGGGATTTACTTTTAATTTAAAATTCACTATAATAAACAATAGAGTTGCATTCATTGAGCAGAGGGGGTTATTTCATGGGGTACCCAAGCACAATCTCTGGCAGAGAATTTTGCAGGAGAAATGCGGGAAATGTTAGTAAGGATCAGTTCTATGAAGAATATTATCGAATTCTCCATACAAGTTATCTGAAAAAGACATCAGATCATTGTATTGATGTAATCAGGCAGGAATTTGTAAATACCTTTGGCACAGATCCTGACAGAGAATCCATTTCTTATATTTACAGTACAGCCAAATATTTTGTATACGATTCTGTCATTCAGTCTCTGACTACGGATGGGAAGATCGACAGCCAGTTCTACCTGACGAAACTTCTGGTTGAAGTTGGCTTTGATGCGTGGTTTCTTACGCAGACCAGAGAGGGTTTGGAGCTGAATTTTGATAAATTCCGTGATTTTGTTCCGCTTGAAAAAAGTGAAAGGAACAAAAAATCGATCGATGATTTTTTATCATATAAACTCCCTCGCAGTAAGGACTACAGCAGCTTATATGCTGCAATTCTTCCCTTTAAGGATCAGATTCTTACGTGTTATGACCGGCTTGTCAATGTGAACTTACATGCTGATGATATAACTACACCAGAAACAATAGATATTCCTGCTGCAGCGGCTCACTCTGCGGTGGAACTACCTGATTCCATAGAAGAGTCTGACTTAACAAAAGCATCGAATGATTCTCCTGAATCAGAAAATGAACGAATAGAATCAGAAGTCGAACGTAATGAATCAGAAGTTGAACGTAATGAATCAGAAGTCGAACTTATTGAATCAGAGGTCGAACGCATTGAACCAGAAGCTGAAATTATTGAACCTGCCGTTGCCTCAGGAATTTCGACAGCGGGTGATGAGATTACGCTTCAGGCTAAAAAGGCTGCAGTAAAAAGTGGTGTTCAGGTAAATGTACCTTATTATACAATTCCAACAAACAAAACTCCCGTTATGGAGAAGAAAAAAAATAAGCCAGACAGCACATCGGAAGAATGGAAGCGTAATACGAAACAAAAACAACAAGCATTAAAAAAGAAAGAAGAAATTTTATCAAAAACAAAAGCTGTCGAGTTTACAAATACAGCAAATAAGCAGCCTGCCCCAAAATGTTGTTCTTCAAAGGCCTCAACCGTAGGTAAATGTCTGCTTTTTGCCAGTATAATGTTAGTACCGTTATTGGTTCTGACAAAACATAAGAAATAAAACCGAAAGGATTACTGCATGAAACATTTAGCTTTATCAGATGATATACTACTGACGATAGAAAAACCTGCAAGGTATATCGGAAATGAAGTGAATATGGTCAAAAAAGACCTGTCCCAGATCGATATTCGCTTCTGTATGTGTTTCCCTGATGTATATGAAGTTGGTATGTCACATCTTGGCATCCAGATATTATATGATATGTTCAACAAACGTGAGGACACCTATTGTGAACGTGTCTATTCGCCGTGGCCGGATCTTGACAAAATCATGAGAGAAAAAAAGATTCCTTTGTTTGCCCTTGAATCACAAGACCCGATTAAATCATTTGATTTCCTTGGTATAACACTGCAGTATGAAATGTGTTACACTAACATACTTCAGATTCTTGATCTTTCCGGTATTCCACTTTCTGCAAAGAATAGAACCAAGGAAGACCCCATTGTTATTGGTGGTGGTCCTTGTACCTACAATCCGGAACCCGTTGCTGAATTCTTTGATCTTTTCTATATAGGTGAAGGTGAGACAGTTTACGATCAGCTTCTGGATGCTTATAAAAAATATAAACATGAAAATCTTTCAAGGATAGAATTTCTAGAGCTTGCAGCAGAGATCGAAGGGATTTATGTTCCTTCTTTTTATGATGTAACATACAATGAAGAAGGTATACTTCTTTCACAGGAACCTAACAACAGCCACGCACAGAAAAAAATTAAAAAACAGGTCGAATCCGACATCAGCAATTCACCTTATCCCAGAAAACCGCTTGTTCCTTATATACAGGCAATTCAGGATCGTGTTGTTCTTGAAATACAAAGAGGTTGTACAAGAGGCTGCCGTTTCTGCCAGGCGGGAATGATTTATCGGCCGATTCGGGAAAGAGATGTAAATTACCTGAAGTCTCTGGCAAAAGACATGCTGGAATCAACTGGTTATGATGAGATATCTTTAAGTTCCTTAAGTTCAAGTGATTATTCATGCCTTCATGAACTGGTTTATTTTTTGATCGATGAATTTAGAGATAAGGGTGTTAACATATCTCTTCCTTCTCTGCGTATTGATTCTTTTGCGCTTGATGTAATGAGCAAAGTACAGGATATTCGTAAAAGCAGTCTGACTTTCGCACCGGAAGCCGGCTCTCAAAGGCTTCGTAACGTAATCAATAAAGGCTTAACAGAAGATGTTATCCTTGACGGTGCAGCTTCAGCATTTTCTTGTGGCTGGAATAAAGTAAAATTATATTTTATGATGGGACTTCCTACCGAAACTGAAGAAGATATCGAAGGAATCGCCCAACTTTCCGATCAAATTGCAAGACGTTATTATGAAATACCAAAGGATCAGCGGAATGGAAAAGTTGCCATTACAACAAGCACTTCATTCTTTGTTCCGAAACCATTCACGCCATTTCAATGGTCCAGAATGAGTACGATGGAAGAATTTCTTGCAAAGCAAAAGTTCCTGCACTCAAAAGTAAAAGAGCAATTAAATGCAAAAAGCATTCGTTATAACTGGCATGACCCGGAAACGACCATTATTGAAGGTATTCTTGCAAGAGGTGACAGAAGATTGAGTTCGGTAATTCTGTCGGTATACAAAGCCGGAAGCATATTTGAAGCCTGGACTGAAAATTTTGTCTTTGACCGATGGATCAAGGCATTGGAAGAGAATCAGCTCAGTATTGATTTTTATAACTTCCGTGAAAGAGGATTCGGCGAGCTGTTTCCATGGGATTTTATTGATATTGGTGTTACGAAAAAATTCTTATACAAGGAATACGAGCAAGCAAAAAATGAGATTACAACACCAAACTGCTACATATCCTGTTCCGGCTGCGGTGCTGGTACCTATCAATGTGGTGTGTGTATATCATCACATACAAAATCCTGATTCGATATGCGCAGAGTTCATGCGCAGAATGGAGATAAACATGAAATAAAATATTTCATGTGGCAAGTTTGTTCCTCGCGCGTCACCGCTCGTTCAAACTTGATATGCGCAAAATTCATGCGCAGAATGGAGATAAAATGATTTTTCGAGTTAAATTTGCAAAATTCGGTGTCTTAAAGTTCATCGGACATCTTGATGTGATGCGTTACTTTCAAAAAGCAGTGCTTCGTGCCGGCTGGGATGTTGTTTATTCTAAAGGATTTCATCCGCATCAGATTATGTCATTTGCTCAGCCTTTGTCGGTTGGCGTGACTAGTTCATCTGAATATATGGAGATTGAACTTAACTCTTACGAAAGTCTTGAGAAGCTGAAAGAAAGCATCAATGCCGTAATGACAGACGGAATCTGGGTGAATGAAATAACCCTGCTTGATGAGATTTTGCCTCATACAAAACGAATTACATCCATGGCGCTCGTTCAAGCTGCTGATTATATGATTTCTATTAAAGATGGATTCGATTTTCCTTTTACACAAGAAGAATTCGAAGCTCATTTTGAGGAGTTTTACAAGCAAAATGAAATACTAATTCAAAAGAAAACAAAGAAGAGCAGCAAAGAAATCGATTGTAAGCCATTTATTCTTGGATATTCCTTCGACCTTTATGATTTTTACGACAAAATAGCTATTGAACCAGAATATATCAAGGACGGGACGATATTTGCCGACTATTATGAAAATGACAGAAGACTCTATCTTCAGCTTACTTCTGGCAGCGAGACGAACATCAAACCGGATTCTATTATAGAAAGTTTTTGTGCATTCCATGGTATTAATTATGATAAGTTTGCTTATCAGATCCATCGTATGGAACTCTATTCCAATCAGAAAGGACTGCAGCCTTTATGGGCAATCAGATAATCATAACGAAATATTACGACAGTATTGTTACCTGTCTTCATGACGGTAAAAGTGCGGTACAGTTCAATGTTGATCCGGAATGCACCAATCAAATCCTCGGTAACGTATACATTGGAAAAGTGAAAAATATTATTTCGAATATCAATGCTGCCTTTGTAGAAATTGCTGATGGTAAAATGTGTTATCTATCTCTGGCAGAAGTTAAGAACCCAGTTTTTATTCATCATGGTCAAAGTAAAACCATATGTGTTGGCGACGAGCTGATCGTGCAAGTGGCAAGAGACGAAGTAAAAACAAAAGCTCCCGTAGTAACAACTTCTTTTGCTCTGACGGGCAAATACGTAGTTTTAACGCATGGGAAACCATCGCTTGGTGTTTCAAACAAAATAGAAGAGGAAGAGGAACAGAAACGGCTTCGCAAGATAGTTAAACCTTTTGTAGCGGATAATTACGGGTTCATAGTTCGAACAAATTCGCTCCATGCAAATGCAGATTTAATACAGAACGAAGTAAATCATTTAATTATGTTATATCAGGACATCCTGATGACCGGTATACATCGTACCTGTTTTTCTATGCTTTATCAGACACTTCCTCCTTTTTTATGCACAATAAGGGATGGATTTGCCGATAACATTGATGCAATTCGTACCGATGAACCTGAACTTTATCTGTCCATTGAGGCTTATCTGTCCGATTTTCAAAAAGAAGATCTTGAGAAGCTTAAAATGCAGGAGAGCAGCGCACTGCCGCTGAACGTCCTCTATAAGATTCCTGCTTTACTGGAGGAAGCGCTTCGTGAAAAAGTGTGGTTGCGGTCAGGTGGCAGTGTTATCATTCAACCCACGGAAGCACTGACTGTTATCGATGTAAATACAGAAAAAGCTATATCCTCAAAGAAAAAAGTACAGGATATGTTCTTAAAGATCAATCTGGAAGCTACCGATGAAATTGCACGTCAGATACGATTAAGAAATCTGTCCGGTATTATTATTATTGATTACATTGATATGATTGAGCCAAAGTACAAAGAAGAACTGATCGAACATCTTCAGACTTTATTGTTCGCAGATCCTATTAAAACGACCTTTGTTGATATGACCGCTCTTAATCTTGTAGAATTAACCAGAAAAAAGGTCCGCAGACCATTGTATGAACAGGTTCCAAAGAATTTGATAAAAACGCAAATAAATATTTGACAAACAAATATTCACATGCTATTATATATCAGTATGCCGCACAATGTGGTTCAAGTCTGTTTATTTTGAAGAATATGTAACAGCACCAAAGTTGGCGAGTAAATCCAATACGTTGGATAGTATAGGAGGAGCAATATGTACGCAATTATTGCAACTGGCGGAAAACAGTATAAAGTTTCCGAAGGTGATGTAATCAATGTTGAAAAGCTTGGTGTTGAAGCAGGTGATGCCGTAACATTTGATCAGGTTCTTGTTCTCAGTGATGACAAGATGACAGTTGGTACCCCAACCGTAGCTGGTGCTAGTGTGACCGGAACAGTCGTAACAAATGGTAAAGCAAAGAAAGTTATCGTTTATCGTTACAAGAGAAAATCCGGATACCACAAGAAAAACGGACACAGACAGTGTTTCACTAAAGTTAAGATTGAAAAGATTAACGCATAATAATCGCAGGTAACGTATGATTAAGATTTCTTCTATTAAAAATGAACAGGGAAAATTGATTGGATTCTTCAGCAGTGGACATTCAGGTTATGCAGAGAGCGGACAGGATATTATCTGTGCTTCGGTTTCTGTTCTGACTATTAACACGATCAATTCAATAGAACATTTCACATCAGACAAATTCGACTGTCATCAGAACGAAGAGAAAGCTCAAATTGATTTTAAGATTAAAGGCTCTCCCAGTCATGATTCGGAAGTTCTTCTAAATGCAATGTTCCTGGGTCTAAAAGATATTGAAGAGACATACGGAAAACGATATGTGCAGGTAAATCACTTATAAAATTAGATGAAACTGGTATTTTACATTATGTAAATAGGAGGTGTAAACCATGTTAAAGATGAACCTTCAATTTTTCGCTCATAAAAAGGGTGTTGGTTCTACAAAGAACGGCAGAGATTCCGAATCAAAAAGACTCGGTGCGAAACGTGCTGACGGACAGTTCGTTACAGCTGGAAATATTCTTTTCAGACAGCGCGGAACTAAGATTCACCCAGGTGTGAATGTTGGACGCGGTGGAGATGATACATTATTTGCATTAACAGATGGTGTGTTACGTTTCGAAAGAAAGGGTAAAGACAAGAAGCAGGCTTCTGTTTACCCTGTTCAAGCTGAAGCATAAGAATGAACGACTGGAAACCCTGATAAATCTCAGGGTTTCTGTTTTTGTTTAAAGCAAAATCATACGACCGGCTGTTTTACATGCAGTAACGGTTGATTAAATAAATCGTATCTATTATAATTAATAAAAAATACAACAATCTCGTTTATTATTAATGTCATACAAGAAAGAACAGGTGGTTTGATGTTTGCAGATACAGCCAATATTTATATTCGGTCTGGCAAAGGCGGAGACGGTCATGTCAGTTTTCGTCGCGAAATCTTTGTTCCTGCTGGCGGTCCCGATGGAGGCGACGGTGGAAAAGGCGGAGATTTAATATTTGAAGTTGATGAGGGTATGAATACCTTATCAGATTATCGTTTTGTGCGTAAATACTGTGCGCCAAACGGTGAAGATGGCGGAAATAAAAAATGTACCGGAAAAAATGGTGCAGACCTTGTTTTGAAAGTGCCGGAAGGTACGGTTATAAAAGAATCTTCAACAGGTAAGATCATAGCAGATATGTCACACGGCAACAAACGTGAAGTCATTCTGACCGGTGGAAAAGGTGGTAAGGGCAACCAGCATTATGCTACAGCGACCATGCAGGTTCCGACTTACGCACAGCCCGGACAGGAAGCTCTTGAACTTGATGTAACTTTGGAGCTTAAAGTTATTGCTGATGTTGGGCTTGTTGGTTTCCCGAATGTCGGTAAATCAACCTTTCTCTCACGTGTTACCAATGCAAAGCCAAAGATTGCAAATTATCATTTTACAACGTTGAATCCTAATTTAGGTGTTGTAGACCTTGACAATGGAGCGGGATTTGTAATTGCAGATATTCCTGGCCTTATTGAAGGAGCCTCGAACGGTGTTGGTCTTGGACATGAGTTCTTAAAGCATATTGAAAGAACAAAAGTCATAATCCATGTTGTTGATGCAGCCTCAACAGAAGGCCGCGATCCAATTGTTGATATACGTGCGATCAATCATGAATTGGAAGCTTATAATCCCGATCTTCTGAAAAAACCGCAGGTTATTGCTGCAAATAAAACAGATGTCTTTTTTGGTTCTGAAGAAGAGACTGTAATTGATCTGTTAAAGGAAGAATTTGAAAAAGACGGAATAAAAGTATTCCCGATCTCTGCCGTCAGCGGAAAAGGTGTAAAGGAACTTCTTTATTATGTATATGAGCTCTTAAAGACTATTCCAAAAACACCAATTGTTTTTGAAAAAGAATTTTCCATGAATGAATTCCGTGTTGCAAAGGATCCATATTCTGTATTTTACGATGAAGAAGAACAGGTATATGCTGTGGAAGGTCCAAAAATCGAAAGAATGCTGGGGTATACGAATATCGACTCCGAAAAAGGATTTGAGTTCTTCCAGAAATTCTTAAAAGACAATGGTATTCTGGAAGAGTTGGAAGCACTGGGTATTCAGGATGGTGATACCGTTCGTATGTACGGATTACAGTTTGATTACTATAAATAATTTATTTAGAAAGAGGATATTTATTATGACGAGCAAACAACGTTCGTATTTAAAAAGTCTTGCCATGAAGGTTGATCCAATTATGCAGATCGGTAAATCAGGGATTTCACCTGATTTAACAATCAGTGTGGAGGAAGCCTTAGAAGCACGTGAACTTATTAAGATCTCTGTACTTAACAATTGCCTCGATGAGCCAAAGAGTCTTGCTCTTGTTTTATCTGAGCGTACACATTCCGAAATAGTGCAGGTCATTGGAAAAAAGATCGTTCTTTACAAAGAATCAAAGAATAAAAAAAAGATCGAACTTCCAAAAGCATAATTATCAATATCTGCTAAAAGAGCTCAGGGAATATTGCGCAAAACATTCATACGATTTTGGATAGAACAGGCATGTAAGCCAAAGGAAGGCTATGTTTATTTTATCTCGCAAAAATGGAGGTATCATATTATGGACAAAATCGGTATTATGGGGGGAACCTTTAATCCGGTTCACATTGCACATTTAGTCCTGGCTGAACAAGCTTACCAACAATACGATCTTGATAAGATAATCTTTATGCCATCGTATCGTCCGCCTCATAAAGATTCCTCTGCTGTACTTAACGATAAACATCGGCTGGCCATGTTAAAGCTTGCCATACAGGAAAATTCTCATTTTACCTATTCTACTTTGGAAATTGACAAGGAAGATACGTCCTATACCTGTGATACGCTTCGTATCCTTATGGATACTATGCCTGACACAAACCTGTATTTTATAATCGGAGGAGATTCTTTGTGTAACATAGAGAATTGGTATCATCCTGAGTTAATCTTTAAGCGTGCACATATTCTTGCTTCTTCCAGATATGCGTATAACGATCATCAGATTGATCAGGCAATTGAATCCATACGAAGCATGTATAATGCATCCATTGATAAAGTGATCATTCCATCCATGGAGATATCATCACAGCATCTGCGAACAATGATAGCTGAAGGTAAATCGGTTAAGTATCTTGTACCGGATCTGGTCATACAATATATCGAAGAGCATCATTTGTATGACAGCAGAAACGAATGAAACAGGACAGAAGCTTACGTATTTAATAAACGAGTGACTTATTGATAATTTGATTTGAATTCACGTGAATTAGTATGAATCATATCTTTGATATCACTTGAATTATAGTAAAACCAGGCTTTGTGTTTGCGCGTTGCTTTACGCAGGGTCATTCTTTATAAAGTAAGCATCGCAGAAATGGTAGCACAGAATGAATCAGAAGAAAACGCAGATACTTGAATTACAGGAAGCCATGCAAAAGATACTTAGCGGAAAACGTTATCTGCACTCAATAAGTGTAGCATATACCGCAGCATCCATGGCTATGTGTTATCAATATGAAGACCTCAGACAGGTGATCATTGCCGGACTTTTGCATGATTGCGCGAAACAGCTGGGTGATGGAATTATTCTGGAAAGATGTCTTACCATTCCGCTTTCGGTTAGTGAAGTAGAAGCAAGAAATCCATTTTTATTGCATGGAAAACTTGGCGCCTATATTGCTAAAAATGAGTATGAAATAGAAGATGAGGATATATTATCCTCCATAGAGTGGCATACGACTGGTAAGCCCAATATGACGATGCTGGAGAAATTTATTTTTCTTGCGGATTATATCGAGCCCTACAGAGCACAAAAAACAACACCCGGTCTGCTTCAGATACGTGAGATCTCATTTCGAGACATTGATTATGCGATGTGTCTTGTACTTGAAAATACTCTGCGTTATTTAAGAGAATCCGAGACTGAAATTGATCCACAGACCCAGGTCACATATGATTATTATAAAGAGTTATTCAACTCGAAAGGAGAACAAAATTGAGTTTAGAATCAAACAAATATGTAAAACTTGTTCACAGTGCGCTTGCTGATAAAAAAGCAGAAGATATTAAGATTATTAATATTGGTGAAGTATCTGTTATTGCTGACTACTTTGTCATTGCCAACGGCAACAACGTTCCTCATGTTGATGCACTTGTTGATGCTGTAAAAGAACAGCTTGGACGTAATGGAATTGAGCCAGCCAGAATCGAAGGAATTCGTTCCAGCGGCTGGGTTCTCATGGATTACGGCGATATCGTCGTACACATCTTTTCCAGTGAAGATCGTCTGTTCTATAACCTGGAACGTATCTGGAAAGATGGTAAAACTGTTGATATAGATACGCTGTAGTATATATCTGATATAGATATATACATTGCATGATTGCTATAAATATCAATACACTGTAGAAACACGATTGCTATAAATATCTAAACACTACAGAGTACAAATGATATAAATCTATTTAGATATACCTATAAAAAAGCCGGAGAATTTTCTCCGGCTTTCACGTTATCAATAAAAATTACACCCAGTTATAGCTGATACTTTACAGCATTCTAAATAATCCAATTACTTTACCAAGTATCATTACTTCATCTACGATGATTGGTTCCATCGTATCATTCTCAGGCTGAAGACGATAATGGTTCTTTTCTTTATAGAAAGTCTTTACGGTTACAGAATCTTCAAGCAATGCAACAACAAAGTCTCCGTTCTTGGCTGTCTGCTGTTTTTGTACCAGTATCTGATCACCGTTAAAAATACCGGCATTGATCATACTGTCACCTTTTACATGAAGCATAAAAGTCTCTTCATTCGGCATATATTCCATAGGAATCGGGAAATATCCCTCCATATTCTCCACCGCCAAAATCGGTTGACCTGCTGTTACCGTACCAACGATCGGTACATTAACTACTTCACGTCTTGCCAAATTAAAACAATCATCTACAATCTCTATAGCACGTGGTTTTGATGGATCTCTTCTGATGTATCCGTTCTTTTCCAATGTTTCAAGATGAGAATGAACCGAAGAAGTGGACTTTAAATTCACAGCTTCACATATCTCTCTAACAGCAGGTGGAAAACCACGATTAATAATCTGTGTTTTCAAATATTCTAAAATCTCTCTCTGTTTACCGCTAATCTTACCATAACCCATGTTATAACCTCCAATCGTTATTTTTCATAAAATTTCTTATTTATGGATGTATTATAACACACCTCATTTCCAAATGCAAAACTTATGTTCGAAAAAAATAATAATTTTCAAAAAATCAATTGACAAACATATGTTTGTTCGATATAATAAAGAAAACAAATGTTCGGAATATATGTTCGATATCAGGGAGGTGCACAATGCGTATAATAAGAAGATTTTACAGCAGACCACTACAAGCAGCAGCGTATTTCTTTTGCCGTGGATTACGTTCCAGAATTATTTTGGCCATAGCAGTTTTACTTGTTTTCCTATTATCTCTTTCTATTTTAACACAAAGTGTATCTGCCAGCGAACATCCGGAACGAATTAAAAAAGTTATATCGATTGAGATTAAAAGTGGTGATACACTCTGGGCCATTGCAACACAATATTATACGGATGAGTATGATAGTATTAGCGACTATGTTACTGAGATCAAAGCAACAAATCATTTACATTCTGATACAATACATTCAGGTAATTATTTGGTTATTCCTTATTATACGGAAGCAAACAATTCACTATAATATTTAATTTACTTTACCTACAATCAAAATCTTATATCAAGCATGAAAAAAAGGCTTTGGAATATTCCATTGCCTTTTTTTCATGTGAAGTCTTATTAATATAAGATTTAATCCAGCTATATTATTTACATAATCATGATATGTGGTATAATATACCTAAAATAATTTAGAAAAGATGATTTTATGAATAAAAAAAATCCTTATGTTACACAAGTCATTCCTTTTGTTACGATTGCAGTTGCTGTTGTTCTTTTGCTTTTCTTTTCTTATCTCGCTAACGCTAAATTAACGGCGCAACAGGATGAGACAGCAAAGCAAGCAGCAATGGAAGCCTTTTCTGAGATTCAAAGCAAAGCTGAACAGGAACACCCAGAGTTGAATCATAATTATTCAATCTGGGAAGAGGAGATCATATACCTTCGTGATAACTTAGAAGATGATAGTCCTGAACTTTTCAACTACATAGCAGCGGATGAATGGTATAACAGCTTAACAAGTCTGGTTCAGGATATTACGACATCCTACTATAGTGATGAAGAAATAGCAGCGAAGATTATAAGTATTATCCCAAAAGAATGTCAGGATACAGCATATTCAAAATATATGCAGTCATTTGAGCTCTATCTTTACCCTGGACTTTTCACGGAGACAAAATAAAATCGGTTATGAATGTAATCTATTTCTTATTCCAGGCTTCAAAGGGTCCTTCAGTTATTGCACGAAAGATGTGGTCTTTCGCCCCTTTTGTTTCTTCCGATAATTGTTTCACCAGTTCTTTGGCGTACTCACGTTTTGAATATCCATCCATTGGGCAGGGATTCTTAACAATAGGCAGTTGATACGCATTTTTGAATCCTATAATATCTGCTTCATTTACATAGATAAGTGGACGTATTAAGGTAAGATCCATTCGGTCCAGATAAGTAACGGGAGAAAATGTATGAAACCTGCTTTCATATAACATTGACATAAGCATAGTTTCAACAACATCATCCCGATGATGAGCATAGGCAGATTTATTACATCCAAGTTCTTTTGCCTTTTCATTAAAGGCACCTTTTCTCATTTTAGCACATAAAGAGCAGGGATTCGTTTCTTTTCTGGTTTCAAATACCACTTGTGCAATCTGTGTTTCAACAATTGTCATTGGTACATTTAGTTCTTTGCATAAAGCTTCGATTTTTGAAAGATCAAACCCATCAAAACCTAAATGAACCGCAATGGCAACAATTTCGAATTTATTTGGGTAAAATCTTCGTAATTCAGCAAGTGCATACAGCATGGCAAGACTGTCCTTGCCGCCTGATAAACCAACTGCAATTTTATCGCCTTCCTCAATCATTTTATAATCATCGACCGCACGTCTGGTAAGGCTGAGTAGTTTCTGTAATTTCATGTTATACCCCTTTTTTTATTCTTACTATTTTTATAGGAAATAAACAGCACCTAGGATATTATCACATCAACAAACGAGAGTCAAGAACCTGTTAGGAGAGGATTATGGAAAACCGCAAAAAAGTAATGATCAACATGGTATGCCTGCTGATAATAACATCTCTGTTTACATCATTTATACCAACAAATGTACTACATGCAGCAACAACGACTTATAAATATTATGATTATTCAACGAAGAAAACAAAATCATACAATGACAGTGCTCTTACCTATATCTGTAACGGTGCATCTGTTGACTTATCAAAAACACCCGCAATGCTCAGCAGCAATGGGGTGGCTTTGTGCTCTGTAACTGCATTATTCTCAAAAACACTTGGGTTGACTTGTATTTATGACAGCAATGCGGCAACCGTTACCATTTCCGATGCCTCAACAACAATCATAGTAAAGATCGGCAGCAAGACAGCAATTGTAAATGGAGAATCGGTATCCATAAATGCCGCTCCTGTTAAAGTGAAATACGCTGACTCGAAACTTACCAGGGTTCTTGTTCCGACCCGTTTTATATGTGAAACTTTAGGGTACGAATATGATTGGAACAGCGCAAATGCAACCATAACCATTGGTTCTTCCATGGATTTGTCTATAAACAATATTGGTTTTACCTATAAAGGTGATACAACATCGATATCTATTAATAATAAACTTCTTTCTTTTGGAAGTCTTCCTGTTATAACAATGGATAAAGTTCTCTTTGGCCCGGCAAAGAAGATCTTTACGAAAAGTGCCTTTGGTGTAGATTATAGCTATGATTCAACGACGAATACTCTGAAGTTGGTTCGAGATGAAAGTACAGTCATCTTTACTTTAGGAAGTAAGTCAGCCTATGTAAATGGTGTTGCATTTCAACTTCCAATTGCTCCGAATATTGTTACGAATAATGTATCCGGTTCCTATGCAATCTATGTTCCGCTTGAATTCACAGCAACAGCACTTGGTCTTGATCTAAATAATAATTCAATACAATGTAACTGTACAATTACAACAGCTGATTCGCTTTCTCTTGAAGCATCCATGAATGAGCTGATTGACTGCAGTACGGCACTTGATGAGAGTGTGTCTTACTTTGAATGGTTAACTACTGATTCATTCGCAAACCAGTTGTCCTATTTTGATTCCATGGAAACGAATTATCTTTCCGCTTTTACTGCCGGCTGCGATAACTATGGTGAGTATATTATTCTTAAAACTAAATATGAAGCAACACCAACCATTGCAGAAGATGATTATTCCATACACTTGGTTTTTGATAATGTAATCAATACAGTCGGCGATCATCAGTATTCAACAAAATCCTATGCTATTGATTATTGTATGGTTGAGTCACCAACAGATAATTCCACCTGTGTTATTATTAAGAAACCATCCTATTATAGTGGTTACGTTGTTTCAACTCTAGAGGATGGCAGTTATTGTCTTCGAATGAATAATTCCTATTCTTACGAAGCACCAGTCAAAAGCGAAGAGGACGATGTGATTACGTTATCTGATCAGCAGATCTATATACCTTTACCAGACAGCATTTCTTATGAAAAAGTCACCTTTAAAGATTATTACTGGAACAATCAGATCATTATTGTTTTGGATAACGATTATACTGAGTTCTACAAGGAAAATCCAATATCTTATCAGCACCCGGCAATATCAGGCATTACAACACAGCTGAATTCGAGCAAGAAGACAGAAATTGTTATAAAGACAACAAAAATTCAAGGATTTAAATCCTTGAATTCATCCGGCGGATTTGTAATGACGATTGATAACCCAGGGAATATATATAAAGCGGTTGTTGTTCTTGATCCTGGACACGGAGGGAAAGATCCCGGTGCGTCATATAAATCAAGTAACGGTACTTTATGGAATGAAAAAGATATTAATCTTTCCGTTCTTACCCTGGCCGCATCGATATTCAATAACACTGATATCAAAGCCTATATGACCAGGATCAACGACACATACATTGAACTTGCAGACCGTGCCGCATACCCTGATCTGACCGATGCTGATCTTTTCATCAGCTTTCACTGCAATGTACTTGTAAATGCATCAAAGCAGCCGGTAACCAGTGCTGTTGGTACTGGAACTTACTACAGTACATTGAATAAGAATACATCAACAGGGGGAATCACCTCAAGAATGCTTGCTTCAAAACTTGTTTCCAGTGTTTCATCAGCATTAAGCACGACCAACCGCGGTATCACGACCGCTGACTATGTTGTCGTTCGCGATACAAAGGTTCCTGCCGTTTTGATTGAAGCTGGCTTCATGACCAATTCAACGGAACTTGACAAGCTTACAAGTTCGACCTATCAGAGCAAAATTGCACAAAACATCTATGATACGGTAGCTGCACTGTTTGAGACTTATCCGGAAAAATAATTTAGTAAAATCTTTTCGATAATTGCACTCGTCTTATTTATTAAATAAGGTAGTTAAAAAATAGTAGAAGTGGATATTCTTTCGTTCAGTATAGAAGATACAATTTCAGCTCCATATACATTTACATGCGAAAAATCGCCAAAATGTTCATTTGTAAATCTTGGATCATTCGACAGATCAATAAGTTCGAAATTGTATTTTTCTTTATATCTGGCAACAATTTCTTCAAATTCCTGTTTCATCTTTCCCGGAATATTTCTGATATAAATATCCGGGAAGGGAGGGATTAATACAAATACTTTTACATTCTTTTCATCCAAGTAACGTAAATATTCATCAAAGATCGTCTCGTATTCTTTTAACGTATCCGGATAATCTTTGTTAAATAAAGTCTTTAATACGTCAAGGACCTGCTCGTATTGTTCTGCCGAAAGATTTGCTTCCTCAAAGCGGCCTGTCAATCCATGCATGAAACTTTCATTGTATCTTTTGTAATGCTCAAACAGAATATCAACATGATTCTCTTTCATGAACTCTGGGAGTACCTGCTTCATAACATCAAAGAATCGTATAGAATCCTCTTTGGTATAATAGTGGTGCAATTGTAAGGTCTGAGGGTAATAGCATAAGCTTCGTATTCCAAACTTATGGCTCTTTGACAGGTCATACTGAAAGCAGTAGTAGTTTAGACCAAGAATACAGTACTTTACATTCTGACAGGCAGAATCCTGCATCGCCCATTTGAACATCTCAAAATCATAAAAAAGATCCTGACCCGGGCTTGTCAGACTTGCAGTTTTGTAGTCAAGCTTCTCGAAATCTATCGCTCGCAGAATGTAAGAGATACCGGTAGCAATCCCCGCATAATTATCCCCCATTTGAAACTGCTTTAAATTATAATAGTTTCGGGGCGTGTTCAGCCAGAAGTAGTTCAGGTACAGCCAGTAATTAACTATTCTTTCCGGTGGAACCATCGATAAATCATCCTGTGTATTATCACACAAAATAAGATAGTCAAATTCTATCGTATTCAAATCATTTGACGTTAGAATATTCTTTTCATTCAGAATATTCACTTTTCTGTGATCAAAGGCAAATGTTATTATTCTGCTGACCAGACTATTCCCCCATATGACAATGTTACGTTTGTTCTCAACCGGTGCACGGTGGTACAATTCTTTTCTTGCCAGAAAAGTATCAAAGCAGGAGACGTAGCTATCTAAAAATCCACAATTCTCGATGTTTTCTTCTCGGTTAACGAGTTCCGAAATCTGATCCAATAAAGATACCAGCGACGCAAGGCAACTTTGGATAACCAAATCCTTGGCTGCTTTCCAGGGGAGCAGTTCATTTACCGAATCATTCAGTATTTTTATCTTTTCATTCTGTGATATGGTGGAATCCAATAATAAGTGTATGTTCTGCAATGTTCAATCTCCTTCTGACAATCCATCCTATGAACCGCCGATCATGCATTTTAATCTTCTGAGGGCAAAATACTTTGCCTCCGACATCATATGTTAAACTATAGTATATATTCGACGGATTTGCAAACTTTACCCTGATTTCAATAAATAAAACTTGTTGTAATACTTTACCACTTATTGTATCCTATTGTATAAGAGATTTTCAGTCATAGTATCAGCAAATATAAAAAAGCAGTGAATACGCTTAAATCAGCCGTAAATACGCATAATAGTGATATGGTATTTGATATACGTTTTTTTGAATATAAAGTCTTATTTGACCGTCTACGCATTCAGGTGCAGTATTTACAGAGATAAATCAATCACAACAGTAACTTGATGATCTGCTTTACCTGCTTGCATTAGGGGAACGTGAGAAAAGAAGAAAAAAGGACTAAGGGGATTTATAATAAAATGAAGAAAAAACTTATCCTATTAAATGGAACATCCAGTTCAGGTAAATCATCCATAGCAAAAAAAATTTTAGAATTTGAAGATGAACCATACTATCACATTGGAATTGATATGGTAGCGTCTATGATTGATGGCAGTCAGATTGCAGCTAACATAAATAATATTGCTGATTTTACTTTTTTATTTTCAAAACATATTCTTGATAATGGATTTAACGTTGTTCTGGATTTTGTTTTTGAAGATAATTATGCTGACTGGCTGAATCGCTGTATCAATATATTCTCGTCATACGATGTTCGTTTTATTAAGGTAAGCTGTTCTCTGGATGAATTAAAGAAGCGGGAAATCGCACGCAAAGACAGAGTCATAGGTCTGTCAGAATATCAGACCTCTCACATGAATGTTGTAAGTCACTATGATTATATGGTAGACACAACAAATAATTCGCCAGATGAATGTGCACGAGATATATTGCAATATCTTAATTCATCATCCGAAGGCACGGCACTGAAATCGATGCAAAACGAAATGCTTGTGATTAAAGAACTTTCCTTATCTGACAAAACTTTGGTCCTTGAATTGATCTCTAAAAGTGACTTACGAACAGAAGGGATTCTTGCTGTGAATACACGTTACTGGGGTGCTTTCATGAACAATGCATTAATTGGGGTGATTGGCTGTGAATATGAAACTAAATACGGATTGCTCCGCAGTGCGATGGTTGATGAATCTTATCGTAACAATGGTCTGGCAAAAAAGCTTTTTTCAAAGGTAATAGAAGCAGGAAAAAAAATGAACCTTGATACCATTTATTTATTCAGTACAGAAGCAGGAGACTACTGGAAAAGACTTGGATTTTGCCTATCCTCTGTTGAAGAAGTGGTAAACAGACTTCCGAATACTCCACAAGTGAAACTTTTTGATGAACTGGGATGGCTGCCTACAGAAGTAGCATATAAGCTTTGTCCATGATCTATAAATATCAAAAAATCACTGGTTACTAAGAATAATCCTATCGCAAAAGGAAATGGAGTTTTAGAGTCGTATAAGAACAAGTTTATATTAAGAGTACCTGTTTTCTTATCCTACTCATCCCTTAATTTTACAGCATTTCTTGCGCTTCGTTTTCTTTCTTCTTCAAGAGCAGCGTAGTGCTTTTTGGTTGTATTTACATCTTTATGACCTAACACGTCTGCAACAAGATAGATATCATTCGTTTCCCGGTATAATGCCGTACCATAAGTACTGCGAAGCTTATGTGGTGTAATTTTTTTGTTGTAGGTCACAAGCTGTGCATATTTTTTAACAAGAACTTCAACGCTTCGGACGCTTAACCTCTGTCGTCTTGATGAAAGGAATAAGGCATTCTCATGATTTTGTATAGCTATAATATTTTCACGCTCATCAAGATAGGAGAGTAATGCGCTTCTGACTTCCTCCCCAAAGTATACGAAATCTTCGTAACCACCTTTTCTTACTACCTTTATTCTGTCATTATTCAGATCAACATCCATTAAATCCAAGCCAACACATTCGGACACACGAATACCGGTTCCTAAAAATAAGGTAATTAATGCCAAATCACGTACCTTTGTTTTTTCGTGATATTCTTGTTGTTTTTTACTTAATTTGTCACCTGATTCAATTTGGTCCAGAAATCGTGCAATTTCATCTGTATCTAACCTTATAATTGCCTTATCGTGAAGTTTTGGCATGTCGACCTGAAGAATCGGGTTTTCTGCAATCATTTTATTTTTGTGATAATAATGATACATGGCACGCAGGGAAGATAATTTTCTTTTGATTCCACGTTCTGTATTCGAAATAATTTTACCATCTGGTTTATCGTACAGTTTAAGATACTGAATAAATTCCTCAAAATCCTGAGCTGTTAGATCTGTCAAGACATCAAGCGGGATTTCATTGACTTTTATATTCTTATAAGCTGGATTATAACTCATCAGATACTCAAAAAATATCTTCAGGTCTGTAGCATACGCAACACGGGTTCTTGGAGCGGTTGTCTGATCAATACCAATAAAAAAAGACCGTAAAAATGTAGGAAGTTCATTTTGCAGTTCACGAAGCTTTTTAACATATTCTAAATTTTTTTGTTTGTCGTACGTAATTTCTTTCATAAAACCTCCAGCGTATGTATGTAGATAAAATAAATCTAATAAACAAAAAGCATTTGTTTGGATGTGTAAGCATTGAAATAAAATAACCATATAGTAAGTTGTAAGCTGCTAATAAATAAAGTAATCAATTATCTTGAAACCATTGAAAATAAACCAGCCTAAGGGAAATAGGTGTTTTCATCATTTTCATATAAATCCGTATGCATCTTTGCGTTAAACCTGTGATATTCCATGATTTAGCGCAATGTCAAAAAAATTATATCATGAGGTGATGAGAAATGAAAGTGAAATTGGTTGGTATTTCAAAATGGAAGAGCAAGGCCGGTAGGGATATGATAACAATACACATGGTAAGGCCTGCAACGGTAGCAGAAAATGAAAAAGGAACGACTGGATCTGTTACGAGTACGGTTGTAATATTTGAAGAAATGCAAAGATATTTCACACCGGATAAGGTCGGAAAAGAAATGGAATTACAATATGAGCCTAGTTACAACGGCCAGGCGGTTTTGAAAGGTGTTATATTTGCATAGGTTTTGGGCGTAAGCTTAAAATAGACTAATCTTAAACTAATCTTAGACAGGAGGTAAAGACATGACTACAGCTATTGACGTTTCCTTAATGGGCGAGCTTATTTCTGGCGCAAAAACGTTACTTGGATTGTTTACGGAGTTTCCGATCAATATCTTTCTTTACGGTGGCATTGCCGGCGTAATGTTCGGACTTATTCGTAAGGCAAAGAGAACTTCTCGCGGTTAAGGATCAGCCAAAGAGCATGTACAATAACTTTTGTATGTGCTCTTTTTTATTGCTGTTGATTGGAAAAAAATGAAAAAATGAAAAAAATAGTATTTATTGTGTCGGTTATGTTTACGGTGATTATTGGGGTACCGGTTGTTGCTAGGGCGTATGATATGACCGTTGATGATCGTACGCAATATGATATTGCTAATCAATTACGAAATAATCGTATGGGATATTGTGTTGAAGTGTACGAAGATGGAAAGTTAAAAAATGTATATGACATTGATTATTATAATCTTTGTTTTTATCGAAATGGAACGGTAAGTTGGGATAGATATGCCAGTACGGATGAGTCAGTAATCGGGCTTGTTAAAGGAATGAACGCAAACGGTGGAACGCAATACGCGTTAGTTTATGATTCATCTATTTGGACGGATACTTCCTGGAATATTATTCGATTTAACTATCATTCAACAACCTATAATGCGGATCTTTGCGCGCAAACTAGTGCTTCGAATATTTTAGGCGTGGCAAGTAGTGCAACGCAACCTTTAAATGCAAGTGGTACGGCTTTTAATGCTAATACAATGCCGACATTGAGTTATTTTGATTTGCCGACTAGTAGTTATTCATTTGTGGGTACGGATGGAAAACATGTGGAGTATAAGGTAAAGTTTGCATATTGTACCTATAAGATATTTAACAGTTATACCGATCTTGTTGCGTATATGCAATCTGGTAAAACTATTATTAACTACACTTATTTAGATAATACGTACCCGGCCGGGTTGGATCTTGACGATCAGCATAACTTTGAAACGCAAAGATATTACGGTAATTGTAGCCGGGAAGAGTATGACTCTATAAATTCAGCAACCACGCAATATGTACAGTATAGGGGTATTATTAACGAGATCGGGCAAACGGATGCGATACACAATAATAAGCAATGGAAATTTGTTGGAAAAGATCCGGTGTATTTGTATTGGTACCAGGCCGGAACAGGAGAGAAAAGTCTGTTTGCAAAAAGTAAGACTGAATTTACCTGGTATTATTACGATGAGATAAAACAGGCATATTACCGGGGTGTAGGAAAAAGTTGTTTGTTGGATGATACAACGTACCTGGATTCATATATTTACTATGATAATAAATATCAGTACGTAAAACAGTTGTTTACAACAAACATGCAATATTATGAAACAGAGGACGAGGTTGACGCGGTTATATTGATGGGGGAATTGCCGGATCATAGCAACAGCGGTACAACTTCAATTATTGGGTTGAATAGTGCTTATTCGTATCTTGATAATAACGCCGGATCTCTTTTGTCGTTGATCTATCCTACAAGTGTTTCGTATGTCCAAGACATGAGTTATAGAAGTATGCTAACAACGCGGTGGACTTACCCGGATGCTTATTCAGCATATGTTCCGTTTTTAGATTATGAAATAAGATACGGTGTCCAGGAGTCGGACATGGCGGTTAATGGGGATGGTTATAAGATACTAAGAAAGAGTGTTGTAACGTATGCGCTCGCAAATAATGGTGATAGTAAGGTATCAAATTGTAGTGTCGTTGAGCAGATCGCGAACATTCAATCAGTGTATGATACGATCTGGAAAGGATCTGTTACAAATTATGAGACAACCTGGTGGAGTAAATTCAGCGGAGATCTTGTTGCCCAGGATCCGGAACATTTTTCCATGCTTGTATTTGTGTCTATGCGGTTTAAGTATACTGATACAAATGGAAAAACGTATTATTCGAAGTGGTTTGTGAAAGCGTGTGATGGAAATACAACGTATACAAACGATCTTAATAATGTCGTGATCCCGGAAGTGGCTTCGAGTACCGCAACGCAATATTTTAATGATGAACAGGATATTCTCGATCATGGATCCGGGATCGTTGCCGGCTCTGATTCGTCTTATTATGAATCGGGTGCCTGGTTGGATAATGTTGATAGTATGAATAAAACATTGCCTGGTATATTAAATAGTGTACTTGCTTCGATTAGATCGTTATTGGCTATGGTGGGCGCGGTTCCGGTGTTGTTTACTTCGATCATGACGTTTTTGCCGGCTGAGGTAATCGGGTTGTTTACGGTTTCTATGGTGTTATGTATTGTTGTTGGTATTGTGCGCCAGTTTACTAAATAGGGGGTGTAGTATGCAAGTTATAACATTATTGTGGGAGTTTGTAATGGGTATTATGAGATTACGTATAACGTTATTTACGTTTGAGTTTTCATTTTTGGAAATGCTGATCTGTACTACGTTGGTAGAAATTGGCCTTTATGTATTTTACAAGTTAGGGGGTTCAAAGGAATAATGGATCAAGAAATATATCAGGCTGTGTCGGGATGCGTATATCAGCTTTACGGTATGGGGGAAACGGTGCAAAGGGTAGTGTATTACCAGGAAGCCTTACTTTTTACCATTTTGTTAGCTTTGTTGTATTACTGGATCAAGAAGATCCACAAAAAGATTAGGGGGGTGAGCAAATAATGGATCAGTTTATACAGTATGTAACCGGTCAGCCTACGGTGGAGGGCGCAAGTTATAAAGCGTTGATTATGGGTTTTTTTGTTCTGTGTTTTGTATTTGAGTCGTTGGTGGATATGATTGTCCCATTGGCGCGGATCGGTGGGGAAAAATGAGTATAATTTTAATTGCTATTGTCTTTGTGGTGCTTGCTGTATTCTTTGCCAGGTATCCGAAAATATTGCTATGTATTAAAAAGTTACCGTTAGTTATTGCGTATGGCGTGGCTGATCTGGTGCGATACTTTGTCAGAAAAGAGTATAACAGGGCGCCGGTGGGCGAGATCGTGGCGTTTTGTGGCTTGTTTGGAAAGGGTAAAACATTATCTGATGTGGCCAGGATCAATTATTTATATTCCAGGTACAACGATCGGATTGTGTGGTGTGTGCGTCGAAAAAAATATGTTACTCAAAAGGTACTTGTTATGTCTAATGTGGATCTTAATATCCCATATTTGCCTTTTAGATCTATGAATCAAATAGTTGAGTTCACAATGGTGCATAATGGCGTAGATGATGAAAACGACACGCTGACGATCCTTTATGTCCTGGGGGATGAATTTAGTGTACAAATGAACAGTCGGAATTTTAAAGGGAATCTGGATCCACTTGCGCTTAATACGATCTTGACATGTAGGCATCATTATATATCGATATATTATACCGCGCAAAGATTCGGACATGTTGACGCGTTGTTGCGTCAGGTAACTAGCTATGTATTCTTGTGTAATAAAACCTGGCGGTTTCAGGGGTTGGAAAAATATGATGCCTGGGACATGGAGAATGCTACTTCAGCGTCTATGGTTAAGCCGATCGGACGGATGGCCTGGTTTGTTAAAAATAAGCATTATAAGGCGTATAATACGCAAGCGTGCGTGGATAATTTGGTTAAGGCTTCAATGAATGGTGATATGCTTACGCCGGATCAGATCATGCAAGGCATAGGCCTGGGGCGTAATATGTGCAATGAAGCGGTTGAACATCCATCTAAAAAATTAAAAAAACTACGAAAAGGGGCGTAACATGAATAATTATTTTGCGTTAAAAATGTTGTTAGTAGGGGATAAAAAAACGATTAGCAAAAACGGTGTTGTTGTGGCTGGTGAATGTCCCAGGGTAAAGGTAAAGAATGTTGCGGATCGTTTTTATGAAGTAGTAATGTACTTTGCTGACGAGTTGTCCAGGGAAATATATGTAACGATCTTGGATAAGGCGGAGGCGGTGCTTGTAGATGGTGCAAATGGACAAATTGTAATATTGTATTAGGGGATGCGGTTTTGATCTCTGATTTTCCCCCGGAGGGCGGTGAGGGTTTCGGCTTGGTTTAGGCCAGGCGTAAAAGGACGTTGTCGGCTTTCGGGGGGGATTTTTTTATTCGGTGCCGGTTTTAAAAATGTAAGAGTTGTTAATCGTTGCCCCGTAGGGGTGGAAAGCGCGAGAGCGCCAACGATAACTCGTAAAATGTAGTAGTGTAAAAGTGTAAAAGATAATTTTGTTTTTAGATCTGCCCGCGTCCGGGGTTTGTCGGACAACGCTTACTCGGCAAAATGATTTTGAGCATTTAAAAAAATCAAAAAAAAATAGAATCGAGGGGGTGAACTGGCGCGGATCCGGCTTCGCCGGTCGTGCGTTCACCAGAAAAACATGAAAAATTTAATTAAGTATGTGATTTATGTATTTGTGCTTTCGGTTGTTTTCGTTTGTGGCCGGATTGTGGTTTATAAAATTATGATTTGTTTGGGGATCCCTGGCGTTATATTTAAGATTTTAAGTTATCTGTGTTTGTTGCCTTATACGTATTTAGTATTTAGAGCAAATAAAAAATTTTTTGATTTCGTCCCTACCACGAATAGGGACGAAAAAAAGTGATAGTTTGTCTTACAAAAATCATTTAGGGGGGATATTATGCTTTACATGATGGACAAAAAAGAAACAATTACAATCAGGCTTACAAAGGATCAAAAAGCATTTGTTGAGAAGATGGCGAGGGCGTGCCATATGTCGTCAAGTGAATATATGCGAAAAATGATATTGGGATCTTATATCTACGGATCGGCGGTATCAAACAATGAAAACGACTAAGCCGATATCAACGATCAGTTATAATACAAGGGACTTTTTAACCTTTACGCTTGACGGTCTGGTGGGGGCGCACAAAATCGCGTTTTATGCATTTATTAGACATTTGGCAGAGGGTGACGAAAAAAAGGATCATTATCATTTGTATATAGAACCAAACGGAAAAATAGATACAATGGATCTCCAGGACATGTTGAAAGAAATAGATCCGGCGCAACCAGATAAACCGTTAAAATGTGTTGATTGGAGATCCTCAAAGTGGGAAGACTGGTATTTTTACGGAATACATGATCCGGACTACCTTAAGACAAAATTTGAAACCAGGAAAATGCAATATAGTGATGATGAAATAATAACCGGGGATCTTGATGAATTATACGTACGTATAGAGCGAGCCAGGCACTCGGATATAATAAAGTTATCAAAGATCAACAAATATCTTGAAATGGGCGTATCTGTTAATCAAATGGCATTTCAAGGGATGATCTTGCCGGCTCAATCTTTCGCGTATAGAAATTATGTGGATATGTATCAGCGTGGACGTTATGAAAGTCAAAAGGTCGAATGTGAAGTAAAAGAAGTGTTCCCGGAATTGAAAAAAGAAGATAAAGAGCCGGCAAAACGAAAAATAATATGTAATGTTTGCGGTAAGGAAGATACACCGGATAAATTTAATATATACTGTGGTGTTGGATCAGAAAACAGTGGTATTTGTGCGGAATGTTGTAGATCTAGTTTGCCTAAACAGGAAGTGTTTATGTTTGATCTGGATGATAAATAAATATATCTTCCGGTTTACAATTTAATTGGTTGCATAAATTGTTTAGGGTTGACATAGTAATAGAATTATTGTGTTTTAGAGAGTTTAGCAATGCATTAGAAACAATTCCCATTTTTAATAATTCATATTGAGATATATTCTTTTTCTTTAAATATTCAAAAAAAGGTTCGTAAGATATCATATTCAACTCCCATACATTAATTGTATATAGTGCCACATAATAATAATACAATATTGTATAATATTCCGGTATTGTCGGATTTACGATAATATGGTATTATTTCACTTGTAAAGTATTTACGTACATTGATAAATATACGATATGTGTATCATATTAAAGTAACGACATGCGTACATTTTAATAGGGGGTATCTTAAAATGAGGTATCTGGACAACTGGGAATATGATCTATATATGCGGATAGATCAAGAACAACGATTTGATGTTAAAGCTAAAACGGATTATCTTTCGGAAATTACCTGGTGTTATCGTTTCGGATTTATTGATGAAGAACATCGGGACAAGTTACAAGAGTATTTGTTGCGTAAAATCAATAATAATGAATTTGAACAAGGAAGCTATATGTTGGATCGTAAGGAAGCAATGGAACAAAGACAAAGAATCCTTGATCAGCAAAGAACAATGCAAAGAGAAATCAAGGAATTGTTTGTAAGTATGTTAAAGGCGGTATAATAACGTATCGTGGAGTTTTGGAAATGAATATAACATTGCGTTAAACCTGTGTTTAGCGCAATTGTCTATATCTAAATTATACTACTCTATTTCATGGTTGTAAAGGTGTCGAGGGACAAAAATCTGATATCATAATCAGATTACTTGTATTGCTGGAATATGCCCCTTCATTAAGGTATATTCTAGCGATTTTGTTCATTGGGAATTATAGTTTGAATCTTTTTGTTTACTACAGGTCAAATATCAGTCCATTTTTAATATTTCTCGGATTTCTTGGGAAACAGAATGGTCAGTCTTATACCAATGTCCACCAAATGAAAGATAACTTCTTGAATAAGTAAATGTTATAGAATCATTGATTGTGTAAATGACACACATATAACCTCCATCTGTACCAGGGTCCCTACATATTTGTAACTTTAAATCAGAAAAAAGATTCAGTATTTCTTGAATTTCATCAGGATTCTCAGTTGTAAATTCCAATCCTGAAGGATAGACGGATATTTTTACAATACTACTTTTTAATTCATCCGTAAATAATCTGCTTGCTGGAATAG
>QKJQ01000034.1 GCA_003249225.1 Clostridia bacterium | reverse complement strand
TTCTTTTACTTTTTTTATAGTAACTTGAATGTATTGATTTGCAAAACTGAAGATTTATATATATATTGTAAATTATATATTTAAAATGATATTTTTTATAGTATAATGTAATTATGCATTATTACGTACATAAATTGATTTCTTTTATTTGGTAATGAATGAAATGAAATGAAACGTAGCGACAGGATGCATGGGAAGGAACGAAGATGATTCGGGTGAGGTAAAAATGTATATTGCTAGACAGCCTATATTCAACGAAGCAATGAAAATATATGGGTATGAATTATTGTACAGAGAGAGTACTTATGCGAAAGGTTTTTCCGGTACATCTTCAAAATCGGCAACGGCTGCTGTTGTTGGGGGACTGTTTGAAAATGGATTTGAGCATATTGTGGGAAATGCAAAAGCTTTTGTTAATTTTGATTATGAGTTCATTATGTCTGATCTTATTGAACTCATTGATTCCGGTACGCTGGTGATCGAAGTGCTCGAGAATGTAAAAATTGATCAGGCGATGCTGGATCGTTTGCTGGAATTAAAGGGAAAAGGATATTCGATCGCCCTTGATGATTTTGAAAATGATGAGTATTCCTCAAAAGCGGTTCCCTATGCAGACATCATAAAATATGACATCATAAATACACCACTTGCAAAAATAGACAAAGAAGTACGGGAAGCAAAAAAAAGAAAAAAAGTTTTACTTGCAGAAAAAATCGAAACAGAAGAAGAATTTATTCAGGCGAAAAAAATGGGTTTTCAGTTATTCCAGGGGTATTTTTTTTGCAAGCCAAATATAGTTTCTTCCAGTGTAAACGGCAAAAAGACATCAACGTCTGTTTATGCGCAAATTCTCAGTGAAATCAAAAACAATGATTTTTCTTATGATAATATTGTCAGGATTATAGAGACAGATGTTAACATATCATATCGGCTCCTGCACATAATAGGAACAAGAAAAGTAGATGACCGTTTTAAATCCATCAGAAATGTTCTGGTTCGAATGGGAAAAAAAGAAATCGAGCGATGGATAAGTCTGCTGATGCTTCAGGAAGCTGCCAGTGATAAACCCGATGAATTATTCCGCCTGTCACTCGTCAGGTCAAAGTTCAGTGAACATATTGCGAAGAAAAGCTTATTCAAAATGGACCAGGAAGAGATATCCATGATGTGTCTTTTCAGCTTGATCAATGTTATTTTGGATAAACCTATGCAGGAAGCAATTAAATCAATGCCTTTATCGCAGGATGTAGTAAATACGCTATTGTATGGCTCTGGTAAATTTGCTCCCATCTTGATTCTGATCAGTGCATATGAAATGGGATACTGGGAAGCTGTAAGCGAACAGGCAGCCATACTAGGTGTGAAAGAGGAAGAAATAACAATCGGGTATTTTGAAGCACTTGACTGGGCAAAAAGAATAATTGAAGCCTACTAGTATATCGAACCAAAGTATTTTTTGATTTCATATTGAAAAAAAATAAAATCTATCATATGATACTATCCATGCTTTATAAAATGTACTTTGCTGTAATACAATGTTCAGCAAAGAAATGAGGGAGGTCCTATGGTAGGAATGGGTACCATGATTAACACCGGGGCGGTGTTGATTGGTGGTGGAATCGGGATATGTTTAAAGAATGGAATGAAACAGAGAGTACAGGATATACTAATGCAGACCGCAGGGATAGCTGTAATCTTTATTGGTCTTGCAGGAACGTTGAAGGAGATGCTTTACGTTGAAGAGGGAGCGATAAAGACTCAAGGAACGATGCTTTTGGTTTTTTCATTGATACTGGGTGGTTTTTTTGGAGAATTATTTAATATAGAAGCCGGCCTCGAGAGAATTGGAGACCGGATCAAGAAAATGGTCCGGGTAAAAGAAAATAACGGTTTTGTGGACGGTTTTGTAAATACATCGCTGGTCATATGTGTTGGTGCAATGGCCATCGTTGGTTCCATACAGGATGGCTTGAGCGGAGATTTTTCCATGCTGGCGGTAAAATCTGTCCTGGACTTTGTTATTGTAATGGTTTTTGCTTCAACGTATGGGATCGGTGTGCTTTTTTCCGCACTTGCTATTCTTGTTTATGAAGGGACAATTACACTTGTGACAGTACTGGTTGGACCTTTTCTTGGAGCTGAGATCATATCACAATTATCGTTTATCGGCTCGGCATTGATCTTTGGGATAGGAATAAACATAACCTTTGGCAAACGGTTAAAGGTCGGGAATATGCTGCCGGCATTGTTTGGACCATTTGTGTATGCGGTGATTGCAAATTTTCTGTGAGTTTCCTAAACAAAAAATTGGTTCTTCGTTTGACAGGATAATAAGAATACAGGGCTGCTGAAAACAGAATTACTCATCTTCAGCAGCCCTTACTTTATAATTCGCTATTCTGGGATAATGATATACGGAACAAAAGATAGTTTGCTTATCAAGCCAGAGCTTTACTGTGCATTCATTTCAGCAATCTTGTAGATCAGCTTCCTGGAATCCTCCCAGCCAATGCAAGGATCGGTTATGGATTTACCATAGATGCGGTCGCTTACTTTCTGGCTTCCTTCTTCCAGATAACTTTCGATCATGACCCCTTTTACAATAGTTCGGATATCTTCGGAGATCTTTCGGTTATGCATAACTTCCTGCACAATTCGGATCTGTTCTTTGTAAAGCTTATTTGAATTGGAATGATTTGCATCAATAATGACCGCTGGATTTTCAAGATTCATCTTTTTATACATATCGATCAGCCGCATGATATCTTCGTAATGGTAATTCTGCGTACTGTTTCCGTGCTTGCTCACAGCGCCCCGAAGGATGGTGTGGGTAAGTGGATTTCCAGTGGTCGATACTTCGTGTCCTCGATAAACAAAGTGATGAGGATGCTGGGCAGCATAAACAGAATTCAACATAACAGAGAAATCACCGCTGGTAGGATTCTTCATTCCGGAAGGAACGTCAAAACCACTGACGGTAAGTCTGTGCTGCTGATCTTCCACGGAACGTGCACCGATAGCAACATAGGACAAAAGATCTTCAATATAACACCAGTTCTCCGGATATAGCATCTCATCTGCACTGGTAAGACGGCTGATTTCCATGGCTTTGATATGAAGCTTACGCATGGCAATCAATCCGGCTACCATGTCCGGCAGCTTCTCCGGATCTGGCTGAGATGCGATACCTTTATACCCTTCGCCAGTTGTTCTTGGTTTGTTCGTATAGACACGTGGAATAATCACGAGCTGATCGTTGACTTCTTCGGCTACTTTACCAAGGCGGTCTACGTATTCACAGACAGCATCTTCATTGTCAGCCGAGCAGGGTCCTATGATAACAAGAAAACGAGAATCTTTTCCTGTGATAATGTCAGCAATTTCTTTATCTCTTTTCATCTTCAGTTCTTTTAAATCATCCGAAAGCGGGAGCATTTCTAAGATCTCTGCCGGGCTTGGAAGTTTGTTTAAATACGTAAAACTCATTCCTGTTCTCCTAACTGTGTTGAATATTGATCTGTTTCAGATTTTAATAGTAAGTTATTCTTTTGCTTTTGTCAAATGGGTGTTTAAAATTGAGCAGTTTTTAGATGATTTTATATTGACAGAAAGCGTTATACACCATATAATGACCTTTGTCAGAGGGAGTAACAGGCCTGTAAAAAGGTATTTATGGTCGTCATGACGGAGCGATGAGCTCCCGGCCATATTGACGAAAGTTCAGTGAGACTCTACAAAGTTGCTAAAGTTATTTAGCTGCTTTGTAGAGTCTTTTTTTGAGAGTTCTGGATGAATTTTTACAGACAGATGCGAAAGATTATTCCGTTCTCTGACCGGGCAAATACAACAGACTTAGGAGGATGACAAATTGGAAGAGATGATTTATGGACTGCTTGATAAGTTCCCGACACTGGTACTGGTGCTGGTCATAGCAGGTATGTTGGTAACCTTAAGTAAGGGAGCTGATATGTTGGTTGAGGAAGCAGTGAGCCTTTCACTTCACTGGGGAATACCAAAGATGGTGGTCGGGGCAACGATCGTATCACTGGGAACAACGTTACCGGAGGTAACGGTTTCAGTTATGGCAGCGATCAAAGGAAATCCTGATCTGGCATTAGGGAATGCGATAGGATCTATTATTGCAGATACAGGACTGATTCTTGGGCTTGCAGCAATGATCGGCGTAGTGCCGATTGACAAGATGGTTGTAAAAAGACAGGGAAGAATTCAGCTTATTGCCGTACTTTTGCTTACTTTGGTCAGTCTTCCTTTCTTTTCGGGCAGTACAGGACACATATTTCAAGTAGTCGGCATATTGTTTGTTCTCCTCCTAGTAGCATACATGATTTTATCATTGAAATGGGCAAAAAAAGATGCGGCAGAAGGTGTTGTATCCGCAGAATTAGAAATCGACAGTGAATTGAAAGAGAAAAAAGGACCTCAGTTTCTTCAACTGTTAAAACTTGTAGTGGCTATTGCTATTGTCATTGCTTCATCAAAAGTACTGATTCCGTCTGTCGAGATATCAGCAATCCGAGTTGGAATTCCACAAAGTATTGTAGCGGCTACGCTGATTGCCTTTGGAACCAGTCTTCCGGAGCTGATTACATCCATTACTGCGGTACGAAAAGGTCATGGGGAGCTTGCCATTGGTAATATTGTAGGTGCTGATATTCTGAATGTTTTATTTGTTACCGGTGCTGCTGCAGCAGTGACAAAGGGAGGGCTTGAAGTACCATCCTCCTTCTATATGCTTCAGTTCCCGGCTATGGTCCTGATCGTTGTGCTGTTCCGTATTTTCTGCTATAACAAGAAAAAGGTGTTGAACCGCAAAATGGGTATTGTATTGTTTGCTTTCTATATTATTTATCTCGTACTAAGTTATACTGTGATGAGATAAGAGATAATAACAATTTGAATAATCTATATCAGAACAGAAGCTTACAACAGGCTTCTGTTCTGCATTTATACCGCTTTTTTCAAAGATGACATTGGTAGAATTGTTCTTTCAATGTCATCTTTCTTCTATTCTGATTCTTCTATTCTGATTCTTCTTCCATTCTAATCCATATCTTGTTTCAAACCATTTGCCATTTTTAAAAACATTCTGATGCACAAAGAAAAGGCAAGGGAAATACAAAACGAAAACGAAGAAGAAATTGTTTCGTTAATACTTCACAAAAATAAAAAATAAAAAGAAAGTTGAAAGTTATTATTGTGTATTATGCATAAAAATAGTAAGATTGTGTTAGAATAATAGTACAATAAATCAAGAAACCGTTTACCCAATTATAGTTTGACGCAAAAGGAAACAAAAAATATAATCAGGTTATGAAATGCAGCAAAAAAAATGGGTTTATAAAAATGGAGGGATTTATTGTGAAAAAAATCATGAAACGAATTCTAATGGCGTTACTTATGGTAGTTGCAGTTGTAATCGTTGCTATCCCTGCGAAAGCATCTGCCGAGGAGAAAGCAAAAGTTTCACTTTACGTTCAGGTTCCGGCAGACTGGGAAGGTCCCTGTGTATGGGCTTGGGACGAAGCTGGAAATAATGCATTCAGTGCATGGCCGGGTGGAGAGATGGAAGCGGACAGTGCGAACGAAGGCTGGTATTATGTATGGGTTCCTGACTGGGCAAATCATGTAATTGTCAATGCAAATGCCGGAAGTGTTCAGACATCAGAGCTCATTTTGGAAGGAACCAATGCCTGGATAACAATTACTGATGCAGAAAATGTTGCAGTTTCCTATGAAAAACAGACAGTGGGTGAGACCCCTGCTTACGTGGAGAAATTCGTAATTCATGCACAGACCGATGTAAGCTGGGAGAATCCATGTCTCTGGGCCTGGTCGGCACCGGATGGTACCAATGCGTTTGAAAGCTGGCCGGGAAAAGCCATGACAGCTGCAGAAGACGGATGGTACACGGTAAAAGCACCGATCTGGGTGAATTCAATAATCGTTAATGCTAACGAAGGGTCTGTACAGACAGAGGATATAGCAATCGACCCGGCAGAACTCTGGCTCACCATTGCTGCCGATGGCACTTATGATTTTAGCTATGTTGATCCAAGCCAGGCTGGAATTCCTGACATTACACTTCATGTAGTTGCACCGTCAGACTGGGATATGCCTTGTCTTTGGGCATGGTCAGCGCCGGATGGAACAAACGTATATTCCTCCTGGCCGGGTGAGAACTTTGAAGAGGATGGAACCGGATGGCTTACGAAAGTAATTCCGGGCTGGGTAAACTCCGTTATTGTTAACGGTAATACGGGTTCGGTACAGACAACAGATATCTCGATTGAAACCGGGAAGGATGTCTGGGTCATCGTAACCGGACCGGAAGTTTATGAAGTATCGTACAGCGAACCCGATATCAGCAGTATCGTCACAGAAGAAGCAGCAAATGAAACAAACGGAACAGACACAGCAGAAAGTACGGCAACAGAGAATACAGCAACGGATACAACGGTTGCGGATGCTGCCGATACGAGCAGTACTGCCTCAGATACAACAGAATCCACATCATCAGATACAACTGCCGCAGGGACAGACAGCGCGGTGGGCGTTGCTGATACAACAGCGGATGCTGCTCAGTCACCGGTTCTGCTTATTGTCATAATCAGTGTGGCAGCCGGTCTCTTGATCCTTACAGGCATAATTATAGCAGTAAAGAAAAGACAGGCAAAATAAAGCAAAGACAGATATAGCTGTTAACAGGGCAAGAAGTTGCAGCTATATCTGTTGTTATAGAAAAGATTGGTCAGGAAAGGAAGGGTTTTTAATGAAAAGAGCATGGTCGGCACTCGTGGCACTGGTTCTTATCGCAGGATTGTTTGGCGGATGTGGTTCGCTGAATGGAAAGGCAGAAAGCGGAGTTACATCAGGAACATCTGACTCAACCGGGACAGCAGGAACAAATGGAACCGATACAAAAGAAGAGGGACCAGTAACAATTACAATATGGCATGACAAGGAAGACGCGGTCGCGGAGGTACTGGCAGAAAGTCTGAAGACACTGGAACCGGATATTGTTGTCGTCCTTGAAAAGAAGAGCAACATGACAGAAGCATTAAAGACCGTCGGGAATGACCCTAACGTTGCTCCGGATATGTATTTCTTTGCACATGACAAGATAGGTGTTTATGCCGAAATGGGAATACTGACGCCGATTACGGATATTCTTCCGGCAGAAGAACTTTCCGGCTATATGGAGAATACGATAAAAGCCGCGACTTATAAAGGAGAGATCTATCAGCTGCCTATTTACTATGAAACGCTTTTATTTATGTATAACCGGCTGTATATGAAGGAGGATGAGGTGCCGGCAACAACAGAAGCACTTTATGATTATATGGTCGAGAACACAAAAGGCGGTCATTATGGATTTATCGAGCAACATAGCACACCATACTATGCAGCTGGCTGGATCAATGGATTTGGCGGCAGCATTCTGAGCGAAGACGGTGTGCCGGGGCTTGATTCAGCAGAAACAATAGCAGCGCTTGAATATCATAAAAAATTCGTGGATCTGATGCCGGGGGAGACCGAGTATGCAACGGTGAACACGCTTTTTAACAAGGGAATGGCTCATTCTACCATAGCAGGACCCTGGCTGATTCCTACTCTTCGTGACAATGGAATAGAGGTAGGTGTTGCTGCAATGCCAGTCATAGACAAGACGGGCATCGCAATCTCTCCTTATATGGGAGTACAGGGTATTCAGGTGTTAAAATATGCAGCAGCGAATAAAGCAGAGGCTGTAGAAAAAGTATTGAGACAGATCATGGATGTGAACCTGCAGGTCGAATTAGCACTTATCAGCGGCTGTGCACCTGCCAGTGAAGCCTGCTATGAGATGGAAGAAATTACATCCGATGAAGTAGTCATGGCAATGAAGGAAACAGCAGAACATGCGGTACCAATGCCAAATGTACCCGAGATGGATGTTATGTGGACCGTTGTCGGAAATCTTCTGACCGATGTTAATATGAGTGGAAAAGACGTTGGAGAAAGTGCAAAAGAAGCACAGAAAGAAGCGGAACAGCTGATTGAGAACATGCAGTAGTGTAAACGTTTGGCATCACGATTCGTTTTACTTGACGGAAGAAAAAGTCAGCGCAGAAAAGGGGTCTTGAAATGAAGAAACAAAATGAATTGGGGAAAAAGAAAACAAAAAAAACATGGATTGCCTATTTGTGGTCGGCACCTTCTTTGCTTTTGATCCTGCTTATTGTGATATTCCCTATTCTATATACCGGTTATATCTCCTTTACCAACATGAATGTCTACCACTGGACGAATTATACCTGGAATGGATTTGACAACTATAAGGATGCTCTGCTGGTACTGGATAATGGCTTTATCGCTGCACTTATGTTCACTGTCTTATGGACTGTTGTGAATATGGTACTACAGCTGGTGATTGCGTATGTACTGGCAAGTCTGCTGAACATTAAAAATCTAAAACTTCGCAATCTGTATAAGACGCTGCTGATCTTTCCGTGGGCAATGCCCGGTTACGTGTCAATCCTGCTATGGAAGACCGGAATGTTCAATTCGCAGTTCGGACTTTTAAATCAATGGCTTGTGAAGGCAGGCTTTGAGCCGGTACGATGGCTGGCCGGAGATGTAATTGCCTTCGTCTGCTGTACGGTTGTAAATCTCTGGCTGGCACTTCCCTTTATGATCACGATCATCGACGGAGCCCTGCAGAGCATTGATCAGAGCTTTTATGAAAGCGCAAAGCTTGACGGAGCGGGATGGTTCAAAAGCACCTACTACATTACGGTTCCGATGATCAAGGCGATCATCACACCGGCAGTCGTCATCACAGCATTTACCACCTTCAAGCAGTTCGATGTTATCTATCTTCTCACGCAGCAGGTCGGGGCAAAGACGGGTGCAGACCTTCATACAATCCTGACCTACGCCTATGAAAAAGCATTCATAACAAACAATTATGGTTATAGTTCAGCGATATCGATTCTTATATTTATACTTTTGATTGGACTTTCCACGCTTATGAATCGACAAAACAAAAGAGCAGAGGTGGATGAATGATGCAAAAAACAAAAAACGAAGTCGGTAAGATGAACAGGGGAAAACGAATGACGAAACGTAAAATCAGACAGAACCTGATACTGACCGGTGTCAATCTCTTCTTTATTATACTTAGTTTTGCCATTTTGGTTCCTATCCTATATGCGTTGTCTGTTTCGTTAAATGCAGAAAACAGTCTCCTCAGTACTGATTTTTCGTTTATTCCAAAACACCTGACCCTGCAAAATTACAAGGCAGTTTTTGTGGAGGAACCAATCTTGATCTGGTTCAAAAACAGTATGATTCTGGCAGTAATAACGCTTTTTCTATCGCTGGGAACTGGAATTCCGGCTGCTTATGTATTCTCAAGAAAAAGATTTTCCGGGAGAAAGATCATACTAAGACTACTTATACTTTTGTATGCTTTTCCTTCGTTGCTGTCCATGATTGCCCTGTATAAGCTTCTTAGCCCGCTTGGACTGATCAATACAAAGCTGGGGCTGATTATAGTCTATACCGGTACGATGGCTGTCTTTGCATTATGGAATATGAAAGGATATTTTGATACCATTCCAAGGGAAATCGAAGAAGCAGCCATGATCGACGGCACATCCACGGTCCAGCTGGTGCTTCGCATCGTACTTCCGCTTGCAAAGCCGACAATCGTGGTAACCGCAATGATGGTGCTGATCTTTGTCTGGAATGAATATATATTTGCCATAAATTTCATGATGGGTTCGGATACCTATACCCTTGCGGCGGGTCTTTATTCACTGCAGGCAACCGAAATGAGCGGCAGCTGGCCGGTATTTTCCGCTGCGTCCATTGTTGTGTCGCTGCCAATTCTGATGGTATTCTTTGCCCTGCAAAAATACATGACCTCCGGACTTACCGCTGGAGGAGTCAAGGGATAATTCCTGTACAAATTACTGCATTTGGATAAAGAGAATACGGGTAAAAACATAATGCCGGAATAAGGTTATGCCAGAATAAGGATATACCGGAATAAGAATGTTGCTGGAATAAGTATAACACTGAAGTAAATATAATACTGAAATAAATATAATACCAGAATAGAAGAGTTGCATGGAACGTGCAGGATGGGAGTATTGAATGAATAGAGCTGCAATCTATCACATACCAATGTCACAATATGCCTATGGAAGTGATGAAAATCATGTGACCATCCGTTTGCGATGTGAACATAATGATATTAAGAAATGTGATTTATACTATGGTGATCGTGCGTGCAGACAGACCCCGGTGATATTTACCAAGGTGGAAATGCAGATCATAGCTTTTGCTGAACTATACGATTACTTTCAGGCCGACCTGGAGGATCCTTATAAAAGGCTTTGCTACTATATTGAGTTGTCGGATGGGAAGGAATCGATATATTTTTATGGCGACCATTTTTTTGACCGGCTTGTGGATGACAGATCAGAGTACTTTCAGCTTCCATTTAATCACCGGGCTGATCTGATACAGCCGCCTGTCTGGGCCAAGCATGCCGTAATCTATAATATATTCCCGGACAGTTTCGCTTCCGGAAAAGAAAAAATCAGCGGGCGTCCGTTGGAAAAAGACTTCCGTGGTCATATTGTGAGGGGGAATCTTGGAGGAACCATTCAGGGGATAAAAGAGAACGTTGCTTATCTGGAGGACCTTGGCGTAAATGCAGTTTACATCAATCCGATCTTTGCGGCAGGGGAATACCATAAGTACGATCTGCTCGATTACTTCCAGGTCGATCCATGCTTTGGCACCAACGAGGAATTGAAAGCACTGGTGGAAACCTTTCATGAACATGGCATACGGGTTATCATTGACGGTGTCTTCAATCATTGCGGGTGGTACTTTTTCGCTTTTGATGATGTTGTAAGAAACGGAGCACAGTCCGTCTATAAAGACTGGTTCTATGGACTTACCTTTCCGGTCATACGACCGGAGAATCAGGATGACTACCCGAACTATGAGTGCTTTGGGTATGAACGTCTGATGCCAAAGCTTAACACAGCGAATCCGGAAGTGGAAGATTACTTTTGTAAAGTCGGCAGATACTGGATCGAAGAGTTTGATATTGACGGCTGGCGGCTCGATGTGGCAAGTGAAGTGAATGACAGCTTCTGGCGAAGATTTTATTATGAGGTCAAATCAGTTAAAGCAGACAGCATCCTGATTGGAGAAGTGTGGGAGAATGCAGGACACTGGCTGGATGGAACGATCTTTGATTCCGCAATGAATTATGATTTCAGAAGGCATTGCAAAAAGTTTTTTGCAGAAAGCTCGATTGATGCACTGGAATTTGACAGCCGTGTTACCGATATGAGAATGCGGTACCGGAAGCAGACCGTGTATGCTCAGTTAAATGTTCTGGACAGTCATGATGTCAGCCGTTTTCTTTCGGTATGTCATGAGGATCGTGACAGATACCGACTGGCCGTATTGTTCCAGCTAACCTTTCCGGGGATGCCTTCGATCTTCTATGGAGATGAAAAAGGAGTGACCGGAGTGCTGGAAAAGGACTACCGTCAGCCTATGCCATGGGATAGAGAGGATGAGCTGTCAGATTTCTTTAAAAGAATGATACATCTGCGCATGCAGGAAGAAGTCTTACGAAGCGGGGAGTACAGGACAACAAAGGCAGCAAAAAAGGAGTTCGTGTACGGTTACGAAAGATCGGATGAAAATACGGTGATTCAGGTGCTGATGAATCTTGGGAGCAAACCGTATCTTCTTACTGCCAACGAACTGGAAGGAGCGGTTCTTGACAGTGCAAATCTGAATGGCAACGAATTGAACGAAAATGGTTATATAATCAGAAAGCGAATAAAAGCCAAGCAATAAAGATAAGAACGTATACGGGCAGGTAAATGGAGGAAGATCAATGGCAGTTACAATAAAAGATGTGGCAAAGAAGGCTGGGACATCAACAGCGACCGTATCAAAGGTGATGAACAATTCCTATTCGATTTCGCAGCCGACGATTGACCGGGTGAAAGCGGCAATGGAAGAGCTGAAGTATCACCCCAATCTTCAGGCAAGAAATTTTGCAAAGAAATCTACACAGGCGATAATCTTTGCAACACAGCTTGGGCAGAACATAGGATTTTCCAATCCGCATATGTTTGAAATGATGTCGGGGCTTGAACAGGCTCTGGCGAACAAGGGATATACGCTGATTGTAAAAAACATAACAGCGGAAGGAATCCATGAATATATTCAGAATGCGGTTGAAACAAAGATGGCCGACGGGCTGGTCATTCATGCTTCTGTCATTTCAAAAGAACTGGATGAGCTGATCTATAAGAAGGCCATACCGCATATTGTTATCGGAAAGCCTGACTTTTACAACCATTTTTGCTGGATCGATGTGAACAACCGATTCGCGGGCGAACTGGCTGCGAGACATCTGCTCGAAAAAGGGTACCAGTCACTGGCTTATATTGGAGGAACCGAAGTGGACAGGATCTCGGTGCATCGTCTTGAGGGAATCTTTTCTGTATTGCAGGAGCGGGATGTCATTGTGCCAAAGGATTATGTGCAGCGAGGAGAATCTCTTTGCGACAGCGGATATTTTATGACAGAGGAACTTTTAAAAACACAGCATAAACCCGATGCCATAATATGTGCGAACAATAACATAGCGTATGGGTGCGTGCATGCATTGCAGGACAACAAAATCGCTATTCCGGAGGAAATGGCAGTGATGACCTTTGATGATTATCCATTTTCACAGATCTTAAAACCAAGGCTGACAGTCGTGAACATTGATGTATACGATATGGGAGTGCAAGCCGGAAAGTATATCCTGCAAAAGATTAGGAAACCTAATATGTACATTCAATCCTATATTACGATTCCCTCCATCACGCTGCGGGAGTCGACCTGAGAAATGTAGCGATAGTCGTCAAATTGTGATATTCGTCTATTCTCAAGCTTTGTTTTGTGGGTCTATAATAGTCCCTGCACATTATAACGATCTTTTGATGTGTGAGAACAAAGAGAGAGAGGAAAGAAACATTGAAACAAAGAAGAATAGTATTGCTGCTTTTACTGCTGCTTGTATTCGCAGGGTGCGGAAATGCCAATCAGAATACCGTGAACGAGAATATTAATGATACAAGTGATGTCAGTGATGAACTGCTGTATGATGATACTTCAACAGAGGGAGAAGCCAGCCCGGAAGATTACCTGGAGCAATACAGCGGCTGGTGGCTGGCTGAGGATTATAATAACACCTCAGAATTTCTTAAGACCTATCCTGTATTTTATATCGATGATACTGCAATGACCTGGACTTCCTATAACAAAGCTGGTTTTTTGCTGGAGAAAGGGACGATATCGTTATCAGAAGATGGAATGAACAGCCTTGTTCTGCAGCTTTCCGATGGCAGCACTGCAGAATTTGAGCCTTATGAGAATACGGAGCTGCAGATGCATGGAGAAAACTCTTTTTATGAGATGTGCAATTCCATGGAAGGCATGTCACAGTATTCCGGAATCTGGCATGTATACAATTATGGATTAAAAACTACATTGTATCTGCAAGATGATGCGACCTATGAAATCTATTGTGACGATGAGAACAGTACGGATTCTAAAGGGGAGCTTCTGGAAAGCGGAACCTACAGCACGCTTTTGTACTCAACCTATACAGCGGAGTCGGTGTACGATTCCATAGAAATATACCTTGACAACGGGAGTGGAATTCCAAATGGACTGGTTGTGGCAGCCGATGGCAATGCACTGCTGGACCGCGGCATGGACGATGCTTTTTATCTTCGTGAGGAGAATGCATCAGCGACAGAGAATAACGCTGCTTATACTTTTTGTAAAGTAGCCTTGAACACCTGGTACTGTGAAGAATCAGACCATTATATTCAGGGCAATGAAATGGGAGAGATCTCATACATGGAGCTGGGGTCTGATCACGCCCTGACTAAGATTCTTGGTGGTAATATCACACAAGAAGACCAAGCAGCAACAATTACCTGGGAAGATGGGACAGAGGATGTTGTGAGCTTTTTGGACGAGGAGACCTTTACCTTATCGACCAGAGGAGAGACTTACCGAATTGAATAAGGATGTGAAAGCTGAGGTGGGACGAACTGCCTCAGCTTTTTTATTTTATAGGAAAGTTCTCAGAACTTTTCTATAAAATAAAAACATTCCATGCAGGATGCGCACTCACGCGTAAGGTAACTTTCAATTTTTGAAGGCGTTCGGCGCGAAGAATGTGCCGGAGCACATTCTTTGTTCAAATAAATCAGGACATTTTGCCTTCCTTTATGGGGTGTATCCTGGACTCTATTGTTTCAGCCCAGCTGGTTTTTTACTATAAAGCTAAAAACACTTGACAAGAGCAGGTTTCTTGCATATGCTAGTTAATAGTTAATAAATGGACAGTCAGCTAAGCTTGACTGTTTTTCAGAACAGAGAAAAGCCTTGATCGGAAAAGTAGGTAACCAGGAGACTTCAGAGAGGAAATGTGACCCGCTGAAAGCATATCCAGTCAGATCGGTTAGTGAAGTGCCTCCGTGAGCTTATTCCGTGAACCAATATGTAGCGGAATACGCGTAACCTGCGTTACATGGTTTGAGTCTGGATCATGAGATCCTTTCGAAGAGTGGAACAACGGATAAAATCGTCTCTTGATGATTTTGTCTTTTTTTATTTTCAGGAAAGATTTTTGTCTTTTCTGAAAGTAAATATTTTATGATTGCGTATACAAAGCGCAGAAAAGGAGAGAATATGGAAAACAAAGTATCATTTTATAATACGCTGACGAAAAAGGTAGAACCCTTCGTTCCGCATGAAGACGGAAAGGTAGCACTCTACACCTGCGGACCTACCGTGTATCATTTTGCACACATAGGAAATCTTCGCAGTTATATCATGGAGGATATTCTTGAAAAATCATTGCGTTACATCGGGTACGATGTAAAACGTGTTATGAATATTACGGATGTAGGACATCTGTCAAGTGACGCAGATACTGGAGAAGACAAGATGCTAAAGGGTGCGAAGCGTGAGCATAAGACGGTTATGGAGATTGCAGCCTTTTATACGGATGCTTTCTTTCAAGACTGCAAGGATTTGAATATTAAAAGACCGGATGTGGTAGAACCGGCTACAAACTGCATTCCGGAATTTATCCAGATGATCTCAGGGCTGATGGAAAAAGGCTATGCATATGAGAGCGGCGGTAACATTTACTTTGATACTTCAAAGCTGAAAGAATACTATGTATTGTCCAGCCAGAGCGAAGATGAACTGCTCAGCGGGGTTCGTGATGATGTAGAGGTTGACGATAATAAGAAGAATAAGACTGACTTCGTGTTATGGTTCACAAAGTCAAAGTTCGACGATCAGGAATTAAAGTGGGACAGCCCATGGGGAATCGGCTATCCGGGCTGGCACATAGAGTGTTCAGCCATCAGTATGAAGCACCTTGGTGAGTACATGGATATTCACTGCGGCGGTATTGATAATATCTTCCCGCATCATACGAATGAAATTGCACAGAGTGAAGCTTACATCGGACATAAATGGTGCAACTACTGGTTCCATGTTCATCACCTGAACGACAAGTCCGGTAAGATGAGTAAGTCAAAGGGTGACTTCCTGACAGTGTCTCTGCTGAAAAGCAAGGGTTATAATCCGCTTGTTTACAGAATGTTCTGCCTGCAGTCCCATTACCGCAAGCCGCTGGAATTCTCTTATGATGTTCTGGATAATATGAGTGCAGCGTATGACAAACTGCTTAAAAGAATTTCGTCCCTGAAGGAAGAGGGCGAAGTTGATCAGGCAAAATTTGATGAGTTCAAAACTAAATTTGAAGATGCCTTCAGCAATGATCTTAATTCCTCCATGGCAATTACGGTTTTATACGATATGCTCAAAGCAGATATGTCTGACAAGACAAAGCTTGCTCTTGTGAAAAGCTTTGATGAAGTGCTGTCTCTTGATTTACTGAACGGGGCTAAGGAAGCATCGCAGGAGGTAGACGCTGATCTGGAAGCTTTTGTGCTTGCAAAGATCGAGGAGAGAAAAGCGGCGAAGAAAGAAAAAGACTTTGCAAAAGCCGATGCGATCCGAAATGAATTGCTTGAAAAGGGCATTGTGATCGAAGACACCAGAGAAGGCGTGAAGTGGAAGCTGAATTGATTTTAAAACAAAATTGATTAAAAATTTTTAGAAGTATAAGAAACAGTAGTATTTAACAGGTATGAATGAACAAAACTAAAAAAGAGGCAGATCTGCCTCTTTTTTTAGTATATCGAGGATAGTCATGCAGGTCTTTCATCAGCCCAAGCGATAAGATCAGTAAGGAATGGCATCCCAAGCATTATAGGTAATCATTTCGTCTGATGTATAACCGGTGATTTTTTCAATGCCAGATTGTCTGACATTGCTCACCCAGGTAAAGTAAAAGAGTCCGTCATAAAAATCTTGCTGTGTCAGAAGCTGTCCATCGTTTGTCAGAACTTCAATTTTTATGAGAGCATCATTGTTTATAATCCCATAGAGGTAATTTGAATCATTTGAGTAATTATTCGAAAAGCAAAAGAAACGGGAGGAATCATTTTTAAAGCCGATTGGCTGATTACCGGGTTGCCAGAAGATAAGAGCAAAACGACTAACTGTATCACAGGATACCCAGTTGTCATATTTGCATAGAAGTTGCTGATAATTACCGTAATCAAATGATTTGATAATAACAGAAGGACCATAATGGATCCCCCTTTCCGACATCTTATGTGCCTGTTCAGGGGTCAATCTTAAACCTGTTACGATGCAAACTATAAAGAAAAGGAAGAGGATCAATATAAGGTTTCGTATGATTTTAACGAATCGATTCATTAGAATTCTCCATTCTTTGAGCTCTTTGTGCAGACATTGTCCCGTACGCTGTGGATTGCTGTCCGGTATCTGAATTCAGATCTATGTTAAATTCATAATATCTGTTAAAGCGATCGTATGTGATCGTAAGTAACGTTGATGTTTCTGGGAAGTCGCGTATTCTGCAATCATAATATTTAATAAAAGCTCTCGTTTGAGACAGTTCACTGCAGTAATACTCGGTTTTGTGCTCATCTGTTAAAGTTCCAAGATAAGGGAAGTTCCAGCTATCAATCAATAGACTGGAGCTATAAGTTTTATAAAAAATATGAAGGGTATGGTCCGTATCGTAGATGATATCGGTGATGGTAAGAACCATAGTGTCAATATGGCATGTTTTATCGACAGAAATGTGATAAAGAATGTCATTCGGGTTGATCTCGTTGATTGGTTTTTTGACTGTAAAGGGACTCGTCAATGGTACAATCAATAGACAGAAAGCAAAAACTGCAGTAATAAATAAGCATAGAGATGAGTAGATCCAGATCCATCCAAGAACAGGATTGTGAATCTTATTTAATTCTTTACCAATCTCTTCTGCATTCCCCATTCTTTGAACTGCGGCTACAGAAGCTTCTTCCTCTGATACCCCTTCGTCCATTAGTTCATCGGTGATATCATCAATATGAGAGGCAAGTTCATCATGAATTTTTCTGTGATCAAATGGAAAGTGAACCTGTGAGAGAACCGTTGTTATGAATTCGTCAAAAGCACTGCAAGGAGCTTTCGATTCTTTATGAGAAAGCATTGGCACTTCCTCCAAGCACTTTGTTAATTGAAAGGCTGAAAAGGTTCCATTGTTCCTGTTCTTCTTTTAATTGTTTTCTGCCTTTCTTGGTAATCTGGTAATATTTTCTGCTTTTTCCGGTATCTCCGGTTGCCATATAGGATTTTACATAACCATTGTTTTGTAGTTTATGAAGGACAGGATAAAGAGAACCTTCCCTGAATTGAAATGCTTCATCAGAACGTTTTTCGATTTCCTTAATGATCTGATATCCATACATGTCTTTTTCATCAAGAAGGGCAAGCAAGATTAATATGGTGCTGCCACCTATCAGGTTCTTATCAATTTTCATGAGTAGGATTCCTTTCCCTTACCGGAGGTGTATTCGGTAAATATTTAGATTTATACATAGAACATCTAAGTATATTTTACATAGAACATCAAGGTATGTCAATGGAAAAATATAATTTGAATTGACTTCCAGAATCAGTTGTGATATTAATATTGAATATAAATTCAATGAATATAAAATCAATGAAATAAGTTAGACCAAGGATGATCATAAGAAGCAGTCGAAAGATGAAAATCAGAAAGGAATCGGCATACATGGGAAGCAGGGAAGAACAAAAGGAAAAAAGAAGACAAGATATTCTTGCAGCAGCTTTGGATCTGTTTGTTACAAATGGGTATAAAGAAACAAAAATAACCGATATCGCAAGGAAGGTATCGATGAGCACGGGATTATTATTCCATTATTTTGAGTCAAAAGAGATTTTATATACAGAACTCGTAAAGATAGGGCTGGAGGGTACAAGATATCCATTGCAGACAAAGTATGACGATGCGATCACTTATTTTGAAAAGTTTACAAAAGAGTTGTTTCAGATTATGAAGCAGCAGCCCTTTGTGGCAAAGATGTTCGTATTAATGGCAGCAGCACAAAAAAGTGAGGGAACACCGGAAAAGGTAAGAGAAATCGCTATGCAGGTAGACACCATGGAAAGATTTATCCCGATTATTGAACAGGGACAGGTAAAAGGTACAATACGAGAGGGGGACCCGAGAGCATTATCAATCGCTTATTGGTGCAGCATCCAGGGAATTGCAGAACAATATGCAAGGTACAATGATATACCGGTGCCAGAAGCGGAATGGATCGTTGATATTGTGAGAGGAGAACGTAAATGAAAAAAATAGTTATAATTGGCGGAGGCGTTGCGGGGCTGTCGGCTGGAGTATTTGCCGTAAAAGCTGGATTTGAAGTTGAGATATATGAAAAGAACATGATCGTTGGCGGACAATGCATGGGATGGAACCGAAGTGGACATCATATTGATAACTGCATACACTGGCTTACAGGAACAAAGAAAAATACAGAATTAAGAAGATTATGGGAAGAGACGGGAGCGCTGACGGATGATACAGAATTTGTAAAAAATGACAGGTTTTATACAAGTTATATAGGAAAACAGAGCGTGACATTGTGGAAAGATTTGGAGAGAACAAGAGAAGAATTGCTGGCTGTGTCACCGGAAGATACAGACGAAATCAATAAATTCATCTGCCATGTAAAATACGCGTCGTGTTGCCAGATGCCGGTATCAAAGCCTATGGATTGTATGAATCCTGTGGATTATATCAGGCTTGGCAAGTTAATGGCTGATTTGCCAAAAGTATTAAAAAAGTATGGGAAAATAAGTATAGATGAATTTGCGGACACCTTTAAGAATCCATTAATAAAGACATTGTTCAAAGATTATATGCCAGGTGAATACCAGGCGTCATCTCTGATCATATCATATGCGACCATTGTCAGTGGAAATGGTGATATTCCTGTCGGCGGATCGCTTGCGATGGCACAACGCATGAAGGAAAAGTTCGAAATGTACGGCGGGACGATATATCATGGATGTGAAGTTAGAAAAATAAATATTGTGAATGGAAGAGCAGCAGGTGTTGAACTAGTGGATGGAAGAAAGGTGAGTGCAGAATATGTAATTGGCGCAACCGATACCATGGAACTGTTCGCAAAATTACTGGACAATAAATACTGGAATGACATTTGGAAGTCGGTTTACGAGAAAAATGAGAATTATCCGCTCTTCAGCGGTTTTCAAGTAGCCTTTTCAGCAAAGACCGATGTATTGAAAGGTATAGAGAACCTATTCTTTGACTGTACTCCATTTGATGTTAATGGGAAGAAAATATCACGAATTTCATTAAAATCATATGACTATGAAAAGGGTTTTGCACCAAAAGGGAAATTTGTTCTTCAGTCGAATGTGATTCAGTATGAGGAGGATTTTTTTATCTGGAAGGACTACGCTGCAGATGAATATAATGCAAAAAAGCTGGAGATTGCAGAGATAATAAAAGAGAGGATAACCAAGAGATTTCCAGAGTGCAAAAATGAGCTGGAATTACTTGATAGTTGGACACCTGTTACGTATGAACGATACTGTAACTCCTATCATGGGGCATATATGAGTTTTATAACAAAACCGAAAGAGAAATCATTTAGTGTCAAGGGGACCATAGAAACATTACCGAATGTGTTTATTGCAAGTCAGTGGCTTCAGTCACCAGGTGGATTGCCGGTCGCGGCAGCATCCGGTAAGTTTGCAGTACAAAGGATAATGAAGAAAGAAAAAGTTTCGTTAAAAAAGCTTGACAAAATATAGCATAAAAACTACTATAAAACAAAGCGTTGATAAAGACAGTAGAAATCAATTGAAATTCACAGAGAGCCGGGAAAGGTGAGATCCGGTAAGAAGTAGAGTGATTTTGAACATCCCTTTTGAGCTGCAGACTGAAAATAAAATGCTGTCCGTTCTCTGGTGTTTTGAGAAGGATACATATTGACCCATTGAACTGTCTTTATGTATTTCATTTTATCAGGTAAGTTTTGCCGGATATCCACCGTTACCAGGATGACATATGATAGTATGTTCATGAGGTGGTTAACGAGTGATTGCAGGTCTCGTCCTAGAACAGGATGGGACCTTTTTTGCGTCCAGGCATACGAATGACACTTTTTGAACAAAGCAAAAGAATTTTTTGCAGGCATCTGCATCCGTGCGCTGTCAGGAGCAGATGGTAAAAAGGACAGGCAGAAAGAAGGATTGGTATGAAGTTTGAGGAGTTGTCAGCAAAGCCTGACGCAGCCGGTATACAGGAGGAAATTCTTGCCTTCTGGAAAGAAGAGAGTATTTTTGAAAAGTCAGTGGTAAAAATAAAGGACGAACCTGGGGGTAAGGGAACGTTGCCTTCTAAAGAAGTCATCTTTTATGACGGACCGCCATTCCCGACCGGGAAACCGCATCATGGAACGGTCCTGGTGTCATTTATCAAGGATATGACAGCACGTTACAAAACAATGCGCGGATACAGTGTTCCAAGAGTCTGGGGCTGGGACTGTCATGGTCTTCCGATTGAAAATCAGGCCGAGACACTGCTGGGAATCAACGATAAGAATGAGATCGAGAGAAGCATTGGTATTGATACCTTCAATGAAAAATGCTTTGAGATCGTATCAGCGAACAATGAGACCTGGAAAGAATACGTGGAACAAATGGCCAGATGGGTCGATTACGAAGGTGCTTACAAAACAATGGATGTGACCTTTATGGAAAGTGTTATGTGGGCATTTAAAACCTGCTATGACAAAGGACTGATCTACCGGGACTACCGCGTCACACCCTATTGTATGCACTGTGAGACCTCTCTTTCCATCTCCGACACCAGAGAATCCGACTCCACACGAATGCGTCAGGACCGGTGGATCATTGCAAAGTTCAAAACGGAGCAGGTCATTCAAGGAAAGCCTGTGTACCTGCTGGCCTGGACCACGACTCCATGGACTCTCCCCTCAAATCTCTGCCTTGCAGTCGGTGAAAAGCTTGACTATGCCTTTGTGGAAATGGAGCAGGAGGTCTATGTTGCCTGCAAGAATACACTTTCTGGCTTCCCCAAAGTATTTGGAGAAGCCCCGGTCATAATCAAAGAGTGCAAAGGGGAAGAGCTTGTCGGGATGACCTATGAACCACTGTTTCATTACTTTGCAACGAAGCGTGCCGAAGGTGCTTTCGTTGTGGTCGCGGCAGACTATGTCGGTGCAGAGGAAGGTGTCGGTATTGTTCACACAGCTCCGGCCTTTGGGGAAGACGATTACTGGACCTGCAAGAGGAATGGTATCCCGCTGGTGAACCCGGTGGACGAGAAAGGGAATTTTACAGAAGAGATAACGGACTTCTATGACGAAAAGCATGAAAAGAATGTGATTGAAATGAACCCTGCCATCATACGGTTCTTATATGAGAAGGGGAAAGCCGTTGCGGACGGAACCATAGAGCATAACTATCCTCACTGCTGGAGATGCAAAAGACCGCTGATCTACAAGGCGATGGATGCCTGGTATTTTGATATTACAAAGATAAAAAGCCGACTGCTCGAGGAGAATGAAGAGATAAACTGGGTACCGGAGACGGTAAAGCATGGTCGTTTTGGAAACTGGCTTGAGAATGCCAGAGACTGGAATATCTCAAGAAATCGTTACTGGAGCACACCGATCCCAATCTGGGAATGTGAAGAATGCGGGGAGCGTAAGGTGCTGGGAAGTATAGAAGAGATCTATGAGTACAGCGGCCTCAGGCTTACCAATCTGCACAGACAGTACATGGATCAGGTGACTTTTCCCTGCAAATGCTGTGGCAAGACCATGCGAAGAGTACCGGAAGTTTTAGACTGCTGGTTTGAGAGCGGGTCGGTGCCATTTGCGCAAAAGCACTATCCGTTTGAGAATAAGGAATGGTTCGAATCTCATTTTCCAAGTGATTTCATTGTGGAGTATACGGGGCAGATCCGGTGCTGGTTCTACTACCTGCATGTACTGGCGGTGGCTCTTTTTGACAAGAAGGCCTTTAAGAACTGCATTGTTCATGGAACAATTCTCGCAAAAGACGGAAAGAAGCTGTCAAAGTCCTCAAAGAACTACACAGATCCGATGCAGCTGATGAAGCAGTTTGGAACGGATGCTTTCCGGCTGTACCTCTATCAGTCGAATGCGATGCTGCTTGGTGATCTGTTATTCGATGATTCCGGGATACAGGAGGCCTACCAGCAGATCATCCTGCCGTTCTGGAATGCCTGCAACTTCTTCCTGTCTTATGCGAATATTGATGGGTTTACGCCAAAGAACGAGGAAGCAATGAACAAAAATGGATGGCAGACGAAGGAGCAATGCGGTTCCTCTGACCATGTCCTGCAATCGGAAAACCTGCTCGATCAGTGGATGCTTGCCAAGTTGTACGAAACGGTATGGAACATCACACAGAATATGGATGCCTATCAGGTGAACCATTATATTGAATACATTGTTTCGTTACTGGATGGACTCACGAACTGGTACATAAGACGTTCCAGAAGAAGATTCTGGAGCAGTGGGATGACAGCAGATAAGCAAAGTGCTTATGAGACCATGTATTATGTACTGGTCAGCGTTACGAAGCTCCTTGCACCTGCAGCTCCGATTCTGTCTGAAAAGCTGTATAAAATACTGACACAGGAACCATCCGTTCACCTGGCAGCCTGGCCGGACGTTCCGGCAGTTTATCAGAATGAGGCATTGCTATCCAAGGTAGAGCTGGTCCGGGAAGTGATCTATCTGGCAAGAACGATCCGCAACAAGAATCGTATAAAGAACCGTCAGCCATTGCTGACCCTGAAGGTTGCCTTTTATGACAGCAGTCAGCTTGATGTGGTCGAGGAATTTAAAGAAACGATTCTGGAAGAGCTGAATGTGAAGGAGATTGAATTCGTTGAAAATGTAGAGAATATTGCAGAGATTACCTATGCTCCTGATTTTAATGAGATACGCAGCCGGTATCCGGACCGGATTCCGGAACTGATCAAAGCGATAAAGAGTAAGCAGTTCACGATTCGGGAGAACGATGTCCTGCTTTCCTTTGGGAAAGAGGCAGATCAGAACGAAAGTTTCGACCAAAGCATATTGTTCGTCAGTTATAAGGCAAAGGATGGTCAGCCTGTGGCAAGCAGCCATGGTATCGTGGTATCGCTCGACCTTACCATCACAGAGGAATTAAAGGAGGAAGGTCTGGCAAGGGATATCATCCGTAACATTCAGGAGGCTAGAAAGCAGATGGGATGTGAGATCACCGATCTTATCCGCCTGGATTTTGACGGTGAAGTTCCGGCAAATTGGTTGAATTTCATCTGTGAGGAGACACTTGGTACATTGGGCGTAATTGAAGATCCTGTGAAAACAATCACGATAGAAGCGGATGAGAAGAAAGAACTGTGTATCAAGATAGAACTATTAGGATAGAGATTTTGACACCCACAGCATAGTTTACGCATACCAGAGGAAAAGGGAGTACAGAGATGTTACAGATAAAAGAAGCAATACTGACAAAAAATCCATGTTACACAGCTGAAAAGAAGATTGAGGTAAAGGGACTGATGCTGCATTCGGTCGGTTGTCCGATTCCTGCAGCCGCGACATTCCTGGAACCATGGAATAAGGAAACCTTTGAACGGGCCTGTGTGCATGCATTCATCGATGCGTACGACGGAGTTGTATACCAGACACTTCCATGGAACCATCGTGGCTGGCACTGCGGCAAGGGGGTGAAAGGATGTGGAAATAATACACATATTGGAATTGAGATGTGTGAACCGGAATGCCTGACCTATACGAGTGATTTTACCTTTGAATGCTCTAATCCGGAACTGGCCAGAGAAATGGCGGCCCGTACGTATGATTCAGCGGTTTTACTATTTGCCATGCTTTGCAGGGAATACAATCTTGATCCAATGGAAGACGGTGTTATTCTGTCCCATCTGGAGGGGTATAATCGTGGTATTGCCACACATCACAAGGACCCGGAACATTTCTGGACACAGCTGGGACTGGAATACACTATGGATACATTCCGGGCAGATGTGAATGAGATCGTTCAGGAACCGTAAACGATAAGTCATAAAAGGTGAATGAGACTGACTAACTGGAATTAATCTGAATAAATACCTTCAAAATGCGTTATGGAAGCAGTACATAAGAAGTGAAATTATAAGGGACAATTAATTCCTGTAATAGTTAATGATCATCATGGTAAGGAGCTCCTCCCGGTCATTCGAGTAGGTATGCTGAATGGAGGAGTCAAAACCCAGAGAGTCCCCTGCCTGTAAGCAATAGGTACTGACCGGGGTAGAAAGCTGTAATTCTCCCTGAATTATGTAGATATATTCCTGCGCCTTTTCAGAATGTGCAATGGAGGAATGATGGGTATGGGCATCCAGTTCAACATAGAACAACTCAAAATTACGGACCGGGCTGCTTTTATAGTAGCAGTAGACGCGATAATGATCCTCTTCATCGGCCTGTTTGACAGAATCGGCTTTGCGAACCAGGGTAGCTTCGTTCTCTATGCCTTCCATCAGGCGGGTGTAAGGGACATTTAGTCCATTGGCAATCTTCCAGATGGTATTGATGGTGGGATTTCCATTCCCTTTTTCTATATCGGACAGCATAGCCTTACTGATACCTGATATTTTTGACAGCTGGCCCAGTGTGAGGTTACGTTCCGTACGCAGATTTTTTAAGTTCAATGCTATGATTATTCCAAGTTCCATAGATTCCTCCAAAATAATTGTATGGACATGTATTTTATTGTTGACTGATATAACGAACAAAAGTATAATATAGTGAACACACGTAAGGAATATCAGACGATTGTTCACTATATTATAGTATATTGGTTGTTGAATAGCAAGACAATCGACGAAGGAAACAGGCAGTACAATACATAAATTATTATGCGCAAAGTCAGGCGCAGGATTCGAGGATTCTATGAAAACAAAAGCGTTGAAAGCAGCCCTACCGTATACCCTTCCGATTTGTGTCGGGTTTCTCTTTCTTGGGATGTCGTATGGATTTTTAATGAGGAGCAAAGGATTTTCTTTTACCTATCCTATGTTAATGAGTTTTTTCATTTTTGCAGGATCCATGGAATTTGTGACCGTGAATCTTTTGTTATCAGCATTTAACCCACTCTATGCTTTTTTTCTGGCTTTGATGGTAAATGCCAGACACTTATTCTATGGAATATCAATGCTTCATAAATACAGGAATACGGGATGGAAGAAACCGTATCTGATCTATGGAATGTGCGATGAATCCTTTACCATTAACTGCACGGTGACACCACCGGAAGATGTCGATAAAGGCTGGTTCATGTTTTTTGTTACGATGCTGAACCAGATCTACTGGGTTGCAGGTGCGACCCTTGGCGGTCTGCTTGGTTACGTGATACATTTTGATACGACCGGTATTGAATTTGTCATGACAGCCCTGTTCGTTGTTATGTTCATCAACCAGTGGGAGGAATCAAAATCGGATCTTGTCAGACGAGAGATAAAAGGCATTCGGCTGACCAGCAGGCACATTTCTGCCTTGATCGGTCTTGGCTGTTCTGCACTCTGCCTTGTTATCTTTGGAAGCAAGGATTTTATCTTACCGGCCATGGCGCTCATTATTCTGACCTTTACTGCAGTAAGAAAGAGGTTCGAAAGCCTGGAAGTGAAGGAAGAAACGATAAACGAGAGAATCGAAGCGGAGGTAGAGGAATGACAACAGTACAAAGCATAATAACCATCGCGGTAGTAGTACTTGGGACTCTGACAACAAGATTTCTTCCATTCTTGATCTTCCCGGAGAATAAAAAGCCACCGAAATACATCACCTATCTGGGCGCGGTTCTTCCTTTTGCGGTCATCGGACTGCTGGTTGTGTTCTGCCTGAAGGAAGCCGTATTTACAAAGCTGCATGGACTGCCGGAAGCCATCGCGATCCTTTTTATTGTTCTGCTGCATAAATGGAAGAAGAACACACTGCTAAGCATCGCAGGAGGTACCATTCTGTATATGGTGCTGGTGCAGACGGTATTTGCTTAAAGCAGAACAACCCAATTAATCCGAAGGGTCAAAACAAAACGTACAATAAACTGCATAGCAAAAAAAAAATAAAAAGTTATTGACTCCTACGTTACGTCATAGTTTATGCTATAATTACACAGAGCAAAAGAAATAAATTCGAACATGGATGAGCTATGAGCTTGAAAGGCAGGAAGGAAAAATGATGACGGTACATGAGGTAAGCAGTTTGTCAGGTGTGAGTATACGCACACTGCACTATTATGATACGATTGGACTGTTACGGCCGTCATCCGTCACAGAGGCTGGGTACCGGCAGTATGACGATACTGCGCTGGAACGGCTGCAGCAGATTTTACTGTTCCGTGAACTGGAATTTCCATTAAAAGAAATCATGGAAATACTGGATGGTGAAGGTTTTGATCGTACCAAAGCACTGGAACAGCAGATCGAACTTCTGACCCTGAAAAAAGAACATCTGGAAGACCTGATCCGTTTTGCTCGTGGAATAAAAACGACAGGAGCTAAAATTATGAGTTTTGATGCATTTGATACAAAGAAAATCGATGAATATACAAAACAGGCAAAAGAGCAGTGGGGAAATACCGATGCGTACAAAGAATTTGAGAAGAAAAGTGAGACCAGAACAAAGCAGGAGGAACAGAACCTTGGACAGGCGATGATGTCACTGTTCACTGAGTTTGGAAGTATGATGGAGAAAGGATCGGAAGGAAAACAAGTACAGGCACAGGTAAAAAAACTTCAGGATTATATTACGCAGAATTATTACACCTGTACCAATGAAATCTTATCTGGCCTTGGGAAGATGTATGCAGCCGGCGGTGAGTTTACAGAGAATATAGATCGCGCCGGGGGTGCAGGATGTGCGGAATTTGTTGCAGGAGCCATAGACATTTACTGCAGAACAAAATGATTCACAGAAGTCAACCTGCAGTTGAAGTGATATAGCACTTATCTTCAGGCTGAACCTGAATTAATCTTTAGAAACTGGCAAAAGAACGGCAATAAAAAAACACAAGAAAACGGTTCCAGGATACGCATCCAGGGACCGTTTTTTGTATGATGAAAACCACGCGATAGTCGCGTGGTTCTATAGAAGCTTTAGCGATGTATTCAGATATAAAAACTCCTAATGTGTATAATAAAAACGTGACCTGCCAGTTACGTAAATAAAAACACATTAGGAGGACAGTAG
>QKJQ01000001.1 GCA_003249225.1 Clostridia bacterium | reverse complement strand
CTTCGCTGATTAATGTAGTGGTTAATCAGCAATAATCATATACATTGCTTTTCAAAATGAACTTTTGAAAGGTTTATTAAGTATACCCTTCTGCTAAGTTAAAATAATTAAAAAAATCTATTGACTTCTAATAGTTAGTCTCCTATAAACATTGTTATACATCTACTTACACTTTTACTCAAATATTAAGTGAAGGCAAGACAAAATTGTGAACAAACTTGTTTCATAATTTTGATATATACTTCCATATTTATTATACATAGGATAACATATGAATCAAGTAAAATAAGTTGGATTATTAATTTTATTTATCACAAAATCCAGTTCTTAATCGTATATATAGTGAACAGGCGAATTGGCGGCATTCTGAGCTTAAAAACTCTTTCAGTTTTACAGTCATTTGTCCTAGCAGTAAGTGAAAGGAGGCGATAGCATTGAAAAGTCATGAATATCCGACCAATGATAAGATTGAACGGGTCGTAGATCAGCATGGCGATATGATTTTTAAAATATGCCTGATTATGCTGCGTAATGAGAGCGATGCCGAGGATGCCTTACAGGAAACAATCTTAAAGTATATAAACAAGTCGCCCGAATTTCAAAGCAGTGAACATGAAAAAGCCTGGCTTATTCGTGTTGCTAAAAATGTATGCAAGGATGTATACAAATCAAGAGCTTATCGGGAGGCACTCAATATCGAGGATTTTTGCGATTATTACAAAACAGAGGAAAATGGTGAAATGATAAGGCTGGTCATGGAATTGCCTCCAAATTACAGAATCGTTATTTGTCTGCATTATATCAGCGGCTATAAGACGGATGAAATAGCATCCATTTTAAAAATTAGGCCAGCAACTGTAAGGAAACGTCTGCAATACGGACGGAAACTATTAATAATGGAATACCAGGAGGGTTAATGTGATGAAGGAAGCGGAATTGGTGGCATGTTTCAACGACATTAAGATAAAAGAAGAAACAAGAAAACGAATTTTAAATTCTGTTATGTATAATGATAAGACATATTGTGATATGACAGTATGGATGAACAGAACGATGAACAAGGGTAATCCAATGCTGTTTAAAACAATAGCTGCTATGATAGCATTGGTTATCATTGCCGTACCAAGTGTGTATCTCTTAGGAAGCTATAAGACAGCGAATGATGTGAATATCAGTATGGAGAACAAACTGGTGGATATTCTTGAGAATGCAGATGTGTCACTTACCATTAATGAAGCTGAAGTAACTCATGTGGCAAGTCATGGGATTGCATTAATGGTGGATGATTGCGTTACAATGAAGCTTGATGAAATTATGGATTATTATGGAATTAATGTCAACGAAGAAGAATTTCTGCCAGGATTTACGTTGGATTCAGAAGATAGATCAGAGGAGGCGTATAGCATTTATCAGTCGGAAAGCAGAGGTGTTTATTTTGATCTTAATGGATTTACATTCAACAGCAATATTAGCACTGGAAATGTTACGATAGCTCTTTCAAAGATCAATAGTGTTGCAGGTGGAATCATGTTGGGCGATGAAGATATGGATCTGCAGGAATCAAAAATCAATGGAATACCTATGACTGTGATATCGTACACAGATGATGAAGGAATTATGGAATACTATACAAAATTTGAGAATAACGGAATATATTATACTGTCGCAGGAAGCAATCTATCAAGTGATGAGTTGGTAGCTGTTATTATTTCACTGGAAAATGCAGCGGAAGGATTATAAAATCCGTCTATAAATAATTCATTTTGTTGACAATACAGAAAATAGGTGATATTGAGAAATAGTATTTGGAGCTTCGCGCTAAATAGTACGACAGCTCCTTTGTTCAATTTTAGTGAAATTGAAAACTGGGAAAATATAACGCTGCTTTCTTGTGGTTTTGATCGTCTGGATGTTTTCGATAAAGACGGTATTGTTCATTCAACAGTTATACCGGATGAAGATTATCATCTTGTAGCCGATAAAGTAGAATCGCTTCACGACATTGTTCAAATATCATCTGACTATAATAATTATATCGCTATGTCAAATACTGGATATAATTATACTTATGTTCAAAATGGAATTGATTATGCTGACTTTGATGATGAAGCATCAACATGGACAAACATAGTAAGCGTTGCCTCCGTAGATTCTATTGCCGGACTAAAATCAAATGGAACTGTTGTTATGACAAAATCTACGGTTGATTAGGATATCTCTGATAGGAATGATATTATTGCGATTTCAAAAGACACAAATCCAGATATATCAGCCATCAATAATTTGTATATATCAGTCATAGATTAATAATTTTAATTGACAATATAAATCTGTTATGGTAACATCCATTTTAACTTAAAATAAAAAGGCGTCGATGAGAAATAGTACGTATCAGGGATTTAACAGAGATAGAGATATCTCTTCAGAGAGAAGATGGCTGGTGTGAATCTTCATTGAACTGAAACGGAAGCAGTCTTTGAGCTTTGAACCGAAAAGAATGAATTCTTAGTAGGCTTCAACGGAATTCCACCGTTATCACAGGAAAAAGTATCGGAGAAATCCCGTACTAAGAGAGCAGAGAAATCTGAAATTAGGTGGTACCGCGATGATATATTCGCCCTAAGCTGACAATATGTTGGCTTAGGGCGTTTTTATATTTAAAACGAAAAAACGGAAAGGAGAAATGAAATGACAGCAGAAGAATTGAGGAGATGTTATGTAGGATTTTTTACGGAAAGGGGGCACAAAGAGATCGCGTCCGCCTCACTTTTGCCGGAAAATGATCCTACCGTATTGTTTACAACAGCAGGAATGCATCCGCTGGTACCGTATCTTTTGGGAGAAAAGCATCCATTGGGAACACGGCTTACCGATGTTCAAAAATGTGTCCGTACCTGTGATATCGAGGAGGTTGGCGATGATTCACATCTTACCTTTTTCGAAATGCTCGGTAATTGGTCGCTCGGGGATTACTTTAAGGAGGAGTCAATCTCCATGAGCTTTGATTTTCTGACAAAAGTTCTGCAGATTCCCATGGAACGTCTGGCTGTTACCGCATTTGAAGGAGATGAACGGGTCAGGAAAGATGTTGAAACGGCAGAAATTTGGAGAAGAAAAGGGTTAAGAGAGGATCAGATCTTCTATTATGGAACTGATGAGAACTGGTGGGGACCGGTGGGACAGACAGGACCCTGCGGGCCGGATACAGAAATTTTCTATGATTTCGGGAAGAAAAAGTGCAGCGATACGTGCGGTCCGGCATGTCATTGTGGAAAATACGTTGAAATATGGAACAATGTATTTATGGAGTATAAAAAGGAAGCAGATGGCAGTCTGACCGAGCTGACACAGAAGAATGTTGACACCGGTATGGGGTTCGAGCGTATTCTTACGATAAATCAGAGTAAGACCAATGTGTATGATACAGAGCTTTTTATCCCGGTCATGACGGTTCTGAGTGAAATACTGTCTGAGAATGAGACCAACATGACCATGCGGGACAAAAGGATTCTGTGCGAGCACACCAGAGCAACGTGTTTCATTCTGGGGGATGATAAGCACATCGCTCCCTCCAACACTGAACAGGGCTATATTGTGCGCCGTCTGATTCGCAGGATGATCAGAATACTAAAGAAAGCAGGACTCCCAAATGATACGCTGATCAAACTGGCAGAGATAATTATCTTGCAGTATCAAGAAGTATATGAAGAGATTGGTCAAAATGGTCCGTTCATTTTAGAACAGATGAAAAATGAGAGTGAGCTCTTCTCAAAAACACTGGATGCTGGGTTGAAAAAGGCAGAGCGTTACCTGATGGAACGGACGGTTCAGGCTGAAGATGTACAAAAGAAAGGTGAGCAACAAAAAAAGGAACAACGAAGCGAGTTGAAAATCCTAAGCGGAGCACTTGCCTTTAAGTTATATGACACCTATGGCTTCCCGATTGAATTTACTTGTGAATTAGCAGAGGAGAAAGGTTGCTTGGTCGACCTGGAAGGATTCCAAGCATGCTTTCTAGAGCACCAGGAAAAATCACGGCAGGGCTCAGAAGCTAAATTCAAAGGCGGACTGGCAGATCACAGTGTTCAGACGGCAAGACTTCATACTGCAACCCATCTGCTGCATGCAGCATTACGTCAGGTACTCGGAGAACAGGTGCAGCAAAGAGGAAGCAATATTACAGCAGAGCGGTTACGTTTCGATTTCTCGCATCCGGTCAAGGTTACCAAGGATGAGCTTGCCAGAGTAGAAGACCTCGTAAACAGTGCGATTGCAAAAAAGCGTGATGTCATCATGACAGAAATGACCGTCGAAGAAGCAAAGGAAAAAGGAGCCATTGGTCTGTTCGAAAATAAATACGCTGAGAAGGTCAAAGTATATGAGATTCCCGATTTTTCGATGGAGATCTGCGGCGGTCCGCATGCTGGGAATACAGGAGAACTTACTGGCTTTCAAATCATAAAGGAAGAAGCCTCGTCATCCGGAGTTAGAAGAATAAAAGCAGTGCTGAGAGAACGATCGGAATAAATCAGGAAACAGGAAGAATTGCTTATTGTAATCTTCTTGATTTTTCCTTTATTTGGCAGTACAATAATTGTGAAGAAGTTAGCATATAAAGTATTTGAGACATGAAATGAAAAAATACACCGCACATTACACATATTAATTTGATTTGCACAAATCTGTGCAGAAAGGCGGAAAGCATGAATCACTCTCAGACTGTAACGAAGCAAGGAACCATGAAAATTGAAAACTCTGGAAAATCTATTGTTACTGACAGACTTGCCTTGTTCTTACTGATTATGGCTGGATATTCTCTTGCTTCTTTTTGGGGGCAGAGATTAGTCAATGCGGTGACTTACCAGAGGCTATCTGATTTTTTTATGAACTGGGGGAAGATTGCCCATTCTTATTTTTCTTCGGTGTATGATGCAATCAGTATTCTGATCTGGCAGATACCGATCGTTCTGTTCCTTTTTTCCGAGAAAAACAAGATAAAGAACAATGCAAATAACAATACAAAAGAAAATATCTGGATTTTTGATGCCATTATCATGGTTCTTATCTGTATGAATGCACTTATACCGCTTGCGTCAGCTTTAACGTATGGTACAGAGTATGGGTCATTGTTAGGAATAGCATCGGCAGCGATTCTGATCTTTCTTTGTGGCTGTTACAGTAATAACTCCGCATTGAAAACGACAGCAGGAATATATTTCGTACTGGCCTTTCTTGGAATAATTGTAGTGTCTCGAATTATGTTCAGTGTTTATCTGAGTTCTTCTGCCGAGAGTTATAATCTGTCCGTGATATATAACACTATAGCGCCCTATGCTTCTGTAATATACGTGGCAGCAGGATATGGGATTGCTGGAATTTATGCAATGCACAGCAACAAAAAGACAGAGCAGAAGTGAGGGAAAGATGAAAGGATATAACTATAAAAAGGTAAATGCATTCGTATCAGAGCATTCAAAAGGGAATCCGGCGGCTTACCTTGTGGCGGAGGCAGATCTGGCACCGGAAGAAATGTTGGCAATTGGGAAAGAACATGCCGGATTTGTATCTGAAGTTGTATTTTGTACGCCATCAAAAGATGCAGACTGTAAACTTACCTATTATTCATCCGAATGTGAAGTCGATTTTTGCGGGCATGGAACAATTGCTGCTATGTATGATTTGATTCAGGAGAATAAGACTTTATTCTTAAAAGATAAGATTACAATTGAAACAAATAAAAAGGGAATACTGACCGTATACAATTCCATCAGGGAAGAAGACGCAATCTATATAACGGCACCAGAAGCACAGTATTTGCCTGTAAAGGCCAGCCTTGAAGCAACAGCAGAAGCTCTTTCTCTTACCAAGGCTGATATAGACACAAAGCATACAATTGAGCTGATTGATGCCGGACTGCGTACCCTGATAGTTCCTGTGCTAACACTTGACACGGAAATTGCAGTCTATCCATCGCTTGAACGTGCAAAAGAGTTCTGCCAAACGAATGATATTGATATCATTTTACTATACTGTATGCAGACGAAACAAAAGGATTACTTTGCCCATACGAGAGTCTTTGCTCCAAAGTTCGGCTATCTGGAAGATACGGCAACCGGTTCCGGAAACAGTGCTTTTGCAAATTATCTTTTGAAAAATGCCATGTGGGATGGCTCTCCGATAAAGCTGGAACAAGGAGCAGAATCCTTTGCCTTCAATACGGTTCAGGTGAAAGTTCAGGAAGGCAAGGTGTTGTTCGGCGGAAAAGCAAAAGTAATTATCGAAGGAAAATATTATATGTGAACGAGATATATTTATCTTGAAACAGAACGTACGTTCGACTATAATAAAGGAGAAGCACGAACGGTTAACATTATAGTGAGAGGACAAGTGAAAGGATGAAAGAGAAGGGAATGTTTCAAGATATTCAGAACTGGATGCATCGAAATGCAAGAAGTATTGATCTGAGCCTGTGGAAAGTGTTTTTTGAGAACGGAACGAAAGAAGCGGTTGTAGAGGAACTGATGTATTATCAGAATGAAGACGGCGGTTTTGGAAAAGCGTTGGAGGCGGACAACTGGAACCCGGATTCCAGCCCGATTGCAACGAACCATGCAATAAAAATCTTAAAAAGCATTGGCTTTTATGAGATGGATCATCCGGTCTATCAGGGAATCTGGAAGTATCTGAATTCAAAAAAGGATTGCAGCTCCTATGGCTGGCGCTTTACCCTGCCTTCGAATGAGGATCATCCACATGCGCCGTGGTGGAATTACAGTGAGGCAGAGAATGAGAAGGAATACTATGGTGTAACGGCTGAGTTTTCTGCCTTTATCCTGGAATACGGGGAGGAGGATATGGCCTGTTATAGCGAAGCCGTAGCTTTTGGTAAAAAACTCATGCAGGAATTTCTTGAAGAAAAACGATTTGGCGACATGGGACTGGAAGGGTTTATTCTTCTGATCGAGACAATGGAATTGACTGGTTTTACAGAATATGATTACACCGCGGTCTATGATCTTTTATCAAAGAAGATAACTGCTGCAATTGAACATGATACCACGAAATGGAGCTCCTATGGAGCAAGGCCATCGAACTTTATACATAGCCCTGACAGCAGGTTCTATAAGGAGAACGAAGCTATTGTTCAGGAAGAGCTAACTTACCTGATGAACACAAAACCGGAAGGAGATGTGTGGGGAATAACCTGGACCTGGTTTCAGAATATGGAACAGTATGGGAAGTATTTTACAATCAGTGAGAACTGGTGGAAAGGATTCCGCGCAGTGGAGAATGTACGAATGCTAAAAAGCTTTGAACGTATCTGATTCATATGGTAAGCGGAATAAAAGCAAGGTTTTGCAGATATGCATTCGCATGTGCGAAGCAGATAAAGAAGAACCTTGTTGCAACAAGTAAGCAGGAAGCAGAAACTGAAAGGAAGAAACACGGCCCATGAATACGGTAAATACAGCACTTTTAGAATTGATTCAGAGAGCACTTGGCTGGCTGCAGGCAGATATAACAATCGAATATGCAGGAGACGGACTGACGAATAAGAATTTTATTGTTACAAATGGAGACGAGAAGGTAGTTGTTCGGCTGGGAGCCGGGCAGAGCAGCGTTCTTGGAATTCGCCGGGCTACAGAAAAGCAGGCAGCAGAGGCAGCAGCCCTGGCCGGCATTGGTCCTGAGCTGGTCTGCTTTTGTGAACAGAGCGGTGATATGATAACAAGATTTATCCCTGGGCGTCTGCTAAGCCAGGAGGGTGCATTGACAGAGGAGAGCATTCATGCTATTGGCATCACGCTTAAAAAACTGCATGAGCTGCCCGCGATTGCCGGAAAATTCGAACCCTATGAGGATGTGAGAGCGAGAATACAGTATGCAAAAGAGAATTCTCTTTATCTCCCGGGTGAGATCCTTCCTTTGCTGGAAAAACTTGAGCGGATCGAACAGGAAAGGAGCAATCAGGCAGACAGTCTGATCAAGCTTTGTCACAATGATCCTTTCCCGAATAATTTCATTGCCGGAGAAAAACTCTGGCTGATCGATTATGAGTATGCCGGAATGGGAGATCTTTATTTTGATCTGGTCTGCGCGTCGATGTTCTTTAATGAGATACAGACCAAGTTGCTGCTGACTGCTTATTTTGGAGAATGCACCAAGGAACATTACAGCAACATGGAACAGATGAAGTATGTTGTTACCTTTTGGAACGCCATGTGGGCAGTCGTTATGTCGAAGGAAGAAGCTGAGAAAGAAAAGTACGAGTCCATGGCAAAAGGAATGTTTGAAAGTCTGATTAATAGCAAATAAAACCAGTACTTTACTGTTTCTACTATTTTACTTGTTGACATAGCCGGAAGCTTTGCTATAATGAAGGTACAACATAAAGAAAAGCATTGACGGAAAGAGTATTATAGCAGAAGCATTCAGAGAGAAAAGCATTTGGTGAAAGCTTTTTATGTGAAAGTTATAAGAAAACCATTCCTGAGCTGTAGTGCCGAAAATGTAAGCATTACCGTGTGACTGCGTTAAGGTCTAGGATTTGATAGAATCCGAAGTGAAAAGTAAAGGTGGAACCGTGCATTAGAATTTATGCACCCTTTGGTCATGGAATAAAACTGTGACCAGTGGGTGCTTTTCTTATGTTGTTTGCTTTAGAAACGACCACAGAATCAGGTAACAGGTGGATCAAGAAAGGAGAACACATATGAAGATCAGTAAAAAAGATGGAACGGTGGCACAGATTTCTTTTGAAGAGGCAGCAGGGAAGGAGGCCTTCTGGCATACGACGGCACACATACTGGCTCAGGCAGTAAAACGCATTTATCCGAATACAAAGTGCGCGATTGGACCGGCAATCAAAGAAGGTTTTTACTATGATTTTGACTTTGATTTTGAGTTTACAGGGGAAGCCTTAGGTATCATTGAAGATGAGATGAAACGAATTGTAAAAGAAAATCTGATGTTAAAAAGATTCGAGCTGAGCAGAGAGCAGGCAATCGACAGGATGAAGGAAAGCAGGGAGCCTTATAAGCTTGAATTGATTCAGGATTTACCGGAGGATGCGGTACTTACATTTTACGAACAGGGAGAGTATGCAGACCTTTGTGCAGGCCCTCACCTTAGCAGTACAGGCCAGATCAAATCACTGCGGCTTTTGTCTGTTGCCGGAGCGTACTGGCGGGGAAGCGAAAACAATAAAATGCTTACGAGGATTTATGGTATCTCTTTTCCGAACGCACCCATGATGGATGAATATCTCATGTTACAGGAGGAGATCAAACGCAGGGATCACCGTAAGATCGGGAAAGAACTGGAATTATTCGCACTTATGGAAGAAGGTCAGGGATTACCTTTCTTCCTGCCAAAGGGAGTCATCCTTAAAAATCTGCTGATAGAATACTGGCGGAAAATTCATAGGAGAGAAGGGTACAGCGAGGTATCAACACCGATCATTCTGAATCGTGACCTATGGGAGACGTCCGGACACTGGGATCATTACCGAGAAAATATGTACACAACGGTGATCGATGAGATGGAGTATGCCATCAAACCCATGAGCTGCCCGGGAGGAATGTTGATTTATAAAATGCAGCCGCACTCCTACCGCGAATTGCCAATTCGAATGGGTGAACTCGGACTTGTGCACCGCCATGAAAAGTCAGGGGTCTTGCATGGATTGATGCGTGTTCGGTGCTTTACACAGGACGATGCACATATCTTTATGATGAAAGAACAGGTCACGAGCGAGATTTTGGGTGTTATACGTCTGATTGATGAGGTATACAGCAAGTTTGGATTCAGCTACAAACTGGAGTTATCAACAAGACCGGAGAACAGCATAGGGAGTCTGGAAGACTGGGAGATGGCGACAGATGCGCTACGGCAGGCACTTGATGTCTATGGCAAGCCGTACCGTATTAATGAAGGAGACGGTGCATTTTATGGACCAAAGATTGATTTTCATCTGGAAGACTGTATGGGAAGGACGTGGCAGTGTGGTACGATACAACTTGATTTCCAGCTTCCGCAGCGTTTCCAGATTGAATATATCGGTGAGGATGGCGAGAAGCACCAGCCAGTCATGATCCATCGCGTAGTTTTTGGTTCCATGGAACGATTCATTGGAATTCTCATTGAACATTATGCCGGGAAATTCCCGCTTTGGCTATCACCGGTTCAGATCAGGATACTTCCCATCTCTGACCGGTATATCGAGTATGCGCAAAGCATTATGGAACAGCTTTCAAAGGAAGGATTTCGCTGTGAGATAGATAGTAAAGCAGAAAAGATCGGCTATAAGATACGAGAAGCGCAGCTGGACAAAGTCCCTTACATGCTGATTGTCGGGCAACAGGAAATGGAGACATCAAAAGTATCGGTCCGAAAAAGAGATGAGAAAGATGGCGGCAGCATACCGGTAGCACAACTGATGGAAGAATTAAAAAAAGAAATGGAAAGGTAACATACATCTCAGCATTTCATGAAACCAGTGTGATCGCCCGTGTAAACGGAGTCGCAACAATATCACATCAAAAACTTGCAATCGATAGGAAAATCGTATATCCTATACTTTAAAGAATACCCATAGGGGTATAGGAGGTGTTTTGATGATTCAGTGTATGGATTCTGATAACCTGCACCGCAGGCTTAAGAAAATTATTGGTCAGATCAATGCAATTGACCGTATGGTCGATGAAGATATTCCATGTGAGGATGTACTTTCCCAGATCAATGCTGCAAAATCAGCCTTACATAAAGTTGGACAGGTCGTTTTAGAAGGTCACATTCAGCACTGCGTAAAAGATGGACTGGAACACGGAGATGCAGATCAGACCATTGAGAAATTTACAAAAGCAGTGGAACGGTTTGCGAATATGTCGTAAGAGAAAAGTGAAAGAAATCGATCATTCTTTCACAAGCAAGTTTGTGCCTCTCGCGTCACCACTCGTTCAAACTTGCTATACGTAAAAACCGCGCAGGAATGCGGAAAAAGATGAAACTAGCAAAGGCTTCCGAAATTCGGGAGCCTTTTAGCTATTACATCATGAAAATCTCAGGATAAATGACCACATATCTTTGAATCTACTGCTCGATTCAAAAATCTAAAGTTTTGACTATGTCCATACTAGAGTTGTAAATTGATATAAAAATATCTTAGTAACACTATCTCAAATTGTCTTAAATAGTAACGGTTTACCATTCAATAAATTTATAATAAATAAATGCAATCGATCCGCAAACCGACAGAACAACACCAAAACAACGCAATATAAATATATATAAAGTTGAAATCTCTAGATTTTTGAACATCAATCCCAGTGATACACGAAATACGAAATCAGGAAAAAATAACATAATTATGCCTACTATGATTATTAAAAATTCAATTAACATATTTTGTATTGGTGGTTGAAGTTGGAGCGTTACTATAGCATCACCAATGAATATAGGATCATATGTTGTGTTTGAACCATAGGATATATTTGAGCTTGAATAATAACAACTTCCACCATCTGGAAACGTGACTGTTAATGAATAGTTTGTATAGTCACCATCGAATGCATATTCATAATACTCATTGTTAAAAGTGAGGCCATTGTTATTTGTAAAAATGATTACTTTATTTATATAGTTAGGTCCATCAACCACTTTATATGTACCATCGATATTTTTGAAAACATATCCATTTTTACTTTTTTGAGGAAGATGTCCACTTATAATTATGTTAATAATAATAAAAGTGAGAAAGCAAGCAGCTCCTATGAATTTAAATATTGATTTTTTCATATAAAGAATACCATAAATGTGATAGTTTAGAATCACATTTTCCTTTCCATAAGTTCGAACGAATGATCTTTAAAATAATGAGTGATCGAGCAGTTATTCTGGCGGATTTGGCAAGAGGTTTATTCGGAATGAATACTCCTTTCAGTATTAATAACAGTGAAAGGAGGTGATTTGTGACACTTTATGAAAAGAATTAACTTTTGTTCTTTACCATCTGTTATTTGTAATATTTACATTTCTGTTATCTTATCAATCAATAAATAATGTATCGTTCTTTATGTTGTTCTAATTTGCAGACTTCCTCTTATATATCCTATTCAGCTGAAAATATTACATAGGTATCTTTTAACCAATAAGTAGTAATGCAAATACATAGATCATTTGGGATATCATTGTTAAAATATATTTCACCCGTTGCATAAAATGTTGATATGAACTGAAATTCATTCGATAGGTAGTTGCCTTTTATATGTTCTATGTTTCCAACAAGCTCGTATCCATCAGGTAAATGTCCTTGCTTTTGAAATACTGAATCCAACGATAAATGACTTCACGTATAAATTGTGTTGTTATACATAACCGAGTGGTTGATTTCTTCAGCACCGGGTAATGTACCAACATCATACTATTTGGATTTATTAATGAAAGAAAGGTAAATAGCTATAGAAATAGTCAAAACACATAATCCCACCATAAAGACAAGAACTTTTCCTCTGAGAAAATGCTTCTTTGTAATATTTAGAGCCTGTTTCATAGTATTCTCCTTCTTTCAAATTTATTCATTCTAAGTAAATATTATTATTGCAGCAAATTCACTTTCCTTTTTCAAATTATCGTTCTTTATGGACATTATATTTGTCATCTCCTAAAGCCAACTATATGCTTATTTTACGAAATATGCCAGTTGTTATTTCAGACAATCCGTCAGATGTTATAAACAACAAGTTATAAGTTGCAAACAATCTTCTCAACGAATAGTAACGGGGGACAATTGCTACTGCTTTACCGCCATTCCCAGTTCTTCATCCTAAAATCTTTCCATAAGTTTTCATATCTTTTTGTGAAAGTATTGACAACCTATACCCCTATGGGTATAATGCGATACAGAAAGTATACCCATGGGGGTATGAATCAGGACTGTCAACCCACAGGTATCAAAGGGACAAAGTACGTTCGTCCCAACATCACAAAGATAAGAAATGAGGGGATGTATGAAGCAGATAGCGGCTAAGATTGAGGAAGTTTTAGATTTTGGGGGCATGAAGAAAGATATATTGTTTTTGGTATTATCAGGTATAGCACTGATTCTTAGTATCTTTCATGTGGTTTCCTTACCGTTCGATATCTCCTGGGTGGCAATATTGCTGTGTGGTACACCAATTGTAATCGGAGCGATTCTCGGGCTTGTCACGGAATTTGACATAAAGGCAGATGTACTGGTTTCTCTCGCTCTGATCGCTTCTGTTCTGATAGGAGAGAATTTTGCTGCCGGTGAAGTCGCATTTATTATGCAGCTTGGCGCATTGCTTGAAGATATTACCGTCAACAGAGCAAGGGCGGGAATTGAAAAGTTAGTGCATTTAACACCGCGTACGACCCGTGTGATTCGCAGTGATAAAGAGAAAGTGATTCCAGCGGAAGAGGTTTTGGTAGGAGACATTATCCGGGTGCTTCCGGGAGAGACAGTTCCAGTTGACGGCATCATCAATCGTGGGGTAACTTCAATCAATCAGGCCGTTATGACCGGAGAGTCCATGCCAGTTGATAAAACGATCGGAGATGAGGTACTAAGCGGAACCGTGAACCAGTTCGGTGTATTTGAAATGGAAGCGACCAAAGTCGGTGAGAACAGTTCCATTCAGCGAATGATCCGGCTTGTTCAGTCTGCGGATGCCGGAAAGGCAAAGATCGTTGGACTGGCTGATCGTTGGGCGACCTGGATCGTTGTCATTGCATTAACAGCAGCCTCTCTTACCTGGCTGATTTCCGGGGAAATCATAAGAGCTGTTACTATACTGGTTGTATTTTGTCCCTGTGCCCTGGTACTCGCAACCCCGACTGCGATCATGGCAGCCATTGGAAATGCTACAAAGCATGGATTTCTTGTAAAAGAAGGAGATGCGTTGGAGCGTTTATCCCGCGTTTCATGGATTGCGTTTGATAAGACCGGCACACTGACAAAGGGCGTCCCGGAGGTCATTGCAGTGAAAAGTATAACAGGTGACTATACAAAAGATGAGATATACGGCATGGCGGCCGCTGCAGAGCAGTACTCGGAGCATCCGCTTGGAAAAGCCATAACAAAATGCTATAAGCATGAAGTAACGAATCGGCTTATGCGGACGGAAGATTTTTTTATGACACCGGGGCAGGGAATCTTTGCCCGTGTGGGAGATAAAGAAATACTGGCTGGAAATGAAAAATTATTTGCCGGTAAGAACATCAGCCTGATTGGAAACCATGATGCTCTTTTGGAAGCTAAGCAGTACCTTGAAAAAGGATGTACCGTAATCTATATCGCTGTGAATGGGAAATATGCTGGGTTTCTGGCGCTTTCCGACACCTTGCGTGAAGAGAGTGCGCAGATGATAGAATACCTGAAAAATTGTAACGTACAGCCGGTCTTACTTACCGGAGATCATGAAAATGCCGCCAGGGCAATTGCTTCCCTGCTAGGTATTAAAGAAGTTGTCTCTGCTTGCATGCCGGAAGATAAACTGATCCAGATTGAGAAATTTCAGAAAAATCATAACGAAGTCTGTATGATTGGGGATGGCGTGAACGATGCCCCTGCCTTGCGAAAAGCAAATGTCGGAATCGCTATGGGCGGAGTCGGAAGTGATATTGCGGTGGATGCTGCGGACATTGCGCTTGTGGATGATGAAGTAAAAGAGCTTCCGCATTTGCTTGCACTTTCCAAGAGAATGATGACAACAATCAAAGTGAACCTGACTTTTTCCATGCTGCTGAATTTTGCAGCAATCATACTGGCAATAACCGGAATCCTAAATCCAATTGTAGGTGCGCTTGTGCACAATGCCGGTTCGGTGCTTGTCATAACCAACTCCGCACTGCTGTTGAACTTAAAAGGGAAATGGAATATAACAGAGAAGAATAGGAATGTAAGGGATTCTGCAGGACAACAACACAATTATTGGAGTTATAATAATGTACCCAAATAAGTACTCCAAAAGTGCTATTCAGAACCGGTATTCTATCGGGTCGGGAATAGTGCAGTATATTCCAAAACTTTTCAAAGCTTCAGGTTTAACTCTGGAGCAATTAAAAAACTGTGATACCACTGGGAGTCGATAAGGAATCTGGTAATAATATGCATATTTATCAATTGCTGGTTGATAAAACATCTAAAAGACGTATTTCATATGCTTGTCCATCGTTTGAATAAAGAAATTCACAACAATACAGGTTATCTTCATTTAAACTATGATGTAAAAAATACACAAAGTTATTTGTTTTTCTAACATAATCAATTGAAAAAGGAAACGTTTTCAATATCAAATTGCTTTCATTTTCTGACATTGTATCCCATCGGATATCATCGTATTGTTCATATTGCTGTTCAAGATCATTCCATTCTTCTTTACTTTCAAAGAAACTATATGTTTCTTTGAAAACGAGCTTTTCATCAGTGATGTAAATTACATCACTGACAGCATCATTACCTGCTTGAATTTTAACTATATTATTATGAATCCCAATTATTTTCATCGATTCATCATCTTTACATTTATAGATTTGTTCAATAATATTTGTATCAAGATTTAATGCATAGAGACCATTGCTTTTAACATAATAAAACACATTCCTGTTTATGCAATAGTTATTTTTATAGTCTGTATTTTCGATAAACAAAGATTCCCCAAATCCGGGTTGATATTTATATATGTCACTTTCTATATTATAATATAAACAGTCGTTATAAACGTATATGCTACCATGATACCAACTTTTTGTTCTTTGTTGGAGAATGGCGAATAGAATAAAAAGTATAATAGAAATGAACGCTAAAATCAATAATGTTTTTGCAATGTCTGTTGACGTTAATTTTTTCACTTAGCTACCTCATAGTATTCATCAGAAAGTACTTTTGCCATGGCTATTTGTGTTAAGGAGCAATAATCATTGTCATTACAGCGATATATAACTCATTTGTGTTTGCCCAAATGATACCAGATTTATTTCTTTTATGGAGTGGAATGATGTAAACAACCATTTGGATGTTGTAAACAACCTATTTGTTGAGCAGCCAACCAAAAATAGGATTAATTGATACTAATTTAATCATTTGATCAATGTAAACAAGTATCTCAATATCTTATTAGTAATTGATATGTGTTTCCACATACATTGTGAATAACTTCCCTCTATTTAATAAGAATAAAAAACATTATACAGAATTGTTTATGAATTGACATAGAAAATCCAGATTGAGAAATTCCAGAAAAATCATGACAAAGTCTGTATGATTGGGGATGGGGTGAACGATGCCCCTGCTTTGCGAAAAGCAATAACCGGAATCCTAAATCCAATTGTAGGTGCGCTTGTGCACAATGCCGGTTCGGTGCTTGTCATAACCAACTCCGCACTACTGCTGAACTTAAAAGGGAAATGGAATACGAAAGACAATGATCTGAAAAGTGCAGTCCAGTACAAACGAATCAGATCAAAAGCATAGAGCTGATAGTAACTATCCGTTAAAATGGGATTGACAAATCGAAAGAGCATTACTATAATGCAGTTGTAAATAAATATTGAAGCAGCAAAGGCGAAGAAGAGAAGAGTAGATGGTTGGCGCTTTTACAGAGACCTCAGAAGGGTGAGAATGAGGAAGGCAAGAATGATCGAACATGGTCTCGGAGCTGCGCACCGAACTTTTAAAGTTAGGCTGCGACGGGTGCACCCGTTATAGTGACAGGCTATCGAGGGATGATCTGTCTTTCCGTAGTTGATAAGGCTTATACTGTGAGGTATGGGCGAATTAGGGTGGTAACACGAAGCTTTGGCTCTCGTCCCTGAAAAGAAATTTTCAGAGAGGAGGGCTTTTATTATGTCAAAAAGAGAAAGTATTATTGAGACGGATCGCATAAGGATCTGTGCAGTGGTGGGAGAAGATATTCAAAGTATTGCAGGAGGTGGTAACTCATCCGGTACTCCTGTATCCGGGGCAGAACAAAGCTGTGAAAATATGGCTTCAAAAGAAATCATGAAAGCCATGGTCGTGCGATGGAAAAATGCGGATGACAGTCAAAGTGGAAAAGCCTTAAAAGAATATCGCTGGTGCATTGAATGGAAGGAAAATCAGCAGATCATCGGAGTCATCGGTGCCACTAAAATAGAAGAAGACAAAAAGTCAGCAGAACTTTTCTGCCACGTCTTTGAAGAGTATTGGGGACAGGGAATCACGTCAGAAGCGGTTACAAAAGTAACCGGGTATTTCTTTGATCAGGTCGGCTGCAAAAGCGTGATGACAAGATACACTATGTAGAAGGTAATCGGGAGCTGTCATTAGAACGGCTTTTCCAAATCATCCGGAGCACATACAGGAACAGTAAGACACCCCAGGAACCTGCTTCTGCATAGACGATGATCATATTGCCGCTGACTGCAACAAAAGCATAAGAAAAGAAAATACGGGAAAGAAGCGATATTACTCCGGCAATGCTGGAATAAAGTACATCTCCCAGACCTTCTAAGTATCCGCGGAGGGCGGTTGCAATGCCAAACAACAGATAAAAGACAGCGATCCTTGAAAAGAATTCGCCGCCGATGGCAGTAGATTCCGGACCGAGACCGAACATGGCGATTAGAAAGGTTCCGGTCTTAATAACAAGCAAGGTCAGCAGGATGGATACAGCGGTCATGATAGCGGTACCAACCGCAACGATTCGAGGTATCTGTTTCTTCTTGCCGGCACCATAATGCTGCGCAACAATGGTGGAAATGCCGGAGCCAAGATTTATAATTGGAAGAAGTATGATAGAATCAACGCGGTAGGCCGTGGTTATGGCTGCCACCGTAAGAGTTCCAAAGCCGTTCATAAAATTCTGAAGCGTAAGATTACCGACGGCGGTGATACAGGACTGCACCATGGGAGGCGTCCCAAGCCGGAAGCCCTGTTTTTGCAGTGAACGGTCATAGGTAGTCCTGACTTTTTTGAGATGCATATAAGAGTACTTCTTCCTGCTGTAAAGGATCAGATAAAGCATCATGATGATCTGTGAGATTACCGTAGCCAGTGCTGCGCCAACGACACTCCAGTGAAACAGGGCAACAAAAAGAAGATCCAGAAGGACATTGATCACCGAGGAACAAAGAACCGAAAGAAAAGGAGCTTTGCTGTTCCCGACACCTCGAAGTGCTGCGGCATATACATTATATACAGCAAGAAACGGAATGCCAAACAGTATGACCTGCAGGTATTTCGTAGCCATTGAAATGGTCTCCGGCGTTGTATTCATGGCAGTAAGAAGGGGAGCAGAAAGCAGAATGCCAACCCCTGAGAGCAAGGTGAAAAGGACTCCGAACAGGAAGGAAAAAGAAGAAAGAAGTTCAGTAATTTCCGCCTCTTTTTTGCTTCCGAATTTATGTGCGAAAAGAATGGACAATCCTAAGGTAAATCCTGTGATTGCCATAAGGTATAGGTTGATCACAGCATAGGTCGCACCGATTGCAGCAAGTGCCGTCTCGCCGGCTACATTTCCAACAATGAAAGCGTCGGCCCAGCTGTAGAGCTGCTGCAGTATACCGCTGAAAATAAGTGGTGCACAGAATTTGATCAGTGTCAGTGCGATATTCTCTTGCTTTTCTTTTGTGGTCTTCCAATGCATCGTTTTTTCGAGCGTGAAAGGTTTGTTATCACGCCCAGCCTCCCGGTATCATTTTATGCAAACGTTCAAGTAAGCTTCGTTACTTGGACGAAGTGTTTTTGCTGAAAGGTCATCTATAGAATTTTCATAAAAAAACCGTATGCAAGATTAGCCTCGCATACGGTAGGTACTCACCCGATAATGCTGAAAGTATAGCATACAGCCTGATGAAAAACAAGTATGTAAAATTTAATTCAGCTCTTGCTATTTGGAGCTGTGCATGCTAGAATTTAGCATATATTTTAAATGCAACGAAAAGAAGTAGTACATGGTATCTTGATTTACAGAGAGGGAATGACTGGTGTGAATTCCTATGACAGGTGCATGGAAGGCGTCTTGGAGCAGCGGAGTGAATTTTTTTAAAGTAGCTACCGACGGAGTATTCTGCCGTTAAAGGGAATTCAGTATAAGGTCCTGATGTGACCCGTATTGGGAAAGAGCAGATGAAAAATCATCTGAACTTAGGTGGAACCGCGGATTATTCGCCCTAAGCATAATTTTATTATGCTTAGGGTTTTTTTGTTGCAAAAGACCAAACTTATATGTGTGCAAAAAACTTGCATAAGGAAAGGAAAATTATGAAGAGCAGAACATTTGAAATGGATGAGTTGGTGAGGTATTGCAATCAGTATGGTTTTATCTTTCAGGGGAGTGAGATCTATGGCGGGCTTGCCAATACCTGGGATTATGGACCTCTTGGAAGCAGGCTGAAGAATCAGATCAAGGATGCCTGGCGGTATTATTTTATTCAGATCAGAGAGAACAGTTATGAGGTGGATTCCGATATTCTGATGAACCCCACCGTATGGGAGGCAAGTGGGCATCTGGCGGGTTTCTCAGATCCGTTATTAGATTGTAAGGCTTGTAAAACCAGACATCGTGCAGACAATCTGATCAACGATTTTGACAGTGGTGCTAATGCGGATGGCATGACACAGGAGGAAATGGTGGAGTACATCAGGACTCACAGGATTCCTTGTCCAAAGTGCGGGAAATCGGATTTTACAGACATAAGGCAGTTCAATCTGATGTTTGCAACGCAGCGCGGCGTAACAAAAGACTCCGCAAATACCATCTACCTCAGACCGGAAAATGCACAGGGAGAATACGTGAACTATCTGAATGTGGCAAGGACGATGCGGGCGAAGCTGCCATTTAGCATCGGACAGATTGGAAAAGCGTTCCGCAATGAGATAACTCCCGGAAACTTTACTTTCCGAACCATTGAGTTCGAACAGATGGAGTTCCAGACATTTTGCAAAGAAGGAACGGACGGAGAACTTTATGATTACTACAAAGAGTATGGAATCAGTTTCTTTGAGTCACTTGGACTGCCAAGGGAGAAGCTGCGGTTCCACGATCATGAAAAGCTGGCGCATTATGCAAAAGCTGCCTGCGATATAGAGTATTTGTTCCCCTTTGGCTGGGGAGAAATCAACGGAACTCACAACCGGACGAATTTTGATCTGACCAGACATCAGCAGTATTCCGGGATATCCATGGAAAATCTGGAGGAGGAGACAAAGGAAAAGAAAGTTCCTTTTATCATTGAATCGACCTATGGTCTTGACCGTGTCTTTCTGGCATTGCTTTTTGAATGTTTACGTGAGGAAGAACTGGATGAGAAGGAGAAAAGAACGGTTTTGCAGCTACCGGTCTTTCTGGCCCCTGTTAAAGTGAATGTGCTGCCGCTTATTAAGAAACGTCATGCAGAAAAAGCCAGAGAAATACACAAGAAGCTTGCCAGACAGATGATGGTTCAATATGACGAGTCCGGAAGTATCGGGAAGAGATACCGAAGAGGCGATGCCATCGGAATTCCGTATGCGGTCACGATTGACGATGCCACTCTTGAGAATGGTATGGTAACAGTACGGGAGAGGGATTCCATGGAACAGGAGACCGTTCGGCTTGGAGATCTGTCCAGATATCTATCGGACAGGATCAATCTTCAATTCTTTCAATAATGGGAGTGAAATTCTTAGCCATGGTAAAATAGCATTTCTTAATATCCGCAAGCAGAGAATGCGCCTTATCATTTTCGAGTCCAAGGTGATAAGCCTGCATTTCCAGGTAGTAATCAAGATATGCTGTTTTTTGTAAGATTTCCGGATGCTGACAGCTATGTTCAACGAGGGCGGGCTTTGTGGCCATAATACTTAAGCTTGAGAGGATAGCATGGTTAGAAGTTTTATCGGTCGCTGAATAACGCTCCATCGTGCTTATGATTGTTTCATTAATTTCTGTTTTAAAAGGCTGTTCTTTTGATATCTGAAGATAAAAATCACCATATTCGCTGCTTTCCAGACACATGATCAGCTCAATGGCACTGCTTAGCAAAAAGTAGTCTCTGCCTTCCCGGTCTGGAAAGCAGCTTTTGATTTTTTGGTTCATTGCATTTCTGATTTCAACATATACCTTCATTCCAAGGTCGGCTTTCCCATTAAAGTAGTAATTCAGCAGACCAAGATTCACTTCAGAATCGGCGGCGATCTCTCTCATGGTAACAATCTGATAGCCCTTCTCATAAAAAAGCTGTCTGCCGACCGTAAGAATTCGTTGTTTTGTCTGTTTTCCCTTTTCATAATGTTTCATGCATCGGCACTCATTTCAAATTATTTTGTATCGGATTCTTAATTGATTACACTGACCGGATTGCCATTCAAATAGGACTCATAATTATCAATGGCCATGGAAAGCTGCCGCAATCTGCAGGTTTTTGGCATCCAGGCAATATGAGGTGTTATAAGCGCATTATCACAGGTAAGCAATGAGTCATCGGCCAGGGGCGGTTCGTTAACGAGTACATCAAGACCGGCGCCATAAATCTTCCCGGACTGTAACGCTTCTGTCAGCGCCTGCTCATCGATCAGACTTCCTCTGGCGGTGTTGATCAAAATGGCGCCATCTTTCATTTTGGAGATGGCTTCTTTGTTGATGATGTTTTTTGTATGTTCATTTAGGGCAATATGCAGAGAGATTACATCTGCCTGCCCAAGAACCTCTTGAAACGATACCTGTTTGATAAAATCATACTTTGTATCGGTCTTTTTACTTCTGTTATAAGCGATAACATTCATTCCGAAGGCTTCTGCCATCTTTGCAGCACGAAATCCAATGGCTCCAAGCCCTATAATTCCAAAGGTTTTTTGATATAGCTCCACCTGATTGACCGGCGCTGCCATATATCTTTTTTGGGTATTGGTCCAGTCCGTTTTTTTTACATGCTGTGAACTGTAAGAAGTCTGTTTGCATATGTCAAGCAGCAAAGAAAAAGCATATTCTGCAATGGTATATTCACCATACATCGTATTCGTTATGGTTATACCACGGGATCTTGTCAATGCCCAGTCCAGCTCCTGATATCCATGCGCGAGGCCGGCAATGTATGTAACATTGGGATGTGCATCAAAAAATGTCTCATTCAGAAACTTTGGTGTGATCCAGACACCAAGTATGGCATCCACGTCCTTTTCAATCTTCTGGTTGAATTCCTCCGCAGTGGGAAAACCATCAAAGTGGACCATGGTATAACTTACACCAGGTATTTTAGAAAGATTATCCCATGTTTTTAAAACCTCGTCAAGGGAAATGTCATTACCGGAGGGGGTCGTATAGAGAACAGCAACTTTATTCATGGATTAGAACTCCTTTCAATTCAATAATATAATTTTTGATGAATCGGTGCTTTGCTCAAAAGAGACAGATTTCTTTTATATTAAATTAGACATGTATAATTGTCAACCACAAATTAAACGTGAGATCAAAATCGTAAGAATATTAGAAAATACCTATAAAACCTATTAATATAGCACTAAATTGAATTTAGAAAGAGAGAGAAACAAAAAAATATTGTTCATGTATAAAATTATACTTGACTAATTAAAGACTTTGTTTTATGATATTGCCATTCAGGGAGATCTTCAGGCAGGCAAGTTTTTTTGCTCAGGTTGCAGGAACTTTCGAAAATATGATAAGAGGACACAGAAAAGAGGGATTCAGAGAACGAATGCAAAATAAGAACAGAATAGAAGCTATGAAAAACCAAAAGATTCTTCCTCTGATCATCACAATGTCAGTACCAGCCATATGTGCCAATGTAGCAAATGCAATCTATAATTTCGTGGATCGGTTTTTTGTAGGACATTATGTAAGTACTGATGCGCTGGGAAGCATTGGGTTGATTTTTCCTCTTCATAATCTGACATCAGCCTTAATCATTATGCTGAGCATCGGAGGCAGTGTCTTAATGTCAAGAGCGCTTGGTGAAGCAAAGCAGTCAGAAGCAGACAAGGCCTTCACCAACATCACCGTCATGGCAATTGTGCTGGCAGTCTGTATTAGTTTAATTTTCATGGTCTTTACAGAACCGTTGGTAACATTATGCGGTGGAACGAAGAGTTCAGGACTTTTTGATCTGGCCGTTACCTATTTAAGGATTACCGCAATCGGACAATTTTTTATTATCGTGAATCTGGCCTTGGCAGCGACCATTCGTGCAGAGGGAAATACGAAATACGCAATGATTGTTACGCTCACTGGTGCCGTACTGAATTCGCTGGTCGATCCGGTCCTGATCATTGGCTTTCATATGGGACTGGCCGGAGCGGCATGGTCCACTGTTTTTAGTCAGATCGTCAGCTGCGGATTGAGTTTTTTATATTTTTATCGAGGGAAGAGTATCATTCGCTGGTCTGGCAAAGGAGCAATCGACCTGCAGGTGATGATAAGAATTCTCTCACTGGGGGCAGCTCCTGCTATCTTCCAGGGACTAAGCTTTTTGAATAACACGCTGATCAATCATTTTTTAATGCATTATGGGAACGAGGCGCTTGGAGAAAATGGCGGAGACCTTGCGATTTCTGCAATTTCAGTAATCAGTTCCATTGAAAGTTTTGCCATTATGTTCATTATGGGAATGAACAATGCGCTTTCCGTCATTATTTCATTCAATTATGGCATGAAGCAATATGACCGTGTAAAAAAGACGACCTTAACAGGGCAGGTCATTGCAATGGTTGTCAGTGTATTCGTATGGAGCATGATGATGTTTTTTCCAAAATCACTGTTCTATCTGTTCTCAGAGGATACAGCCTTGGCGGAGTACGGTGTGCACGCCTTGCATTATGGGAAATTATTTGTCTTCGGACTGGGATTTCAGACCCTGGCTTCCATGTACTATTCATCGATCAAGAGACCGGGAAGAGCAGTACTTATCTCAATAAGCAGAAATGGACTCTTTCTGATACCGGCGCTGCTTATCGTTCCGGGACTTTATGGATTAAATGGTGTGCTTGCCTGCACCAGTATCTCAGATGGATGCTCCCTGCTTCTTGTCGCAGTAATGTACTTTTACGGCATACGGGAACTGAACAGGGAAATCAGAGCAAAAGCAGGAAGGCCAGAAACAAGAAGACAAGAATAGGTGAAAGAAAAGAATAGAGGAAAAGCAGACAACAAAGAAGTTGTAAGAAACAGAGCTTCTTTGTTGTCTTTTTTTAAGGAGGATGAGAAAAATGGTCAAGTATATAATGAAACGACTGGGGATGGGGTTGGTCACAATGTTCTTTTTGATAACAATCACCTTTTTTCTGACCAGAATTATGCCGGGAAGTCCATTTGAAACAGAAAATATCACACCGACCATGCTTGCGGCGATGGAAGAAAATTATGGACTCGATAAACCAATCGACCAGCAGTATCTGATGTATATTAAGGAGCTGCTGCACGGAAATCTTGGTGTTTCCTATAAAAAGACAGGAGTATCGGTCAATCGTCTGATTTCGACCGGATTTCCGGTCACCCTGAAGCTTGGACTGATATCTTTTGCAGTTGCACTCGTGATTGGAATAATGATCGGAATCTGGATGTCTGTCACCAGAAAAAACAGTGTCAGAGGAGGACTGCTGACTGCTTCGACCTTGTTCATCAGTGTCCCTAACTTTGTACTTGCCATCGTATTGATGCTTTTCTTTGGGGTAAAGCTGAACTGGCTTCCGGTTCTGTGGACGGGTTCCTTCAAAAGCTATATTCTTCCGGTCACAGCCCTGGCCGTATATCCGATAGCAGAGATTTCTCGTCTGGTGCATTCGAGTTTCTCAGAAGCCATAAATCAGGATTTTGTGGTCATGGCTAATTCAAAGGGTCTGGGGAAGGCCAGGGTACATTTGGTGCACATCCTGAAAAATGCCCTGATCCCTCTTGTTACCGTAGCAGGTCCTATGATTGCATTTCAGATTACCGGAAGTTTTGTTGTGGAAAATATTTTTACGATTCCGGGAATCGGGAAGGAATTTGTTAATTCAGTAAATAACAGAGATTACACCGTGATCATGGGTCTGACGATCTTTGTCGGCGGCATAATTATTATTGCAAACCTGTTAAGTGATATATCCTGTGCCTTGGTAGATCCAAGAATAAAACTGGATAAGTCAAAATAGAAGAAATGCGAGGTGGAACATGATACAGAGGGAAGAGTACTTTGATCCGATTGAAAAAGAAGAACAAAACAGCGAATTTATAGCGATAGAACGAAAAAGCTTTGTCCGTGATGTCTGGGAGCGGTTCAAAAGTAATCGGCGTGCACTGACCGGGTTAATCGTTCTTGGCATTATCATGATAATTACCCTGCTTGGACCAATTCTGTCACCATACTCCTATGATGGAATGGGAACCTCGATCAATTCCAAAGTAAGTCTGACCCATTGGTTCGGGACAGATGCACTTGGCAGAGATCTGTTCATCAGAGTCTTATATGGTATACGTATCAGTCTTACCATAGGGTTCGTAACGACCCTGATCAATATTGTGCTGGGAATTTTGTATGGCGGAATTGCAGGCTATGTAGGCGGAAAAACGGATATGGCCATGATGCGGATCGTGGATGTAATGTATGCGGTACCCTCTCTTTTGTACATCATACTGCTGATGCTTATATTTGGATCGAACATTGGAAGCATTATGCTTGGTATGTGTGTTTCCGGCTGGATCGGGGTTGCACGGCTTATGAGATCGCAGGTCATTACACTGAAAGAACGTGAATTTGCACTTGCGGCCTATACACAGGGAGCTGGCGCTGGAAGAATTTTGTTCCGTCATCTGTTCACCAATGCCATGGGACCCATTGTGGTATCGGCAACACTGGCTGTACCGCAGGCTATTTTTATGGAAGCTTTTTTGAGTTTTATCGGAATGGGTATTTCTGCACCGCAGGCAAGTCTTGGAACGCTGGCACAAAGCGCAAGGATGTATATGTCGATCTACCCGAACCAGATGATCTGCCCGATTGCCATGATCTGTCTGATCATTTTTGCCTTGAACTTTATTGGAGAGGGACTTGACGAAGCGTTAAATCCAAAAGGAAGCAGATAAGGAGGAAGAAGGATATGCCGCTTTTAGAGATAAAAAATTTGTCCGTACAGTTTCAGACTAGGCATGGCATTGTCAATGCCGTAAGAGATGTGAACTTCTCTCTGGAGAAAGGAGAGCTTCTTGGTATTGTAGGTGAATCCGGCTCAGGAAAGAGTGTTGGTATGCTCGCAGTGATGGGACTGCTTGCCGGAAATGGAAGAATAACAGAGGGTGAAATATGGTTCAATGGCAGGAACATTTCACCGGTAGCGGAAGAATTTAAGAACGACCCCAAAGGGTATGACAGATATATGAAGCAAATCAGGGGAAAAGACCTGTCCATGATCTTTCAGGATCCTATGACCTATTTAAATCCGGTGTTAAAGATCGGGACGCAGATTACGGAAGGTATCATTAAGCATGAAAAATGTTCGAAGCAGGAAGCGAAAAAAAGAGCCATTGCCTTAATGCAGCAGGTCGGAATTCCCAGTGCAGAGGAACGTTTTTCACAATATCCCTTTGAATTCTCGGGTGGTATGCGTCAGAGAATTGTTATAGCCATAGCATTGTCCTGCAATCCAAAGTTAATTATTGCGGATGAGCCGACCACAGCACTGGATGTGACTGTTCAGGCGCAAATTATCGATCTGCTGAAAGCAATTGTGAAGGAACAGGATACTTCGATTATCATGATAACGCATGATCTTGGTGTTGTAGCCAAGATGTGTAATTCAGTCAATATTATGTACGCAGGAAAAGTCGTAGAACATGGCACGATCGATGATATATTTTACCGGCCACAGCACCCTTATACCAAAGGTTTGCTAAACAGTGTAAAAACACACGACAGCACAAAACGACAGTCCCTGTCTTCCATTCCGGGGACGCCGCCGGATCTTCTGAAGCTGAATACTGGCTGTGCCTTTATGCCAAGATGCAGGGAGGCTATGAAGATATGTAAGGATTACCTGCCGGAGGCTGCCAGCTTTGGAGAAGAACAATATGCTTCCTGCTGGCATTATTGCAAAGAGCACGCTGATCGGATCGTGTCGAAACAGAGTGAACGGATGATGTCAGAGGAGGTGTCCTGATGGAAAAAGAAAAACCGGTGGTAAGTGTGCGTCATCTGAAGAAGTATTTTGTAGCGAACCGACATGTGTTTGGTGCGACAGATTATGTAAAGGCGATTGATGATGTAAGTTTTGATATAATGCCCGGCGAAACCGTTGGACTCGTTGGGGAAAGTGGATGTGGAAAAAGCACGCTGGCGAGAACGATCATACGAATCTACGAACCCGGAGAAGGGGAAATCATTTATAAGAACACAGACATTGCCCATCTTTCCAATCGTAAGATGAGAGCATACCGCAATAAGATGCAGATGATTTTCCAGGACCCTTATGCCAGCCTGAACCCTCGCTTGACCGTGGCTGAAATCATTGCAGAACCCATGGAAATATACAATATGTACACGAAAAAAGAGCGGGAAGAAAAGGTGCAGGAACTGTTGGAGCAGGTGGGTCTGAAGCCGGATCATATTACGCGCTATCCCCATGAGTTTTCCGGTGGGCAAAGGCAGAGGATAGGAATTGCAAGGACATTGGCACTGGATCCTGATTTTATTATATGTGATGAGCCAATATCTGCGCTTGATGTATCCATTCAGGCACAAATAATAAATCTTCTGGAAAAAATTCAGGATGAAAAAAAGCTGTCTTATTTATTTATCGCACACGACCTGACCATGGTTCGGCATATCAGCCATAAAATCGGCGTTATGTATCTGGGACATCTGGTGGAATTCGGAGAGGCAGAAGAGGTCTATAAGAACCCACTGCATCCCTATACACAGGCACTGATATCTGCTGCCCCGGTCGCTGATCCGGTCCTGTCAAGAACGCAGGAGAGAATAAAACTGGAGGGGGAAGTGCCAAGTCCGATTCATACTCCTTCCGGCTGTCCATTCAGTCCAAGATGTCCGGAATGCCGACCGGAATGCCGTATCGATCCTCCGGTCGTAGCCAATGTAAACGGGCATAAAGTAGCATGTTATAAATATGTATAAGTGATGCTGTATATCATTAGATTTATGACAAACAATGGCGTTTGGTCTAGGGATAAGGCGCTGTCACCAATACAGTCATTTATATAATGAAACCAAGAAGGAGCAATTCGCTTTTGATTGGAATTTAATTTAAAAGGAGAAAAGAAAGATGAAAAAAATTATTTCCTGTATTCTTGTAATGATTCTTATGGTAAGTCTTGCCGGCTGCGGCAATTCCAATGAATCAAAAAATGCAGCAGCAGACAATGGTTCTGCCGGCAATGCAAGCAGTGCGACCAGTACACCGGCGGCAACCGATGCCGGTACGGCAACAGACAGTACGACTGCGGTATCAGAAAAGAAGATCGTAACCGCAATTGATGAAATGTTTGGAAGTATGGATCCGGCAGGCTTTGCTCTTCAGACCTGGAATGGTTTTGCAAGTCTTTGTTCCACACCACTGCTTTCCTTTGACAGCGAAGGCGCTGAAGTAATGGGAGCAGCAGAAAGTTATACCGTAAGCGACGATCAGCTTACCTGGACCTTTTCACTTCGAAAAGATGGGAAGTGGAGCGATGGTTCTGCTGTAACCGCGGATGATTTTATCAACACGATCAAACGTGCCCTGGATCCGGAAAACAGTGACTCCATCTATGCAGAAATGCTTTATTGTATCAAAGGAGCAGAAGAAGCAAACAGTGGCAGTGGCACACTGGACGCTGTGATGGTCACAGCAGTGGATGAATATACACTTGAGTTCCAGCTTACAAAGGTCTGCCCTTACTTTAAAAAGCTGTTGACTCTTCCTGTTTTTTATCCATCAAAAACTGGCGTGGCAACGAACGAAGACAAGGAATGGTACAAAGACCCTGCCAAGAATTTATGTAACGGACCTTTTATGCTGACAGAGTACATTCAGGATCAGTCCTATACAGTGGTTAAGAATCCTTATTACTTTAATGCAGATAAAGTCAACATTGATACTATCGTAAATGTTTGTATATCCGACACCCAGTCAACCATAGCAGCATATCAGACCGGTGAGATCAATGCCTGCTCCGGACTTCCGGATTATGTTGAGACCCAGTATGCAGGTTCTGATGAACTTACGATCTGGAACATGCTTACAACGACGGCAATCTTACCCAATATGGATGTGGAGCCGCTGAACAATGAGTTTGTACGTGAAGCACTGGCTCTTGCACTTTCCCGTGAAGCAATCTGTGCATCCATGGGTGCTAATTATGAACCAAGCTATACCTGGGTTCCAAAGTACATGCTCTCGAATACTGGAAGCGCTGCGTTCAGCGAAGAAGAGACTCCATTTGCGGAAGATGCAGCCCGTGCACAGCAGTTACTTGCGGATGCCGGATATCCAAACGGAGAAGGCTTCCCGAAACTTACGTATACTTATCCAAGCAGTGAAAAGGATGCAATCCTGGCGCAGGCAATTCAGGCTCAGTTAAAAGCAGTCCTGAACATTGACATTGATCTGGCGGCACAGGAATCGGAAGTCTATAACACAACAAAGAGAGAGGGAAGCTTTGAATTACTGCGTTATAACTGGACCGCAGATTTTAATGATCCGATCAACTATCTGTCTCTTTATACCTCAAATTCTTCACTTAATTTTAATCACATAAACGATGCAGATTATGATGCAGCCATTGAGAACTCAAATACCACCGCGGATCCGGCAGAAAGAAATGCCTACCTGCATGAAGCACAGAATATTTTGATCAATAAGAACTTTTATGTAATACCGGTTTCTACCATGCATTACATTGGACTTCGCAATTCAAATATTACCGGAATTACGTATAACGATAAAGGGGAAGCATCCTATACCTATGCAGACATTATAGAATAACTGCATTCGGTGATTTACCTGCCGTAATTCAAAAGCTTTTACGCATGAGAAAGTTCAGACATCAGACGTCAGGCCAGAAAATACCTTACGTCTGTGTCTGCTTTCATGATTTTACAAGAAAGAAGGATAGAATATGAGTGGTATTGATAAGTTAACGAAAAAAGGAATACAGAACATACCGGCCTACATTCCGGGCAGAACAGCAGAAAGTGTTAAAGAAAAGTATAAGCTTGATAAGGTCCTGAAGCTCGCCTCCAATGAGAACCAGTACGGGGTATCACCAAAGGCGGTAGAGGCGATGGTGAAGGCAGCGACAGAGGCTAACATATATCCGGATCCTTTCTGCATTCAGCTGAGAAAGAAAATTGGAAAGAAATTCGGGTTTGATGACAGTGGTGATAATGTAATCATATCACAGGGAGGCTGCGGAATCATCTCTCTTCTCGGGGAAGTCTTCATTACAGAAGGTGATGAAATGATCTATTGCGATCCGACCTTTGGCGCTTATGGCGGTGCCTGCAAACGAAATGGCGGCGTTGTGGTACGTGTTCCGGTTACCGAAGATCAGCTTTATGATCTTGATGGAATATACAAAGCCATTACTGAAAAAACAAAAATGATCTTTATCTGTAATCCCAACAATCCCACCGGCACGGCAGTAGACAGTGAGGCACTGAAAGCCTTTATTCATAAGGTGCCGAAGAATATAATCGTTGTTGTAGATGAAGCTTACATTGAGTTTGCCACGGATCCCAAAGTAAAAAGTATGGTTTCAGAAATTTCGGATGATGTGAATCTGATCATAATTAAAACATTCTCTAAGTTATATGGGATGGCCGGCGTACGTGTGGGGTATTCCCTTATGAACAAAGAACTTCATGGTGTACTTCAAAAAGCAACAACGGTCTTTGTTGCGGGCAGAATCGCACTTGCCGGTGTTATGGCAGCCATGGATGATGAGGAGTTTGTAACATCAACGATTGAAGGAATCCGTCAGGGACGTGAATATATAACAAAAGAGCTTTCTTTGCTCGGCTGGAAGGTATGGGAGTCCCACACGAACTTTTTGTACGCCGACTCCGGTTATCAGACCGCAGCACTTGCGAATGAACTGGAAAAGTACGGACTTATCATACGCGGTAATTTTGATTACAGCAGAATAACGATTGGAACCATGGAACAAAATAAGGACATGATTGCCATTATAAAGAAGGTCATCGAAGAAGGAAATGTACCAAAAAAAGAGTAAAATCTGCCGGGCAGAAGAGGAAAGGTGGGAACAAGAATGGAGAATACTTGGTATCCTGTTATAGGTGTAATGTTATCATTGCTTGCAGTTGTAGGCTTTTCGGCAATGGAAACAGGTATGGCAAGAGCAAAGAACGCCGGGAATACCGTGGTCAAATGTGCAGTCGGATTCATGATTTCTATTCCTGTATTTATTCTGCTGGGACAGCATGTTACCGCAGGTCATGACTCGATACTGCAGACCTTTATGTCGGCAGCGGCCTGCACGATGATCACGAACATTATTGCCGGAGCTGTCAGTGAGAGAATGAAATTATCAGCGTACATTCTTTTATGTATAATCACTGCACTTTTTATCTATCCGCTTTTTTGGATGCTTGAAAGCAGATTTCTTTTACCGGGTGGGCTGCATGATTTTACCGGTCTTTCAATAATCAGTCTGGTCGGTGGTGCAGGAGCATTTTTCTCGGCAAAAGCACTGGGGGCACGGACCGGAAAATACTCCGGAGGTGGTGTTTCAAGAGCGATGCCGGGACATAATATTCCGCTTAGTATTCTTGGGATGCTTCTGCTGATTGTCTGCGTATCCGTCCTTGCAATGACTTCTGTCCTTCGTGCATCGGTGGGCATAGAAGAAGGCTATAAAATAGTTCAGAATATACTGCTTTCTGTCAGCCTTTCCGGTCTAACGGCGCTGTTGATTTCCTGGGCAAGGTATAAGAAACCGGATATTACGATATCGCTAAGTGGAATGCTGTCCGGTGCCATTGCCGGAAGCAGTTTCTGTGATGAAGTCAGTTTGCCGGGCGTGGTGATCCTCGCAATAGCAGTTGGATTTTGCATTGTGTTTTCCATAGAAAATCTTGATCAGAATCTTCAGATCGATGATCCAAGCGGTAATGTTTCCATTTTTGGAATCGGAGGAATCGCAGGATTGCTTGGGACAGGACTGTTTTCAAGGACAAGAGGCTTATTTTCAGGAGTCGGACTTGCGTCCCTTGGGATTCAGGCAGCAACAGCAGTTCTCAGCATTTTGCTCATGGCAATTACCATTACGCTGGTGTTCTGGATTCTGAAAAAAACAATAGGACTTCGTCTGCTTCCGGAGCAGGAGATTGAGGGACTGGACACGGAGGAGAACGGACTGCTGAGTGCCTACCATGATTTCACTTACAATATTGATACCACGGACTGGAATGACAGCCGGGACCGCAACAGAAAAAAAGACCATTTTAACAGGAAAGCTTTGAAAAGTGAGGATTGGAAGGAAGATGGCAAGGCGGGAGATATAGCAGAGCCAGCTTATGAATATCAAACGGGTTCCGCAGAGCAACAAGCCGCTTTGCTGACAAAGATCGAAATAATAACCAGAAAAGAAAAGTTCGAAGAACTTAAAATCGCACTGAATGATATAGGTATCACAGGTATGACGGTATTTCCGGTATCCGGCTGTGGTGTACAAAAAGGATATAAGGAAGTATATCGGGGAATTCCTGTTGAAGTTCAGCTACGTCCAAAGATCCGTGTGGAAGTTGTAGTGGCGAAGGTACCGGTGGCGGACGTCGTGACTACGGCAAGAGCAGTGTTGAACACCGGTCATGTCGGGGATGGCAAGATATTCATTCATACGCTGGAAGATGTTGTACGTGTCAGGACCGGTGAGAAGGGTTATGATGCCATGCAGGGCGGAGCCTCAGAATAACGGGTCTCCAAGCAGTATGGAACCATACCCATAATCTTTCAGGAAAGGAGGTAGAGGTATGTTTGATGTAGTAGATCTTCACTGTGATACGATATCAGTGATGGAAGCAAAGCACCGGGAAGGTGTGGATGTAATGCTGCGGACCAATCATATGCATATGGATCTGGAACGCATGAAAATGGGCGGATACCTTTGCCAGTGTTTTGCTCTGTTCTCCTATCTGGAAGCGCTTCAATCCCGCAGGGAAAGTCCCTATGAGCATGCCTTGAAACTGGCAGACTACTGGGAAGAACAGATAATTTCGAATAACGATCTGATTGAAAAAGCAGTCTGCTATCAGGATATAATGAGGAACAAAGCCAATGGGAAAATGTCGGCCCTTATGACGGTAGAGGAAGGTGCGGTCTATGAAGGCGAGATCAAAAAGCTTCATGCACTGTATGACAGAGGGGTCCGGATATCCACACTGACCTGGAATTTTGAAAATGAACTGGGGTTTCCCAATATCTACAAGACCAGAGAGGAATCTGCAGTAAAGCCCGGTGAAAATGGGCTGAAAGAAGCGGGGCAAAACATCGTACAGGAGATGGAGAAAATCGGTATGCTGATTGATATCTCACATCTGAATGATACAGGAATTGAGGATGTATTTGCCTGTACAAAGGGACCGATTCTGGCAAGTCATTCCAATACCAGAGCGGTCTGCCGGCATCTGCGCAATCTCTCCGATGAGGTCATTATAGAGCTGGCAGAACGCGGTGGTGTGGCAGGCATAAATTTTTGTCCTGACTTTTTGTACCATGACAGGAACAATGCACGTATGGATGACATGGTCCGCCATATGATACATTTGAAAAAGCTTGGAGGAATTGAATGTATTTCACTTGGAAGTGACTTTGACGGTTTTGGTGAAACCACTGACTTTGGAGGTGCAGAAGGAATCCAGAGTCTTGCGGATGCGATGAAAAAGCATGGATTTACAGAATCTGAAATTGATAAAGTCTTTTCAAAAAATGCTTTGCGTATTATAAGAGAAGTATTGTCCTGAAAAGCAGAAGAGATTACCCCCCCAAAAATACACTTGACTCGTTTGGTGGTTTATGGTAATATACTGCCTAACTAAATAGATTGAAAAAGGCTATGATAAGAAAGAGTAGCATTTTTGATTCCAAACAGAAAGACGCCGGTTGATGAGAGGCTCATGGATAGAAAGTGTGAATACCTCTTTGAGCTGCGCACCGAACATAAAGTAGGCTGCGACGGAGAGCACACCGTGATCAAGTGCCAGGGTATCGCTTTTGCCGTACCTGATGAGACAGGTAACGTGAGTTATCTGTGAACTTTAGGTGGTAACACGAGATTGTACTCTCGTCCTTTTGGTAACAAAGGGACGGGAGTTTTTTATTTTGTCCGCCTTACTTCATCAGTCTTTTGCAGATATTTAGTAAAACAGGCTTGCGCTGCGCAAAACCTGTCAACAATCATAAATCGCAGCAGAAAGGGTATAAGGAATGAAACCAGAAGAACAAATAAGAATTATCTGCAAAGGAGCACATCAGTGCGTGAATGAAGAGGAATTGCTCGAGAAGCTTAAAAAAACGGAAAAGGAAAAAAGACCGCTGATTATAAAACTGGGGCTTGATCCTTCTGCTCCGGATATTCATCTGGGACATGCAGTTGTTCTGCGAAAGATTAGACAAATGCAGGAATTAGGTCACAAAGCAGTCATCATAATCGGGGATTTTACGGGCAAGATCGGAGATCCGACCGGTAAAGCAAAAGGACGGATTGCATTATCTGATGAGCAGGTCAAAGAGAATGCGCTGACCTATTGTGACCAGATCTTTAAAGTGCTCGATAAAGAAAAGACCGTTGTCAGATTCAACAGCGAGTGGCTGTCAAAGTTAAATTTTGAAGATGTAATACGATTAGCGTCTATTACAACGGTAGCCAGAATGCTGGAGCGCGATGATTTTCAGAACCGTTACAAAAATGGTGTACCCATTGGAATTCATGAGTTCTTCTACCCATTGATGCAGGCTTACGATTCCATAGCCATTGAAGCAGATCTTGAACTTGGCGGTACAGACCAGACCTTTAATATTCTGATGGGAAGAACATTGCAAAAAGCAATGAACAAAGAGCAGCAGGTCGCACTCTTCATGCCGATCCTGGAGGGACTTGACGGCATCGAGAAGATGAGCAAAAGTCTTGGTAATTACATCGGGGTCAATGAACCGGCAGAAGTAATGTTCAAAAAGGTCATGGAGATTCCGGACAATCTGATCCTTCGCTACTTTGAACTTGCAACCGATGAACACCCGGATACCATCGACCAGATCAGAAAAGATTTGGAGACAGGTATGAATCCAAGAGACTGTAAGTTAAAATTGGCAAGGATCATAACAAAACTTTACCATTCAATGGAAGCTCTGGACAAAGCAGAAGAGTACTACAGGGAAGCCTTTGGTAAAAAGGCAATTCCGGAGGACATCCCGGAACTTCTTCTGGGAAAGGAGCAGAAAACGCTGGCAGATTGTATTCCGGAATTGCTCGAAATGGAGCTTGTAAAAAGCAAAGCTGAGTTCCTGCGTATGCTTAGACAGAATGGAGTACAGCGAAACCAGGAGAAGATAACAGAAGATGCTCTAAAGGATTTGCTGCAAAGTGGTGATGTGTTAAAAATCGGGAAGAAGAAGTTTGTCAGGATAAAATGATATCATAAGACTAGGTTAACAGCGGCCATACACGTTCATCTTCGGGTTCATGTGTTCCTTGCGACTTATGGAAAGAGCTTCAGACGATACATATCATTGCTCATAAAATCAGATAAGTAAAGATATCCATTGCTGTACTCAACGTTATTTATATAGTAAATATCTTGTTTTAAATTTATAATTGTATTCATTGTATTGTCAGATAAATCAAATTCATACAGTTTACTGGCGTTGCTGTAGTATTTATTCATGCATAGGATCAGGTGGTCTTTTGCCCATGCAAAGGAGCGTATCGCTGAACGCTCGAAATCTTTGACCAGAAACTCGGTTGAAGAGGATGCGTTCAGCGGAACGCGAAATAAGCCAGACGATGAGGCAAGATAGTAGACATAACCATCATGAATCTGAACAAGGTATATTGAGTCAGCACTGCCGTCTGATTTTTCCAGAGTCGCTAATGTTGTAAGCTCACCAGTGTATAAATCGTACGTCTGCAGTAATTGCGTGTCAGGTATATCATGAGACCGAATATCTTCGATCGTATTACGCGGAAATTGACTGGCTTCAAAAACAATCAGATCATCTTGTGAGGTTTCAATAAAGATATAATCAGCAAAGGGAAGACGTCTGATTGCATTGGTCGTAAGATCAAAGCAAAAGTAGCTGTCCAAAAGGTAGAGTCCATCTTCTCTGGAGGATGTATAAAAAATAAGTTGCTTGTTGGTTATCCAGACACAGCGAATCGCATCGGATGATGTGTTCGTATAGATACAGTTTGCGTAGGATGCGGTAAAATCAGTCTCATAAATACTTTGATCAGAGACATAATAGATTTTTTGGTTTTCCTTATCGATAATATAGTCACCGCTTTCAGGCAGAGTACCAAGCGAAGTGAGTGATTCAAAATCTTTGTTTATCAATGCCAGCTGATTGTTTCGATCAAGAATATAAAGATTTTGGACCGAAAAAAAATGTCGTGAAAAACCTCCTCCTGCGCCAAAAACATAGTGAGGATCAGTATCTGATATATCCTGTGTCGGGTGAGGAACTGGTAATGTCAGGATTTTTATGGAGTACTGGTCTTTTAAAAATATTCCAATAAGTAATAAAAATGCAAGAAAACAGGTACAAAGCAAGGATACACGAACTGGCTTAAGAAAACGTTTGGAATTTTTAACGGTAGTTAACTTTGCCAATGCTCTAGCGGCGATTCGTTTCTTTGTTTTATACGGTATCGTCAGTTTAACAGATTCCTGCAGCAATTGTTCGGTCAGATCTATATCAAGATCTTCAAGTTTTTCATATAGAAAATGGTCCATTTTCAACCTCCATCATTAGATCTCTAAGTTTTTTTAGTGCACGGTGAACACGGGAATCTACAGTATTTGGCTTACTATGAATTGCTTTGCTTATTTCTTTGGAGCTCTGTCTGAAGTAGTATTTTCGTATGATAATTTCACGGTCAGGCTCACCGAGTTTATTAATTGCATTCACCAGTGCCTTTGCAGAGATGTTTTGAAAAAATAATTCTTCAGGAGTACTGTCATTTTGAAGGGCCATGTTATCATCAAGTGGAACCATCTCGCTAAAGGAAACAAGACTTCGATACCTTGAGATGGCCTTTCTGGTTGCCATAACCGCCAGGTAAGACTTTAGTGAGCCACGATCCAAATCTACGTTTTGAAATGATTGTGAAAAGGTAAAAAAGACATCACTTATACATTCTTCAATATCTTCTGTTCCGGAAACAAAAGATAATTTGTTGAAGACAATGGTGTAGACAAGACCGGCGTATTGCTTCATAACAGATTCAAGTCCTCTATTCTTGTCCTGGTACAATAAAGTTAGCAGCGATTGATCATTCATAAAGTTTTCTTCTCCCCCCAACGATCTATAACTATCTATTCGCATTAGATTACAAAATCTTGCATAAATGTTTAAATTTATTGAATGTCAGTAGAATTTTGTTTGACTTTAAATTGAGACCTGAACATAGCACGAAGGACCAGGGTCAGTCAGAATGGAAAATGGAATTATATAGAAATAGTATAGACGATTATTGCGAAAAACAACAGAAAAATCACATTTTATGTAAAAGCAAGTAAAAAGCGCTTTGTTCACCGGGGGGAAGGAGAACAAAACGCTTTTTTAAGGGGAGTATTATGAAATCTATTTCAATTTTAGGTAGTAGGCTTCTTGATGTGTTTCTTTTGTTTCTATGCTTAGTATAATGAGAAAATGTGAAGCAGAAGTGGCGGTAAAGTGAATAATTTGTGAATTGATTTGTCTCAGTATAAAAAACACAATTTTTTAGTGTTATCATTTTGCTATTGCTTTTAGAATCAAATATTTCCAAAGGAATCATTATTGTGGTATAGTGTAAATAGTATGATGTTGTTAACAAGATACCTTTTGAAACCAATATCATAGGCAGCTGAATCATAAATTTTGAATTGGGGATAGGTTTATGAACTACACATTAACAGAAGCAAAACAATATGCGGTGAACAATAAGCTAAAAGAATGGATTCAGGCCTTTCTTCGTTATGAAGACAAAGATATGCCAAATCCTAACTACGGATTTGCGGATGGACTTCTTTTAGAGGAGCGGGTTTATTTTGGGCCTATGATGCTTCCGCTTACCAGTCTGTCAACGGTACGAATTGAGAAAGATATTACAGATGCGAATGAAGTGAAATGGTTCAACCACAAAGTCGACAAAATTATTGAAAAGCTTGATGAATGGGATATGCCACCGCTTATTGCACAAATCGATGAGGGAAGGCTTGTTCTTACCGATGGGAATCACAGATTCAGTGCTTTAGAAAAGATGAATCGTAAAGAGTGCGCAGTGATTCTTTGGGGCAACAAAGACCAGGAAGATGAATTGCGGCAGCGGATCGAACAAAATAATTGGCACTAAATCTTCCCTGTAAAGGGAGGAAGCGCTTTGTTTACCGGGGAGGTGGTAAACAAAACGCTTCTTTAAGGGGAGTATTATGAAATCTATTTAAATTTAAGAAAGTAAGCTTATTTGTGTTTCTTTGAAGATCAAGTTCCTTGATGGGTTTGTTTGCAAGTTTTTCTGTTCTGTTTTCTTTGATGAACTTAGTATAGAACGAAATTGTGAAGCAGTCGTGGTACTTACGTGAAGAAAGTGTGAATTGATACAGGAAGTAATGAATACGATGGAACAGAAAGTGAGATGCTGACAAAATGAAAACACTCTATGTTACGGACCTCGATGGTACTTTGTTAAATAAGCGGGATACGATAAGTACATACAGCCTTGCGGTGATCAATTCACTGGTTTCAAAGGGCATGTTGTTCACATACGCAACCGCAAGGTCACTGGTATCCGCTTCCATTGTTACCAAAGGTTTATCTCAGGATATTCCGGTAATTGTATACAATGGAGCCTTGATCATATATCCAGGAACCGGTACGGTGCTGTCGTCGATCACATTTTCAGAAAAAGAAACAGAGAAAGTTAAGCAGGTTCTGCATGACCATAAGGTAAGTCCATTGGTATACTCTTATATACAAGGCATTGAAAAAGTATCATGGGATACGAACCGAGAGAACGAAGGAAGTAAGCGATATCTGAGTCTTCGTAAGAATGATAAGCGTATGCGGCCTCAAAATGCAGAAGAAAATCTGTATGATGGTCAGAATTTTTATTATACTGTCATAGGCACGCAGCAGGAACTGCTTCCTGTCTATGAGATTTTTTCAGCAGATCCAGATTATACCTGCACATTGCAGCAGGAACTGTATCGTCCGGAATACTGGTGTGAGATCATGCCAAAGAAAGCAACAAAGGCAGAAGCGATCAAGCAACTGAAAGAGCTATGGGGTTGTGACCGCGTCATTTCCTTTGGTGATGCCATCAATGATATCCCAATGTTCCAGATATCAGATGAGTGCTATGCGGTAGAAAATGCAGTTCAGAAACTGAAAGAGATCGCAACTGGTATTATTGAAAGCAATGAGAAGGACGGTGTAGCAAAGTGGTTGAATGAAAATTTGGATTTTGAGTAGACAACCCTGCTTGAGCAGGTTGCAGCAATGAGCCTGTTTGACATGAAAAGGAGGTAATCGTATGGCTTTTTGGATATACATGGCAATTATGGATCTTCTGATTCCGATCACTATGATTCTGATTGGGATGCGGTTTCAAAAGAAACCGCCGAAATATAAAAATGCACTGACAGGATACCGCACCAAACGATCCATGCTAAGTGAAGCAACCTGGGAGTTCGCTCATATTCATCTGGGAAAGACATGGCAGAAGGGAGGAATCATTTCAGCCCTTGTTACTGTTGTACTTTTGCTTCCTGTATTCGGAAAGGAAACGGATACGGTTGGTATCGTTGGAGGAGTACTTTCGGGAGTACAGTGTGTCTTTATGATCGTGACCATTATTCCCACAGAACTTGCATTGAAAAGGACATTTGATGCAAAGGGAAGACGTGTGGAGTAAAAACAATGGCAGCAGAATCAATAACTCAATTATGAAATGATAGAATGACATATAAGAATGACATGGAAGAATGACATGGAAGAATGCAATGGAAGAAACCGTAATGAAAGGAACCAGCAATGAAAGCTTTACTTCTATACTTTAGCGGAACCGGCAATACAGAATACGTGGCAAAGAAAATACAGGAAAAGCTGTCCGGACGGTCAGTGGAAGCCGAACTTCATTCAATTGAAAAGGATGCTGTGCTACAGAGGAAGGAATATGATTTTCTGTTTGTTGGAGCACCAAAATATTATGAATATCCCGCAATTCCAATCTTTGATTATCTAAAGAATAAGCTCCCTAAAACTGAGAGTGAAACCCCAGTCTTTGCTTTTGTAACAGAGGCTTCCGCCTCCAAAACAAGTTTTGCGGAAATGAAAAAAATATTGAAGCAGAAAAACTATCGTTTGAAGACGGCAAGGACCTATTCAATAGCCAACAATCTGCTGATCTTTGATATGATAAAGCCGACGGCTGAAGATAAAAAAATGGAAAACCTGAGGTTGCTTGAACATCTGCTGGAGGATGACATAAAGAGCTTTCTGGATGGTGAGACAAAGCTTGAAGATCCTGGCTTTTTTGCCAGTACTATAGGTAAAATCAGCGGACACGCGTTTACGAAGCTTTTTCCACTTTTCTTTATGCGATATTCCGCGGATAAGAATGAATGCATCGGGTGTGGAAAATGTTCCAGAGAATGTCCGGCGGAGAACATTCAGATGAAGGACGGGTATCCGGTCTTTGGCAGGAGGTGTCTCTGCTGCACAAGGTGTATCAATCAATGTCCGACCAATGCAGTTTTATATCGCAAAAAAAGAAAGATTCAATACAAGCGGTTATGTGGTACAGAAACTGAGAAGCCGTGCAAGTAAGACGATACGATGAAGTAGAAAAGTTAGAAAGAACTGGGTAGGAGGATGAGTATGAGAGATTCACTTTTGGAAGTATGTAAAAGCTATAGCAGCAACAAAGAAGTAGTTAAGGCAGCGTTTCCTTTTGACAGCAGCTACATGCATCCGGTGTGCGCCGCTATCTTTACCGATAAGAAAAAGACAGCAAACGCAGAACGGATCAAAGAATGCAAAGAGATCCTGAAAACGCAGACCGGAGTATTCTCTAATTTTCGTGGGACTGTAAAACCGGCCATGATATCCATGCTGGCGGTAGACAATAACTCGGAGCGTAAGATGGAAAAAGCACTGGAGATGTACAAGCTCTTAAAAGAGCAGTTTTACTCCTCTTCGTATCTTCCGCTGACAGCAATGATTTTAGCCGATCTGGCTGAAGAAGGGGATTATCAACGGATTGCAGATAAGACCAGACAAATCTATGAGCTGATGAAAAAGGAACATCCTTTTTTGACCTCTGCGGAGGACAGTATTTATGCGGGGCTGCTCGCTCTTTCGGACAGAACAAAAGAAGCGTTGGTCGAGGAAACAGAACGGTGCTATGTAAATGTTAAGGACCGCTTCTACTCAAAAAATGCGATTCAGTCTTTAAGCCATGTACTGGCCTTGGGCGATGGTTCTGCAGAATCGAAATGCAGCAGAACCATAGAAATCTATGACAAAATGAGAGAGCAGGGAATGAAATATGGTACCAGTTATGAACTGGCAACCCTTGGTGTACTGGCAGAACTTCCGGGAGACGTGAAAGATATCGTAAGTGATATGGTTGAGATCGATGCTTTCCTGGCAAATCAGAAAGGGTATGGAGTCTTTGGCATTGGGAAAAAACAGAGATATATGCACGCCGGAATGCTTCTTACCAGCGATCTGCTTCAGGAGGGAGAGAACGCAGCAATGAATGCTTCCGCGGTCAGTGGGACCATTGCACTTGTTGCTGCACAACAGGCGGCTATGTGTGCTGCCATCGCTGCTTCCAGCGCCGCTGCATCATCGGCAGCAACGAGCTAGAGCTGCTGCATCATCGGAAACGAGCTAGAGACGCTGGCGAAGGAAAAGGACAAAGGAAAAGAACAAAGGAAAAAAGTAAGGTAAAAGAATTAGGATGAGAATAAGAGAAATGAATAAGAGAAATGAATAAGAGAAATGAATAAGAGAACAAGTAAAAAGAGGAGCAAGAGGGGGCATAAAGTTATGTTTTTACGCTTTAGTTATAACGGTTCCTTGATTTCCTCTCGAATCATAGTAGGAATGTGGGTGGAAATGGTTCATTTTCACCCATTAATTATGCACAAAAATCACACATCAGAATTGTGTAGTTTTACTGCTTGATTTTAGAGAAGGACGAGCGTATACTAAAAGCAGTTAAACGTTTAAACGTTTATATTTTTTCCCGGGAAGTTAAACGTTTAAACGAACAAACTGAAACAACATTGGGCTTTATATTTTACACCGCTGACAGCGGACAGAATGGGAGGTATTTATGAAACGAGGATTCGTAATACTATTAATTGCAGCAATGATGCTTGGTTTAGTTGCCTGTGGTAACACCAATACAACGAATACAAGCCAGAATACGCAGAACACAGCAGGTACTGCAAGTACTTCAGAAAATGCAGGAAAGACCGATAACAGTACACCAACAGACAGCGCAGCAGCTACCGATAACAGTACAGCTGCTGACAGCAGTGCGGCTGATGCAGCAGAACCGGTTACGATCACATACTGTAACTTCAATGCATCCGGCGGAAATGAAGCAACACTTGCTTCCATGTACGAAGCATTTCACGAAGTGTATCCGAACATAACCGTCGAAATCGAAACCGTAGCATATTCCGATTATTTCACCTTAATGCAGACTAGGGTGGCCGGCGGAACAGCACCGGACTGTTATGAACTGAACATTGAAAATTTTGCTTCCTATGCGGCAAAAGGTGTACTGGCAGATCTTTCTGCTTCCGATACAAGCAAGTTCAACACGACGGCGCTGAGTGCATTTAATGTGAATGGAACACAGTACGGACTGCCAGGCAACTTTTCTAATGTAGTGTTATTCTTTAACAAAGATCTTTTTGATCAGGCCGGTGTTTCTTATCCGGACAGCAGCTGGACATGGGATGATGTTCAGGCAGCTTCCGAAGCAATCAAAGCTCTTGGTGATGACTATTATGGAATCTATGCACCGATCACCTACAATGAGTTCTTTAAAGTTGCGGCACAATTTGGTGGATCTTTGTTGAATAGTGATAAGACAATGTTTACAATTAACTCAGCAGAAAACATTGCAGCGGCACAGATGATGGTAGACCGTATTCTGGTCAGCAATGTACAGCCTACATCGGAACAGATGGGCGGTATGGGTGACTGGGATCTGTTTGAGAGCGGACGCCTTGGTATGATTCCGACCGGTATCTGGGCATTCAATACCTTTACAGATGCCTGTGACTTTGCATGGGATATCTGTGTAGAACCCGGACAGACACAAAAGGCAACACACTTTTTCAGCAATTCACTGGTTGTGAATGCGAGCAGTGAGAAAAAAGATGCTGCCATTACCTGGATCACATGGCTTGCTTCCAGTGATGAATCAGCGCAGCTTCGTATAGCAGCAGGCTGGGACCTCCCTGCAATCAACAATCAGGATGTATTAAATGGGTATCTTGCAATAACACCGCCGGAAAACCGTCAGGCAGTCTTTGACTCTTTGAATTACCTTGTGGTTCCTCCGATCATCGAAGACTACAGCATGATGGCAGATATTATCACTGACAAGCTTTCGGCAGCGGCAACAGGTACCATGACAGTACAGGAAGCACTTGATGCAGCGCAGAGCGAGTGTGAAGCACAGATCACATTAAAATAAAGGCGGCAAAACAGTACTATGTGTTTCGTCTAGTGTAAGAGCAGAATGGTACAATACTTCTTCGCACCGGAGGCTCCGTAAGGAACACCGGTGTGGAGATGCTCAGAGACCATGTGCAGGAGATTGAAGTTATCATGAAATGGAACGCATTTCATGCAGCAAGCTTTACGCCAGCGTAATTCCCGGCTTAAAACTTGATATGTACAGAATGCAGGTACAGAGAGAGGTAGTAACATGAAACAAAGTAAATGGAAATCAATTCCCTTTTTGCTTCCGAGTTTATTGGGGATGGTGGTTCTAAGTCTGCTTCCGATCCTAATAGCCATTGTTCTGAGCTTTACGGACTGGAATGGACTTGACAAGCTGAACCTGGCGACGATACAGAATGAGTTCGTCGGATTCAAGAATTATATCAATATTCTTGGCAGTGCGGAGTTCTGGCAGGTTCTTGGACATACGGTATATTTTATCGTACTGTATCTGCCACTTGCCATGCTTGCGTCCATGGGGATAGCACTTCTTCTGAACAAAGGAAGAAAAGGAACTGCATTTTTTCGTATTGTATATTATATTCCGGTGCTTACTTCCTGGGTCGCAGCCAGTCTGATCTGGAAATGGGTCCTTAGCAGCAAGTATGGTATCATTAATAATCTTCTTGCTCTCGTTGGAATAACGGGTCCGGCCTGGTTGTCGAGTCCGGTATGGGCGATGCCTGGAATTGTACTGGCTTCCGTATGGAAAGACATGGGGTTCTATGGTCTGTTCCTATTGTCCGGTCTGACCGCAATCAATACGACCTATTATGAAGCGGCAAAAGTAGATGGCGCAGGAAAGCTCACCATGTTCTTTAAGATTACGATGCCTCTTGTTACTCCTACTCTTTTCTTTTGCCTTATAATGTCGTTGATCAATGCCTTTCAATTGTTCCCCCAGGTCCAGATCATGACAGAGGGCGGACCAAATGGAGCGACAAGAGTCGTGGTAGAGAGAATCTATACCTATGGTTTCAGTTATTTTAAAATGGGATTTGCCTCCGCTTATTCCTGGCTGCTTTTTGTAATCATTTTTATTCTGACACTGGTGCAGTTCAAACTACAGAACGGGTGGGTACATTATGAATCATAAAGGGAAAAAAATTGCAGATACGGCAGGCTTCTATCTCATATCGGTTCTTATGACAATTATAGTTCTGATACCCTTCTTCTGGATGCTGTCTACTTCACTGAAGAGCAAAGGTGCTCTGATGGCCCTGCCGATTCAGTGGATACCGGAGGAACCAAGCGTAAAAGCATACCGGCAGGTATTTGAGCGTTTTCCATTTATCAGAGCGATGTTCAACAGTGTTGGGATTTCTGTATTTTACACCGGGATCACGATCCTTTCGGCATCCATGGCGGCGTTCGCCTTTGCAAAACTTGCGGTACCCTGCAAGAAGGTGCTGTTCAGTCTTTATATTGCAACAATGATGATACCGACACAGGTCACCTTAATTCCTTTGTTCGTTATCATGAATCGGTTAGAGCTTGTTGATACGTACGGGAGTGTTATTCTGCCTGCGGTCTTTCGGGCATTTGCCGTATTCCTGCTGGTACAGAATATGAAATCTATTCCGAATGACTTTATGGAAGCAGCGCAGATGGACGGAGCCAAACTTGGATATATCTATTGGCGGATTATTATGCCGCTTAGTACACCGGCGATTGCCAGTCTCTCGATAACTACATTCATGGAAAGCTGGAATGATTATTTATGGCCACTGATCATGCTTTCCGATAAGAAAAAAATGACGCTTACTCTGGCACTCAACAGTCTGAATGGTCAGTACAACACGGATTACAATGTGCTCATGGCAGGAAGCCTTATCTCAATGATCCCCATCGTTCTTGTCTACACGGCAGCAAGCGGAAAGATGAAGAATGGATTAATGGCAGGAGGTATCAAACAGTGATACAGATAAAGAATAAGAATGAGAATAAAATAAGAAATTTTATGGAAGAATATAAGAATGACCGGAGAATTATTTCGTTTGACACCGATGCAGCTTCCTTTTTTGGACTTGGTGAACGTTACTGCAGTGTAAATCATGCAGGTAAGCAACTGGAATCCAAAGTAGTGGAAAAGTTCTGTCACCAGGGTGAGATCGCATATTTTCCGGTTCCATTTTTTCATACAGAAGACGGATATGGGCTGTTCGTAGAGACACAGGAACCTGCTGTGTTTCGTTTTGAAAAAGGCAGGGCAGAGATTGTATTATCCGGCGAACAGGATGCAGTCTTTCATTTTTACTATGGTACACCAAAGGAAATCATAAGACAGTTCATGGAACAGACCGGTGATCCGGTCCTGCCGCCTGAATGGGCATTTGGTGTATGGGCATCTGCCAACCGCTGGAATTCACAAAGCATTGTTGAGGAACAGTTAAATAAAATAGAAGAATACCAGTATCCTGCCTCTGTAATCGTGCTGGAAGCCTGGAGCGATGAAGCAACATTTTATATGTGGAATGGCAGCAGCTATGAGGCAAAGGATGGCAGTCAAAGTCATACAGAGACGGAGATCACTTATCATGAGCCATGGCCGGACCCGGTCGGTATGATCAAAAGAATAAAGGAAAATGACATGCATCTGGTGCTTTGGCAGATTCCGGCGTTAAAGGAACTTGACGAAAGACAGATCTGCATACAACACGATAAAGACAGAGCTTATGCAGAAAGTGAAAAATTAGTAGCCCTCAAGGCTGACAAAAGCATCTACACCATTCCAAAACAGTGGTTCATTGGGGCTTCCCTGCCGGACTTTACGAATCCTGAGACAAAGAAATGGTGGTTCTCAAAACGTGACTATCTGCTGAGGATGGGTGTAGAAGGTTTTAAGACCGATGGCGGTGAATTTGTTTACGAGGAAGATCTGATCTTTTATAAGAACAGATCAGGAAAGCAGGAGAAGAATCTATACCCGGTTCACTACGAGGAAGCATATCAGGAATTTATTGGCGAGAAGGGTGTGCTGTTCAGCCGTGCAGGATATACCGGGTCACAGGTCACGCCGATGCACTGGGCAGGGGATCAGATGTCAGAATTCTCGGAGATGCAGGCAGCACTGCGTGGCGGATTATCTCTGTCTCTGACGGGTTCATACTTTTGGACACTTGATCTTGCAGGTTTTGCAGGTCCGGTTCCTTCGAGGGAATTATACTTTCGTGCAACGGCTCTGGCGGCATTTTTACCGGCAATGCAATGGCACAGTGAGCCCGCAGGCGGTCAGTTCGAAGAAGTCATGAAAGGAGAACGGGCCGTTAATGACAGAAGCCCGTGGAACATTGCGGCAATCTATGAGGACGAAGGTATTCTCACGAACGGTCTTTTTTATGCCTGGATCCATAAGAATCTGGTACAATATCTATATCAGGAAGCCTGCAGAAGTGTTCAGGACAAGACCCCGTTCTTTCGTCACTTATACCTGGATTATCCGGAGGATGAAACGGTTTATACAATGGAAGATGAATACCTGCTTGGCGATCTGCTGGTAGCTCCGGTTCTGGAGGAAGGTGCTTTAAAAAGAAAGGTTTACCTTCCCAAAGGGGGCTGGTATGATTTCTGGAACGGAGACAGATACCTGGGAGAGCAGTGGCTCGAGAGGGAGGTGCCGCTCGATGAGATACCGGTATTTGTTAAGGAGAATACCATTCTTTTGATAGAGACCGGAAAAGACGGCAGACTTGGGAAAGCGTATGGATACGAAGAGAACGATAAGGTTCTGCGTTTTATATATTTTGGAGAGGCTGATTCGATGAATGCGGCAGAACAAAAGAAAGACATAATATCATTGGATGAATTCATAAAATACCAGAAGGCGGAGGAGTACTATGGGAAATGTAACCATAAAAGATGTTGCGAATGAAACAGGTCTTTCGATTGCTACGGTTTCCTATGCGATCAACGGGAAAAAGAATCTGCCGCCCGAAACGGTACAGAAGGTGCAGGAAGCAATCAAACGGCTGGGCTACATTAAGAATTACTCGGCCAGTTCGCTGGTCAGCAATACCAGTCATCTGATCGGGGTGGTAATCCCACAGACGGAACCGGGAAGTGCCATGGTCTTTGAGAATCCATTTTACAGTCAGATCTTATCAAGCATAGAGTATCATGCCAGACTGCGGGGGTACCATGTAATCGTGTCAGGAACAAATGCAGACGAAAAGTATTTTAATCTGGCAAGTCAGCGTAATTTGGATGGTGTTATTGTCATTGGCGCGTATTCGGAAGATTTTTTTAACGGACTTCCTTCCGAAAGTATTCCGGTCGTACTTGTGGACTCTTATCTGCAGAAAGACGGCTACAGTCAGGTCAAGCTGGACGATGTACAGGGCGGCTATCTTGCGACTTCCTATCTGTTGGAACATGGACATGAAAAAATAGGTTTCCTCTCCGGCAGACGCAAAGAAGGCGGTGTCAGTCTGAACCGCTATAATGGTTATGAAAAAGCGATGAACGAAGCCGGGAAGAAGATAGTGAATGAATGGGTCATGACCTGCAATGTCGGGTTTGAAGCAGCCCGAAAAATCACAAGAAAGATCATGGGAGGTCTTGATATAACGGCAGTATTCTGTACGGCCGACATCATGGCTGTCGGTGTCATTCGCGAACTGAATTCAATGGGAATCAGAGTTCCGGAAGACATTTCTGTCATGGGCTTTGACAATCTGAACATAGCAAATTACTGTACACCTTCCCTGACTACGGTAGGGCAGGACATCTTTGAGAAAGGAAAACAGGCAGTGGAAATGCTGTACAAGCATCTCGCGGAAGAAGAGGAAAAAGGAATTCGTAAGCTGTCTGGCGGAGAATGCATACTTCCGCTGGAGATCATAGAGCGTGAATCTGTCTGCAGAATAAATGCATGAAGCGAAAATGGTGGAAAGAATGTGTGATCTATCAGCTATATCCCAGAAGCTTTTATGATACAAATCAGGATGGAATAGGAGATATTCCGGGAATCATAGAAAAGCTTGATTACCTGAAAAGTCTTGGAATTGGAGCAATCTGGCTGAATCCTGTCTATGCTTCACCGAACGATGACATGGGGTATGACATCAGTGACTACGAGCAGATCATGAAGGAATTTGGAACCATGGATGATTTTAAGAAAATGCTCGAAGAAGCTCACAAAAGAGAAATCCGAATCATTATGGATCTGGTCGTGAACCATTCCTCCGATGAACATCAATGGTTCATAGAATCAAGAAAATCAAAAGACAATCCCTACCGCGACTACTACATCTGGCGGGAAGGCAAGCAGGAGAAAGAACCGAATAACTGGGCCTCCTTTTTTACACCTTCGGCATGGAAATTCGATGAGAGTACCGGTGAATACTACCTGCATCTCTTTTCAGAGAAACAGCCGGACCTCAATTGGGAGAACGGAAAAGTTCGGGAAGAGATCTATCGCATGATCAACAACTGGCTCGATCTTGGTGTCGATGGCTTTCGCATGGATGTCATCAATCTGGTGGCTAAAGCTCCGGGCTTACCGGATGGAATGGGGGACAAGACACCTTCCGGGTATGTATTCTCCCCGGAATACTTTGCAAACCAGCCGATGACATTTACGTATCTGTCGGAGCTTTATAAAAAGTGTTTTACAGGAAGAGACTGCATGTGTGTCGGTGAGACTCCATTTACAGACACAGAGACGGCAAAGAAGTTCCTGAAAAAAGAAGATCCGATGCTTGATATGATCTTTCAGTTCGAGCTGATGGACATTGACAGCGGAAAAAGTGGAAAATGGGAAATCGTTCCCTACACAATGAAGGATTTCAAAGAGGTGATCGCGCGCTGGCAGGAGGCGACGAAGGACAGCTGGAACAGCTTATTCTGGTCAAATCACGATCAGCCACGGCCTTTGTCCCGCTTTGTTACCTGGAATACGCAGGAAGAACGTGTTCTGGCAGGGAAAATGCTGGCTGTGGCGATGCATCTGCAAAGAGGCACCTCATTTCTCTATCAGGGAGAAGAAATCGGGATGATCAATGCCGCGTTCGATTCTGTTGATCAGCTTATGGACATTGAGAGCATACAGTATTACCAGGAGTTAAAGAAGTTAGGCAGGGAAGAAGAGGCGTGGAGTGCCATAGCCAGAAAGGGACGAGACCACGCAAGGACTCCCATGCAGTGGAACGCTGAAAAGAATGCCGGCTTCACAAAAGGAACCCCATGGCTTTTGGTGAATGAAAGTTTCCCGGTCATCAATGTAGAACAGGCAATGAACGACCCAGATTCACTTTATTACTTTTACAAGCAGCTGATTCAATGTAAGACAACAAGCGACACCTTACTTTACGGCGATTTCTCCCTCCTGTACCCCGAGGACGACAATATCTTTGGCTATACAAGAAGGCTGAATGGAGAAGAGATACAGGTCCTGTGCAATTTTTCAGCAAAGCCGGTTCCATTGCTTTACGACGATCTGGAAACATCAAAAGTTATGATAAGTAACTATAAGGAACATTCAAAAGAGTTTCTCCATCCGTTCGAAACCATTGTCATTCAGAAGCAGCTGGAGAAAGATGGACTTCATTAAGACAACGGAGGCTGGAAACGAATAAAGCAACCAGCAATTGAATGAAAAAGTAATAAAGAATCGAATAAATATAGCAATCAGAACAAAGCTTTTAAAGCAGTCCTCAGACTGCCGGCGTAAAGCTTTGTTTTTTTGTGTACAGTCCTTCGGAAGCTATACCTGTTTCATTCTTAAAAAAGTTTTCAAAAATTACTTGACAAATTACTTATCATTACCTATAATTCCTTACATAAGGAACAGAAAGGAGCATTTCATGAGCGAAAGTTATTATAGCGTGGAGAAAATATCACAGATGCTCGGCATTCACCCAAAGACTGTTCAGCGATATATCCGAGAAGGAAAATTAAGAGCAACAAAGATCGGAAAAAGTTGGAGAGTTACCGGACATGATCTGAGTGTGTTCACCGAAGGAGAGAAACTCCCCATCGGAGGAACCATGGAGAAACAAGAAAATTCAGAGAAGAATGTAACCGTGTCCTCTGTGATAGATATCAAAGTCATTGACAAAGAAGAAGCGGTGAGAATCATCAATATGTTAAGTGCGGCAATGAACATAAAACCCCCTGAATATGGTCCATCAACACTTCGAACCATGTATCTGGAGACGGAAGACACCGTACGGATCATGATATGGGGAAGCTTAAAATTCACCAGCGTTATCCTGCAGTCATTAGAAGCGGTAACAGAAAATCAGTAACAGAAAATCAGTAACAGAAAATCAGTAACAGATAATCACTAACAGAAAATCAGTAACAGTAATTAATTGCGCAGAGTAAAAAGTGGAGAGTAGAAATGAACAATGTAAATGAAAATGAATCAAACAGCAGAGAGAAAAAAAGTGTTTTTCGGTCAGCAGAAGGCCGTGAAAAGATCAGAAATTATTACAACCATATACTAGGATTTTGCCCTTGTAAACAGTATTATGTCACAACATCCTGTGGTGAGACTTTTTGTCTTGAAGCCGGTGACGATACAAAACCGGTCGTACTTTTACTTCATGGGTCCTGCAGCAATACCGCAGCCTGGCTCGGTGATTTTCCGGTACTTGCACAAAGCTACCGGGTAATTGCGATCGATCTCCCTGGAGAGCCGGGGAATAGCGAAGACAACCGGCTTTCCTTTGTAAACAATGAGTATGCGGACTGGTTAAAGGAGCTTATGGATCAGTTAAAGATTAAGAAAGCCTCTGTAATCGGTAATTCTATGGGGGGATGGATGGCACTTAAATTCGCCGTAATTTATCCTGACAACGTTGAAGCTCTGGGTCTTATCGCTGCCTCAGGAATCGTGCCACCTCCGGATGTTTTTCTGGAACAGACTACAAAGATCAATGAAACAACCAGTGAAAATGAAGCATCCGATACAATTCTTAATGAAAGCGGAGTTCCAAAAGAGGTTCTCGAATTTATGAAGTTAATAATGGACAACTTTATTCCTTTCACCGGTGGTCTGCCTCTTATGACGGATGACCAGCTTAAGAGACTTACAATGCCAGTTCTGTTTGTGGCAGGAAAGAATGATACGACAATGAGCGCGGTAAAAGCGGAAGAAAGAATTAAAAGATTTGTGTCCAGATCAGAGACAAAAATAATAGAAGGAGCACATATCATAATGAATTCATCGGATATGGTAGTACCTTTCTTACAGAGGTATCTGCAATGATAAGTGAAAGCGATGATTGAGTATCTATAAAACTCAGTATAGGTAAATTATATGTGAATTGCATGTTAAATCTGTGTAAAATGAAATTAAATGCATAAAAACTAATAAATACACAAATTGTGTCATGAGAATGAAAGAGAACAAAGAGAGTCTAAGGAAAATTTGCAATGATATAGAAATCATTGGCAAATCATCAGGCTTCCTTCGTTCTCTTTGTTCTTTTTATTAAATAAATAAAGTATTTTGGCAAAAAAGTTTAAAAAAAACGTGGAAATTTTTAAAATCGAGTATTATAATAGGCGAAGTTGTTTTTTTGAGACGTGTTTCTTCTTATTTATTATACCATTGTACATTGATGGTCGGGGGTGACACAATGATATTTTTGTTTCATTATTTCCTTTTTCCTGATTTGTGAAAAGGAAAATCAATATGTCAGTACAATGGGTAAAAATACGTTTCAAAACGAGAAAATATAATATATAATAAAGGAGTAAGTATGACTGGAGTACAAGTAATATCTATTGTAATTTTTCTTATTACGATCATTGCCATAATGACGGAAAAAGTACACAGATCTGTAGCAGCAATTGCAGGTGCTGTGCTGTTGATTGTTTTCAAAGTGATTTCAGCAGAAGAAGGAATTGAGGCAGTTGATTTTAATACCATTGGTGTGCTGGTCGGGATGATGCTTTTTGTTGCGGTTGTTAAGCAGTCCGGTATTTTTGAATATATCGCGATCAAAGCAGCAAAATTATCAAAAGGAAAGCCCTGGATCATAATGTTATCCTTTATGATTATTACGGCGGTTCTGTCAGCATTTCTGGACAATGTTACAACGGTATTGCTTGTTGGTCCTATGACCATAGCGGTAACCGGTATTCTTGAATTAAATCCGATTCCTTTTTTAATGACACAGATCATTGCGTCAAACGTTGGTGGTACAGCAACCTTGATCGGTGACCCGCCAAACATCATGATCGGAAGTGCGGCGAACTTAGGTTTTCTTGACTTTATTGAGAACACCGGCGGAACGGTTCTTGCAGTTCTGATTGTATTCGCAGGTCTGTTCTTTATCATTTACGGCAGAAAACTTAAAGTTACCTCTGACAAGATGAAAAAGATCATGGAACTGGATGAGAGAAAAGCAATCAAAGACAAATCACTGATGATTAAGAGTATTGTAATCATGGTCCTGGTTGTTGTTGCATTCATCATGCACGATGCCATTGGACTGGAATCCAGTGTAATTGCTCTTTCAGCAGCATGTATCATGCTTTTGATCGGCAAGCAGAATCCGGAAGATATTATACTCAGTGTGGAATGGTCCACTATATTGTTCTTTATGGGACTTTTTGTTGTGGTTGGCGGTATGGAAGCAACCGGCGTTATCAAAATGATGGCAAACGGACTTTTGCACCTGACCGATGGAAACCAGATTCTCACTATGATTCTGATCGTCTGGATCTCAGCGATTCTTTCCGCATTCCTTGATAATATTCCGTTTGTTGCAACGATGATTCCGTTGATTCTTACCATGCAGTCGAGTGGAATGGATGTAACACCTCTGTGGTGGGCATTGTCACTTGGTTCCTGTCTTGGTGGAAATGGTTCCCTGATCGGTGCCTCTGCGAATGTCGTTCTATCCGGAATCAGTAAAAAGAATGGATATCCGATTACCTTTGGTTATTACTTAAAAAGAGGCTTTCCTTTAATGATTGTTTCAATATGTGTGGCAACTGTATTCTTATTACTGAAGTTTAGCTAAAACGTTATGCGGAGGAAGAACCACTGTCCGGATAACAGACTTATCATCAACATGAGGATAGATTGTAACTGTATAGTACAGTTCAATCAGCAACTTGCTGTCATTCGCAGAGTTTGGCAGCGGAATGGAGAGAATAATGCAGATAAAGAATGTCAATGGTGATGTTATTGATATGATGCTTAACCAGCTTGGGGCGAAAGAAATTCGTAATTTTTCAAGTACTATGCATATTGCAAGCTTTGATTTAGGAGATGGACTGGAAGTTGCCTATGTGTTTAACATAACACATGGTGATAAATATTTTTTACAGCGGATGAAACCATATGCCATGGTTCATGGTAAGTATGCGAGCTATTCGGAGATTATTGAGTTTATAACAAACGATGTCAAGAAATTCCGAAAAGCAAAAGAAGTGAATGATATCGGAATCTTTCTTGATCTGGCAGCAGAGATGGACAGAATCCGGGAAAGAACAGAGCATATATTCCTGAATCATGATGTTTCCATCGACGACTTCAAAGTCATTATGAAAGGTTTCGATGATGCACTTGAAAAGGTAGAACGGGCGAATAAAAAATCAGAGCTGATCCGCAAGAAAGCGGAACAGGAATAATATAAATAGATTTCGGGTAAGAGTAGTATGCCCTGCAGCACGGGAGCAAAAGACCTTTTGAGCCCGATCGAAAAGTATAAAAATAAAATGCAGCAATAAGAAAAGAGACAGGGCGCGAACGCTTCTGTCTCTTTTTGCGCAGAAAGGATCCTGCAAAAGGAATGAACTGGTATCGATTACCAGATTCCAAGAATATGCTGCATACCTAAACTTACCAGAGCAATGGCGACCCAGCAGCAAAAGCCGGTGAGAATTGGTTTGGCTCCGCTCTTTATAAGTTTCACGAGGTTGGTGTTAAGTCCTATGGCAGACATGGCGGTTACAATAAGGAATTTGCTTACTGTTTTTAAACTGGTAAATATTTCAGAGGGTACATGAAGCATAGTTCCAAGTGTTGTAATTACAGAAGCCAGAAGGAAGAATAAAATGAAGTAAGGGAAAATCTTTTTCAGATTGGCTTTGGACTGTGTTGAGCCAGAAGCTGATTTTTTTGTTCTTACAAAAGCAAGTACCAGAGTGATTGGCAGGATGGCAAGTGTTCGTGTCATCTTGACGACGGCTGCCGTATCCAGTGTATTGGCGTGGTGAATCGCATCCCATGCAGTAGCGGCTGCGGTAACCGAGGAAGTATCATTCACTGCGGTACCGGCAAACAGTCCGAATCCGTAGTCGGAAAGACCAAGAAGACCACCAAGCGTTGGAAATAAAAGAGCTGCTATGACGTTGAATAAGAAGATAACAGAAATCGACTGTGCCACATCTTCATCATCCGCACCAATGACAGGTGCCGTGGCAGCAATGGCGGATCCACCGCAGATGGAAGAGCCGACACCGATCAGGACGGACAGATTGGATGGAAGTTTTAAGAGCTTGAATAGAACAAAGGCTGTGATCAGAGAGATACTGATCGTTGAAAGAATGATGGGAATGGAAGTCAGTCCGACCGATGCGATTTCTGAAAGATTCATTCCAAATCCCAGCAGAATAACGGCGAGCTGTAATATCTTTTTTGATGTAAAAGCTATTCCAGGATTTAATGTTTTACGTTGTTTTTGATGAATAAGCAGCGCCAGACACATGCCAAGTAATATGGCGAATACGGGACCACCGATTACCGGGATAAGCTTACCTAAGAACCAGGAAGGAATTGCGATCAGAAGGCAAAGAAGGATACCGGGAGATTTTTGTTTTATTGAGTTTACCATAAGACCCTCTCTTTTTATACGTATTTTTGTTCATGATATCATTGATGAAACAAAATATGAAATTATAAATAATAATTGAATCATAAAGAAAATTTATGGTATAATCATTCTATTCACATAAAAGTACGTAACACCGCCAGAGACAGAACCGGAAGGTAAGAGAAAGGTATTTTATGCAGGATTTTCGTATCGAAACATTTTTAACCGTATGCCAGACCCTGAACTTTACAAAAGCCGCAGAACTTTTGCATATTACGCAGCCAGCGGTATCGCAGCATATACATTTTCTTGAGACGCACTACAAGGCAGTCCTTTTTACGTATGAAGGGAAAAAATTATATCTTACAAAAGCAGGAAGAATGCTGCAAAATGCTGTAACAACAATGAAGCATGACGAGATGATTCTGATGGATGCGCTACAGCAAAAAGAGCAGCAGTCGCTAATTTTTGGGGCAACCCTTACAATCGGAGACTTTGTTCTGCCGGAACGAATCGCAGGCTATATTGAAAAACATCCGGATACAGAGGTTCGGATGCTCGTTGACAATACAGAAACATTATTAGCTAAGATTGATACCGGAGAGCTGGATTTTGCAATAATTGAAGGATATTTTCAGAAAGCCGAATACGAATCGTTTCTGGTATCAAAACAGCCTTACATTGCCGTATGCAGTGATTCGTATAAATTTAGGAAGGAGCCCTGGGTTCTTTCAGATCTGTACCAGGAACGTTTGCTTCTCCGCGAGCCGGGTTCCGGTACCAGAGAGATTCTGGAGCGGCATATCATGGAGCGGAATGGCTCTGTTCTGGATTTTTCAAAACGCACAGAGATTGGAAGCATCAGCGCCATAAAGACAATGCTGGCTTTGAACTGCGGGATTACATTTTTATATAAGGCAGCCGTAGAAAAAGAGCTCCTGAATGGCAGCCTGCGAGAGATACCACTGAAAGACTTTGTTATTAATCATCAGTTCACTATGGTGTATCGAAAGCAGAGCATTTTTCAGGAGCGTTATAAAAGTATCTTCCGTGATCTGTTCTAAGAATATGACGGCAAAAATAGGCAAACATTTCTACACACAGTATCATTATAACAGTCAGGCAGTTCGGCGGTCAGGTAATCGGAATCTTAGGAATACAGGTCAGGCTGCTTTATGACGCGACAGAGCAAAGACATTTGCAGTAAAGATAAGAAACGTCAGGAGAAGCAGTCCCCCAAGGAGCGGCAGGATATCTGCGATGCCACTGCCATATACAATAACCTTTTTCAAAGAAATGCAGCCATAATAGACAGGAAATAATATGCTTAGTTTCCCGATGTGAAAAGGAATGGTATCCAGTGGGAGCAGCCCGGAAAAGAAAATCTGCGGAACGATAACGATCGGTATGAACTGAATCATCTGCAGCTGTGTCTTGGCAAAAATCGAAAGCAGGGTACCGACCGAGACCGCACAGAAGGACAATAAAGTCATGATAAGAATGCAGAGTAAAATGGAGCCTTCAAAGTGAAGCTTCAGGACATAAGCAGAAAAGATCAGTAAAAGTATGCTTTGTAACGTTGACAGAATTCCATATCCAAGCAGATAACCACCAATTATGGATGTCTTGGATAATGGTGACTGAAGCATTCTGGAAAGCGTCTGGTGATGACGTTCATTAACAAAGGACACACCGGAAAGCAGAAACACAAAGAAGAAAGCAAGGACACCTAAGAATACAAAACTTAGAGAATCCAGCTGATTATCTGAATTTACCGTGTAACTGTAGTGCACAGACAGCGGCTGGGATAACTGGTTCATAAGGATTGATTGCAGTGTTTTTTGAACAACTGCGGTCTTTGCGTTCGTTTCAAGGAAATAGACCTGTATGCCGCTTGAATCAACAGCAATCAATGCATCTGCATCTCCTTCATACAGGTATGCGTCAATGTCATCCGGCATGACGGACAATGTATTTACTTCCATATGGTCCGAGAGCGTCCGGGTGAAAGCTTCTGGCAGCTGATATGCAGAGACGACAGGCAGAGCACTCGCATCCCCAAGAATAAAATACAGCAGGAGAAGGATGAACATGGGAGCAAACAGGAGAAGACCAAGGGAACGATGGTCATTTTTCATTTGTTTTAGAATCCGGATGCATATCGTTATCATTTTATTATCTCCATTCTATGTTTTTGGGGTCAAAAGGTATTTTGCCTTTTGATCCTAGTATCATTCTTTTTATATGTCTTGTAAAAAGATCAAAATATGGTCCGCTTTCTGCAGAAATTTAAGGGGCCATGAAAAAAAGTGATTCAATGCTGTGATCCGGGGAGTTTTTCTTTAGTTCGTCTATGGTATCATGAAGGAGGATATGACCGTCCCGAAGCAAAGCAGCCGTATCGCATTTATCTACTTCATCCATAACGTGGGTCGTAACAAGTACGGTCGCACCTTCTTTTTTTAATCGGTGCAGGTATTCCCAAATCTGTCGGCGAAGAACCGGGTCAATACCGACCGTTGGTTCATCCAGAAGCAGCAGAGAAGGTGAATGGATCAAAGCGGCAAGTAACGATATACGTTTTTTCATACCGCCGGAACAATTCATGACCAGCGTGTTCTCTTCTCCTGTCAGTCCAACGATTTCGATTAACTCCTGTGCTTTTTTTGAGAATTCGCTTCTGGGTAACTTTTGAATGCCTGCAAAAAACTGCAGGTTATCATACAGAGAGAGCTCCTGGTAAAGACCATCCTCCTGTGGCATATAACCAATGTGCTGCAGGATATGACGGTCAGGCATTCTTTGTCCGTGTATGGTCACGGTACCGGAATTTGGAATCAGGCTGCCCATGATGATATTCAGCAGGGTAGTTTTTCCAGAACCTGAGGCTCCAAGCAGTCCATGAATTTTTCCGGATTGGAAATGAAGGTTTATATGATCCAGGACACATTTTTGTTTAAAACTTTTTACGATATCGGTAAGAATGATTTCAGATTTTTGGTCCAAAGGCTGGTTCATAGGAGGGCTCCTTTACATTTATTACTGCCATTATACTATTCTTACTGCATTACTCAACCGACGATTTCGGTGGAAGTGTCGGTTTTTAGGTTATAAGAAAGTTCTTTGCGCTTACGTAAAATTTGAGCATTCATTTGCCTGAAAGCGCGAAATGAAATATAATCAGAAGAAAATAGTAAAAGACAAGTCAATCATACACAATCTCGTAATAAGAAAGCAGGTACGAATTTGAAGGTGAAGAAGGATGCAGAAAATGCAGCAAAGAGGAATCTTATGGAAGCGTTCTGGAAGTTGTACGAAAAGAACCGTATTGATAAGATCTCTGTGACTGCAATATGCGAGGCGGCTGGGTATCACCGGTCTACATTTTACGATTATTTTAAGGATGTTTATGATGTTCTGGAACAGATTGAAGAATCTGTCGTTACGGCAGAGGAATTTGAACAGATCATATTTGAGAATATGAAAAAGAGGAATGGCAAGGAAGCAGCACTGCAGGACATCCTTTCATTATATGAGGAAAAGAACATGTACTTCACTGTACTGCTGGGTGAACATGGGGATCCGGCATTTCGAAACAAACTGCTTCAAAGAATTGCACCGGTCCTGATGAAGCACCTTCATTTTCCAACAATCAGAAGTCAAAGGAAGCTTCATTACCTAATGGAATACCAGAGTTCCGCCGTGCTCAGCACAATAACGTTGTGGTATAAAAATGGGAAAGATATGCCGATCGAAGAGCTGATTAATCTGCTGATCAGCATTACGACAAATGGTTTTCAAAAAGAAATAACAAAAATGTGGTGAAAATAAACGGTTGCGCTATTTGATTTCCCTGTTATAATTTATATATCAAATAAAATGATATCAGTGAGGAGACTCTCTTTGTTCTTCTTTTTGATGGAGTGCTGAGCTGATAGAATGAAGATAGTAACAAAACCTGAAAAGGACAGTACATGATAGCATCATGATACAGGAAGGAGATTGCATATGAGTCAGTTTAAAAAAGCAGAAAACATCAGAATGATGGATATGAATCCATTCCAGTTGATCGGGAATGACTGGATGCTGATTACAGCAAAGGATGGAGATAAGATGAACGCTATGACCGCTTCGTGGGGAGGTCTTGGCGTACTTTGGAATAAAAATGTGGCATTTGTTGTCATACGTAACAGCCGGTATACAAAAGAGCTGATCGACGCATCGGAATCCTTCTCGATTTCTTTCTTTGATCATAAGAAATACGCAGAAGACCTTTCTTTCTTTGGAACCGTATCCGGAAGAACAGAAGATAAGCTGATCAATTCCAGACTGAAGCTTACGAACAAAGATGAAGTTCCGTATTTTGAGGAAGCGAAACTGGTTTTGAAATGCAAGAAAATGTTCATTCAGGAACTTGTTCCGGGAGGATTTCTGGATGACAGTCTGATGGACCAGTTCTATCCTGACTTTGACCTGCACTGCCTCTATGTCGTAGAGATCACAGAGGCACTGGTACAGGAATAGGTCAAAAGAAAGGTCATGTAAGATAGGAGATACAAAGCTGTTCAATCAGTGTACGATTTCCGGTTGGAACTGTTCCTGTATGGTGGATTTCAACATCTCGGTAAGGAAAAGCCGGAACAGGAGCCTCAAGATGTACATTGTGTAAGAGACCATAAACTTTCGCACGCTCCATCTGCTGCGCCTCACTCGTTATATCTGCTGTTATATGACTGGCATCGGCATAAAGTACAACCGTGCAGGGCGTCAGGTAGGCAGAGGAAAAAACGGGTGGAGCTAGCAGGGAGGAGATTCCCTTTTTATAAATGCGCAAAGAAAAGCAACAGCTGACGGCATTCACAGGGAGTCTCTCGATCCGTAGTCCAAGGCCTGTCTTAGTAATAGGATCATAGTTTAGCTTAAGCTCAATAAATTGTCCGTTCGCACTTCCAAAGCCCTCTCCGGTATCTTTCTCAGGACATAGAACGACCGATAATTTCATGGCTTTTGCAGGTACACGATCGGGCAGATTCCAATAACGGAGACAGCAGCCACGAGCAGAGGTAAGCAGTCCGTAGCTTGACCTAGCGCCATCACGTCCTCGTCCATAGACAAACGCCTCGGAAGGATTTCCTGCTTCCCATGCGGCTACATGTTCGGTTTCAACCCCTTCGTACGATGGATGGCAGGTATCGATTTGAAAGCAGCCACTACGGAAATTGGTTTCAAGTGAAAAAGTGGAGAAGTCATTTACGGTTATTTCCTTTGTGTTTACATTTTCTGATGAAATGAACGGAGACAGAATGGTTACAAAATCAGATGCCTCGCTGTTTTGATATTTTGGGTACAGAACTGCTTTCAACTGGCAACCTATATCACCTGGAAGCAGATGATAATCTCTGCATGGCTTTGTTCGGCTTACAGCAACGGGAACCTCCCTGTCGCCTTCAATGCGAAACCAGGTTATATCCGATTCATCCACAGAGTCCTTACAATCAAAGGCATAAGAAAGAATTGCCTTTCCCTGCTCTAATATTATAGAAGGTTCAGCGAAAAGCACCGGCTGCGGTGTTTTTTTTGCGTGTGCGGTCAGACTATAGCAGCCGAGAACGCCATAAGCAGACAGGCAAACATTGGCGGACAGACTCTTTGTGTCCTTATTCTCATTGCGAAGATGAAGCTCGTTTCCAGAGACGGAACAACAGATGGGACCGATAACAGAAAGCTTCATTCTTTCCAAAGGCATAAATGGCACAACACGGCATAAAATAACGCTTTCTTCCTGATAAGAAAGAGAAAAAGGTTCAGAGCCTGAAGTTCCTGCTGGATTTTTTAATTCTATACGGATCGGTCTCGCGGGAAGAATGTCAGAACCGGATGGATTCCATTCATCGGATCCGGACAACAGGTTGTAGATGCTTAGGGAGTCTTCCATTTCCTTGGTCATAGTAACCGTATTTTGAGGTTTTGATGCACCGATAATTGCCGGGTTATCAAAACATACTACTTCGTTAACATAGCATCTCATATCATCTTCCGGTTCAAGCGCCCATTCAATGTGTTTCATATTCCCTAAAAAGGAACAATGATCCAGAATCAACATTCCTCCGAATTTGGTAAGATACAGCGTATCAAAGTCTTCCAGTGTTACCTCAAAGGAACAGCTCTTATAAAGCGCAGCAACAGTACCAGACATGTACATGGGACAGGTATCCTGTATTTTTATGGTACATTCATGAAAAACAATGCTTTCAGCACCACCGATAAAATCTTTGGTTCCTTTAATGACACAGTTATGGTAGTAGGCTCGTTCAAGTCTTGTTGAAATGGTATCGAGCATACCAATGATATGACAGTTTTCAAAGCTCCATTGATCATACCCATAGCCGCCGATCGCATAGGCCTGTGTTATGGTATCCGAGTAACGTGGCATGTTTTTTTTCGGGTCGAGAGGGTAGACCAGATCAAGATTACAGTAATTACCGATGGTAAGGTTCTCACAATGGAAGCCATTTCCTTCCACCATCAGGGTCTGGGCGGGTGAGGAGTGAAAGCCGTCGGATGGGTAGGAATTTACCATGTGTCCACGGTTATCCGCCAGAATTGTATCCTGAGGATTCTCACTCAGACCAATCAGACTGATCCAGTCACCTTGTATGGTCAGCCCGCAGGAGGTCTTCGTTCCATTCATTGCGTAGACATCCGGCTCAAGATAAATGACGGAGGGACAGTTCTTAGTGCCGGGAACTATCATGGCAGCGGCTTCATGAAGACTGCGATAGGTAAAATGCTCAGGATTAGAAGCGGTCAGGGCGGGATTGACATAAAGGCTGTTTTTACCAAGGGTGAGCGTTCTTTTGTTTTTGGTTATGCATTCCATAGTTGAAGATCTCCTTTGAGTGATTCTATATAAGTACTCGGTGACAAACCGGTGTATTTTTTAAACACCTGACTGAAATACTGAGGATTGCAGCAACCGACCTGTTCAGAGATAGCATAGATTTTTTCCTGTGAGGAGGTGGCCAGAATCTCCTTTGCCTTTTCCATACGAATTCTGGTCAGAAAAGATGAGAATTTTTCTCCGGTGTCCTTGCAAAATTCACGGCTTACATAATCAACATTCATGAACAGATAGTCTTCTGCAATCAGCTTCAGGGAGAGGTTGGGATCACTCATATGCTCTGTAGCGATATCAATGGTCCTTTGTATAAAGCTTCGATACGTGTTTTCTGCAGTGGTATAGCTAAGACATATGGTAATGATGGCGTCGGAGGTAAACTGTGTTATTTCCTCCACGGACTGCAGCTTTAAAAGACTTTGTAAATAAGCGGAAAAAGAAAAAGGCAGGGAAGGGGATGACTTGCTCAGAAAGACCTGAAGCGAATGGAACAATCGAAAACTGTAGATCCTTGCAAGTTCAGGATCTTTGAATTCCCGCAGAGAGCGAAGCAACTCCTTTTGAAAAGCAGCAAAGTCCTTGTTCAGGGTCGTAAGTAAATGTTCCATACTGCCAAACAGCAAGGTATAATTACATATTTCTTCTGCATTTCCGTTCTCTTCAACAATATAAATTTTGTCAAAACGCCGGATACGTGGAAGTAGAAAAGCAAGTAACGATTTCATTGTGAAAAAAGTCTGGTGCGTACAAGATAGTGCTACGGCCTGTCCGGTATAGGTTACCATACCAAGATGGTGACAAAGCAGGGTGCAGGAATCCTCCGTCAGGACGGGAAGTATCAGGATTAAAGTATTTCTGACATAGTACATGAAGACCTTCGCATGATCCAGCAGCAGATGATCCGCTTTCTTTAAAAACTCAGGAATATATTTTTTTTCAAGATAATGTACATGAATCAGGGTGTAAGCCTCTTCTTTGCCGAACATATCGGAAAGCAGCATGGATTCGTCCGACTGGGAAGCCAGACATTCAATGATGGTCTGTTTTACAGCCAAGGAGAGCATTGAAGTACGAAGTGATTCATTTTCGGTATTAATCAGTGTCATGGCTTTACGCTCAAGAACAAGTGCCTTTACGCGCGAAAGTACCGATAGAATCTCATTTTCACTGCAGGGCTTTAACAGATAATCCCTTACCTCGAGCTTCATGGCCTGCTTCGCAAATTCGAATTCCTGGTAACCGGAGAGAAAGATGAACTCCGTCTCTGCTCCCATGGCCCGGGATTGTTTTACCAGCTCAATTCCATTCAGACCTGGCATCATGATATCAGTGATTGCAATGTCAGGATTTTCATCAAGTATCATATTATAGGCTTCAAATCCATCCTGACAGACACCGATCAGTTGAATACCTAGAGATTCCCAGTCAACCAGAGAGCTGATCGAATCACGGATGATTTTTTCGTCGTCGGCAATAATTAAAGTTAACATGGGAAAATCTCCTTTTCTGTTACCAATTCGTTCTTTCTCTCGGGTTCCGTTTGATTGGGAAGATTCATGGTTACCGTGGTTACTTCATTTTTTGAATGAAAGGTAAGACCGTATTTCTCGCCAAACAAGAGCTTAATTCTGGAATCGATATTCTGCAGGCCGATACCAAAGCCGGCAGTATGATAGGCGCCGGTTTGAAGCAGCTCCAGTATATTGGTTGGAATTTCTGATCCATCGTTGGTGACCAGAATGGTCAGCTCTTCGAGGCTGCCTTTTATCTGAAGATGGATGCATCCGGGAACCACAAGATGCTCCACACCGTACTTTATGGCATTTTCCAAAAGCGGCTGGATGCTCATTTTGGGAACAAGAGAGGAGTGAAACGGTTCACAGGTCTCACATATGTAGTTCAAACGATCACCAAAACGGATTTTCTGTATGTTTATATAATGTTCCGCAATCAGGAGCTCTTCCTGGAGAGTGACTAGATCTCCCTGCTCATTTAATGCGTAACGAAGGAGCTTCCCCAGAGATTCTACCATGACGGAGGTATCGTTATCGCGAAGGGCTTTTGCCCGCCAGTTTATAGAATCCAGTGTATTGTATAGAAAATGAGGATTAATCTGCTGACGAAGGGCCTTTAACTGTGTGTCCTTGATTAAAAGCTGTTTGGCATAGTTATCCAGAGTCAGGTGTTTGAAATCATGAAGCATACTGTCAAAATTCTGATGAAGAAGACCAATTTCATCCTGTCGGGTCGAGTAGTCATAATGAACGTCGACAGCATCCGTATCCCCGTGCCGCAAAACTTCCATCTTTCGGCTCAGGTTATGAAAATGCAGTGTGACTTTGCGGATCATCAGATCCGAAATGAATTGTATTATAAAGGCCAGCAGAGCAAGAAGTACCACAAAGGTTAGAAGACTGGTATTAATGGTCTGAAATATCGTATTGTAAGGAACCAGTAAGGTATAGATCCAGTCAGGATCTTTCATTTTTCTTGTAACACAGAAGGTTTCGGCACCATCGATATGAAGTATCGAATAAGGCTGGTTAAGGGAAGCAGACAGCGCAGACAGATCTGAAGTGTTTGAGGAAGCATCATGAAATATAGTAGTATCGGTATAGATGAGCAAAGGACAATCGCTTGACAGATAATCATAGCTGTTCATCGCAAGAGTCAGAATATCATCAAAATTGATCCGGACAATCAGGGTACCAAGCTCGCTAAGATCAAGATTCTCGACTTTTAAGACAGAACGCACCAAAAGTATCGTTCCGTCTTTTTCATAGCTGGGATACCAGACCTCTTTTCCACGGTTGGCTCGGGCTGCGAGAATCATTTCATTTTGGTACTCCTGGTTTTCCTGTAAAACGGAATTACCAGTGCAAATGGTATAGTTCTCTGTTATCATCGTTATAGAGTCTATGAATTTATTGGAATAAAAATAAGTATATAGCTGATCCTCAACGGTCTTTTTCAGATGATTCTGTTCAAAGGAGGAGAGGGAGGTATAGTTTTTTGATAAGTTCGACTGAAGATTTTGCGTTACAACAAGGAGTTCGGTTGACTGGTCAATGACCTGGAGCTGAGCGGTAATATTTTTTGCGATAAAAGATAATGAATTTGCTGATTCCTTGTACAAAAGGTTACTGAAGACCCTGGTCGTATTCATATACATTGACAGGGAAAAAATAGTCAGAAGACCTACAATAACAAAACTGCTGTAGGATATTTTTTTATAAAGTGAAAGATTTGTAACCCAGTTCCTGCTGCGTCCTTGAAGCTTCATTGGTATCCCTTTACATCTCGGCTATGATTTTGTTACGTACTTCATTATAGTAACAGTCAAAATAAATAACAATACCTACTTTGGGAAAGGTCAGTTTTACAACTTAGATGGTAGGTTTTTGAAATTTACAAGAAACGGACCAGACGATTATAATGGGCACATGCCTGAGGACAGGCAAATAGAAGGAGGATTATGTTATGAAAAGAAAGATATCGTTACTGCTGACAGCTCTGTTGCTGGTCAGTTGCATTACTGGGTGCGGGAATGCGGGCACGAGTAATTCTGGGAAGGAAGTCACACCGACATCAACTGTGGCATCGGATTCAGCGACAACACCGACTGCGGCAGCTGATACAGCCGGAAATGCTTCCGATGCTTCCGATGAGCAGATAACGCTTCGTATGTCCTGGTGGGGGAACCAGACGAGAAATGATCTTACGATTCAGGTACTGGACCTTTATACACAGCTGCATCCGAATGTAACATTTGAAACAGAACCATCGGACTGGAGCGGTTATTTTGACAAATTAGCAACACAGGCGGCAACCGGATCAATGCCGGATATTATTCAGCAGGATTACGGTCAGCTGAGTACTTATTACGATAAGAATCTTATGCTGAACCTTCAGCCATACATTGAAAGTGGTGTTATTGATACATCAAGAATATCTGGAGCAGTTCTGGCGAGCGGGTCCTTTAATGAGGATCTGTATGCTATGTGTATCGGGTTGAATACACCGGTTCTTCTCTACGATAAAGAGACGATTCAGGCGGCAGGCGTAACGATTCCGGAACAGATGACGTACCAGGAATTCTTTGCTATATCAAAAACAATTTTTGAAAAAACAGGAGTGCAGACCTATTTTGATTCCGGACTTATTGGAATGATGTACCGTGGAGAAGGGCTTACGATGTATTCTGCCGATGGAACCTCTTTTGGCAGTGAGGATGACAGTATTTTTCTGGACTACTTTACTATGGTAAAACAGGCTATGGATGAAGGATGGCATGTGAGTCCTGAAGTCTTGGTTGAAAAGGACCCGAATATTGTAGAGACTATGCCGCTGATCGATCAGACGACATGGAATTCTTTTACGAACTCAAATCAATATACAACCATCAGCAATACGGCAGGCAGAGATCTTGGAATGAGCATGTTCCCATGCAAAGAGGATGATGTGCAGCAGGTACAGTATCTGAAATCAAGTCAGTTCCTGACAGCAAGTGCGACCACAGAATATCCCGAGGTCGTTGCAGATTTTATTAACTTTTTTGTAACTTCTGTCGATGCAAACAAAATTCTGAATGGTGAGAGAGGTGTTCCGGTTGATTCAGCAGTCCTTGCTTCTTTCAGCGATCGTCTGACACCGCAGGAGCAGGAGGTATTTGACTTTATTGATAAGATCAATGAAGTTGCAACACCAATGGATCCTCCGACTCCATCCGGCAGCAGCGAAATCGGGACACTGCTGAACGATCTTACAGAACAGGTAAGATATGGTCTGATTACACCGGAGGATGCCGCTGAACAGGTCTTTACAGAAGGCAATGATATCCTAATGGGTGAAAATGGACAATAAACTAAGAAGAAAATAGTGATAGAGAGCATTGGATTCCGGAGATTACGGAATCCAATGTTTTTAAAGAGGAGGAAATATATGAAGAAAGTAAGACAGCAGAGAAAGCCGTCTGGTGGAATCAGAGCGGTTCTCTGTCACGAACAGGCAGCGGGGTATGTCTTTATTGCACCATTTATCATCGGCTTTATGATCTTCACAATCATTCCGATCATTGCCTCCTTTCTGCTGGCATTTACGGATTACGATATTTTATCAAAGCCATCCTTTATTGGACTTGATAACTTTATAAAGATGTTTACTGCTGACAGCAAATTTATTAAATCCCTTGAGGTCACGTTTTTTTATGCGGTAGTCTCTACACCGCTGCGGCTTCTTATGGCACTCGTTGTGGCAATGATTCTGGTTCGCCCGTCAAAACTATCAGCTATTTACAGAGCGGTATATTATCTTCCGTCCATCATAGGCGGCAGTGTTGCTGTAGCGGTAATGTGGAAGCAGATCTTTTCAAGTGACGGTGTAATCAATGCTCTGTTAATGTCGGTGGGAATTCCGTGTGAGCAGTCCTGGCTGGGCAATAAAAATACAGCTATCTGGGTATTGATTTTGTTATCCGTATGGCAGTTTGGATCCTCCATGCTGATTTTTTTAGCTGGGTTAAAACAGATTCCACGAACACTGTATGAAGCAGCCATTGTTGATGGAGCCGGAAAAATACAGAGTTTTTTTAAGATTACGCTGCCATTGCTGACGCCTACCATCTTTTTTAATCTCGTTATGCAGACCATCAATGGATTTATGGCATTCACACAAAGCTATATTATTACCGGCGGTAAACCCTTAAACAGTACCTTGTTCTATGCTTTTTACCTTTATCAGAAAGCATTTACCAACTATGATATGGGCTATGCCTGTGCCATGGCCTGGGTTCTGCTTGTTATTGTTGCAAGTGTAACAGCGATACTGTTTAAGTCTTCAGGACGCTGGGTCTATTATGAATCAAAGGAGTGAGGGAATGGAACAGGCAGTTACAGCAGATAAAAAAAGAAACAGAAGTAAGCAGTCGGGATCGACATCAAAAAAGATCAAAAAATTAGCATCGTCGACCATTTATCATGTGCTGGTTACTCTGTTTGGTATTGTTATGATCTATCCTCTGCTCTGGATGATCATGAGTTCATTCAAAGAAAGTTCGTCCATCTTTCGGGATGCAGACAATCTGATACCGGAAACCTTTATGTTCGAAAATTATACGAATGGATGGAAGGGCTTTGCAGATTATTCGTTTGGAACTTTTTTTAAAAATTCATTTCTTATTACGATAACAGCGACCATAGGAGCCGTTGCATCCGGGGTTATAATTGCCTATGGTTTTGCTAGATTTCAGTTCAAGGGAAAGAATTTCTGGTTTTCCTGTATGATGCTGACGATGATGCTTCCCTATCAGGTCGTCATGATTCCGCAGTTCTTAATATTTCAAAAGCTGAACTGGATCAACACAATCCTGCCGCTTACCGTACCGCATTTCTTTGGACAAGCTTTTTTCATTTTTTTGAACATGCAGTTCATTAAAGGAATTCCAAAAGAAATGGATGAAGCAGCCAGAATTGATGGCTGCTCCTACTATGGTGTATTTACGAAGATCATTCTGCCAATGATCGTACCCTCTATAATCACAACTTGTATTTTTTCTTTTATGTGGAGATGGGATGATTTCTTTGGAGCCTTGTTGTATCTGAATAAACCAAGCAGTTATCCGGTATCGCTTGCACTGAAAATGTTTGCGGATCCATCCTCCCAGTCGGACTGGGGTGCAATGTTCGCAATGTCTTCACTTTCCCTGGTTCCGGTGTTCCTGATATTTATTTTCTTTCAAAAATATCTGGTGGAGGGAATCAGTACGGAGGGACTGAAGGGATGACCTTCAAAGACAGAGTGAAGCAGAACATAGTATTAAAATAAAAAAGAACAAGAATAATTGAATATCAGTACTATAGAAAAGGAAGGGTATCTCCTCTTAAGCCGGACTCAGATGTTTATTAGCCAGTGACATAATAAAATCTGCCAGGTCCTCTGGGGATTCCCTTTCTTCTTTGTTCAGCCAGTCTCTGGCGATCTGATACCCGCCGTGAACGATGAAATCATAGACATAGGAGGCTTGAGATTCTGTATAGCGATTGCTGGCAATCAGATAATTCAGGTAGTCTTTAATCGGGTGAAAGTTCAGGAGTTTTTCCGGAAAATTGTTATCCGTATTCGTGTTGATCAGGATCTGACAGAATTCTCTGTTATTCTGGAAGTAGATCAGCAAATTTATAAATCGCTGGCGAATAATACCCGGATCCATGTTGGCAGATACAACAAGATTCTTTTCAATCTCAATAAACAGATCTTCTTCCATTTCTGAAAATAAATCAAACTGGCTGCCATAATATTTATAGAAAGTAGTCCGGTTGATCTGTGCAATGTCACAGAGTTCACGGACCGATATCTTAACAAGGTCCTTTTCCTTTAATAAATCGGTAAGAGCACCTTTTAGCAGAGACTTTGTTAACCGTACTCTTTGATTTTCCATACCTACCTCACTTTCTGCGCGGATTTTCAGCGCATAATAAGTTTGAACGAGCGAGACGCGAGGAACAAACTTACTGGTCGAAAATGTTTACAATTTCGACATAACCTCACTTTCTGCGCGGGTTTTCAGCGCATAATAAGTTTGAACGAGCGGATTTCCTTACTTTTGACCTGCTACTTATTAAAACTATGTAAAAAATGCCTTGAAAGCAACATTTAATAAGGATATTGTTGCTTTTGCATCCAATAAAAACTCAACAGTTGGTTGCAAAATAATCTTTTGTTTACTATACTGCTTTTACAAAAGGAAGTCAATCAGAATGGCATAAGAATGCTATGCCAAGCCATGATTATAAGAAATGGAGCAGAATATGAGAAAAGTAGCAGAATTTATTGTTAACAAACGTTTGTATTTATTTTTATTTGTGCTTGTCCTTACAGCAGGGTCGATCTTTTTAATCCCTAAAATCGTTCTAAATGATGATATGACAGAATATCTGCCGGATGATTCGCCGATGAAAAACGGCCTGGCGCTTATGAACGCAGAATTTGGTGAGTTAGATGAAACAAATGATTACGGGTCCTTCCGAATCATGTTTACAGGTCTTAGTTCGACGGAAAATGAAACGATATATGACAGCCTCGCTGCATTTGACCATGTAACTAACGTGGCTTACGATGCGGAAAGTACAGATTATCAAAAGGATGGTTATTCTTTGTATGTTGTGACCCTGGATCAGGCGACCGATTCAAAGGAAGCAAAAGATACCTATGACACCATCGTAAATACCATGGAAAAAGACTATGAGATAGAAACAGATGGAGATATTGTAACAGCAAACGCCGAAGATCTTCCACTCTGGATCATTGCTCTTGCTGCCGGGCTTTTGATTCTGATCCTGTTCATTCTGAGTGATTCCTTTGCGGAACCGATATTCTTTATTCTGGCAATTGCAATGGCAATCTTCATGAACATGGGAACGAATGCATTCCTGCCAAGCGTATCGACCATGACAAATTCAATTACGGCGATATTACAGCTTGCTCTATCTGTTGACTACTCCATCATGCTGATGAACCGGTACCGACAGGAAAAGAAAAAGGAAGAGTCAAGGATCCTTGCCATGATCAATGCCTTACAGCACTCGATCGGTGCCATCCTTGGTAGCTCAGTAACAACGATCGTCGGACTTCTTGTTCTGGTATTGATGAGCTTTAAGATCGGTGAGGATATGGGCATCGTTCTTGCAAAAGGTGTGGCTTTCAGTTTGTTCAGTATCTTTACGGTTCTTCCATTCCTTATTGTAACGTTCGACAATTTTATAGAAAAGACAAAGAAGAAAGTATATCTGCCTTCCCTGAAACATCTTGCAGGATTTGGAGTAAAAGGAAGATGGATCATTACACTCGCCTTTTTGGGACTTTTTATATTCATGTTATGGTATCGCAGTTCGACGAATATTTCTTATATTCTTGAACAAAATGATAAAATCGCGAATATCTTTCCTGCCGAGAATACCATTGTCCTTTTGTATGACAAAGCGGACGAGGAAAATATAGCAGGAATCGTAAGTGATCTTGAGGCAAATGAAAATGTCAGCTCAGTGAATGGGTATGCCAATACACTTGGTAAGGAACTTACCGCATCTGAAATGGCGGGAAGTCTTGGCATGGATGCATCCACTGTGCAATGGCTGTATTATCACATGACAGCAGATCAGAATACACTTGAGACTGCGAAAGTCCAGCTTTCTATTCTGCTTCCCTTTATGCAGGAGATGATGCAAAATCCACTGGCTTCGTCGTTTATTACACAGGATATGATGCAGCAGTTCGCAACGCTGCAGTCCATGGGAGATCAGGCTTCCGCTGTACTGGCACAGGAGATGACGTATTCCGAATTTGCAGCTATGGCGGGACTGGATGAATCAATGGCAAAACTGCTTTATGAGATGTACTTTTCAGCAGCTGATGCACAGATGAATCCGGATGGCATAACAATCTCGGTCTTTGATTTTATAGAAAATCTTGTGAATGAGTTTTCAAGCGGTTCCTTTGTAGCCAGCTTATTTGATGCAACAACCGCAGCGCAGCTTAACACTACGTATGAAACAATGAAAGAAGGCGCAGCGCAGCTTTTGGGAGATACCTATGGCAGACTCATAATAACGACAACCCTGCCGGAAGCGACGGATGAGACCATGACATTTATCGATGATCTTCAAAAATCCGGGGAAGCAGAACTGACGAATGATTTTTATCTGATCGGTAATTCACCGATGGCATACGAAATGTCACAGAGCTTTAAAAGTGAGCTGAACCGTATTACCATTATTACTGCCGTGGCGATCTTCTTAGTCGTAGCGGTGACGTTCCGTTCCTTCCTGATTCCGCTCATTCTGGTCCTTGTTATTCAATGCAGTGTATTTATCATGATGGGAATCATAAACATACAGGGTTACAGCATTTATTTTATTGCACTATTAGTGGTGCAGTGTATCCTGATGGGTGCGACCATTGACTATGGAATCCTATTCACATCCTATTACAGAGAACACCGAAGAACCAAGGAAAAGAGGGAAGCTCTGTGGGCTTCTTACACAGAATCTCTGCCAACGATCATGACGTCCGGTGCAATTATGATAATCGTTACCGGAATCCTGGGAAATGCTTTTACAAACCCTGCGATCAGCCAGATCTGCGAGAGTATATCAAAGGGTGCCCTGTGTGCCACACTGCTGATCATATTCCTGCTGCCGGGAATGCTTTCCGCACTGGACCGCTGGATCATAGAAAAGAAAAATAAATCTTGACCTGACCATAGAAAAATGATATTGTAGTCACAATATATTTTTACGAAGACAAATGGAGGAAAACAGATGATTCGCAACTTGACTGTTACAAGTTTAAGACGCAGATCCAGACATTTTTCCATGTAACGAGCATAGCGCAGAGTTACAGGAAGAAAGATGTCTTGTAAGTCTGCGGTCTGACAGGTATAGAGCAAAGGACCGTATTGAATGTTCAGCAGAACATCAACAGGGTCCTTTTTGTTTGCTTTATGAACCTGTTCAATGCAAGGATTGTTTCACAAATTCTATAAATAAGAAAAGAGGGAATGGTATGAAATTTGTACATGAGCTTACCGCGGAAGAATTTTGTTTTTTACAGAAAAGTGTAGGTTTTGGAGAACCAAGCATTGAAATGATCAAAAAGGCGCTCAAAAACACACCGTATCTGATTGCTGCTAAAGTGAATGGGAAGACGGTAGGCATGGGACGGGTCGTAGGTGACATGGCTAAAATTGCTTACATTCAGGATCTCTTCATCCTGCCGGAGTATCAGGGAAAAGGAATTGGGCAGACTATTTTGCTTGATCTGCTGGAATATATAAAAGCAGAGGCAGTACCTGGTTCGACGATACGAATCGGGCTTATGGCAGCTGTCGGAAAGGAAGAATTCTATTGCAAACACGGATTTCACAAGCGTCCGAATGATAACGAGGGATGCGGAATGATGATGATCGTGAACGTTCCCGAAGCTGCAGTGGCGGTATAGGACGGGAGAAAGCGCAGGAAGCATTGGATTTGATAAAGATTAGTAAGGCAGATCCGGACCGTTACATGCACAGGCAATGTTAATGATTACAGAGGAATGGAACCGGATAGATGCTTACACCGTCTAATCCCTGTAAATTCAGTTTACAGAATGGAGGTTTCTATGAAATACAGAACAATAGGATTTGCATTAACAGCAGCTATGCTGCTCTCTTCACCGAATATAACAGCAATGGCAGAAGTTCCGGCAGAGGTTACGTCTGTTTCCTATGACAGTTTATTTGGCAGTGAATCAATTATGCAGCCAATTCTCATTTCGTATCAATTGTATGCGGATGTTACAGGACACTGGTCAAACGATGCGGTCAGCTTTTTGGCAGGACAGGATGCCATTTCGTGGGACAGTGGAGTATTTTCACCGTATCAGTCAATAACCAAAGGTGAATTTAGCTATATGCTGGCAAAGGCAATGGATATCCATATGGAATATTTTGTTGCACCGAATGCCGCGGATTATTTTGATGATCTTGATGGTGATGCAGTCTATTCCAACCAGGTAATTGATCTGGTCACAGCAGGGGTGTTTGAAGCTGGCGGAGATTTTAATGGGGATGCCACAATAACAAGAGAAGAAATGATTCATTATCTGATGAAAGCATACCAGTATCTGCTGGGCGATAACTATCCTTCAATGAGCATAATGATGCTCGCAACGTTTGATGATGCGGATCAGATTACACCGATATACAACGATGATATTGCAAGAGCGCAGCAGGCAGGTCTGATCAAGGGAAAGAACAATCTGTTCCATCCGCAGGGTACTGCCAGCAGAGGTGATGCGGCCATTGTGATCTATCGTTTATCGAGTCTCTTAGCAGAAGAAATGCAGGATGTGAGAGTAACACCAGATGCCGTTTTGAACAACGATAGCATCCAGGTGAGTATTAAGGTCACCAATCCGAATACGACTTCTGTATATCTTAATTCTTTAAGCGGTAAAGTTTTTGATTATGTACTGCTTGATGAAGAACAGAATGTATTATATCAGTGGTCGGCGGACCGAATGTTCACGGATGCCCTGATGACAACTGAGATTGCTGGAAAGGATGAACTGGTATTCACAGACACTTTGTCCGGAGATGCTTTTGAAGCAATCAAAGATAAAATAGCAGGACTCAGGGCTTATGTAACGGTAACGGATGATTTTATTGATCAGGATGGTTATTATATTGAAGTACAGTAATAAAACGAACGATAGGAATTAAGTAAGAAGAAAACAATATAGAAGAAAATAATTATGAAGAAATAATAATAGAAGAAACTAAGATTTGATTACAGAATGCGATAGAAAAAGACAGAAACGGCATGAAATGCGATTTCTGTCTTTTTTTTATTCCATTTATGAATTTTCCAAGCGTTTAGAAAAAAGTACTTGCTAATTACCGTCTGAAGCTGGTGCATCCGTTACCGCTGGACCTGATGCCGTGTGATTAAAATAATTCGGCATTCCAAGATCATCTGCATCGTTCATGTCGTCATACCATTCCAGTCCTTCTTCTGTGAAGACCAGACGGCCTGTGCCATTCTCATATCCTGTGGAGGTTGTGTAGGCATCCTCACTCTCATAGGTATTGATGCTGCAGACACCATCGGTGTACTCCATGATATATGTCTCAGGGTCGAGAACACCGCTGAAGCTGTATTCATAGATTTCATTTGCACTGCTGGGCCAGGAGCAGGTAGCAGTGATGTTATATCCATCCTGTACCAGTGTAAGATATCCTTTATGAGCAAAGATTTCGAACCAGGAACCTGAAAAATCTGGAATTTCCGGATCTACCGGTGTATCAACAGCTACCGGTTCCGGTGTGGGAGTCGGCGTACCAGTCGCTGTATCTTCCGGCTGGTCAGTCGGTGCTTTTGTTGCTTCTGTTATGGGTTCATCAGTGGGGGATGCTTCTGCTGTTATTGTTACGGTCGGTGTAGCATCTGTTGTTTCAGCTGTATCTGTATCGGTACCCTTACAGGCGATAAGCAAAGCTGCAGTTAGAACAAGTGGCACAAGGAAAAATGCTTTCTTCATAGTAGTCCTCTCAATAAAATATTTAATAACGTAGTGATTACCCTATCACATAATCCGAGAAAAATCAAGCAGTAACAAATAGGAAATAAGACACTAAAATTCTTGCAATGCTTGTAGAAATGGAGTACCATAGACGACAAAGGGTTTTTACAAAGTTCTTACTTTTGAGAAGAAGGGAATCGTACTATGGAATCGTACAAGTTTTTGATTGACCTGGCATTGATCCTGCTTAGTACAAAAGCTTTTGGATTGCTCACCAGGAAGTTCAGGATGCCGCAGGTCGTTGGGGCGCTGCTTGCAGGCTTATTGCTTGGTCCTGCCTGTTTTAATATTCTGCAGGAGACGGACTTTATCATTTCATTATCCGAGGTCGGGGTAATCATTCTGATGTTTGCAGCCGGTCTGGAAACGGATATCAAGGAATTCAAGAAAACAGGAAAAGCATCGTTGCTCATTGCTGTTCTGGGTGTCATTATACCTTTAATCGGCGGATATTTCGTGGCCTTTGGGTTCAACAGACCGGGAGTTATGGAGTCTGATATTGAAGCCTCATTATTTTTACAGAATATGTTCATCGGTGTCATTCTGACGGCGACTTCTGTCAGTATAACGGTCGAAACATTAAAAGAAATGGGAAAGCTGCGAAGCGATGTTGGTACGGCAATTCTTGGTGCTGCTATAATTGATGATATTTTGGGCATTGTGGCTCTGACATTTATAACAAGTCTCGCAGATACATCCGTGCATTTTATGATCGTGCTTGGGAAGATTGCTCTTTTCTTTGTGTTTTCAATTGTTTCAGGAATTATCTTCTTTTATATTTTCAGGAAGATCACATTGCATTATAATAAAGATATGAGACGTTTTGTTATACTTGCTTTTGTTTACTGTCTGCTGATGTCCTATTCATCGGAAGTTTTCTTTGGTGTTGCCGATATTACAGGGGCATATATAGCAGGACTTGTAATATCCAATTCTAAATTTTCTGAGTATATTTCGAGTCGGTTCGAGACGGTTTCCTATGTATTGCTGTCTCCGATTTTCTTTGCCAGCATTGGTTTAAAAGTTGTTCTTCCGGAGATGACCATGGAAATTATCCTGTTTGCTGTACTGCTTACTGTCGTAGCATTGCTTACAAAGATCATCGGATGCGGGGCAGGCGCAAGAGCGTGTAAGTTTAACAAGAAAGAAAGTCTGCAGATTGGCTGTGGTATGATATCCAGAGGAGAAGTTGCTTTGATTGTTGCAAGCAAAGGAGCCTCTCTTGACATTATGTCTTCGACCATGTTCGGCCCGATCGTTATTGTTGTTGTGGCAACGACCATAGTGGCACCGATTCTCTTAAAGCTGGCCTTCAAAGATAAGAATAAAAACAGTGGAAGCAAACAGTACAAACACAGCATTGCCGGACACGCCAGACAAAGTGCATAATTAAAAGTTCATAATAACAAAAAGAAGGATCTGTTAATATCAACAGGTCCTTTCCTTTTTGGATTGGTTTCACCATAGGAATGCATTTAAAATAAAGCATGTTCCAGAACAGATATAGGTACCATGAATATATCTGCTGTTTCAAAGTAAGAAGCAGAACCATTCTGACTCTTGCAGACGGCAGACAAAGTACAGCAAAACCCAGCGCTTTATTAAATAACGTAAATGTAAGGCAGTGAACGGGTCACAGTTTTGTAGTTTCTTCCAGAATGGCTGTGATGCGGTCAAGTGAAGATGCGAACTCATCATCCGATGAATTCTGGAAGATCAGAAGGTCATCGATAACAGCCGGATCATCCAGGTTACTGGGAATGGAAAAATCAATATCAGCAATGTATTTATCCCAGTTCGCAAGCTTCCAGGTATCTCGGTCTGAATTTCTGTCGATCATTCTCTGGTGACACACTTCGATGGAAGTTTCTACCCAGATAACAACAAGGCTGGCATTTTTTTGTTTCAGGTTTTCTTTCAGTGCTTCTATGTAAGCATGATCCCTTATTTCTTCAGTAAAGGGAGCATTGATGAGTACTATATCATCGTAAATCAAAGCCTCCAGAGCAAGATCAACGATAGTCTCATATTCAAAGTCACGAATATAAGCTTCAAAAAAATCAGAACTTCGGTTATACTCCTGATTCGCAGCTTTAAAAATCTGTTTAGACAAGGGGATCAGTGTGTCTTTATCAAGATAAACAACGTGTTTTAGTGCAGTGGCCAGTTGTTTTGATACATAAGTTTTTCCACAAGCCGGCGGTGATGTTACAAGAATTAACTTCTTCATAGTGCTCCTTTCTGTAAATCGATGTCAAAACTAAAGATAGTATACCACGGAACAAGAAGACGGGAGAATTAATTTTTTGTAAACTTAATAAAACAGGACGAAAACAGCCGGAAGAAACAGGAAAAAGAAAAGCCTGTTTTCATTGAAAGGTTGTAATCAATGGGAAAATAATATATTATGATACCAGTGTCAAAAGACTGTGCCCTTCATGCGTGCATGAAACAAACAAGGAATGGAGACAGGCTGACTGGAATACAATCAGCCGTAATGAATACGATGGAAGAAAAATTTAAGAGTTATCTGTATGACTGCTCAAAAGAAAAGGCAAAGCATATCATATGGCTGCTTTCGGATCTTCAGCAGGAAGAGCCGGAACTTACAAAACAGTGCCTTGACATATCAATAAGGGATTATGAAGCATTAAAAGCACCGGCAGAGATGATCTGGTATCTTGGCGATGCGGTGGAACGGGATGATACGGACAATCTGTACAAGATGGCTAAGCTGCAGGGGGATGCATTTTCAAAATACCGGATACCACTTTACTATGCACTCGGGAATCATGATTTTGATTTTTGCAACCACCATCCAGAAGAACTTCCCATCCTGCCGTTCTGGGAAATGGTACGAAGCCATGAAGCAGAAGGATGGAAGACAACCGCTTCTTACGAAGATATCTATTTCACTGCAAGTGTCGGAGATTTTAAGGTGTATTTTTTCTGTGACCATGTGGCTAAAGATAACAGCTGGTGTACAACACACGGACGGGTGCGGAGAGGACATGATCTGTATCCTTACACCCAGGAGACGGCCGAGGCAATCCGAAAACAAATGCAAGAGGAGGTTTCTCCGATCATTACGGCAAGCCATTATGCCTATCCCGGCGGAAACCGGGGCAGCGATCTGCTTGGAAGGCTCTTTCCATTACCTTCAGGTGTGAAAATGCATTTCTACGGGCATGCACATTTCAGCGATTTTGAATGGGCAGGAAAGGATGCATACCGAAGGATAGCCGGGACAGACTGGCATGATATCAGGCAGTTCAATGTATCAAGTTTTGAGAACATCAGAGGTATTTTTTGCAGCTCTGTGCTGCTTCATATCTATGAGGATAACAGTTTCGGTGTATTCGTCCGGAATCATGATGAAGGAAAGTTTACAGAATGCTTTTTTCCCTCGAAGGATAATTACCCTTGTGCAAGTGATGAGCAAAAAAGGATAGCAGAAGGGAAACGGTAAATGAAACAAGCGTAAAAGAATAGGGAAATGAAAGAACGAGGAGAAGAATGAAATTATTATTACGATTAAGTAAGGAAGCTATTCAACACAAATTTATCTATCTGACAGCCATATTGTCGACACTGGCAATCACGCTCGTAAATCTCACAGCCCCAAAGATCTTGTCGAATGTAACAGGACTTGTGGAAGACGGAATGACCTCTGACGACCTTAAGGATATACGAAATTATACGATTCTTTTGATTGGTCTGTATCTTTTGCGAATTTTATTTCGTTTTGCCAGCAATTATCTGGCTCATAAAGCGGCATGGTATCTGGTTGGAAATATGCGTATGAAAGTTTATAATAAGCTCCAGGGATTATCCATGAGCTTTTACCATGATAAGCAGACCGGCGATCTTGTCAGCCGTGTTATTAACGACACCAGGGATTTTGAACTTTTGTATGCCCATATCATTCCGGATACGATAACGAATGTTGTAACGATCTTTGGTGTTATGGTCATTCTTTTGTTCATCAATGTCAAGTTGGCGCTGCTTACCTTTATTCCAATTCCGTTTATAATAGCGGCAGGCTGGCTGTTCACTCATAAAATCCAGCCATATTTTAAAAAGTCACACAAGTTGCAGGGCGATCTTAGCGCAAAACTGCAGGATAACCTAAGCGGAATTCATGAAGTTCAGGTCTTTGCCAAGGAAGATGAAGAATCCGAAAGCGTACGAGAAGTAACCTTTACCCATATCGATGCAATGCTTCAGGCATTAAAACTTGGGGCGGTATTCCATCCGACCGTTGAATTCTTTTCCGCAGTCGGAACTATTCTGGTCGTTGGTGTTGGCGGGGTTCTTGCCTTTCACAATCAGCTGTCGGTATCGGATATTGTAGCTTTCCTTTTGTATCTTTCTTTATTCTACGGACCAGTCACCAGCATTGCGAGATTGCTGGAAGATGCACAGAATGCTTATGCCGGTGCAGAACGTGTCATGATGATTCTGGACACGAAGCCGGAGATTTCAGACTGTGAAGGTGCCTTGGATGTGGGAAGGGTGAAGGGAAACATTGCCTTTGATCATGTACATTTTCATTATCAGAATAATATTCCGGTAGTAAAAGATATATCGTTTGAGGTAAAGCCGGGTCAGATGATTGCACTGGTCGGGGAGACAGGTGTTGGTAAGACGACACTTTCCCAGCTGTTACTTCGCTTTTATGATCCGACGAAGGGCAGGATACTGATGGATGGAATCGACATCTCGACCATGAAGCTGGAAAGTCTGCGAAGGAACATTGCACCGGTGCTGCAGGATACCTTCCTTTTCAACGGTACAATCGCAGAGAACATTGGCTATGCATCAAGAAACGTATCAATGGAAGAAATCATAGAAGCGGCAAAAGCTGCTCACATTCATGAAGCAATCATGGACATGCCGGAAGATTATCAGACGAGAGTCGGTGAGCGTGGACTGCGTTTGTCCGGCGGGCAAAAGCAGCGTATTGCAATTGCGCGTGCCATAGTCAGAAATGCACCGGTCATTATTCTGGATGAGGCGACTGCTTCGGTGGATGTTGAGACAGAACGTGAGATCAAAAAAGCGATCGATGAACTGGCTGGTACGAGAACAATTGTTGCGATTGCACATCGCTTATCGACCATACGGCATGCTGATATAATACTTGTTCTGGAACATGGTGAAATCGTGGAAAAGGGCACACATGAAGAATTAATTAAGAATAACGGAGCTTATTCAAGGATGGTAAAAGTCCAGATGTAAATTTATGCGCATTATGAAACGCAGGAACAGGAAGCAGAATGAAGAAACTTGTCGTTGGTATTTTGGCTCATGTAGACGCCGGTAAAACAACCTTATCCGAAGGGCTGCTGTATCTGACGGGACAGATCCGAACACTTGGAAGGGTGGATCATCAGAATGCCTATCTTGATACATTTGCCCTGGAGCGTGACAGAGGAATAACAATATTTTCAAAACAGGCAGAATTGACCTGGCGGGATATGGAACTGACGCTGGTCGATACCCCGGGACATGTTGACTTTTCTTCGGAGATGGAGAGGACGCTGCAGATCCTTGATTATGCCATACTGGTAATCAGTGCAAGCGCAGGGGTCCAGGGGCATACAAGGACCTTATGGAAGTTACTGAAGACTTACAATATTCCGGTATTTTTATTTGTTAATAAAATGGATCTGGCACAAGATAAACAACATGTGATGGATGAAATTCATTCGCTGCTATCGGAACACGGTATTGATTTTTCTGTTGGTGTTGAAAAAAAAGCCTGGATGGAAGCCATAGCAGAGACGGATGAAGCTGCGCTTGATAAATATCTGGAACAGGGCGAAGTTCCGGAAGAGACCATAAAGAACCTGATCGCAGACAGAACAATCTATCCCTGCTTTTTTGGTTCGGCATTGAAACTGGAAGGAATCGAAGAACTTCTGGATGGTATGCTTCGCTACACAGCCGATATCACATACGACGACCGATTTGCCGCAAAAATCTATAAGATAACGCGCGATGAGCAGGGGATGCGGCTTACTCATTTGAAAATCACAGGCGGGAGTCTGCAGGTAAAGGATATGATTCGGCATGAATTCCCCGATCAGTCAATCGATGAAAAAGTGGATCAGATTCGTATTTATTCAGGCAGCAGATTTGAAGCAAAGCAGAAGGTAGCGGCAGGAACGCTATGCGCTGTAACAGGACTTATGTCCAGTTATCCCGGAGAAGGATTGGGCGAGGAGGAAGATTCTGAAGTTCCACTTCTCGCTCCGGTTCTGTCTTATCAGGTGCTTCACCCGCAGACCATTGATGTGGTCAAGGTGCTTGCCATGCTAAGACAGCTTGAGGAAGAAGATCCTCAGCTTCATATAATCTGGAGAGAAGACAGCAAAGAGATTCAGATCCAGCTAATGGGTGAGGTACAGTTGGAAGTTATTCAGAGTCTTGTAAAAGACCGGTTTCATTTTGATGTATCGTTTGGACCCGGTTCAATTGTTTATAAGGAGACCATTGCGTCAACGGTCGAGGGAGTCGGACATTTCGAACCGCTCCGGCATTATGCGGAAGTGCATCTCCTGCTGGAGCCTGGTGAATCGGGAAGCGGTCTGGTCTTTGAACTGAAATGCAGTACGGATGATCTGGATAAGAACTGGCAGAGGCTGGTGCTGACACATCTGGAGGAAAAGATTCATAAGGGTGTACTGACCGGATCACCGATCACGGATATAAAGATAACGCTGATTTCCGGGAGAGCACATATCAAACATACAGAAGGCGGAGATTTCCGGGAAGCGACGTACCGGGCAGTCCGTCATGGACTGAAGATGGCGGAAAGCATTCTTTTAGAACCGTATTATTCGTTCTGGCTGGAAGTTCCGCAGTCAATGGTAGGAAAAGCACTGGCTGATCTGCAGCAACGACAGGCTGTTATGGAACCATGGGAGACGGTCGGGGGAATGGCTGTTCTTCGGGGAACAGCTCCGGTCGCGCTGATGCGGGAATATGGGAGAGAAGTCGTGACATACACAAGGGGACAGGGAAGATACCAGTGTGAAGCCGGAGGGTACCAGCCGTGTCACAATGCAGAAGAGGTTATTGCTGAGATTGGCTATGACAGTGAACGAGACATGCAGAATCCTACCGGATCTGTATTTTGTTCTCATGGTACCGGTTTTACTGTTCCATGGGAGCAGGTCAGAAACTATATGCATCTCGAAGGAGCAAAGCTTCCGGAAAGTTCTTATCAAAGAATGGCATACAGCGAAACAGCAGCATTTCCAGGTCAGGAGGAAAGAACAGGAGAACTAGCAGAAAAGAATAGGATGCCTGTCAGAAAAAGCGCGGACAAGAGTTTGGAGTCCTCGAACTATCAGGGTATGACAAAGGAACTGGAAGCTATTTTTGAAAGAACCTACGGAAAAATCGATACAGACCGGAGAAACAAATACGAGACGAAACAGTTTTCAATGGAAAGACAGAAAACAGTACAGGAAAAGAAGCCGGTTGTCATTTCAAAACAGGAATTAGAAAAAAAAGACTATCTTCTGGTAGACGGATATAATATAATATTTTCATGGGATGAACTGAATGATATTGCAAAAAGCAATCTGGATGCCGCAAGAATGCGCCTGATGGATATACTTTGTAATTATCAGGGAGTAAAACAATGCATCCTGATTCTGGTCTTTGATGCGTATAAAGTCAAAGGAAATCCAGGGGATATGTCGGATTACCACAACATACATGTCGTGTATACAAAGGAAGCGGAAACTGCAGACATGTATATTGAAAAGGTTACACATGAAATAGGGAAAAAGCACAGGGTCACAGTAGCAACATCCGATGCACTGGAACAGATGATCATTATGGGTCAGGGAGCGGTCCGGTATTCCGCCCTGGATCTAAAACAAGAGATCGACCGTATGAATGCGGAGATCAGGGAACAGTACCTGGAATGTCAAAGAACCGGAAGAGATTTTCCATTTAAAGAATTAATGAAGGATATGTAACAGTAGTTGCAAGGATAGGGGGAAGTGTTATGCTGCGTTTTTTTATTGTAATAGTACTGAATATTGGAAATATATTATATTTGTTGCCTAAAATGAATGTATATATAAAGAATACGGAAAAATATTCAGAAGAAGACAGATATCATCTTGCGCAGGATGTTATAGGCTGTGTTGCCAGAAAAGGCAGAATAAAAACGATAGTAACCGGACAGGATCTGCTGCCGCAGGAAGGTGGCTATATCATGTATTCCAATCATCAGGGAAGGTACGACGCGCTGGGAATTATGGGAGCACACGACAAGCCATGTAAGGTCGTCATGGCAATGCACCGGTCAAAAAAACCGATAACGACACAGTTCATTGATCTTACCGGCAGTAAAAGGCTGGATCTAAAGGATATAAGGCAGCAGGCTGCTACGTTGAAGGAAATCATAGCAGAGGTTAAAGAGGGTGAAAGGTATTTGATTTTTCCAGAAGGCAGTTACGATAAGAACCATAATACGCTGAATACTTTCAAGTCTGGCAGTTTTAAGTGTGCTGAGAAAGCAAGGTGTCCGGTCGTTCCGGTCGCAATCTATGATTCCTATATACCATTTGAATTTAATAGTTACAGAAAAGTGGTAACGCAGGTCCATTTCCTGAGACCTATACCATTTGAAGAGTATAAGGATATGACAACCAGTGAGATAGCCAGTCTGGTTTCAGATAAAATAAGAGAAAAGATAGCAGAGATCGATAATGGAGATCCATTCATTGTAAGAGAAAAAGCGAGTTAGAATTACCAGCAAAGTATTCTGGAAACTACAAAACAGTAACGTTATTACAGGCAGGAATGCACGGTCACTTGACCGGATATTCCTGCCTGTTTTTTTGCATGTTGTGTTTCGCGTTTTATGCAGATATACATTCATTTTCCAGTTCAGACTTCACGAACACAGAAATAACACAGTTTATACACAATTTTTTCTGAAAAACTTCACAGGCTCTTGGTAGGATACTTACGTGTGACAAGGCAATGAATACTCAATAAGAAAGGAAGATAATACAATGATGAAAAGGAGCGTGTCGATTGCTCTGGCGATGATACTTACCATAGGACTGTGCAGTGGTATGTTATCCAGTGGAACTGCTTATGCGGCGACAGGAAACGAGAACAGACAACTTGTAATTGATTATTTAGGATTAATGGAGACAGATGAACCCATTGCGGAAAATAATACCGATGTGGTGACCAGAGCGCAGTTTGCACAGATTCTATATACTCTTTACATGGATGGAGACAGCGATGTTGAAGACATTGGCTATTCATCTTATCCTGATGTAAAATCTTCATACTGGGCATCCGGATATATTTATTATGTAACGAAAGCGGATTTAATGAACGGATACCTATCCGGATACTTTAAACCGGATGAACCAATCACCTTACTTGAGGCAGCAAAAGCCTGCCTGACACTTCTGGGATATACAGACTCTTCTGTGACATCGACTTCGACTGGTGTCATCTCAATGTACAAAAAAACAGGATTGAATGATAATCTTTCCTTAGCTGCAAAAGACGATCTTACTGAATCTGATTGTATGACGTTACTCTATAATCTGCTAAAATCCGAAAAAACGAATGGATCCTTGTATGGAGAAACATTTGACTGTACACTCGACGATAATGATGAAATTGACTACGAAGCACTGGTCACAAGTTCAGAGGACAGCTATGAACTTGACGGACCTGTCATGGTAACTAGTGACTGGGAAGAGGAGATTCCTTTTGCCATTGACAGTGCAATTGTTTACCTGAATGGAGAACTTAGCACATCCGATTCGATCAATGAATATGATGTTGTATATTACTGTGAAGATGTGAATACAATATTTGCATACAATGCAAAAGCAGTCGGCGTGGTTGAAAGCATATCACCGAATGCATTAAATCCGAGTACGATTACAATTGGTGGCAAATCGTATACTCTTGGAAGTGAAGATGCCATTGATGAGGTATCGGTCGGTGGCAGCGTGGAAGTTGGTGACGCAGTCACTATAATTCTTGACGCTGATAACTCTGTGTTAACACTGCTTACAGAGGATGAATACAACATTGAGTATTTTGGCGTGATTTCAGGTGTTTCATCGACTACTGATGGCGTGTACCTGTCGGTCCAGGATCTGGATGGTAACACAAATGAGATTGCATACGATGGTCTTGCCTCCGATTATGAAGAAGGAGACTACGTTGTGATTTCTTACACAGACAATGAAGTTAACCTTCGTTTGATGGAATATGTTAGTTCCTTTGCTAATAAATTTACAATGGAATTGTCAAGAAAAGTGTAGTCGTATAAACTCACTAAATTTCAATGACAGCTATGCTGCCAGAAGTTGACCTTCTAGCAGCCGTCTAAATATTATGGGAGGAAGACCTTTAGGATTTGATGTATAGACTCGTGTCTGATT
>QKJQ01000016.1 GCA_003249225.1 Clostridia bacterium | reverse complement strand
AATTTATGGAAAATCACCACAGGGTGGATTCACAAATTATGCCTTGCAGCTTGATATTTGCTTAAAGAAGATATAATTTATTAATTTATTAATTTTATATTTAATTTCTCTATTGTAGAGTTTTGTCAGGTGCTTATCTTTGTGTACTGCTTTTAACCAGAGTGTCAGAGATTATCCACAGCATCAAAATTGGTCAGTAAGTATCCTTCTCTTCGATTCGTCCTATTCCTCTTTGTTCATGGAATGTTTGGATGGTAAACGAATCCCAGAGCGCGCCCTATCGATAATGAGAAATCGAATTTGCTTTCCCAATGGTAAGGATTTATAATGAAAAAAACGGTTCAAAAGGAGGAAGATGCATGGAACAAATTCAAATCAACTGTACGATAGCAAGACCGAAAGCTCAGGTCTGGGAATACTATACTGAGCCAAAGCACATTGTGAAATGGAACTACGCTTCTTTAGACTGGCATACGACAAAATCAGAAAATGACCTTACGGTCGGAGGAAGGTTCTCTTCCCGAATGGAAGCAAAGGACGGCAGCTTTGGATTCGATTTTTGGGGTATTTATGATGAAATAATAAAAGAGCAATTGATTCGATATACTTTGGGTGATGGAAGGAAGGCGACCGTTACCTTTACGTCACAGGGAGAAGAGACAAGTGTTCAGGTGTCCTTTGATCCGGAGTCACAGAATCCGGTGGAAATGCAGAGAAATGGATGGCAGGCAATTCTGGACAATTTTAAGGCTTATACCGAGAATACCCAGAAAATAGTGCCTTACCTGTGGTATGATAAAAATGCTTTGGAAGCCGCAACTTTTTATACATCAGTTTTCCCGGATTCTAAGATTCTGGGTGTCGATAAGATCTATGATACTCCCTCCGGAGACTGTGATATGGTAAGCTTTCAGCTGTTTGGACTTGAAATACAGTCGATCGGTGCCGGTCCGGAATTCAGGTTCAATTCGTCATTATCTTTTATGGTATCCTGTACCTCAAAAGAAGAAATTGATGAATACTATGGTGCGCTGTCAAAAGACGGCGACGTATTAATGCCACTTGGTGAGTATCCATTTTGTCCGTATTATGTATGGTTCTCCGACAAGTACGGTCTGAATTGGCAGTTACTTCTGACCGGAAGTTTTGATGGATATGAGAGAGAACGGCGGATTCGCCCGGTCCTTCTGTTCCAAAACACGCAGTGTGGGAAAGCAGAGGAAGCTTTGAAGTTCTATGAGTCCGTACTGCCTGGTGCCACGCTTGGAGTAGTCAGTCATAATCTCGAAGGGGAAGCACAGGATACAAGAGCCACCATAAACTATGCAGAGATTTCTTTCCTTGGAATGGATTTTGTAATCATGGACCATGGACTTGGAGGTGAGGATTCGTTTAATGAAGCCTTCTCTCTTATGATTGGCTGCAAGGATCAAATGGAAATCGATTACTACTGGAATAAATTATCCTTCGTTCCAGAAGCAGAACAGTGCGGCTGGCTGAAAGATCGTTTTGGTGTTTCCTGGCAGATCGTTCCTTCTATTCTCGGCGATCTGCTCGCCAATTCTACGAAGGAAGAAGCAGACCGCGTCACGAAGGCATTTTTGCAAATGGGCAAATTTGATATAGACTTACTTAACAAAGCAAAAAATGAAGTTCTTTAAGAAAATAGCAGCATTGTTAGGTTACCGTTCAGCAGCACCAAGGTAGGATGAGTATTATGGTCAGGGCTTTGAAGTTAATGATGCACTAAGTATAGACGTCCATTAGCAAAAGGCTGAAAACGATCATAGAAAAGACAGACTGCGAAAATGACCAGGCAACACAACATGATTTTTGCAGGACCATGCTCGTAAATAAAACTCTGCCTTTGCAGAGTTTTTATTTTACTATACGATTTGTATATGGTAGAATACAGGGTGCTTTAATTTACTATTACAAGAGAAAACAGCGGAAGTTAATCTCATCAACTGCCCTGAAATGGAGTTATATATGAAACCTGTCTTATCTATTATTACACAGTACAAAGGATTATCAAAATCGATCTATGTTATATTTTTAGCACGTATGGTGACCAGTATGGGCGCTTTTATCTGGCCGATGCTTACCTTTATCATGAGCGGTAAGATGGGCTTTGATGATGCAACGATCGGTATATTGTTTGCGGTCACCGGACTCTTGTTCCTGCCTGCTTCTATTCTTGGCGGAAAGCTTGCGGATCGCTTCAACAAGAAAAAAATAATAATAATTTTTGATACGATCAGTGTAATCTTCTTTATCAGCTGTGCCTTCATAGAGCCAGGGGTTTTAATGATCGTTCTGTTCGCACTTGCCGGTATCTTTGCCAATATGGAGGGTCCTTCTTTTGATGCGCTTTTCATAGAGGCCTCAAAACCAAACGAACGTGAAAAAGTATTCTCACTGACCTATCTTGGTATGAATCTGGGCTTAGTGTTCGGTGCTGCCATGGGAGGTTTTTTGTATGAAAATCATCTGAGTCTGGCCTTTCTTTTAGACGGTCTGACAACGATCTCTTCCACAATTCTGATCGTACTGTTTGTTAAAACAGTTCGCACCGATGATTTAAAAGAACATGAGAAAAATGAATATGAAAACAGTGAACATGAGGCAACAAAGACTTTCTCTGTACTATGGCAGAGAAAGTCCGTTCTGATTATGATCGTTGTATTTATATTTTCATCCTTTATTTACGAACAATTTTCTTTTTCACTGCCACTCTATCTGCAGTCGTTATTTGGAGATGGTTCCGGTGCAAGACTATATGGAAGTCTTGTATCCTTCAATGGTTTTATTGTTATAATGCTGACCCCGGTTCTGACTTCACTTCTAAGCAGATTAAAAGAACTGCAAAAAATCATGGCTGGAATCTTCCTGTTCTCTGTCAGTTATCTGATGATTCTGAATGAGCCGGCACGATATGTGTTTTTTATTATGATGTCCGCATTTACCATTGGAGAGATCATAAATACACTGGGGAACAGTCCTTATACCAGCAGGCGAATACCAGCCTCACACCGTGGACGTGTGTCTTCTTATGTTGGTGTCGGACAGATGCTTGGCGGAACCTTTGGCAGACTTGTGGCAGGCTTCACCAACGACAGCTTTGGGTATAAGGTAACCTTTACTGCGGTTGTATTCCTCGGTGTCGTCTGTGTAGGAATCATCGCTATGAATTACCGATGGGATAAAAAGCAGTTTCCGAAGCTTTATCAGGATAAGGAGTCGTAACATTTCGAGTATGCTTATGAAATTCATAATGCCTGAGAAATAGAAATTGGCTGACTACCGCGAAGAAGGCTTCCATTTCTTTTGTATCCATACAATTAATACAGAAACAATAAGTGTGACAGCATATACCCATACCGGAGCCCCAAGATAATAGTATTTTTTAATCCCGGCTGCCGTGAATAGGATCAGCAGAACTTTTTTAACAATCAAGTGCAGAATATAAATGTACAGGGAGTATTGACTTCCGATTTTATATAGTATGGAATCTTTAAATCTTTCCGGAACCAGAACCAGATAAAGAAATAAGCTGGAGGTAATCAGGAAAGTTCCGATATAGTTGCAGGCTGTTACATTTGCATTATAATGCTCCAATAAAAAGAATTCCGCTAAATTGATCAGTATACCAAGGAATATATAAAAAAGGTACCGGGATGTCCTTTGTCCGATCAGCTTTCCCTGCTCTGCTCTTGTTCTGATCAAATACCCAAGCATAAAATAGGTGTAAGCAACACAGGCAAATTTTGTGAAAGGTTCATAGATGCGGAATGGCAGGGTATGATGGAACAAAAGCATTGAGTATTTACAAGCAAACAGGTCTATGATCAGCAAAGCCCACATAATGACAAAAGCCACTTTTTCAAGTTTTAGTTTTCTTATGATGAAGAATAGTATAAGAACATAGATAAGTGCTCTCAAAAACCAGATGTGTCCGCCAACCTTAAAATTGAATAACAAAAAACGATACGACAGCAGATTCTCCAGTACAGAGGATACTGCTGTTTTGCTTCGCAGTGCCATCAGCATGTCCCATAAAAGATACAAGACATCCGCATAGATCATTAAAAAGAACAAATGCTTTATTTGTTTACGAATACGTTTGTATTGCTTTTCTTCTGTGTCGCTCCAGATAAAGAATCCGGAAATCATAAAAAAGAACGGGACTGCAATTCTGGCGAAGGCTGAGACTACCTCACCAAAAGTACCTGAAAACGGTACATGCAAACAGACAATAAAGAATGCGGCGATTGCTCGCATGCCATCAATGGAATAATACTTTTCTGTTCTTTGAACGGGGTTACTACTTGTTTTCATAAGGCTCCTATGCTTTTGAAAGATTATGTATACGATGATAAATCTGCTTGATGATTTTCAGCCTGTATAGTATAACACCTGGCTGGCCATACCACAACATATTCTTCTTCCGATTCCTGTCTGATCTGCCATATTACTTCATCGTAAAGACCTCTTGAGAAATATTGATCATAATTCCATCTTCTGTGAAATATATATAATCTACAGCCCCATCGATCCAGGAGACATTTACTTCACTTTCCTCAACGGTATAACTTCCGCTCAACACTTCCGTTCCGATGGAACCGTTTGAATCCTCACGTGCATAGGATACCCTTCCGGTCGAATCGAACGTCAGATAGGTTCCGCTCACCGCACTGTACCAGGAATGCAAAAGCAATGTACAATGCATTGCCGCTATATTTCCCTGCGTCTGACCGATCATGTCTTCCTTTACATAATAAGTGGTATTGTCATATGGATCGAGCATAGCCGCATTATCGATCAGAATCATGGTGAGACCATCAAGAATCCCATTACCGGTATCGAAATTGAAAATAACCTGACTGACATTATTAACATCGGTATATATATCGCAGCTGTATACACCCTGATAATCCGGAATAGCAAGTCCATCACTGTCGATCGTTCCGGAAGAAAACATAATATAGGTATAATCATCAAAAAGTATCACATATTTCTCATAGGATGGATCATACCAATACCCTGCATACAGGCTGACATCTGTCTGTAAGTCTTCCGATCCGGTCGTCTGGGAAGCATCAGAACCTGTTGCCTGAGTGTCCCCGGTTTCGCTCTGTGCATTGTCAGAACCGGAGTCGGCACTGGGACTTGCAGAATAAGTAACACCATCCTGTGTGACCAGTTTTTTGTCAATCAGCTGCAGCTCTACCGTTATGCTGTCACTAAAATCAAGAACAATTGCATTGGTCGTTCCAACCGTCACGGATACATCGCCACTCGCGATTTCATTTTCGCCAGTATCGTACGCCGCCCATGTCAGCGAATCCGCATCCACCATAAGCATTGCAAAAAGTGGAGTTCCTTCTGAACTGCTGTCTTCAAGATACCACCATCCGTCGTAATCTGTTACAGGCACATAATCCATATCCGTGCTGTCTTCTGCATCCGAGGATGAATCCGTATTATCGGCTGAACTTTCAGCATCATTGTAACTGTTGTTGTAGTAATCATTGCTGTAGGAATTGCTGCCCTGATTTCCGCATCCCGCCAGTAAACCGGTCAAAATAAAAATTAACATACTCCTATAAAACATCTTTCTTTTTACTCTCATAAATCTCCTCCTATGGTCACCCTTAAACCGCATAGTGATACTATGCATCCGGTATTTTATTTGTAAAATAAGGAAATGTATATAGGCAAATATCACTATACTTTTTTATTATTTATGCGCTTGCTCCTTATGCTTCCTCACTATGCTTCCTTATTAAGACTCCTTGTTATACTTCCTTGTTATGCTTCTCCAATCTCTTCTGAAATCTGCTTCTGCTATTGTCTTTTGCCATTGTCTTTTGCCATTGTCTTTTGCTATTGTCTTTTACTATTGTCTTTTACTATTGTCTTTTGCTACTCTCTTCTGCTATTCCTTTTGATATTTCTTTTGCTCCTTTTCACTTCCATCAAAGATGATTCTGCCATCATGCATAGTTTTGTATCAGCCAAGCTTACGATTAATTTTAAAAAGGTATTGACATTTAAAATTAAATTGTGTACAATGCATTTATTCAATTGTATGCAATTTAATTGCAATTCAAATCAAAAAGGAGAAATGTACATGAGCATTTATAATGTAACAGTTACTGCAGCAGATAATAAAGAGGTTCCACTTTCAGAGTACAAAGGAAAAGTAATACTTGTTGTTAATACAGCAACCGGCTGTGGCTTTACACCACAATATGCCCCAATAGAAGCAATGTATGAGAAGTATCACGAACAGGGCTTTGAAGTAATTGATGTGCCATGTAATCAGTTTGCCGGACAGACCCCCGGATCTGATGATGAAATCCACGAGTTTTGTACTTTAAAATATAATACAAAATTTCCACAGATGAAAAAATCAGATGTTAATGGACAACAGGAAGCTCCTCTTTTTGCTTATCTTAAGAGTAAAAAAGGGTTTGAAGGCTTTGGTAAAGGTGTGAAGGCAATCGCAATGGCTGCTACACTCAAAAAGATTGATAAAGATTATAAGAATACGTCAGATATAAAATGGAACTTCACAAAATTCGTCGTGGACAGGAACGGAGAGGTCGTTGCACGTTTTGAGCCTACTGCTGATATGAAGCTGGTTGAAGATTGTGTTGCATCATTATTATAAAAGTTTAGAAACCGCCAGATACCTGGCATGATAAATTTGATATGCGCAAACCAAGTAAATTCTTTCAATTGCGCAGGAATGGAGAAAAATCATGAAAATAGTGAATGTGGATAATAAAAATTTTGAACAGGAAGTACTGCAATCTACGGTACCGGTACTTATGGATGTATGGGCACCCTGGTGCGGACCATGCAGAATGCTTGGACCTTTGGTCGATCAGGTAGCAGAAGAGAATGATAATTTTAAAGTTGTTAAAGTAAATGCCGACGAAGCTGGTGACCTTGCTCAAAAGCTTAATGTAGTTTCAATCCCCGCTTTGATCTGTTTCAAGTCGGGAGCAGAAACCAAGAGATCCATTGGGCTTATTTCAAAGGCTGAGATCCTAAAGCTGGTAGAAGCTTAATTGCTCCAAAGTCCTTGATTCAATACGAATCGTATCAGTTATTAAGTTACCTCCATGATTTAAAATCAACGAATAAGTCGGATTGAAAAAGGTTATCAGAATCGTTTGTCTTAATCAATTCATTCGTGTGATTTGTGTGAAAGGATAATTCGAAATGGAAAAAAGATATGATATTGCAATAATCGGAAGTGGTCCGGCCGGTCTTTCAACCGCGATCAATGCGAAAGTAAGAAAAAAAGAAATAATACTTTTTGGTTCAGAAGATATAAGCAGCAAGATTGCCAAAGCACATGGTATTAATAATTATCTTGGTATGTATGGAAAGTCCGGAGAAGAAATGGCAAGTGCTTTCAGACATCATATCGATGAAATGGAGATCCGAATCACACCGGAAAAAGTAACAAATATTATGCCTGTGGATGATTATTATGCCATTCTTACCAAGAACGGTATGTATTATGAGGCCGCCTCCGTAATACTGGCTTCGGGCATCAGTTTCGGAAAAGCAATCCCCGGTGAAAAAGAATTTCTTGGGAAAGGCGTAAGCTACTGCGCGACTTGTGATGCTATGTTCTATCGAGGAAAGGTAGCTACTGTTATTGGATATAATAAATCGGAGGAAGAAGAAGCTGACTTTCTTACTCAGGTCGCAGAAAAAGTATATTACATACCAATGTATACAGATGAAGTCAATGTAAATGAAAAAGTGGAGGTTATACAGGATAAAGTACTTGAGATCAGAGGCGATCAGAAAGTGACCGAACTTGTTTTACGAAATCATGTACTAACAACGGACGGTGTATTCATTCTTCGGGAAAGCGTTGCCGCTGACTCACTAATTCCCGGCCTTGAGATTGAAGATAATCATGTAAAGGTAGATCGGCTGATGAAAACAAACCTGAATGGATGTTTTGCCGCAGGAGATATTGTCGGAAAACCATATCAGTACAGCAAAGCCGCCGGGGAGGGAAATATAGCAGCATTATCCGCAGTATCCTATCTTGACGCAAGACGCAGAGCTGTGGTTTGAAGATGCTTCTTGCTCATACAAAAGTGCTTGATCATTTCTAATCAAGCACTTTTGTTTATTTTCTGTCGTTTATCTCATCGACAACGTTGCTGTCTTCTGTTTTCTTTCCTGCTCACCCTGACTAAGATGTAACAAGCAGGGGCATCATTTTACATAATGGATACGCTCTTTTTCAAATCGATCCTGCTGCTCTCTGAATTCAGCCGGATACCCGCAGGCAATAATGGCAAACGCTTCCAAATTAGAAGGAATATCAAGGATATGTTTCACCGCTTTCATTCGCTCCTTAATCGGTGCGATACCAAGCCATACGGCTCCCAGACCTACTTCTTCTGCTTCAAGAAGAATATTCTCTGTACAAGCACTCATGTCAATATCGGCATATTCCGGCAGCCTGATTTCTTTTCTGTAACAGGTCACTATTGCCATTGGTGCATGCTCCGTGCAGCCGGCAAAGGGACTGCATTCTGAAAGTTGCAGCAGCTTTTCTTTGTCTGTCACAACATAGAATTCCCAAGGCTGCTGATTCCCGGCGGACGGTGAAGCCATAGCCGCTTTCATTAACCATTCGATTTTTTCATCCTCAACACTTCTGTTTTCGAATTTTCTAACGCTGATCCTTTTAAAAATAGCATTCATAATGAACCTGCCTCCTTTACTTCAGCACCTTATCTGCCTGCTCTTCTGCCGCCCAGTCCTCCTACTTATTGTATCATTGTTTCCTGCGATTCACAATCTGTTCCATCTTGGTCCACTTTTTTTCCATATCCTGTACCAGTGCAATCTGTGTACGGCATCGGTCCAGATTATGTCTGTCTCTTTGTGTTTTGAAGTACACATCCCCTTCCAGATAATCAGTCAGAAAACGCATACCACATTCCAGCGTCATTGTTTTAGCTCCATAGGAAAGCAGTGACATCTCTTCTCTGGTAAGACTACCATCACATCCGGTAAGAAAACCTTCTACATAGGTCTCAAATAGATTCAGATCCAGATGTACCTTAGAAAGGTCACCTTCATCTTCTGCTGCTGTGTTCGCACCAAAACGTATGGAATCACCAAAATCAAATACTGCGAGTCCCGGCATGACAGTGTCCAGGTCAATAACACAGAGACCCTTTCCAGTGCTCTTGTCGAGCATCACATTGTTAAGCTTTGTGTCATTGTGAGTTACCCTTAGCGGTATCTCTCCGTCTTCTAAAGCTTTTAAACAGATCTTCATATCTTCTTCCCTGTCTATAAAAAACGAAATCTCTTGTGTTACTTCTCCGACACGTTTGAAAGAATCTGTCCCCACTGCCTGAAGGAATTTTTCAAATCTGGCTGGGGTGTTATGGAAATCTTTTATTGTCTCATAAAGGCCAGAAGCATCAAAAGATGCCAGTTGCTTTTGAAACCTGCCAAAAGCCACAGCACTCTCATAGAAATCCTCCGGTCTGCTGACTTTTTCAAGGCATATTGAATCTTCAATGAACAGATACATCCTCCAATACTGACCAAGCGTATCTTTGTATACAGATCCGCCGGTATTGGTGTTGATTACCGTCAGAACTTCCCGTTTGCTGTCTCCTGCTGTCTTTTTGACTTCATTTTTAATAAACGTTGTTACTTTTACTATGTTCTCCATCAGTTTTTCCGGTTCCTGAAACACGGTATGGTTGATTCTTTGAAGTATATACCTTGTAATATTATCAGATTCGTTCATTGTTACCAGATAGGTATCATTTATATGTCCATTGCCATACTTTTCAAGACCGGTACATTCGCCCTCTATTTTAAAACAATGGATTATCTTCTCTATCATATAATTTGTATCATTTACCATTTTAATGTATCCTTCGCTTACTATTCATTCTTTTCTCTTGTTGCCTTTTCACTGAAAAATCTTCTGGTCTTTTCCTGCTCTTACCCTTACTCACACCAGAAGCAGAGAACCAAAGCATTCTGGTCTGTGAAAATCCGGTATCTCACTATCTACGGGATGCCAGCATCCATAGTGAGGCCGCAGTGTTTCATCCCCGCACTTATAAAAGTTACCCGATAAGGTAGACCCATTTTTTATAGAAAGTTCTTTATACCAACGGTCAAAAAAGCAGAACGGTAAAAAAAACTCCAGTGTCCAAAAGTTTTCATGATAACTTGCCCTGTTTTTCTTTGTTATAGATGTTTTAATATTAAAAAAACTTTCATCGTATTCTGATATAAAGGTTCGATTGCTTTTATTCTCTCCGATCTGTAAAAGGAATACACCCAATGCGTTGAATTCAAAATTAATATACTTCTTGCAGTTTACCGGATCAGGATTTATAAAAAACTCCACGCAACTGTCTTTATTAACAGCATCGTTGATGTTGCTGTGCCTGGCGATTATTTCTTTTTCATTCACATGGAACTGAATTCCCATCCCTTCATCCGTATAATAGGCTCTGACTTCAGTTTTTGGCTGGTATTGGAACTTATCCCATGGATAATAACCGATGCTGACAGGTTGTATTAAGTTCCAGTCGATTGCCATCTCCTGGCTGAACTTCTTAATAATATATGATTTCATGAACTGCTCTTTTCTGTATGTTGGTTGATCTCCTTTGTTATTTTCTCTCGAAGATGAACTAAGTACTCCGCTTCGTGTGGGTAGTATTCAAAGGTAAATGGCTTTGATTCTGCATCCTCATATACAAGCTCCAGAACGCGCTGTCTTCCAACCAGCTCTTCCAGCTTTTTTAATGCCCGCATATCATACAGACCCTCTCGTTGTACTTCTGCACGTATCGATGACCATACTTCCTTCTTTGTTCCCGGGTATACAAGAAATGGATCTCCGGAAGGAAATGCATAACTTCCGTGGGTATCAAAGAAAGGATCGATCAACTTTTTTGATAATCTGGAATTATAAAAATTATATCCCCAGTGCAGAAAACCTTTTATATCATACAGATACATCAATAAGCCCATAATACGGTTCCTTGCGCTTGGCATGGCAAAAAAACGATTCGGAACTTTACAGGTCTGACCGCAGCAATAGTATACCCAAAGATCTGGAACTTCATGATCAATAAATTCCTGAATGCTGCTACTGGATGGAATTGGTGTCTTGACCAGACCTTTTTCATAGTATTGATATTCACTAAGTGCATCTATGATCCGCCATCCATCCAGAAGGTCCGCTACCATATGGTAAGCTCGCTGGTATCCTTCTTCATCCTTCCCACTTGGTTCATCCGATATATGAAAGAATATATGGTCTTTCTCAAATCCACATGCCAGCAAATTCTTTTGTAAGGCTGGAATGAACTGTTCCAAAAACACTCTGTAATCTGAACTGTCCGCCGGTACATGCCAGCCAAATGCTTTCTCTTCTTTTCCATTTTTTTCTATTATGATCTTGGGTGTTGCTTTTGCCCCCCATTGTGTGAAAAAATGTGGTACTTCTATATACTCTATTCCATTCTTTTGACAGATCTCACACCATCGTTCCAGCTTTTCAAAATCAAAATGATAAAAGTCATCCTTCTTTATTCCGACGAGCTGCACCGTTGTACGCTCACCGTTGATCGCAGTATCAAGAGCCGGTGTAAATACAGGTGCCATCAGCATGTTAATTCCGTGTTCTTTCCCTGCCATGGATATCTGTCTCTCAACAATCTGCCAGTATTCGTCACTGAAAACTGCTGTCTTATAGTAGCCAGCAAGACAATCGCTGTGAAACCATTCTGTATGAATCAGTTCCTGTTTTGGAAGATAGGCTTCTGCAACTTCCAGTTCAAAGTTCAGTATAAAGCTCTTTTTTTCATCTTCTGGTATCTTATACAAAGTCCCAACACCTGTATTCGAATATTCTGCTGTACTGATCTTGATACAAGCAGAGTAGCACCCAGCCGGAATATCAGTGTCTGGTATATCAATCCACAGTGCTTTGTATTGTCCGCTTAACGGAACGATGACATTGTCCATCTTTGGTAAGAGTAGATCCGGAAAAAGTCCGGGGGTTGTTGTTAGATAGTTCTCATCCACCTCTTCATAACATGGATAGGCAGAAGAAACCAGTTCTACTTCTCTGATTCTCACCGGTATTGGAAGCCCTGTTACTTCAAGCTTGAACTCATGCTGAAAATTCGGATGACCTGTTATTTTTTTATATACAAGCTGAACTGCAGGTACTTCTTCCTTAAGAATTGAAACCTTAACCGGTTCACTGCTTTTACCTGCAATATGATCCGGGAATACTTTACACAAACTATTTACTAAAAAAAATTCAAATTCAGCCATAAATATCCTTTCATGAACATGTATTGATCGTACCATGTGAACTTTCAAGAGAAATATTCTGTAACTTATGACGCCCGATAGCAGGCTAAGGCTGTAGCTTACGTCCTGATAGCAGGCAATGTCGATAACTCGTTTCCCGACAGCAGGCAAAGCCGGTAGCTTAATCCTGATAGAAGGAAATGTCGATCGCTCTCACTTTCAACGACAGAGTTACAATCATTACGTAACATTGATTTTGTTACGCAAATGTCACTTGATAAGTCTTATACTACCATGCTGAATCATTTTTGTAAATTATTCAACCTATTTCTCTCATATTTCCTTGACTTTTAATACGAAACATAGTAAATTTTATTACGTAACACTAACGTAACATTATTATCTAATATTTTCATTCTTTATAAAAGACAAATTGCTGCATTTTCATAAAAAAGGTGTTAAAGAAGGAAGGCTTGAACTCAGGCCTTTTGCAAGATAGGAGTAAAGATGAGCACAATACGCGATGTTGCAAGACTTGCGAATGTATCAACAGCTACGGTATCCCGGGTCCTTAATAAGGATACCACTTATAAGATGACAGAAAAGACAAGGCTGTCTGTTCTTGATGCTGTCAGTGAATTGAACTATGCAATTCCGACTTCTCACAAAGATGCAAAAAGAAAAGCAAAAACCTCCATAAAGAACGCAAAAATTGGCTGTATTCTGCGCGTAACAAAAAAAGGGTACAATGACCCTTACTATATGTCGGTTCTCAATGGTATAGAAAGCAGCCTCAGAACGTCAGGCATTGATCTCAGATTCATCAAAGTGGCGCCTTTGCTGTATAACAAAGAACAATTTGATTCCATTTTTCGTGAGACTCTTGATGGATTAATCCTGATGGATCCACTCTCCGATTCTCTGTACCCAGCATTAAAAAGTAAAGCGTCGATTATCGTTGGTATCGACACACTTCGTGATGATATTGATGATGTTGGATACGATCATCTGCTGAGCGGAATTCAGGCCGTAGAGTTATTAATAAGAAAAGGACATAAAAAAATCGGATTTCTTGGCGGAAGCGCAGAAGGAGGCACAATTCATGACAGCAAACGCTTCCAAGGCTATCTTCTCGCTATGGTTAAGGCAGGCTTACCGATGCGGCGTGAATGGATCATCGACTGTGAATGGAAAGAAGAACTTTGCATGCAAAAAGTCGATGCTCTATGCAAGGAAAGTGAACTTCCCACTGCGGTTTTTGCCGCCAGCGACCTTATGGCCATGGCTGCCATGAATAGTTTTTACAAGAACGGTGTACGTGTTCCGGAGCAGATCTCCGTTATAGGCATGTCCAATATTGAGATGTCACAATACGCCAATCCTCCTCTTACTACATTTCATGTTCCAAAAGAAGAAATCGGTCAGACTGCGGTAAGGCTCTTATTATCAAGAATAAATGGCGAACATACCCTGCCGCAAAAAGTTCTGCTGCCAACAACTTATATTGAACGAAGCTCTGTGAAAGAACTTTGCTAATATTTCCATGTCTTTTTCATCTTTACAAATACCGGAATGTACAATCCCCAGGTTACAAGCAGAATCAAGGTTTCTATTGCAATCAGGACATTCGCTGTATTCACATTGATGGTATAGTATAAAATCAACAGGCCATAAAGAACGAACTGCGTAGCTGTGCATATCTTTCCAAAGATTTTGGCCCCTTCCAGTTTTGAACCATGTCTTAGATTGATCACGCCTATAACAAGCATGAACAATTCTTTTAGGAGTAAAATGATCAACAGGTATTTCATAGAAGGATAACGAAACGCAAGGCACAGAACCAGTGCTCCATGGGTCAGTTTATCTGCTACTGGGTCAAGGAACTTACCAAAGTCCGTTATCATATGAAACTTTCTGGCAATCTTACCATCGAAAAAGTCTGTCAATGCCGATAACAGCACAATACCGGCCGCTGCATAGTAATCCGCTGGTTTATCTGCTTTTAAATAGGCAACACAAAAAACCGGTATCAGAAGTAAACGAAAGAAACTCATACAATTCGGTATGGAGAATACTTCTTTCCATTTATTATTCATTAGGACACCTCCTACGCCACTCTTATCTGCTTATAGAATATCATATTCGAAGCAGTTTTCCAATTGTCAAACCGATAACAATAGACACAAATGGAACAAAGTGCGGATGAAGGTGAGGTTGATGAAGATAGCATGTATCTACAATAACTTAATGAAACAATTTTTTCTGATGAATTGGTCAATGTTACGCTTTTTTGCACATTTTTTTCAGATCACTTTCCAGCATTGTGGATCTGCTCCATAGAAATTTCCGCCAGAGCCATATGCCACAGCAGGACAACCTCTGCAAAACCCCATTAGCTCACACCTGCTGCATTTTTCGAACTTTTCAAATGAGCGGTATTTTTCTTCCTTTTCAAGGAATATGTCTTTCAGACTTTCCTCGAGTGCATTTCCAACCTTGCTGTCAAATCTCCGGCAGGCATAAACTTCACCATTTGGCAGAATGGTCATATGTCCGCTGCCGCAGTGACATCCACTGTATATCATATTTTCCTTTGCACTCTCAGGTATTGTAAAGAGTCCTTCTTCATACTTATATAAGGTCCAGAGATGATCTTTCAGATTAAAATAAGTTCTGGCACCGGCCGCTTTGTAACTCTCATACTTTTTCCATAAGGTGTCCAGTAGTTTTCTATATTCGAGCGGAGCAATCCCGGTATCTTTTTCTTCACTGGTCGGGCAGTATCTCCCAAAGGCAAAGATGTCCACATTTTTCTCAACGACCAGATCAACGATCTGGGGAATTTCTTTTATGTTTACGCCGGACACGGTCGACATGATGGCACATTTAATTCCTGCTTTTTTTAAGATATCAATCTTCTCGAGCGTACAGTCAAAGGAACCTGGTCTTCGAAAATAATCGTGCGTTTCCCGCATACCGTCAATCGACATCTGATATTTCTCACAGCCAAATTCTTTCAGGCGACGGCAAACAGCAGAATTCAAGTGGAATGGGTTTCCCATAAGAGTAAAACGATATCCTTTGCTCTTGATAAGCTCCATCAGCTTCCAAAAATCCGGGTGAAGAATAGGATCTCCGCCGGTAATGTAAAGGTATGGGGTACGTCCAAGCTGTTCGCACATGTCTTCTATCCCGGCAAGCACCTTTCTCATATTTGTCAATTCCATAGACAGCAACTCGTCAGGGTCTCCCTCTGAAAATATATAACAATGCTTGCATCGTTGGTCACAATAATCTGTGATATGCCACTGATATGAAAAGTATGGTTTCATCGTAAATAAATCCTTTCTTACTTCGAGTGAGCAACAGTTTTTGATCCTGCCTGTTTTCATAAACTCATTGTTACGATACGATACCCAGTACAGGACCAGAAAACTGTGTTGCCGGACAAACACTACTATTTGTCGCCGGCTCCGCATGAACTTCCACATGCGCTTGCTGTTTCTTCCGGCTTATCTTCCGGCTTATCTTCCGCTCCGCATGAACTGCCGCATGCACTTGATGTCTCTTCCGGTTTATCCTGTGCTCCACAAGAGCTTCCACAAGATGCAGCCGGAGAATTCCATTCTACAATGTTTGAAAGTGACATATGCTACTACCTCCTTCGATTCCTGAGATCGCTATCTCAGTGTGTTTTTACTATATCAGGATTATTCTGTTAATAAAAGTACGCACTTTTTTATTATATGGTTACAAAAAAGTAACTCTTGTATGTAGTTCCTTGGTTCATGGACTCCTTGGTCGCTGGACACTTTGGTGCATGGATTCCTTGGTCCTTGGGTACTTGAATACTGAATACTTGGTTTCTGGATACTTGGTTTCTTGATACTTGGTTTCTGGACTCCTTGGTCCTTGGATACTTGGACACAGAATACTTGGTCCTTGGATACCTGGATACGCTCATTAATACTTTACTCCACGATCTGAATTCGTCCCGGTCTTCTGGGTTTTGTAACTGGCTGCTCTCCGTCAATGTACCCAAGAATAACAAAGCAGACACAGGAATAGTTCTCCGGAATGTTCCACCGGTCCATAATTTCTTTTCCTTCTTCGCTCAAAAATGTCTCCTTTCCTCTTGAGATAATGCAGGAGGCAAGTCCCAGCTCTGTTGCCTGAAGTACCATGTTCGCCGCACAACAGTAAGCATCCGCTGTCTGGAATACAAATTTATCCTGAGCAAAGATTGCTACTGCACAAGGTGCATCATAAAATCCATTTTTCTTAGTCGGATCATCAATCGTACTTGGTTGTTCCTTCGATACAAAAGAGCCAATCAACTTTGTCCGATCCGGCTGTGTAACGTTTAACTGCCCTATTCTTGTTGTAAGTTCCTTATTATGTATAGCTACCAGCATACTTCGCTGTCCGCTTCCTGCATTCGGTGCATATACACCTGCCTCCAGTATTACCGTAAGGTCTTCTTTTCTGATCTGCTGATTCGTATACTTTCTGATTGAGTGTCTTTCCCTTACAAGCTGCCTAAAATCCATACTTTTCTCCATTCCTGCGCTTATCTTTGCGCATATCAAGTTTGAACGAGAGGTGACGCGCGAGGCATATACCCGGATAATCTGAATCTCGTTCTTTCATCCTGCTAACAAGAATCATTATAGTACCGTAACGAATAAAAAAAAGTACGCACAAATAGAATAGCTGGTTACGTAAAGGTAACCAGCTGTCAGATTTTGTTGACATTTTTATATGTTGCATTATAATTTTAATATAACATTCTAAAATATACTATTGGAGGTTTTCAATGCTTACAAAAGAAGATTTACCAGCATGTCCCGTAGCAACCGTTGTAGAACTGGTCGGAAATAAGTGGAGGCTTCTCATCATACGAAATCTGCTTCAGAAAACCTGTCGTTTTAACGAACTTCAAAAAAGCCTGTATGGCATCAGTCAAAAAGTTCTGACAGATAACCTGCGCTCTCTTGAATCTTCCGGTCTGGTGAAACGAGAAGTTTTTCCTGAAGTTCCTCCCCGTGTAGAATACAGCCTGACAGAGCTTGGCCAGAGCCTGAAACCAATGTTTGAAAGTATCTCAAACTGGGGGTATCATTACAAGAATTATATCGCGGGTAACACAAACAGATAAACTTATGCACCCTGAGCATCAGAAGCAGTCATAAAGCATTCTGCAAACTTATTTTATAAAGTAAACAGGTATTGCAAATATTATTCTGTGAGCATATACTATATTGCTGATAATCGCAATCTATTATGCAGCCGTATATTCTTACCAACTTTATAATAATCAGAAATGAGGAAGTTAATTAATTCTATGAATAATTTCAATGCAGAAACTGAAATGACACTGTTGCATTCCTGGATCGTACCGCTCCTGATTTTTCTTGGAATTGTCTGGGTCATAATTATTATTGTTTTTTCTATTGCTAAAAAGCCAAGAAAACATGGTTTAGCTGAAGAAAAAAACTATTTATCTGAACGTATCGATCATTATAATGCAACCATCTCACAGTTCAACATTCAAAAAGCCGGTGCGATTTGTTCTGCGGTCTATAAAAAAGACAGTAAGACTTTGCATTTGATTGAAGAAGAGAATACCAAATTTATTGCAATAAGCAATCTATGCACACAGTATATTGAACTATTACGGAAAAACCTGAACAAGAGAAAAGTTAAACCCTGTGAAGATACGAAACAAGCCTTAAATCACTCTATTTCACAGTTGGATAAAAGCCTGCTCATTATCAATAAACTGCGCTCAGGTATGCAGAGCACCGGAAAAGAAACCTCTGGTAATACGGAGCATTTCAGCAATTCCAACACGAAAGATCATCACACAGCTCACAACAACTACAACGAGCAGAACAGTTATAATGATCAAAACACTCATAACGATCAGGATGATTCAAAGCATCAGAGAACACAGAATCAATCAAAAGAATTCGAAATCTCAGAAGAAGGGTTTTTTCTGGGCTGCAAAACAAAGGATGAACTCGAAAAACGTTATAAAATGCTCGTAAAAGCGTTTCATCCGGACACCGGATACGGCGATGAAACGCTCTTTAAGAACATGACGGCGGAATACAATAAATTAAAAAGCAATCTCTAAAGCAATACTTTGTCTGTTTTGTGACGTTTTCCGGATGCTTCCGGGTTTTTTGGTGGTTTTCTCAAAAATCACTGCAAGTCTCGAATGTCATAAAGAGAAAGCATACGTTCTATGTGTTAGATCATTTTACTAAGAATGTAATTTCTTTTATCCCCATTTCCCTTTGTTCAAGTCTTAACACCCCTGCCCCCTGCTTACTTGTTGTTCTGACATAGGTTCCAGTCATCCCACCTCGTGGTGTAATGAGTGTCGGTCCAATGAGTTCGATCGCTCCTGTTACACTGAGCAGAATCGGTTCCTGATAGTAGGGGAGCAGATTATCATTCTCATCAACAATACGAATGCGTATTTCTGCAACATCGTAAGTATCACCTTCTTCCAATACTGCACGCGAATTCAGTATTTCCATTTTGGGTGTTGTCGAAGGCGTCTTTCTGATATGTTTCACGACCTTGTGGTGCTTCACTGCTTCGAAGGTAAATGCAGTTGCAGCTCCGCCCCATCCACCAACATACCGGTAATAAAGTTTCGATGCCTGTTCCATGGACAGATGTTCCTTCAGCATAAGTCTGACCATACCAAGCTTACTAAGAAATGGCAAATTACTGGGACCATATTTTTTCACATCCATAAGAAGCTTCTTGATTTTTTCACTGGTCTTATGTGCAAAGCCTTCGTTCGTTTCCATGAGATTTCCAATAAAATCATCAACAATTACCGGCGGATGCAAAAGAGATGGGTATCTGTCTGCTGCAGGATAGAATTCACGGATCAACTCCTGGTTCTTATATAAACGAATGGAATCTGCATTTGTGAACAGGTACACCTTCGACAGGTCCCCTGCCGGATATTCTCCGATGTCGAGTGAAGAGCTTATCTCACAAATGTCATTCTGATCGCTTTGGCTTGCATAAACAGAAGCTGCAAGCTTAGGATTCCGGAACATGTCCATGACCCCATGATAACAGATACGATCTCCGCTTCCAAAATCCTTATGTGTATTGTAGTCGAACATGCACCAGCCAAAGGCTCCTGTTATGTTCGTATTACCAAACAGTTCCTCTAAAACCTCTGCGTGCCGTAAAGCATGCGCAAGGCGGTGTTCCTCATCATCATTGGATTTTGTCGGAAACATATGACCATTGAACTCCGAAACCAGATAGGGAGCTTTCTTATTCGAAGTGACCTTGTTTTTCGAATCCAGACCCTTGTTCGAGCCATTGTGAAGGAAATCGTTGTACGTATAGACATCTTCCAACAAGCTGCTCTTCTTTAGATACCTGACACCTCCGGTCTGTCGCATGGGGTCCAAGTTATGCGCAATCTCATTCGTTCGTTTATAAAAAGTATCATCATCCTGAGACTCGTTGATTCGGACACCCCATAAAATGATCGAAGGATGATTACGGTTCTGCAGTATCATTTCACTGACATTTCGGCAGGCAACTTCTTTCCAGTCCTCATCTCCGATATGCTGCCAGCCTGGAATTTCGGTAAAAACAAGTAAACCAAGTTCATCACACCGATTGAGAAAGTGCTGTGATTGTGGGTAATGAGAAGTTCGGACCGAATTAACCAAAAGCTCATTTTTTAAGATCTCGGCATCTTGTTCCTGCATGCTTTTTGGCATGGCATATCCGACATAAGGGAAGCTTTGATGACGATTCAGGCCAAGTAGTTTTATTTTCCTATGATTCAGATAAAAACCATCCTCTCTGAATTCACAGGAGCGAAATCCAAACCGTATCTGTACAGTATCAAGTTCTGCCTCAAATTCCGTATTCGTTACTGTGTCATATTCGGTAAACGATTCTGCCTCAAATTCCGTATCTGGTGCTGCCTCCCTCTTTCCATCCTGGTTTACATGCTGTTCAGCATTTTCATCTTTACCAAGAAGGGTCAACTTCAGCATATATAGATTCGGATGGTCAATATCCCAGCATTTTGCCTTGTCTACTATGAATGCAAGCTCCATCTCCCCACTTGTAATGGGTTCCTTCCTTTCGAATAACTTACTGCCATTCAAGTCCTCAATACGAATTCTCAGGGTCTGGGCAAATGATCTTGCTTTTCTGTTGTCATCGAACCCAGCGCATTCAAGTAAAAGCTGGATCTTCCATGAATGTTCTGCTATGTATTTTACTGAAATTTCTTCTGGATTATATTCTTCATATTCATTCTCTGTTACCTTTTTAAGCAGCTTTGTCCGAACAAATGCGTCCGTTATCGATATCTTGTTCTTTATCTCAAGATAGGCTTCTCTATAGATACCACCATAGGTCATATAATCGATCACATTACCAAATGGCGGAATATTGTTCGTCTCTCTGCTGTCCAGTACGACCACCAGAACATTATCCTCTCCCGGCTCATAAGTTAGAAAAGGACCAATATCTGCGGAAAATGCCGTATACCCTCCATAGTGTGCCGTGACCGGCTGTTCATTGATATAAACCTTTGCCACATGAGCCGCACCTTCAAACGTTACATTGACCTGCAAACCCTTCCATTCCGGATTCACCGGGATATGTCTGCGATAGCAGCTGACAAACTGATAGATTGATTCATCAAAGTAATGGAAAGGTGTCTCTGCATTGGTGTGAGGAAGTCTGATATCCAGCATGGAACTTTCATTGTATGAGTTTATCAACATATCTTCCGTAAACTCAGACGAATACCGCCAGTCATTATTAAGCGCTATCTTTTTTCGCATAATGTTTCTCCTTATCTGCATGGTAATACTATGTATCAAAAGAATCAGAATAAATACGAAGCTTCTCCTTTTACCCAAACGTAAGATAGTAAAAATGGCATGTGTCTATATGGTGATTTCAATCTGGTTTCCTTCCAGGTCCAGAAAACAGCTCTCATAATAACCATCCCCCGTAGTTCTTGGACCACTGATGATTTCAAAACCATCATTTCGCAATCTGTCTGTCATTGCATCAACGGCCTCCTTGCTTCCAAGACAAAATGCGATATGAGCATAACCTGTTCTGGTTTGATGTTTTCTTTCCTCGACCATGTCGGGACGTGTCATGATTTCCAAGCTCGTACCTTCTTCAAAGGTTAGAAAATAAGAACGAAAACCGGTTACCCGATTATGATATCCATTGTTTGCTTTAGCGCCAAAATAAAAACAAAAGAATTCTTTTGCAGCTTCCAGATCCGTTGTGTACATCGCTATATGACCAATTCTCATGATTTCCCTCCTGCTCACGCCTTATCTGCTCTGGCCTTTCCTTTGAACACCTTTTCGATATGTGCATGTTCCGTAAGTTCCAGGAACTTCTGACCTTCAAAGTCCATCTCCACAACATAGGGCATCCAGTCGATGATGCGAAGAAAATCATCACAGCCAAATTCCGGTATATAATAATTTATAATTGAGCATAATGCAGTGCCATGTGTCCCGATGACAATGTTTTTTTCTTCGTGCTCGTTAAGAATTTCCTTCACCGCTTGAATGCAGCGTTCCTGAACCATACCTATGGATTCACCCTCTTCTTCATGAAAGGAATGATCTGCCCAACGTTTTTGGAACATTCCATGCTCGTTTCCATTTACTCCTTTCTCACGCTCACGCAGCCGCTCGTCTGTTATTATCATCTTCTCATAATCTTCTGCAGTCCTCTTAATTGTATCAAGACTCCTTTTATAAGGACTGCAGAAAAATTCATCAATTTCTTTTGATTTTAACGTATTCAGGACCAATTCGGCATCTCGAATTCCTTCTGCAGTCAACGGTCTTGTTCTGTCATCTTCATGTTCATGCACCGGTTCTGCATGTCTGACGAAATATATTCTTGTCATATAAGCTCCATTCTGTAATTAAAATCTGGCCTTTGTTTCTTTCTATATTCTTTCGTAATTATTATACCATAAGCCATTTGCACTTAAAACAGCAATGCTATTAATCCGAATAAAATAAAAGTGATGTCTCTTTTGAACTGCTTCACCGGCCAGACCTTTCTCAATCTGTAACGGATCAATTCACTCAATAAGGCATCACTTTTCTTTTATCGTTTATACCATTGCCAAAAAAGCTTCATGGATTCTGGTGTCATCGACCAGTTCCGGATGAAAGGCTGTCCCGAGCTGGTTCTTGTAACGGACTGCAACAATATTGCCATCTACTTCTGCGAGAATCTCAACAGCATCGGCTACCTCTTCAATAAAAGGCGCACGTATGAATCTCATTGGAAAAGCACCGATTCCCTTGAACATCTCTTTCGCAGTAAAGCTGCCGAGCTGACGTCCATACGCATTGCGCTTTACAACGACAGGAAGTGTCTTTAGGTGGGAACGTTCATCGTTGCTTAGCTCTTCTGCCAGCAAGATCAGTCCCGCACAGGTCGCAAGGACAGGAAGACCTTCTTCAATGCGTTTTTTCAGTTCATCAAAGATATCAAGTTCACGCAAAAGCTTTGACTGAACTGTGCTCTCACCACCCGGTAAGATAATTCCATCAATATCCTGGCATAGATCTGATTTCTTACGAATCTCTACACATTCCACTCCTAGCTTTTTTAATGCATGGATGTGCTCGATAAATGCACCCTGCACTGCTACCACTGCTATTTTCATAATTTTCCTCATTTCTGCGCAGTTTTTTACATGCATATCAAGTTTGAAGGAGCGGTAACAAACAAAGCTCAAACTTGTTTATGCAAGTATCCTCTGACTCATTTTTCTTTGCTTATTTCCCACGTTCTGCCATAAGCAGTTCGATTTCCTGTTCATTGATTCCAACCATCGCTTCTCCAAGATCTTCTGAAAGTTCAGCGATCATTCTGGCATCTGTATAATTGGTAACCGCTTTTACAATAGCATTGGCACGTTTTTCCGGATTTCCTGACTTAAAGATTCCGGAACCTACGAATACACCCTCTGCTCCAAGCTGCATCATAAGCGCTGCATCTGCGGGAGTTGCAACACCGCCTGCTGCAAAGTTCACGACCGGAAGTCTTCCGGTCTCATGTACCTTTAACACTAACTCATAAGGAACCTGCAATTCCTTTGCTGCGTTAAACAGTTCATCTTCCTTCATAGAAGAAAGACGTGCGATCTCACGCTGCATCATCCGCATATGACGAACGGCCTGCACGATATCTCCGGTTCCAGGTTCTCCCTTGGTACGGATCATCGCAGCACCTTCGTTTATTCTTCGAAGGGCTTCCGACAGGTCCTTCGCTCCGCATACGAACGGAACATTGAAGCTGCGTTTGTTGATATGATAGACATCATCCGCAGGTGATAAAACTTCACTCTCATCAATATAATCAATTTCGATGGCTTCCAGAAGCTGTGCTTCCACAAAGTGTCCAATACGACATTTTGCCATGACCGGAATGGATACCGCTTCCTGAATTCCACGGATCATTTTCGGATCACTCATTCTTGATACTCCACCAACCGCCCGGATGTCTGCCGGAATTCGTTCCAGTGCCATGACTGCACAGGCACCGGAAGCTTCTGCGATCTTTGCCTGTTCCGGTGTTGTTACATCCATTATGACACCACCCTTTAACATCTGTGCCAGTTCTTTATTCAACTGATATCTGTCCTGTTCCATAAAATCCTCACTTTCCAATACTAAAATAATAATCTTTCATGCTTTATAAATTCACCTGGCAAAATCTGCCTAACGAAATCAAATGATTAAATCTGCCTTTACAGATTCGTTAAAACACATTATAATCAAAAGTGACTATAATTAAATACCCAATTTAAAATTATTCAATATGGTCAGATTGGAGTCTGGTATTAATATGTTAACGTATTCTTTTTCAGAAATAGGGTCAGACAGCCTTTATGAATACTTATACAAATGCATAAAAATGGATATTCTGAACGGAACTCTTGCCGCAGGCGATAAGCTGCCCTCAAAGCGCAGCTTTGCAAAGCATCTGAACATCAGCACAATAACCATTGAAAATGCCTATGCCCAGCTGCAAGCAGAAGGATATATCTATTCAATCCCCAAAAAAGGCTATTTTACAGCGGATATCTCTACTCTGTCGATACCTTCCGGGAAGAAATTCACTGCTTCTGACTTTCAACACCCCGGGACGGCTTCTTCTCCTGCGTTATCCCGTAATATACCGAAAGACAGCACCGATTCCGCTATGCTCCTTCCCAAATCACCTGCGGCCATTTTCGCTGACCTACAAAATAACCAGACCAATCCGGCAAACTTCCCTTTCTCTGTGTGGGTCAAACTTATGCGGGAAGTCATAAACAGCAAAAGCACGGAGTTGATGACGAATTCACCAAGTGGTGGTGTTAATGAACTCAGAACAGCAATTGCCGATCACCTGAAACAATTTCGCGGTATGATTGTCGAACCGCAGCAGATCATTGTAGGGGCCGGAACTGAATACTTGTACGGATTGCTGATTCAGCTGCTTGGTCATGATAAAATTTATGCCGTGGAGGATCCGGGATATCAAAAGGTCGCAAAAATCTATCAAAGCAATCAGGTCAGCTGTCAGTTCATACCTATGGATCCGCAAGGAATACGGATCGATGCTCTTGAGAATCTTAACGCACAGGTCGCACATATCTCTCCTTCTCATCATTACCCGACCGGAATCATTACACCGATCAGCCGACGCTACGAGCTGCTTGCCTGGGCTGCAAAGTCAGAGTCCCGTTATATTGTGGAAGATGACTATGACAGCGAGTTTCGTTTGATGGGGCGTCCGATTCCTTCGCTTCAGAGCATCGATGTAATGGAAAAAGTCATTTACTTCAACACCTTCAGTAAAAGTCTCTCTCCCACCATCCGCATCGGCTACATGGTATTGCCGCAGCATCTGGTAGATGATTTCAACAAAAGACTGGGATTTTACTCCTGTACGGTATCTACCTTTGAGCAGTATACACTTGCACGTTTCATCCGAGAGGGATATTTTGAAAAACACATCAATCGCATGAGAAGCTTTTATCACACGCAAAAGGACGTATTATTAAAGTGTATAAAAAACAGCCCGTTAGCTTCTCTCGTAAAGATTACGGAAGAAGACTCCGGACTGCATTTTCTGATGGAATTAAACACAAATCTCTCAGATGGAGATATTAGTAAGGTCGCTGCAAGAGAAGGTATCCGCGTTGTATGTCTCTCGGAATTCTATCATACAAAAGAAAATCTGATGTCAGGTATGTCTGATCATATCCTGGTCATCAATTATTCCGGACTTGACCCCGATGTAATTGAAGAAGCAATTGAGAGACTGGCGCGCAGCCTGATCTGAAAGGTCAGATACTGTCTCTTTTCTGCTTTTCATTGTAAGCCTTTTTTCGATTAATCAGCCTTACCTTTGCGCGAGGTTCGTATTTATCGCAGTGCTGGCAGTAGTTCTGATGGTTGGCTTCTCTGTTCTTTGTACATTCCCCAAAAGCTATATAATATTTGCATGGCATTTCTCTGTATTTGCTCATATTGCCGATTCTCCTTTGTAGCAGGTGATGGCATCCCGTTTTTTATGTTACGGATTCATTCGTTTCTTGTCACTGTAACAGGATATCCACACCTCTTTTTTCTGCTTGTTTTGCAACCTTGTTTTGTTTACTTTTTTTCATAAATACCCTCCTTTCTGTCATTTCCATCGTATACCTGGTCGAAGGAGCATGACAATCCCTTCCTAGTATAACTTCTTTTGATCTTATTGTATATATTTTTCAAAAAAGCAGCCTTCTGCTATTCAGAAAGCTGCTTTTGTTGTTTCTTCTGCTCAGGCTTTGACCGCCCAACGCAGCTTGGTTGACTTTGCACGTCCATTCCGGAAGCATTCTTCTGCACAAGGACGAATAACATCTTTTGCTACTTCACTGTAAATGCCTTCTTTTTGAAGGTTCTTGAAGGACTTCTTGACCAGCACATCTTCTCCGGAATGAAAGGTCAGAATTGCGATCCGTCCACCCGGTGCCATAACTCCTGGAAGCTTTTCAAGAAATTCATGCAGTACTTCAAATTCACTGTTCACATCAATTCGCAGCGCCTGAAAGGTTCTCTGGCAGGATTTTTTGATCTCCTGTTCGACTTCTTCCTTTTTATTACCTTTTATAAGGAACTGCAGCGCTTTTTCGATTCTTTCCGCAAGCTGTGTTGTTGTCTCGATCTTCTCACCTTTTTTTATATAAGAGGTTACTTCCTTTGCGATCTCGTAAGCATATGGTTCATCAGAATTCTCAACCAGCATACCTTCCAGCTCAGAAAGAGTAATGGTACTCAATCGCTCTGCTGCCGAAATTCCTGCTTCAGGATTTAAGCGCAAATCCAGCGGCCCTTCCACCTTATAAGAAAATCCTCGCATTGGATTATCGATCTGCATCGAAGATACACCAAGATCTGCCAGCACAAAATCAATAGGACCGGATTCTTCATACACCTTATCAATATCAGCAAAGTTTATATGCTTCACCGTCATGATGTCGGGACCATAGCCTTTGTCTTCTAAGCGTTTTCTTGTCTTCTCCATCTCGATCGGATCAACATCAAGCCCGTACATGTGACCTTTCCCTTCCAGACATGCCAGCATCGCAAGAGTGTGCCCACCATAACCAAGGGTGGCATCAAGTCCTGTCTGTCCAGGTTTTATCTGAAGAAAATCAAGAATCTCTTTTACCATAATAGAGATATGCATGCCGGCAGGTGTTGAACCCTTACTGATTACTTTTTCAACTGTATCACCATACTTTTCCGGCTGGTGCTCTTTGTATTTTTCCGAAAAAGTTCTCGGGTGCGAACCTTTGTACCTGACTCTTCGTTTATGATTCTTATCCTGATTCTGATTTTCCATATGTTTCCTCATTTTCCTACTGATTCAGTTCATTCGATGCCCGTCATAGTTCATCCTTGATCTTTTGTTTTACTTATATTATATTTTTGTTTTTTATTTTTGTTTTTTACTTATGTTTTTACTTATGTTTTTACTTTTTTATATAACTTTTCTGTTTTACTTTTCGGTTGAGAATAACTTCTGATCTCCCAGCAGCTTGAACGTGTATTTGCCAATGCTTTGTGAAATCTCCTGAAAATACAGCGTATCATGATGAACCTTGTCTGATCCCGGATAAACGATATCGATCAGAAGACAAAAAGAGTCTTCTGTCTGTCCCAGCTTGAAAAGTTCTGTTTTCAGATTGCTTTCCTCTGTCACCTCGTACTTTGGATTATTAATAATCAGAACCACTTCGCAAAAGGCCTGTATAAATTCTCCAAGAAAAGTCCCCTCGTTAGCATCGGCAGGGAACTCTGTTGAATAAGAACTTCCATGTTCGATGAAAAGTTCTTTGGCTTCGTCTGTCAGTTCCATATAAATATCACCCGGTATTATCATGGTACATACAATCTTTTTAACTTCTTCCATAGGCCTCCTCATCATGCTGGTCTAGCGATTATTGTTCTCATGTGCTTGTGTTGCATTCTTATCTCTGTTGTATTCTTTACTTATGTTTTGTTTTTTCTTCTTTATTCAATGCTTCAATATTCTCCAGAATTTCATCAACCTCTTTTATCTCTTCCTCAATCTCTTTCATTTCTTCTGATTCTTCCGTTTCCAGGTCTTCTAAGTTCTCGAAAATCTCTTCTGCTTCCATGATTTCCTGTTCTTTCTCGATTCTGTCTATCAGAATTCTTCCATCCTTAAACGCTTTTCCAACCTTTTCTCCAAGTTTTCGATAGACCGCGTTAACAGGATCAAATACAATCGGCTCAAACTTTGTCATGTCCGTTTTCCCGTCTTTCGTCAGAACGCTTTCATCAATACTGACATTAACGATTTCTCCAAGCAGAAAGCCTGATTCCGAATCATAACGTATCAGCTTACATTCAAGAGCCATGGCCAATTCATTGATGACAGGTGCATTCACAAAGGTTGATTTCGTCACTGTAAAACCTGCTTTTGCTACTTTATCCGGCACCTTATTTCCTGATACAAGACCAATGTAATCGCATGCCAATACATGAGCGGTATCCGCTATGTTTATGGTAAATGCTTTTGTTTTTTGAAGATTCTTAACGGTTCTATGATTTGAACTAAGGCATAAGGATACCTGCGTTGTATCACTGATCCCTCCCCATGCCGCGTTCATGGCATTGGGTTTTTCATCCTCATCGTATGCAGCAACAATGAAAACAGGCTGTGGATAGGACCATGGCTTTGCTCCAAAATCTTTTCTCATCATTCTCTCCTCTTACGGCATATCAGCCTTTGCAGATCTCTTCGATCTGTGTCAGTTCTCCTTCTGTGAAAGGATTGCTTTCCATCAACTTACAGTTTTCAACGATCTGTTCTGGTCTGGAGGCACCAATAATTACACTTGTTACTTCCGGATCTTTTAAGACCCAGGCTAGGGCCATCTGTGGCAAAGATTCTCCTCTTCGAACAGCGATGTCATTCAATTTTCTTGTTCTGTCAAGTAGTTCCGGTGTTATCTGTGACTCTTTTAAGAATCTTCCGTCTTTGCTGATCCGACTGTCCTCCGGAATACCGTTCAGGTATTTTGTCGTCAAAGTGCCTTGCGCCAAAGGGCTGAATGCTATAATTCCGCATCCTTCCTTTCCTGCAAAATCCTTTACCCCATCCTCTTCAATTCCCCTGTCGTAAAGAGAATATCTCCTCTGGTTCAAAATGACCGGACATTTTAACTCTTTTAATATGGCAAGCGCTTTTTCCATTGTTGGCTTGTCATAATTTGAAATGGCAGCATAAAGTGCTTTGCCGCTTTTTACAGCAGTATCAAGTGCCATCATACTTTCTTCAAGCGGTGTGTTCGGATCCATTCTGTGATGATAGAATACATCAACATAGTCTACCTTCATACGTTTAAGACTCTGATCAAGGCTTGCTAACATATGCTTTCTGCTTCCCCATTCACCATAAGGTCCTTCCCACATGGCATAGCCGGCTTTGGTACTGATGAACATCTCATCACGGTAGGACTTCATCTCATGATTCAGAATTTTCCCGAAGTTCTCTTCTGCACTGCCTGGTATCGGTCCATAGTTATTCGCAAGATCAAAGTGCGTTATGCCCAGGTCAAATGCTGTAAAACACATAGCTTTCATATTCTCATAATTATCTGAACTTCCAAAATTGTGCCACAACCCAAGAGATAGTTCCGACAGCATAGCTCCACTTTTACCGCAGCGGCGGTATTTCATCTTTTCATATCTTTTATCATCCGCTTTATAAATCATAGCAGCCTCCATTTCTTTTATATCTTTGCACCTTGGATAAACTTCATCTGTATGCCAGCTAAATTACTTTTATATATTCACATCATACCATAGAATTATAAAAAACACACCACTAAATCGGAAACAGGAGATTCGCCAGATAGATCGTAAGTGTCAGTGTAATTGCACTTAGTGTTGTAGATGTTATTACCACCTGCGACATAAAATCCGGGCAGTTATCATATTCGACCGCAATCAAAGCAGCATTTACTGCCGTTGGCAGTCCGGCTGAAATCATCATGACCTGTGCTATGACACCTGAAAAACCAAAGACTTGAATCAAAATAATAGCAAAGACCGGTGCTGCGACTAAGCGCAGAAATACAGAAATATATACTTTTTTATCTGTCAGCCGGATTTTTGTTCTTGATAGTTGCACACCAAGCGTTACCAGTGCAATGGATATAAGACCTTCCTTAATGTAGTCAAACGCCGGCCAAATAAAAGTTTCCGACAGATCAAACGGCAAGAGCTTTAATAAAAAAGCAGCAGGAATTGTATAGATGGTAGGCATGCGCAGAATTCTTCGAACCGAATCCTTCCAGTTCATAGTCGCTTTTGCCGCATTGTAATAACCGATGCTGTTCGTCGTTAGATTCTGTGTAACCAAAACCATGATCTGCGCCATTAACGCAAGATCAAGATAAGGTGTTTCTCCATTTATCATATAGCGGCTTCCGCCAAACACCAGTGTAATAAGGGGAATTCCTATATTCCCCGTATTATAGAACATAACAGAGTTCTGAAATGCCGAGGTTATCTTTTTATTCTTTTTTCCAGTGAGGGTACCGGCAAGCAATCCGGTCAGACTGTTCATGAGAAGCAGGCAAAGAGTGAAAACAACGACCAGAATAAGTTCCATTGACATCGTAGTCGTATACAGATTTACAAATGCAAAGACAGGAACATAGACATAAAAATTTATCTTGCTTAGTGTTGCTATGTTAATGTCAAGTTTCTTACCAATCACGAACCCTAATGATATTACTAAAAAGATAGGAATGATATTATGAAGTAATATAAATAAAAATACAGACATTTTGTTTCCTCATTTCTATAAAATGAAGCAGTGTTCCTGATCTTTGAGATTCAACACATACTCACTGGTACATCCTGCTTCCTATTCTTACTTTTACCGGCTCAGCACATTATGCATTTCATCGTCTCCCAGCGGCAGGCTAAGCAGAAATCCCTGAAGCAGATCGCAGGACTCTCTTTCCAGATATTCGAGCTGTGTTTTGCTCTCAATCCCTTCTGCAACGACCTTCATATCCAGACTATGAACCATATTTATAATGGACCCGATAATATCCTTTTTTGAATTTTCATTCTCAATTACTCTGATAAAGGACCTGTCAATCTTTAACTTATCGATGGGGAGTTCCAACAGATAACTTAACGAAGAATACCCTGTTCCGAAATCATCCATGGATATTTTAATCCCAAGTTTCTTTAGTTCAATAATTTTATTCATAGCTTTCTGCTTGTCATGAAGGAATACCGATTCTGTAATTTCGAATTCCAGAGCTTCCGGATCGACTTTACTTTCTGATATGATTGCTTTTACATCCTCAAGAAAGGATTCCTGTTCCATTTGAATTGCTGAAATGTTTACTGCAATCTTAATTTCCTTGAAACCATATTGTTCCAGTTCTTTTATCTTATCACATACTTTTTTTAAGACCCAGTCTCCGATTTCGTTAATCAGTCCTATTTCCTCTGCAAATGGTATGAAGTCTACCGGCCTGATAATTTTGTTATCCGCTGTTTTCCAACGTATCAATGCCTCAAATTCCAATACTTTTTTCGTCACTGTATCAAACAGCGGCTGATACTCCAGATAAAATTCATTGTTTCGAAGTGCCTGAAGCAGCTGATTTTCCATGTTCATTCTTGCTATGATTTCATTCTTCATATCTTTATGATAGAACTGAACATTGTTTTTCCCAAGTTCTTTCGCTTTGTACATAGCCGTGTCTGCTGCTTTTAAAAGATCGTCTGCCGATTCAGCATCTTCCGGATACAATGCAATTCCAAAGCTTGCTGTTACCTTTGTACAAATATCACCAAGAACATAAGACTCATCAAACAAATCACATAGAACCTGTACATAGGCAAGCAATGCTTCCCCGGATAAGCTCCTGCGAATGATCAAAGCCAGTTCATCTCCCCCCAGTCTGCCAAGCATATCATTTTTATGCATTTGTGAATGAAGTCGCTCCGCTACCTGTATAAGCAGCCCATCGCCAGCCGCATGCCCCATGGAGTCGTTGATTTTTTTAAAATTATCAAGATCAATGAAAACTACGGCAAATGAATGATGATGCTCCATCTCTGATGCTATCAAATAATCTAATTGCTCAATAAGCATTTTTCTGTTGGGAAGCCCTGTAAGGGTATCGTTATAAGCAAGAAATTCCAGCCGTTCCTTGCTTGCGGCAATCTCATCATTATAAAGCTTTAGCTTTTCATTTTGTTCTTTCAGTTCTTCATCACTGGCCGTGATTTCTTCGTACAATGCAGTAATCTCTTCATTTTTTTCATAAACATTTCTGAATTTCCTGACTTTTTCATCCATAATCCGTCGATAGAGTCGGTTGCCGATATAGCTGATTAATAATATAAGGAATAACATAACGAACAAAAGTATGTTGTTGACATGATTCATTTCTACGGTTTTACTTCCTTTGGTAAGCAGCGTAATAATGAATATCGCCAGATAAAGTACGATTTGATAAACATACAATACCCTGCTGCTGCTCAAAATGACAAACATTGTTATCATAACCATTATGAACCAGAACATAACTCCAATTATTTCATAGTAGGAAAAGTAAACGGAGAAAATCGCAGCAACCAGCATTATACTTATAATATTCAGCTTGCTTCTATTAGAAAGATGATTTCTGTTTGCCACATGTATAATAATCAGTGCGGTTGACAATATCATAACACTGGTGACTATCATCTTAAGAAGTGGAATGCTCCAATAGATTCCAAGCAGAAGATTGGCAAGGGAAGCAAACAACATGATCGAACCAATGACCATGGCAAAAAGCTTAATCTCATTGCAAACAATATCCTTTTTAAGTGTTGCCATCGTCAAATCGAGGATTATTTTTTCATAGCTTTCTCTGATTTTTCTCATATGTTTATTCATACCCACCTCATTCTTATTCGAATCAAATAATTCCCTGTGCTATCCAAGTCTGCTATTTTACAAGCCACTGAAGGTATTGCATCAGAACCTTTCGTGCTTCATCGGATATGTACTTCTTGTTCGATCTGGCCTGAAGCTCTCTGGAAAATGAATTCGTATCACCATTTTCCAACGTGCCTTTCAGATTTATATAAAGTGACCATTTTCTAATGTCACCACTGGTATAAAAATCATTCAGTTTTTTTATTATTGTTTCCGTATTGGAAGGCTCAAACATTGCATAGGTAGAAAGTGCACCGGGTATATCATTCGACGTAACCAGCGTTGGTATATCATTGATGTAATCAAAAAACATTCCTTCCGAGAACATATCCTCTGCCATATCGCCTTCGAAATTCCTTCCGTTGATATAATTTACATAATGTGCCTCTTCCGGTGATGTGATATCATAGATCATAACGCCACCGATCTGTTGAAGAACAATAAAAGCATACATTGATTTGCCCAGATATCCTACGGTTACATTTTCAGGCTCCACTCCCTTTTTGTAGAGATAATCATCCAGTATTTGAAAGCTGTTCTCCTCTTTTTTTTGTTTTAAAAATGAGGCTGTGATTCTTTCAAAATCATTGCTGCTGTCGTAGAGGAGCGTGAGCCCATCCGTTCCTGCCTTATAGATTGAGAAGGATCGTCCTCCATATACATAAGCTTTGGAAGTATCTGCTCCATCATATTCTGTTGCATTGAACCACATAACAGCTTCCGCTGTTTTAACATTCCCGGTAGGTGATTCCTTTGCTATATACGCATTTCCTTGTCCGTATGTATCACTTTTGCTGTCCCCTTCATTTGCAGTTAGCAGATAGGTCTCTCCATTATATGAGTAAGCGCTGATACCTCCTGGCATCTTGATACCATAGACATCCGAAAGCACCGCTGTGTTGCTGCCCAGATCCTGCTGCACAGAAAAGGAAGGACCAAATTCCTGTAGACCAATGGAATAAATACCAGTGAAGATTTTACTTTTTAAATCAAAAAATGCAATTGCATTTGCTTCCTGTAAGGATATATATGCAATATTTCCCAGTGTCGTTATATACACCGGTTCAAGGTCTGTCGACGGTTTCTTCCCTTTTTGAAGTATAACACCGGAATCGATCAGTTCCTGTCTTTTTGAATCAAAGGAAACAAAATCCACCGTAGTGCTTTTGCTCTTCGCAAGCTTTGCAGTATTTAATTCAATTACGGTAATGCTGCCGCGTGGATCTTTTGCACCTTTTTCGCTTCCTGGTTCTCCTTCATTTGCCGTAAGTACGGTAAGCCCGTCCTCCGTAAAAGTAACCATACCCGGCTGGACTCCTGTGTCAAAACTGGTTAGATATCCTCCCTCATAGGTCAGCAAAACCAATTTTCCGGGGGATCTGTAATTGCTGCTTTTCATGGAAAGCGCAATGACATCTGCTTTTGCAGAAACCGCCACCCCGGATATTTCACCAAAGGCAAAATCCGGACAGTGTGCTTTCATCATTTCTTTTATCGGAATATGAATACCCTGGATATCATCAACATAATACCCGGTATCTGTAACGCTGCTCATATCGATTTTTACCAGATTGTCGGAGGTGGTGTTTATGGAATATACGCAGTTATTATCTTTATTATAGGCAACGGATTCAACTGCTCCTGCAGCTTCAATTCCTGAATGATAACTGGCTGCAAGTTCTGCATTCAGCTCAATTCCGGAAGTTTCAAATCCATTGATTCTTCTTTCCAATTGTGTCTTTTTGACCGTAAAGGTATCAAGAACCACAGAGGTATCCGGATTATTGTCCTCGTAGGTTGCATAGGTCGAAAACGTAACCTGGTTCTCTTCCACTCTTACTATGGAATATCCGGGAATTCTGTTCTGATTTGCGATCATGGTTGACATAGGATAACACTCGTAGGTGTAATAATTCGCTGCACCAAAAAGTCCATTCGCTAGATAGGGGTAAGATTTATTTGCTGAATTGAACAATACATTTATTTTTTTATTGTTCTGTTCCTCATAAAAAACATTATAATACTTCAGTCCGGAGCTTGAATTGCACGTAACATAGATCGAGCCGGATGGATTGGTATAGGAATCTGTATGGTCTGAAACCCGCTTTCCATCATACATCGCATAAGTTCTTGTATAGACATGGTCATGTCCGGCCAAGACAAAATCCACGCGATATTCATCCATCAGTTTTTCAAAACCGGCTTCCACAAAATATTCTATGTCTGCATCGGCTGCATGCTGTGCGACCGATTCCGTTGATTTATGATGCTGCACAAAAAGCCAGTCATATCCCGGATATGCTTTGACAGCTGCTTCCAGCGTATCGTGAAACGCTTCTATATAAGGGGCTGCCTGCTCTATGCTTTTCGGATAATCCGAATCATTCAGCACAACAAAAAGTGCATTATTATATTGGTAGAAATAATTTCCTGCTAAGGAGGTTACTGCCGTTGCAGCTTCTGAAGTACCAACTGTATCACTTACGTCCTGCTCATTCGGAAGATTGAAATGGGTTAAAAAGCCACTGTTGCGATCATGATTTCCTATTGTCGCCGCAAATGGCAGTTCCTGCATCAGTTCCGGAGCAAAAAACATGGTGTAATCATTCTCATTTCCTTTTATTGTGTCGACCTGGTCACCGGCAGAAACAATAAAATCCACATTTTCCTCTTCAATTTTTGCTAAGGTGTCTTCCCAACCCTGCAGGATCGAGAGGCTGCTTGCTTTTACTTTACCGTCATATCCAAGACTCGTGGTGTCCTGGTATCCGCTTGTCAGCTGTGGATCACCGACAAAAGCAAAGGTGAACGCACCGTCTCCAGCTACTTGATAGGTATACTTTTTAGACCAGTTCTCACCACCATCATTTGATATCTGGTACGTGTAGGACTTGCCTGCTGTTAATCCCGTAACGGTTGCTTTGCATGCTTTTTTTGATAAGTCAGCCAAAGTTATTGCTGCATTTACCGTAATAGTTTTCCCATATCCGGTAAAACGCACCTTCGCATTGGTTACACTAAGATCCGCATACCAGTTTAGGTTAATGGAACTTTTATCGCTTCCCGGCTGCAGCGTCAATGCTTCCACTGAAAATCCAGCTGTTCTGGCATTAACGGTTACCGGAATACCGATGGACAGCATTATAATGAAAAGAAAGATGAATTTTAACAGCTTTCCTGAACCTTTTCTGTTGTTTTTCATACGTATCACCTTTTTTCTATACTATAGAACTAAGTTTTGATGCTGAATTTACATGAACTTCCCTTGATTCCAGAGGTTCTATGCAAATCAGGCAATTTTTAGCCTCTACCTTATTATATCATCATAGTACCATCGTATCAAATCACTTTTCATTGATCTGCCGGGTTTCTTTTTCAGTTCAGATAAATACGTCAGAAGTAGGTAAATTCCTGTTTGGACTCCAGTATTTCTTTTATAATATAGATTCCTTTTTTGAACTCTTCCTCGGAAGCTTCTGCTGTTACAGCAATGCGTACCGCTCTAGGTATTCTTCCGTTTCCTACTGCGAACCGCTCGGCCGCATAGATCTGAACCCCTGCATTTCTGGCACAAAGTTCAAAAGAATTCCCGGTAAATGCTTCCGGAAGTGTAAGCCATCTGAAATTGCAATATGAATCTCCTCGAATGTCAAAGTCTTTTAAGACTTCATCGATAAATCGATTCCTTCTTCTTGTTTCATCCCTTCTCTGGCTAAGGATCTCGTCTGCTGCAGGACCATTGATCAGCCGGACAGCAGTTTCGACCAGCAAAGGAGACAGCATGATGTTCATGTTATAGAATCCGATGGACAATTCTTTTTTGTATTTCTCCGGGCTGGTCACGATTGCCGTCCGAAGTCCGGGAGACAGTGTCTTCGACAGGCTTGCGATGTAAATTGTATGCTCCGGTGCGAAACTTGCTATGGGCGGTAAGGGCTCCTTCCTCAGCAACGTGTTGATGGCATCTTCCATGAGAATCAGGTCAAGTTCATTTGCCAGGTCAGCAATCAACTTTCTGGCAGAAAGTTTCATGGTCTGGGTCGTAGGATTGTGATAATCCGGAATTAGGTATAAGCCTTTGACGCCTTCTTTTCTGCAGATCTGTCTTATGCTTTTTATGTCAATGTCCCCAATGTCTTCAAGTACAGGAATCAGCTTAATTCCAAGCATGGAGGCGGCTGTCTTGATACCGGGATAGACAATTGCCGTAGTGCCTATTTTATCCCCGCATTGAAAAAGAGAAGCAAAGATTCCTGTAATTGCATTCTGTCCGCCTGCAGCAAATAATATGCTCTCTGGGTCAGCCTCATAATTTCCTCTTGAAAGCCACTGAACTGCCGCTTCCTTTTGCATCCGGTTGCCATCCGACAGTCCATATTGGAAAAACTGATAGGCTTCCGGCTCTTTCAGGAGTTTTTGTATGATGCCAACGACCATCTTGTTTGGTTCCTGCCCCGGCATTACAGCCCCCATCTCAATCAGTCTGCTCTCATTATTATTCAGAAGAATTGAATTATTCGCGACATCGGAAGCTACAAACGTCCCCCGTCCGATAGCCCCACTGATCAGACCTTTCTGTTCACAGAGCTTAAACGCCCTTGTTACTGTACTTAAATTAATATCCAGAAAATCAGCCAGTTCACGCTGTGGCGGCAGCATGGTTCCCGGTTTGAGAATTCCGCTTTTTATATCAGTTTCCAATTGGATGGCAAGTTCTCGGTAAATGGACTTAGCTGTTTCTTTTATCGATGGCTTCCAGCTCATTGGATAGTTTTCAAATGAATTGACCGGCATTGCACTACTCCTTTCATTTTGTCCTGCATACAATTATTCTATTGTATGACCTTTGTTTCGATGATATAATCTCAAAAAACCAATACAATCATGTATATTATTATCATGAAATTCATACAAATGCAAGCCTTATAGAGGAGGATACTTATGGAACAGCTATTTTCTGAGGGAATAAAAAAAACACCGTCTTCATTTATCAGAGAGATTCTGAAAACAACGGCGCAGGAAGATGTTATATCATTTGCAGGCGGATTGCCAAACCCAATATCATTTCCAATCAACGAACTGAAGGAATCGACGAACCGGATCATTACGACCTTTGAGAGCAAAGTCTTTCAATACGGAACAACAGAGGGGTATGAGCCACTTCGGGAATATATCGCAGACAGATATAAAGCGAAACATGGTCTAAAATTTGAGAAGGATGACATTCTTATTACAACAGGTTCTCAGCAGGCACTTGATCTGCTTGGTAAAGTGCTGATTAACAAAGGAGATGCTGTTGCCATTGAAAAGCCCGGATACCTTGGTGCGATTCAGTCCTGTTCTCTTTACCAACCGTCATTCAAAGAAATCACGCTGACACAAGAAGGGCTGAATACAGACGAACTTGAATCCGTGCTGCAAAACAATAAAGTCAAGTTCTTATATACAGTTCCAAACTTTCAGAATCCTACAGGTATTACCTATTCAAGAGAAAACCGTGCCAAAATCCGCGAAATAATAGCAGACCATGATACATTTCTGGTGGAAGACGATCCCTATGGTGATCTGCGGTTTGAAGGAGAAGATCTTTCCTACATAGGCGGTGATTTTCTTCCTCAAAGTATACTCCTTGGTTCAATCTCGAAAATAATCACACCGGGTTTCCGGCTTGGCTGGATCTGTACCAAAAACAGAGAGCTTATGAACTATCTTGTGATTGCCAAGCAGGCCGCAGATCTTCACAGCAATATATTTGCCCAATACATCATCTACGATTACCTGTCGCATAACGACCTGAATCAGCATATAACAAAAATCAAAGCCCTGTATAAAGAACAGAGCTCTGCCATGAAAGAAGCTATACAACAGTATTTTCCAAAGGAGGTAAGCTGTACGTCGCCACAAGGGGGTATGTTCATGTGGGCCACACTGCCAAAGGGTCAATCCTCCCTGGATTTATTTCAACGAGCTTCGCAGAAAAAAGTTGTCTTTGTTCCCGGCGATCCCTTTTATACCAATCAGACCAATGCTCCGACGCTCCGGCTGAATTACACGAATTCAAATCCTGATACAATAACAGAAGGCATAAAAAGAATCGCAAGTGTAATGTAATGTATTGTTTTGATGGCACGGTTACGAAATCAACAAATAATCTTCTTCGAATTTAGCACTGCCTATGGTTTTGTCACCAAACTCCTTTGGAACAAGGAACCTTCTGGTCTGATTCTTGATGGATAGTATTATCTCATTCCCATTCTGTCGCAGATCCATGTCGCTTTTGTCTGCAAATGGCAGATAGATCTTTAACGAGGTTCCTTCTTCTGAGGTTATAACAGTGAATATGTCCCGGCAGAACAAGACCTCTGCCGTTGCAGTTGCTGCGAACATTTTCTGTGCCGCCTCTTCCAGCACCGGGATGGTACGCAGTTCCCCTTTTTGAAGCTCCAGATAGAATTTGGGGACTTCTGAAAAACTCTCGTTGATTTCCAAAAGGCCATCTTTTTGCATAACGATCCACTTACTAAAGTATCCCTGCATGGCATTCTCCGGATAAATGCGGTTCACAATGATTGCATCGACATTATAATTATAAAGATGAAGACAGGTGAAATTCCGCTTAGCCTCCTGAATTACGATTTTCTCCGGAGTCGTAACAATGCGAAGGCTTACGATATCTTTGTTCAGCATCAGGTTCTGAAGACGTTCCAGCTTATCCATGACATATTCTATGTCGTCGAATACATTATCCTCCGGCATTGGTATCTTCATCAGTTTTTCAATCACAGGTCCGGCAACCTTAACACTCTTTCGTTTTGCCGGCAGTACCTTTTCAAGAAAATCCGACAGCATAGCAGGATATTTTAGTAAGGATAATGTCTCACCGGTCGGTGCACAGTCCACAATAATAACATCATAGTTTCCTTCTTCATAATAATCAAGGATCTTGAACATCGAAAACAATTCTTCCAGACCCGGAAAAACCAGCAATTCTTCGACTTCTATCCCACCATCTCCTCTCATGGTAAGCATCTGCTTCATGTAAGCCTTCATATGTGACCAGCTTTTCTCACTCTCATAGACAACATCGATTTCCATTGCATCCAGATTATCTATGATTTTTTTTGGTTCTTTTTCAAGCTTTGCATCCAGACTGTCTCCAAGACTATGTGCCATGTCCGTACTCATAACAAGTACCTTTTTCCCTTCCTTCGCCAGCTGTATTGCATTGGCTCCTGCAACGCTTGTCTTTCCAACGCCACCTTTTCCTGTATATAATATTATTCTCATAACACGGTTTCCTTCCTGTTATTTTATATTTCTATTTTGGGCTGCTATCTGCTTACCGTTCTAATCACGTTTATTCACTCAATGGTTACTTTTCTGACCTTCGACTTTTTCTTCGTCTTGTCAGCCTCGCTGTTCTTTTTTGCATCTTCCTTTGATTCACAGTTTGCTTCATACTTTTCTTCTTTGCAGAACCCGTCCTGCTTTTCCTTCGTCTCCCTCTTATCGTCCGAGGAATACCGTTCCTTCTTCATCATGTCAGCCGCACATTCCATGAACATAGCACTGATTTCATTTCCGATTACTTCAAAATGCTGTGCCGAACTTTCCGGGAACAACGCCATCCATGCTTTCATCTGATACTTTTTTGCTTCCTTTACCCGATTCATCATATCACAATTCATCCTTCTGACCTCCAAAACGTTCAAATTCTACCAAAAGTGTTCCCTCTTCCATCTTTCCTGAGGTGACCGCAAAGCTTCGCAGCACATTGGGCAGCGGTATATTTCGCTTAAAATTACCAATCTTCACTACAATCTCACTCTCCGACTGGAACAGATCCACTTCTGACTTATCCGCAAAGGGCAGTGACAGTTTCAGAAGATAACCATCTTTTGTCTGTTCAAAGCTCTCTCTTTGTGTGATTTCTTTTGTATCAAATATATCTTCGGTAGTCAGGGCGTCGTTGCAGATTCTGTATACGGCCTTCATTCCTCTCACTTCTTCGTCGTACCACGGTATTTCATAGATGGGAAGTGCTGCAAAACTTTCATACAGCTGCTGCTTGTAATTGCTTTGTATTTTTAACCATTCATCAAAAAATGGATTTCTTACATCCTTTGGCAGCAAACGGTTGATGTAAAGCCCGTCTACATTATAATTGTAAAGATTCATATACATATAATTTCTCTTGGTTTCCTCGACCACCATCTTTTCCGGTACCGTAACCAGCCTTACACTTGTCACTTCACGGTTCTTAAGCAGCTCCTGAAGATCATAAAGCTTCAGGTAAAGCTTCTCGATATCGCTCATCGCTGCGCGGTTCGGCAGTTCAACCTTGTAGAACTGTTTTGCAATCGGGGAAAGGATACGGACAGCAACTTTGCCGACCGGGAATAACTTCTCCATATACCACGAAAGTAATTCAGGGAACTTAAGCAGGGAAAGTGTCTCACCCGTCGGGGCACAGTCTACAAAAATCCTGTCATAATTGTCACTCTGATAGATTTCATTGATCTTGAGCAAAGCAAACAATTCTTCCATCCCAGGAAACATTCCATAATCTGCAAGGTTCGTTCCCGCATCCTGTGGCAGCATCTTTCCAAGGCTTTTGACCATATCTTCAAAGTCATTCTCCATGACATATTCCGGATCGATTTCATAGACACAGAGATTTTTTGCAATGCTCTCTGGTTCTTTTCCCAGTTTCTTTTCAAAAAGATCTCCCAGATTGTGTGCCATATCTGTACTGACAAGCATTGTTCTGTAACCTTCTTTTGCGCTTTTTACGGCATGCGCGGCTGCAACACTCGTCTTACCAACCCCGCCCTTCCCAGTAAAAATATAAATTCTTTTCTTCATGATTGCCTCTTTTCTGCGACAAACGCATCCTCTATTGTTTGTTCATGCTTTGTTTTATATTCTTCTTTTTATCTTGCTTCTTTTTATCATGTTTCTTTTTATCTTGCTTCTTATTATCATGCTTCTTTTATCTTGTTTCTTTTATCTTGTTTCTTTTTTCATGTTTTTTCTTTCCTTTGGTATTGTACTCTGCCGCATTGCTTCGTGCTTTACCCTTTGCCGCTTTGTTTCTTTTGCATTCGAATAACTCTGCCGTCGAATATTTCAACATTCGAATACTTCTTGAGTCGAAGTATTTGTTTTAAGAGAAGGAATGTACCTTGTACATTCCGTTAACTCATTCAATGGAAATTCTTGTGAACTTTCGCCCACTGCTTTCTTTTTTTCTCTCTTCCCCGACAATATCCACAAGCGTATGAAACATGCGAATCAGTAATTCCAGCTCCTCTGTGCTAAAGGCATTCAACACTTTTTCTGCGTAATAGATAAGCTCTTTCATAACCGTTTGAATCTGCGCTTTGCCTTTTTCACCCATGCGTACTGTTACGATACGTTTGTCCTGTTCACTTCGTTCACGAAGGATAAGCTGCCGCTTTTCCATACGGCTGACGATTCCGGTCGCTGTATTCAGTGGTGTCTTGATATACTCCGATATCTGTGTCATATTAACTTCATTGTGACGAAAGATCAGCCAGAGGATGAACAATTCATTCTTTGAACAGTCAAGCAGAACATTCTCCCATATCCTGGCAGACATCAGTTCTTTAATCTGATCTACATACTGAAACATCCCTGCTTCGATCTGCTCGGTTGTAATACTCATAGACATCCTCATTTCTGAAATAATAGTGGCCTGCTATTACTTCGTTGTTCGAACTATTTTAATTCTACTCTCGAAGTATCTGTTTGTCAACCTATTTTTTCAATGTTTTTCTGCTTCCTTTGCTTAATTTTTATTTCACTTGACAAAGTAAGAAGCTAAATTCTATTATAAAACCATATAAGAACAAATTCAATCAAAATGAAAGCACAATCAATAGATGCAATGAATGCTGTGCAGGAACAGGGATAAAATGAAAGAACCACTCATAACAGATATACAAAAATACTGCATACACGACGGCCACGGAATACGTACGACCGTATTCTTCAAAGGCTGTCCACTTTCGTGCGGCTGGTGTCACAACCCGGAGACGCAGAGCTTTTCAAGACAGTTGTTGTTTGATGAAGATAAATGCAGAGGCTGTGGAGCCTGCATCCCCGCCTGTCAAAGTAATGCCATTACTCTGTCAAAGAATAAGGCTGTGACGAATCAGCAGCTCTGTACAGTATGCGGAACCTGCCAGGAGGAATGCCTTGGGAATCTGAGAATACCTTCCGGTAACTACTACACGGTAGAAGAACTGCAAAAGGAACTTGAAAAGGATCTCGTTTTCTATACTACTTCCGGAGGCGGTGTGACCTTATCCGGTGGTGAAGTCCTGCTGCAGGATACCGAATATCTCGAACAGCTGCTGTCATATCTTGCCACGAAGAAAATAAGCGTTAACATAGATACCTGTGGCCATGCACCACGTGAGGTATTGCAGCGGCTCTTCCCTTATGTTGACACTTTTTTATATGATGTTAAGCTTATGGATCCGGTGCTTCATAAAAAATTCACTGGTGTTGATAATCGGCTTTTGCTGGATAACCTGATCTGGCTGAACAAACAGCATGCCAGACTTTGGATCCGAATTCCAGTTATCGTTGGGGTTAACAGCACCTTAGCCCAGATGGAACAAATTGCCTTTTTCTTAAAATCCAACGAAATACATCCCGAACAGATAAATCTCCTGCCCTATCATAATACGGGAAGAAATAAATACAATCGGCTGAGCAGGACATACCATGATTCGGATTTTGAAACACCAACAAACGATGAACTTGAGCGCTTTTTTTTACTCTTTCAGGAATATGGGTTCGCCAATGTCAAAATTGGTGGGTAACACGAACGTAAACAATTCATCCAGATAAAAAAGTCTGGTTTGAATGAAATAAATCTTTTGAATGAAGAATGGAGCAGGAATGAAGGAACGTATACAGAAACTAAGAAAAATAAGCACCGAAACCCCGGCCCATATTGACATGGAACGGGCAAAGCTGTTCACGGAAAGTTATAAATTACACGAAGCAAATGTCTCAATTCCAGAAATGCGTGCCCTGGCATTAAAACATTATTTTACGAACAAGACACTGTACCTCGGAGACGGTGAACTGATTGTTGGTGAAAAAGGAGACAGTCCTCTTTCTTCCCCTACCTTTCCGGAACTGTGCTGTCATACTGTCGATGACCTAAAGATCATGAATGACCGGGAGCTTATCAGTTTTAAAGTAAAAGACGAAGATTATGCTTTTCAGGAACGAGATATGATTCCATTCTGGGAAAATCGTTCCATTCGGACAAAGATCATAGCTCAGATGCCCGACGAATGGATGAATGCCTACCACAGCGGTATCTTTACTGAATTCATGGAACAAAGAGGACCCGGCCATACCGTTGGTTCTGAGAACATATACAACAAGGGTTTTCTGGAACATAAAGCAGATATAAAAGCTGCATTGTCAAAACTGGACTTTGAAAAAGACCCGGAAGCAAAAAGTAAGGAAAATGAGTTAAAAGCAATGGACATTGCCTGCGATGCTATTCTGATCCTTGGACGCCGGTACCATGATTATGCACTTTATCTTGCAACCGAGGAACAAGACCCGGAAAGAAAGGCTGAACTGCTGCAAATCGCTGAGAACTGTTCTGTCGTTCCGGCAAATCGTCCGCAGACTATGTGGCAGGCGCTGCAGATGTACTGGTTCGTTCACCTTGGTGTCACGACCGAATTAAATCCCTGGGATGCTTATTCTCCCGGACGTCTTGATCAGCATCTGATCCGCTTTTATGAAAATGATCTGAAAACAGACCGCATCGACCGGGACAAGGCAAAAGAACTGTTGGAATGCCTCTGGATAAAATTCAACAACCAGCCGGCCCCGCCTAAAGTAGGCATAACCTTAAAAGAAAGCAGTACCTATACAGACTTTGCCAACATCAACACCGGCGGTATCACACCGGAGGGAGAAGATGGCGTAAATGAAATCAGCTATCTGATCCTGGAGTGCATGGACGAAATGAAGCTCTTACAGCCAAGCTCGAATGTTCAGATCAGCAAGAAGACTCCACGGGATTTTCTGCTGAAAGCCTGTGAAATCTCACGGAAAGGCTGGGGGCAGCCAGCTTTTTATAACACCGAGGCCGTCCTGTTGGAACTCCTGAATGCCGGAAAAAGTCTGGAGGATGCCAGAAAAGGCGGAACCAGCGGGTGTGTGGAGACCGGTGCATTTGGAAATGAAGCCTATATTCTGACCGGTTACTTTAATCTGCCAAAGATCCTTGAAGTAACGCTTTTTAACGGCATTGACCCGGTAAGCGGCTTGCAGCTTGGTCTTCCGCTCGGCAAGGCAGAGGATTTCACAACCTATGAAGCTCTGTTTGAAGCTTATCAAAAGCAGATCGATTATTTTCTTGCCATAAAGATTCAGGGCAACAGCACGATTGAGAAAATCTATGCTGATTTTATGCCGGTACCGTTTCTGTCTGTCCTTACCAATGACTGCATCGAAAGAGGCAAGGACTATAATGCAGGAGGTGCCAGATATAACACCAGCTACATTCAGGGGGTCGGAATCGGAACCATCACGGATTCCCTGTCTGCCATAAAGTATAACGTATATGACAAGCAAAAATTCAGCATGGCGGAGCTTATACAGGCGCTTACCTCTGATTTTTCCGGGTATGACAGAATCTATAACCTGGTATGCAACCATACCCCCAAGTATGGAAATGATGATGAATATGCCGATGCTGTTATGTACTCCGTTTTTGATTATTACTGCACCAGCGTTACCGGAAGACCAAATGTACGAGGCGGACATTACCGCGTGAATATGCTGCCTACGACCTGTCATGTTTACTTTGGTGAAGTCATGATCGCTTCTCCAAATGGCCGTCATGCACACAAACCAGTTTCGGAAGGCATCTCTCCGGAAAAAGGAGCGGATACCAAGGGACCGACTGCCGTGATCAAATCAACTTCTAAAATGGATCACTTACGTACCGGAGGTACCCTGCTGAATCAGAAATTTACCCCTTCGACCGTAGCCGGAGAACAAGGACTTGAACAGATGGCGAATCTCATCCGTGCATACTTTTCTCTTGATGGACACCATATTCAGTTCAATGTAATTGACCGTCAGACGCTGCAGGAAGCTCAGCAGCACCCGGAAGAATACAAGGATCTCATCGTTCGTGTCGCCGGATACAGCGACCATTTCAGAAATCTTAGTACCGCCTTACAAAATGAAATAATCGAAAGAACAGAGCAGTGTTTTCATTAGAAAACACTGCTCTTATTTATTGTGCCCTTATTTTTTGTGCCCTGCTTTCCTTGTGCCCTGCTTTAATCTGCAAAGTTCAGGTAAACTGCCCTTTTTTCAATCGTTTCTTTAGCCGCTTCATAGGCCTCTCTGTAACTTTCCAGTTCCGCTGCATCAATCTCACCAAAAACATAGCGGTATACCCCAAGCTCATACTTCATTCTTGTCTCAAAATACAGATATTCCAATGCTCCCGATCTAACAATCGTTGAATTATTCGACATACCAGCTTCATCTCCAGTATAATACTTGAAGCACTCCAATTGCTCCTGGCTAAGAAATGGCGCTGCCAGTTTTGCAAAATCTATGTACTCATAGATAATATCATTCATTTCGTCAATGATTGATATCTCACCCTGCGCCCATGGAGAATAGTAAACTTCATCTCGCAAATTATAAATCAGCAAATCCTCCTCATAAATGACTTTTTTATGCTCTTCCTCTGGTGTATGATTTTGAAGAATTTCCAGGTTCTTAAGTGCAATATCATCAAAAATGTATCCTTTGCTATCCATTTGTATAGCCCGTAAACGTTCAATCTCTTCGTTTGCGGCAGCAAGCTCATACATATAGCTGTCAATCTGTTCTTCCAGTGCCAGGATGCTTTCCTCTTTTTCTGTATTGATTTGCTTTAAATCGGTGATTTCAGGATTCAGTGTTGCGTAATCATCTAGGATTCTCACGTTATCTTCCAGCAGCTGCTTATTTTCCTGTGTGAGACTCTCCAATTCTGCGTTAAGGTCCGCTATTGTACTCAGTGTCTCACTGTTTTCTCCCGAAAGCTCTGCATTGTTTACCGTATATTGTTGATTTTCAGCTTCAAGGGATACATTCTTATTGTATAATTCTGCATTTTCGGAAAACTGAAACACGTTTATACACACCGATGTGCCCAGTAGTAAAACAGAAATAACAATAATTACAATTCCTAATTCCTTCTTCATACACTCCTCTTTCTTTTCTCTGTTTTTATAACCATATATTAGTATTATATACATATTTGTGCAAATAGAAAGTAAATTTTTAGAGATGTTGTAAACAACCCGTTTCAAGTTGTGAACAACATCTCCTATAGTTTTCTTGCTTTATTTTTCTTTTAAATCTAAATTAATTTTCTTGATATATTTTCTTGATTTATTATCTAACTATAGTTTCTTGTTTATTTTCTAACTATAGTTTCTTTATCTGCTTTCTTCTGATTACGATTGATTTTAGTTTCTACTGATCTTATGTTTCATTGATCTGCTTTCTGCTAATCTTTGTTCCATCGATCTGCTTTCTGCTGATCTTATGTTCCACTGATCTGGTTTCCCGACTGCTTTCATTCTTTCGCTTGCTTGATTTTTACGGGCTTACCTTTCTTCATGGCAAACATTTCCGCCAGCTGTGAAAAGATGATTGCGGAAAACATAATGACACATCCAACGATCTCTCTGCCCGACATTAATTCATGAAGTATGATTGCCGCAGCAATCACTGCGAACACCGACTCCATACACAAGATCAAGGAAGCGATTGTTGCTTCTGTGTATTTTTGTCCAATGATCTGAAAGGTATAGGCAATTCCGCAGCTCATTAAACCGGCATACAAAAGCGGTATTTTGGCGCTATTTATGGACGCCAGGCTCGGCGATTCAAATAGCATCATGAGTACACCGGAGATCACGCCTGATACAAGGAACTGCACACAGGAAAGCTTGATTCCATCCACATCCGGTGCGTATTTTTCAATCAGCAGAATATGAGCTGAGAAAAGAATCGCACAGAGAAAGGCCAGTACATCCCCTTTGTTGATAACTCCAAGATTGCTTTGATCAATGCATAAGAAATACAGTCCGATAAATCCACAGATAACACAGATCCACGTCGTAAATGCTACTTTCTTCTTAAGAAATAGACCAAACAAAGGAACAAAAAAGATATACATTGCTGTAATAAAAGCAATTTTACCCGGTGTCGAATAATTAAAAGCAAATTGCTGAAAGTTACTGGCTGCACAAAAAACTACACCAAGGATACTTCCATAAAGTATTGTTTTTTTTGTCAGAGCTTTTCTTTCCGTAATCTGTTGCTTCGTCATCTTTCTTGCACTTTTCTTATCCCGTATCAGAATGAAGGGCAATAGGACCGCTGCTCCCATAAATGTTCTAACACAATTAAAGGTAAACGCATCTACATTCTTCATTCCTACGCTCTGCGATACGAAAGCCACACCCCAGATCAATGCTGTCAATAGCAGCATGATTACGCCTTTGAACTGCGTTCCCTGCCTTCCTGCTTTCCCTTGACTCATTTCTTTTGCTCCATTCCCGTGTTCATCACGCATATAAAATCTCTGTGATTGTAACAAATATACGGGAATCCGTCAATGAATAATCTTACGTTATTGTTCCGGAAAAACCTCCAGCGCATATTCAAAATCATAGGCTTTGATGTATCTGCCAAGTGGTTTAAATAGATCAGCCTTGCTGCTGCCGGAAACTGCTTTCATGAGATCATCATAAGTCTTGACTGCCTGGCTGCTGTCCTGCTTCAAATACTCCTTTAATTGCTCCGTCAGCTGCTTTATCAGTTCTGAATCCTCTGCTTCTTTTTCGTCCTCCCTTGTAGTTTGGATCGTTTCCTCGAGTTTTCTGATATCACTAAGAACGCCTTCCAGGTATCCCTGAACCTTGTTTATCTGTTGCTTTGCCTGTTCTGTTTGATTCTGTGCGCAGAATTGTTCAAGTTTTTCAGCTTCCGCCTGCAGTTCTTTGGCTGCAATACTGCCGGAAAGTCCTTTCAGGGTATGAGCAAGACGACGCGCTTCTTCTAATTGCTGCAACTCCAGTGCCTTTTCGAATCTTTCTTGAAAATCCTGATTCCCTTGTAAAAACTTTACCAGTATGGAACGATATAAGCTGCTGTTTCCATTGGCATAGGCAATTCCGGCTTTCTTATCGATCATTTCAAATTCCGGAAGTACAGCCATATCATTTCTTTTTGGTTCCAGCGATGGGTTTCCCTCAGCAGTCTCCTCAGGCTGAATCTGTCTGGTCAGTGGCATCCATAAACAAAGTGTCTGCAGGAAGCTTTCGATATCGATAGGTTTTGACACATAATCATTCATGCCCGCCGTAAAGCATTTGTCACGTTCCCCCTCAATTGCGTTGGCTGTCATTGCAATGATCGGAAGTTTTTCATATTGAGGATCCTTCCTGATCTGTTCGGTTGCTTCATATCCATCCATAACCGGCATCTGACAATCCATCAGCACAAGATCAAATTCCTGCCTGGACATAGCCTCGAGTGCCTGTTTGCCATTTTCTGCAACCGTGACAAGCATTCCCGATTCATTCAATATATCCAGCGCCAACTCTTGATTCACTTCATTATCCTCCACAAGGAGAACTTTTGATTTATTCAAGATGGAAAGATCAAGTTTTAGTCCTTCTCTCTCTTTTTTAAAATCAATTATTTTAAGCTCCTGATTCATAACATGCATGATCATATCAAGAAGAACAGAGGTGTTGACCGGTTTTACCAGAAATCCATCGATTCCTGCTTTATCTGCTCTCTTACGGATATCTTCCCTTCCATAGGCAGTTAGCATAATGGCTTTGGGTTGGTATTCCTTTTTGCTTGCTTTGATCTGTTCAAATACTTCTACACCATCCATATCAGGCATCAGGTAATCTAAGATGACCAGATCAAACGGCTGCAATGCCTCTTCTTTTTTCAAGGCTTCCAAAGCCTCCACACCGGATGCAGCAAGCCTTACATCAAAGCGGAAGCTTTCCAGCGTGTTCGTCATCATTTCCCTGGATGCTTCATTATCATCAACAACAAGAATTTTTAGGTTCATCAGATTTCCAAGGCGTTCATTTTTATCTTTATCATTCGATGAGCGATTACTACTCTCCTTCTCATACCTTATGAATTCTGCAGTGAACCAAAATGTGCTGCCGGTTCCATAGATGCTTTCCACACCAATATCACCATTCATCAGTGTAACTATGGATTTTGATATCGCCAGTCCAAGCCCTGTTCCACCGTATTTTCTTGTCGTTGATGTATCCGCCTGTGTAAAGGCCTGGAATAACTTATCCTGTTGATCTTTTGTCAGCCCAATTCCGGTATCACAGACTGAGAACTTTAATTTTACTTTCTCTCCGGCTTGCTCTACCTGATCAACTGAAAGTGTTATACTTCCCGCTTCTGTAAATTTTACAGCATTGCTGAGCAAATTCGTGATGACTTGTCCAAGACGCAGCTTATCTCCCCACATCTCATGAGAAAAATCACTTTTGTATTCTATTCTGAGTTCAATGTTTTTCTCCTGTGCTTTTACAGCGACCAGATCGGTTGCATGAAGAATGACATCTTCCAGAACAAACCTGCCTTTTTCCATCTGGAGCTTCCCAGCTTCAATTTTTGAAAAATCCAGAATGTCATTAATAATCTCTAACAAGGATTGAGCAGAAAACTGAACTTTTTCAATATAATTTCGTTGTTTGTCCTGTAATTCGGTACGAAGTGTAAGATGGCACATTCCAAGAATTGCATTCATTGGTGTACGGATTTCATGACTCATATTTGCAAGAAAATCAGACTTCAACTGATTCGCATTATCCGCTGCCTCTTTAGCTTTGGCCAAGGCTTCGTTGATTTCGTGCTGAGCCGTTACATCAACAATGGTAAATACCGAACCTTCCTGTGCACCATCCTGATAAATGGGGTTTGCTGTAACTTTCACCCATTTCACATTACTTCCTGCTACTATCCATGGAACAAACTCCTGAGAAAAAATATCCCCATTTTTCACGGTACTGCAAACCAGACATTCGTCTCCTGTCTGCTCAAAGTATTGATGAATGCATTCATGACCGCTTTTTCCGATCAATTGTTCCTTGTTCTTAATATTCAGCATATCCATAATCGCATGGTTGCAGAAGGTGATCTTACCTTCTATATCCGCACCATAGATGCCCTCAGAGGTTGAATTTATGATCAGCTGAAGCTTTTCTTTATTGCTGGAAGCTTCTGAAAAAGCAACGGACAATTCTCTTGTTCGTTCTTCAATTCTATGTTCCAGTAAAGCATTTGCTTCTTCCACCTTTGCCGCAAGCTTTTTTTGTACAAACACTGCTTTTTTCGCACGAAAGAAAAAGATAATGCATATAAGTATCAGCTGAAAGGAAGCAATCAGTTTGGCTATGTTCATAATGTTGATTGTTAGCACATAGTGGCTCAGCTTTTTTGCGAAGTACTGACTGATTGAATCGATGGTGTCAACGATATCATTTGTAAACTGCCGTTTTGCCGTCAGATAATCTTTGCTTTTCATAAGATCAAGCGCCGAACTCCAGTTTTCTTCTGAAATCTCCTCCACAGCTTTTTCTTCAATTACACTCATCTCTTCATCGAGACTTACCGCTTCTGCTATCTGATCCTCCACACTGGTACCGGATAAAAGATCAAGATATTCGCTTAAGGATACTGTCTGCTGATCAATAATATCCTGGATATCTTTTAAATCGTCTGCCTCTTCTGCTACGGCTGCGAACATTATTTTATCCGCTATACTGGAGCTGCTGGTTATAATCTTATTACGAGCTTCTGTCACAGCTGAAACCCGTAATGTAAGATTTTCCTGAACCCTTCCCAGAATCATGGTTGCTATGAACAGCAGCACAATCAAAACTCCTGTGCCAAAAATCAATTTCATTGTTAGCCTATCTTTCATATATTCAAGCTCCTCCTTACTGATACTGGTCCTTGATCTGTAAAATCTTATTGGAAAGGGACAAGAATACATCAACAATCTTCGGGTCAAAGTGTGTTCCTGAAGAAGTCTTGATTTCTTCTATCGCTTCCTCATGTGTCCATGCCTTTTTATAGGGCCGTTCACTGACCAGCGCATCATAAACATCGGCGATTGCAGCAATTCTTCCGGCAAGGGGTATTTCCTCTTGTTTCAGTCCATTCGGATATCCTGACCCATCCCATTTTTCATGATGTGTCAATGCTATGGCTTTTGCTGTTCTAAGGAGCTGCGAACTTGGTTTATCAAAGATATTGTCCCCATATATCGTATGCTTCTTCATGATTTCCCACTCATCGGCATCCAGTTTTCCTGTCTTTTTTAAAATGGTATCCGGAATTCCTATCTTGCCTACATCATGCATCGGAGATGCCTGATAAATCAACTCGACCTCTCTTTTATCAAGACCCAGTTCCTCTGCCAGCATCTTTACATAAAGACTCATACGTACTACATGAAGACCGGTATCGTTGTCTTTATATTCTGCCGCCTTGCCAAGATATTTTATTATCTCAAGCCTGGTCTCACGCAGCTCTGCTGTACGCTGGAAGACCATTTCTTCCAGTTCCTGATTCTGATTGTGCAGCTTTAGATGCGTCTTGATCCTTGCCATCACCGTAGGTGGGCTGATCGGCTTTGTTACAAAATCGACTGCTCCAAGTTCAAGTCCTTTTCTTTCACTTTCCGGATCCTGCATCGCCGTAAGAAATATCACCGGAATATGCTTTGTATAAGGATTGTCCTTTAAAAGTCTGCACACCTCAAAGCCATCCATTCCAGGCATCATTATATCCAGAAGTATCAGATCCGGACGTTCCTGTGCATTTGCTATTTTTATGGCTCTCTCACCATTGATTGCAACTTTTACATTATAATTGTTCTCAAGGATTCCTACCAGAAGATCAATATTCTCTGAAGTATCATCCACAATGAGGATTGATTGTTTTTTGATTATATCATCCATAATTATTCCTTTCTTTCAACGAACATTTCTCATGAAACATGATTCTATCTTTCTTCCTGACAACTGTTATTATCTTACATTTAGTGAGATAAACGAAAGGACTTTTCTTCAAATAACAGACAGGTATTATGCAAGCCTGAATTCAATGTAATTATAACAGATTATTATGAAAGAAACGTGAAAGAATTAAAAGAATTTATTCAATGTGTCATTTGCTGGCAAAGCTGAAACCTTTCAAAATGAACCAATAAATTTAGAAAGCAAACGTACTTACCAAAATTATGTGTGCCAGAGGCTTTCATAGCAAAATCTTCCTGTTATATGCATACCTTACACAGAGTGTCTGATTTAAAGTACATTCAAAAAACGTTCCTATAGAAAAAACACTGCCAGACTTCCCATGTGTGAAAGAAGGCTGACAGTGATGATTTATTTATTCAATTGATTCAGTTCGAATATCATAGATTTATAATCACCAAAGACCACCGGTATGGGAAGCCCCGCTTTCATCAGGGTATCTCCCATGTATATCTCTTCCCCAATCTGATAGTACAGATCTGGCTGCAATCCGCAGAGCCTGATGTATCTCTTCTTTGCATTTGGTTTTGCATGCACCTGTACAAAGGTCACAATGCTCTTCTTTTTATCCTTTGATACGATCTGATAACAGTCATAATCATGGTTATCCTGATACGATGCTATTCTGTAGTAATCACCGGAGACAATCAGCGGATTGTATTTCTTGAACTTCTCAATCTGTCCCGGAATCTCCTTTCTGTCACTCTCTGATATCTTTGTGATATCAAGTTCATAACCAAAGGTCCCGGACAACGCTACATCGCCTCTTGTAGAAAATGGTGTCACCCTGCCGGTCGTATGATTCGGGCAATCCGATACATGCGCTCCGATCGTAGACAGCGGATAAACCAGCTGGGTTCCTTCCTGTATGATCAGTCGTTCAATCGCATCGGTATCATCTGAACACCAGAACTGCGGACTGAAGTATAACATACCGGGATCAAATCTGGCCCCGCCACCGGAACAATTCTCAAGCAAAAGCTTTGGAAATTCTTTCAGCATTCTTTCCTGCATATGATATACGGCAAGCATCTGACGATGCATGATCTCGCCCTGCTGATCTGACGGAAGATAAGAACTTCCAATATCAGATAACGGACGGTTCATGTCCCATTTTACATATTCAATGTCTGCAGATCGCAGTATCGTAGCTATTGAATCATAGATGTAATCTGCTACTTCAGGTCTGGTCAGATCCAGCACCAGCTGGTTTCTGGCCTGTCCCGGTACCCTTCCTTCACAGTGCAGTGCCCAGTCAGGATGTGCCCGGTAAAGATCAGAATCCGGAGAAATCATCTCCGGTTCGAACCAGATGCCAAACTTTAACCCTATCCTGTGGACTTCATCCACAAGGTACTTCAGACCGCCCTGAAGCTTCTCTTCGTTAACGATCCAGTCTCCAAGACTGCTGTTGTCACTTTCCCGGTATCCGAACCACCCATCGTCCATGACCAGCATCTCGATGCCATGCTCTTTTGCTGTTCTTGCAATATCAAGCAGCTTCTCCGTATTAAAATTAAAATAAGTAGCCTCCCAGTTGTTGATCAGCACCGGTCTCATCTTATCTTTCCATTCGCTTCGTATCAGATGATTTCGATACACTTCATGATAAGTGCGGGTCATCTTTCCAAGCCCTTCTCCGGAATAGACCAGAACTACTTCAGGCGCTGTGAACACTTCACCGGGTGAAAGCTTCCAGGTAAAATGCTCCGGGTGAATCCCCATGACCGCCCTGATGTGGTCGAATTGGTTCTTCTGCACTTTTGCGGTAAAATTTGAGGAGTACACAAAATTCATAGCATACACTTCACCATAACTCTGTGTTGTTCCCTCCGATACCACGGCAAGAAAAGGATTCTCCTGATGGCCGGAAATACCACGGCAGGTCTCAATTCCCATGCTTCCATATCCGATTTCACGACGGTTCATGTGACGCTCTCGTGCCCAGGAACCATGCAGGGATAAAAGTTCATAGGAGCCAGGTCTGATATCAAGACTGCTTGAAAGAACCTTTGTTAAATATACGGTTTCTTCGCCAATGTTTTCAATCGTAACACTTTTCGCAAGGGCATCCATGCCTTCAAATACAGAGTAAAAAAGTGTTACCTTCAGGCCGGCAACTGCATCAGTAAGTATGATCTCAAGAGTCTCACTGTCCTCGCCCCAGGTAGCGGGGAGTCCGGCCAGAGTCGGTTTTCCTTTGTATATCTTATATCCCTTGTAAATTAATTCTGCCTGTTCCTGACCGTTGCTCCTGCGTACAGCAAGACAGCTCTCTCGGAAATCCCCAAGTCCCTGCGTCGGATATTCCAAGGGAAAGCAGTCCATGAAGGACACTTTTTCACCGATCTTTTGCTTTGGTGTAAATGGATTTACATCCATTCCAAGCAGGTAAGAAAGCCTCGTATCGGAAAGTTTCTCACCATAATACACATGACCCAGGTATTCATTGTCTGCCAACCCCATTACATAGGAGGACCCTGCTGTGTCAATCTTAAAAATACTGTTTTTTTCATCAAACTGAATCATTTTTCCACCCCATTTCATAAATTTTCAAAACTATCTTCCCCATACCATTATTTATCAAGCCTTTTCTTTTACTTTTCCGGCAAAATGAAGCACGATTACGATTGCTATACCAACAAGTGCTGCAATCAGATGAAAGCTGTGCAGTGACATCGCTTCCATTGGTGTTTCAAGTGTTGTGGGCCCTTTGGTTATGGCATATAAGGAACCAATCATCAGGCCCAAAATGGTATACATTGTTTTTGACCTGTGTTTCTCAAGACATACCCGCAAGCCTTTGACAACCGATAACGCTCCGGTAAGAATACCGAGGATAAAGATCGCAATACCAACGGCATAAGAAAGGTTCATATGCATCAATTCTTTTAACCCGGTCATAACCGGGATATAAAGGCCAAAAATCAACAAAAGTGTCGAACCTGATATACCCGGAAGGAACATGGCCGATATGGCGATCATGCCCGCTGCAAATACATACAGCATCATTGGAAAGCTTAAACTTGCCATACTGACACCGGTCAGTATACTGCTGTTATTAAAATATGTGATGGCCACTACGATTCCCGCCCCAATAACAGCAAATACAGTATTCAGATAATTCTCCCGGAATGAACTCTTCTCGTTGTGTATTACCAGTGGGATGGATGCAATGATAAATCCCAGGAATAATGAACTGACAACATAAATATGTGTCTCAAAAACGCTGGTAAGTACGAGCACTGCCGAGGCCATACCAAGGATCCAGCCGGAACCCAGCTTCAACAGATAGATTAATGCTTTTATTCTCTGCTCTTTTTTTCCATAAAACAAATCATTAATGCTTCCTATGAACTGATCGTAAAATCCCAATATAAATGCAATTGTTCCGCCGGAAACTCCCGGCACACTGTCCGCAAGTGCCATGCAAATCCCGTTTATCATCTGTCTGATCATTTGTCTTCTCCAATTATTTTTTATTTTCTGTCACTGATTTCCTTCGATTACTCTTTCATCAATTCTGAGCATTTTCTTATTATACCATATTTTATCCTGCTGCCAAATGATTTTACTATATTTCAAAAAGAATTCACACCTTAAATTTTAGGCTTCTTACAGGTAATTATTATAGCTCGCCCCATACTTTCCTTTTCAAAGCAAGGAAGAACCATATTCTCTTTGACACCTGCAAAATCCCTGTTATAATGAGGGTATCATTGCATGAAAGGAGTAATACATGATTACAGTTTCTGCAAAGGCATTGGCAACACTTTGTCATGCTTATGACATCCATGAAAAAGACCTGATCTTCCTTGGCGGGGGCAGAGAAGACTCTGATGGCATAGCATACTTCTATCAAAAGAGCGGGCAGAAGAAGGTCCTTAAAATTCTGGCCGTTAAAAAACCCGGCATCAACGATCTGGCTGCTATGGATGACCGGCTTACCTTTATACATTATCTTGTGGAGTGCGGTATTAATATTGCTGGTCCGGAAGAGAACAGCAAGCATCGTTTGTATGAGACCTGCGAGGATGAAGAGAATATATTTATTGCTTACTCCATGAAATTCTGCGAAGGGAAAAGTCCTGCCGCTGAGCTGCTGACAACAGATCTTAGCTGGCACTGGGGCAAGATTACCGGAAAAGCTCATAAAGCTTCCAAAAGTTATCCGGTCTGGAAGAACATTAGCGGACGGCCGTCTGAATATGGTCATCAGGATGAACTCAATTTTTTCTTTAACTGGTGCAAGGATGATCAGGTAAAACAGGAATGGCTGAATATGGCGGGACACTTATCCGCGCTTCCCATAAATCGCGATACACATGGCTTCATACATAATGACAATCATCAGCAAAATATCATTGCAAGAGACAAAGAGATAACCCTGATTGATTTTGATGTATCCTCCTGTAACTTCTTTCTTCAGGACATTACCGTCCCGGCGCAGGGCATCATGTTCGATCTCTCCGGCGGAATGGCAAATGAAGTTCATAACAAAGAAGCCTTGCAACGCTTCTTCGATCACTTTATCAACGGTTATGAAACGGAGAACCACCTCGAGGACTTCTGGCTAAAGCAGATCGACACTTTTCTGAATTACAGACGTTTGCTGCTTTTTACCTGTATGCAGGATTATCTGAATTTTAACACGGAGCTGAAAAAGAACTTTTTATCGATGATTCTTTCTCCGCCTGAGATTTTTCGTATCTGATTTTTTATTGAAAAAAGAATATGTCTTAAAAAAAGCTTCGCTCACTGTTCCTTTGGACAGCAGGCGAAGCTTTTTTTGATTATTCCACTAATTCATAAATACTTTCATAGGGTATGGCAAGAACCGCTTCATGGTCTGCCAATGTCTGATAGATGTCTTTTGACATCTCCCAGCGCAGTGGCTGCAAGGCCTCTGGCAGGCGTACCATCAATACATAGGTAAAGACATTTTCAATGGTCTGCTCGATGGTATAGGAAGCACGGAATGCTTTTGTATCCTCGGCTACAAGGAAGGCTGGCAGTATGCTTTTTGAACGGATCCCTATGTAATGGATCGCGGTCTTCTCTTCTCTCTTATCAAGAACCTCCAGGTTCCCTGTGCCTCTTAGTTCCCCCTGTCTGTATGGGAAGCTGATTCCGAACTCTTTTGCTTCCAGCAAATCACCGGTAAGCGTTGCAGGGCAGATGTTCTTACAGCCGGTAAGCAGGGCATCCACATAGGTCTTTGGATGTTTATAAAGCTGGTGCTTTTCTGTAATCTCTTCGCTTTTCCCCTGGTGCATGACGATAACCCGGTCACTCACCCGGAATACCTCATCTCTGTCATGTGACACAAAAAGCACCGATTTACCAGCCTTCTTTATAGCCGCTGCAACTTCCTGTTCCATCTGCCAGCGAAGAAAACTGTCCAGCGCCGCAAAGGGTTCATCCAGCAATATGATTTCCGGTGACATTGCTATCATTCTGGCCAGGGCACACCGCTGCTTCTGCCCGCCGGAGAGCTGTCTTGGATAAAGCTTTTCAAGACCCGTCAGACAATACGTCTCTAAAAGACCAGGCAGTTCATCAAGCCGTTCTTTTCCAAGGACGGCTCCAATGTTCTTTTCTACTGTCATATTCGGAAACAGTGCGTAATCCTGAAACATATAACCGACTCTGCGCTTTTGCGGGGGGAGATTTATCTTGTTTTCAGAGTCAAAGACAGTTACGCCATTGATGATAATTTTTCCGGCGTCAGGCTTTTGAATTCCAGCAATGCAGCGAAGGGTCATGCTCTTGCCGCAGCCGGAGGCTCCCATTAAGGCAACCGTCTCTTCTTTAGTGTCAAAGCTGATCTGCAGGGTAAAATCACCCAGCCTTTTTTTAATGTCGCAGAAGATTGACATGTTCAGCCCTCCTTTCCGTACGATACGCGCTTTTCGAACACATTTACGATCAGCATGATCACACAGGAAATGGCAAGGTTGATCAGTACCCATTTCACTGCCTGTTCATCCTGATTCGTCTGCCAAAAATAAGCCACCGTTGTTGATATGGTCGCTGTTTTGTGCGGAATATAACCTGCCACCATGCTGGTCGCACCATATTCGCCCAGTCCTCTGGCAAAGGCAAGAACCAGACCGGCAATAATACCGGCCTTGCAGTTTGGCAGAAGGATGCGCCAGAATATATAGGTATTAGAAAGACAGAGCGTCTTTCCGCTCGCAATAATATCAGGATCAAAGGCTTCAAAGGAGCTGCGTGCGGTTCGGTACATCAATGGAAAGGTAACGACGACAACGGCAAGGATGGCTGCATACCACTTCATGGTCAGCGTACTGTCAAAGTACTTCCGGACCAGTTCCCCAAGCCGACTTTTCGGTGAGATCAGCTTCAGGATAACAAAACCGGCTACCGTCGGCGGCAGCACCATGGGTATGGTGAACAGGGTATCCAGAATTCCTTTTAAGAGTCCGGGGAGCCTGACAACATAGTAGGCCAGAAAAATCCCAAGGAAAAATGTAATAACGGTCGCTATAAGAGATATTCTAAGCGAATTCCATAAAGGAAAAAGATCCAATGCCTCACCTCCTCACTGGTTCATTTTACACAGTACAATTATTTTACTGTGATACAACTATCTTCGCCTTGTAACTTAATTTTACCAATTACGTTTCTTATACTGTGGACACGGATCAGTCTTTTGGCACAATCAATACCACTTCATTTTTCAACAGATCCTGTCTCGTGTCTGTATCGATCAGATTCTCCTCTTCCAGTGCATTCATCTGTTTCTGGGCTGCTGAAAAGAAGATATCCGCCTCTGCACCGGCTTCGATCTGTGTCTTTAGTGTTCCGCTTGAATCAAAGTTGCAGATTACCTCCGTATTTGGATACATTGCTTCAAAGGCCTCCGCGATTGCTGTCATACTTTCTGTCAGACTGGCAGCGGCAAAGACTGTCAGCGTTCCTGATCCCGGAGCAGACGACTGATTTTCCGTGCGATCCTCTGCACTGCTTTCCGTACTGCTATCCGTCGTTACGGTTCCAACAAACGTAAAGCCTACCGATTCGAATTCTTTCGCGGAATCCTCCGTCGTCAGGAAACTTAAGAAAGCTGCTGCAAGCTCCTTGTTCTTTGCCTCCTTCAACCTTGCCACCGGATAAAGCACCGGTGTTGCAAGGGAGCCTTCCGGGGCTTTGGCAGCAACCATAACCCCTTCTGCCGTTGCTGCATCCGTTGCATAGACCATTCCGCAGTCAACCGAACCTTCTTCTACCTGAGAAAGTACTTCTTTTACGTTCGAACCAAAGGATATCTTATCCTGCATCTGCTCCCAGATCCCCAGCTTCTCAAGAATCTCCTGTGAATACTGACCGACCGGCACATCGGAATTTCCCAGTGCAATCAGAGATACCTGATCGGTCGCAAGACTGTCAAAGGTTATCACTGCTGTTTCTGCTTCTTTTGACCCGCAGGCAGTCACAGCCAGCATGGCAAAGATCAGGACCGCAATAAGTAACCTTTCCCGTTTAAAGAATTTTCGTTTCATACTCCTCCATCCATTCGCTCAAGGTCACCGGATCACCCGATGAAAAGCTTTCCCTTCTTCCTTATAACAATGCCTTCATAATGCCCTTGTAGCACTCCGTGACCTTGGTCAGCTGATCGATTTCAATGTATTCATCAATCACGTGGGCCAGTCTTTCATCGGAAGGTCCCATACCAAAGGTCGTGATTCCTGCTTCTCCGGCATAATGGCTTCCGTTCGTACAGAAATTATACTGTGTTATGGACGGCTGGAAGCCTGAACCTTCTAGTTCATTCATGATGGCCTTCACCCAGGTTTCCTCTTTTTCAAAGAGCCAGCCCGGGAAGAATCTCTCTCCTTCGATCTCATTGCCGGTGTAGCAGCGTTCTTTTCCCTTTGCATAAGAAACCTTTGCTTTCACTGTCGGATCCTGTGCCATCAGCTGATCAAGTGCTGTCTGGATCGGTTCGAGTACGCTCGCCTTCGTCTCGCCGACAAGGAGTCGTCTGTCATACGTTACTCTGCAATACTCCGGAACAACAGAAGCACCAGGATATGGTGTGGATTTTATATCGGTCAGTTCAAGAATTCCTTTGCCAAGAACCTTATGCTCCGTTGGTTCGAGCTCACGGATGACCTGGATTACCTTACTCATGGCATAGACTGCATTCAGACCCTTTTCAGGACTTGCAGAATGTGCCGGAATTCCAAACGTCTCAACCACGATCTCTGCTCTTCCCCTCTGTCCAATCTTTAGATTCAGATTAGAAGCTTCTCCGATCACCACATAATCCGGCTTTACAAACTCACTGATTTTTCTGGCGGCCACACCCTCGAAACATTCCTCATGAACCACACCCGCCACATGAATCTCTCCGGCAAAATCCTTGTTCGTCATTTCTGCAAAATTAGCCGCCGCCACTGCCATGGCAGCAACAGCACCCTTCATATCACTGGCTCCACGGCCATAGATTTTCCCATCCACGATCTCTGCAGCAAATGGATCATGCGTCCATTTTTCCTGATTCACAACCGGTACTGTATCGATATGACCGTCAAACAACAGCTTCTTCCCCTGTCTTTTCCCCCGTATGGTTCCAATCACATTCCCGTATTCATCTACGTGCACACGGTCAAAGCCATGTTCTTTAAAAAAGCTCTGCAGAAGTTCACCGGCTTTTTCTTCCTCACCGGAATAGCTTTTTGCACAAATCAGTGCCCTGCACAGGTCAATGACCTGCGATTTTTCTTTTTCTTCTATCATACAATCCTCCTGCTAAGGTCTGGCATACGCTCCGTCCCAGACGATCTTTTTATAATTCTCTTTGTCGGTGTCTCCCTCTGTACTAAAGAACAAAAGTCTTGAATCTGAATTGATTTTTAGTGCATCTTTCAAGTCGGCAAGCAGAGGATTCGTCATAGCCTCATAGAACAGACCAAAGCCCGCAGCACCGCTCTCCCCGGAAATGATCCGTTCATCGTCCCCGGTCGGAGCGCCAAGCACCCGCATTCCCTGTGCTGCTGTAAAATCAGGACAGCTTACGAAATTATCCGCATAATTTCGAAGGATATCGATTCCGACTGTAACCGGTTCGCCGCAGGCCAAACCTGCCATGATCGTATTCATCGAACCAGTAACTGGATGGATCTTACCGTCTCCTGCCTTGATCGTTTTAAAAATGCAGGCGGCTTCGTTTGGTTCAACGATTGTTATAATGGGGCATTCCTCTTTGTAATAGTCTGCAAAGAACCCGGTTACCGCAGAAGCAAATGAACCGACTCCCGCCTGAAGAAAGATATGCGTTGGTCTTTCCGGCAGCTGTGAAAGTGCTTCTGCCGCGGTTGTTGTATAACCCTGCATGATCGCTGTCGGAATTTTTTCATATCCGTCCCAGGACGTATCCTGCACGAGTATCCATCCATTTTCCTTCGCATGTTCATTCGCAAGACGCACCGCATCATCATAATTCAGGTCTGTAATGTCAGCTTTCGCTCCTTCTGCCTTAATATTGGCAAGGCGCTCAAACGAACTCCCGGCTGGCATATATATAACTGAGTTTTGTTTTAACTGATTAACAGTCCAGGCAACACCGCGGCCGTGGTTTCCATCGGTCGCTGAGATAAAGGTCAGCTCTCCAAGTTCCTTTCTGATTTCATCGGATATCATTTTTTCAAAGGGCAGCTCATCAATGTCCATATTCAGCTTTTCTGCTATGTAGGTCCCGATGGCGTAGCTTCCGCCAAGGACTTTAAAGGCATTCAGACCGAAACGATACGATTCGTCCTTTACATAAATCCCTTTCACCCCAAGTGTTCTTGCCAGGCAGGCAAGACTTTGCAGGGGGGTCGGCTGGTACATCGGAAAGCTGTTATGGAAACGCATGACCTTTTTCGCAGTCTCCATCCCAAGGTGCTGCAGCTCCGGTTTTTTACCTGTTGTCAGGGTCTTTTGAACGATTTCAAAACTCATCTGCATATTCCTCCCAATTTATCTTACGTATTTTTTCAGCTTCGTTCCCGAACTCTTTTTCCAACGAATCCTCTATGCTCTTTCTTCCAATATTCCTGATCTTTGGTACACTGTTTTTCTTCCGGGCCGTGGTGCTGTCCATCTCCTGTAATTCTATCTTTTTCTCAGCCGTGGTGCTGTCCATCTCCTGCAATTCTATCTTTTTCTCAGCAGCGATGATGTCCATCGCTTCCCTGTTTTCCTCTGTTCCTATATAAATACCAGGATTTGTGGTCGCTTCATAGGCTTCCTTTGTCGTGAACAGGGTGAGCTTTTCTTTATATGGAACATGGCCTTTTATGCAATAGTAACGGCAGGCGCCGCATTCGTTGCAGAGGCTGTCCAGGTGAATAACGGCTGCTTCCCCATCGATCGTGATCCTTTTGTTCGCCCGGTTCGGACAGATATCAACGCAGTTATGACAGGCAGCACAAAGGACAGAATAATCCTCTGAACCGGCATACGTCCTGATTGCCTTATATTGATAAGACGCCTGTGTTCCTGCCTGTGCTTCCAGCATTCCGCATTTTTCTGCATCAATGAGCTCCGGAATGACTGCCAGATCTGCGGCAGCGGCCAGTGCTTTTAAGTTCTTATAGCCTGCGGGCTTAAGCAGGTAGGAAGATACCGTCACCGGATAAATCCCGCATTCCAGAATATCCTTACAGTTCTTCTGATCGGCACCGCCGGAATAGGATAAAGGAAGCGTACCGTCAAATCTCTTTGCCAGCTTTTTAGCAACTCCGATCGCAATCGGGAACAGAGCCGGTCCGGACAGATACATCGTATCTCCCAAAAGCTCCTTTCGCTGTATCGTTACCGGCAGTGTATTCGTGACCTTCACGCCAAACCTTTTCCCAAGGCTCTTTGCTGTTTTTTGCAGCCGTCCCAGCATCTCACAGGCACTTTCAAAGTCGATATCCACCTCAAAGCTGTGCGGATCAAAGTGCAGGTGCGAATAGCCGAGCGAATCAAGTGCTTTTCTGACTCCTTCTCTTCCAAGAAGTGTCGGGTTCATTTTCACATATACATTCAATTGCTTTTCACAAAGCAGGTACTCTGCAATCTTTTCAATCTCTTCCCGCTTGCAGCCATGCATTGTGGAAAGCGCAATGGTATCGGTTATACAGGAAGGGATGGAGTCCAGATATTCTTTTGTGAGGTTCGTAAACATAGAAAGATTTTCTTTCAGATAAGCCATATCCTTCTGCCATTCCTTTGATGCAGCGGCCTCCTTCATGCTCTCAAGAAAATCATCAATGACAGGACTTTTTATGCCGTTCAGGTCATAACCTGCACTCATGACAAATTCAAAACCCTCCGGGTCACCAAGCTCAAATTCCTGTATGAGTATCTTTAGCAAGAGATATCCTTTGATGTATTCACTTTTTGCTGCTTCTATGGAAAGCTCGGTTGACCATTCGGTATTGAAGACTTCTGTTGCCGCATAGATGCAGGGTTTTTTGATTCCAAGCTCTTCTCCTGTCATTATCTGGACCGTCTTTAATTCAAAATAAGACGCTCCCGCTGCATAGCCTGCCACCAGGTTCCCTGCGAGCTGTGTGTGCGGTCCTGCTGCCGGACCAATATAGTTCCGGTATTCCTTTGACTTGTTCCGGCTCACCGGCACCTCATAAAAGCATTTCTTTGTCCTGTATTCCTTCAAAAGGCTGTGAAGCATCTTTTCAAAGGAAATCGGTGTCATCGTATCGGTGGCTGTTTTTACTTCATTTTCAGCTGTTTTCTTCGTGTCATTCATACAATTCTCTCCATACCTGTGCGGAAGTCTTCCTGCAGCTTTTATACAGTGTATCAACGTCTGCTTTCAGCTTTTTATGACGCATTAATACCTTTCCGTTGATAATTGTCGTATCGGTGTTCCTGCCGCTCACGCCAAAAAATAAATGTCCGTCTATGTTTTCTTTCGTCAGCGGAGTGTACGGCTTATAATCGACCAGTATGACATCTGCGGCCGCTCCTGTCTGCAATACACCAAGGGTCGTTCCAAAAAGACCGGAGGCAAATACCGCATTGTTTTGAAACAGCATTTTTGCAGCTTCCGCAAAGCCTCGGTCCGGATTTTTGCTGCGGTGCTTTTGCAGGAGGATTGCTGTCTTGGCAGATTCCAGCATGTCACTTGTATAGCCATCGGTTCCAAGACAGACCGGGATACCTTTGTCCATCATGGTGAGGACATCCGGTGCTCCGACAGCATTTCCCATGTTGCTCTGCGGGTTATGTACGACTGTCGTTCCTGTCTCTTTTAGCAGATCCATATCCGACTCTGTGATGTGGATACAGTGACCGGCAACGGCATGCTCGTTCAGTATACCTTGCTTTTTCAGTCGTTCAACAACCGTGCAGCCATACTCTTTCAGGCAGTGTTCCTGATCATAGGCACCTTCTGCCACATGAACATGATACCCGATGTTTTTTGTATTTCTTTCCCGGCATAAGGCCAGTGTCTCATCACTTAGTGTAAAAGAAGCATGGAGCCCGATCAATGCACGCTGCATACTGCCGTCTGACTGCTTTGTGGTTTTCTGCTGTTCCTTTATATTTTTTTGTTCCTCTGTATTTTGCTGCTCCGTATCCTCTTCCTGAGAAGGTCTGTTACTTCGCTCGAGCTGCTCTGCAAAATCAAAGGATTCCTGAATAGCTTCCAGCATTTTTTCCTGTCCGTCCCGGTCGGAGATCTCATATGCCAGGCAGGTGCGTACACCAAGCAGACCGGCAGCTTCTGATAAGGCTTCCAGACTTTTGGTGATTGAATTGTAGCTTGCGTGATGATCTACAACGGTCGTGACACCATTTTGGATGCATTCAAGATACGTGGCGATTCCACTGTCATACGTTGCCTGCAAGGACAGCGTTCTGTCTAGCTTCCACCAGGTGCCCTTCAGTATCTCAAGAAAATCCAAAGGGTGATTATCCGGAATGTTCATACCTCTTGCAAAGGCGCTGTATATATGGTGATGTGCATTGATGTATCCCGGCATGATCAGCATACCTTCTGCATCCATATAAGGTACTTCAGGATATTTACTTTTAAGTTCATTGCTGTCGCCGACTTCTTTGATAAGATTGTCTTCCAGCAGAAGCCCGCCTTTTTCTATAAATGGATTGGCCGGGTCTCTTGTAATCAAAACACCATTTCCTATCAGTAACATTTGACTCATTCTTCCGCCTTTCAAGACTTTTCTGGCTATTTTCTGTGTTATAGTTACGGTAAACAAAAGAGTGAAGGAATGGGGCTTTTGTTCGGACTGTGTAATTCTTTTCCAAACTATATTCCCTATTCACTTTTTAAATAGGGTGTTCCTTCCAGCGGCAGCTTTGTTCTGAAGATACCATCTTTCTTGTAATAAGCCGCCTGGGCTGCCGGAGCGGTCGGAATCAGAGGAATCTCTCCAACACCCTTTGCACCGTAGGCAAGTTCTGCATGATTTTTCTCAACTAAGATCGTCTCGATCTTTGGTATGTCCGTTGCTCTGAATAACCCAAGCTTGCCATACGATACGGTCGGTCTCCCGCCCTTTACCTTCGGGTCTTCTGTCAGTCCGTAGCCAAGACCCATGACAACACCGCCTTCGATCTGTCCTTCCACATTAGCAGGGTTCACGGCATGTCCGACATCGTGTGCTGCCACCACCTTTGCGACCTTGCCGTCTTCTCCAAGAATCACGACCTGACAGGCAAATCCATACGCCAGATGGCTGACCGGATTTGGTTTTTCGCTTCCCATCGGATCTGTCACACCAACGAATTCTTCATAGTATTCCTTTCCCTCCAGGGAAGCAAGGGTTGAAGTCTGCAGGTCTTTGGCAAGCTTCAGACTGGCTCTTCTGGTCGTCTCTCCGGTGATTACCGTCTGTCTTGATGCCGTGCTGGTCCCTGAATTTGGTGTAATGGAAGTATCCGGCATGGCAACAACAACCTCCTCTGGTTTCAGTCTTGTTGTCTCACACAAAATGGAGCGCATGGTCTCTGCAATTCCCTGTCCCATGCAGGATGCACTGGTCCGAAGGGATACTTTTCCCCCGGTAACGACCAGGCGGACCCGTCCGGTATCCGGGATACCAACACCAACCCCGGCATTTTTAATGGCACAGGCAATTCCTGCATTTTTATAGTTATCATAATAAATATCTTTTACTGCTTCCAGACATTCCACCATACCGGTACCCTCGTCTGCGATCTGTCCGTTCGGAAGGCTCTGTCCCGGCCGAATGGCATTTAGGATGCGGATCTCATAGGGATCGATGCCCACTCTTTCTGCCAGCATATTGATATTACATTCTGTTGCGAACATGGTCTGTGTTACCCCAAAGCCGCGGAATGCACCACTTGGTACATTGTTCGTATAGATCGACTTCCCGATGATATCAATGTTCTGGTAGTTGTACGGACCGGCCGCATGGGTACAGGCTCTTTGCAGGACCGGACCGCCAAGGGAAGCATATGCACCGGTATCTGCGATCAGGCGAAGGCGCATGGCGGTAAGTCTGCCGCTTTTATCACATCCGGTGGTCAGTTCCATTTTCATCGGGTGACGCTTTGGATGTACAAAAAGGCTTTCTTCTCTGGTAAGGGTGACCCGGACCGGAACCTTGGCTAGATAGGCAAGCAAGGCTGCATGATGCTGAACACTCATGTCTTCCTTACCACCAAAGCCACCGCCGACATAGGCACTGATGATTCGAAGCTTTTCACCCGGAATCGCAAGGAGCTTTCCAATCTCCCTGTATTCATCATAAACACTCTGCCCGCCGGTATAGACCGTCAGTGAATCTCCATCCGGAATGGCAAGTGCACTTTCCGGCTCCAGAAAGGCATGTTCCTGATGCGGGGTCTGATAGGTGTTTGTCACCACATACGCAGAATTTTCAAGCGCCTCATCGACATTTCCACGCTGGATCAACTCCGTTCGATATACATTTCCGCTCTCATGAATCAAGGGAGCGCCTTCTGCCATGGCTTCCTCCGGTGACAGCATGGGGGGAAGTTCCTCGTATTCCACCTCGATCAATGCTTTGATCTCATACAGTGCTTCCTTTGTTTTTGCTGCCACAAGAGCAATGCTGTCTCCCAGATATCTTGTCGTCTCGCCCTTCGCAATCAGAGCCGGCCAGTCCTGTGTCAGATGTCCGATGGTACGGTCCCCCGGTACATCCTCTGCCAGAACGATCTTTACGGTTAGTGGGTGCTGCAACGCCTTGCTGATATCAATATGTTTCACAAGGGCTCTTGGGTATTTTGAACGCAGTGCGCTTCCGTATGCCATTCCTTCCACTTTCAGGTCATCCGCAAATTTTGCCGTTCCTTCTACTTTTCCGGCAGCATCCGGACGGAAGGTGCGTTCGCCGACTCTTCCTGTAAATACCTCCTGCGGTATCTTTTTCTCTTCCCTGAAAAACTCTGCGGCCATCAAAATCGCATCTTCTATCTTCTTATAGCCGGTACAGCGGCAGATATTTCCTTTGATTGCTTTTTTCACATCGCTTCTGGAGGGACTTAGTTCTGTATCCAGCAGAGATTTTGCGCTGATTACCATACCCGGTGTGCAGAATCCGCACTGAACCGCTCCCGCTTTCTGAAAGCAGTAGGTGTAGACCTCCATCTCCCGCTTTGAAAGTCCTTCTACTGTAACAAGCTCTTTCTTGTCCGCTTTTGCCGTTGTTAACAGGCAGGCTCTCATCTTCTTACCGTCCACGAGGATCATACAGGCACCGCAGGAACCTTCCTTGCAGCCATTCTTTAAGGAAGTAATGTCCAGCTCATCCCTGATGTAGTCCAGCAGATTTTTATCGTTTTCTGTCCGGACCTCTTTCCCATTGATCGTAAATGTATACATCCGTTATCTCCTTCTGATTACTTTTCCATTACGTTCCCCTGTGTATTCACCGTTTTTTATGACCGGAATTCCGTTTACTATCACATGATAAATTCCTTCCGGTCTTTGCGCCGGTTCCTTAAAGGTACCTTTGTCGATTATTCTGTCTGCATCCCATAACACCAGGTCTGCGTAGTAGCCTTCTTTCAGAAGTCCCCGCTGTTTTATTCCCATTGCAGCAGCGGCTTTACCAGTCATCTTTGCCACCGCGGCTTCTGCTTCGAGTATTTTCTCTTCTCGGACGAACTTACCAAGAACCCGTGGAAATGAACCAAAGACTCTGGGATGCGGTTTTCCGGAAAGCAGGCCGTCGGTACAGACGTTCATTTCCTCGCGTTTCATGATCTGTGCAATATGTTCTTCCAGTCCGTAAAAATCGACCATGCCAACGGCATTTTCTTCTTCGAGCAGCAGATCAAAGGCTGCTTCGAGTGCCTCTTTCTTTTTCCTTTCACCAAGTTCTGACAGGCTCAGCCCCACCACTTCCTGGTTCTTTGCAGAATTTACACTGGTGATAAAAATCTGATCCACACCCGCAAATTCTATAAAATTATCCCATCCCGGAATGCCCTGCTCAATATCTTTCTTCATCTGCTCTCTGGCGGAGGAATCTTTCAGCCGCTCCATCAGTTTGTCCGTACCGCCGTCATGAGCCCATGGCGGAAGAATAACGCCTAACATTGTACTTCCTGCAACATAAGGATATTGGTCAAGGGAAACTTTGATTCCTTCCGCTTTTGCATCATCAAGCAGCTGGAACATCTTGGGCAGGTATTTCCAGTTGTTTTTCCCGCATACTTTAAAATGTGAAAAATGTATTTTCACGCCGCTTTTCCTGCCGATTTCCAGTATCTCTTTCATGGAGGTCAGGATCGTATCGGCTTCGCTTCTCTGGTGTACCACAAATACACCGTCATACTCTGCCACGACCTTGCAAAGTTCGATCAGTTCCTCAGTCTTCGCATAGGCACAGGGCAGATAGATCAGTCCGGAGGAAAGACCGAGACATCCGGCTTCCATCTCACGCCTTGTGACCTTGCACATCTCATGCAGTTCTTCTTTTGTCGGTTCTCTGTCTTCCAGGCCCATCGCTTCCATACGGATGTTGCCATGCGGAACCAGATAACTCTCGTTTAAAGCTGGCGCAGCTTCTTCGATCATTGCAAGGTAATTCGCCGTGGTTTCATATTTCCAGCAAAATTGCGAGGATTCACCATCAAGACCGGCCAGATTCTTCTTCCAGTCTGAAATGTAATCGATTGGCAGCGGTGCCATCGAAATACCGTCCTGACCCAGCACTTCCGTTGTAATCCCCTGCCAGAGCTTTGGAAGGACCTCCGGTTCGATCAGAACCTTTAGATCCGAGTGACTGTGCGTATCGATGAAGCCCGGAGAAACCATCAGCCCCGTAGCATCAAAGACCTCAGCATCCTGAAACTCTTCTCCTGCAAAGCTTCCCGGACCTGCGATCGCTTTGATCTTATCTTCCTCGATCAGGACATCTGCTTTGTATGCTTTATCACCGGTGCCATCCACAAGCGTACCACCCGTAATCACAACACGGGAATAGCTGGTCATCAGAAAGTCCTTTAACAGATTTAAACATACCTTTTTCCGGTAAACTGCCGTTGAACGCTGGTCATCGATCGGTTTTAAAATTGCATCATAATCATTAAGAATCTCTTCGATGGATGCTTTGAATGCCGCTAAAGACAGATGAGTGTACTTCTTCTCTATATCCTTTCTTCTTACGACCGTAACACCGACAGATCCGTATGCCACTTTAAAATCCGTAACGATTCCATCCTTTTGTGACAATGCCGCGCAGAACAGGAGCTTCGAGATCGCCTGCGCTTTTCTTGCTCCTACTTTTTTAAATCCAAATCTGATATCCTTGCTGAACGCTGCTTTTTTAATTATGATCTTTTCGAGGATTTCTGTCTGCTGCAGTGTCGTCTTTCTGATTCCCCTGATGAACTCATCAATCGCTGCTTCGCGTCGTTCTACCCTTCCTTCCTCAAAGGTGGCCAGAACCAGCACGGCATCCAGCAGATACAGCACCGGCAGCGTATCTCCCGCGGGGGAAGCATTGCAGATGTTACCACCCATCGTACCGGTATTTCGTATGGAGGGAGCCGCTATCTCACGAATAGCCTGTTTTAGGAGCTCTGGCACTGCAGGGTCTGACAGCAGATCGCGGTAAGTGATCGCAGCGCCAATTTCGATCGCCTCGTCCGTCTCTTTCACCACCTGCAGTTCTTTCACCTGATTTATAAAGATAAGACTGGTCAGTTCCTTCTTAGCGACCATAAGATCGGTACCACCGGCATAAAGCACCGCTTCCGGATGTTCTGCCTTACAGCGCAGGGCTTCTTCGAGGGATACCGGGTTATAACTTGTTACCATAAGCCCTTTCCCTCCTTTGCTGCCATCTGAACCCCTTCAACGATCATATTATAACCGGTGCAGCGGCAAAGATTTCCTGAGATGCCCTCCCGGATATCTGCCTCGGAAGGATTCGGATTGGAGGACAGAAGAGACTCTGCCGCCATGATCATTCCAGGAATGCAGAATCCACATTGTACCGCTCCTGACTTTGCAAATGCCTCCTCCAGTGCTTTATACTGCTTTGTCGAACGGTAGCCTTCCAGGGTGACCACTTCCTTCCCGGCAAGACTTCCGATTGCCGTAATGCAGGAATTCACGCTCCGCCCATTGATCAGTACGGCACAAGCCCCGCATTCTCCTTCTCCGCAGCCTTCTTTTTGTTCCATAAGACCATAATCGTCCCTAAGTACATCCAGAAGCCGCTTCGATGGGTCCCCTTCGTATTTCACTGCTTTATAATTCAAAGTAAAAACCATATTATCCCTCTTTCCTGCGCTGTTTTCAAGCGCATAGTTAAGTTTGAACGAGCGGTGACGCGCGAGGCACAAACTTTTTTTAATCGAAGTGTTTTTCTTCGATTTGCCCTCTTTCCTGCGCTGCTTTCAAGCGCATATTAAGTTTGAACGAGCGGTGACGCGCGAGGCACAAACTTTTTTAATCGAAGTGTTTTTCTTCGATTTGCCCTCTTTCCTGCGCTGCTTTCAAGCGCATAATTAAGTTTGAACGAGCGGTGACGCGCGAGGCACAAACTTTTTTTAATCGAAATGCCCTTCTTCGATTTGCCCTAAATCAGATCCAGAATCTTTTCCGGGGTAACCGGAATGGAAGAGACTCTCTGTCCCATTGCACATTCAATGGCTTCTGCATAGGCAGGGGCAGCACCGATAATGGTCAGTTCTCCTGCTCCCTTTGCGCCAAATGGTCCGCCTTCATAAGGGTTGTCGATCAGTTTCGTAACAAAAGGAATCGTATCCTTTGCTGTCGGGATGATGTAATCGGTCATGCTGGCCTGCTTTATAACCCCGCCCACATTCTCCATCTTTTCGCAGGATCCGTATCCAAGCCCCTGCAACATACCGCCTTCCATCTGTCCCTTCATGATGGTTTCATCGATTGCTGTTCCAACATCAAAGATTCCCCATACTCCAAGCAGTTTTGACTGTCCGGTCAGCGTATCCACTTCGGTTTCCACAACATTGATGCCCCAGGAGTAGGTTGGATAGGCATCTCCTGAAAATGTATTGATGTCCCAGGGTATCATCTCCGTATGCACATAGTGCTCCACAACTTCCTGATACACACCCTTTTTATAATCCTTTTTAAGCTTCTTTGCCGCACGCTCAATCAGCTTTCCAACGACCATGATCGATCTTGAGGCAACCGTCGGTCCGGAATTGGGGACCCGGTCGGTATCGGGGTTCACAATCCGTATCTGCTCGAGGGGTATCTCAAGGACCTCTGCCGCGATCTTGGCAAAGGTGGTCTTTAAGCCCTGTCCCATATCGGTATTGCTGGCGAGGATTTCAACCGTTCCATCCTCGTATCTGACCATTTTCAGAACAGACTTTATATGATCCTTTTCGGCAGAACCGGTAAATCCGCAGCCATGAAGAAAGATGGACATACCGATGCCTTTTTTGTATCTTCCTTTTTGATTTCTATAAAAGGCTTCCTTTTCGCTGTAATGACTGAGCTTTTCTGCTTCCTCGATCATCTCTGGCAGAAGGATCGGATACCGGAATTCTCCCTTGGTAAGCGTCTTATCTCCTTGCCTTACCATATATTTTTTCTTATAATCCAGTGCAGCCATACCGGCATTTTTTGCAAGATGTGTCATCAGCAGCTCGATTGCAAAAAAGCTCTGTGGTGCACCAAATCCACGGAAGGCGCCGTTTGGTACGGTGTTCGTCTCCATGACCTGACCAATCACACGGATGGCCGGAATCTTATACACCCCGGTCAGTGCAAGCAGAGAGCGCTGCAGCACAACGCTCGAAAGTCCCTCGTAGGCTCCGCCATCCAGTCTTGCATCAATATCCATGGCCAGGATCTCATTGTTCTCATTCAGTGCTACTTTGTAAACGAACTTAGCCGGGTGCCGTTTGGTCGTCACGGCTATGTCTTCTCTTCGATCAAATATGATTCGCACTGGCTTTTTGAATTTCTTTGCCGCTACAGCGACAAGACATCCAAGCAGAGAGGGATAGTCCTCTTTTCCGCCAAAGGCTCCACCGGTCGTGCTCTGAATGACCTGTACGTTGTCCGGTGCTTCCTCCAGTGCATATTCAATGGCACTCTTGACATAGTAAGGACACTGCAGTGAGCCAATCATGGTCACTTTATCCTTCTCATACAAACCAATGGCTCCCTGCGGCTCAATGTAAGCCTGTTCCTGATACCCTGTATGAAATACCTCTTCATACACCGTTGCTGCTTTTGCAAACTGCTCCGTTACCTCTCCATGTTCAAATTCATACTTCACACAAGAGGTTATACTCTCTTCAAGGCTTAAGACCGCCGGAAGATCCTCGTAGGTGACTTTGACCTGTTTTGCCAGTCTTTCCACCTGTTCTTTCTCCGGTCCGACAATCATCAGAATGGCTTCTCCAATGAATCTTGTTTCTCCTTTTGCAAATACCGGCTGTTCTGCTTTAATCACCTTGATTCCATTCTTTGGCACATCGTCAGCATCCACAATACCGTACCCATCCGGCAGCTTAGGCCGTTCGATTGATACAATCCGGGCATGCGCCTTCTCTGATCTGACCAGCTTTGCATACAGCATGTCAGGATAGCGGTAATCAGCAATATAGCTTGCCTGACCGCTCATCTTCTCTACATGATCTTTTTTAACAACGGACTGACTTATCATACGTTATTTTCCTTTCTGAACAGATAGTTCCCTTTTGATGGGTAAACCTTCCCATCCTCTGCCACTAACTTTCCTCGAAGGAAAACTTTTTCAATGGCACCTTTACATTCCATATGGTTATAGACACTTTTTTCATCACTAATCACAGTCGTCTTCTCTGGATTAAACAGAACCACATCAGCAGAAGCACCTGGCTGCAGGGATCCTTTATCCGGATACAGACCGTATGCTTTTGCCGGATTTTTCGTATATTTCTCTATGATCTGATTCCCGAACAAGGTATACATGGTCAGGAAAGAATATTGAATCCCACCGATTCCCATCGGAATCTGTGAGGTAAGCTTTCGATTTTTTTTGTCCGTCGGATATGGGCAGTGATCCGTTCCAAGGGTATGAATCAGATCGATGTTCTCCTTTAGGAGCACCCTGTCTTCTTCCGGTCGCAGAGGCGGTGTCATTGTGTAAAAAAAACCATCCTCCTGCTCATACAGGCTGCTGTTCAACAGAAAATAATGCGGACAGCTTTCCAGCGTGATCGTTCCGTTACGCAGTTCATTTTCATATTGTTCTTTAAGCATCCTGACGGTGCTTCCGGCACTGACATGCACGATGTAAAGATGACCGTTGGTATCCTTTGCCATCTCAGCCAGCTTTACTACTTCTGACCGTTCACTGATGACCGGTCTTGATTTTTCATGATCCCTTACAAGGGTATGCTCATTCGCCGTTATCATGGCATCGTTCTCTGCATGGATCACGACCTTTGCTCCTGTTCTTGCAGAGTTCTGCAGCAGTTCATAGATCATTTGATCGTAGGTCCGACGATCTGTATCTGAATAGGTGGTAAATAATTTCACCGAAGTAATACCAAGATCACGATAGCTCTCCATCAGTTCCTTCGCTGTTCCGGAGGGATTGGCGACCGTTCCGTGAAAGGCGTAATCGGACAGACTTTTTTCCGCCAGTGCCCTTCTGTCATGGAAAGACTTTTCTATCTCTTTTGATGAGGTAACCGGATCCAAAAAGTCTATATAGGTCGTAATACCACCCAGTAAACCCTTTCTTGAACCTTCCTCAAAATCATCTTCGTTAACATTTGCTCCGACCCCTAAGTGAAAATGTACATGCGGATCAATCAGTCCCGGCAGGACCAGGCATCCCTTTGCATCAATGATCTCTTCACATTCCAGAATTTCTTTGGACAGACAGCTGATGGTTTCATCCTTCCAGTAAAGATTCGCATCAATGAACTGCCCTTCGCTATAGATTTTCCCATGGATAATTCCTATCTTTTGCATTCTCAGCCGTCCCCCTTTCCTGTTTCTTTCATTTGCCTCAGTTTTTCGTAGTCGCTCATGGTATCCAGATCATACAAAATTCCCTGGTCATTCACCTCGACATAGGTAACCTTTTTCTTCTTTAAAAATACTTTCAGATTGCTGTCCTTCTCCATTGCTTCAATCTCTGCTTTTGCAGAAGCCGGCAAGAGGATCGGGTGCCCTGCATGGTGATCAAAGCTTGGTATTACATAGTCCTCTTCGCAGTGCAGCATTTCTTCTATAATATCCTTTTGTATCAGCGGATAGTCTCCCGGCGTCAGAAAGAACCGGTCACCTTTCACATAATGAACTCCGGTCTGTACGGAGGAGAACATGCCAAGCTCGAACGCCTCATTTAGGACGAGCCGGACTTTACCATATGAATGCTTTGCATTACTTTCCGGGTCTTCATTCGAATATACAGAAAGCAAAGCTTCAAGCTTTTCATATTGATATCCGCCGACTACATAGATACAGTCACAGAACGGGGTAAAGGCATCGATCACATGCTGTATCACTGGCTTTCCTTCGATACATAATTCCATCTTAAAGCTGCCGGCCCTGCTCGAATATCCTGCTGCCAAAATGACTGCTTCTACTCTTGTGTTCTGTGTCATAGACGTATCCACACCTTTCATAAAGTCTTTATTGCATGATTTCATTTCCTAAAAAATCCTCAACCAGCAAACGCATTGTACCTCCGCATACCATACCGTCCTCTTCGGCCGCCTGCGACAGATCAAGGTCAATGACCTTCCACTGACTTGTTCCTATGATTTGTCTGGCTGTATGCATGACCTGGGATTCTGAACATCCACCGCCTACACTGCCCTCGATTCTTCCGGTCTCATAAACGACCATCTTGGCTCCGGCATTCCTTGGCGCAGAACCCTTTGTTTCCATAATGGTTACCAGGGAACAAGGTTCCTTTACGCCGGCCAGACGTGGTATTTGCTCTGGTTCCATATCAGAGCGGTTGATCAGAAAGCTTTTGACCGCATCTTTTCTTTTCCGTTTTATCACTTCGGCAAGAATCGAGATACTGATTTCTTCCGGTGTGACACTGCCAATCGGCAGCCCGATCGGTGAACAGATCCTGCCAATCCTTTCTGCCTCGAAGCCTTCCTGTTTTAAGTATTCGAAGACAGTGGCAACACGCCGCTTTGAACCGATCATCCCGGTGTAGATTGTCTCCGGGAGTCTGAGAATTTCCCGCAGGCATACTTCATCATGCCGATGTCCTCTGGTTATCACCACAAGAAAGTCATTGGGTCCGATCTGCAGACGTTCGAAGGCATGTGAAAACTCATCGCAGATCACCTCTTCTGCCTCCGGGAATCTGTCTGTGTTCGCAAAAGAAGGTCGGTCGTCTACTACGGTAACACGAAACCCGGTCATGGCTCCCATCTTTGTTAACGGAAGCGCTATATGTCCGCCGCCAAAAAGAATCAGACGTTCTTTCTGAAAAAATGGTTCTAAAAAGACCATGTCACCGGACGGGTCGGTTAAAACTTTTGGGACCCCGTCCCATAATGCAGAAAGGTAGGGTTCGTTCTCTTTTGTTAATTCTTCCTCTGTATAGATTTTTTTCGTCGTTTCAAACAATTGCCCTTGCCTACGCAGAGGGAATCTGGTTTCCATTAAAACCGCCCGGTTGTCTTTCAGTTTTTGATGCAGTAAACTGTATGGATTCATACGGACCTCCTTTCCTTCTTTTTGATTTACCCTAACATGAAATCAGGTCATTCCCGTCCGCAATCCTCTGCCTTCCCCTTTAAGGTGTCGAGTGCATGCGGCACAACATCAATAAATACTTCCATGCTCTCTCTGACCGCTTTTTCACTGCCGGGCAGATTAATGATCATTGTATTGTTGCAAATTCCTGCCACCCCTCGTCCCAGCATAGCTTTCGGTGTGATCTGAAGGCTTTTGTAACGGATGGCTTCTGCAATTCCCGGTATTTCTTTTTCAATGACACTTTTGGTTGCTTCCGGCGTCACATCCCGTTTGGCGCATCCGGTGCCCCCGGTCGTTATGATCAGATCGCAGACCTCTTCGTCGCATAGCTTTTTCAAATGATAGGTTATGACTTCAAATTCATCCGGAATCAGAAAATACTCAACCACTTCCATCCCTTTTTCCTTTAGGATCTGCATGATGGCGGGACCGCTCGTATCGCTTCGCTCTCCCCGGTATCCTTTGTCACTCATCGTTATCACAGCTGCCTTATACTTTTTCTCTGACATACATTTCATCCCCCGTTTTTATCTTTCCACCCTTTTTAACAACCGCAAAGACTCCTTCTCTTGGCATAATGCAGTCGCCTACCTGGTGAAATATTTCGCATTCACTGTGACATTTTTTGCCGATCTGAGTAATCTCCAATTCAACTTCCTGACAGTTCAGCAACGTTCCTATTGGTAACCGCTTAAAATCAATACCTGAAACTAAAAGATTCTCTCCAAACGCTCCATCCGCGACGTCAGCTCCTCTTTTCCTGAAAGCTTCCACCTCTTCGTACGATAAAAGACTGACCTGTCGGTGCCAGTTTCCGGCATGAGCATCGTCCTGTAATCCGAAATTTTCGATCAGCAGGGCTTCTTGTCTGTCTGTTTTCGCCGTTCCCTTATTTTCACTGATGCAGACAGCTTTTACGATTCCCTTTTGCATTTCTAACCTCCTATTTCGACCATATTCTTTCTTTCTTTTATTTCCTTTAGCTCGTTTGATTCTTCATGAAAGCTATGAGCTTCGGGCTTCTCATAAATTGCCTTTTGCATGATTGCTGCCAGATCTTCTATGGTTCCTTGTGCTGCTTCTTTAAGGGAGACCCCACGTTCAAAGTTCAGGCAGAGCTTTAAGTCTCCTTTTGCGTTGATCCTGACACGATTGCAGGACTCACAGAATTTATGGGATATCGCGCTGATAAAACCAATCTTTCCTTTATAATCCTCTATTTCATAATATACGGCAGGGCCATTTCCTTTGTACTCAGAGATTCTTAAGGTGTTTCCGGAAAGTACCTCCAGTTTCTTTCGAATCTCATCGTTTGGCCGTACCTCATAATGACTTCCCAGTCCGATTGGCATCATCTCAATAAACCGGATATCCACAGGATTTTCTTTAGCAAATGCTAAAAAGCTTGTCAGCTCTGCTTCTGTCAGATCGTTCCTGCCAACGCAGTTTATGCGAATTTTTACGCCGGCCCTGAGTGCTGCCCGTACCGATTTCAGTACCTTATCAAGTTCATCCCGTCCTGTCACTTCTTTATAAATAAATGGATCCATGGACGGTATATTCACGTTGATGCAGTCAACCCCTGCCCGGACTAACGGCTCCAGAAAATCGTACAGCATGACCCCGTTGGTCGTCATTGTGACCTGTGAGATTCCCGGTATTCTTTTTATCCTGTCAATCACTTCCGGAAGATCCTTACGCATGAGCGGCTCTCCACCGGTGATCTTGATGCGGTCAATCCCGATTTTTACTCCGGCACCTGCAATCTTTTCGATTTCTTCAATGCGAAGCTCTTCTGCGCAATCTGTTACCGGAATTCCTTCTTTTGGTACACAGTAATTGCATCTTAGATTACAACGGTTTGTGACAGATATTCGAATGTAGTTTATGGATCTGCTCCATTTATCCTTCATTGATCTTCTCTTTTCTTTTTTTGTTTAACCATTAGCTCATCATTGGTTTGGCCATTGGTTCGGCATTGGTTTGGCTATTGGTTTGGCCATTGGCTCGCCATTGGCTTTTTTATCAGGAACGATTCTCTGCTACAAACTTCCCTTTACTGGAAGGAACCTTGGAAACTGGTACGGTCAGCCTGCAACAAAATCCCCGCTTTTGCCCCCGCTCTTTTTCAGCAGCTTAATCTGTGTTATCACCATGTTCTTGTCTGCTGCTTTGCACATATCATATATGGTAAGAAGAGCTACCGAAGCACCGGTCAGGGCCTCCATCTCGACCCCGGTCTTGCCTTCCAGTTTTGCAGTACAGAACACATGAACCAGCATATTTTCTTTGTCCAGCTCAAAATCCACGCTGCTTTTTGAAAGCATCAAAGGATGACAGAGCGGAATCAGCTCACCGGTTCTTTTGGTCGCCATAATTCCTGCAATTCTGGCTACCCCAAGTATATCACCTTTTGCGCCGGTTCCTTCTTCAATCATCTTCATGATTTCTTCACTGACCTGTATGGAACCTGTCGCCACCGCCTCGCGAACGGTATTTATCTTTTCTGTAACATCGACCATTCTTGCATTTCCATCCTGATCAAAATGTGTTAATTCACTCATATTCTCTCCCTTTCTGTGCTGATTCCTGCCCTGTCAGGTTCGAATGATCTGCCGTTAATGACCAAATCCACAATTGGGATAGGTACAGATCTCGCAGTTAAGACAAAGCCCTCCATTGCCAAGATCGGCCAGCCATTCTTTTGTGATCAAAATACCGGCAAGAACACGGGGAAGTACAAGGTCAAATATCGTTCTCTTGGCATACATCACACACCCAGGCAGTCCCATGACCGGAATTCCATTCTCTGTGTACGCCATTAAGAACATGGCTCCCGGAAGTACCGGAGCACCGTATGTTACGATCCTGGCTCCGGTCGCTTTGATCGCAGCCGGGGTTCTGTCATCCGGATCAACGCTCATACCGCCGGTGCAAAGGATCATATCTGCACCTTTTTCTATCAGTTCAAGAATTGCAGCCTTGATATCTTCCGGGTCATCACCAACAATTCTTTGTTCCAGAACATCCGTCTGGTACTCTGCCAGCTTTTCCTTTATCACTGGTCCAAAGGTATCCTGTATTCTTCCAAAGAGCACTTCGTTTCCGGTCGTTACAATACCAACGCTGAATTTCTTATATGGTCTGATCTGCAGTAATGGAATATCGCCGGCGTATTCTTTGGCCCGGTTTACTTTGTCCTTTTTTATAACAAGTGGAATGACCCTGGTCCCAGCCAGCTTATCACCCTTTTTAACCGGTGTTCCGGAATGTCTTGCTGCTATCATGATTTCTTCCATACCATTGATCACAGCCATTCTTTCTACGTCTGACAGAAAGTAGCCATCCATCTCTGCCAAAAGGTCGATTTTACCTTCTTTGACCTCAGACCAGGTCATATGCTCCTGTCCACAGATTCCTGCCAGAATTTTTGCTGCTTCATTCTCATGGTAAACAGTATCATCATTTTCCCATACGTACAGGTGATCTTTGCCTATGCTTAATAACATTGGGATATCTTCTTGTGTTACAATGTGCCCTTTTCTGAATACCGCATCCTTTTGAACGTCCTTCACAATCCTTGTAATGTCGTGACATAAGATATGACCAACGGCATCGACTGTATTTATCAATTTCATTTTACTTCCTCACTGCTTTCTTTGACTTTCTTTTCCCTGCTCTGCTGTCTATTTGTTATTCCTGCTCTGCTGCTTTATCAGAATAAAGTTCTGACCTAAAAAAATAGACTACAAAAACAAACCATTAAAATCCGCGCACCAATAAATTCACTGAATTTCAACTAATCTGCTTTTGTAGCCTAAGACAATTTACGGTTGCCCGGTCGAGACGCTCATCCCCTATTGATGAGCTTATACAAATACCATTATTCTAATGTATATATATACACAAATATAGTCTAAAACCTTTTTTGTGTCAATAGGAAATAGGTGCTTCCTATAAAACGTTATCGATCCAGTCCAGCATTTTCTGTATGTTATCTTTTCTGTACGTAAGGAAATCCCGGATGCAGTTAATGCTGGCATAACCTCCATATCTTGCTTCCTGTGCCGACCCTGTTCCCGGATATCTTGCAAAGAACTGTTCATACAACGGACTATAGATTCCCTCAAATTGATCCAGCACAGCCAAAGCATTCGTCTGCTCAAAGGTCGTATTCTCCATGTTTTGTACGGTGCTTACATAATCATCCCGAAAACCCTGATTCGTCATAAGGTAGGCAAAACACAGAACTGCCGGATTTTTTGTCCCTTTATCAAGAAGACCCTCTGGCATATAGTTATCTTCTTTTAACGTATTGGTCCTTGCATCCCCCTGCCCGCTTACTCCGCCAAACTCCATATCATAGAACTGAAAACGCCATCTGCTGTCCGCGTAGGAATTCGCTTCGTCTATGGTCGTCGTTCTCCACATGGACCAGTTCTTACCGGGCCAGTCCCACTTATTATTGATCCATACCTCTGCTGCAAAGTAATCTCTCACACTTTCCACATCGACCAATTTAGAAAACTCCAGGTAATCCTCTTCCTTTGACAGATCAATATGATCGGAAAAGAAAGTCAGCAGCTCCTGAAAATAAAAGCTCTCGTCTTCTCCCTCCGGCAATTCGCCTTCATCCAGCTTATAGCCACTGGAATAGGTTTCCCCATCGCCTTTGTAGATTACGACATCGTCCTTTTCAACCCCATAGTGATCTTCAAAATAATCATTATCATAGTCTTCCTGAAGTACATAAAGTCCAAAGTATTCACCGTTCACGTATACAACACAGGGGCGTGAGGCAAGTGTCTCACAGGCAAGATCCCCGACCAGACTCTGCCAGTAGGTATCATTGAATTTTGAGGTAAATGCACAGTTTCCCCCGGCACGTAACACCAGATTCTTGAATTTATCAATCGTATCTCCCGATGAATCGGTCAATTCTTCTCCAAAGACCGAATATCTGAAATTATTGTCTCCATACTCACTGTCTGCTTTCAGACGCAGTCCCTTCTGAAGATCCGAGCGTGAATAATTTCCCTGAATCCGAATTCCGCAATCCTGTGATAATTCCAGTTTCGCACCTTCTGCATCAAATTCAAAAAACTCCATATGGCAGGCTCTTTCCCAGTCCCCTCCTCGTTGCTTGTAATTCGCATCAAGTGACCTTGCCGTCTCTCCGCTTTTTATCGTTTCTTTTGTTAGGAACGTACTCAGTGCATCTTCAAAAATAGTACCCTTCACATAAATTCCTGTCTCGCTGTCAAAAAGGTCCTCAAAATTCATGGATATACTGATGACGGCCAACGACTGCCCGGCAGCTTCCACACTTTCTGCCAGTCCCTGAATATGTTCTGTCGGGGTTCCGATAAAATAAGTCGCGGAGGTGGTCTGCGAATAGGTCGTCTCATCGATCTGCGCCACAGCTCTTATAACACTGCATTTATCAACCGCACGATCCTCCGGTATTCCTGCCTTGCATATAAAATTTGTTCGATCACTCGTTGGTTCACTAAAATTACCACAAAAAAGAACCGGATCTACCGCTGCGATTACATTGGCAGCGTCACTCCTGTCCTTAATCGGGATTGCACCTTCATAAGGGATTCTTGTACTGCTGGTGACCGGATCACTTCCATCGGTCGTATAATAGATGGTTCCTTCCTCTGCTGTGAGTTCTAAATCAAAAGCCTCTGCATAGATTCCTCCCGGTACTTCAAAAGATACAAAAGCATCACTATCAGAATCTTCTGAACTGGCAGTAATTGCTTCTGAATCTTTTGTTTCTGAGTCTTGTACTTCGGAATCTTGTGCTTTTGAGTCCTGTGCTTTTGAATCCTCTTGTTCAGCACTTCCGGTCCCTGCTGTATTTTCCTTCGATTCTGTCATGGAGGATGGTGCCTTCGTGTCCACAGAATCATTATTAGGAACGCTGTTACTGCCACACGCTGTCAGCAACAACATTCCTATGCATATTATTAATAGTAACTTCTTCATCTTGTATTCAACCCCCTATGGTAACTGTCTTACGCAATTCACTGATACCTTTTCATTGTAGAGCGATTGATACAAATTGAATACCATCTTAATTTTACACTTTTACCCTATTATTTTTTGTTGTTCCTGAATCTTACTTTCGAAACACCAGAAAAGCAGTCCCTTGATTCTATGGTTCAAGGAGAAAGGTCAGCAGCTCATCAAAGACTGCTTTGTAGCCATCGGCATACATATGCATACCTTCTATGGAATAATTGTGTTTCAGATTCCCATCCTCATCTTTTAAGTTCTCATTCACATCAATGTAGCATAGATTCAATCGTTCAGCCATACAACTCACTGCCTGATTCACTTCATTGATTTTCTCATTTGACCTGACCTTCAGTGCCTCTTTCATAAAATCATTGCCATAATCATAGACCCCATTCACCGGATAATAGGCCATAACATAAATTCTTGTCTTTGGCAGTCTTTTCATGATTTTTCTAAGAATATTCTCGTATCGCTCAATCAGTCCCCTGGTCGTAAAATTCGGCAAATTGATATCATTGGTTCCTATGTTGATGAATATTTTGGATGGCTCTAATTCAAAGACTAAGGTATCAAGCACTTCTTCTAACTCATATGTTGTGAATCCCCCAATTCCCCGGTTATAAATTGTCTTTCTGACATTATAATCCAAAAGGAGCTCATAGATCGGAAACTGCTCCATCAGGGAGGAACCAACGAATAGTATTTCTCCTTTTTTTACATACTGGTTCAAATGCTTATAACGCCTGACTTTATCCTTCTTTTCTTCTGCGAACATCCTTTGTTGTACTTCTTCTATGGTTTCGCTCATTGTTTTATATTCCTTTCTCTATCGTCTTCTTATTCATACTTCCACTCTTACTGCTTCTTCAAGCTTACTTCCATATTACTGTTTCTTCAAGCTTACTTCCATACTACTGCCTCTTCAAGCTTACTTCCATCTACTGCCTCTTCAAGCTTACTTCCATATTACTGCTGCTAATCCAAGGATAATTGGCATAGTAATGATACAGAACACCGTACTTAAGCACACACTTTTTACTGCTCTTGTATAATCGAGTCCATTTAACTGGGCAAAGACCGCAACATTGGAGCCGACCGGTGCTGCCGTTGCAATAAGGACCGTCATCTTTATATCCCGGTATTCATTTGGCAGGAGCGTTAAGACTGCGAGAGTCACAAGCGGAATTAGCAGCAACCTTACTGCCGTACTCTGATACGCAGCCTTTTCATTTAACAGCTCTTTAAAAGACAATTGCGCAAGGTAAGCTCCTAATGTAATCATGGCGACCGGTGCTGTCATATTTCCTACAAGAGATAAGGTATTACTGACCAGTGCCGGCACGTTCCACTGTGTAAAAAAGAAAAGTAGTCCTGTAAACAGGGAAATCAGAATAGGATTCCTGCTAAGTTTCCTGATCGATACTGCTTCTTTGCTTTCACTCATCACCACGACACCATAGGTCCATTGCAGTATGTTCAGCAATGCAACAAAGGAAGCAATATAAAATACAGCTTCTTCTCCAACCGCTGCTTTGACCAGTGGAATACCGATAAATCCGGCATTTGAAAATGCCGTACCAAAATGCTCAATCTTTTTCCTGCTGCCAAAAATAATTTTTGATATCAGGATAGAAATAACAAGTGCTGCCAGGGCAGCTGCAAAAGACAGCAAAAATCCAACCAGCTTTTTTGATGTAAACTCTGTAAGAAATGATCTAATTATCGATGCCGGTAAAATCGCATAGATCAGTATGGTCGCCAGTTCTTTGTTCCCTTGCACACTTAACTTCTTTGACTTAAAAAGCCAGTATCCTATTCCCATTAACAGGAACATAAGAATGATCTGTTTGCTTAATAATAACACATATTCCATACTATACCTCCCTCTGAATTTATAGTAGCATAAAGCAGAGAGATGTTATAATATATATATTATATATCTTATAATCATTTTATTATATATTGATTGCCAGCTTATGGCAGGAAGGAATCGGTCATGACATTAAAACAATTGCAATATTTTAAGAAAGCTGCGGAAGCAAAGAATATAACACAGGCTGCCGATGAATTATTCATTGCACAGCCCGCCTTAAGTAAGTCAATAATAGATCTGGAGAAAGAACTTGGTGTTGCTCTGTTCGATCGTAATGGAAAAAAAGTCGCACTGAATCATAACGGTGAAATCCTATACAAGTATGCACAAAAAATCCAGTTTACCATGACTGATCTGGAAAATGAATTGCTGGAGTATAATAAGAATAAATCTGCTGCTGTCCGTATATCTTTTCGCGTTGCCTCAAGACTACTGCCAGATATTCTAAAAACATATTATCAACTCCATCCGGATGCTGCTCTGATTCTGTACCAGGTCAATCAAATAGCGAAGACCCAGCCGGATTATGATCTTGAACTTGATGCCGTTTACGATTGTAATGATAAAAAGCTGAGTCGGGACAACCTGATCATCGGGAAAACCCTTAACGGACAAAAGACAGGCAGTTCTGTAACCGATACTCTGAAAAACAAAAAGAAACTGCTGGAAGAACGAATTCTTCTTGCCGTTCCTTCAAATTGCGATCTTGCAGAAAAAGATAAACTGTATCTTGAAGACCTAAAATCTTATTCCTGCTGTCTGTTGAATGAGTACAGTTCCCTTGGAAAGATGCTTCGTATACGTTTTAGAGAACATTCCTTTTCTCCTTCCATTATCTTTGAAAGTGACAATCCTCATGTAATACGAGACTTTTTACGTCTTGATCTTAGTTATTCCTTTGTTCCGGAACTAACCTGGCAATGCAGGCAGCATCATCCAAATCTTGTCCTTCGTGAAGTCGAGGATTTTTCATTTACGAGGAGCATCTATCTGGATTCCCCGGAACACGGTACCAACAGCCCTGCTTCCAGGCAGTTCGCTGATTTCATTGCGGATTATTTCAGAAAACTGGATGAAAGAACAGGCTTATGATATGGGTGATCTGAACTAAAATTCCTGTCTACTTTTTATGTACGATCCAGTCATCCCCCTGTACCGTGTACTGGAACTCAGTCAGTGCGTCATCTTCCATGACCTGTAACAATTCATAAAAATCATCGACGGTAGCATATTCAGATAGTTTCTCCCGTTCCACCCACTCTACCTCTCCTTCCTCAGAGGAAGTAAGAGTCCCTTCAAACTGATCTGTTTTAAACAGAAAAACAAGATACCTTCCTATGTCACGGTTCCTTCCACTGTCACAGTTTCTGTCACGGTCGCTTTGTTCCCCTTCTTCCTTCTCCACGTCACCTAAGATCGGGAACTGTTTCACACCGCAGAGTACAGGAGCAAAGATGGTAAGCCCTGTTTCTTCTTTCATTTCCCTAATTACGGCATCAACGATAGATTCACTCGGTTCTACATGTCCTCCCGGCAGGACAAAACCCTTCCAGTCTTCCTTTTTTCGGTTCTGAAGCAAAATCTTATTCTCCTGATACAGCAAACAAAGTACGGTTAATTCAACCTTTTCTGTTCTTCCCAATTTATTTCTCCCGTGTTTCTTTTATTTTTGATAGTAAAGCTTTTCGTGGCTCGCACTGGTTCTTTCGTTTTACTTGCTTTTGTTGTTTCGCCCTGGTTCGTTTGTTTAACTTATCTTTGTTATTTCGCCCTGCTTATAAAGTAAGCCCCTATCTCACTCACCGCTGAATAATATTTTCTCAAGCAGTTCGTTGTGCGGTCTTGCCGCATCTGCATTAAAAACTGCCACCTTGTGTATATCACTGCTTCGATCTGTAAATGCCGGGAATAAAAATCCGCATTCCGGCTCTCCCGGTTCATAATCCCCATGAAGTGGACAGATCGCACATACCAGGAACTTATAGACTTCTTCCGATTCCCACTGACTTTCCTTGTCCTTTCCCTTCAATGGTATATCATAACTTCCATGAAAAAAGAAGATTCCGTACGGATAATCGGCCTTGTATCGTTCGCCGACAACTTCATAGAACACATCCAGTATGGCATCGTTCTTTAATTCACATTCATTCAGTGCCATCAGGAACTGCCAGACACTGCCTTGTTTTTCATCCTCTTTTTTAAATGGATGAAGTATCAGATTTTCGTTTGTCTTGGAAAAAGGAATCGTTTTGGCAATCTCTAATTTTGCAGTCCTCTCTCTTGCTGACAGCTTTAAAAAATGCGTATGAAAGGTCCCGTCAACAAATCCTTCTTCATCAAGATAAGCTCCCGCCATTCTTGAAAAGCAGTTGCGCTGCAAAGTCATACGCCTGGTAAGTTCAAGCATGTCTTCCCGGTTGATTTTATTCATTTTCCCTCATTTCTGCATTGACCACCACTACGTCAAATGCAACTGGCTCTTTCTCTTCTTAAAAAAAGCAGAATCGCTTTGCAGGATTCTGCTCTTTCTTTTATTATATGTACAAAGTAAAATCGTGTCAATGAAACCATCTGCTTAATTCCCACAGGACTTATAATTCTTAAGTCCAAGGAGCCAGATCAGGTAACATACCGCCAGGAATACGATCGAGGCCAATGGATAGAGACCGTACTGCCAGTGTTCTGTCTTTCCAAGTAAATACTGCAGCGGATAGTATTGAATCATCGCATAAGGAATGATATAGGTACAGACCTGCAGGAATCTCTTACCGTAGATATCAACCGGATATTTCCCGTGTTCTTTTGCACCATAGGTCAGAATGTTAAGAATCCCGCCGTCTTCTATCGAGAAAAAGCAAAAACTTGCTCCCAGTATAAACAAAGCAAGGAACAGCACTGTTCCCCCGGCTATCATGGCGGCCAGTACCAAAGCTTTTCCAAAGTTCCATTCCGCCTGACTTTTTAAAATTCCGATGATCAGTGTAAGGACCGATGTGATCATAGGGCCAAGTCTCCCAAGCTCAAATTTTGTTCCAAGTACCTGTAAGATCGGGCTGCGTGGACGAAGCAGTATCCGATCAAATTCACCTCGCCTTATCATTCCCGAAAGTGCTTTTAATCCGCTTCCGATGCATTCAGCAAACGCAAATGACATCTGAATCACAGAAAAACACAACAGGATATCTCCGTATGTATACTCCCGGATCGTTGAAAATCCCGAAAAAAGAAACAGTATCCCTAAGAATCCGTTGAAAGCAAGGATAAAACGTCCGGTTACCATCAAGAAAAAGGAAAATTTGTACTGCATGGTACTGCGCAGTATGACGGATATGTATCTGCCATATAAATGTGCACTACTGTAAATTCGCTTCATTTTTTACCTCACTTCCAGCTTTACGCTCGCACTAAGTATCTCCATCCTGATCATCCTCCCTGAATAACGATCCTGCGTTCTGCTCTTTTGCACAGCAGTACACCGATTGTTGTCATTACCACGAACCAGAAAACCTGCAGCAGCACAGCAGGAAGCAAGTGGTCCCCGGTAAGATCGCCGCTGTATGCGCGCAGCGGGATGTTCTGCATAGAGGCAAAGGGGAGCAGCTCGATCACCTGCCGATATGGCTGCGGAATGAATGGCAGTGGAATTACGGCACCGGACAGTAACTCAACCGCACCCGTCAGAAGAACTCTCCAGCCAACCGGTGAAATGGTAAAAAAGCACAGCATATAGACGATCATACAAAAAGATACCGTGACTCCCATGGCAAGAATCATCGTAAGCAGGAACATAAAAAATGCAAAGAGACTTGATGGCGGACTGATTTTATAGGGTGCAGGAACAAGAAGAGCACCCAGAAGAACCGGACCACAGCGAAGCGCAGCTTCTGCCATCCTGCTTCCGACACTTCGTGAGAACCACATGGTGTACACTGAAACCGGTCGGCAGAATTCATAGGCAATTCCTCCATCGACTATCATTCCAAAGATTTCATTGTCTGCTGCCCATGTGTTGAAAAGTGCAAAAAAAGCTTCTTTCAGCCAGACATAGGATACAACGGCAGAATACGACATAGGCATAGCGACAGAATTCGATTCCATGAGCACCTTAAAGATTATACACTCGAGTAAGCCCCAGAAGAACTGCGTTGTCAGGGCAGTAACTGCTGCCATGCGATATTGCAGACCGGTCGAAAAGCGAACACGAAAAAAACTAAGATATTTTTTCATTTTACTTCCCCCTATAAGATGTCGAGCTGCCGGTATAACTTGGCTACGACCTGATCCAGATTATCAAAACGTTCTTTATCTTCCCCGTTCGCGTTTTCCTCCACATACTTATCCGCTTGTATGTATTCATTTTCTTTAAAATTCTTACCTTCTTCTGCCTTCTTCTCCATGTTTTCCTGTTTTACCAGCTGTTTCATATCTTGCAGTGTTCCGTCCAGCAGCACTTTCCCACGGCCGATCAGAATGACCCGGTCTGCTATGGCTTCGATATCCTGCATGTCATGTGTGGTAAGAAGTACCGTGGTTCCATGTTCTGTGTTCATTTTCTTGATAAAATCTCGCACTGCCAGTTTTGATACCGCATCGAGGCCAATGGTCGGTTCGTCAAGAAATAAAAGCCTTGGCCTGTGCAGCAAAGAAGCTGCGATCTCACATCGCATCCTCTGTCCCAGCGACAGCTGTCTGGTCGGCGTCTTTAGAATCTCTTCGAGTTGCAGAAGGCTGGTTAGTTCTTCTAAGGAATCTTTATAAGCAGGGGTTGTTATAGAATAGATCTCTTTGATCAGTTCAAAGGAATCCACGACAGGAATATCCCACCACAATTGTGACCGTTGTCCAAAGACAACGCCGATCTGTTTTACATGTTCAACACGGTTCTTCCATGGGATTCTCCCATCGATCGAACAGGTGCCGCGATCCGGTGTTAATATTCCGCTTAGAATTTTGATAGTGGAGCTTTTTCCCGCTCCGTTTGGACCAATGTATCCAACCATTTCCCCGTCTGCTATCTGAAAGCTGACGTCTTTTAATGCCTGGATTTCTTCTGTTTCTCTGTGAAACAGAGCTTTGCAGGCTTCTTTTAGCCCTGCGTTTCGTTTTGCAACTTTGTATGACTTGCATACGTTATCCATTACGATCATTGCTGCTTCCTCCTGGTAGTAATATTTTCATATCTTTCCAAGTCGGCTGGCTCTGCTGGATTTTACCAGTCAGATTCCGTTATGAAATATTTTGTTTTCTTCTGCCTGTCATGTAACCATCGGCTAAGACAGTAGAATGTTAAGTATAGCATGCAGTCAACAAATATGCAACCTATGTGACCATTCTTCGTATTTTCTTTTACTGCAATGCTTTTATGCGGTATAGCAAAAGAAACTCTTCAGCGCTGACTGTTTATTCCCGCAGCATGCCAATAATATTTTCTATAGTCTTCCAGTTCCTTGCTGTGGTGTCATACTCCTTTGTTATGCGAATTGCAAGTTTTGACAGCCGTACACTGTCATAGCATAACAGATAAAAAGCCTGATTACCCACTCTTATGCGGTCTGCTCCATCATAACGCTGATTTAATTCCTCCAGTCTTCCCTGTTCATAACTATCATCAGTAAAGTAAACATAAAGATGTTCAACGGTAGGGTCTGCTGTCTCTGCGGTTTCGATCTCCTGCTTTGTAAAGGGAAGTGTTTTATACAAATCTTCCATTTCCTCAACACTTCGTATCATAAGGATGCAGGTAAAGTTATAATACTCCGTGAATCTTTTACTGATCATCTCTTTAATAACTTCTTTTGAAAAATCCGAATCAAACACGACATTTCCGCTCTGCACATAGGTCCTTACGTTTTTCATTCCCAAATCAGTAAACATCTGCTTTAGATCCTTCATTTTAACTATATTCTTTCCACCAACATTAATCCCACGAAGGAATGCAACATAATTCATTCTGATTCTCCTTTCCCAACGAACCTTCTTATAAAATAAAAAAAACCTGTTATGCTAATAATAACATAACAGGAGTATTTACACCAAGAAATCTGTTGTCTTGCACTTAGGAATTCTCAGCAAGTGTATAAATCTGCTTCTTTTCTTCTTTGGTCAGGATTTTTTCAATGACCAGGGTCCCTGCAAAATAAATCAGAAGCAGGGTAATGTTCGTAATCACTGTATAAGTCAGCCCAAGTTCTGTCGCCTGGAAGAATAAGATCGGAAGTTTTGCGCTGGCCCAGACGGTCAGGAAGAACAATACATTGGAGTATCTTGCACCTTTTTTTAACATGATCTGGGCGACCGGAAATGCTGCAACCAGTGGTCCTGCAGACATTGTGCCTATGAAGAGGGCGATCAGGACTCCGATCATACCTGACTTTTCACCCATCAGCCGTATCATGGTCTCCCTTGGTACCCAGAGATCAAGCAATCCAATCATGAGAAAGATAGGGGGAACGATCTTTAGCATTGATATAAACTGAAATAAAGCTGATTTAAGTGCTGCCACACCAAGCAAGGCATCTGTGTCTGTCTTTGATACCCCTACCCTTACATGAAAAGCATCCAGCAGGAACAGCACGATCAGAAGAACAATGGACACATAGAACATTTTACTTTTAAAGATTGTTAGCAGTATTTCTTTTTCCTTTTTCATACCATCACCCCCCAAACGACCAGTGCAACAACGCCGGATGCGATGAAAGCCAGACTGTTTCGCAGCACGACTGCTTTCCTCCCAAAATACTTTGTTTCAGCTACCCAGTATACCAGACCAACTGCCATCAAGGTGGTCATAAAGGCTGCGACCTGCGGATAACCTGCTCCATTGTCCAGAAGCTCTGCACCCAGTGGATATGTAACGAAGGGCGGCATGAAAGCAATGGATCCAACCAGCATTCCGATAATTACACCAAAGATTCCGGTATCCTGTCCAAGCACCTGTTCGATGGTCTGCGGTGTCAGCACACTCAGCACAATACCAACGACCAGAAACAAAGGAACCAGCACCGGTACTATATTTATAAATGCCATCCATCCTTTTTTAACAGCTTTTTTCGTCTTTTCCTTGTCCTTGATTACTGAAACAACCAATAATACAAGTGCAACTGCGTATAATATAATTGTTGATAAATCCATAACTGCCTCCTGTCTGGTAACGTTTTGTGATACCTGATACCATTTCTGAAATTGATCTGCAAAGTAAGTAGTAAATTACATCCTTTGTCTTTCCCTCACAAAAATGATGTAATTGCTTTTCAACCCAGTTTACTCTTTCTTAAAAAAAGTTCTGTGACTTTATCATATTGGCAACTAGTGTGTGCCTGACAGCTTAAAAAAAGAAGTTCATCATAATGAACTTCTCTTTCAGCTTGTACTTTTTCTTATTGAACCTTCACTTTACCAGCAAGTACATTTTTAAAATCTTCATAATTCTTCGCCAGCAGCTCCGGTGTCTGAAGGCCATAAGGACATTTGCTCATGCACTGGTTGCAATGAATGCAGTCATCAATTTTACCCATCTTGTTTTGCCATTCTTTTGACAGCCACCGGTCCGATGGAGCTCTTCGAAGCATCAGTGAAATTCTTGCGCAGTTGTTGATCTCTATGCCGACCGGACATGGCATACAATATCCACATCCCCTGCAGAAATTACCGCTTAACTCCGCTTTGTCGGCTTCAATTATTCTCATGATTCTATCTGTCATAACAGGAGGATTCGTAACATAAGAAATAAATTCATCCAGCTCACTCTCTTTCTGAACGCCCCAGATCGGCAGAACATTATCAAATTCAGCGGCATACGCATAAGCGGCATCACTTTTGTTGATCAGCCCTCCCGCCAGCGACTTCATGGCAATAAAACCCATATTGTGTTCTTTGCACATTGTAACCAGTTCAAGATCTTTTTCTGTAGACAGATAGGAAAATGGAAATTGCAGTGTCTCGTACAGCCCCGATTCAATTGCTTCTCTGGCAACCATCAGTCTGTGATTTGTGATTCCGATATGTCTAATCTTCCCCTGCGCTTTCGCTTGCAGCATCGCTTCGTACAGACCCGATCCATCCCCTGGCTTAGGACAGAACTCAATGTTATGGAACTGGTATATATCAATATAATCCGTTCTCAGATTATGAAGAGAGAGTTCAAGATCCTTTACCAGCTCTTCTCCTGTCTTTGCCGCTGTTTTCGTCGCTATATAAAGATTCGTGCGAATCCCGTCGAAAGCTTCTCCGACTTTTTCTTCACTGTCGGAATAGGACCTTGCCGTATCAAAAAAGCGTATTCCACCATCGTATGCTTTTTTTAAAAGCACTACCGCATCTTCCTGGCTGACTCTTTGGATCGGTAAAGCACCGAATCCGTTCTTATTCACAGTTATACCGGTTGATCCTACTGTGACCTGATTCATATTCCCCCCACTTCTGCGCTGTTTTCCTGCGCATATCAAATTTTATTGATTCGCTTCTTTATGCTAAAATTCAAAAAGATATCCTGCGTAGATAAAGTTTACAGTTTTTCAATTATTATAGTATATTTTTATGATTAATCAACCATTCTGGTAAAGAAACACAGGATACTACATCCTTTTACCTGTATCTTTCGTCCTGTGAAATCGCAGCCCAAAAGGAGCAGCAGTCCTTTGATGAACTGCTGCTCCTGACATCTATATTTACTATTTTGTTAGTTTCTGCCTGGTTTTGAACCACCTGTCATTCCGCCTGTCATTCCACCTTTTCCGCCACCGCCCATCATGGACTCTGTTAATTCCGTGAGGACTGTTCCGTTGAGTGTTACGGTTCCGCCGTTCAGTTCTCCTGATACATCATAGTCAAATCCTGAATTTGCCGTAACATCAATTACTCCACCATTGATAATGATTGATCCGTTCGCATCAAAAGCATCTGTATCCCCGCTGCCGACTTCCACGGTGATGTCGCCGCCATTTACTTCAATAACGACATCATATGCTGAGGATTTATTTGCTGCATTGATTCCGTCATCGGTAGCATATACATTAATTGTACCTCCGTTGATCTGTATATAAGTACCTTCAATTCCTTCTGAACTGGTTATAACATCGATATTGCCGCCATCAATCTGAACAATCGTTGTTCCATGTATTCCATCATCGCCTGCCGTGATTGTTATTGTTCCATCATAAATGTAGATGTACCCTAGTGTATAATCATCGTCGTTCTCACAATGCATAGCATCCTGTCCGGCATCAATGGTTATTGTTCCGCTTGTAATACCGATGAAATCATTTGCTTCCAGTCCGTCTTCTGCAGCCGTAATATCGTAGGTTCCTCCTGTTATCTTCAGGTCATCCTTGGAGCTGATTCCATTTCCCTGATTTGAAACAATAGTCAGGGATCCTATACCATTTAAGACCAGATCTGATCTTGAGAATATAACGGCATCAAGATTCGTATCTCCGTCTGCCACATACGTTCCGGTAACTTCCAGAGTATTCTCGGTATCAGTCATTGTTACAAAGACTTTATCTGCTGATTTAATATAGATTGCAGGTGCATCTGTATTGGTTATGCTGACACCATCCAGAACGATCTGTACCTTTGCGTCATCGGCTGCTTCAACAATGATCGTTACGTCTTCTGCCTCACCGCTGATTACGTATACACCCTTCTCTGTAATTGTTATGTCTTCACCGCTCGTTACCGTTATGTATTCTGCTTCCGAAGTATCCGCGGTCTGCTCATAATCTCTGTCACTGAATAAGTCAGTAACATCAAGAGCTGAACCGTCAACTGTAGTTACGACCGTTGCATCTGTGGTTGTCTGTATCGTACTGGTATCGGTCGAGGACTGTGTGCTGTCTGTACTGCCAGTGCTGCTGTCAGAACTGCTGGTGCTTGAAGTTCCGGTCGTACTGCTGGTTGATGTTGTGGTCGTAGCTGTACTGCTTGTTGCGGAACAACCCGCCAATACTGTAACTGTCATTACAAGAATAAGTATAGCAATTATTTTTTTTATTTTCATATTTATCTGCTCCTATGTTCAAAATTGTATAATTGTTTCAACGTTGTAACCATATCATAACAGCTGAAACTAAAATGAACTTAAAATCTGCAGATAATTTTTTTTGATTTTACTTTGACACTACCTTGTTGCGTCCTCCATTTTTTGCCTCGTAAAGTGCTTCATCGGCTCTTTTATACCAGCTCATGAAACTCTCACCCTGCATCTTCTCTGCAACCCCTGCGCTCAGCGTCTGTCTTCCGGTGACCGGGTGCCTGTATTCTTCGTATGATTTTCTAACCTTTTCGAGTGCCATAACAGCATCCTTTGCTTTTGTATTTGGGAGAATAACAACGAACTCCTCTCCACCAAATCGTATGAGCCAATCCCCTTTTCGAAGACAGGATGCCGTAATGTCTGCCATGGTTTTTAACTGGTCATCGCCGACTGGATGCCCCCAGGTATCATTCACAAGCTTGAACTTATCAAGATCAAGAATCGCCAGTGATATATTCTCTTCCCTTTTGTCACTCAGGTCCATTTCTTCATAAATCATCCGATCCAGGTAATGCCTGTTAAAAAGCCCGGTCAGATGATCTTTCATTGCAATATTGACCAGGGATTCATTTTCTTGTTTTTTTGATGTAACATCTCTGGCGGAAGCAAAGATGAATTCTCCCATGCTTAACTGAATTCTCCATTCGAAGAATTTATAGTCTCCGTTTTTGCACAGAACACGATTCGTGACCTCATGTATTTCATGAAATCCCTTGCAATTCTCTATTGTTTTTTTTGTCTCCGGAGCATCATCCTCATGGATATAGGAAAGCACGGATCTGCCAAGCAATTCATCTTCCATGAAACCTGTAATCTCCATGAATTTTTTGTTGATTTTATGGATATGAAGATTCAGGTCGTATACACAAAGTATCTCCATATTAATGTTCAGAAAACTATCAATAATATTATCCTGGAAAAAAAGTTTGGTTACATCCCGAAATGTTGTAACAGCTCCGTTGATTTCATTATCCTGCCGAATATAGGATGCTGTTCCTTCAATATAGATCTCGCTGTTATTTTTCGAAACCAGTTTTACTTCTTTGATTGTCTCATATCGCTGCTTTTCTTCCAGTTTCTTCATAATGTCTGCTGCGCATTTTTCTCCATTGTTTATATTCACAGCCTGAAAAACTTCAGTAAATGGTCTGCCCACTGCCTCGGGTGATGACCAACCGGTATATCGCTCCGCAAGTTTGTTCATGCCTGTAATCAAGCCATTTCTATCGGTAACAATAATCCCTTCATGGATGGAATACAGCGTAGTCTCAAAGAGCTTGCGAAGACGGTTCTCTTCATCAAGCATTTTTTCTTTTTCCTGATAGGCCGTCTCCAATTCTTTTTTCGCAGTCTGAAGTTCTCTCTCATAGGAACATCTCTTTAATGTGCGGACAAAGACACATTCAATGAATCTTTCCCTTTCGTCCTGTATGAATCTGGCATTCAGTTGAATTGGAATATCTTCACGTTCCTTTGTCTGCAAGGTTAAATATAATTCATCGATCTGATTTGTGACAAGTATCTGAAGCAGCAGATGTGAATGAAAAGTAATTCTGCTTGCGTCCGATAAAAAATAATCCATGGGTTTATTTATCATTTCTTCTTTTGTGGAACCTGTCATTTCTGTAAAGTAATCATTTCCTTCAAGAAGGATACCGTCTTCTGACAACCTCAGATAGCCACATTGTAGATTTTTTATTTCCTCATTCATACGGTCACCTCATTTTCAATAGCTTATAAAAATCGCTATTTGTAACTTTTTTAAATTCTATCATATCAGTCTATACTAATCTACCTGCTTTTTCATACTGCAGTTCAAAGCAAAGCTGTACTTATTCTTATGCCTCGATGCGGTTCCTGCCCTTTTCTTTGGCAAGATAAAGCAGTTCATCTGCACGGTGTATCATGTGAACATAGTCTTCTTCCGCCAGATTTTCTACAACACCACCGCTGATTGTTATTACATAGTCGGTTCCAAAGTTCCACCTCAGTCTTTCTATGTCATCTTTGATTCGATTCGCAAAGAGACAGGCTTTCTCAGCTTCTGTCTCCGGCATAATGACCAGAAACTCTTCTCCGCCATATCTTCCGATATAATCGGATTTTCGAATTGCATTGTCTACTTCTCTCGTAATCCTCTTTAGAACCTCATCTCCGGACAGGTGTCCAAAGTTATCATTCACTTTTTTGAAATAATCTATGTCAAATAGGAGCAGGGAAAGCTTAAGATGATAACGCCTTGCCCGTTCAATCTCTTTTTCCAGTATCTCTAGTATGTTCTTTCTGTTTGATATCTGCGTCAGTCCGTCTGTCACCGCCATCTTATGAAGTGATTTCAGTACTTCATCCACCGCTTCCTCCTTCGTTTTCAGTTCATTCACCATACTGTTGAAATAAGTCGTAAGCTCGCCGATCTCCGTCCCTTGTTCCACTTCGATCCTACCGGCATTCTTAAAATTCTTATTCTCAATGATGGTTCTTACGGAACTGGATAATTCTAAAATACTGGAACTAGCACCATGTTCAGCAATATTCAGTCCGATTTCTTCGTGTTCTCTTGAAACACGCATCGGATAAAAATGATTGATGAGCTTCATGAGCAGGAACGATAGTCCAAATGCCCAGACAAAAGCAGCAAGCGCTCCGATGATCTGAATTAATATCTGATGCAATCTTGTCGTATCAAACTCTATCAGATACTTTTCCTGAATAAAAATTCCAGTGGCAATCGTCCCCCATACACCGGCAAACCCATGAACGGGGATAGCACCAACGGCATCATCAATTTTTAGTTTTTCAAGCAGAATTGAACCAAAGTATACGATAAAACCGGATACGACACCAATGACCAGGGCTCCGACTTCATTCACATAAAAGCAGCCTGCCGTAATTCCAACCAGTCCGCCCAGAATTCCATTAATAATGCTCTCTGGTTCCGGAAGATGGTTCTTACTGAATTTCCAGCTGATAAAAAGTGATGTAATACCGCCAAAAGACGCGGAAATCATAGTATTGGCAAATATATTTGCTATCACCGAGGATGCCGTTAAAGTACTTCCACAGTTAAAGCCAAACCATGCAAAGAAAAGGATGAACACACCAAGGTAAGCAAAGACCAGATTATGTCCTCTGATTTTATTCACTTTTCCATCTGCCGTAAAACGTCCAATTCTTGGTCCAATAATAATTACACCCGCCAGAGAAACCCACCCGCCAATGGAATGTACTACTGTCGAACCTGCAAAATCAAGGAATCCCAGATCCTGCAGCCAGCCTGAATTGTTCTTATAAAAGAAGTCCCCCCATGCCCAGTGTCCAAATACAGGATAAATGAAAGCCGAAGTAATAAAGGACATTAAAAGATAGGTACTGAACTTCGCACGTTCTGCCACTGCACCGGAATCAATCGTCGCCGCCGTTCCAACAAACACTGCCTGAAAGATAAAGAAAGCAGCTTTCCAGTCGTTGAACTCAAAATCCACAAAAAAGTCAGTTGTTCCAAATAAGCCATTGCACGATTCACCAAACATCAGTCCGAATCCAAAGAACCAGAAAGCAGCTACGGACAAAATGAAATCAGACATATTTTTAATTGCAACATTAATGGAGTTCTTTGCTCTTGTCAGACCGGTTTCAAGTGCCATAAATCCAGGCTGCATAAGAAAGATCACCATTGCCGAAATAATTACCCATAAATAGTCTCCTGTGTTTTTCATTGCCATCACTCCCTTTCATACCATACAGCCCAAAGGTTTTGTATGTATAAAAAAAGATATTCCCATCCTGCCGCCTCTTTGCAGCAATCTATGAATATCGCAATCCGAATCCGAATAATTAACAAATAGCACACCATTGTACCTAGGTATTTTAAAGATTACACTAGACCAACCGGCCCAAGTTTTTCTTTTACGAAAGTTTTCCCTTTTATATTAGTTGATAATACACTGTGTTTTCTGTTTTTGCACGCTTTTTTTATTAAAGAATGGAACTTTTTTTTGTATTCGTGGCTTTTTTTCATATAAATTACAGCAACCGGGAATATATGCCTTCCATTCCCGGTTGCTGTCTGTTTTTACATCTGAAGCTGCCAGATGTCCTCGTTATATTCACTTATTGTCCTGTCGGATGAAAAATAGCCTGCCTTGCTTATATTCACAAGCATTTTTCTGGCCCAGCTTATTCGGTTCTCGTAACTTTTGAATACCTGTTCTTTTACTTCTATATATTCATTCAGATCTAAGAGGGTCATGAACCAGTCTTTTTCAATCAATTCCCGGTGAAGTCTCTTTAGATTCTCTTCCTGTCCGATAGCCAGAAGTTTATCACTGACAATAAAATCAACCAGTTCTTTTATCTTTTTATCCTTCTCATAGTAATCCTTTGCGATATAATCCTTTTTCTTGTAGTGCTTCATAACTTTTTCACTGGATTCCCCAAAGATATAGATGTTCTCCATGCCTACCAGCTGCGCGATTTCTACGTTAGCACCATCTAAGGTACCAAGAGTCACAGCTCCATTTAGCATAAGTTTCATATTACCGGTTCCGCTCGCTTCTTTGGACGCCAGGGAAATCTGCTCCGATACATCACAGGCAGGAATTAGTTTTTCGGCAAGTGTTACATTATAATTCTCGACCATAACGACCTTCAGATAAGGGCTGACCTCGGAGTCGTTCTGAATCAGTTCCTGAAGGCACAGGATCAGATGAATGATGTCTTTTGCGAGTATATATGCAGGTGCAGCCTTCGCCCCAAAAATTATGGTGATCGGCCGTTCGGGACGTGCTCCTTTTTTTATCTCCAGATACTTATATATGATATACAAAGCATTCATCTGCTGACGCTTGTATTCATGCAGCCGCTTGATCTGGATGTCATAGATCGACTGATCATTCAGTTCAATTCCCTGTGCTTTATATAGATAATCTTTTAATGCAGTCTTGCTTTTCTGCTTGATTTCCAGGAGTTCTTCAAGTACTGGAACATTTCCTTTTAAGTTCAACAGGTTTTCGAGCTCAAATGCATCTTTCAGATACTTATCCCCAATCTGACCATTAATGAATTCTGTCAGTGGCTCATTGCAGGAAAGCAGCCATCTTCGGAACGTAATTCCATTGGTCTTGTTGTTGAATTTTTCAGGGTAGATCCTGAAAAACGCTTCCAATTCGTTGGTCTTTAGTATCTCTGTGTGAAGGTGTGCCACTCCATTTACGCTGTAACAGTAATGGATGTCAATATGTGCCATATGAACTCTTCTTTTTGAATCGATGATATAGGTATGTGAATCTTTGTACCGGTCACGAACTTTTTCATCAAGTATTTTTATAATAGGAACCAGATGCGGTACTACTTTTTTCAGATAGGAAAGCGGCCACTTCTCCAGTGCCTCTGCCAGAATCGTATGGTTTGTATACACACAGATCTTTGATACAATCGTGATGGCTTCCTCCAGCCCGATCCCTTCTTTCATAAGTCGATGGATCAGTTCCGGAATAATCAGGGTCGGATGAGTATCATTAATCTGTATGACCGCATATTCAAACAAGTCATAAAGATTGCTGCCTCTTTCCCTGCATTCCTCCATAATAAGCTGTGCTGCATTGCAGACCATAAAATATTGCTGGTAAATACGAAGAAGTTCTCCGTTTTTATCGCTGTCATCCGGATAAAGAAATAAAGTCAGATTTCGCTGTATATCTTCTTTATCAAAGCTGATACCCACTTTTACGATACTTTCGTCGATGGAATCAAGGTCGAACAGATGCAGATGATTTACCCGGTTATCATAACCGGTAACAGCAATGTCATACAGCTGCGATTTCATCGTAAATCCCTTGCATGGCACGTCATAAGAGTTCTCCCTCCTGATCAGCCAGTTGCTGTTCTCAATCCAGGGATTGCTTAACTCAGTCTGCTGATTATCCACAAATTCCTGCTTGAACAAACCATAATGGTAATTCAGACCGATGCCGTCTCCCTGAAGACCAAGACTGGCGATCGAATCCAGAAAACAGGCAGCCAGTCTTCCAAGTCCACCATTCCCCAGAGAAGGTTCTATCTCGAGCTCTTCGATCTCCGAGAGGGATTTACCGTTCTCTTCCAGCTGATGTTTTATCTCGTCATAGATTCCCAGATTGATCAGGTTATTGATCATCAGTCTTCCGATCAGAAATTCTGCTGAGATGTAATACAGTTTTCTTTTTTCCGGCTCCTTTTTTACTCTTTTTTCTGCCAACCCTTTTACCATTTCCATAAGACTCTGGTAGATTTCTTCATTTGTGCATTCCCGCAGGCCTTTCTGGTAATTCTTCTTTACGATTTCTTCTAGCATCCTCTCTCTCCTTTCCTGCTGAAGTTTTTTCTTCAGCGTCCCTCCTCTTTTATGTTCAGAAACCGGTTTCCGTTTATTCAAAAAAATATATGCCTTATTGCCGGCTATATTTTTTAATGATGTCCATATAATCTATTTTACATATTTCGTATGGAATTTCAAGATGTCTTCCGTGTTTTCCTTCCAGTAATCGTTTCATTTCATCAAATGCTTTCATTGATTTTTCTTTAAAATCCTGCTTGACAGTATTCATAAGAATTTTTGTATAACCCATAAGCGCAATTCCATCAAAGCCACATACCGGACGGAATATGTCCATTTCCTTTAAAGCGTTCACTGCTCCGATTGCCATAAGATCCGAAGCACATATGATAATATCAATATTTTTTGCGTATTCAAAGATTATATTTCTTGCCGTATATTCATCAAAATCACCATAGGCTATGGTAAGGCGAAAACCCATCTCTTTTTGAAGCTTTCGTATCCCTTTTAACCGTAGGTTGGTAATGTATCCGCCTTTTCCTCCGGCGATGTATAAAATCTTCTGTATATAGAAATTCTCCGCTAACGTCTGCTTTGCCACATCATACTGAGCGGCTTCATGGTCGATCGACACAGAAGATGTCTTTTGATTGGTAATGGCAGAATCGACCAGGACACAGAAAAAGAATTGTTCTTTTACGATCTGGTAAAAGTTCTGATTTTCAATGGAAAGATTGTAGATTATAAGACCATTGATCTGCTGTGATTTGAGGTAAGCAATGACCTGATCGGCTGACATGTCGTCAAATTGGGAAGTGAAGAAAGTCACGGTCTCCATCTGGTATACTTTCGAGCGTTCAAATGCACCGGTAAGATACTGCATTCCAATCTCGTCAACAAACTGTCGGTTATGTCGTATATCAACGATCAAGCCGATGCGGTTGAATTCTTTTTTTGAGAGGGAGACCGCGAAAGAATTGGGTACATAGCCAAGTTCTTTTGCCGCTTTTTCAACCTTCTCTCTTGTCTCATCACTCACCATACGATAACCGTTCAGAACTTTTGATACCGTTGATTTTGCAACGCCCGCTTTCTTCGCCACATCATTAATGGATGCCATGAACTTCTCCTTATCACACATTACAGAACTTTCGTTGACTGCCCTACCACAAGTTCTCCGCTAAAAATCTTTCCTACCGTGTTCTTTTTACCATCGATAAGATCAAACAAAATACGGATTGTTTCGGTTGCCATATCCTCAATGGGCTGCTGTATCGTTGTAATGGACGGCTGATAGTATTTTGCGTAATCAATTCCGTCAAAACCGGCTATGGAATAATCCTCCGGTACATGCTTCCCACTGTCAAAGATTGCTTTGGCTGCTCCGATTGCGATGCTGTCAGAAATTGCAAAGATGGCCGTGAAGAATACCCCGGCGTCCAACAGTTTTTTTGCTGCTTTATAACCGTATTCCATGGAAAATATCTGATCAGTCTCATCCTCGTTATAACAGATCAGATCCTGTTCTGGTTCGATTCCATTATCCTTCAATGCACTTCTATATCCCTTTAATCGAAGCTTTCCTATGTTCTCATCCATCGGTGGTGCTGCAATGGTAGCAATTCTTTTATGTCCCAGTTTGCACAGGTAATCAACGATTTTATAGCTTTCCTTATAGTCATCAACAGAGACATAAGACAAGCTTTCTTTTTCGGTCCCATCCGATACCCCACCGGTACTAAGTATATACGGAATGTTCAGCTTACTCAACCGTTCCTTGGATTGCAAAAAATAACCACCCAGAAAGACAATGCCTTTTAGTCTCTTTTCCTTTTCAAGCTGAAGTGCGACCTCTATCTCGTCTTCATGTTCTTCCACACGATGCAGCAGAAAGGAATACTTTTTTTTCTGGATCTCTTTTTCAAAAACTTTCATGATATTACTGAAGAAAGGATTACCGATGCCTTTGATCAGTACTGCAATGGTATTAGATTCAGAACGTTTGAGATTTCTGGCACTGTTGTTTGGTATATAATGATAATCCTGAACAGCCTGCATGATCAGCACTTTTGTTTCTTCGTTGATGTCCGGGTGATTGTTAATTGCCCTTGAAACAGTGCTTACAGCTACGCCGCAAATCCTAGCAATATCCTTAATTGTTGTCTCCATAATGTCCCCTATTCCTGCTGATCTGCCCCGCGTTCTTTCCTTTCGTAAAAATGTCTTGCATCAGTCTTTGTACACTGATTGATTATACATCTTTACAGTTGCAGGAAAGCACCGATCATCTCATGGTATAAATCGTTACTTTTATACTATTATACCAAACCTGCCTTGAAAAAAGCAATGACAACACTTCACATACTTCCTATGAAAGTCTGCCGTACAACTTTGTCATCTCACGTATCTTTTCTATCAATTCCGGACTTATGTCTGTTTGTTTCAACCGCCATCTCCAGTTTCTTCCTAATGTGGAAGGAATGTTGATCCTGCTCTCACTACCCAGACCAAGATAGTCCTGAATCGGTATGATGCAGGTCTTTGCAACGCTTTGCTGCGCGAGCCGGATGAATGCCCAGTTCAAATCTTTCAGACTGGAATCCCCGTGCTTCTTATCAACCAGTCCAAGATAGGAACAAGCCATTGCCTGATCCTCTTGCGTTATACTTTTGAACCAGCCAAGTATTGTGTCATTATCATGTGTTCCTGTATAAACAATACAGTTGCGATCGTAATTATGCGGTAAATAATCACTGTCCTCTCTTGAATCAAAGGCAAACTCAAGTATCTTCATGCCCGGATAACCGCTCAATCGAAGCAGTTCTTTTACACTTTCTGTAATGTATCCAAGGTCTTCTGCGATTATGTCCACCGCTCCCAGTTTCTTTTCAACTGCTTCAAAAAAATCAATTCCCGGACCCTTTTCCCAATGTCCGCTGACTGCATTCAGTGCTTTGGGCGGTATGGAATAATACTCATCAAACCCCTTAAAATGATCGATTCTGACTACATCATACAAAGAAAAACAGTGCTTGATTCTGCGAATCCACCAGTCATACCCTGTATTTTTGTGTTTCTCCCAATTGTAAAGAGGATTTCCCCATAATTGACCGTCTTTTGAAAATGCATCGGGGGGGCATCCAGCCACAGCAATCGGTTCCAGACGATCATCAAAGACAAATAGTTCAGGGTTCGCCCAGGTATCGGCACTGTCGAATGCAACATAGATCGGCAGGTCACCTATGATGCTGACTCCGTTCCTGTTAGCATATTTTTTAAGGTTGTCCCATTGAAGTGTAAAGTGATACTGGAGAAACTGATAAAAGAGTATATCTTTGTAAAGCTTGCTCCTATACCGTTCAAGTGCTTCCTTTTCACGCCGCCTGATATCTGCCGGCCAGGTAATCCAGCTCTTTCCTCCAAAGAAATCTTTTACTGCCATATACAAAGCGTAGTCATTGAGCCAGCTGCTGTTCATCCGGATAAATTCCATAAAATCTTTGTTGGTTTCACCACTGCTTCGATCAAATGCTTTCCGCAGCATCTTAAATCGTTCAATGTAAAGCTTTCCGTAATCTATGAATTCGATGTTATCCCCAAAGTCATAATCCTGCAGTTCCTCTTCTGTTAGAAGACCTTCTGCCATGAGTTTATCCGGTGCTATGAAATATGGATTTCCTGCAAATGTTGAAAATGACTGGTAAGGTGAGTCTCCGAACCCAGTCGGACCTACCGGCAGGATCTGCCAGTATTTTTGTCCTGCTTCCCTTAGCATAGTAACAAAGTTGTAGGCTCCGTTTGAAAGGTCACCGATACCGTACCTGGAAGGCAGGCTTGCGATCGGTAAAAGTATTCCGCTTGCTCGCATGATTCACGTCCTTTTTCTTATTCTTTATTAACTAATTCAGATTGTTTCTTATAAACTCACAGCCTAGTAATCGTATACAGTCAGTGGCAAAAGGTATTCCTCTCTTTGTTGCTTGTTTCAACCTTTTACAGACCCTGCAATAACACCTTCAATAATGTATCGCTGACATACAAGATAGAATACTACAATAGGAATTATGGCAAGGACCAGCATTGCCATCATAGCTCCCATGTCGATCGATCCATAGCCACCTTTCAGGTACTGAATGGCAATCGGTATTGTCCTGTATTCGGTTCCAATCAAAAGGCTGGGCAATAAGTAGTCATTCCAGATCCACATAGAATTCAGGATTCCGACGGTGACACTGATTGGTTTTAATACCGGTAGGATCACACGACCATACGTTGATAACGGACTACAGCCATCGATCATTGCCGCTTCTTCCAGTTCGATTGGAATCGACCTGACAAAGCCACTGAACAGGAAGACGGAGAGCCCTGATCCAAACCCCAGATAGATCAGGATGATTCCAAGCGGATTGTCCAGGTGCAGAATATTTGCCACCTTTGTCATGGTGAACATGACCATCTGGAAAGGTACGACCATAGAGAAAGCAAATACATAATAAAGTGTCGTATTAAATTTATTTTTTACTCTGGTTATATACCAGGCTGTCATGGAAGCAAAAATCAGAATGACCACAACAGAACATATCGTAATGTAAAAAGACCAACCGGCTGCATGTAAAAAACCGATTTTACTGATTCCATTTACATAATTATCAAAATTAACAAAGGTCTTTGCCGTAGGCAGAACAAACGGCTTTTCACTAATATAAAATTTCCCCTTGAAAGAATTCACTACTACTATAAATATAGGTAGCAGAAAAATAATGGAAAGAGCTGTCAGGAAGGCGGTCAGAACTATATTTCCAAAACCAGCAGTTTGCTTCATCTTCATTCTGTTGTTCCCTCCCTTCCTCTCGTTACACGCAGCTGTATAAAAGCAATGGCAGCGACAATAATGAAGAAAATCACTGCTTTCGCCTGTCCGACTCCTGCCGTACCGTTACCAGCATAGAATGTATTGTATATATCAAGAGCCAGCATCGCAGTCTTTCTGGAAGGTGCACCCGCCGTAAGCGCCAGATTTTGATCGAACAGCTTGAACGAATTTGACATTGTGAGGAACAGACAGATGGTAAAAGACGGTGCGACCAATGGCAGTGTGATCTTACGAAGAATCTGAAACGGACTAGCTCCATCAATTTTGGCTGCTTCCATAACATCAGAAGGTATATTCTGAATCCCGGCAATGTAAATGACCATCATATAACCTATCATCTGCCAATTCATTAATATAACCAATCCCCAGAATCCATATACCGGTGAAAAGGTAAGTGTTACTCCATAGTGGTATAAAATACCATTCAGTATCAATTGCCAGATATATCCAAGAACAATTCCGCCAATCAGGTTCGGCATAAAGAAAACAGTCCGGAACAGATTTGTTCCTTTTATTTTCCTGGTCAGCATAAGAGCCATAAAAAAAGCAAATATGTTAACGGTAATGACCGAAACCAGAACAAATTTAACCGTAAAAAGAAGTGCATTCAGAAAATCTTTGTTCGCAAATATACTGCTGTAGTTTCGAAGTCCTGTCCATTTTGCATTGGTCACGGTTGTAAACTCCGTAAAGGAAAGTCCAATACCAAGCAGAAATGGGATAACAAACGCAATGGAAAATGCCAAAAGTGTCGGCAGTACAAAAATAGGAAAATACTTATTGTTTTTTCTATTCATAATGGACCTCATTTACATGCCAGATCCATTTTCATGAATCTGGCATGATTCCTTGTATTATTCAGCCGAAGCATTCGCACGTTCTGTCTTCCATGAATCCTTCACGGTAGTTACAACATAGTCCCAGTTCTGGCTGCCCTGTACATATTCAAGCAGTGCATCACCAAAATCATTCTTAAACTGTTCACTTGGGAAAGCTGCAAAGGTCCATGCAACGGAAGTTATGCCATCTTTTTCCATCCAGGCCAGTACCTCTTTTGCTAATGGATCGCTTGGTTTCTCATCCTCTGAAAATGTAGTGAACGGTGCAATAAAGCCTAACTGACTTGCCACATAACCTTTTCCTGTCTCACTGGAGAACAGCCAAACCAGAAAGTCGATGGATGCCTGCTGCTTCTCTGCTGATACCTGACTGTTGATTGAAAAGTAATTCTCAGTACCGATGCAGAGTCCCTGAGTCTCTTCTCCTGCAACTCCGGTGTAGATCGGCATGAACTTAATATCACTTTCGTTTACAGTATTACCTTCAACACTGCTGATCTGAGACCATGCCCAGTTACCATTCTGCACGAAAGCTACCTGTCCAAGTGCAAATTCTGCCATGGAATCATTCACGGTCTTGCTTCCCAGAAGACCTTTCTGTGTACAGGAATTATCAGTATAAAGATCAAAGATATTCTTATAATTATCTGCGTAGGTAAATGCAATCTCCGATGCAGCAAGTCCTGCAAGAACGGTGCTGTCATAAGAGGTATTATCTTTAAATTCATAATATAACGGAAGATTAGCAAGATGTGTCTGCCATCTCCACTGTTCTCCTGAACTCATGGATGTCGATGCAAATGCACCTTCAATACCAAGGGCGTCCTTATGTGCTGTCATGTCTTCGACAACTGCTTTTAACGCTGCAAAAGAATTGATCTCTGAAACGGAAGTATAAGAGGTTGCTTTATCTGACAAAGCAAAGTATTTTTCAAGAATTGCATTGTTGTAGATAATTCCGTATCCCTCTACGGCATATGGAACACCATATACACCATCACCAGATTTTACAGCAAGACTTTTGTCGGACAGAATGTCATACAGGCCTGTTCCGCTTAAATCTGCAGTATAGTCTTTCCAGTTCTCATATCCTACCGGACCATTGATCTGAAAGATCGTCGGCGGATCAGATTTTGCAATCTCGGAACGCAGTGTCTGTTCATAGGTACCACTTGCCGCTGTAACAACTTTGACCTTTATTCCGGTCTCTGCTTCATAATCTGCTGCAATGGCATCATAGACTTCAGCAATTTCTGGTTTGAAATTCAAAAAATAAATCTCATCGACCTTTGCTGTATCGGTATTTCCTGTGGCTGTACTGTCGGTTTCCGCAGTTGCTCCATTCGTAGTTTGGGCACTGTCAGTATTCCCCGTATCCGCCTGATTGCCACACCCCGACAGCCCGCTGATGATAAGGATCAGTGTTACTAAAAGTGCCATAATTCTGCTTTTTTTCATAATTTACTCTCCTTCTCCATTGACTATATGCACTAAATTATATTGCTATATAGTCATATTTTATATTCGGTAACGTTACTGGTATCGTTTTCGGTAACGTTTCCAGAAAATATATTACCATTAACATTCCATTTTTGCAATAGCTTTCTATACATTTTGCATAATTTATTTTTTATTGAACATTCACCTTGTTTTTTAACGAAATCTTGAAATATGATTTGGATTTTGATACACTTACCACTTGTGTGACAGTTCAAAACACGCAAGTAGTAAGGATAAGAATAGGATTTAGAAGAAAGGAAAGACAAACAAAATGAGTGACAAAAAGAAATTCACCGGAAAAATTGGTTTTATTCTTGCTGCTGCCGGTTCAGCCGTTGGCCTCGGCAATCTGTGGAGATTCCCCTACCTGGCAGCAAAATACGGCGGAGGAACATTTTTATTGATCTACCTTGTTCTTGCCGTGACATTTGGTTTTTCACTGATGCTGACTGAAATAGCAATCGGCAGAAAGACAGGAAAAAATGTTCTGGAAGCATACGGAGAGCTGAATAAGAAATTCAGATTCCTAGGCTATCTGTCTGCTGTTGTTCCTGTAATTATATTTCCTTACTATTGTGTTATTGGAGGCTGGGTCGTTAAATATATGATGGCTTACATAACAAATTCTTATGGAAATGCAGAGCCAACCTCATACTTTACAACATTTATCAGCGGAGTAACTCAGCCGATTCTATATCTTTCCATCTTCCTTCTGGCGTCAGCTATCATTGTAGCCCTGGGTGTTCAGAAAGGAATTGAAAAATTCAGTAAGATCCTTATGCCAGTCCTTGTCATTCTGTCCATTGCCGTTGCAATCTATGGTCTGACAGTGCCCGGTGCCCTGAAAGGTTTCATCTATTATATCAAACCTGATCTGTCCAAATTCTCATTCCAGGCGGTCTTGGCCGCAGCCGGACAGCTCTTTTATTCGCTTTCCCTGGCTATGGGTATTATGATTACTTATGGTTCCTATATGAAAAAAGAGGAAAAGATCGAATCCTGTGTCCGACAAATCGAGATCTTTGATACCGGAATTGCTTTCATCGCCGGACTTATCATTGTTCCCGCCGTATTCACATTTTCCGGGCAGAGTGACTCTGTTCTTACAGCCGGACCAAGCCTTATGTTCATAACTCTGCCACAGATATTCTCCGGTATGAAACTGGGAACACTTTTTGCTGCTGTCTTCTTTCTTCTTGTATTTTTTGCAGCACTTACATCAGCCGTTTCACTGATGGAGACCATTGTTTCAATTATTGAAGATAAGTTCCATTTAAAAAGAATTCCAGCCTGCATCATAGTGTCAGTCTTTTCTTTTGCGCTTGCGATTCCATCAACACTCGGTAACGGAATCTGGTCTGGAATTACATTATTTGGTATGCAGTTCCTTGATTTCTTTGATTTTATCAGTAACACAGTCCTGATGCCGGTGGTAGCATTATTAATGTGTATCTTTGTTGGTTATGTACTTAAGACCGATGTTATTGCCAAAGAAGTAGAGAAAGGGGAAACTTTTAAAAGCAGAAAGCTTTACAACGTAATCATAAAGTTCGTTGCTCCGGCATTCCTGCTTTTAATTCTTGGTTCATCTCTGATCAGTACTTTTTTTAAATAAAATATTCATCTGTACTGATCATGCATTTTGTTAATAACAGTTTTAGTTTGCAAATCTTACTTATTTTTATACACGACAGCAGGTTCTTTCCTTATGCATGCGACAATGCCGGAAATCTTATTCTTTGTTCGCTGAACCAGTCTGCGTTCATTCCCTTTATGAATAATGTCGTGTTTTCTTCCCAAAGCTTTGCAACCTCAAACCCATCTTGTGACACTGGAGTAAATCCCAGTGTCACTTTCTTTTTGCTGCTGCCAAAAGCATTGATCACTTGTCTTACGTCTCTCTCTTCTTTCGAAAAAAATGCATGAAGGATCAGCTCTTCTCCCTCTTCTTCTGCTATAGCATAGGTGTCAAATGACTTGTCATAATACACATTTTCCTGCATGAACTTTGATACATAGAACATCCAGAGTCCTGGATTGTTCCTCATCTCGAACCTTGCATGTATTTTGCTTTCGGTAATGATCTTTTCAAGTCTTTGCCAGTCTTCTTTATCCTTCATGGCGATTCTCTTCATGGAAGCTTCCCGGAAACTATCCTTACCCATGGAATTCTTATCTGATGATACCTGCTCCTTTGAAGAACTTTCCACACTTATTGATTCTGTACAGACAAACTCTTCACTTTTCACAAAACCAAACCGGGGATAAAAATCAAGTACACTGTCATTGGCAAATAGGTACATGCCATCCTGTTTTCCTTCGAAATCTTTCATGATTTCTTCCATCAGCATCCGGCTGCAGCCTCTTCCTCTGTACTGCTCATCTGTCATGACCGTCCCAAGCTGAATAAGGTTCCGTATCTGTCCATCAAGTTCCATTGTCATATGGTTGACCGATACATTCGCTATGATTCTGTCCCCTTCGGCCACTGCATATGGCTGATAGGTATCTCTCCAGAATCCATTCTGATACCAGTCTTCAAAATCAATACCAAACGTTTTTTTTGCCAGCTGATTAAAACTGTTACGTAAGATAGCATCTGTTTTAAAATCTTTGATTATTTTCATACTCCCACCTTCTGTTTTTTTCTGTGAATCCTTCCCATCAAGCTCAATGATCTTGGTAGCGACCTCTTGTATCCTTTCGTTGTGTTCAATGAATAAAATCGTTGCACTGCTTGCTCTGATTGCACTCATCAGCTGATCTCTGAAGTTGGCATCCATATAGTTAAAGGGCTCATCAAAGATCAGCAAATGATTTTCTTCCGATAGCGCCCAGGCGGCGTCAATTTTTTTCAGTTCACCGCTGCTTAAGGTTTCAAGCGGTCTGTTTTCATAGCCTTTGGGAAGTTCAAAAAGATAACAAAGCTCAAGAAATTTTCGATATCGTCTCATTCTGTCATCAGCATCTGGTTTTTCCCCGGTACGATGCACACTTGATGATGAATAACCCTCCTTTTGGAACAATTCCCTGACACTACCTTGCAAAAAGACTGGTTCCTGCGATACGATCGTTACATTCACACCCGGTGACAGATGTATGGCGTCACAGGGAATTTCCCTGCACAGGAGTTTGCAAAGGGTCGTCTTACCGGCACCGTTCTTTCCCTTCAGCCATATTCTTTCGCCTTTATAGATCCGAAAGCTTAGATTTTTGAATAACCACTTGTCTTTTTCATAGCAAAAGCTGACATCATCTGCTGTTACCAGACAGTGACTTGTATTTTTCTGCTGTTCCAGCAAAAGAGGTCTTTCTGCTTCCAGTTTCGTAAGCAATTGCTTTTTTTCTTTCAGATTCTGCTGAACGGTCTCTTCTGCTCTCTTTGCCTGCCTCATATAAGCCCTGGTCCCATTGGTCCTGGCATGGCAGGCAAATTCATACTTTTGTTTATTGCCGATTCCCGACCATCTTCTTGTCGTCTCAGCTTGTCTTTCAAGCTGTCCGATTTCTCTTTCCAACCGTTCTCTTCTATGCAGTTCATAGGTCTCGCGGTATAGGACATTCTGTTTCCAGGTTGTATAATTTCCCTGTTCCAGTGTGATATCTGTTTTATTTATAGACAGAATATGATCGATCACTCCATCCAGAAATTCCATATCATGTGACACCAGCAGATATCCTTTTTTCTTATTCAGATAAGCTTCCAGCTTCTTCTTTTTTTCTGAATCCAGATGGTTCGTCGGTTCATCAAGCAGTATATAGCCATCCTTTCGCAGGAACAATGCAATGATCTGTATGCACGTCTTTTCTCCACCGGAAAGCGTTGCAAACTCTCTCTCAAGCAAAGACTGGTCAAGCCCCATTTCCTCTGTCTCCCTTTGAATTCTGCTTGTCAGATCATATCCTCCGGACTCATAATATCTTTGCTGAACTTCACAGTATTGTTCCATTGATCGTTGGTTTTCTTCTCTCTCTTCACCGACTGACAACAGCTCCTCCATAGCCAGCTCCATACTTTTATAACCGCCGGCATTCTCTTTGACTGCATCCAGTACGTTCTGATAATCACCCTTCCACGCATATGGGAAATAATAAACATGTTCCATTCCCTGGATCGATCCTTCGGTTGCATGAAGTTCACCCGACAATAACTTTAACAACGTCGTCTTTCCTCTTCCATTTCTTCCGATCAGCCCCATTTTCCAGTCTGTATCAAATTCGATGGATATATTATTAAATACCTGATAGTAAAAATCATCATAATAAAAGCTCATATTTTTTATCGCTATTTGCGGCATACATTACCTCTTTCTGCGTAAACGCCGGTAATCATAGCGATCCTGCCTGATTACCGAATCTTATTTCATGGTTACGTAATCAGATTTCATTTTTATCATAACGATGCCTCCTTCCTTACAACACCTTTGAAACCGAACATAGCAAGTGTTTCGTTAATTCATAATTTCACCACGTCCACGGCGAACAACACAAAAAAAGAGCCTGAGAATTCTCATGCTGCCAAATAAAAAATTCATATTGTAAATACTTATGACACGTCTGTCATAATCATTCAAAAGTATCAAAAAACATACAGAAAATGCAGCCTTCTCAGGTTACCGTTCTGTCTTTTTATCCTTCTTTTAAATGTTTACAATACGAATTCAATTATCTGATAAACATGTATTCCAGCCTCTTTGTCTTTTATTTTTGTTCGTTGGTTTCGTAAGTATTTTATTTGTCTTGTTATGGTTCAAAACAATGATTGAGCCCTTCGTCTATCCTTGAACGATAACCTGACACACTCGTATAATAAAATCATTTTTCTTATATGTCAAGTATTTCTATCACATTCGATAGTAAATTTTCCACAAGTTCAGCAGATTCCTGCCCTTGAATCTATCAGCTTCCTGCCTTTGCACCTTTCAGCTTCCTGCTTCTGAATCTTTCTGTCCCCTGCCTTTTGCCGTATTTTTCATGGTAAAACATGAATATGCCTATGCTTGTACTACCATGAGCAATATCCCCAACTCTTAAGGCTCCTCTGCTATATCGCCGGGCGAAATCAGTTTACCCTTTGTACGAAACAGTCATTCTATGGAATATCCTGCCCGAACATGGATATCTGTTCATAAGGATTATCCGGAAACTTATGAAGATAGGCAAATAACTTATCTGCACCGTAAACAATTCCATGCGCATCACAAGTCGTTCTGAACAGTTTCATAAGTGCTTCGCTGTTCCTGCTTTGGATTTCATAGGCTTTCCCATATTCTTGTATATAACGTTCCTTTAAGCCCGGAAAATACTTATCCAGTGCAGCATAGTAATACTCCCTGTCGCCATCACGTAAGGTCATACCAATACCAAACTCAAGTATTCCATAGACTTTTGCCTCTATGCAGTAAGCAAGGATTCCCTCCATGTTCTCTTTTGTATCATTGATCATCGGTAGAATCGGTGACATCCAGACAACCGTTGGTATCCCGGCATCCCGAAGAATCTTCAATACCTGTACCCGCTCTTTTGTTGTACTGACCGCCGGCTCCACGATCCGGCATAAATCCTCATCAAAGGTCGTCAGTGTCATCTGCACCACACACTTAGCCTTTTGATTTATACGGAGCAGCAGATCCAGATCCCGCAGGATACGGTCTGATTTTGTCTGAATGGCAAGACCGAACCCATATTCGTCGATCAGTTCCAGGCATCTTCTAGTCAGTCCAAGCTCCTGCTCACAGTGCATATACGGATCACACATAGCGCCTGTACCGATCATGCATTTTTTCCGTTTCGCGCGCAGTGCTTTTTCTAAAAGTTCCGGTGCATTTTGTTTGACTTCGATATCTTCAAAGGAATGGGTGAAATTATAGCACAAACTTCTGCTGTCACAGTAAATACAGCCATGCGTGCAGCCACGGTACAGATTCATTCCATTCTGTGCTGATAAGATTCCTTTCGCATCAATAAAGTGCATACTGCCTCTTTTCTAATTTTTTTTATTTATCATATCATCCCTGCGCTGGTTTATGCGCATATCAAGTTTGAACGGGTCAAGACACGCGAAGTACAAACTTGTATATGAAAGAACTACCTGCTTCTTTCACACGTATCTCTATAATGTTGGTGAAAAAAATTTTTATTCCTGTAAGCCTGAATCACATGACCTTTCGACCCTGATATCATTCTATTATAAAAAAACTAACATGACAACAATCTGTCATGTTAGTTTTTTATATGATACCCCTTCTCAGCAAATTCAGATACAGCAGATGGTTTCCCACGCAGAATGATTGTTTCTCTTACGTATGGCTTGGTCAGCTGCTGTTACAGGAATGCAGGTATTCTTACATTACCAGCAAAACCTCGTTCTCATCAAGCAGATCGGATGCTTTCAGATAATTTCCTTCCAGACTTCTTCCATTGAGTGAACATGATGTAACACCACTTTCAGCACCGTTCGGATTCTTTACCGTTATGTTAAGTTTTTTCCCACGGAAGTTCTTAACCATTGTGAATTCCTTCCATTCGGATGGAATGGATGGTGCAATCAGCAATCCGTCAAGATCCGGACGCAAGCCTAAGATACCCTCCACACAGCCTACCATACAGGTCGATGCTGTTCCTGTCAGCCAGTGACAATGGGAACGTCCTTCGAACGGACTCTCAACACTCTCAGTAAACTGACCATGTACGTATGGTTCAAGCCGTCTGATCTCCGCATAGTCATTCTGGGAAGCCGGTGAACTTTCTGTAAAGTATTCAAATGCCCGGTTGCCATGTCCGATCAGCGATTCAGCCAGAATGATCCAACCCTGTGGCTGTGAAAAAATACCGCCGTTTTCTTTCGTTGAACCATTGAACAGTAAAGCAAGTGCTCCGTCAAACGCATGATCTTTATAGGAAGGTGCCATAAGACGCACACCATACTTTGTATTCAGTTCTTTATGAACTGTTTCAAGAATTGTCTCTGCCTGCTCCGCTTTGGCAACCCCGCTGATAACCGCCCAGGACTGTGGATTCAGCCACATGCTGGCTTCCGGATCTGCCTTTGAACCGATGACTTGTCCATCCTCTTTATAACCACGGATGAATCTGTCATCTTCATAGCACAGACTCTGCAACGTATCGTATAATTCTGCCTGCGTTTTATCCAGATACTGAATATAAGATTCATCTTTCACTTCCTCTGCGAAAAGACGGAGAATCGTCATGGCATAATACAACTGCATGGCAACAAACACGGATTCCCCCTTCTTACCAAGGCGCAGACAGTCATTCCAGTCGGCATGAAGACCTGCTGGCATCTTGTGATCTCCGAGTCGTTCCATCGAGAATACGATTGCTCTCTTCAGATGCTCATAAACACTGCCTTCTCCCTTGTTCGAGAATGGAATGATTTCTTCCAGAAATGATTTTTCTCCGGTCTCTGCCATATACTTATAGACAGTCGGGAACAGCCATAATGCATCATCGGCACGGTATGCCGGATGTCCTGTTTCTTTTACATATTCCGGATCGTCCGGTGTTCCTTCGTGTCCCGGATTATGATCGAACTTAACGAGCGGAAGACCTCCGCCATTGTCTACCTGTGCGGAAAGCATGAACCAGATCTTCTCTCTTGCCATGGCAGGATCAAGATGAATGATTCCCTGAATATCCTGCACCGTATCACGGTATCCATATCCGTTACGTTCTCCGCAATAGATAAAGGAGGCTGCTCTGGACCAGGTAAAGGTAATGAAACACTGATAAGCATTCCAGGTATTGATCATGCTGTTAAAGGCAGCATCCGGAGTTGACACCTGAAGATTCTCAAGTTTACTGTGCCAGAACTTTCGAAGTTCTTCAATCTCTTTTGTAACAGTACCAAGATCCTGATACTGTGCAATGATTTCATCTGCTTCTTCTCTTATCTTTTGTCCAAGAAGGAAGGCAATTTCTTTGCTCTCTCCCGGTGCAAGTGTAAGTACCGTATGAAGCGCTCCACAGGCATTGCTGTTATAATTCAGAGTGTTATCACACTTTCCTTCTTCTACGGCAATTGGATTGCCATAGGACCGATAGGAGCCAAAGAATGCAGCCTTGTCCCCATTATAGGAAACCACATTTCCGCCTGCAAGACCAAAGAACCGTTCCTTTTTATTGGTAGCACCCGGCCATTTGCCAAAGTTCTCATTGATAGCCTGTACTATTTTATTCTGTTCAAAATATGTTCTGGTGATGAACTGTGTATACTGTAAATTTACAAGGTCCTGGTTGTAATTGCTGTCATTGGAAAGTTCCGCATAGCCAAATACAGAAATTGTTCTTGGCATATCGCTGCTATTGCTTACCTTTACTTTCCACACTTCATAGGTCTTACCAAGCGGGACATAGTAAACTGCTTCCGAACGTATACCGGCATATTCAGCCGTAAGTTTTGTATAAGCGGTTCCGTGACGGCACTCGCTTTTATAAGTGTCAAAGCTTTTTGCTACCGGCTGCCAGGAAGCTGACCAGTAATCTTTTGATTCATCATCCCGCAGGTAGATATATCTGCCCGGTTTGTCCTCGCTGTTAAAACGATACCGCAGAATTCGGCCATTCGCTCCACTTTTTACAAAGCTGTATCCGCCTGCATTGTTCGATATAATTGCACCATACTCCGGAGAACCAAGATAATTAGCCCAAGCTGCCGGTGTATCCTGTTTTGTTATGACATATTCTTTGTTCTTCTCGTCAAAAAAACCATAATTCATTGTTGTAACCCTCCTCAACCTGATAAATCATGTTCATACTGCTCAATTTGCCGTATGAACAGTAAAATCCAACAATCTTAATTATACGTAATGAACTTATGTAAACAACATAGATAATCTGCAAGAAACACACGAATTTTTATTCTTTTTTAACTACTATACCAATTTCTTTATCGTTATTGTTCCATACTCTTTATAGGCATTATTCCATTCTCTTCAAAGCAATTATTCCATTCTCTTCAAAGCAATTATTCCATTCTCTTTAAAGCTATTGTTCCATACCTTCGCAGTGCATCGCCAGTTCATGAATGGATGTTACGATTTTATCCGGTATGATTTTCGTGTCTATGGGCAGACCGCTTCCCTTGTAATCATTCCAAACGGCATAAATTCCGGCATCTTTTGCACCCTTTACATCCCAGATCAGGTTATCTCCGATCATCCATACTTCCTTAGCCGGTAAGTCAAGCGTCTTCAGGGCATACTCATATGCTCTGGTATCCGGTTTGCTGAACCCTGTTTCTGAATCGATGAATACCTTTTCAAAAAAATCCATTATACCAAACCGTGACAGCTTTTCACGTTGAATCGCAGAATGTCCATTCGTGAGAACAGCCATGCGAATTTCCATCCTTCGAAAACGCTCCAAAGCTTCCATGGAACCTGGGAGTAACGAAATCTTGCTGTCCTGTGTTGCAGAATAATCATCGCCAAGTCGGTTCGCCGCTGCCTCCTCCGTTATACCAAGCTTCTCAAGGGCAATTTTTGCTACCTCGCGCCGTGCTTCTATCAGATGCTCTCTTCCCCACTTATGTCTCGCAGGATCGCTCCAGTATTCACGCTTCACATTATGAATGCTGTCAAAAAGCTCTTTCGAGGTAAATCTTGTCTGCAAGGTGGCTGTAAACCTGTCACATACCTCAATCCATGCCGGCTGACAGACACTGTCAAACGATGATATTGTATCATCCAGATCAAAAATAATTGCGGTTGGTCTTTTCATCTGTCTCCTCATTCCTGTGCTTCTTTATGCACATTTTGAACGATATCGTTGTTTTCTATCCTTCTTTCAAACGGGATGCCCTTTATGCATCACTTACAATCACCGAAGAACAAGATATCTATCTGTGTTTTCTTATCAAGAATAAGTCCTCTGTTTGTGAATACAGAGGACTTATCTTCTAGTGAATATTTATTACCATTGCTTTTGGACGTGACATGGATTCAATGGAATACCGGATACCCTGTGTTCCAAAGCCAGAGGATTTTACACCAAGGAATGGGAAATGATCCGGTCCTCTTTCTGTCTTATTGTTGATCTGTACGGTACCTACTTCAAGCGCCGCTGCTACCTGACAGGCATCATCGATGTTCTGTGTAAAGACAGCACTCTGAAGACCATATTCCGATTGATTTGCGATCTTTATAGCCTCCTCCTTTGTTTTCACACGGATGATTGGGAGCACCGGGCCAAATGGTTCCTCCCAGGCAAGTCTCATATCGGTCGTTACATTGTCGAACAAGGTCGGATATATCAGATTCCCGTCTCTGTTGCCTCCAAGCAAAAGCTTGGCACCTTTCTCTTTTGCATCCTCAATCAGCTCCATAACAAAATCTGCTGCTTTTGTATTGATCAGTGGTACGATATCAACGTCCTGATTCAGTGGATTACCGACACGCAGCTTCTCCACCCGCTCTTTGATTTTTTCGACCAGAGTATCCGCTACTTCTTCCAATACAAGAATTCGCTTCACGGCTGTACAGCGCTGTCCTGAATAAGAGTAACCACCGGCTACGATGTTCGATGCTGCCAGATCAAGATCGGCATCTGCCAGAACGATGGCTGCATCTTTTCCACCAAGCTCCAATAACAATGGTACCATGCTGGTTATAGAAGATATTCTTGTACCAACGTCGGTACTTCCTGTAAAGTTAATAAAATTAACTTCTTTGTGTGTGGTGACATAATCACCAATCTCGCTGCCCTTCCCGGTCACCGTATTCAGAACTCCGGCCGGTACCCCTGCTTCCTCAAATACCCTTGCCAGAGACAAACCACAGATACTTCCCTGCGATGCCGGCTTTAGAACCATAGTATTTCCAGCCATAAGTCCCGGTGCAAGTTTTGATGCCGCAAGATTGATTGGGTAATTAAAGGGAGAGATCGCAACGACTACGCCAAGCGGTTCTCTTCTGACAATTGATATCTTATTCCTCTTAACTCCCGGAAATGAATCGCCCGGAATGCTTTCACCGGAAAGATTTCTCGCAGTATCTGCCGTGAACCGAATAAAATCAGCCGTTCTTTCTACTTCGGCTCTTGCACTTTTTCTGTCTTTTCCTATCTCAACGACCAGTAACTGAGCCAATTCTTCAAGTTTATCCATCAACAAATCGGCAGCTCTGTACATAATTTCTGCTCGTTCTTCTATTGTTGTTTCCCGCCATTTGTAAAATGCTTTTCTTGCTGCAATGAATGCCAGATCGACATCTTCCTTCGTCATCGCAGGAACCATTCCAAGAACCGAATCATCGAGTGGTGAGTGTACCGTAAGCAAAGATTTGCTCTCCATCCAGTTGCCATCTACAAGATTTTTATATGTTGTTCCTATTTTCCATTCACTATTCATAAGTTTCCTCCATTCTGTTGCCAGCTGTATTCTTTGATTCTGACAAATTCTTTATCTCTATTGTACACTTGTGTTTTCTATTTAGCAAGAAGTTGGTTGCTCTATAAAAATCAAAATGAATATTTGCAATCATTACTACAGAGATAGAACTCTAAATTTATGTATCCTTATAGGCAGAGCGGTAAACACTATACATAGTATTTACCGCTCCTCTTTTATTCTTCTTTTGTTGTTCCTCAACTAAGATTACAAGTTTTTTCCCATCTGAAATGCGGTAATACCATGGGTCGAGGTCTCAGCCTCTCCTTTTTCCCAGACATTATCAACGAGCAGTACGTCAACTTCTGTCGTATTTTCAAAACACTCTGTATACCCCCGCAGTTCCGTTATTGTCGTCTGCATGACATCAACGCCATTCTCGGCTGCTGTAATGATATAGTATACTTCTTTATCTTTTACCAGAGTGTAAAATGCACAGGTCCTGTCAATAAATGTCTTCATCTGTGCCGTCATGGCATAAAAGTAGACGGGAGTAGCAAACACAATAACATCTGACTGAATCAGTTTGTCACCAAGTTCCTGCATATCATCCTTCTGTGTGCATTTCCCTTTGTTCTTAAAACAATAACCACAGCCAGTGCAATAATTGATCTTTTTGTCCCGAAGTTTTACCATCTCTACCTCGTGACCTGCTTCTTTCGCTCCTGCTGCAAACATCTTACATAAATACTCTGAATTACCGTTGGATCGTGGTGAAGAAGACAGAATCAACACTTTTTTCACTAGTATTCCTCCTTTTCATCAACAACATAATGAAACGATGATCTGGTCATCAGATCTTATACTCAGCAAGCTCTCCACTGAATTCTTTTGTTATGTCTTTAAATATTGTAACCTTTTCTCCAAGCACGGTGATCTGGCTCATAAAGCTCGTAACATTTGCGCTGACTTCCTGCGCAGAAGCGGAATTTTCTTCTGCGATTGCAGCAAGAGATTCCATGTTCCCAAATACCTTTGAAATATTATCGGTCTCCTGATTCAATTGTTTTGACGTCTCGACCATCTTGTCAGCCACCATCTGCATGGTACCTTTTGCTGCTTCGGAAGCATTAACCGCGCTGCCAAGCTTTCCATTCTCCTGCTCGAGAATATCATATTGAGTATCAACGTCACTGACCATGGAATTAATCTCCTGAACAAAAATACTGAGCTGTTCGTTGATCTTCATAACGGCTGACTTTGTTTCCTCAGATAAAGTTCTTACTTCTTCTGCAACGACCGCAAAGCCGCGTCCTGCTTCTCCTGCACGTGCTGCTTCGATGGAAGCGTTCAGTGCCAATAAATTCGTCTGTTGTGAAATCGATGAAACGATCGATACAATATCCGTAATGCCTTCTGCACTGACCATCAGATGCTGACCGCTCTTTTTCACACTTTCAAAGTTCTGAAGAACTTTCGTTATCTCTCCTGCCGTTTTTTCAACCTCAAAAAAGCTGCTGTCGATCTTTCCTACGGCATCTTCAAGTTCCGTTTTGTTACTGTTTTCATCCTTCGCAATATCTTTGACCTTTGCTATATTCTCGGACAAAAGATTAATGGAATTCTCTGTCTCAACTGCCTGACTGGAAGCAGCAATAGCGAGCTGCTCTACAACATCACTGATTTCATCAGCCGTCGTATTCATATTGTGTGAAATGTCCTCGAGGGATGAGCTAAAGGTTGTCATTTCATCAATAACAGAATTGAAGCCCTGAAAATCAACTTTTACAGATTCTTTATAAAGGTTCATTTCATTGAAAAGTTCACTGTATTGATCTTTGGTTGACGTCTTATAACTATTCGTATACTTTTTTTTCTTAAAATCTTCAATGCTGTCTTTCATGACTTTCAACGGCATATTCAACAAAAAGGAACCTATAGAAGACATAAAACCTGCCGCAACGGCACCGGCAATCATCATTGGCCATGTTAATGCAGAAAAGACGGAAAGGGAAAGCAGAAAGCAGACCAGTAAAGTTCCGATGGTGGTCAAAAGACCATTTTTTACAGGAACACTTTTAATGATTCCACCCAGTGACAGGATTCGGTTAATGTAATACTTTTTAACAACGACCAGGGGATACGAAAACTCCAGTTCCATGATCATTTCCCCATTGTTCCGGCTGATTTCCTGCACTTTGATGTCTTCTTTGAAAAAAAGCTTTACACCATCCAGCAGACCCAGCAGATAATCATACATATTTCTTTTCGAACGATACGTAAAACGAACACGGCTTCCGCCCAATTCATCCATATCCAGTATAGGAGGTTTGGCACCTGAAAATCGTTTCATTACAATTACATGAAGGTCGTTCATGGATTTTAAGAACTGGTAGGCATTTTCTCTCCTGAAAAATCCCGGATAGTCATGCCGGAAGGTAATAATATTATCTTTACCAATCGCTCTCCATAAAGCCTGTGTTGATATATTCAATTTTCCTGCCATTGTTTTAAATAAAGAAAATACTTTCTCGTCAGATACGTCATCAAGTGGAGAATAAGTTACATCTGCCGGCATACCGCAGGCAATCAGAGATTCACTTACAATGTTTTCTCCATACAATTTTCTCGTGGTTTTGATCCATGTTGATACTACTGTACCTTTCATACTTCACCTCTGTCCTAATATTTTAGTAAATACTCCATAAAAAAGCAGCAAATAGCGCCACTCTTTTCGTTTGCACATGGTGAAATCATCAGGTACAAACTTTGGTTTTAAAATAATCTTTTTATTACTTTTATAATACTACGAATTTAACAAGAGCGCAATTGATTCTTTCTTTATTCTACTGAGGAACATTCGTATGGATTTGCTTGCATTCTTTGCTAAATCATTGTATATTGTTTCTTGCACTGCACAGATATGTCATTATTTTGCTTTAGAACGGAGTTTTTATGAAACTATTTGGTACCAGAAATTTTTATAAACATGTGCTTGCTGTAGCAATGCCGATCATGATACAAAATGCCATAACCAATTCTGTCAGTCTTCTCGATAATATTATGGTCGGGCAGCTCGGAAAAGAACAGATGGCTGGTGTTGCCATTGTCAATCAGCTTATTTTTGTCTTCAATCTTACCATCTTCGGCGCAATCTCCGGTGCCGGTATCTTTGGTGCTCAGTTTTATGGAAAAGGTGACTACAAAGGGATGAGGGATACATTCCGTTTCAAAATACTCACCTGCTTTGCGATTACGATTCTTGGAGCTCTTATTTTTTACTTCAAAGGTGATCAGCTGATTCGTCTCTTTCTGAACGACAGCAGTGTGAATGGAAGCATCGAAGCGACCTTCTCCTTTGCCAAGGATTATCTTATTATCATGCTTTTTACACTTTTACCTTTTGCATTATCACAGTCTTATGCAAGTACACTGCGCGAAATGAGCCGAACCGTTGTTCCAATGACAGCAGGAATTGTTGCCGTATTTACGAATCTGGTCTTAAATTATATTCTGATTTTCGGTAAATTTGGCTTTCCGGCACTTGGTGTTACCGGTGCTGCGATTGCAACGGTACTGTCTAAAATATTGGAATGTGGAATCATCGTCTTATGGACACATATCAAACAGGAGATTCATCCATTCATTAAACAGGCCTATCGAAGCTTTCGTCTTCCAGCGAAGCTTTCAAAGCAGATCATCATAAATGGAGCACCGTTGCTAGTAAATGAAGCACTCTGGGCTGGCGGTATGTCGATCATGGTCCAGTGTTACTCTACCCGCGGACTGGATGTCGTGGCTGGCTACAATATCTCGTCCACAGTTGCCAATCTGTTCAACATTGTATTCATTACCATGGGAACAGCAATATCGATTCTGATTGGTCCCATGCTCGGTGCAGGTGATATGAAGCGTGCAAAAGAAGCGGATGCACAGATGATTACATTCTCTGTTCTGCTCAGCATCGGCGTCGGCATCTGTCTTGCTGCAGCTTCGCCTTTTATTCCTATGCTTTATAAGGTGGAACCAGAGACCAGGCATCTTGCCACTGCTTTTATACTCGTAGCATCCTGTTGTATGCCTTTGTTTGCTTTTACGCACGCTGCGTATTTTACCCTTCGATCCGGTGGAAGAACCATAATTACATTCCTTTTTGACAGTGTTTTTGTCTGGACGGTGTGCATTCCCCTTGCGTTTTCTCTTTCCAGATTTACTGCACTAGCTATCATTCCCCTCTATATTATATGTCAGCTTCCGGAACTGATAAAATGTATCGTTGGGTTTTCACTGATCAAAAAAGGTGTCTGGCTGAATAATATTGTTGATGGTGTCGGCAGTGATGCTGCCTAGTGCATCGTTTTATGCGTTATAACTTTGGCAGCCATTCATATCGGTACCATTTAGGACCCTCAATTGACAGGACTTATCCGCTATGATACGATACAGATGTTGATGCAGTTACATTCTGTTTCTCTATCAGGAGGAAAATGTATGGATTGTCAGAACCTCGAAAAATGCAGTTTTGTGAAATACTGCGAAGGAACAGTAAAAGCGGATTCCGCAAAAGGATTTGTCCTTATGTATTGCAAAGGTGACAGACAAAGCAGCTGTATACGCTGTCAGCTTTCAATGAAATTCGGAAAAGAAGCCGTACCGATGAACATGATGCCGAATGGCTACCCAATTCCCGGTACAACAAAAGACGGCTGGAGTGTTCAGGCCCTAAACTATCAGACAATGCTTGCTTAATTAAAAACAGTTCAATGAACCGCTCACCTAATTCTGATCCTATGTTTCAGGTCCGATATAAGGAGACGTTCTATTGAACTGTTTTTTTGCATTTTTTTATTTATTCAGCAGGAATCCAGGAAGCAACAAGATCTTCATTCGATTCCATCCAGGCTTTTGCTACAACATCCGGATCGTCATCGCTGTCAGCGATTGCTCCCATTAGGTCACCGAGCTCCTGACTAGTCATATAAAAATTTGTAAAGAAGGCAGCGGCTTTTGGCATATCAGAACTGAATCCTTTTCTTGTGATGGTATGAATGTTTTCTGATGTGCCATACACTCCTTCTGGATCTTCAAGGAACTTCAGTGCGTATTTTGCAAACATCCAGTGCGGTTCCCAGCCTGTCACAACGATGGCTTCTTTATCATCAATTGCTGTTGCGAGAAGAGCTGTCATGGCAGGACCACTGCCGGGAATCAGTTCCATGGAAAGCCCGTATGTTTCAATCGCTGTATCGGTTGCTTTCATGATACCCGCACCGGAGTCAATTCCAACAATTTCACCGTTAAAATCATCAGCAATATCATTAAGTTCTGCTATGCTGTCGATGTCAACATAGGAAGGAACCACGAGTCCGATTTTTGCATTTTCAAAATTATTTCCTAAATCATCCAGATCATCACCATACTCTTCCATATAGCTTGCATGTGTGACTGGCAGCCATGCATCCATGAACACATCCTGATCACCATCTGCAAGAGAAGTAAAAATCGGTGCAACATCTGCCATGGTCATTTCCACATCATATCCCATCTTTTCTTCCAGTATTACCTTGGCCAGGTTTGTCATTGCAATCCCCTCCGACCAGTTCACATAGACAAGTTTTATGGTTCCCTCTGATTCATCTGAGCTTGCAGAATTTACACTTCCACACCCTGTGATTCCTGTAATCAGCAGAATAGCTGCCACGATTACTGTTACTTTTTTCATCCAATTTTTTTTCATTTTTCTTTCCTTTCCTACGCATTGGAAGGTCTGCAGTATTGTTTCTTCCTTCGCATTTCAACGTGATTGCTGACGATCTTCACGCTTTTCTTTTTCTTGTTTTACTTTTTCCAATTGACTGTGTCAGTCTGTCTAAAATAATAGCAAAAATGACAACCGCAATACCTCCTTCAAAACCTTTTCCTATCTGCATCTGGGTCACACCATTCAGCACCACTTCACCAAGCCCGCGAGCTCCAATCATTGCAGATATTACTACCATAGACAATGAAAGCATGATTGTCTGATTGATTCCGGTCAATATCGTCGGCATGGCAAGTGGAAGCTGAACTTTTATAAGCATCTGGTCTGATGTAGAACCAAAGGATACCGCTGCTTCTATTACGTCTTCCGGCACCTGACGAATACCCAGATTAGTAAGTCTTACCACTGGTGGCATGGCAAAAATAATGGTCGCTATTGCGCCTGGCATCTTGCCAAGACCAAAAAACATTACAGCTGGTATCAAGTATACAAATGCTGGCATCGTCTGCATAAAATCAAGAATAGGCTGTATGATTTTTTCAGCCGTATTATTTTTTGCAATCCAGATACCAAGCGGTATTCCAATGATCAATGCCAAAAATGTCGCTGTAAATACAAGTGACAGCGTTTCTATTGTCTCTTCCCATAAATCAAGAGAATAAATCAGGCAGAGACCAAGCCCAGACAGAATAGCCAGCTTCTTTCCTGATAAGAAGTAACCAAGTGCAATGAATATTATCACAAGGAGCCACCACGGCAGAAATAGCAGAATGTCCTCCAGGTGCTCAATGACCCACATCCCGGAATCTTTAATACCATCAAAAACCGTTTCACCATGGTCTTGCAGCCAGTGCACCAGATAATCAAAATAATCACCCAACGGCAGTCTAAACATTTTCAATCTCCTCTCCGGCAATTCCAGCCAGAACAGTAACTCTGACAATTATACCAAGCAATTTGTTTTGTTCATCAACAACAGCAATGGGATACTTTGTTCGTATCGCAATGGGAAGCAGCTCTTCCAGCGATGTATCCGGTGAAGTCCTGTCAAAATCCTGTATCAGCAAGCTGGTAAGCTCCGTTTCGCCTTTTTTTATAGCTTCTATTGCAGAATCGATGGTCACAAGTCCCAATAACATTTTTTCCTTACTGATTACAAAAATACTGGAAATACTGGCGTCTTTCATCTTTCGTACCGCCATATGAATGCCATCTTTTCTCGTAACTACATAATCCGGCTTTTTCATAACAGCCGCTGCAGACAATACTTTTGTCCGATTAACATCCTTTGTGAAAGTGCTCACATATTCATCTGCAGGATTATCAAGAATATCTTCCGGTGTACCGACCTGAACAACCACACCCTCCTTCATAATAGCAATTCTGTCTCCAATCTTTAATGCCTCATCAAGGTCGTGCGTGATAAATACTATTGTCTTTTTCATGGAAGCCTGAAGCTCCATAAGTTCATCCTGCATCTCTTTACGAATCAAAGGATCCAATGCACTGAATGCCTCATCCATTAATAGAATATCTGCATCCGTTGCCAGTGCTCTGGCTAGTCCGACTCTCTGCTGCATACCGCCACTCAGCTCACTCGGGTAAGATTCTTCGTATCCTTTTAAGCCTACCATTGCCAGTGCTTCGTATGCTTTTTCCTTCCTTTGTTCTTTGCTCATGTTCTGAATTTCAAGACCAAATGCTGCATTCTCTGCTACTGTTCTGTGCGGGAGCAAAGCAAAATGCTGAAAGACCATGGTTATCTTTTTTCTTCTGATTTCAAGTAATTTATCCTTGTTGCAGGTACAAAGATTCTCACCATCAATGATTATTTCTCCTGCTGTCGGTTCGATCAGGCGATTCAGACAGCGTATTATGGTTGATTTCCCACTTCCTGACAATCCCATTATGACAAAAATTTCCCCTTCTTCTATAACGAAATTTGCATTATTAATACCGATTCCATTGCCGGTCTTTCCTAATAGCTCATCTTTGGATATACCATTTTTGACCATATCGAGTGCTTTTAATGGTTTCGATCCATAAATTTTATAGAGGTTCTTCACTTCTACTTTTGGCATGTTGATCTCCTTTTATCAGTTTTATAACAATGTAGGGTAACCTTTTGAAAATAAAAAGACACTCTAACTCTATTTACGAATAAATAGAGTTAGAGTGTCTAAGCTTCGCCATACATATATGACTCACAATATACCACCTTGCGATAATATAGCGCATTCCCACCTGAGCCTGCGCAGACCCCAGTTCTATAACCGGTTTTTTCAAAAATAATTTCGTCCTACTTGAATCCACTAATGCCTGGATTTTCATATTCCTCTTATGGCTGAGAATGGCCTTTGCACCTTACATAAATCTATCTCAAACAGCAAAACATACCTATGCTCGATACAAAAACTACTTTTATTTTTTACTTCAACTGTATTTTCACTTGTACGAGTATACAGGAAAGAAGTTGATTTGTCAAATCTCAGATTTCAATTCAACTCCTGCAGCAGTTGGATTGCATGCTGCAGCAGTGCTGCACTTTGCTGTTCTGTTACGCCTGCAACCAGCGTTTCACAACGGTTCACGGGAATTAAAATACGCTTTGCTTCACTCTGACCAATGGCGGTCGCCATCTTTGGTGTTATTTCCCCAAAGAGTGCATCTGCTATGACAATTCCTATTGGACCGATGATCACATCCGCTTTTCTGCAACCGACAAGGACAGCATTCTCCCCTGTCGCAGCATAATCGGCACCTGCCTTCAACATAGCACTTGTCGCTTGGCTGTTTGTCCCGACTACTGTAATTATACTATCCTGACAGGCAGCTCTGCACATGGATACCAGTTGTTTTCCAAGTCCTCCGCCCTGACCGTCAATAATCAATACATTCATTTTTCTCCTCATTTCTGCGCTGTTTTTGCGCAATGTGAAAGAATGATCTATTTCTTTCACTCCTACGGCTCCGCCACTTGATAAAAACTCTCTATACCTATTATACTTCATGAAGTTCACTTCAAGTCAAGACTTTTCACCAATTAATTGTATTCCATTGATTGTTTTCAACCTTTCTGGTCCGGCGGGTCAAAAAAGACAAGATGCATGAACCGTCTGCCGGATGAATCGGTTTGAAGTTTACCAATTGACAAACTAACACTGTTAGTCTATAATTTTCTTGCTGCATAAATGTTTTATGAATGGAGATTTTATGGCAAAACGCGGACTTACGAAAGAGACCATCATACAGGAAGCAAAAGACGAGATCATGGAGACGGGATATGAACAGTTTTCTTTACGTGGACTGGCAAGAAGACTGGGTATCAAGACGGCCTCACTCTATAATCATATAGAAAATTATAATGAGCTTCGGGAAGGTGTCATCATTCTTGTCCTGAAGGAAATGACTGCCATGATACAGCAGGAGATAAAAGAAACGACCGGAAAAGACGCCTTGAGAAAGTTCGCATTTTCCTATCGTTCCTACGCAAAACTCTATCCTAATCTTTATCAGATGATCATGATGATTCCGAATCTCCATAGTGAGAAACTAAATGAATGCAGTTTTGCAATGATGAACTCACTTTATACCGCATTAAAAGAATTCTATCCAAAACTGACAGACCGTGTTAACTTTGCAAGAATGTTTCGAAGCGGAATCCATGGATTTATCAATCTGGAACAAGCCGGATACTTTTCTTTGCCTCAGGCAAATGTTGACGATTCGTTTCAGTATCTGACGGATACATTGGCGAATTGCCTTGGTGGACCGGCCGCCATCGAAGAATCTTTGGAATCGTAAGATCTGCATGGCTGCAGGGAAGAACCAACCGTTGGATGACCAAAATGTTCAATTGATAAGAATGAGAATTGACTGGTCAGAATGTTCACCTGATCAAAATGAGAATTAACTGATCAGTATATTCACCCGATCAGAATGAAAATTGACTGTTTGGAATATTCACCCAAAAGAACAGACAATTACTTTTTGGAATATTCAAAAGACAGGAAACAGTTACACTGAAAGCTTCCTGGACGTAAAGTAATAAATGGAAGCGCTACAAGGAGGACCCCCATGACACAGCACACGCAAAATGAAAAATTTAAACTAATGACAGAAACACCGATCCCCGGTCTGGTAATCAAGATGGCGATTCCATCCATTGTCAGTATGATGATCAGCGCTCTTTATAATATGGTCGATACCTTTTTCGTTGGTAAGATAAGCACACAGGCAACCGGTGCAATCGGTATCGTGTTTCCTTATATGGCTCTCATTCAGGCCATCGCTTTTTTCTTTGGTCAGGGATCCGGTAATTTCATCTCCAGAGAATTAGGCAAACAGAATCAAAAAAGCGCTGAGCAAATGGCTACCTCAGCTTTTACCCTGACATTGATCATAGGTTCCATCATCACTGTTTTTGGTTATCTGTTCATGAATCCGATTCTGATACTTCTCGGTTCAACAGACACTATGCTATCAGAAGCAAGAGCTTACTTTTCCTACATTTTGCTTGCCACACCTTTCCTCATGACTTCCCTGCTTCTGAATAATCAGATGCGTTTTCAGGGAAATGCCAACAAATCCATGTACGGAATTGCCGCCGGTGCACTTCTCAATATTATATTAGATCCGATTTTTATCTTTGTATTTGATATGGGCGTAAGCGGCGCTGCGATTGCAACTGCAATATCTCAGCTCACCAGCTTTGTATTTTTATATCTTCTGAACAGCCAGAGTGACGGCGTTCATATAAAATTCAAGACATTCAGTGCAAGACTTTTTGTTTGGCGTGAAGTAACAGCCGGCGGTCTTCCATCGCTTGGCAGACAAGGACTTGCCAGCATCGCGGTTATCTGCCTGAATAATGCGGTTAAACCTTATGGAGATTCCGCAATTGCCGCTTTTTCTGTCGTAAGCCGAATCGCTATGATATCGATCGCTGCTTTAATTGGATTCGGACAGGGTTTTCAGCCTGTTTGCGGATTTAATTATGGAGCAAAACGATATGACCGTGTACGGCAGGCTTTCTGGTTCACCGCAAAAGTCGCTTGTGTTGTCACACTGCTTCTTGGTATAGCCGGGTTTATATTTGCCAGACAACTGGTCACAACGTTCCGTGCCAGCGATCCCGAACTGATTCAAATCGGTATGAAAGCCTTGCGCTATCAGGCGGTTGTATTCCCGTTGAATGGCTGGATCATTGTTGTCAACATGTATCTTCAGACCATTCGAAAGACAATTCCGGCAACCATTATCGGCACTTCAAGACAAGGTATCATATTTATACCGGTGCTTTTCATTGTTATGAACTTTGGACTTTCCGGGATTCAGATGACGCAGATGATCTCTGATATTATAACCTTTATAATCTCCATGCCGCTTGTGATCCCACAGCTGCGTTTCATGAGAAAGCAGGAAGAGAATGAAATTCAGGCATTTAAAGAACTGGCTTCCTGACCTTATCTCCGGTTTATGGCACAACAGATTCCATCGGCTTCCGGCTGCCTGTTAACTTTTGTTATACGTTCAAGGAGTACCTTTGCATAGGTACTTCCTTCCTCACTAATAGAATAATGGATCCATTTACCGTCTTTTCTGGCGGTAACAACACCGGAATCACATAGTATTTTCATGTGATGTGACAGTGTCGACTGACTGATTTTCATCCCTTCCAGGATAACGCAGGCACATTTTTCGCCTGACTGTAACAATTCTAAAATCATCAAACGATTTTCGTCACAAAAAGCTTTAAAAACAGCTGCATTTTCTTTAAAAGTTGCCATACATGACCCGCCTTTCAAATTCACTTCATCGATATATCTGCGTTACATCGTAAACAATACTCTCATTTACCTTCTTTTTTACAGAAGCAAACATCCTCAAGCCTTCGTCTCCATCCAATTCAATCCATGAACTCCTGATCGTGTGCCTTAAAGAAATCGTAATAGGTCCGAACCTGTTCAAGTTCTGTCCACCGATCGACCGATACCGGATCCGCGTCCAGATTATAGATTTTTGCCCCCTTCATGGAAAGCAAAAAGGGGGAATGGGTCGATATGATGAACTGGCATCCGAAAAACCTTGCTGAATCTTCAAGGAATTTAACAAGTTCCAGCTGACGCTTTACAGACAGACTATTCTCCGGCTCGTCCAAAAGATAGAGACCGTTTTCACCTATTTTCTGAGTGAAATAAAGAAAGGCACTTTCTCCGTTCGAATATTCACGTACATTATCCATAAGCTCGCCTCTGACAAATTTCGATTGTGTCTTTCGTCTTGAGTTGTTCACTCGTTTTAACTGATCGTAATCGTCCATGGTTCGAAACTTGAACTGTGAATACTTCACATCAAGGTATTCATCAAACAGATTTTCCCGCTTCTTATCAATTCCTTCATTCAGATTTCTTATATTCAGCATATAATCAAAGACATCGTCGCTTGTAATGATTCTGCTGTCTCCTGTTATCTCTGATTCGGTATGCATTTCACACATCTGGACATAATCCGGAAAGAAATTGGATTTATTGTAAACTGAATCGCGTCTGACCTTCGTTTTTTCTGCGATAACATTAAGTGCCGTTGTTTTCCCGGAACCATTGCTTCCATAGAGAATCGTAATCGGCTCAAAGTCCAGACGATGAAGATCATGTCCGGATAAAATCTTGAAAGGATAATAGGAATCATAGCAGGTTCTCTTTATACTAAGGATAAAATCAAACTCCAGGTCTGCATTCGGAAAAATCATTGATTTCAGATATACCATAGTTTCCCCTCATTTCTAAATGATTCTTCTATTATTTCAATTAATACACGCAATGTCAATAACCGATTTTGCTGATGCCTTTCGGTTGCATTCTACCCCTAAATATAGTAATCTGTAACCAGAAATTATTATTGTATAAAGCAGCAAGCATTAATCATGCTTGCCTTCTTTCATGAATAAAGTAAACAGTAAGGAGATTTTATAATGAATGACCGCTTCACCATGCCCGCTGAATGGGCAGAGCACGAACGAACCCTTCTGGAATGGCCTGTCTTGTCCTCCATGGTTCATCCGGATAACTATAAGGAGGTCTGTACGAACTATGCCGCAATTGCCAATGCTCTTGTTTCCTGTGAGCCGGTGACTATGATCGTAAATGAAGATACGAAGGAGCTTGCAGCATCCCTGTGCAGTCCGTCCATCGAGTTGCTGACCATTCCCCATAACGATGCCTGGTGCAGGGATAATGGCCCGACCATAGCTTTTGATGCGTCCGGAAAAAGAATCGGAATCAACTGGCAGTTCAATGCCTGGGGCGGTAAATATCCAGATTATGACCTTGATAACAAGGTTGCTCCAACGGTTCTGCGTAAACTATCCATACCGGTCGTTGACTCCGCTTTTGTTTTGGAAGGGGGCTCTATTCATGTTGACGGCGAAGGAACTCTGCTTACAACAAAAGAATGTCTCCTTCACCCAAGCCGTAATCCTGACCGAACGCAGGAAGAAATCGAACAGGAACTTAAAACGCGCCTAGGAATTTCTAAGATACTCTGGTTGGAGCATGGTTTGTATGGTGACGAGACCGATGGCCATATTGATAACATAGCCTGCTTTATCCGGCCAGGAATGGTTCTGATTCAGGTATGCCGTGATCCTGACGATCCAAACTATACCATAACTCAGGAAAATCTAAAAATTCTGAAAAATGAGACCGATGCAAGGGGAAGAAGCCTTGAAATCATCGAAATAGAACAACCACCGGCAAGATTCTATAAAGGAGAACGACTTACCTTAAGTTATCTTAATTTTTATCTTGCAAATGGCGCCGTTCTGCTTCCGGTCTTTGGTGAGGAGGCTTCCACTTTTGATGAAAAAGCCGGCAAACTTCTTACCCGTCTTTTTCCGGACAGAAAGGTAATTCCAGTCAATACCTCCAGCCTCATTACAGAAGGCGGGAACATTCACTGCATTACCCAGCAGATACCGAAGGAAAGCAGAAAGGAGATTTTATGAGACAAATTATGGTCGCAGCCCTGCAGATGAGCTGTACGGACAGCATTGAGGAGAACATTGCAAAAGCGGACCGTTTGGTCCGGGAAGCCGCAAAGAAAGGTGCTGATATCATCCTGTTACAGGAACTTTTTGAGACATTGTACTTTTGCCAGAAGGAAAAGCCTGAATTCTATTCCTACGCAACGGATATAACAGAGAATAAAGCAGTGCAGCATTTTCAAAAACTTGCAAAAGAGCTTTCGGTCGTGCTTCCTATAAGCTTTTATGAAAAAAAGAATACCGTCCGCTTCAATTCCATTGCCATTCTTGACGCAGATGGAACGCTTCTTGGTATCTATCGAAAAAGTCATATTCCGGATGGTCCTGGATATGAAGAAAAGTATTACTTCACCCCAGGCGATACCGGTTTTAAGGTCTGGAAAACAAAGTATGGTACCATAGGTGTTGGAATCTGCTGGGATCAATGGTTCCCGGAAGCCGCTCGATGTATGGCATTAATGGGTGCTGAACTGATTTTTTACCCTACCGCAATCGGCTCAGAACCAGAAGCTCCTGCTGTCGATTCAAAGGATCATTGGCAGCGCTGCATGATCGGTCACTCTGCCTCTAATCTGGTTCCTGTCATTGCTGCGAACCGGGTCGGTGCAGAGCAGATCGACGATTCCATGATTACTTTTTATGGTTCTTCCTTCATTACAGATGCTACCGGTTCCAAGCTTGCCGAAGCCAATAGAACGGATGAGACCATACTGACTGCAGAATTTGATCTGGATGCATTGGCTGACCAGCGTGCTGAATGGGGACTGTTCAGGGACCGGAGACCCGATCTCTATACTGCGATACTTACCCATGATGGGCAGACAAAAAATCTCAAATAGCAGCATTTACATCCGGCTCTGACAGGTATATACTTGATACGGCATTGATTCTATTGTAACAATGTCAATTCTAACGTAAGGTGGACCAGGCAATGAAACTTTTTTTATATTGTTTTCGTGAATTTGATGAAAAGCAGTACTATGATGAATTATGTGCACAATATAATGTCTATTATGAATATACGACCGCATATCCAACAAAAGAGAACGCTCATCTTGCAAAGGGCTTTGAGGGCATCAGCATGACCCCTACCCCCATGGGTGCTGAAATGCTCGAACTCTTTTACAGTATGGGAGCAAGGTTTGTTATGACACGTTCCATCGGTTATGAACACATCGATCTCGTAAAAGCAAAAGAACTTGGAATGGGGGTTTCTCATGTAACCTACGATCCTGATGTGGTAGCGGACTATGCAATCATGCTCCTCATGATGAATCTTCGAAAGATGCCATTCATTGTTGAGCAGGCAAAAGTTCAGAATTACTCGTTAATGGGTAAGATAGGAAAGAACATCGGAGACTGTACGATCGGCGTTATCGGTACCGGAAAAATCGGTCAGACCGTCATTCGGCATCTTTATGGTTTTGGCTGCCGTATTCTTGCAAATGATATCTATCCGAACGATTCCATAAAGGATCTTTGTGAATATGTCCCTCTCGATCAGCTTTACAAAGAAAGTGATGCTATTACACTTCATGCACCTGCCACAGAAATGAGTGTCCATATGATCAACAAAGCTGCTTTTCTGCAGATGAAACCCGGAGTCATTCTTGTCAATACCGCGCGCGGTACTCTGATTCAGACCGATGACCTGATCGATGCACTGGAAGATGGGGTTGTCGGCGGTGCTGCGCTGGATGTTCTGGAAGATGAAAGAGGACTTTATTATTTCAATCGAACCGGTGAATGTATAAACAACCGTCAGATGGCAGTGCTTCGTTCCTTTCCAAATGTTCTGCTAACACCACATACCGCCTTTTATACCGAAAAGGTAGTTCGCAGTATGGCAGAAAATACGATCAAATGCTTGCTGGATATGTCTGCCGGAAACAAAAATTCATTGATTCTGACGTAACCATTATCCCATAAATCAAAGTTGACTAAAAAGAGCGATTATCTCATACAATCTGAGACAATCGCTCTTTCTTTCCGTCGTGTTACCTGATTTGTCAAGGTTATGTTCTATCGAAGGTCAGACCAAGCCTTGCTTTTTTACTGTCTGTGATTTTACAGACTATGTGCTTTTTATAGATTATATGCTTTTTTAACATGGTTGTTCTTACAGGTTTTGTTCTTCCTCGATCGAAACGGTTCTTTCCTGTTCAACAATGAACTGTGCAGTAATCTCCATAAGTTCCCTTGCATCATGATCGAGCTTTTCTGACAGCATACCAAGTTCTTTTACTTCCTCAAGCTGGCGATTCGTGATCTCCGTAATTTCAAGAGAACTGCTCTTCGTCTGCTGTGAAACCGCTGAAATATGTTCCATGGAATACAGGGCTTCTGCTTTTGCTTTCTGGATCATTGAAATCTGCTCAAGAATCGAATTCATCGTTGTAACGAACTGTTCAACATGTTTACTCATAGTCTCGAAGGAAGTTTCGGTCGCTTTAACAGAAGCACCCTGCTCCGTAACGATCTTCTCAACTTCATCAACAACGTCTGCTGTGGCTCCGGTCTGCTGCTGTATATCGTAAATCAGTCTTGATATCTCATTTACTGCACCAGCACTTTGGTCAGCCAGCTTTCTGATTTCATCTGCAATGACCGAGAATCCTTTTCCGTAAATGCCTGCTCTGGCTGCTTCAATGGATGCATTCAGAGATAACAGATTGGTCTCTTCGGCAATATCACTGATCGTTGCGGAGATACTGCTGATTTTTTCTGATTTTTCTTCAAGGACCTGAATGCTCTTCTTCATCTTGGAAGTAACCAAAGAAGTAGCTTTTGCTTTCTCATCCAGTGTATGAATTGCTGACATACCATTATCAATACTCTGCATGGTATTCTTTGCAATACCGCTGACATTGGTAGCTTCGCCATTAATAAAATCAACTTTTCCGGAAAGTGCATCCATACTGCCAAGACAGTCTGCCGCATCATCTGCCTGCTGACCGATACCAAGCTGGATTTCATCGACTGCATACTTGATGGTCTCGGATGATTGTAAAAATTCATTTGAAGCACTCTTAACATTCTTTGCTGAATCAACCACATGATCCATATGTGATTTGACCTGAAGAATCAGATCTCTCATGTTCTCTATCATATGGTTGGTGCCCTTGAGCAGCGCTGAGAATTCATCGTTTCGCTTCTTGTTCATCCGTACCGTCAGATCACCTTCGGATACCTGATAAAGTTTTTTGTTCATGTATCGGATAATTGTCTGAAGATCTATGGTCATAAAGAAGCCGATAATTGCTACGATGATAATGGAGATAATAATGGAAATCACCATAATCAGCTTTATGCTCTGCACTTTGGAAACAATATTTGATTCCGGAATCAACGCACATATCATAACATGACTGTTTTCCAGAATTGCATATACAAAAAGCTGTGCTTCGCCGTTGTACTCAACATCCAGGGTTCCGCTCATTATTTCGTCTTCGGAACTGGCATTCATTCTGGCATTCTCATAGAACTTCGTGCCGAGAATTGATGCAGTGTCTACTTTTTCTTCACCATCAGCGATGTAAAGCTCTTTTCCGTCCTCCGTAATAAATCCAATCATACTGTTATCACCAAAGTCAAGCTGGCTCAGCATGCTGATGATTCGTTCTTTGCTGACATCAATAACAACGCAGCCATTCCCGGTCTGAAAGCCTCTGCAGTACCGAATAGCAACATCGTCATTATCCGTTATAGCATCAAGTACTTCATTATCGCCAAACCAGTATCCTGCTTTTGAATTCTCTACCAGGGTAGCTCCTTCTTCTGAATCAAGCAGACTCTGGTACACGTTCTCATAATCATCATCATTTATAACCGAAGTACTTAAGACGCCTTTGTTAACGGATAAAAAGTGTATGGAAGAAATGAATTCATCAGAAATCTGTTTTGCAAGAATGGTTTTATTGATTGATTTTTTAAGACTGGCTTCTTCGACCATCTCATTCTTGTAAAAGTTACTGAAATACTTTTGGTAAGAGTCATCAACAATATACTGGAAAGCCGTTGATTCCACAGACCCAAGGCCAAAAGAGCAGTAATCTTCTGTCATCATCAGTGACTGATATCCATTCTCCTTGAAGGTATTGATGATTGCGTTGGATGCTCTTTGATATGATAAAATTCCAATGCATACCATAGCAATGATCGGAACTGCAAATGCGACCAGGAAACGAAATCCAATACTATAATAGAAACGTTTGCTGAGACGTTCTGTAGGGATTTTTTCCAGTTTTTTGTCCATATTCAATTTTTTTGATTTCTTTGCCTTAGGTTCTTTCGGCATTTTCTTTTCTTTTTTTACTTTATCACTTTTTGGTTTTTTCTCTTTTTTATTCATTTCCTGCTTCTCACTTTCCCCTCACTATATCAGAATTATACGATTCTTAGTTAAATATTTCAATTAAATAATGAAATATTTATTACTTTTAGTAATTTTTACTATAAAACCAGTTCATTTGACCTATAACCACAGGGTCAGATGAACTGGTTTTGTAATTTTCCCAATTGTAATTGCATTAATAAGATACGTATTCATTCTGTTACTGTGGTATTCTTCTCCAATACCAGATATTCTCTGGCACGTATCTCAATTTTTTCTATTTGACTGCAAAACTCCTCCCGATCAGAGTTACTAAAATCCTGTAGTACATAAGCAAGAATTTTGGCATTCGATTGAAGGATTCTAAAAAAGCAATCCTTTCCTTTCCCTGTCAGATACAATTGTTTTGCACGCTTATCCCTATCTGGTCGTTCCACCCTGACATACTCCTCTTTTACAAGATGCTTGACCGATCTTGCGATAGCTGCTTTATCGATTGCAAGCAATGTCGATATCTCTTCCTGGGTCGAACCTTCTTTTACACCTATGTTTACAAGAAATATACTGTCCGAATAGGACAGGTCCTGACTCACGATCTCTTTTGCTGAATAGCTGATAAATATCCGGTTCAGAATACCAAATTCCCTGAGAAGCTTACTCTCATCCATCTCTTTCCCATACAGTTGCTTTCTGTACTCTCCTTTCATGAATCTGTTATGTGTCCGGTCAAAACAAAGAATGTGTCTGGACACAGATTGCTTTTTATTTCATAGGAAAAGGAACGACCCTTCCTATGAAATAAGAAGAAGGTCAAAAGGTATTTTTGACCCCCGTATCTTATCATAGCAGAAATTACTTTAAAAAGAAATCCTCCAGATACTGCGTAAATTCGTCCGGATGTTCCAGATTAATAACATGAGAGGAATCGACTCTAACGTAGGTACAATCTGCAATCAGCGATACGGCCTTATCGGCCTGCTCCTGAGACATCGCTCCGTTCAAGGTTCCATCCTCCATAAATTCAAAGTTAGCATGCAGCAGGAGTACCGGACATTGTATACTTGCAAGCGCTTTTGCATGATCAAATCCTTCATTCCAGGTTCCTTCATAAAACGCATTGCCAAACCCCGGATTATAGTAATTCAATCCGCGAATTACTTCCTGTACCGATACCGGGAGAAATCCTATCTCGACCGGTTCCCCAGGATTCGCATTACGATAACTTTTTACGGTGATGCGAAGCAATGGCTGTGTCAATGAATTGGTATAGGTCTTAAAGAACTGTGTACTCCCATTGATCCAGTACATAAGAAAATCATCCTTGTATCCTTCTTCCATTGCTAAGTGGCTTGTCGTAAATGACTTGTAAGCAATCGTTTTTTGTATTTCCGGATATTCCGCGGAAAATAAAGGCGGATCCTCCAGCACAATAGCCTTGACCAGGTCAGGACGATTCGCTGCCAGCCAGGTCGTAAGCAGGCCTCCTGAGGAATTACCTGTTACAAAGACCTGATCCTGAATTACTGTCTCAATAAAAGCGGCGAGATCGCTTCCAATCTGATTCGCAGTAAAATCATAATCATCCGGCAGCACTGTTTTCCCGTGTCCCGGATAATCAATTGCGTATACATGAAACTTTGTTGACAATTCCGGTAAGACTTCGCTGTATGTATACCAATCCAGCAGCTGTGCATGAAGCAGTACAAGTGCCGGTCCGTTATCCGGCCCCTCCGCATAATGAAATGTTATAGTACCGACCTGAGCTGTTTTTTCTGTAATACCTGCATTTTCCAGCTCTTTATCTGCCGGATTTTTATACGTATTAACAAAAAGCAAACCTGCAATAACTGCCGCAATAACAATCAGCAGAAGAATTCCCAGAATAAATAAAATCACTTTCGGTTTTGTGTTCAAAAATTTTACCATGATGTAGTACCCTTTCACAATGTAAATACTCTTAATATATAGTTGACTCAGTCAAGTATATAGTTTATTTCACCCTTTGTCAACCAATAATATTTCACTTGCATTCCTTTTTATGGAATTTTATAATGGTAAGAAAGGATGTCATACCAAATCTGTATTATTCACCAATTCCTGAGAAAGGAGAACTTATATGAGCACAGCAATTCCTGTTTATTGCGACGTGGTTTTCTTCCCGACAGATGCCATTTTGAAAGTACTTCCCATTACCTTGTTAATCGTCGGTATCGGTGCCGTTATTCTGGTAACTGCCCTTCTGATTTCAAAAAGAAAGCACAAGAAAGAAAAATCCGATGATTCTGATGATGAATGAACCGTTTGCTATGTCAGCGCACATCTTCCGCATGAATCTTCTTTTCCCTGATCAGTTTGATCATTGCATCGACGACTTTTTTGTCCAGCTGAATTCCGGCAACACGGTCAAGTTCATCTGCTACATACTCAATGGAAAGCTTTTTCCTGTAAGGTCTTGTGGAGTACATGGCATCAAAGGTATCAGCGACAGCAATGATTTTCGCGATCTCTGGAATCTCATCCCCTTTGAGTCCCAATGGATATCCAGTTCCATCAACTTTTTCATGATGGTATCTGGCACCAAGAGACATCTCCGGAAAGATGCTGATTTCAGACAGAATATCATAACCGCTGGCCGGATGCCTTTTCATCATATAGAATTCTTCCTCCGTCAGGCCTGCCGATTTGTTCAGTATGGCATCCGGAACCGCTATTTTCCCTATGTCATGCAAAAGTGCAATGTTGTATATGTCTTCACTCTTTTCTTCATCGTATCCCAGTTCCTGTGCGATCAGTAACGAATATTCGGCTACACGGAAGGAGTGACCGTTGGTGTATTTGTCTTTTCCGTCAATAGCTTTTGCAAAAGCTCCTATAACCTGCTGAATCAATTTCTTTGCTCTCCTGTGTTTTGTCTCGAGCACTTTATTTCTTATTCTGACAGCAATCATTCCTGCTACAAGTCCGGCTATCAGAATCAATACGGTTGCGACAATAAAAAACCAGGAACTCTCCCAGAATGTCTGTGTTTTTCGGATAGGAATATGCAATTCATTATTCAGACTTCCGTCTTCATTGTAAACAGAAAGAACAAAGGTATAGGTTCCGCCTTTCAGATTTGTGTAACTTATCGTTCCAAGCTCTGACTTTGTTGTTCGGGTATCCATTTCGTCAAATCCTTCAAGCCTGTATGAAACGACAGGATCCTGCAGCGACCCAGTCAGTACAAATCCATAGATGGATAATCTTTTACAGCTGCTTGGTATTACAAGTTCATCACTGCCCTGTCTATAGATAATCTGGTCGTCTGTCTGAATAAAGGGAACTGCTAATTTCAGGGTATGTTCATTTTCCTGTATACTGTTCACATTGGTACTGAATACATTGGCGGTACCTGCTATATAAAGCGTTTGGTCATCTTCTAAAAAGCTCCAGGAATTTGCAGTCGCATTGGAAGGCATCCCATTCTCATAGTTGTAAAACTGGTATGAAAATGTGCTTCCCGACAAAAGCGCCTCTTTCTCTGTGACGTAGATTCCATTTTCGCTGAGCACCCATACCATTCCCTCTTCGGAAAAAAAGATATCAAAATTATTGGAATAGGGGAAATTGTGGAGTGTTGTGATTGCTCCATTCTCCATAACAGCAATGGAATTCCCTGTTATGATCCAGTACAGTTCCTTGTCAGGATCTTTTCGAATCCGTAATATTACCCCTGACTCTATTCCATCTTCTTCACATATGCAGCTGACTTCACCGTTTTGTATGACGTAAATGCCACCTCCGTCGCTTCCTGCGTATAAAACTCCCTCTGGTCCTTCACAAACTGACAAGATCTCTGTATTGACCAGACCGTCCTTGGCATCATAACTTTCTGTCACCTGATAATTTCTGATTATATTTATTCCGTTGTTTCCTGCGACGATCATAGATCCATCCGCAGCTTCTGTTATGCTCCTGACACGATTTGAATTCAGTCCGTTTTCTGTCGTGTAATACTGAAGGACACCATCCCCATTGTATCGAACCAGACCATACTCTCCATAGGTGCAGAGCCAGAGATTCCCTTTCGTATCCGTTTTTATACATCGTATGCGAATTCCATCCAGCAAAGCAGTCAGTGAATTCTGAATGACCTGATTCTCCTTATCCAGTATAGAAAGTCCGCTATCCGAACCAATATAAAGTTCATTCTGGTATATGCAGGTCGTATTTACGACCATATCAGAGAGTCCGGCATCTCTGCTGATATTTCGGAATCGGTTCGGAACGATTTTCATGATTCCCTGTCTGGAGGAGGCAAACCACAGATTTCCCTCATAATCGACCATCATGTCATCAATGGAATTATTCATGGCTAGTCCCGGTATTACAAAGAACTTTGTCCCGGATGCATTAAAGTACCCTATCCCATTGTCGGTGCAGACGAAAAGTTCTCCAGTCGGCAGAAAATGCATCCGATTAATGCAGGAAAGATCATCAAGTGTCAGAATCGTATGCGTGTCTGTCTGATCATCAAAGCTCAAATGCACAATGACATTTTCTTCTGTCCCAAGATAAACGGATCTCTCGTCCTTCATGTCAAAGCAGACGGATTTTATTTTGGCATCGGTCAGGCTTCCATTCTCATAAAAGCGCACAAGAACAGAATCAGAAACCAGAAAAACATCACCGTTCAGTGTTACACCGACGATTTCATTTTTCTGGTTTCCTGCAAGATCACATAGGTATTGTTCGGATATTCTCTCGTCATCAATTAACCGCACCTGTCCCAAACTGTCGATTAACACAAGCCCGCAGGTCGTGGCTATATAAAGATTACCATTTGTGTCTTCGGCAATCTTTTTTACGGAACCGGATGCCAGACCCTGCTCCTTACCATACACTGTAAACTCTCCATTTTGATATAAAAAGACTCCTTTGTCGTTGGTTCCAATCCATAACCGATCCTTGGAATCAACAAAAAGACATGCAACACTGGTTATTCCTGTCGTCGCTTCGAAACGATAAAACTCATTTCCATCGTATCGTATCAACCCGCTGTAACTGCCGATCCACAGAAATCCGTCCTTGGTCTGAACAACTGCATTTGCTTCTGAGGTCGGCAGACCAGTTTCACTGTTGTACAGAACCGCAGTATATCCCATTGAATCGGAACTGACACCCGGTATAACAACTGCTTTTGCCTTTAACGGTATCGTCATAAGAGCTGCGAATATAAGAACCAGCAGAACCGGAAGAAGATATGAAATATTTTTATTTCGCAACCACTTCATACGAACCCCCCGCAATGCTCGAAAACGACCTGATCTTCCCTTTCTTAGTCAGGCAGTGAAAACTTATATGATTTTCTTTGCTATTTAGCTCGCAGTGTTAATTTTTCTTCCGCAAAATCAGCATATTCGATTGCTATTTCACGGAATAATTCATTGTTCTCGAGAAATATATCCGTTATCTCCGGATCAAAATGGGTGCCCCGGTTTTCTTTAATAATACCGATTGCTTTCTCATGGGTAAATGGCGGCTTATAGACACGTTTGCTGATCAGCGCGTCGTATACATCGGCAATTGCCATGATTCTGGCCACAAGCGGGATTTTATCACCGGAAAGTCCATCCGGGTATCCGCTCCCATCCCATTTTTCCTGATGGTACTTTGCAAAATCCATGGAATACTTCAAAAAAGAATGTTCTCCAAGCTTTTTGGAGGCCGTGTAAAGAGCATTATGTCCGATGACTGTATGTGACTTCATCTCTTCAAATTCTTTGTCAGTCAGCCTCCCCGGTTTAAGCAGAACTTCATCACGGATTCCTACTTTTCCAATGTCATGCAATGGTGCTGATTTGTACATCAGATCTATAACATCATCGGTAAGATAATCCGCATACTTTGGGATGCTGCGCAGCTTCTGTGCAAGAACTCTTACATAATTCTTTGTTCTTTTAATGTGTCCGCCAGTTTCCGGGTCACGATACTCGGCAAGACACGCCATTGCTTCAATGGTCACTTCCTGTGTCAGACTTAATTCCTCTGTTCTTTCCAGTACTTTCTCTTCCAGGGTTTTATTTTGCTTTGATATCTCAATTTTAGCCAGTCGCAGCGAAAGATGAGTATTAACACGCGCCTTGACTTCCATCGCATCAAACGGTTTGGTGATATAGTCAACGGCTCCTGCATGAAATGCTTTCGTCTTACTTTCTATATCTGTCATTGCCGTGAGGAAAATAATCGGGATACCTGATGTATCATCGTTTTCCTTTAACTTTTCACATACCTCATACCCGCTGATTCCTGGCATCATTACATCGAGCAGAATAATGTCCGGAGGATTTACCTTTATGATCTCAAGTGCAGCATATCCATCCATTGCAACAGATAATTCATATTCATCACCCAGAGCTTCCACGAGCAGATCAACATTTTCCTCTGTATCATCAACTATCAAAACGGTACAATCACTAAGTTTTTTCATAATCAGCCTCATTTCTGCATCTGATCTACCATTTGCATTAGTTCATCGTATTTCGTCAGCGCATCTTTGTATTTATAGGTCAATGTCAGTTTTCCAAGCTCATCTGCGGTGCCTTTCATTGCATCTGTCCAGACAATTGTTTTAAATGCTGTCATGCTTTCTTTGCATTGTTTTGGTTTGCAACTCATTAACGAAGGTTTCAGCTCATTCAGTATCCGCAGTATTTCCTCTTTTCCACTCAACGGACCTGCTGCATCTTCCTCCTGTTCTTCTTTTGGAATATTCATAAGAATCTTCTCAAGCATGGAAGAATGAAGTTCTTCCATTTGATCCAGCATTGGTAACACATCGTTCAGCGCTTTTCTCTCATGTAAGGCAATCTCAATCTCAGCTGCCATTTCCTGAATTTCTAACGCTCCAATGGTTCCTGACACTCCCTTTAACGTATGAATCAGACGCTCACCAGTTTCGTAGTCCCCGCTCCCTAATAAACGCTCCAGTTTGCTTATATCATCCTTATGACTGTCAACATACTTGTGCAGAAGCGATAGATACATATCCGTTTTACCAAGAACCCTGCGCAGTCCTCCCTTAATGTCAAGCCCGGGTATGCTACTATTTTCGATGTCGAATGTGCCGGCATTTTTATTTTCAACCATGTTTTTTTCTTTCTTCCTGATGCTATCCTTTGCTCCTTCTTTGTCCTTTTTGCTTTTTGTTGTCTGCCCTGCCGTTTCTTCTTTTGTTTTATAAAGTAACTTGTCCACCGAGGACTGTTCTCTTTGTGGCAGCCATTCCACTAATCTCTCGTATAATTTTTCTGGTTCAATTGGTTTAGCAATATGGTCATTCATTCCTGCCTGAAGACATCTGTCTTTATCTCCTGCCATTGCATTGGCTGTCATGGCAATGATCGGTGTATCTTTATAAGTTTCTATTTTACGAATGGCTCTTGTTGCATCCAGTCCATCCATGACTGGCATCTGCATATCCATGAGTATCAGTTCATACTGCTTTACTTCGCATTTCTTGACTGCAATAAGTCCGTTGCTTGCAACATCCACATTCAGTTTTTTATCTTCCAGCAGTTCAACTGCCACCTGCTTATTCAGTTCATTGTCCTCTACAAGAAGAAGATCAGCTCCTGCTATTCCGTCGAGGCTTTTAAATGTACTAACTTCATTCATTTTTTGTGTCAGATTTTCTACAACATACTTTCCTAGCAGTTTTGCTGTTGATTCATAGAGGAATTTAACACTGACAGGCTTTACAAGGACCATCTCGATCTCCGTATTGCTTGCCTGACTAAAAATCTCTTCTCTTCCAAATGCTGTGACAATCACGTAATGCGGCTTTTTATTCAGCACCCGTTCATTTAATTTTTGAACAGTCTGAATTCCATTATACCCTGGCATCTGCATATCCATATAGACCACATCATATCCGTTTCCCTGTTTGTCGGCATCAATGACCATATTAATTGCACTTTCACCAGTTCCTGTCTGATCTGCGATCATACCAAAGGACTGAAGGATCTTAACAAAGATATCCCGTTCCGTGTTACCGTCATCAACGACAAGCGCTCTGACATTATCAAGCTGCTTTCTGGCGGTCATTAGAACCGAAGCATTCTTTGATATTTTTAACCTGGCAGTGAACCAGAAGGTACTTCCTTTGCCAAACTCTGACTCCACCCCTACCTGTCCGTTCATGAGCAGTGCAAGATTCTTTGATATTACGAGGCCAAGACCGGTACCTCCGTATTTTCGGGTAGTTGAAGAATCTGCCTGCTGAAAAGACTGGAACAGTTTCCCTTTTTGTTCTTCTGTCAGACCGATTCCTGTATCGGTTACATCAAACCGAACCATGCATAATTCGTCTTCGGAACATTCCATTCGTACTTTAACGGTAATCCCGCCTTTTTCTGTGAATTTAATGGCATTGCTCACATAATTCACAAGAATCTGACCAAGTCTTAGTGGATCCCCGCACATATTATTGCTGATCTTTGAATCCACATCAAAGGTAAGTGTTAACCCCTTTGCCTTACATTTTTCAAGCATAAAGTCTGAGAGACTGTCAAGGACTTCCGACAGCTTAAAATCTATATTCTCAATATTTAACTTACCTGCTTCGATCTTTGAAAAGTCCAGAATATCATTAATTATTCCTAGCAAATGCTGACCGGATCTTTGGATCTTATCAATATAATCCTGCTGCTTATCCGACAGCCCTGTCTTCTGTATCAGGTAAGACATGCCAAGAATAGCATTCATTGGCGTACGTATCTCATGACTCATATTCGCAAGAAAATCAGCTTTCGATTTTGCTGCGTCTTCAGCGATTCCTTTTGCACGGATCAATTCTTCTTCTGCCAGTTTCCTGTCCGTTATATCTGTTGAAATACTGCACAGACCAGTAATCTCATCTCCTTCTGTCATGGCTACTTTTCGCGATATATAATAACGTACCGAACCATTCACCGGAATGATTTCTTCAACCTCTTTCGTATTCTCACCATAAACGACCTGCATATCAGTGTCATGAAAAGCAGCTCCTGTTTCCATGTCAAAAATGTCCAGTGATGTTTTTCCAAGGCATTCACTCATTGGCACATTCGTAATCTCCGACCATCGCTGGTTTACATATTTATATCTGCCATTAATATCTTTTACGTATACGATGGCTTCCATGTTGCCCAGAACGGATTCCATGAACTGTTTGCTTTCGTCCAGTTCTTTGTTCTTGTATTCAATTTCATTCATCAGTTCACCGATTGTAGGAATTGATATATCAGCCCTGATCTGCTGCAGCATTGCTTCATCCAGTGATGGATGTAATGAATGAAACAGGCAAACAAGAATCAATCTGTATTTTCCATTCGACTGATTTTCATAAAAACACTTTGAGAAAAACTTCTCGGCAACAGGAAGCGAATATTCCTCCATAAGATCACTAACTAAAACAAAGACCCCTTGCTGCCCTTCCAGTTCATTAATTGAAAAATGATAAGTGACCTCTCCGGCATTCTTTAACAAAAGCCGTCCGGTTTCAGATATTACAGTTTCAACCCGTGTTGCAAGAATATCATTACAACCCAGATGCATGGCAATCATTCTTGCCTTTTTTCTGGCTTCCACGAACGAAGCATTGTTAAATACCTTCAATTGACCCAGTTCAATCACAAAGTCACCTCCATTCTCACTATTTCAGGTATTTCACCACAATACAGGATGCGTCATCAAATTTTGTCCCATAGCGCTTCATTATAGTATCCGCAATTATTTCAGGACTTTGTATAAGAAAAAGTGAAATATCCTCTATGCAAAAGTGTTCCTTTACGCCATCTGACTGCAGGATCAGAACATCACCATACTGAAATCTGTTCCTGGTAAGGACCGGCCAGATTTCACCGTTCCCTATGATTCCGTCTTTAAACACAAGGCTCTTTCCTGTCATACCATACGTTCTTGCTGTTATATTTCCAATTCCCGAGTACCACATAATTTCATTCTGTGCATCAACTTTTACAACCGCCATAACAAGTCCTCTGCTCCCGTACAGTTGCTGATGCAGTTCCTTGATCAGGGAGACCGCATCCTCATTTATGTTTCGATTAATAAAGTCATTTGCTGTCAGGGCAAGCTGATGCGCTTCTTTTCCATGCCCCAGCACATCAAGAAGAACAAAGGTATAAATCCCATTTTCCTCCTGTCCAAGACCCAGATCACCGCACAGTTCACTATCACCTAAAAGTGCTCTTGTTCTGATTGCAAAATCTAATCTCCTCACGTATCCCTCCATTTATAGACCAGCACCCGAGTTCCTTCTCCTGGATAGGATTCGATGTAGAACTCGTCCATGATTCTTTTCACACTGGGCAGGCCAAGCCCTAAACTGGCTGTAATAGTTGAATAGTTTTCTTTTAATGCCAGATTTATATCATGTATTCCCGGTCCATAATCCTCTGCCAGCAATTCTATGCCTATCTGCTCTTTCCTTGAACTGATTCGTTTTACTATGGTAATATACAAGGTACCTTTTCTGGCAAACCTAAGTATATTCGTCGATAGTTCTGACGCAGCAGTTGCAATCATAGCCGTCTCTGTGTTTGAAAACCCGGCTTCCTGAACAACTTCGCTAACAGTGTATATAACATTCTCATTGTCATGCGGATAAAGCAGCTCAATCCGATTTGAGTACAGGATTTCACCGCGTTGACCTTGATAAAGCTTCCACATACAGTCACCTATGTATTTCCAACAGATATTCCAATGCATTTTCAACACTATAAACTGTCTTGACCTTTAGCTTATCCAGATCAATGTTCAGGTCTGCCATAGCCGTAATTACACCTGGCGAAAGCCCCGCCCAGACAGCTTCCACACCGATCAGCGACAATGCCATGCTGATCTGGCGAAATGCTTCATAGATAAAGCTGTCAATTACTCTGACTGTTGAAAAATTCAGAACAGCACCTTTGATGTCTTTCTCACTAGCCTTGCTTATGATAAATTCACGGATCATATCAATCATTTCATCTGTCATCTCTTCCGGCAAGGCAAAAACAAGACACCCTTTAATCAATGTGGCAGAAGTCTTCAAAAAATCTTTCATGTCCATCCTCTTTCTGTGCATGCATGCCTGCACGCCTGCATTCTATTCTTTTTTATGAACTTCGAGACCAAGAGCCAGGAAAGCCTCTTCCAGTGCATCACTGAGTGTTGACTTTGTAGTAACTGAAGTCATATCAATTCCAAGCTGAATGATGGTCTGTGCTACTGCCGGTGATATCCCGGATAATATACATTCACATCCCATGAGCTTTGTTGCTTTTGTGATCTTGATCAAATGGTTTGCCACAGCGGTATCAACTGCCGCAACACCATGTATATCAAGAATGATAACTTTAGAAAAGGTCTCGGCGATTTTATTCAGGACTGTCTCCATCATATACTGGGCACGGATGGAATCAACAACTCCAACGACCGGAAGTACCAGCACACCTTCCCATAATTTTATCGTTGGGGTAGACATCTGGCGTATTGTTTTACTCTGCGTCTGAAGTCTTGCCTCATATAGTACCTGATCGGTTATATCGATCACGAACTCAAGACCTCCGATTATTTCATCATTTTCATTCTTTAATGGTACGGTTAGTATTCAGCAGTTACGACTTTCCCTTTTATCTCCGCCTTTGTTCGTGCGGAAAACGCTTTGCCGGTAACAATGGATTTTCCCATGCAGCAATCTTCTGTTTTGCAATGTTTTGAATTCCATACGCTGAAACATGTTTGCCCTACTACTTCATTTTTGCTTTTGTCCAGAAGGGAAAGCCCGGCCTGATTCATATACGTAATATTCATCTCCAGATCGACGGAAAAGACCGGGGTAGGAATCTGATCCAGTATCTGTTCTTTTAAATTCGTATCTGCTTCGAAGAATTCCTTTTTCATGCCATACCTCCTCTGTATTCGAATTACTGCTTTTATTATTTGTCGTTCTATTCATGTATATAGTATTTCTTTCTTTAACTTCTTCTTTTGCTTATTTTATTCATAGTATAGCACATATTCTGTAAATATCCAGTATATAAAACTTGTTTTAACATATTTTATGATTTCAATTTCATTTTATCACACATTTGCATTGTTTAATCACGTTTTTGTGTATCTTATTCTATTTCTATTCTTGTTGTGTATACTGTTTTTACTATTTTCTCCAAAACAAAGGAGCTGTGAAGAAATAAGAAATCATTCTTTCACAGCCCCTTACCTTATCCTTTTGTCTTAAGCAAAATACGCTTTTTGTCTTCCCTCGCGCAGGAACAGCGGTATCTTTTCCAGAGGAGCAAAAACATCCAGATATTGTCCTCCCTTGTACATGCTTCCAGTCGAAACTTCCATCCAGTTACACCCTTCTGGCAGGTATACTTTTCTGCTTCGTGCGTGCAACTTAGTAACAGGTGCCACCAGTATATCACTTCCATACATATACTGATCACTGCAATCACTGCAGTTCTTATCGTCAGGAAATTCATAGAACATTCCACGGATCACCGGTGTTCCGGCTGTGTGAGCTTCCTTCATTAATTCCCTGGTGTAAGGACGCAGTGTTTCTCGCAGCAGCATATATTCTTTCATAACTTCGTAAGCTTCTTCTCCATAACTCCAGACTTCATTATCACTGCCGGAGTTCAAGATCCGCTCACCGTTCTTACGATAGATCTCGACCGATGGCATACGGTCTCCATGCAGACGCATTACCGGACAAAAAGCACCATACTGGAACCAACGTAACAAAAGCTCAACAAAATCAGGATCTTTGGGATTCCCGCCTGAAAATCCGCCGATATCGGTTGTCCACCATGGAATTCCCGCAATTCCCATATGTATGCCTGCACAGATCTGATTCCGAAAATCCTGGAATGTGCTGTGAATGTCTCCTGACCACACAAGTGCGCCATATCTCTGGCTTCCGGCCCAGGCACAGCGAACCAGGTTAACGACTTCTTCCGGGTTATCTTTCTGTTCCTCTTTCCGCGCTTCCACCATCCCCTCGTAAAAAGCTCTTGAATAAAGCTGCGGATAAAGATTTCCTACCTGAAGACTAGGGCCCATCTTATAACGGTAATTATCATAATCATAAATGCCATATTCCGGTTCTGCTTCATCCAGCCAGAAACAGTCAACGCCCAGATCATAATAGTTTTTTTTGCATTTTCCCCAGACATATTTTCTTGCATCCGGATTTGTCGCATCAAAGAATAAAATGTATCCATCATTAAAGCCCATTTGAACTTCCATGCCATGTTCTGTTCTGACAAGGAAATTGTTTTTTCTCATTTCTAAAATGTTCTCACTCTTAATATCGACCTGCGGCCAGACCGATACCATAAGCTTTATACCCAGTTCTTTTAATTCCTTTGCCATTGCTTTTGGATCCGGAAAGAATTCCTCGTCGAACCTGAAGTCTCCCATTTTCGGCCAATGAAAAAAGTCACATATTATTACATCAATAGGAAGTCCTCTCTTTTTGTATTCCCTTGCGACCTGCAGCAGCTGCTCCTGGTTGTAGTAACGAAGCTTGCATTGCCAGAAACCAAGCCCGTATTCCGGCATCATTGGAACTTTTCCGCAGACATCGGCATAAGCTGCACTGATTTCGGCAGGTGTGTCGCCAGCCGTAACCCAGTAATCCAGTTGTTTGCTGCTTTCCGCAACCCATTCCGTCAGATTTTTGCAAAAACTCGCACGTCCTATCGAAGGATTGTGCCATAAAAATCCATATCCCTTGTCTGACAGCACAAAAGGAACCGAAGCCTGAGAATTCCGATGCGCAAGTTCAAACGTGCAGTTCTTAATGTTCATTGTCTCCTGTTGGTACTGTCCCATTCCATACAGGCTTTCTTTTTCATCACAAAAGAATTGAGCCGTAATTCTGTGATCTCCCCCTATGATAGGCTTGTATGCATGTGCGTGCTTTTCCAGAGCTCCCTGCGGATCAATTTCTTTGAAGAGCAACTCTTTTCTGTCATTATAAAAGAATATCTGACATCGTTTATGCCAGCTGTGATATTTTACGTATACCTGAATCTTTCCGTTTGTCAGTGTTGCTTCTTCACCCGCAATGGTTATTTCACAGGATGGTTCTTCCTCTAAAGGAAGCAGGGCATACGAGGTCTCCGTTATATCCCGCATCATAGCCGCACGAACCCTGACACTGTTCCTCCCCCATGGTTCGATAAGTATTGTTTCTCCGTTGTATCTCCATAGCAGCTGATTCTTTTTGCATTCAAATACTTCCATATTTTACCTCATTCCTGCGCTGTTTTGCACATATCAAGTTTGAACGATCAGTGACGCGTGAAAGACAAACTTGCCTGTGAAAGGATTATCCATTTCCTTCACTCTTCGTACACCTTTTCGTTTCTATAGCTTACATTATATTATTATATATGCCTCTTTTCTTTCACTATTTCATCTTTTTTTGACACAATATTGATTTCATAGAATAAAAAGACTATACTTTGACTGACAGGATGAAAACAGGATCTTATTCTTCATCACTGCAAAAGGAGCCAGGATGAAACAAGAAAATAACGTAACGATGCTGGAAGAAAAAATACCGCACGGGACGCCACAACTGCCTTTTTCCATACATTATTCAGAAGTCTCTGCCGGTACTGCAAATGTACTTTACAAGCATTGGCACCAGGAGTTCGAGTTCCTTGTTGTAATTGACGGGGGAACCAATTTTTATCTGGATGATAACAAGTATGAACTTCTGGCAAACGAAGGTGTCTTTATTCCTCCGAACACACTTCATTATGCTACCTCTCTTCAGGGCCTTCCCTGTATCTTTTATGCTTTCGTATTCCATCCGTCCTTTTTGTCCGACAATTACAAAAGCTCGCTTTATCTTTCTTTTATTAAGCCAGTCCTATCGGGAAGGCTCACCTTTTTGTCTCATTTTGGCTCCGGTGCTGCCTGGGAAAAGAAAGGATTTTCCATCTTGATGTCATTGGCGGATTTTTACCAGAAGCCTCTTGATTCTCATGAACTGGAGCTGAAGGGTCGAATCTATGAGCTTTGGGCTTTGTTCACCAAACATGCATCCCTCGTCCAAAACGAAGGTACTTTTCTTTCTCTGCATTCCTCAAAATCGAATCTTGATGCTGCTTTGCTCTATATGCATGAACATTTTACTGATGATATTTCATTGAATATCCTCGCGGAATGTGTATGTCTCTCAGCCAGTCAGTTCTGCCGGTCCTTCAAGGCACAGATGGGATTATCTCCATTTTCCTATCTTATACGCTACCGGATTTTGAAAAGCTGTGCCCTGATCACAGATTCAAATGAAAAAATAGCTGCCATTGCCAGCCTGGTCGGCTTTAACAATGTCAGCTACTTTAATCGTTCCTTCAAGTCAGTCATCGGGTGCACTCCGACGGAGTACCGTACGAATAAGGAGACTTATATTACATTACAGACACATCGGTCTATGCATAGGATGCCATGATCTGATTTGCCCAGCTTATTGCTTCCAGATAACTGACAGAGAGCACTTCCGGATCCAGGTTTATGTTTTTCGCATAATTTAAGACCGTTTCCCAATCACCTTCTTCATAGCACCGAATTAACTTACAGACCGGTTGATAGATACCGGTTCCATAAAGCAGCCCGTTTATGATTTCCTGTGATATCGGCAAATCCAACAATGCCTGCTCCATTGGTTCATCGAGTATGGCATCGATCAGACTGAATAGACAAAGCATGGAAAGTTCATCTTTCTTTTCAGAAAAATCACACTTTCCGGCAATGACTTCGCTGAATTTGGACCGGACCAAAGATAATCGGAGCAGTTCGTCCGGTTTTCCTGCTGCCAGTTCCTGAAGCATAAAAATACAGGCCCACCGTTCGATTTCTTTGCCACCCATTCTCACAAGAACATCTTTGATCGATGAAAAGTGATTTGTTCCTTTTATGTTACCGCTGATCTTTACTAACTGGTAGGATAATTTCACATCACTGGATATGATCTTAGCGATTTCATTATAAGAAAATCCATTCTTTTTCACTTCCTGAAATATCTGTGCATATGCTGTCGGCGATGACACTGCTCTCTTTGAAGGTGGAATGATCACATTCGGCTTGCAAAAAAAGTATCCCTGAAACAAATGGAACCCCATTTCTTTTGCTTTCAGAAAATCCTTTTCTGTTTCAATCTTTTCAGCCAGTACAATCTTGTTATTGGATATCGCTTCTTTCACTTCTGATTTTATTGTATCCAGCGGAGTAATGAGAATATCATATTTAATGATATCTACCATGGGAAGTGCTCTGGCTGAATACATATCATTTTCAAAATCATCAAGAGCGATTTTATACCCTTTGTGCTGCAGTTCTTTGATTCTGTCCAGTAATCTTTCATCAATTTTAACAGTTTCCAGAACCTCTATAACAAGAGTCTCTGGTGGTATCAGCTCAACAAGATCAGACATAAGAAACTCATAATCGAAATTAACAAAGGCTTTCACAGACTCAACGACTTTCTCAATCCCCTGTTCGAACAACCCGCCAATTACAGAGGCTGTTGCAGCAACAGACGAAGCATTGGCAAAGGATCTTGAATAGGTCTCTGCACGATAAAGAAGCTCATATCCATATATATTTAAAGTTTTGTTAAAAATCGGCTGTCTGGCAATATACATATAGCACTCCATTCTTTTGTTTTCAAAACTCTCTCTTGTCTATCTCAACACTTTATTTTACATTTTCTTTTTTATCGTACCACAAAAAACACAGAGAAACCACCCGATTTTTTGAAAATGTTGCACATATTTTTCTATAATAACCTCCATTTCACCATCAGTGGAATGAAATATACTATACGTTGCCGTACTCCGCATGCAAAAAACATAAACTCAAATAGAAAGAGCGGCACTCGTAAAAGGTAAGTGCCGCTTCTTTCCTTTACTTCAATGTTCACAATAATCCGTCAAGACACCAATTCTTTTTCGAATTCTTCCTTTCTGACAACTTCTCCAAGTCTTTTGATTGATTGCTTCATCGTCTTTATCCTTCTCTGAAGCTCATTTCTTCGTTCATCGATCTTTCGGTCGAGTTCTTCCAGTTCTTCAATAACAGACTTACCCTGTGCCGCCATTTTACCAAGCACTCGGCATCTCTTCCTGTAATCGTCAGTCATCACTTCGAGCATTACATTTTCGTAGTCCGATATCATAATCTGTGCCTGTTCCAGCACTCGTCCTGCCTTATCTCTCTCCTCAAGATTCCGATAACAAAGCGCTGTCAGAAGACATAAAAGTATAGCTTTGTCATACGTCTGCGCTTTTATCTCCGGTGCGACCTTGTGCATGAAAGCAAAATGCCGCTTTTTCGCCGTACCCATGTAACTCTGACCTGCATCGGTCATATGTGCGATCGCTTCTCTGACAAATGTTTCTCGATGATTGGCTGTTTTTGCATTATCAAGTGCCCGATAAGCAGCTTCACAGTCTCTGCTGTCCATTTCTAACAAAGCCGAGCAGATCTCTCCGCCTTCCAACATCTCCTGCAAGCGATGTTTATCCATAAAAATATCCGGATAGCTCTCCAGTAAAGCATCAATATCAACCATAATAATGTCTCCTTTCGCTGATGGCCAATAATCACGCAGGATCCTTACTCTCTGGTCTGATCGAAACTGTTCCTTCTTAATGTATGTACAAGTGATATCCCTTAATCCATTTATAATCACCGGGTTGTTTTTACGCCTTCACTATAGTTTAGTTTTTGTTTTCTGTCAATCAAACTCAAGTCCCAATCTTTCCGATATTCAAAAATTGTGCTATGATAGTATCGGATTAAGCAGAATGGAGCCAATTATGAATAGATATAATTACAAAATGAATCTTTCCTACGATGGAACAAGATACAGTGGATGGCAAAAGAATAAAAATGCTGATGTAACGATTCAGGGAAAGATAACAGATATCCTGACAAAGTATTTTAATGAACCAATTGAATTGACGGCAGCCGGACGGACAGACAAAGGGGTTCATGCACTCTGTATGACTGTCAACTTTTTTCTTTCAGAACGAATAGACTGCCAAATGGCCTGCCGGGAACTGAACGGATATCTTCCAGCCGATATAGCTGTTTTAAGTATCGAAGAAGCAGATCCTCGCTTTCACTCCCGTTATCAGGCAAAGGGAAAGACCTATCGATATATATTCTTTAAAGAATATGATGGTATTAAACCTGTCTTTGACCGAGCTTTTAAAAGCCCGCTTTTTGAACCAGCTGATATTGTTCGTATGAAACAGGCGGCGGCTCTTCTGACCGGCACTCATGATTTTAAAGGATTCTCTTCGGATCCCACAAAAAAATCCACCGTCCGGACCATTGAACAGATCACAATAACAGAAACAAAAGATGATCTGGTCTTTGAATTTACCGGAGATGGATTTCTCTATAATATGGTTCGCATACTGGTAGGCACTCTGATAGAAATCGGTCAGGAGAAACGTACACTTTTGGATATTGATAAGGTGTTCTCCACGAATGACCGTACGTTTGCCGGAGGTTTGGCAGAAGCGAAGGGACTGACTCTTGTAAAAGTATTTTATTGAGTAATATCATTTTTTACCGTATGGGATTGAGTTTTACCATATGAAACTAAGTTTTACCGTATGGGATTGAGTTTTCTCAGTACATACCGTTCGATTCCGGTATACTTTTGTTTTTTCAGCATAATCTCATACCCCAGTTTCTGAAAATTCTGCAGACTGTAGGTATTCATTGGATATACGGTTGCCATGAAGTACCGGTACATATCAAGATACTTTTCTGCCTCTGATAAAAGCCGGTATTGTAAACCGTTCCCGCGAAAATCCGGGTGAACACCAACGGATTCCATATGGACTACTTTCTGCAGCTCTTCATCACCTACCCCGATGTCTCTTCCCAGATTGTCTTTCTCAAGTCCGGGAAACCGGACAATGAGAAAAGCAGCTGCTTCCTTTTCTCTCTCTGCGAATAAAACAAATCCGCATTCCTCAATATGACGGCGTATGAATTCTTCTCCATCTGCCACAAAAGCCTTTTTATCTAGGATACTCTGCTCAACTGCTTCCATTACACCACAGATTGCCTCTGTATCTTCCATAACTGCTTTTCTGATTATTATTTCTGACATTCTAGTTCCTCACCTTACAACATTGATTTTCATTTTTTCAGAGGTTACCCCTATTCATGTAACCTTTTTAAGTCTGCTGCGGTTCCGTCTCCGGAATAAGCTCAAATTCGAAAGTCTCAAATAGAAATTTACTGAGTTTCTTTTCTTGAAATGCAGTGACCATACACTGCACAGTTTCTTTTTTTACAACTTCTTCCCCGGTAAAATGCAGGGTTAAAAGAGCTGTTCCATTCATGGTAGGTTCTATTTCCGTCTGGATTCGCTTGTTGTGATTCTTTTCACAGATACTTTTTCCAACATATATCCACTTTTCATTCTCCCCGTTTTCAATCCTGATTGGAATTACAAGCGATTTTCCTTTCTCACAGACCACTTTTGTCAGTTCACACCCTCCATTTATAATCATTGTATAATACAGCTTCTCTTCCTCGGCTTTTTTTTCAAATGCATCGACCAGACTTCCTGTTCCACCGGTTGCTGCACTCCCTGCAGCACTTCCAACAGCAGCTGCACCGGCTGTTGCACCAACCAGAATTGTTGCCGTTACTGCGGCTGCGACTTTGCCTGTATTGCTTCCATCTTTTGCTTCCACCGGATCAGCCGTTTCAGTCTCATCAACGTTTTCACTATACTCGTCTGTTGTTTCATAGTCCGGTGTATAGCCGCTTCCCGGTTCTACACTGCCATAGAATTCACCATCCTGAAACGCAAACGGAATTGAATTTAATACTCCTGCAAAACTTATATATTCATTATCTGAAAGCGTAATGGTGATATCTCGGCTATCACCATAACTGGACAGGACCATAAACTCAGATGAAATATCAACTGTTTTGTATTCGCCTGTATCTTCATGAAAATATGGATAATAAGATTCTGTATAAGAAAATTCATCTGTAATCATTTCTTTGGAATCCTGATAGATAAAAGTATACTGATAAACAGCCGACAACTGCATCTCCATACATTGATCGTAAAAATCTCCGGGTCTGAAGATGACATGCAGCTTCTGAGATTTTAATTCAAGCATCAGCGTTCCGCTGCGTTCTGTTCCGTTATTGCTGTAAACTGTTGCATACGTTTCAGTATCCCCTGGATCCGAAACCATTCCGCTCATAAGTATGCAGTCATCATCTAACAAAACATCAAACTCAAAGGTTGAATTATAAGCATCCGAAACATTCATACTTTCTGCACTGACTGGCTTCCCATCCTGCGTAATGTTGGCAAACGTATAATTCCACCAGGGATCATCAACTTCCAGAGCAGAACCTTCCGTCAGGGTTCCTTTCCCCATATACCAGCCAAGGATGGTATAATCATCATACGATTCTTGTGCATAAACGGTATAAGCAGGCATTGTAAATACCATGAAAAGCATTCCAAGAAAAAGTGAACTTATGATTCTTCGCATAATGCCGCCTCCTTTTTGATTTCTACTCTTTTCCACCAGTACATCAAAGCACCCAGCAGAAAGAGAACCGCTCCGCAGCAATACGAAACGATACAATTTGACAGTACAAGAGCAAAGACAATTGATAACAGCATTCCGATTCCATAGCCATTGATAAAATACTCTGCCGGCTCTCTGCTTATTTTTGATTTTCCCATTTTGGACAGCAGAAAATTCAGAACCGCTGTAAGCAGCCCCCTCTTTTCAACCACCTCTTCCACAATAGCAAAAAAGAGCACAAGACATACAAAACTGTTCACGAACTCACCGTTTCCTGTTATAAAAGAATACACGATTAATCCAAATCCCATCCCGGCTATATTCATCCATCGGCTCCCGGTCTTTTTAAAATCGAATCGGGCAAAATTGGCCAAATAAGGAACCGTATCCCTTAGTGCTTTACCAAAATGTTTTCCGGCTTCCTTTACTTTTTCCTTAAAAGTCCCCTTATAAACGATCAGCGTAGTAATAAACCCGTTGATAAAGACCATAAGAATTACTTTTCCTATCCCCGCACCGATTATATTTCCTCCATCAATGCCTGCGATGGCTCCCGTAAGATAATTCAGGGGAATCAAAAATACAGCCCGAATCCCAAACGAATACAGCCATCCAAGTATGAGCCATATTGCAGCAATTACCGCGGTTCCCTGCCAGTTGTTTTTTAGTCCTTTCAAAAAATGTTTCATAATGCCTCCTGCGTGTTTATGTTTACATAATTATACTGTTAAGTATAACATTGTTCATCATAAAAACAATCATAAATTATCCTTTCAGCATGATTTTCCATATTCCGACGAGAAAAAAGCATACAAAGAATCAATACCCTGCATTCTCTGTATGCATTAAAAGAAATTTTTATCAGGAGCATAGTTCAATAAAACTATGAAATAACTTCCTTGAATCAGCATCATACGGTGCCAGCATCTCAGGATGCCATTGAACACCAAGTACTCTTCCGTCAATCGTCTCACAGGCTTCTATGATATGATCCATGGAATGTGCTGTTGCGATCAGCGGTTTTGCAAGATCTTTCACCGCCTGATGATGAAAACTGTTTACGTAAGCAGTCTCTGTGCCATAAATTTTGTATAGAACACTATCCGGACTGATCGAAACCGTCTGAGTCTTTTCTCCTCTCATCTGAGGATCCTGTGAATTCTGTGAATGACAAAACGTCGCCGCATTTTGTGCATGGATATCCTGATAAAGTGTCCCCCCAAAAGCCACATTCAGCACCTGTATTCCCCGGCAGATTGCAAGAATCGGTTTGTTCAGACGATAAGCTTCCCGTATAAGTTCTATCTCAAATACATCCTGCTGGTAAACGGACTTTGTAACTTCCTTTATCGGCTCCTCTCCATACAGCCGTGGCGACACATCAATCCCACCTGGAATCAATAACCCATCCAGCTTTTCTAAAATTTTCTTTCCTTCTTCGACCGGAACATTGAATGGAATGATCAAAGGGGTTCCGCCTGCAATAATTGTCTCATTAATATAAGTAGAACGCACCATATAGTATGCGTCATCCTGATAATTTGCTGCAATAATTCCAATCAGTGGTTTCATTTTGTTTCCTCATTTCTCTGTCATTTTCCCGTTAGTATATACCAGTTCATTTCATTTGTAAATCATACATTTCACAATCAATTCATCAGACAAAGACTGCCTATATAACACTACATCGTTATATAAGCAGTCTTTTGTGAAGGCACTATAAAATGAGGGCAATCATTTTAATCGATTTTAAAGATTTCTATATGTTCACTTAACTCATGGGAAAGCATGCTGAGACTGTCCGCATTTTTTGCAACTTCTTCTATCGCTTTCATCTGATCTTCCATGGAAGAATTCACTTCTTCTGTTGCGGCCGCGGTCTCTTCAGCTACTGCGGATAGATTGGTCGATATCTCAACGATCTCATTTTTCTTTTTATTGGTCTCTTCCAGCTCATGCAGGATATCTTCAATTCCGAGTATTGTTTTATCGATTGCTGTAAATATCATACCAAATATATCATCTACATTTCCAACCACTTCATTCTGATTTTTCGATATCGTAATGACTTCTTCGGTGATCTTTACGGTTTCCCTGGTATCGGTCTGTATTGACTGTATTATGTTTCGGATCTGATCGGTTGCCTTTCCGGAGGATTCGGCCAGTTTTCGTATTTCGTCCGCAACAACAGCAAAGCCCTTTCCGGCTTCACCGGCTCTTGCCGCTTCTATTGAAGCATTTAGTGCCAGAAGATTGGTCTGTTCTGCAATTGAATTGATGGTTTCAATGATATCATTGATTGCTTTTGTTCTCAAATCAAGCTGGCTGACAGCTTCTGATATCTTTTCGTTGGAAACCCTGCTTTTTTCTGATACGCTGCGTAATGTACGAATGGCTTCAAGTCCATTTTTCTTCCGGTCACTTACTTCCTGTGTTGTCAGGAACATATCATTTCCATTCTTAATTATCTTGGAGAATTTCTCATCTATTACTTTAACAACTTTAGTACTTCTGTCTGCTTCTTCTGCTGTTTCATTGGTTGCTTTGGAAATCTCATTCACGGTTTTTCCTACCTGCTCAATGGTCGCTGTTGTTTCTTCTACCATGGAAGCAAGTGTTGTTGAAGAATCGACCAATCGATTGGTTGCCTTTTTACTGTTCTCGATCAGGTTTCTGACATTGCTTACCATCTCGTTTACAGCGTCCGCCAGTGTTCTGGTCTCATCGTTGGTATTCGTCACGACCTTTGCTGTAAAATCACCCTCACTTATCTTGTTTACAGCAGTCACAACCCCTGTGATTGGCTTGCTTATTGACCTGGCGATCAATACACCAATAAGAATCGATAACAGGACTGCAACAATGCCGATTCCGAATACAATCAATAATATTAAGTTTACAATCGCATTGACTTCTGACTTGGGAATGCTTGATGCTATGATCCAGCCGTTACTGAGATGACCGAACGCTGAAATTACTGATACATTGTTATCCTGTTTATATTCTATGATATCACTGTCTTTTTGCGACATATCCTTCAAAAGGGTCTGGAAATCACCATACTCATTTATGCTCACTGTGGTGTCTCCATTTCCATCACCGTCTGAATCCGTCCACGGAATGTTCTTATGTACGATAACATTTCCTTCCGGGTCGATCATATACAGATACCCGGTATCATACAGTGTCATATTCATAAGCGTATCACTTATGTCAGCAAGATTCAGGTCCATGCCCATCATTCCGATTACCTGACCATCTTTTATGATCGGAGCTACATAGGAGGTAATCAGGATTCCCATTGATCCGCCGGATGTTCCTGCATAAGGAAATGTCCATTTCGCAACGCCTTCATCAATCGGAACATTATACCATTCGTAGTAATCCTTAAAATAATCCAGCTCAATCGTCGGTTGTCTGACAAAGTCTTTTGAATATACCCAGCAGTCCGCTACATCACCAAACAAACCGTTATTAAAATAAACATAAATAGAGTCTGTCATGTTGGTCTTCAGACCGATTGCTCTGAGTTTGCTTTCATAATTATCACAAAAATCCCTTAAATACTGGATGTCCTGCATACCCTTATCCACATCGACTTCTACTGCGATCTCTGCGGTAAGTTCATCCACCATTGCTTTGATCAGGTTGAACTTTTCGTCAATTTTATTAACGCTTGCTTCGACCTGACTGTATGCATAATCTTCTGACAATTTACCTACATTGCTTTTCAAAAGACTGCCTACGATTCCGCCAAACAAAAGCACGACCACAACATTTACAAGAATTATGGAGGTTAGTATCTTTGTTGCTATTTTCTTTCTTTTTACAACTGGATGACTATTCTTATTCTCTGCCATACTTTCTCCTTTGTATTAAATAAAATAAGGGATTTTACATTATTTTTACGTTTCTTTTTCTTTTTTTAACTTGTTTTTCGACTTTGCCATACAATAACGTTACTTTTTCAGTGCATCTTCCCTTTTCATATAGAATAGTACAAATTTACATGGTATGTCAATCGGTATTTGCGGAACATTCTTCACGATATGTGTTTTTTCGTGCGGAAATTAAGTCAATTTGCAGCTTTTTTATATGATCAAAATTGCATACAACAAAAAAACAGGCCGGATCGTTTGATCAGACCTTTATTATTAATTCTTCTTACCTATTTGAAATTCTGCGCCTGCCTGCCAGTGAAATTCCATACAGCAGTACGGAAACCAGCAGTAAAGCAAGTCCTGCATACCAGTAATACTTTGTAAGCGCAGAAGCTGATCCGTAGATTTCAAAAATGCCTGTCATACAGCATCCTACGCTAAGAGTGGCAATGCCGGTATGATAAAGTCTTGAAACGATAACAGATGGATAAGGAATCCGGCCCGTCATCAGAAGTATCTGCGGCAGAACCCCGCCGATCAAAGGAAAAGCAAACAAAGAAATCATATAAGAGGAATATACTCCATGGCTGAAATGCTCATAGATCGCGCTGAATATACCACAAAACAGTGTAATTGAAATATATAAAATCAGCCTTTTTTTAATTTTGTTCTTATCACCATATGTATACAATATCGCTTACACTCCTTTCCTTAATTGTCTTTCCGCTCGTTGTTGGATTGTTTATAACGGTATTGTTGAATACCATTGTAGAAGAACCACCGCCATCCAGATTGTAAGCAATGGTCGTACCAAGTTCATCCTGCATGAAAGTAGCCAGCTCATATAAAGACAATCCTTCACTTTCACTGGTCCTGCCATCCGAAACCACCATCACGTAGTGAAGCGGATCGATCATGCCAATTGCTGTTCTTGGGTTGCTGGTCATTGCTTTCCCGACCTCTTCTGTCTGTGATACCGATATCTCTCCATTTTCGATCAGTCCGGGACCGAACGAAAGTACCTGAACCGCACCATTTTCAAGAAGTTCTTCTGCTGTTATATCCCCTTCCTGAATGATATCAAAGGTGCCGTCTTCGTATATTACCAGATCTTCCTGATCAGAACTTGCAGCGTCCGAACGATAAAGAACACCGTTTCGTATCACATAACCATAATTCCTGGTTCCGTAAAAATCACCGTTGATTGCTAAAATCGCGTCAACTTCTGCTGCGATCTCAGAGGTAGTCTCTGTAACATTCTTCCCATAGGTGCTTTCAGCAAAAGCAGTCTGAAGGTAAGAAATATCTGATACTACAATGTCTGCCACATAGATATCTGTATCATATTCACGATACTGTGTTATGGTTATTGTGACGTTCCCGTCACTGTAGCTGTTCTCTGTTATAACAACTTCGTCTGATGATGCTGCAACACCTGATTCATCGGTTGTTTCTGCCGATGTGTCTGCAGCAGAATCCACAGAAGTATCCGCACTGTCATCCACGGTGCTTTCGCTGGTGCCAGCTGAACCTTCCTCTGCTGTCGCCGCAATTAACTCTGTTGTACCGGATGATGCCGTTGTCTCTGTCCCTGAGGTGTTATTCTGTACATCAGCAACTGATGTATCCGCATAGACTACCTGATAGGATCTTGGTATAACGAATGCATCAAGCAGTACATAAGCTGTAAAACCAGTCAGACAGAAAGCAACAAAAATCGCCCATATCTTTCCACTCTTTACTCTATTCATTTCTGACTCCATTCCTGCGCTATTTTGCACGTTGCTTCTTTATTTTTGTCTTATCGGAATTTATTCTCCGCTTTTTTCACTCCACCTTGTATATTATATCCTGTTTGTTCCTTCCCCATGTCTGTATCAGCCTGCGGCTTATTTCGAAATATCAGAAAGCGTTGCGCAAGGAAGCTCAGCACGAAAAATGTAACTTCTGTACAGATCTTTGCATAGGCTGCCGGAACCTGCAGCGAATCGACAAGAAAGCTTAATAAAACTGTATTTCCAGCCAGTATGATCAGCGCCAGTATAAAATACTGGGAGGCTGTCTTCTTTATTCCGCCAGGGTATTTAAAAATCAATTTTTTATTCATAAAGTAATTTGTTGTTCCGCTGATCAGCCGTGCCAGAACATTGGATACCGGAACTGCGAACGCTGCTGCGAACAGACCAAACACAAAGTAAAAAGCATTGAATAAGGTATAGTCTATTATAAATCCACAAAAGGAGGATAAAGCAAAAAGCAGTATTGGTTTGTAGACAAGAAATGAATCTGCAAAGGTTCGAAAGTGTGAATGTTCATTCTTATCAAAATAAATTGTTTCGATAGGCACCTCACAAATTGGTATCTTATTCTTTGGACAATCCAGCAGTACATTCATTTCATATTCAAATCGCTCTCCCGGAACCTTCAGCATATAATCAATCAGACCTGCCGGAAAAGCCCGCAGGCCGGTCTGGGTGTCAGTGACCCTGATACCGGTAAACATTCGGTAGATCCACCTGGTAACGGAATTGCCGAACATACTTCTGGCTGGTGTATTCTCACCAAAGGAACGACAGCCAAGTGTCAGTGAATTTTTATTTTTATTTGCCTGCTTGAGCACATTTAAGGTGTCTTTTACAGTATGTTGTCCGTCTGCATCAAGTGTAACGATCAGCTCTGTTTCTTTCAAATTCTCTTTAATATAGGTAAGACCCGTTTTTAATGCATTTCCTTTTCCCTGATTTTCTCTATAAGAAACCACTTCAGCATATTCTTTAACTTTTTCGAACAGGTCGTCATATTCAATGGGACTGCCATCGTTTACGACCAAAATAGAAAGCTGTTTGGCTTTTAACTCTTTCACAAGTGTAAGCAGCTCTTCTGCCGGTTCATACGCCGGTATCAGTGCGACGTTTGTATTTCCCATAAAATAACCTCCATCGTTTTGATAGACTCATCATACAATGGAGGCGTGAATAACATGTGACATAATCATTAAACTTTTTTAATCTCTTCGTTTCGTTAATGACAGTGCTTTCGCTACATTTACGATAAAGTCCTGTACATTTGTTACAATTCCAGTCGCTGAAATACTTCCACGATCACTTAGTTTGTTTACTGCAAACTCCGAGATATCGACTACATAAAAATAAACCGGTCTGACCGTTCCATCAGGAAGAACACGAAACGCAGGTGTCATATTTCCTGTTGCAATGGTATGAAGTGTTGTTGCAAGGCATATAACCGTAGTGGCCTGACTTACCTGTTCACGCATCGCTGCCTGTGCTTCATATACATCTGCATACACTTCCGGAAGTGGTCCATCGTCACGTATGGAACCGGCAAGAACAAAAGGTACCTTGTTCTTCACACAGTTAAAGATAATACCATTGTCTATATGCTCTCCTTTTATGAACTCCGCTATGGATCCATATTCCCTGACTTTATTAATGGTATCAATGTGATTGTAATGTCCAAGACTCTGTGCTTCCTGTGTATAGATGTTCTGTCCCAATGCAGTCTTTTTATAAGCACCCTCCAGATCATGTGTAGCAAGTGCATTGCCTGCCAGCAGTGCATGTACGTATCCGCCATTGATGAGTTGTGAAAATGCTTTCCTTGCATCATAGTCAAAGGAACAGGCGGGTCCCATCACCCATACAATTTTTCCCTGTTCTTTCTCATGTTCAAGCAGTTCATAGATGTTATCATAGTCTCTTGAAAATGCTGTTTCTCTTGATCTTCCGCTCCGAAAGCTGAAGATATCTTTTTGCTTTTCCTCTGCGGTCTCATCCACAAACCCTTTGGTATAAACATAAATTCCTTCTTCTGCGTTCTCTGTTCTTCCAAGAATTACAAGGTCGTTGCACAGCACGTTTCTTGCCTCGACAATGAGAACTCTTCCATTTTTATAGACTGCCACACAATCCATACGGCTTTCTTCTGCCAGCAGCCAGGTTCCATTTACCTTAAAATACTCAGTGAATACTGTAGTTCCATGATAATTCTCAGGAACTACGCCGTCCCTTGGTGCAGCTGCCATAACAACATCCGGGGCATTTTTTAAAAATGCCGCATTAAAATCCGGGGCATGATACGTTGGTAATTGAAAACTCATGATGTCTTCCTTCCGTAAAATAAGAATGCATTGATTGTCTCTTTAAAAAATCCTTTACTCTGCCATTCCCTTCGTTATGTTTGTTATTTTTCATAAACAATTTTCTTTTTCAGGAACGTACCCTCATCCAGCTCTTCGAAGGCTTTGTTTAACTCTTCCAGCGTATTCATAACGATCGGCCCACCCCAGGCAATGGATTCACCTAGTTTTTTTGAACTGACATACAATACCTGAACCTCATCACTTTCGGCCTGTATGGTCGTAAAGGTTCCTTCGGACAATTTCACTGCGGTCTTTTCTTTCACGAACTGGCCTGCAATTTTACAGTCACCTAAAAGTGTGAATAACATGACCGAGTCGTCTATATCGGAAGGTATCGTGGTTTCTGCTCCCAAAGGCAGATGAATATCATAATAATCAAAGGGCAGATAACTGCTTAAAAACCCTGAATACTCTTTGTATCTGCCGGCAAGCAGACGAAGGAAACCTTTTTCAAGAGGAATTTCTTTGATTTCTTCCTTCTTAACACTGTGGTAAGCAGGCGCTGTCATTTTATCTTTGGACGCAAGATTCAGCCAGAGCTGAACTCCCAGCATACGTATCGCAGCCGGCAGCATTTCTTCATGTAATATTCCGGATCCCGCGGTCATCCACTGAACTTCACCATCAGCAATCGTATCCGCATTACCAAGACTGTCCCTATGTGTCATACCGCCTTGATACACATAACTTATTGTCTCAATGCCACGATGTGGATGCATCGGAAAGCCGGCTGTATAATCATCCGGGTTGCTGCTGTCGAAGGAATCCAGCATAAGGACAGGGTCGAATGCTTCTGCCGTATTGTATCCCAGAACCCTGACAAGACTTACCCCGGCTCCATCCTGTGTTCGTTGACCGGTAACTTTCTGTGTTATCAATCTTTCCATCGTTAACTCCTTCCGCAAAAGAGGTGTTTGTTCCTGGACTATGAGTATTTTTGTTCCCTGAGTATTTCAAGAAAGACTTGAACTACTTCTTTGTCGAACTGACTTCCTGAAAACTCCTGTAATATTGCGATTGCCTTTTCCTGGGACAACGGATCCGTGCGATATGGACGGCTTGAGGTCATGGCATCATACGCATCAGCGACTGTCAGTATCTTGGTTCCAAGACTCAGCTGATCACCACCTATACCATCGGGATAACCCTTTCCGTCCACCCGCTCATGATGATGCAGAACGATATCAACGCTTTTTGCCAGGAACTTAATGTCTTTCACAATTTCATACCCGACTTTTGGATGTGACATGATAAGCTTGAACTCTTCATCTGTCAGTCTTCCCGGTTTATTAAGCACCGAAATAGGCATACCGATTTTTCCAACATCATGCAGGATTGCAGCATACTCAAGACTGACCAGCTCTTCTTCCGAAAGTCCCATACGTCTTGCTGTGTCCAGTGCATAGGTTGTAACACGCTCGCAATGTCCTTTTGTATATTTATCCTTCGCCTCAATGGCATTTGACAAAGATTTTACAGTAATAATGTAGCCCGAACGTACTTCATCCAACAGCTGATGCAATGTTGAATTCATTGCAGCAGTCTGCTGATATAGTCCCTCGATCTCGTCATTTTTCAGCTCCAGTTCGTCATTTTTTTCGTTCAGTTTTTCTATGCTCTGATTTCGCTCTTCCAAAAGGCGTTCGATCAAAAGGACCATATTATCAAAGTTTGGCTGCTTGTCAATTCTCTTTTCTTCATTTTCTTCCCGCTCACTTATTGATATGAATTTATTGTTATTCAGTATGTTACTGAGCGGCCTTTCAATTAAAAGCTTTAGTATATGGTTCAATACCATAATAAATAAAGTTGCAGAAAAAATAAAAATAAAAACGGTAAAACCTATATTGTTATAAATGTCCGTCATGAGTTCTTCTTTGGGATAGCAAAATACAACGTGCATGCCGGTCTCTCCGATCGGAGCCCATACGGTTATGAATTCCTCACAGATATCTGAACCTGGCGAACTTGAATTTATGATTTTATCCGCTGTTTCCGGCGTTCTGCACGCAAAAGAGGAAGCCCCATTTTCGCTGTTTTCTGATGTTTCGAACTGATTCTCACCAAGTGAAATGTTATCCCTGGTCAGTATAAATGCTTCTCCCTTTTCTCCGATCTGAATCGAATCAATATAATCACTGAATTCCCGCAATGTTATATCTATGGTAACAAGACCAACGGCTTCACCATCGCGGATTATTTTACAGGAATACGTAGTAAAAAGAGTATTTAAAAGTTCATCATAATATGGTTCCGTCAGATGACAGATTTCGTCAGAAGCCATGCTGGCAGCATACCAGTCCCATGAAAAATAATCATAGTCTTCTGTGCTGTACATCATGGTATAGACACTTTCTCCTTCATCGTTCTTATAAAGGTAAGGCCCAAAGTATTTTGTTTCAGGACCGGTATAATATGGTTCGAACCAGTATCCCATACCAAAAGCCATGTTCGAATCCTGAAGATGCTCCTTTATAAAGCTGTTATAATAATCAAAATCCAGAACAGAATCACGCCCAATCATCTCAGACAGCGCTTTTCCGCTCTGCCCAACTTCTGTAATCTTATTGTTCAGAACCATTGCTTCCTTTTCAGCAAGATTCACAAGATATGTATTGATCTGCTCGATGGAAAAGTTCTTCTGCCGTATCGTTGTTATCGCTATCTCTGAACTGAATACGATCAACGCCATCAAACTGATAATGATCAAAAAAACATTTTTCGTATTTTTCATTATAACCTTTCAGTCTGGATTCACGTAATCGAATTGTCGTTGTGGCTTTTCGCCAATTCTGAATCCATATACATTATTAACAGTTTTACTATATCAATTATACCAAAGCAAAGACATATTATAAACAGGAATTTTCATGAAGCAGCTGTAAAAACACTGTAACAACGGTTTCATCAAACCATGTACCAATTTTCTGGCAAAGAATATCAACAGCAATCTCTTCGGGTAATGGTTCTTCCCGGTAAGGACGGCTGGAGGTCATGGCATCGTAATGGTCTGCAACTGTCAGTATTTTTACTGCAAGAGCAATCTCATCGCCGCACAATCCATCCGGATACCCGGATCCATCTACATGTTCATGATGGTGAAGAACAAGGTCAGCACTCCCTTTCAGAAATTCTATATCTTTGATTATTTCATATCCAACCATCGGATGCTTTTTAATTTTGGTGAATTCCTCTTCCGTTAGCTTGCCGGATTTATTTAATATTTCCACGGGAACACCAATATTGCCAATGTCATGAAGCATCGCTGCATACTCTATATTCTGAAGTTCTTTTTCGGAAAAATCGAATTTCTTTGCCATCTGTACAGCATAATTTGCGACCCTTTCGCAATGACCTATTGTATGTTTGTCATTTGCTTCAATTGCATTTGACAGAGACCGGACTGTAACTGCGTATCCTTCCTTGATCTCACTAAGCAGACTGTTCAGCGTACTATTCATAGCTGCTGTCTGCTGGTACAATCCTTCAAATTCATCCTTCATTTCTTCCAGTTCTATGTTTTTCACATTCAGCTGATCGATACTGTTACTGCATTCCGCCAGCAGCCGATTAATCAACTGTATGGCATCGCTGAATTTCAGATGATCTTTGTCTTCAATCTCAGAAATCTTATAGCGCTGCAGTATCTTTTTTAATGGTCTTTCAACAAAACGCCGCAGAAAAACATTCAGAACTACTACAAAAAGCAGCATCGCAAGAAGGAAGATAACAACTGTTATAACAATACTGTCTGTTATTTCTGCCATAAGCTCAGATTTGGGATAATAAACTACAAACCTCATTCCCGTCTGACCGACAAGCGCCCACGCCACAAGATATTTACCCTGAAGCTGTGCACCTGTATCAGCGGACTGAATGATCCGGTCAAGAAGCTTTGGTTCTTCATAGAGGAAACTTTCCTCGTGAATCGTATCAGCCTCTGTTAAAATCAGCCGGTCTTCACCCAGCAAGAGTTTATCTTCTGTTATGAGTAACGTTTGAATCTCATCACCAGGGGTTAATTCTGTCAGATAATCTCCCAGTTCTTGTGAAGAGATGGCAACGGTCGTTATTCCTGTCACAGAACCATCCTCCACGATCCTTGATGATATCATCAGCAAATAAGTATCCGCAGATTCGTCATAAACTAGTCCTGAATATCCAAATCCTTCTTTAACCGCGATTCCTTTCAAAAACCAGTCTTTTGAAAAATACTCTGTTCCGCCATCCTCTGAATCTGTCTTCAAAACCGATGTACCGTCCTCTGTGGCAGTAACCGACATACCTTCATACTTTTTTTCCTTACCTGCATAATAAGGTTCCATCCAATATCCGATGGAATAGATCATTGAATCTGCAAGACAGGATTTTATCATGAAATCTTCATAGAGAGTTTCGTCCTGTTTCTTCTCATGCATTCTAAGCTCAGCTAAGGTTCTTCCTCTTCCACCGGCATCCACTATGCTGCTGCTTAGGATCAATGCTTCCTTTTCTGCAAGATTCATCAGATATTTATTCGTTTTTTCAACTGCGGCATCTTTCTGTTTTATGGTTATAACAGGAATTTCAGCACTAAAAACCAGAAAAGCCATTAAACTGATAATTATCAAGAATGCATTTTTTGTGTTTTTCATTTCCCCCACCCTGAAACAATGAAAAATTCTTGTTGTCTTTGTTTTATTCTGGCAACTATAAGCATATTATATAGCATTTCTTTTATTTTACTCTGTTTCATCTTTTATTTCCATAAAAAATATGTTAAAAATACATGCCATTGTAATTCGTGTGACTCTCTCACAGAACAACGGCCAGTTTTTTATTATACTTTATTATAAACAGGCTCACAAAAGAGCAAAAAGGAGACAGTTTATGATAATAAGAATACTTCTTGGAGCGGCAATTGGTGGATTTCTTGGGTTTTTGTATAGTAAAAAGATTGGATGTAAGACCGGGACCTGTCCCATCACTTCCAGTAAAAAAGGGTCTGCTATCTATGGTGCAATCCTTGGAATTATGATCAGCAGTTATTTCTAGTTACCAATGATACTACGTATCAAGAATCTGTCATGATAAAAAGCGGAAGCACGTTTAACAATGCTTCCGCTTTTTACCTATTGTATTATCAAATTCAATTCACAAAATGACAAGCTTCGTCACTTCAGAAAATCAATTATAGGCAATGATCTTTTTATAGAACTGTTCAACTTCTTCCGCCAGTCTATCCATTGAAAAATCTTCGGAATAGTGAAATGCATTCTCTGCCATCTGCACACGCAGTTCTCTGTTTTCAAGAAGTTCTATAACCTTTTCAGCCCAGACCACCTCTTCTTCTTGTGTCTTAAACCCATTAAATTCATCCTGTATTACATCATCAACACCGCTTGCATTTATAGCTACAACCGGACATTTTCCTGCCATTGCTTCCAGCAGCACCATACCCTGTGTTTCTGATTTTGACGAAAACACAAAGAAATCAGATGCAAGATAGTAGGCGGGAATGTCTTCTGGCTGAATCATTCCGGTAAGCCGGACTTCCCGTTCCAGACCAAGTTCCTGTATCAGCTGTTCGATATGCTCCTGCTCTGTCCCTGTACCAATGAGCATGCAGGTAAATCTTTGATCGGTATGTTCTTTTACATAAGCAAGGCTATGTATCATAAAATCAATGTTTTTCTCAACCGAAAGCCGTGCAACGGAACAAAGCAATATTTCTCCATTCGGTGCATAGGTATTTTTGATTTCCTGAATTTGCAGTGGTTCAATTATTTCGTAACGTTTGAAATCTATTCCCGTCGGCATGACCAGTTTCTTCCGGCTTACACCAACATTTTCAAGGTATTCGCTCGCTGTTATGGTAGGAGCTATGATTCCCTTGCATTTTTGTCCAAAATTCTTTATCAGCTTGTGCGAAATAACATTTTTAAAGATCAACCGAAAAGCAGGCAGATTATCCGCATACATCTCGAACCTGGTATGATATGTCAGCACAACTGGTTTTCCACTTTTTCTGGCAAGCCTCATTCCCTTTGCTCCCATCCAGAATGGATGATGCACATGCACAATATCAAATGCATTCCTGTCGAATTCTTTTTTAATACCCCACGCAAAAATATTTGGCACCACCAGCTTGAACTTTTCTGCGGGCGGACACGGGATTCCCTTGCAGCGATACACAAGTTCATCACTTTCTGTACCAGGGTACTGTGGTGCGAAGACTTTTACCGAATGTCCCCGTTTCCGAAGTGATTTTGCCAACAGGTCTACCGAAATCGGAACCCCGCCGATGTAGGGGAGATAGTTGTTCGTAAACATTGCTATATTCAACTTCTTGTCCTGTTCCTGTGGCAGGATCTCATGTTCAAAGCTCCTGTAATAATCAACGTCCTTTGATATTCTTTTATAAAAGAAGAGAGCAAGCAGCAACGTTGCCAAAAGAATAAGAATAAAATTTATAAAATGAAAATAAATAACCGACTCGATTATCATCGCACAGTTTCCAGCTCTTTGCAGTAAACCGTTTGATGCTTTTGTTACCTCATCAACAGACTCTGTCTGTATCTGGTCACCATTGACTTTTACCAGAAAATAATGATAGAGGACTCCTGTGTTCTCATTGAAGGAGGAAATCCCGGCATTTCCGTTCGAGCAATAGGTAATACCATTCTCTGCTTCCTCTGAAGTGATTTTTTCCCCATTATAGAATACGTAATCGACCTGATGTGCAGCAAAGCTCTCTTCCAAATAACTGCCAAAGTCCTTATCCTGAATGACATTATCCATTTTGTCACCATGTAATGCATTGTTAACAAAAACAAATACATTCGTATAAGAATCTGCCTTTTGCAGTTCTTCTTTAATCCATTCTTTCTGCATCTTGGAATATGTCACCCCAGTCGTATCAACAAATATAAAATAACTATTGCTGTATGCAAATGCATAATAATACGGACCAAAATGATCATAATACCGCTTTGTTCCTCCATCGGTAAGTTCATGATCCCCGAACCCGACAAAGGTAGGCATATCAAGACGGTTCAACAGGTTATTCAGTATCCGGTACTTTTCCTCTGCTCCGTCGAGTACCGCATTCCCGGGTGCTATGGCAAAAGCGACCGACTCTTCCTTATTTACCATATTTATGATTCGTTTTTTAAAAATACTGATGGTGTTTTCCACACTTCCAAGTACAACAAAGGAAAACTGATCTTCTCCCTGCTTCTGATCCAGCACCTCTATATTCTTATAGTTCCTATTTTGAAAATCAGGTTCATGCAGAACCAGAAACAATTTATAAGCACCAAGTAAAACCAGAAGTATAATATTCAGATAAATTAGTTTGCGTAAAATATTTTTTTTCAATGTATCCCTCTTTTCACATTAGATCCTTTGTATGTTAATGCAGTAAAGTTGTTACAAAGTGGATGACAGCAGTCAGACCAAGACTGTACAATGCCAAGGAAAACGGTTTTCCTAACACAATAATTGTCAGGAACTTTGAGTATTTCATCTTGGTAAGTCCCGCCATGTAACAGAACAAGTCATCCGGGGCTACAGGGAAAAAAATAGCTAGTGCAAACATCTTTTCAAACTTCTTACCATTCTCAATCCACTTTGAATACTTATCATACATTCTCCTGCCTACTATCTTTTGCACAAAGGGGCTTCCGTATCTCTTGGATAGCAAAAATGCGAACAATGAACCGATACATATTCCTACATAATTGTACAAAAAACCCAACCATGGGCCAAAAAGAACAATCCCTGCAATGCAGCCGATGGAGGTTGGCAGAATCGATACAACGACCGATGCGACCTGAAGAAGAATAAATAAAAGAGCAGCCCAGATACCAAACGCTCTTACGAATGCAACAAAACTGTCAGCATCCGTAAAAACTCCTTTTTTATAAACATAGACTGAAAATGCGGCAATGGCGATGACCAAAGCAATTGTAACGATGTTGATAATATATACGGATCTACCTGTCTTTTCCATTTTACTCCATTTCCGAGCTGAACTAATCTGTTTTTGTTCAGACTACATTAAAATCATAAGACATGTTGAATTTTCATAATGAAGTGTTCACATATTCTCTTTTAATATAATCTATCACATTTCTATTATTTTGTGAACAAGTACCTGCTCATTTCTATGATTTATAATGAATTCTTAATAGGTTCATAATAAATACATTTTTTTAGCAGATAAACCTGCTTGTAATTCATTCAGCATAGATACAATAAAATCTGGCAATTAATGTACCTTACAAAGGCAAGGAGTGAAAGCTACTATAAGAGCCAATGAAAAGAGGCTGTGCACTTTCGTGCACAGCCCCCATTTTACCACTCTTTACATACATCGATCCATTTTCTGTTTGCTGCATGCTGCTCCAGTTCCGGAATTGTAAGTTCAACTGCACTGTTGCTGCTGCCTGCCGCAGGATAGACCTTATCAAACCGCTGCAGTGATACATCAAGAAAAGCATTGATATTTGGTTTTACCGCAAACGGACAAACACCTCCTGGTGCATGACCGATGTACGTTTCCACCTCTTCATAGGGTATCATCTTTGCTTTTTGACTGAATTCTTCCTTATACTTTTTGTTATCCACCTTAGCATCCCCGGCGGTCACAATCAGAATTGCCTCTTCATTCAGAAGAAAGGACATCGTCTTTGCGATTCTCTCCGGCGCACAGCCTATAGCTTCCGCCGCCTGTTCTACCGTTGCTGATGATTTTTCAAGTTCAATAACGCGTTCTCCTAGACCGACTTGTTCAAAATAAGTTCTTACCTTTTCAAAAGCCATGTAAACTTCCTCTTTTCGGTTTATGCTGCTTCAAACTGACTGTTGTAAAGCTCTTTGTAGAATCCACCTGCTGCCAGCAATTCTTCATGACTGCCGCTTTCTACGATATCGCCATCTTTCATAACAAGAATAAGATCTGCATTCTTGATCGTGGAAAGACGATGTGCGATTACAAAAGAAGTTCTTCCCTGCATCAGCTGATCCATAGCCGCCTGTACGATACGTTCCGTTCTGGTATCAACAGAACTTGTTGCTTCATCAAGGATTAACAGCGGAGCATTCTGAATCATTGCTCTGGCAATTGTAATCAGCTGTTTTTGTCCTTCGGATAAACTTGCTTTATCATTTAAGACTGTGTTATAACCATCCGGAAGTGTTTTAATGAAATGATGCAACCCAACGGTCTTGCATGCATTTTTAACTTCCTCATCTGTTATGTTTTCTTTGCTGTAAACTATGTTATCGCGGATCGTTCCTTCAAAAAGCCAGGTATCCTGCAGTACCATGCCAAAGTGTTCATGAACATTTTCTCTTGGTATGGTGTGGATTGGTACGCCGTCGATCTTGATTTCTCCGCCGTCCAGATCATAAAATCTCATGAGCAGATTGACCATTGTTGTCTTACCAGCACCGGTAGGTCCGACAATCGCAACTTTTTCGCCTGATTTTACACTGGCGGAGAAGTTATGAATAACTGGTTTCTCTTTGGTGTAGCCAAATTTTACATTCTTAAACTCGATATCACCTTTGACCTTTGTAAGCTTCTTTACTTTATTGGTCTCATCTTCTAATTCCTCTTCTTCCAGGAATTCAAAGACACGTTCGCCGGCTGCGGCGGTTCTCTGCAGGTTATTCATTGCCTGTGCGATCTGTGATAATGGCTGTGTGAACAAACGGATATAAATCATAAAGGCAATGATGACAGCAAAGGAGATTGTTCCATTTACTGCAAGGACTGCACCGACAACACATACAGCAACATAACCAAAGTTACCGATAAAGCCCATGACCGGCATCATAAGTCCTGATAAGAACTGTGATTTCCAGGCACTTTTATACAAATCTTCATTAATTTCTTCGAATGTAGCTTTTGCTTCTTTGCTTCCATTATAAACTTTAACAACATTGTGTCCTGTGTATACTTCTTCAATGTGACCATTGATATCACCAAGACCTTTTTGCTGCTGTTTGAAATATTTCTGCGAATGTTTCATGATCGTCATCATCAATACGAATCCGATCATGCTGGCTCCCATTGCTGTTAATGCGAGAATCCAGCTATTGTAGAACATCATGATCAAAGATCCTACCAGCATGGTTATGGATGTGATCAGTGTTCCTAAACTCTGGTTCAATGTCATACCAATGGCATCAACATCATTCGTAACACGGCTGAGAACATCACCAAAACTGGTGGAGTCAAAGTATTTCAGCGGAAGTCGGTTGATCTTCTGCGAAATATCGGTTCTCATCTTTTTGGAAATGATCTGTGTAATCGTTGCCATAAGAAAGCTTTGCAAATAATTCAATACAAAAGCTGAGACATATAAAATCATCAATGTCCAGGCAATCTTTACAATCGCATCCATATCAATCGTACCGGCAATTGGACTTCCGTTTACCATAGCCGGAAGGCCTTTCATAACTTCCTGTGTCAGCTCTTTTAATTTATTCGGTCCGATGATCTGCATTACCGTTGCGGAAGCAGCAGCCACAAGAGCTATGGTAATTGGTGCAAGGTAACGTTTACAATATTGAATCAGTTTTCCCATTGTTTTCTTAAAATTCTTTGGCTTCTCAATTACTTGTCCACCACCCATAGGGCCACCGGGACCACCCGATCTTCTTGGTCTGTTTTCATTTTCACTCATCTATATAATTCCTTTCTGCTGTGCATACTTTTTGCTTCCCTCTGTTTAAACTGCCAGCTCTTCTTCACTAAGCTGGGACAGAGCAATCTCTTTGTAAACATCACAGCTCTTTAGGAGTTCCTTATGCGTTCCCATACCTACCATCTTACCATTATCAAGAACAATGATACGATCGGCATCTATGATAGTTCCAATTCTCTGTGCAACAATAAGACTGGTTACTCCAGCGGTTTCTTTTTTCAAAGCAGAACGAAGGACTCTGTCTGTCTTATAATCAAGTGCGGAAAAACTGTCATCAAATATATATACTTCAGGTTTTCTGCAAACGGCTCGGGCAATGGCAAGACGTTGCTTTTGTCCACCGGATACGTTGGTTCCACCCTGAGATATGTCTGATTCATAGGTCTTATCCATCTTTTCAACAAATTCTGCACCCTGTGCGATTCGAACCGCTGTTTTTATATCTTCCAACTCTGCCTTTTTATCTCCATTATCACCATATCCTACATTACTTTCGACGGTACCACGGAACAATACTGCCTTTTGTGGAACATAGCCGATCTTATTATGGAGGATTTCCTGATCATAATCTTTAACATTACAGCCATCTACTAAGATTTCACCGGCTGTTGCATCATAGAATCTTGGTATCAGATTGATCAATGTGCTCTTACCGCTTCCGGTCGATCCAATAAAGGCAACCGTCTCGCCTTCTTTTGCCGTAAAGCTGATGTCATCAAGTACATACTCTGCTGCACCGGGATACTGGAAGCTTACATGGCGAAATTCAATTTCACCTTTTTTACCTTTTACTCCATCTTTTACTTTTCCATTTATTATAGTCGGAACTGTCTGCAGAACTTCATTGATACGTTTTGCAGAAACTGAAGCACGGGGAAGAAGAAAGAAAATCATAACCAACATCATAAAGGACATGATGACCTGTACTGAATACGAAGAGAACACGACCATGTTGGAAAAAATTCCAAGTCTGTCCATTGCGGCTGCCTCATCGATCAAGTACGCTCCAATCCAGTAAATGGCTAACGACATACCACTCATCAAGGTTGACATCATTGGCATCATAACTGCCATTCCACGGTTCGTAAAAAGCTGTGTGGAAGTAAGGTCAGCATTTGCCTTTTCAAACTTTGTTTCCTGATAATCTTCTGCATTGTATGCACGTACAACTCGCAGACCTGCAAGATTCTCTCTTGTAACACGGTTTATGTTATCAGTCAGTATCTGCATTTTTTTGAACTTTGGTACAACAAGGATCATGATGAGTCCGATTGTAATAAGCAGTACAACAACAGCAACACCAGTAGCAATAGACCATTCCATGCCTTTTCCGGTTATCTTGATCAAAGCCCATACTGCCATGATCGGTGCTTTGATCATCATTTGAAGCCCTAATGTAATCAGCATCTGTACCTGTGTAATGTCATTGGTAGAACGTGTGATCAAACTTGCGGTGGAAAAGTGATTCATTTCTTCCATGGAAAACGAATCAACTTTTGCAAAAAGATCACTTCGCAGTCTTTTTGATAAAGAAGCGGCAATTCTTGAAGCAAAAAATCCTACAATTACAGCTGCTGCAAAACTTCCCAGAGCACACAGGAGCATCTTCCCTCCTGCTAACCATATATCACTCATCTTACTTCCACTTGTCTGTGTCAGTGTTGTTATCTCCGACATATAATCCGGAAGTCTAAGGTCAAGCCAGACCTGTGATACGATAAAAACAATACTTACGAATACCTGAAGCCATTCGATTGCTTTCAGGCGTTTTAAAATCTTAATCATTCAATTCCTCCTTATGCAGAATTTTTTCATCTGCTTTCACAAATTATGCCAACTCTTATTATTAGCATATTTACGTGATTCGTAAAATTAATTTTTGATAAGAACATTTCTAATGAAATATTAATTTTAATTAACAATGTTATCTTCTAACACTATTAAGTATTATCCCCAATATATGCAGTCATCTCTCAACCTGACTGCACGTTACATGTTACATTCTTCTGCCGGCTTGTCTGCAAGTCTTTTTAATATTCTGACGAACTCTGATGCATCCTGTTCACCAAGATAATCAAGAATACCTTTCATGTTCTCCAGCATCTTCTTTCCATGCTCATCCACTCTTTCCTGTCCTGCTCTGGTCAGTTCAACAAGAATCCTTCTTCTGTCATTCTTATCGATCTTTCTTGTGATCATTCCTTTGCTCTCAAGACTATTCAGCGTAGCTGCCACACGCGCTGTACTGATTCCCATCTCATTACTGATCTCACTTGGTATAACATCCCCTTCACACTTAGCAATATAGAAAAGAACGATTGGCTCACCATGCATGGAGTCAGTGATTTTCTTCTGCATATTCTTTTTGCGGAGCTGATTCATTGAAGCCAGTAACTCACGGGCTAAGTCTGTATAATCCATATCATCACCTTCCTGAATATAATTAATACATCAAAATAGCTAACGGTGTTAATAATATACTCCGTTAGCTTATTTGTCAATCCAGTTTTAAAATTTTATTTTTATTTCATTTTTATTTCATTTTCTCCTTACACTTGCACTGCTTACTGTGTATAACAAGTTTGCACGAGCATGGAGCCGTGTGTCACGCACCGGTTTTGAAAGAGCCACTCTTTCCGGTTCTTTCCTACTCTGCTTTGCACTATGTTTTATCAATTCTCTGCAATGGAGAGAATTCGTATATCCTGACTGCCTGACCGAAAGCCTTCCAAGTCAATGCTGCAGTAATCAAACCCAAGCTGTTTTGTCAGGAATATTACTTTATCCTTATCGCTTAGCAGCTTTTCAATATCTTCTTTATCAACTTCGATTCTGACAAGCATATCATGAATTCTGGCCCGTACATTATAAAATCCCAGCTCTTTAATGAAATCCTCGATCTGCTCTGCCTTTTGCATTTTACCATAATCAAGCTTGGTGTTGTAAGGAAATCGTGTCGCCATGCAGGGTGCAGCGGGTTTGTCATGTACCGCAATATTTAATTCTGCAGCGAGTGCTCTGACCTCTGTTTTGCTTAATTCTGCCATCATGAGGGGACTGATTATGCTCAGTTCCTTAAGGGCACGGATACCAGGCCGGTAAGCTTTTGTGTCATCCAGATTTGTTCCTTCGAGTATATTCATGATCCCAAGGTTTTTGGCTTCTTGCAGTAATCGTCCAAACATATATTTTTTGCACAGATAGCAGCGATCGATTGGATTATTCTCAATTCCAGCTTCTTTTAATTCATCAACATATAGAACTCTGTGTTCCGCTCCGATTTCAGCTGCCAGTTTTTTTGTGAGTTCAAGTTCTTTCATCGGATGCAGTGCTGTGTGTATCGTAAATGCATATACTTTCGTTTGATTCTTACTTGCCTGTTCACATGCGGCTTTCAAAAGAAGTGTACTGTCAACGCCGCCGGAAAAGGCAACAATACAGTCTTCGTCTGTATATTGCAGTAACAGGTCATACAGTACCTGCTTTTTCTCATTTAATTTTTCCATAACATTCTCTTTCTATTAATTGAAATACTTCACGGAATGATTTTTTTGTCAGACGGCAAAGCGAAACTACACTTTCGTACTCCGGGTAGATTTTTGTCTCATTCTCCTGCTCGCACACTTTTACTTTTACCATTCCAAGAGAAGTCTCAACCTCTCTTACTTCACGTTTCAGAATACTTCTGGTGCAGGGGATCCTTCGAATTCCAATGGTAGTCGTTTCACGGAAAATAATATCTTCCAGTTTCTCAATGTCTTCTTTGGTACAGATAACATTTAACTGATATGCCGGTCTGTTCTTTTTCATGAACACCGGAGTATAATTCACATCACGGGCACCAGCCTGTAAAAGAAGTTCCATAACATATCCGAAATTCTCTCCAGTGCAGTCATCAATGTTGCTCTCCAGTTTATAGATCAAATCTGTCGGATACGTAGATTTTGTTTCTGTTTCTATCAGCATGGCACGCAGAAAGCTTGGATTTTCATACTTTCTCTTTCCTGCACCAATCCCTATTTTTTTGATCTTAAATGCAGCCGGCAGGGTATCTTTTGTACGAATCGCTGCAGCAATGGCTGCTCCGGTCGGAGTGACCAGCTCGCTCTGCATATCAATAATATGAAGTGTAAGATCATTGGCCGCCACAATGTTGGCAACCGCCGGAACCGGAACCGGGAGCAGCCCGTGCTGACATCGAATCTTTCCCTGTCCTTCATAAAGTACAGGCAGACAGACTTCACTCACATTCAGATTATCCAGGCACACTGCTGCTGCCACAATATCTACAATAGAATCGATTGCACCAACTTCATGAAAATGCACCTGCTCCAGCGTTGTTCCGTGTGCTTTTGCTTCTGCTTCCCCAAGGATGGTAAAGACTCTCACTGCTATATTTCTGGCATTCCTGGTCATCCTTGTATGTTCAAGGATATCCAGAACCTCTGCCATGCCACGATGCTCGTGGCCAGCGTGGTCATGATGGTCATGATTATGTTCGTGATCATTTCCATGATTATGATTGTGGTCATTTTCATGGTTATGTTCGTGATCATTTCCATGATTATGTTCATGTTCATTTCCATGATTATGTTCATGTTCATTTCCGTGGTTATGTTCGTGTTCAATTCCATGATTATGTTCGTGTTCAATTCCATGCTCATGCATATAACTGTGGGAGTGTGTCTGTTCCTGCTGTTCTTTCTTGTCGCTTTCATTGCTCCCCATCAGATATTCCATATCATGATCATGGTTTTCATATTCTTTGTCCAGAACCACATCAAAATCACACATTAATAGACCTGCTTTTTTCACCTCTGTGATTTTAATCTTGAATCCTTGTATCGGAATGGTATCGAGTACCGATTGTAAAACATCTTTGTCAGCTCCAAGATCAAGGAGAGATGCAACGAACATATCCCCACTGATTCCAGAAAAACATTCTAAATATAACTCTTTCATTTATCAGCCAATTACCCTTTCTTAACACAAAGTCTGTTTATTTGCGTTGCTATATACCCTGCTCCATATCCATTGTCGATGTTAACGACGGAAATCCCATTAGCACACGAATTGATCATGGTCAGCAATGCCGCGAGACCGTTTAAATTTGCTCCATATCCTACTGAAGTCGGTACAGCTATGACAGGTTTATCGACCAGCCCACCGATAACGCTGGCCAGTGCGCCTTCCATCCCGGCAACTGTAATGACACAGTTCGCAGATTGAATGGTATCAATATTTGATAATAACCGATGCAGACCACTAACACCGACATCATACAAACGATCAACCGCACTTCCAAAGTATTCTGCCGTTTGCGCTGCTTCCTCTGCAACCGGTATATCAGCAGTTCCTGCCGTACAAACGGCAATCTTTCCTACCTGACTTTTTCCCGGCTTCTCAACCTTTACTATTCTTGATACCGGATCATAAACAACCCCTGGAAGCTTGTCTTTTACAAGCTCAAACTGATGCTGTGATGCTCTGGTAGCCAGAACTTCACCATCGTGTTCATAAAGTTTCATGACAATATCAGCAAAATGTTCATCCGTCTTTCCACTGCTAAACACCACTTCCGGAAATCCTGAGCGAATTTCCCTGTGTGAATCAAGCTTGGCAAATCCAAGTTCTCGATACGGCTCTTTTTTAAAGAATTTTTCTGCCGTTTCAATGGTTATTTCTCCATTTTTTAATTGTTCCAGAATTTCTCTTGTTTCCATCGTTACTCCTATCTTTTTTCCTGTTCTTCTGTTGTTTGCAAAGCAATGTTATGGCAACAAAAAAGCCACAAAAACAAACCTGCCTTCTGGCAGATAACAGTCTTCGTGACTTTGAAAGCTTTGCTGTTTATCTTTACTCAATATTTTCTTACTTCATTCCTTTCACAATATAAAACCACTATTTTATATGTTGAAAGTCAATTTTATGGTTCCAAATTCTAATGCATTCTGCATTCATGAACCGGTGCTTCTGCGGCCGGTTAACGTACAACTGTGTTGTAATTTGAAAAACCAGGTGGGTCATTTATCATTTTCTGCAGAAACGGTTTTCAGCTTTCGTTTTTCAAAACCAAAAATAATCAGTGTTGCAACGATACCGACAAAAAGCAGAATAAATGCCGCATTAAAATAAATCTGCTGTGTACCATACTGTTTCATGATCATGCCATTCAAACTTGTACCGATCGCTCCGCCGATGAACATCTGAAACGACACCAGCGACATGACCGTTCCTCTCATTTTCGGAAAGTTTTCCTGTGCCGTTGATATAAAGGTTGATTGAATCGATATAAAAGCCATACCAAATATGAACAAAGCAACTCCAAGCAGCACAACATTCTCAGATGATGAAAGTACAAATAACGAAGCTGCACCAAGAAAACCCGCCAGTCCTAAAAATCCCGGACCAATCTTACTTTTTAATTTTGGTGCAATTCTTCCTCCTGCCACCGTTCCGATTCCAAACAGTGAAAGGATAAGACCAACTATTAATATATTATACTTTGTTATCTCTGTCAACAAAGTACCAGAATAGGTGAAGCTTCCAAATATTGCAAATCCAAGAAGTAAAACGGACATAATAATCTTCATGAATTGGAAGTTTGTCAGCGGTCCTTTGTATGCATTGATATAATGCAGCTTTGCAACGGTCGGTTTATCACGTTCCAGACTCTTTTGCATAACAATCGCAAGGATAAGCTCCGCAAACCCATAGAAGAAGTAAACCATACGCCAGGATCCAAGGTAAGATAGTATTCCACCAATTATGGTTGCAGATGCCGCACCCATAAACATCATACCCATAACTTTTGCAAGTGCTCTATGCCTGTTCTTATCATCAAAGGTCTGTCCGACCAATGCCAGCGTTACCGGAAAAATTCCGGCTCCGAACGCACCGTTCATTGCTCTGAAAAAAATAAGAGAAGGCAGATTAAAGGCAACTGCACCAAGCATACTGAAAATCGCCGTTCCCATAGCCGCTATGTTAATGACTCTGACCTTACCAAAACGGTCTGATAAAGGTCCAAATAGAAGTGTAAAGGCTCCAAAAGCAAGCATGTATGCTGTAACAGATATTGCTGCCGTACTTATCGTGAGGGACAAATCTTCTGCAATTTTAATAATCAAAGGAGCAGCGGCATAATTATCGCCATTGGCCAGGAAAGCCATAAGACCCAGTATTAATAGCATTTTTTCTTTTTTCTGCATAATCTTCCTTCCATTTCTGATGTATGTTTATACATCGATATTCATCGATTTTTGATTATTATATTACTCATATCGATGAATGTCAATATAAAGAGTCATCTCTTTTACATTACTGTGACCTGATCACATCGAAAAGGAGACAATGCGTTTTACCTATTAATCTGTTCCATTACGGCTTCAAAGATTTCTGTTGTGGCAATATTATCCTGGTGGGTTATGACATCACTCTCAATTTTTCCTTGCCGGAAAAGTTCTGCAAATGCCTTGATTTCATATAGAAATCCATCTTCAAACTCTGCTTCTGCCGTTTCCACCAACTGATGGTTCTTATCGTAAAGCTCTGCTTTCTTTGAACCAAGAAAACCACGGACAACAACATAACCATTCTGACCATAAACAAAAGCATCCATGCTGGTTCCTGCACTCAACCCGCAGCTAAGGGTCGCTAAAGCTCCGCTTTTAAATCTCATGGTCATCGCAACATAATCATCCACTCCGGTTTCAGCAAAGGTTGCTGTTGCTTTTACAGCTTCCGGATATTCCCCTAACATTCCCGTTGTAAACTCAATAGGATATACTCCTGCATCATATAGACTTCCGCCTGCTGTATCCGGGTTATAGAGCCTGTGTGATGGGTCGAATGGGAAATTAAAGCAAAAAGATGCCTGAACCATCTTTACCTTGCCGATTCTTCCACTCTGCACCCATTCCTTTGCTTTGATGAATGTAGGAATAAACCTTGACCACATAGCCTCCATCAACAGGACCTTTTTACTTTTCGCAAGTTCCGTAATCTCTACTGCTTCCGCCTTTGTCAGCAGCATCGGTTTTTCGCAAAGGATGCCTTTGTTATGTTCGATACATAGCTTTATCAGGTCATAATGTCTGTCGTGCGTCTGTGCAATATAGATAACATCAATCTCCGGGTCGCTGACAAGAGAATTATAATTTCCGTAATATTTTCCTGCTTTAAATGCTTCAGCGAAAATTTTGGCTCTGTTCTCATCTGAGGATGCTACGGCTGCCAGATCAACCCCCTCCACCGTATTCAATACTTTTGCAAACCGGTGAGCTATACTTCCAAGTCCCATTATACCAAATCTAACCTTCATAATTACTCCAATCCTGCGCATTTTTTCTGCGCATAATAAGTTTGAACGAGCGGTGACGCGCGAGGCACAAACTTGCTATATGAAATCGCTTTTTATTTCATATTTAACTCACAATCCTGCGCATTTTTCTGCGCATAATAAGTTTGAACCTTTGCCTTATCACGATTGCTGCGTATTACTTGCATACCAGACTTATGTTATAAGAATAGCATAATGCCTTTTCTCCACTCAATAGTATATCTTATACAAACCCTGTCGAATTCTTGAACACTTCTATGTTATTTCATTATTATAGTGAAATTATCCTGTTTTTATACGATTCTCTTGCATTTTCCAAATGTCTGTGTCATACTTTATTTAATCCGCAGTGATATTCAAAACAAAACAACCACTGCCATTTTTTTCTTTAAAAAATATTTCTATAAAAGATCTTCCTATAAGCATTACTCCAATGACTGCATATATTATGACACGGATACTTCACTTACTTTCAACGGCGAAAAAAGTAAAGGAAGCATGCCGTGTTTTTTTATTTTCTTTTATGAAACCGGTTGCATTTGAGGTTGTTACGTGGTGATAAAAAAGTCTTACCGCCCAGCCTCATAACGATATAAGGAAAGGAGGGCCGCTAATCGTCACTATTAACCATTCAAAAAGGAGGTATATTGTATGCATTTTTTAAGAAAAAGAAGTCGTCTTTTGCTGGCATTCGTTCTCATTGTCAGCAGCATCTGCCTGTCATTCTCTGGCAGCAGCGGATTCCATGTTCAGGAGGCATCTGCAGCCACAGGTTCCATCAAAGGTGTTAACTGGGCTGACCCCGAGGATAACTTTAAAACAGGAATCCTCTATGTTTCAGGACTGAGTTCGTCGGATACTTATTCCAGTGCTTCGGTAGTAGCAGATCGGGTTGTCGGTCAATTTGTAAGCCTGCTTGGTTCCAATACGGTGCGTATGCCCATTAATGAGGCTACCGTCTCTGGTTACTGGAGTACTTACACCGGCGCTATTGATATGGCATTGACCAAGGGAAATGTTATTCTCTGCTACTGGGCTGCTTCCGGGGGAACACCGGCTGATATGTCAGCTTATTGGGATATGTGGGATACCGTAATCAGTGAATACGGCAGTGACAGTAACTGCTACTTTGAACCAATCAACGAACCTTATGGTTATACTGCGGCTAATCTTTGTACGATGTATGAGACCTGGCTGTCGACCTACTCCAGTATCTCGGATGGAAGAATTATTCTGGATGGTTCCGGTTATGCAGAGAATCTGTCTGCAGTTGGCGCCGATTCAGCCCTCAGCAGCTGTCTGCTTGGTGTCCACGATTATGCATTCTGGAAGACAATAACAACGGAAGGTGGATGGCAGGCTGACATAGCAAACATTGTCGGCAGCTATTCCAGCCGTGTTGTTATGACAGAATGGGGTGCTTCCATGACGACCGGAACGAATTATAACCAGACAAGCAGCAATAATGAAGTCTGCTATATACGCGGTATCAGTAACCAGTTACGCGCCTGGGGTGCGGGCAGCTGTTACTGGCCGGGACTTCGGGATGGCGATACCTACAGTCTGGCTACAAAGAGTGGCACCGGCTCAAATATTACGCTCTCCGTGACTAATACAAGCGGTCTTGACCGGCTAAAATATGCATGGGGAGATGAGAACATCAAACTTGTAAATGCAGCCACCGGCATGTACCTTGATGGTTATGGATACACAACGAACGGTTCAGACTGCAAGCAATACAGTACCAGTTCCAGTACGAACCAGCAATGGGTCATTGAAGGAACCGGAAGTACCTATGTAAGAATAAAAAATGTTGCTACCGGTTTATACCTGGATGGACTCGGACGTACCTCCAATGGATCTGTCGCCGGACAATGGAGCAATACAAACAGCTATAACCAACAATGGACTCAGGTCGTTTCCGGCAGCTACGTAAAATTTGTGAATCGAAGCACCGGAATGTACCTCGATGGCTTTGGTTATACGACAAATGGTTCGATCTGCGGGCAATGGAGCAGCAGCAGTTCCTCCAATCAGCTCTGGTCTGTTGTTGTGCCTTAATCCAGATTTTATTGTGTTATTCCGTCTATATTCTTACAATGCTGTATTGTTCACAACTTAACAATGCGTAAAACTGCGCAGATAAGGAGGTTACAATGAGATTCAAAAGATTTCTTTCTGTTTTTCTGATCCTTTCTTTTCTCCTTATGTTTTTTCCTGCATTTTCAGACAAAATAACAGCCAGTGCTTCTGTTGATGACAGCCTTCTGGTGGAATACCTGTTCAATCAGTCCAGTGGCACCTCTGTAACCGATTCCAGCGGAAACGGTTACACCGGAACCCTATCGAGCGGAGCCTCCTGGTCAACCGACGGCAAACTTGGCAGCTGTGTCAGTCTGAACGGTTCTTCCGGGTATGTTACAATTCCAAATGGGGTCATGAATGGTGTACACAATGTAACCATCATGGTCGATGTGTACATTACTTCTGCCGCTACCAATACCTGGGTGTTCGGCCTTGGGCCAGATAGTGGCACCTATATCTTTGTCAACTCAAAGAACAGCTCCGGCTATCCTTATGGTGCCATAACAACGAATGGAACCGTTGGTTATGGATACCAGAGTGAAGAAGGTGTAACAAATCTGACCGCTCTGCCGGTCGGTGCATGGACCAGCATAGCTCTTGTCATTTCACAGGATACACATTCCGAACGCTTCTACATTAACGGCAGCCTGACACAGTCGAATAACGATATCACAGAAGATCCCGCAGACATGTACGATGCCGCAAAAAGCTTCTCCGGTTATATTGGGAAATCCTTATACTCCACAGATGGTTATCTGAACGCCAAAATCGACAACTTCAGGATCTATAGTGACGCGCTGACGCCATCAGAGATTGCAGAAGAATCATTGCTTGTTCAGTATGATTTCAGTGAGACCAGCGGCTCATCCGTTGCTGACTCGAGTGGAAATGGTTTTACCGGAACGTTGTCTGGCGGCGCTGCTTTTTCTTCGGGGACACTTTCTCTCAACGGATCGAATGGCTATGTTACCATACCAAATGGTGTTATGAAAGGAGTTCATAACGTTACCATCCTGGCAGACATCTATCTGACTTCTTCATCGACCAATGCCTGGGTTTATGGCCTTGGTCCAAACAGCGGCACCTATATCTTCCTGAATTCAAAGAATGGTGCCGGCAAGACCTACGGTGCCATAACAACCTACGGGACATCCGGCAGCGGCTATCTTGGCGAGCAGGGGGTTCGTGACAGCACTTATCTGCCGACCGGCAGCTGGGTCAATGTCGCTCTTGTTATATCCGGTGACGATGGAACCGAACAGCTCTATATTGACGGGGAACTCATATCCACGATGAGCGGTATTACCTCGGATCCAAGCTCTATGTATTCCTCCTCTGCTTCCTTTTCTGGTTACATTGGAAAATCACTTTATTCTGCCGACCCATACCTTGCCGGACAGATCGACAATTTCCGAATTTATGGCGCTGCCTTAAATTCCTATGATATCCAAAATCTTGCCGACGTATCGTTAAATACTTTACAAAATGGGGAGTTATGGCTTGATACCGAAGGCGAACCCATCGATGCTGCAGGCGGCTGTATCGTTAAGGTCGGCTCAACGTATTACTGGTACGGTAATTCTGGCGTTTATGTGAATTGCTACTCTTCCACCGATCTTGTTCACTGGACCTTCCAGAATGCAATCCTTGGACCAGGTTCTCTGGATGCTGATGGAAATGCTGCCGCTGACCTTACGACCAATTGTGTTGTAGAACGTCCAAAAGTTATCTACAATTCCACGACAGGAAAATACGTTCTCTGGTTCCATTATGACAGCACCAGCTACACCTTGGGAAAAGTCGGTATTGCATATTGTAATACACCGGCCGGTGACTATACTTACTATCAGAGCATCAATCCGGGGGGGCTTGATTCCAGAGATATGACTCTTTATCAGGATACCGACGGAACTGCCTATCTGATTTCCGCAACGGTTACCAATGGACGGCTCTCACTCTTCCAGCTGTCTTCCGATTACCTTAGCTGTACTCACCTGTACAATATCTATGGTGGAGAAACAGTCGGCGGAACGTATGCGGGAAGAGAAGCTCCAGCTATCGTAAAAGATAACGGAACCTATTACCTCATAACCTCAGGCTGCGCCGGCTGGTATCCAAATCAGGCAAAATACTCAACCTGTACAACCACTCTTTCTTCTTCGGATGCTGATTCCTGGACTGAGATGCAGCCGATTGGAAACACCTCTGCCTTTTACTCTCAGTCCACCTGGCTGATGACTCTTTCCGGAACCAGCGGTACCTCCTACATGCTGATGAGTGACCGGAACCGTATCCCCGGCACTGGTGATCAGAACTTTTATTTTGTATGGTTTCCGCTCACCATAACAAGCGGTGTCCCTTCCTTTGATTATGCAAGCATCGTTGACCTGAATGCTTCTGCCGGAACGATAACCAATGTTTATTCCGGTTCGAATATCTCGGAAGATAAGACAGCCTCCGCCTCCAGTTATGCCTCTTCTTATCCGGCCAGTCTGGCGAATGACGGTGATTATATTACCAAATGGGTTGCCAGTGCAGTTACCTATCCATCCACCTGGACAGTAGATTTAGGAGCATCTTACCGGATAAATGAAATCCAGTTGTCGTGGTATCTGTGCAATGGGTCGGAAGCACTTGAATATTACACAATTTATACCAGTAACGATGGTTCGACCTTTACGGCACGACGCATAAACTCAGATAACACCACCTATGGGTTTAATGTCGATTTCCTTGGCGGTATCAGTGCCAGATATGTCAGGATTCAAATCAACCAATCCGTTCCTTGGAACAACCCGACCAACAGCTGGTATACGCCGCAGCTTTATGAAGTTAAGGTCTACGGGCAATAAGCATTAATGGTACCTTATGCTGCATAGCAGAAACATGTTTGTTCCTATAAGAAGGAAGCATAGAATCTTTTGTCCTTTGTATCATTTTATTACAAGAACTACATCCTTCTATAAATCCATACCGATCAGTAAACATAGACAAAACACCTCGTTCTGTATATTTACAGCAGAATGAGGTGTTTTCTTCTTTCGTAAACGACACAAACTCTTCACAGAATGAACCTATAATAGTATGCAGAAGATATTCTTATTTTATGTTCCTAAGTAAAGTCCGTTCGTGAATAAGATGACATTCCTTCGCCAGACTGTAATTCGAATACGATATACACTGTTTTCAATAGAAAGAGGTACCTATGTTCAAAAAAATCATTTTTCCTTTTCTTTTAGCTATTCTAGTGCTTCTTCTTGCTGCCGCCATTCTTTTTATATTTACCGCTCATACTCAGACATCCACAAAGTCAGAAAGCAGTCAGGTTCCCGAATATGAAACCACTTTATTCCAAAGTGACCGGGTCCACACCCTGGATATTCAGATTTCAGAGGACAACTGGGAATATCTGCTGGCAAATGCTGTGGATAAAGAATATGTTCCCTGCGATGTTGTTATTGATGGTACTGCCTTTGAGTCCGTAGGACTTCGTGCCAAAGGCAACTCCTCACTGTCAGAGGTAGTCTCTATGGGTTCAATGCGCTACAGCTTCAAGCTCGAATTCGATCATTACAAGGACGGCGAATCCTGTTGGGGACTTGATAAGCTGTCCCTGAATAATATCATTCAGGATAATACCTATATGAAGGATTTCCTCAGCTATACACTCATGAATGATATGGGAGCTTTTGCTCCGCTTTGCAGTTATATTTACATCACAGTAAACGGAGAAGATTTCGGTCTGTATCTTGCGGTGGAAGGCATTGAAGATTCCTTCCTTGACCGGACATTTGACACGGATACCGGTTCCCTTTATAAACCGGAAACATCCGACGGCGTATTAAAAAACGGCAATGCCCTGCTACCAAAGGAAGATCCTTCTGAAACAATCAGTGATCTGGCCGAAGTGACCACGGCACCGTTTGACGAAGTGCTCCCCGAACATACCATAGTCGGTCTGCAAGAGGAATCCAATGACTTAAGCAACTCCTCTGCTGATGATGTGGCTCTGAAATACCTTGGTGATGAGATTATCCGTTATCCGCATATTTTTGATGAGGCCGTAACGGATGTGGACGAAGAAGATAAGCTCCGTCTGATTGATGCCATCCGTAAAATGAATGCAGAGGAGGATCTTGATCAGGTCTTGAATACAGATGAAATTCTGCGCTACTTTGTGGTTCATAATTTTGTCTGCAATTTTGACAGTTACACCGGTCCGATGCTTCATAATTATTATCTTTATGAAGACAAGGGACAGCTTGCCATGATCGCCTGGGATTATAATCTTGCCTTTGGCGGGTTTTCCATCGGTGAACTTATGCAACCGGGAAAACTTCGTGGAGAAACCGAGAATACCGCAGAACTTTATATAAATTACCCGATGGATACTCCTGTCGACGGTACCATGCTGGAAGACCGGCCGCTTCTGTATGTCCTTTTATCGAACGATGCCTATCTTGAACAGTATCACGAGCTCTTTGATGAATTCCTGAGCAATTACTTTGAAAATGGTTCTGTCTCAAGTCTTATTGAATCCACAAAAGAGATGATAGAACCCTATGTTGAACAAGATCCCACCTCCTTTTGTACCGTTGATGAATTCTCCCTTGGTGCTGATTCTTTGATTACATTCTGCGAACTTCGTGCACAAAGCCTGCGCGGTCAGCTTGATGGCTCCATTCCAAGTACTCTGGCCGGACAGACAGACAGCACCGCCTTTGTTTCAAGCGGCGATCTGGTACTTTCCTCGCTTGGTGGTGCAAAGATACAAAGTAGCATTTATCAACGTCCCCATAAGTAGTCCGTATTACTTCATCTTGCAAACCGGAAACAGTTCTGTTAAAATTCATATGGTTGACTTTAGTAAATAGATATCGGTATCAAAGCCGATACGGAAAGGCAGGTAACTGCTATGAACAAATACGATGTAATCATTATCGGAGCCGGACCCTCCGGGATTTTCTGTGCCTATGAACTGATCAAAGAAAAAAAGGATCTGAAGATCCTGATGATTGAAAAAGGCCGTCCGATTGAAAAGAGAAATTGTCCGAAACGAAAGACCAAACGTTGTGTTGGCTGTAACCCCTGTTCCATAACCACCGGATTTGCCGGTGCCGGAGCCTTCTCCGACGGCAAGCTTTCCCTGTCACCGGATGTCGGCGGTAATCTTCCTGAGATTCTGGGTTATGAAGAAACTTCCAAACTGATCAAAGAGTCCGATGATATCTATCTGTCTTTCGGGGCTGATGAGAATGTCTATGGCATCGGTATCGATGATGAGATCCGTAAGATCAGAAGACGTGCCATCAAAGCCAATCTGAAGCTGATTGAATGCCCGATCCGCCATCTTGGAACGGAAGAAGGCTATAAAATATATACAAGACTTCAGGAACATCTTCTCGAGCAAGGTGTTGAAATGCTTTTCAATACCATGGTCAACGATATCCTGATCGAAGATAAAGTAGTAAAAGCAGTCGCTGCAGATGATGGAAATACCTACTATGCCGACGAAATCGTATCGGCCATAGGAAGAGAAGGTTCAGACTGGTTCAGCCATATCTGTCAGGATCATGGCATTGAAACAAAGGTAGGGACCGTTGATATCGGCGTTCGTGTGGAAGTCCGCGATGAAGTTATGGAGATGCTGAATAAGCACCTTTATGAAGCAAAGCTCATCTACTACACTCCGACCTTTGATGACAAAGTCCGTACCTTCTGTACGAATCCTTCCGGTGAAGTAGCAACGGAATATTATGAGAATGGACTCGCTGTTGTAAACGGACATGCCTACAAAGCGAAGGAATACAAGACCAGCAATACGAACTTTGCCATTCTGGTATCCAAGAACTTTACAAAACCATTCAAGACACCAATCGAATACGGGAAGCATATCGCCCAGCTGAGCAACATGCTCTGTGATGGAAAGATCCTGGTGCAGACCTTTGGTGATTTCCAGCGTGGAAGAAGAACGACCGAAGAACGGTTATGCCGTAACAATCTGATCCCGACCTTGAAGGATGCGGTTCCCGGCGATTTATCTCTGGTCTTCCCGCACAGAATTATGGTTGATATAAAAGAGATGCTCCTTGCTCTTGATAAAGTGACCCCCGGTATTGCAAGCGATGAGACTTTACTATACGGCGTAGAAGTTAAGTTCTATTCCAACAAAGTTGTTGTGAACAAAGACTTTGAGACCAGTGTAGCCGGTCTTCGTGCCATTGGTGACGGAGCCTCTGTGACCAGAGGACTCCAACAGGCTTCTGCCAACGGAATCAGCGTTGCAAGAAGTATCTTAACGAAGATGGCAAGATAAAATTGACTGCCTATTAGCAAAAAAGACTCAGCGCTTCCGTTTTCGAATGCGTTGAGTCTTTTAACTTTACAGGTTCTCTCCATTCCAGCCCCAGTTCGCTACCGCCTCATACTTTACATAAATGTGGTCCTGCGCTATTGAAAGGACTTCATGAAATATCTTTGTAATCTCTGCTGTTAGCTTATCAAAGGCCGCTCTGTTCTCACCACCAAATACTTTAACCTCTATAAAAGCAGCCGGTTGGTTGTTTTCGCCTCGAAAGTAAAGATGGAACTGATCCAAGAACCCTGTCATCAGCCACCTTTCGCTTTTACCGGGCAGCAATTCGATAGCCTTCCCCAGCCTTTCTTTTAGTATTATTTCCTGTTCCTTGCTTATCGTCGTACTTACCTTTGCTTCAATGTATGGCATATTTCCCTCCTGTTTTTGTTCTTTGTAAGATACTCATGTTCTCCTATTGATTTATATTTGACAATTTTCCTTTTGGGATTTCTCATATCGGCTTATCTTTTAGAATCGCTCATAGCGACTTACCTTTTCGATTTACCCCTTATGGATTTACCAGTTCCTTCAGCAGAAGTACCTGCTCTTTTGTACCAAGAACCACCATCGTAGCACCTTCACTCAGGACTTCTCCGGAACCTGGATTGAATTTAAACTTATTCTCTTCCTTTTTCTTAAGTGCCATAATAATAAGCCCCGTGCGCTCTGGTATCTTTGCTTCGGAAAGCTTCTTTCCTGCGATGCTGGCATTCGCTTTGATGACGACCTCTTCAAGATCCAGCGTCACATCGCCTGCTCGTGTCATCACATCAAGAAAGGAGATGACGGATGGTCTTACCAGAAAGGCTGCCATTCTCTGTCCTCCGATCTCATTGGGCGAAATCGTCTTATCGGCTCCTGCTTTCTTTAATTTGTTATGAGAAGCTGCTTCGACTGCTTTCGATACAATATAAATGCTTTCATTCATCTGCCGTGCTGTCAGTACAGTAAATACATTGTCAGCATCCGAAGGAAGGGTGCACACAATCCCTTTGGCCCGTTCAATTCCTGCTTTTTGCAGTATCTCTTCGTGACTTGCATCGCCAAGAACCGTCAAGATATCTGCTGCTTCCAGTTCTTCGACCTGTTTCTCACTTTCTTCAATAACAATAAAGTTCTGCTTGCTTTCTTTCAGGCTCTTTATGACTGTTCGCCCAACATCTCCTGCTCCGCAGACAATATAATGATCGTTAAGTTCAAGGATTCTTGATTCCATGCGTTTCTTCCTCCAGGCTGCTTTGAATTCACCTTCAAAAAACAATGTGACCAGACTCGTTACCCCGTATCCTACCGTTGCAAGACCAGAAAATATAATGACGATTGAAAAGACCTTTGCCGTATCAGTCATCACCGCAACTTCTCCGTATCCTACCGTAGAGATCGTAATCACTGTCATATAGAGTGCATCGATAAATCCTACATGAAGAAGAATCATATACCCGATCACGCCAATTAGGATAATAAAAAATAAAAGCATCACAATAATTATTAGCTTTCGCTTGTTCTTCATTGTACACCTCAGTCATAAGCTTACATTAAGTATCTATATTAAGTGTACGTTTCTGTAAAGCAGAAAGCAAGTGAAAAATGAGGCTTTCTGCTGTTCTTTCTGGCAGAAAGCCTCATGTAACATTTAGTAAAATTTTATTTGCCGTTTCAAGATTGCCTGTTTCAAAACTATCTATTTCAGAATTACCTTTTACGCCTTTCCATAGCTTCTTTGGTATTCCTGTTACCCTTACTATGAATCCTGCTTAAGATTTAGAATTCCAAATAAGATCAAGACTTCCTTTAAGTCCTTACTTTCTTTAAGTCCTGACTTTCTTTATACTCTCGACTCTCTTTTCAGATCCAGTAATTCCTTCGCTTTTTTCACATCTCCCTTTGCTTCTTTTATGCTGTCTGCTACCTGTTCATACCCTAGTGTAGCTGCATATTCGGTAGCAAAGGCATAGGAACCTTCCAAAAGTTCCAGACACCTTTCTTTGTTTGGTACGATCACTTCCACACATTTATTGCGAAAAAGCGCTATACCATCAATCAGCAGAGAAAAGCTTTGCAGCAGGGAATCTGCAATCAGTGGGGCAAATGCGTTCAGCTCAAATTCACCGTGTGCTGCTGCCATGGTAATCGCACTGTCATTGGCTATGACCTTCATGGCAATCTGCAGGATCATTTCCGGCAGGACAGGGTTCACCTTTCCCGGCATAATCGTGCTTCCCATCTGTAACGCATGCAGCGTTATTTCGCCAAAGCCGCCCTTAGGGCCGGAATTCATCAGGCGAAAATCATTTGCTATCTTCATGAGATTAACGGCAAGTGCTTTCATAAGACCGGAAACTTCTACAAAGACATCATTGTTCTGCGTGATATCCATAGGATACTCGGCACTTGCCAGACCCAGACCGGTGATCTCCCGCAGTTCTTCCAGAACGCCGAAACGGTACTTGCGATCTGCATTGCTTCCATTACCGACAGCAGTTCCGCCGATGTTTACCTGACGAAGGCGTTCTTCTGCTTTATATAAGCGCCACCGGTCTCTGGCAATGGCCTGTGCATAACAGCCAAATTCCTGTCCGAGTGTTATCGGTATAGCATCCATCAGCTCTGTTCGGCCAAGCTTCTTTACCTCTTCAAATTCCAGTTCTTTTTTCTGCAGTGCTTTCTGCAGTTCGTCACAGGCGTCACTTAACTCCCGTAGATTCTTTATGGCTGCGATACGAAGAGCAGTCGGGTAGACATCGTTCGTTGACTGTCCCCGGTTCACATCATCCAGCGGATGCAAAAATTCATACTGCCCCGTTTTCTTTCCAAGCTCAAGAAGGGCGAGATTTGCCAGGACCTCATTGACGTTCATGTTCGTGGATGTCCCTGCTCCTCCTTGGAGTGCCATGGTTACAAAAGCCTCGGCATGCCTTCCTTCCAGTACCAGATCACAGGCTTTTTCAATGGCCTTGAACTTATCAGGGTCGATCTGCAGCCGTTGATACGTCCTGGCCGCTGCCTTCTTGATCTGCACAATGCTCCTGACCAGAAGCCGGTCTGTGACAGGATACCTTACAGCGAAATTTTCAACAGCTCTTGCTGTCTGCAGGCCATACAGCAGACCTTCTTCCAGTTCTTTTTCTCCGAGTGCATCCTTTTCGATTCTCATAGGTCCTCCTGTCTTACGTTCTGCCGTTCTATTCTGGAAAAGGCAGGTTTGCGGTGCTTTGTCATTTCGAATGAAATGTCCTTCTATTTTACTGTAACTTGCTGCTATGAATTACACTTCGTCTTCCAGTTCCATTAAGATCTCCGGAAACATGGCAACACTTCTTTTTAATATTCCCTGCATAAAGGCAATCAGAATGCCGTAGTTGGTAAATGGAACCCTCATGTCTTCCGCACATTTTTGCCGGTATTTCATCTCACGGTCATTCAAGGTGCATCCACCACAGTGTACCACAAGTTTATACGGATTTAAATCCTCTGGGAATTCAGTTCCGGAGGTGAACTGGAAATCAAAGTTCTTCCCGGTATAGTTCTTGATCCACCTTGGAAGCTTGACTGTTCCGATGTCATCACACTGTCTGTGGTGCGTGCAGCCTTCTGAAATCAGTATCGTATCACCCTCCTCGAGCTTATCGAGAACACAGGCACCTTTGACTGCTGTTTTCAGCACCCCTTTTGATCTTGCCATCAAAATCGAAAAGGAAGTAAGATAAATGTCCGTGGGGGTGTCAGCACTGGCTTTTGCAAATACCTGACTGTCCGTTATTACAACTTTTGGTTTCTTTCCAAGCGTCATCAGCGTGTCTTTTAACTCAAATTCTTTTACCACGATAGCGGTAGCATCTGCTTCCAGTATATCACGTATCGTCTGCTGCTGCGGTAAAATCAGACGTCCTTTGGGTGCTGCTTTATCAATTGGGACGACAAGCACCGCAAAATCCAAAGGCTGCAGCCGGTCACCAATGATACGGAATTTTGTTTCATCGGTCGTAACAAGCTTTCCAATTCGGTTCTTTAATTCTTCAATGTTCGTTAGGTCTCTGGCACTGACTGCAATCTCTGTATCGGAGGAAATCGCTTGCGTAGCAAGGTCTGCCTTGTTCCAGATAATCAGGTATGGTATCTCCTTTTCTCTTATAACAAAGAGCAGATCATCATCCTCTTTCGTCTTTCCGATCTCTGCATCAATGACCAGCAAAGCGATGTCTGTTTTGTTCAGAACCTGTCGGCTCTTTCGGACACGCAATGCTCCAAGCTCTCCTTCGTCATCAATTCCAGGTGTATCGATCATCATGACCGGTCCAAGCGGAAGCAGCTCCATTGCTTTATAGACCGGGTCTGTCGTTGTTCCTTTTACATCGGAGACAACCGCCAGATCCTGTCCGGTAATTGCATTAACAATGCTTGACTTCCCGGCATTGCGTTTTCCGAATATTCCAATATGAATCCGGTTCGCATTCGGTGTATCATTTAATCCCATTTTTCTGTCACCTCATTTCGGCGTTGTTTTTTGCGCCTGTCACACGATCCATTCATCAGAATCTGAAATCCCTGCTGCCGTTCTCTATCTTGGTAAGGTTATCCAGTACAATCTGCTGAACCTTTTCCTTTGGAATATTCTTAATCTCATCAAGAATCATCTTCGCCCCCAGCTCTTTTGTTTCAGGAGAGGCATAGTCTTCCATATATTCTTTTAAGGTCATCAGGGCATTGGGATGACAGCAGTTCTGGATCTGATTTGATTTGAGCAGCTGCATGAACCGGTCACCGGTTCTGCCTTCCCGGTAACATGCGGTGCAAAAGCTTGGAATGTATCCCATATCCATCAGCCATCTGACGATCTCATCAAGCGTCCGGTTATCACTGAGTTCAAATTGTTTGGAATCCTCTTCTTCTGGTTCTGGCTTCGCGTAGCCGCCTACGGAAGTCTTTGATCCGCCGCTGATCTGGGAAATGCCAAGATGAAGAACACGTTCTCTGGTCTCCTGACTCTCTCTGGTCGATACGATCATACCGGTGTAAGGTACGCTGATTCTTATGCAGGCAACCAGCTTTGCAAAGATATCATCGTTGATTCCATTATCAAAGGTCGAAGGATCAATGTCATCGGCCGGACGAATTCTGGGTACACTGACAGTATGCGGACCTACGCCAAAAACCTCTTCCAGGTGTTCCGCATGCATCAGTAAGCCGGCAAATTCATAACGGTATAATTCAAGACCGAACAGCACACCAAGGCCGACATCGTCAATCCCGCCTTCCATGGCACGGTCCATCGCTTCGGTATGATAGGCATAATTGTGCTTTGGCCCGGTCGGATGAAGCTTTTCATAGCTTTCTTTATGATAGGTCTCCTGGAACAGAATGTATGTACCAATACCTGCTTCCTGAAGCTTTCTGTAGTTTTCAACGGTGGTGGCAGCAATGTTGACGTTGACTCTTCGTATTGCTCCATTCTTATGCTTAATACTGTAAATGGTATCGATAGATTCCAGAATGTATTCGATCGGATTATTTTCCGGATCCTCCCCTGCTTCCAGGGCGAGACGCTTGTGTCCCATGTCCTGTAAAGCAATAACTTCTGCTTTGATCTCTTCCTGGGTCATCTTCTTTCTTGTGATGTGCTTGTTCTTTGCATGATAAGGACAGTAAACACAGCCATTGATACAGTAGTTCGAGAGATAAAGAGGCGCGAACATAACGATGCGGTTTCCATAAAAGTCTTTTTTGATCTGCTCTGCCAGCTTATAGATCTCCTGGTTTTTCTCCTCGATCTCACAGTCAAGCAACACTGCTGCCTCTCTGTGGGAGAGTCCCTTTCGAAGTCTTGCTTTTTCAAGGATCTCGTCAATAAGTTCTGCGTTCCCTTTGTTTGCTTCTGCGTAAGTAAGCGTTGCCAGAATCTCCTCGTGATTGATGAACTCCTCTGCTTTTGCTGAACTGATGTTGTAATTTCCCATGTTTCCTCCATTCTTCGTCGGGTCAGAAAATTCTTCCCCTTCAGTTTTATTTTTCTATTGCATTGACAGATGGTCACCACGGGAAACTGCGATCTCGTATCCTATGCTTTCCATTCTTCGCTGCATACAAAACCTGCATTCGGCTGCTTCATCCCCGGTACAGATTTTATTATCATATAACATATATTTACTTCGAACATCGGTCGGTGAGAGATTTGGCATAACGACATTACAGCCTGCCTTAATTCCTTTCTCTCTTCCGGTCGGATCAATGGTTCCAAGTGCCGTGGTTGCCGGAAGCAACACGTCCGGTATCATAAGTCTTACCATTCCAAGCAGGAAAAGTGTAAGTTCCAGTGTTCCTCCTGTGCAATCCCGAAACGGTGTATCATGGTGCGGTATAAATGGGCCGATACCTACCATATGCGGAGCTAGCTCTTTTATGAACAGCAAGTCTTCAACAATGGTATCCACGGTCTGTCCGGGTGAACCGACCATGAAACCACAGCCGACCTGGTATCCTATGTTTTTCAGGTCAAAAAGACAGGCTTTTCGGTTGGATAACCGCATATTTTCTGGGTGCAGCTTGCTATAATGTTCTTCATTTGCTGTTTCGTGCCGCAGCAGGTACCGGTCTGCCCCCGCTTCGAACATAGCCTGATAACTCTCGTGACTTCGTTCTCCCATGGACAGTGTTATAGCACAGTCCGGATAGGAAGCTTTCATCCTCAAAAGGATTTTGACCATTCGTTCATCGGTATAATAAGGGTCTTCCCCTCCCTGTAAGACAAAGGTACGAAAGCCAAGTTCGTATCCGGCTTCACAGCAGGATAGGATCTCATCTTCTGTCAGACGGTATCGTTCCGCCTTCTTATTGCTTTTTCTGATTCCGCAGTAATAACAGTCATTTTTACAATAGTTCGTGAATTCGATCAAACCTCGGATATAGACATCGTGATCATAATTCTTAATCCGAACCTCCCTTGCTTTTTCAAAAAGATATTCCGCAAGTTCTGTCGTCCTGTTCTCAAGCAGTACTTTATATTCCTCTGGCGATAGACTGTGTGTCTGATATAGTCTGTCAATGAGTTCTTTCACTAGATTTCTCCTTGCTATACACTGTCCTTGTTGACCGGAAGTTTTGAATACACAGCTTTTGCACTGACTCCCGGAAGCTTCCCAAGTTTACCTGACAAGGCACTGATAATATCATTCGGCGCATCGACTGCAACACTGATAATGTTGATGTTCTTTTCTTTGTATGGCAGTCCCATACGTCCGATAATATAAATTCCGTACTCATGAAGTATGGCATTCAGCTTTTCGACTGATCCTCCATCCTCCACGATAATCCCGATTATTGCTACTCTGGTTTCCACGGGCTGATCCTCCTCTCCTTTTTCATACGGATAAACATAGCATATCCTTGATAGGGTGCATTTTATTTTGCAGGAAAGTTAACGAACTTTCTTATAAAATGAACAAAGAATGTGCTCCGGCACATTCTTCGCGCCGAACGCCTTCAAAAATAGAAAGTTACCTTCCGCGTGAGTGCGCATCCTGCATGGAATGCTTTTTATTTTATAGAAAAGTTCTGAGAACTTTCCTATAAAATAAAAAAGCGCCTTTGAAAAAGGCGCAGAATTCCTGTGATATAATATCCCTTATATCATTGCCCGCCTTTCACCTTATAACCTGTATTCGGTGTCAGATACAACTTATTTTCTGGTTCACTACTCTGATATAGGAATGCTTTGATTGCTTTTACAGCATTCCAACCAGTTCATCGCACCGGTCAGTAACACTTTCCGGCTGGATCTGTTCTTATCATATAACATTGTTAAAAAAAAATCAATATCAATTTATCGTATTTTGGCCGCTGTTTCTTTTCCGGCAAATCCATCCTGCAATGAATTCACACCACAACGAACCATGGTCTGCGTCGCTTCCTGTGTATAGAACGCATAATGCTGGGTATATAAGACGTTCGGGAACTGTTTTAAATACATGATCTGTCGTTTACTCACAATTTTTGTACCAACGTGAACATGCATAATGCCATCTTCCTCTTCCACTGTGTCAATGCCGGCGCCACCAATGTGTTCTTCTTCCAATCCTTTGATTAGGGCTGCGGTATCAATCAGCTGTCCTCTTGCCGTATTGATCAGAATAACGCCCTGCTTCATTTTCTTTATGGATTCTTCGTTGATCATATGATAACTGTCATCGGTAAGTGGTGTGTGAAGGGTAATGATATCACACTCTTTGTATAAGGTGTCAAAATCAACATACTGTGCGACTTTTTCCACTTCCTCATTCTTATAGAGATCATAAGCCAGGATCTTGCAGCCAAAGCCCATCAGATTCTTGATTACGGTTGAACCGATCTTTCCGGTGCCGATCACACCGATTGTCATGCTGTGCATCTCACGTCCCATCATGCCATCCAGAGAAAAGTCATTCACAAGGGCGCGGCAGATCGAGATCTTTGCCTTTCGAAGCATGATCAACATCAGCATAACAGCAAAATCCGCCACATTGTTCGGATTATAATAGGCATGATACATGTTGATGCCAAGTTCTCTGGCCGCTGCCATATCAAAATGGTCAAATCCTATCGTACGGGTCGATACATGGTAAATACCGTATTCTTTCATTTTAGCAAGGATTTCTTTGCTAACCTTACTATAGCCAAGAACCGATATGCCATCGTACTCCTTTGCATGCTCCAGAGTCTCGAGGGTAAGATGATCAAACGTCAGCGTTATCTCATCCGTTGTCTCTTCTTTCATCTTCTCCAGTGTTTCTCTCTCAAAATCAACTACGTCATAGACGTATATCCTCATACATATCTCCATTCCTGCACAAGCGCTATGTGCAATAAACGTTTTCTATTATTTTGAACCTAAATTCCCATCTGCTGCTCTTCCTTATTTCATTCCTTTTCAGATGGCCTTATTCTAATTTTCTCTTAAGACAACCTTATTCTACTGTCTTGTTTCGGCTACCTGATAATTACTCCAAATAATTTGGCAAGTTCTGCGGCCTGATACAGATCAACAACGGCACCGCGAAGTTCTGTCCCTTCAGCCGAAACGATAACGTTGGTTATGGTATTTTTCGTAAAATCAATTCCTTTTAATGCGGTCTTAAAGAAGTTGGTCTTTGTAAACAGAACCTGCTCACACTCAAGATTTTTCAGCTGACATTCCGTCAGATTAGCATTTTCAAAAGTGCTGGCTGCGATTTTCATGGTATTGATACTGGCTTTATCCATATTTACATAGGCAAAATTACTTTCCTGAATCGTCACATCCTTGAAAAGTGCCTCGACGAACTTTGCACCAAGTGCCTTGCAGGTAATGAACTCACAGCGGCTGAAGTACCCCTGGGTCATCGTACAGTTTGAAAAGTCACAATTCTTAAACACCACATTTACAAACGAGGTTTTTGATAAATTCGACTCATTGAATCTGCAGTTTTCAAACAATGTTCCGCTAAACCGCAGATTCGCCAGCTCTTCTCCCATACAGACAGAACCTTTTATATGTTTTTCTTCAATCTCTGTGTCATCTTGCTTTGCCTGTACCAGCAGACTGCCAAAATCATCGATGTCTTCCAGTTGTGAATATAATTCCGGTCTTAGAATCTTCATGATAACGTTATCTCCTGTGATAAACTAGTCACATTTGCTGTAGCCGCATCCTTTGCAGATATTGCAGCCGCCTTCAAAGGATAACGGTTCACCGCATTCCGGACAAACCGCTTTTGAGGCAACACTTTTCACTGCTTTGGGATTCGGAGCGATCTTACTCTTGGCTTTTTGTACTTCCCCGTTGCCATTTTGTGCTGCGATTCGTTCCTGTACCTGGTGATACATATCAAGCAGTGCATTTCCGACTGCCATTGGACAGCAGGCTCCTTTGCTTACATCGCCTTTGGTCGCTTTTCTGACTGCATAAGACGGGCAGGAACCGGTAGAATCAAGCTGGTCGACAATCGTATAAATATCAATTCCGCCACGGGCGCAGATGGAGATCATACGTGACAGACTGATCATGAAATTGTTGCAGCCGCCGGTTGAGCCCTTACTCAGGTAAGTCTCCAAAAGCGCTCCGGTGTATGGATCAAAGAGCGCAATACAGTGCAGCGTTCCACAGCCTGTAACGAGCTTTCTCTTTTCTCCGATGACTTCATCCGTAACCTGAACGATCTCACCTCTTGCAAGATTTGCTCCGGCAACCGGAATCTTTGGTTCTTCCACCGTTGTTGAGAGAATTCCGGCACGCTTGCAGCCATCACGGAACATGGTGATTCCCTTTAAGCCCTTTTCAAAAGCAAGAATGTATAGCTTTTCTGCTTCTTCGACCGTAAAAGTATTGGGCACATTTACCGTGGAAGAAATCGAAGCATCGATATGCATCTGCCAGATCGACTGCATTTCGATACGACTTGTATAATCAAGGGTCATCGCAGTCACAAAGTATTCCGGAAGTTCATCTTCTTCCTGCAGCTCGTGTGCTGTCATGTAATTCTCAACAATCTTGGTATATACTTTATAGGAGACATCTTTCCCGTGCAGGGATTGTGTCTTTCTTTCATAGTAATTTGCATAGATCGGTTCAATACCACCGGAGATACCGAGCATGGTCGACAAGGTCCCGGTGGGCGCTATCGTCAGGAGCTGTGAATTACGCAGACCATACTTTTCAACTTCTGCTTTTGTCTCCTCTGATGTATTATGTAACAGGAAAGGCGTGGTCAATACGGCTTCTTTTTCATATTTTGGATAAACACCTTCTTCTTTAGCCAACTGAGCGGACTGACAGATCGCAGTATCAGAAAGTGCAAATCCTATCCTGTCACACAAAGCGACTGCTTCGTCACTACCATAAGTAACGCCCAGCATGATCAGCATATCAGCAAGACCCATAATGCCAAGACCGATCTGTCTCCAGTCGCGGACGCTGTCCTGCTGTTCCTGTAAGGGATGCAAAGGAAGACCCTCGTCCAGGACCTCATTCATGCCGGTAACACAGATCTTAATGCATTTTTTAAACTCTTCAAAATCAAACTTTGCTTCCGCCGAAAAGGGTTGAAGCACGAACTGTGAGAGGTTCAGACTTCCAAGAAGACAGCTTCCGCCTGCCGGTAATGGTTCTTCTGCGCATGGGTTTACACCGGCATAGGTAAAATCCTTCGTATTGCTTAGGAGATTCCAATCCGTTACCCGGTCCCAGAACAAGGCTCCCGGCTCACCATAATCCCAGTTCGTTTCCGCGATCAGACGGAACAATTCTCTGGCATCCACTTCCCTAATGATCTCTTCCTTCGTTTCTTTTCTTATATAGGTCAGAGGATAGGTCGTGCCCTCCTTGACCGCCTTCATAAAGTCACTGTGAATGCGCACTGACAGATTTGCCTTCGTTACCTTATTCAAATCTGTCTTAAGCTTTATAAACTGCTCCACATCCGGATGCGAGCAATCCAGGGAGATCATCAGCGCGCCACGCCTTCCGTTCTGTCCGATCAGGCTTGTAGTAAGAGCATACAGGTCCATAAAGGATACAGCACCGCTCGTATACTTTGCTGCGTTGTTAATCTTTGCACCATTGGGACTTAAATTCGATACATCAACGCCGCAGCCACCGCCATAACTGTAAGTTCTTGCCAGTTTCTTGGCGCATTCAAAGATATCTTCCAGATTATCCTCCGGAGGTGTAAGCACATAACAGTTCGACAGTGTGATCTTCCGTCCAATATTCTCCAGTCCTCGACTTGCCAGAATACGTCCTCCGAACAGGAATTTCTTCTCTGTGATCATCTTGGCTACTTCTTTATTTCCTGAACTGACACGCTCTATCCAGGCATCAAAGGATTCATTCTCATAACAATATTTGTTCTTCCATATGTCAATTCCCAGCTGATTCTCACTGCCTAACCATTCTTCAATCTGCATTTCATACTCTCCTTTTATATCGCTGTACTTCGTTGCATACAAACTCAATATTTAGTATACATTGAAAATTTTACAACAATATGTGGTACAGTTCAAGCATTTATTCGATTTTTATAAAACTTACCACATCCACTTGATTTCTTGAGTCACAGCATGTATTTTTTATGAATCCACTCCCTATGTGATTAGAAAAAAATTCGTTCGTATGATACATTTTGTCTGCAGGAATCTTTACTTTCTTAAAATGCTGCCTGTAAGAAATATAACGAAAGCTTTTATAAAAAAATCAATACAATAATCTCAGATTCCTGGCATGACCCTTCCCCCGGTAACCGGCAGATAGATGCCTGTGATAAAAGATGCCAGATCAGAAGCCAGAAAAGCCATTGCATTTGCAATATCCTGATCCTGACCACGATGTCCTAATGGCACCTGTTTGTCATAATCCGGCTGCTTTTCCGAATGATTTATCCGGTCACGCTCTGTGATCACCCAGCCCGGTGCCACCTGGTTCACTGTGATACCATAACTGCCCACTTCCTTTGCCAGACAGCGAACGACTCCATCCAGTGCCTTTTTACCAGCCACATAGGCTGAGGTCCCGCCGTCTGCCAGAGCAGCACATTCTGTATTCGTCACAATAACACGTCCGTACCTTTGTTTCATCATGTGAGGTACAAAGGCTTTTGTCATATATACCGTCTGCATGACACAGCTGTCGAACTGACTCTGGTAATCTTCTATCTCCTGTTCCAGAACAGACTTCCACTGATATTGAATGACTGCGTTGTTGATTAGTATGTCTGGTTTTCCAAATCTCTTAAAGACATCCTCCCGCATCGCATCAACACTTTCTTTGTTTGTCAGATCTGCCTGGAATGTTTTTGACTGTTTTCCCAGTGCCCGGATCTCTGCTGCCGTTCTTTCTGCCTTTTCTTCACTGCCAAAATAATGAACCGCTACATCGGCGCCACACCTTGCCATCGTAACCGCTATCACTCTGCCAAGCTCACCACTCCCCCCGGTAATGAGAACCTTCTTTCCCGTTAAATCAATCTCCATGTTAACCCCTTTCCTGCGCATGCTTTCTGCGCATATAAAGTTTAAGCCGAGGATCACGCAGGCGTAAAACTATAAAGTACTATACAAATCCTATTGTTATCCATTATAATACGATTGCCTGAAATATAAAACCATTGTCTCGTCAGGAAAAGAAGTTTCTGCTTTTTCCTCCCGTACATTCAAACCATTGAAAGGATCTGAGAAAATGAAAAATGAAGCATTCCTGCCAAGCATTAAGCTTACTGACATAGATATGACCAAATGTTTCTTCAATCCCGGTTGTGCACTCAGCATCTACAAGCCGGATGCAGAACATAAAATACTGCAAATATTAAATGAGTATTTTGGGACCGTATCTCTGCACAATGTCTGCTGTCATCATGACCCGGGACTTGAAAAAGGAGCAACGATTATTAACAACTGCTCCGGCTGTGATCGAAGATTTCGCTCTCTTTATGAAGGAATACAGACCATTTCTCTATGGGAAGTACTGGACAGTATGAAAGACCTGCCCTTGCCGGATCACACGGGACTGACTCTTTCCGTGCATGATTCCTGTTCTTTCCGTAAGAAGCCGCAGGTTCATGCAGCCGTCCGCAGTCTTCTTGCCAAAATGAACATTGCAGTGATTGAATCAGAATTCAGCGGCACCAATTCCATCTGCTGCGGTGATAACCTCTACCCGCATGTTTCCATTGAAGAAGTCACTGCTTTTCAGAAAAAACGAGCTTCTCAGATGCCTTGTGAAGATGTTGCCGTTTATTGTGTTTCATGCATCAAATCGATGGCAATCGGCGAAAAAACTCCTCATCACATGGTCGATCTCGTCCTGAACGAAAAAACAGAACCTCAGGAAACAAGGATCGATCTGTACCATGATGCATTAAAGATATACATCGATGCTCATTGATCCTGCTGTAAGGTTCTGTAAAAATTGGATGAGGTAAGCGATTTGCCCATTTAACATGATTCTGCAAAGGAAAACAGCTCCTGAATTCTGGTCAGTTCTGTCTCATTCATGGAATTCCACTTCAGATTTGGATAAAGAGGACATTTGTTTGAAAGCATTCCATGGCATTTGAGATTCATGGCCAGCTTCTTTCTCTTTCCTGTTTTATCTGTTTGAGTACAATATCCACAGTTATCACAGTTTTTAAGCCTGTTGAAGACAAACTCCTGAAGCTCTGTGTTCATATCACTGTAAAATATAAGAACTTTGCTGAACTTAGGAAGCCGGAATTCATACTTCATCTGATTTCTCAATCTCCAGTTATAATAAATATTCATATAGGCAAATTCACTCTTAGGATAGTTCTTCACCCATTTCGTGAAGGTATATCTTGTTTTTGATGAAGCTTCTGAATTCACATACGTAAATCCATTTTTCTCAAGGTACTGTTCCAGCTTTTCCAGTGTACTCACATCCTCCATGAGATGTCCAAAAAATTGTGTTGCCTTGAATTTTCTTCCAAGATTTCGTCCGTGAATAAAACTAAGTACCTTTGTTATCTGAGGAAGTGATTCCTCCTCATATTCCGAACTAAGCTTCCATACCGGAAATGCATTCGGATATTTTTCTAACCGCAGCAATAAGCCTTCTTTCTCTATACTATAATCAATCCCAAGCAAGGGAAGCTTTTGAGCAAATGCTTTGGGAACCTTCCATATTGTAGATGGAATGAAAAGCCCTGCTGCTTTTAGTTCACCATATTTACCAATTTTGATTAGCATTTCCATAAATCCTGCAAATTTAGATTCAATCTTTTCCATTGCTTTGATAAGCTCCGGTTTTGCATTATTCATCTGCCAGTCTTCATAAGCATCATCCATACTTTCTTCAACATCAATAATCTGTGGATTTTTATAAATGTATAAAAGCGTATCTTTCATGAACTCATACATTTCTCTCTGCGAAACTTCCCTTGTCTCGATGCTCACCGGTTTATATACCGGATAAGTCACATAATAAGAGTACAAGATTCTTTTTGCTAATGAATCAAAATTTCCCCCAATCAGATTCTCTGCTGCCATACGATCCCCCTTTGGAAACCTCAAATTATTATTCCGTCACAATGATCGATTTCATGCTGTATGATCTGAGCAATCCAGCCGCTGTATTTTTGTTTTTGTTTTTTCCAGTCCGAATCCTGAAATTCCACCTCAATATCGGTATATCTGGTTGTTTTTCTGGTACCGATAAGAGATAAACAGCCTTCTTCTGTTTCAAATGGTCCGCTCCTTTTTACAATCAACGGATTTATCATAGCAACATTGCCAAACCCCATGCTCACCACGATGATACGCTTTTTAACACCGATCATATTCGCAGCCAAACCAACGCAGCCGGCTTCGTTCGCTTTTAAGGTATCCAGCAGATCCTGTATTACATTTTTATCAGCCTCTGCTGCCGGTTCGGATTTCTGACTTAAAAAAAGTACATCTCTGCATATTGGTCTGATCATTTTTTCTCCTACTTTCTGTCGTTGTTCACAAATTATTTTTTCATTCGGATGGGAACAAATACTTCCATCTGTCCCCACCCCTGTTTCTCGAAGATTTCTTTTGGCGTGATGATATGTCCCATCGCATAATGATCCTGTCGTATATCAAGTTCGTAGATAGCAGACGACCTGATCTGCTCCAAAACCTCCTGGTAGAGTCTGTTATGTGTCTCATCATCCCCATCCTTGTATACAAAGGTAACATAGTATCCACCTTCAATGTTTCTCACTTCGAAGCCACCAGTCTCTCCGCTTTCTGTGATTGCCCACATCCAGACCAGACCCTTCTTCTCTTCATCATAATATAAAAAATCTCTTGGTGCAAAGCTTTCGTGCTCTTTTGGTGCAATCGCCGAAAAAAAATTATCAAATTTTCTTAAAATCCCATTCTCTGCAAAATCACAGATAGTATCTACCCCTGAAACAGCTGCCTTAAAAGACGGTAATGAAATCACTCTAAAATCCATACACTTCTCCTCTTTTCCTAATGTACTTCATATCCTGTTGTTCTGACTGAATAAATATTCTGCTGCCATTCTACTGTTTGTTATAGATTCCTGCTGCTATTCTCGTTGAACGCTTTCATCCTATCGACAATCGAATCCGTGCACAATGCAAATTCTCTTATCTTTGCTGCTATTTTTTCTCTCTTTGTCTTATTCGTCAATGCCTCCAGTGTGACATTGAAACCACCTCCCAAGGCTTCCAGATCTTTCCCCTCATCATTGTTCCAATAATGGCTCATCGTTTCCATAAGCGAAAGCAGATCAGAGATAACCAACATGTCAGGATTCAGTTCAAGCGCCCTGCGTAAAAACTCAGGACTGACACTGTAGTTCGTTGCAAGAGAACATATAAAACTTGTATAAAGTTCCCAGATATCAAATTCTTCTGCTCTGATCTTTTCATAAAACCCGCTTTCGATACGATCAGCAAATGCTCGAAAAGCATTCGCGCCAAAGAAAAAGTTATCCGTTTCTGTTGTCAAAAGACTCGGCAGTTCCATTATGACTTCACGGTAGATATCTGCAAGTTTCTTATCCTCAATCTTCTTACCCAGGAACAGCCAGCCCAGGCTTTGCTCCTCCTCTGCTTCCACATCCGGAAGCAGATCATCTACAGAAATCGTATCTGACTCTTTGCCGTCTCCTCCCAGATAAAGAATTGTCTTTCCGTAATGGGAATACCCAACGAGAACGCTCCAGCCAAATCGATTGTTCGGATTCTTACCATAATCATTTGTAATTACCGGAAGTCCCCTATCGATATAAGCCATTAACTTCTTAACATATTCGTCCCGGTTCTTTCTGATTATTTCAATTGGAACAAAACGGCTCTCATAACCACATTTCCATAAGATCTGATCAAGGAATCCATGCTTCTTCTTCTCACTTAACCGGAAATCAACCGCTCCATTTCCTCTAAAATGATTCTTGCTGTAAATCTGTGCAAAATTATCGCCGGTCAGCCCACCAAAGAAATCATAGTCATACTCTTTTTCACCGGCACATTCCATAAGAAATGCTGCGCAACCGTTGAACCAGTAATTCTGCCCGTATTCCGGATGTACGATCTGCCGCAGATTCGGAAGAATATTATTGCTTTGCTTTACATCCAGAAGCATAGAACTTCTCTGGCTGTTGCTTTTTGGCATCAGCTTTAGCTGTGATATGGTAATGGAACGAAAAAGTTTCTTTCCCTGTCCATTGGTTCCGATGATGACAGGCTGCGGAGTCTGAAGATAAAGGTCCATAGCCATATATGGAAAAAATCTGCCGCAGAACCTGACTTCCTCGTTTACGATCACGGCAAAATGCTTTTCTCCCAGAATCCATGACATCTTATTGTACTGGTCATGTGGAAAGTATCCAAGGCCCGGCAAGGAGATCTCATTGCCCAGGACCGGCTGAAAGAACTTGATTGCATGTTTTTTTAATGCCTGATCCGCATAATTTTCATCATTCAGTATATAGAACAGATTATTATGAGAGAACCACATACTGCCTTCGTTGGTTCCCCACAGATACTGTTCACTCTTTTCCTCAGCCAGAAATTCAATATCGACCCGAAAAGGCAGTTTCACGGCAATGTTCGTATCAAGCTTACGTTCCGAAATCCATGCAATGTACTCTGCTTCTCCATTTTCTAATACCTTATAATGCGGAGAGTAAATCGGTGTGACCTTGGTGAAATCCACCGTGTAGGATTTCAACACCGGGTTTGCTTCCTCAATCTCTTTTGCTGTAATATCCTGTACCAGCTCATATTCATTAAAATCTGTAAAATACGGTTTTCTCTCTTTCACCGGCAGGTATACATTTACCCGTTCTCTTTCCGTATCCAGGGAATATACTGTTTCCAGAAGAGTATCGTGCCGCAGCTTCCCGTTGTGCAGAAAATCCACCTCAAAACCCGGATTGTCGTCAAAGCTTTGCAGCATTCTGCTCTGCAAGGCTCCCAGATCTTCGTCTGTATAGGCAGAGGTTACAGCAAAGAACCCTCCTGTAAACTCCTGGCATTCAAAGGGACAAACGTTTGCTTCTTCCTCAATCTTTTGCATGAATACGATTTCGCCCTCGTGCTGGTATTCGAAAAAGGTCCGGCTGCCCGGTCTTCCAAGCGGTACCTGATTGGCAGAAAACCAGTCCCAGAATCCATCGGTATCGGTTCTTCCTGTGTCACGTCGCAGTGATGTCATTACGAACATAGACGGCAATGTAACAATATCGATTTCCAATGGTTTTGCGGCTTTTTCGTTTAACATGCCAAGCACCTCCCCGGAAGATTGATTTCTTTCTGAGGATAATTCTTCTTCCATCTTTTCGTACAGCAACGGCAATGCTGAGATCTGGGTAATACCATGTGCAATCATGGCATTTAAAAAGTCATCCACATAGTTTCTGATCTGTGAAAGTGTACTTATCTCATCATCGATTTCTTCCAGACGGTTTACAAAGCTCTGTACCAGCACTTCCATATCCTGACTTTCATAGATTCTCATGATATCCTTAACCGGTATCTGCATCTTTCTAAGAACGAGGATCTGCTGCAGACGATCTACATTCTCCTTATCATAGAACCGGTATTTTTCAAAAGCAGGACGCTCACTTTTGATAAGTCCCACTTCCTCATAATACCGCAGTGTTCTTGAGGAAACCCCATATTGTTCTGTAACCTCTGTAATTCTTGTCAGCTCCATGCCAAACTCCTTTTCCTGTATTCCACAATCTGGAATGTATCATAGATCGTTTTTCTGTGATAGCTTTCATGTCTGTGTTTTATTTCTTGTCTGTGTTGTTTTTCTTATCTGTCTGCTAGTAAAGATGCGGTACCCTGCCTTATGGTTCTATTATAGCCGTTGACCTAACGTCAAAGTCAATGTATTTTACCAATATTTACTTCATTGTTTTTGCAAAGTTTTGACCCTTATGTGCTTGCCTGAAATCCACCTTCCTTACAGAAAGAAAAATCCACCCATCACGTGACGTGATGCATGGATTCAAAGTGATAAACCAATCGAAATTGGAAGCAGGAATTGTGAATACAATGAAACCTACCCTTGGAAATGCAGGCTGACAAAACAAAAGTTACTTGGCTGTCCTATCAAAAGAAAAATACAAATACCATACCAGAACCAAACATGAAAGAAAGCGGATTCGTTGATTAATTTAAGCTGTTTCATTGCTTTTTCTTGCTTCGCTGGGCGTAATTCCAAAGTAGTTCTTGAACTGTTCTGAAAAGTAACTTGGGTTATTATAACCACAACGATAGGATATCTCACTGATCCTGTCCTGGGTTGACTTAAGCAGCTGCATACCCTTCTTTAATCTGAAAATCGTAATATATGAATTCAGGTTGACACCTGTCTCTTTATGGAACAAAGAGCTTAGATAACAATCGTTCATTTGAAACCGCTCCGCAAGCAGCTGCATTGTTAGTTCACCAGATGCATAATTTAGATGTATGTATTCTATGATTTTTCGAATGGATGGATGCAGTTCTGTATTGGCCTCCTCCTGGTTCTCGGATTTTATCTTTTTTATGGCAGACAGCTCATTATTGATCCTGTTGTCCTGACATTTTACAAGTTCTCTATGAAGTTCTTCTATTTTCAGCGGTTTTAACAAGTACGCCCGGACTCCAAGCTTAATTGCTTCCTGTGCATAGGAAAAATTATCATACCCACTCACAATGATAATATCCAGATCTGATTTAATGTCCTGGAATTTCCGTATCAGGGTCAGACCATCGATTTCGGGCATCCGGATGTCCGTTATAACAACATCCGCTGCATTCTCTTCAAAATACCGGAGAGCCTTCTTTACATCCGTAAATCCGGTGGGTTCATCGAAACCAAGTTCTTCCCATTTGATGTATTTCAGAATACCGTGAACATGAGCCGGTTCATCATCAATGACTACTGCTTTCATGTATCGACCTCCATTTTCTTTGGTAAAATCATCTGCACATTGGTTCCTATATTCTCAACGCTGTCTATATGATAGATATAGTTGTCGCCATAATAAAAGGTCAGTATATCCTTAATAAAGCCTATGCCTATACCGGACGACCTGTCTGTTTCCTCCTGATTGCTGAACAGACGCTCTAGCACTTCCTGTTTCATCCCTGAGCCATTATCGCGTATTCGTATTTCTATGTTTCTGCCTCTGTCTTTGATCTCAATGTGTATCATCCGGTTACCTTCCAGTGTGATATTCCCGTGAACCCAGATATTCTCGATCAGCGGCTGTAATATCATTTTAGGTATTATAACATTTTTTATGCTTTCATCAATGTCATAGACCACATTTACAATATCATCATATCTTGTCTGCTGGATCCTGATATAGGTCTGAAGCAGCTTTAGTTCACTTTCTATTGCCAGAAAGCTTTTCCCTTTGTTTAGCGACAAACGGTAGAAATCAGCCAGATTATCAATCATATTGACCAGTTTTTCATTCTTGTTTTCCAGTGCTTCCCACCGCATTGCACCTAAGGTATTGTATAAAAAGTGAGGATTGATCTGTGTTTCAATTGCTTTCAGTTCAAACACCTGTTTCTGTGTCTTTTCTGAGGCTATATCATCGATTGCTTGATTCAGCTGCAAAACCAGATCATTATACCTTGATTCCAGCCGTCCGACTTCATCCCTTTTCTTTCCCGTCTCAGCAACGCTCATATCATCCCAGATATGCTCCATCCTGTCACCGATTCTGGTAATGCGCCGGAATACCTTGCTCATAAGTATCCATAGCATGGCGCTTATAAAGATTACAAAAAACAGAAATGATACCATGGTGACTTTCCTCGCCTGCTCGACCATATTGCTTATTTGTACGACAGGAGTAGACACCCACAAAGTCCAGTTTTCGTCGATACGTACTTTCATCGCTATCTCATCTTCAATTTCATAGATTTCATCTTTGTTCAGTGCATTATAATCAAAACCAAGTACATCATCGATTCTCTCATTCAGTGTCTTGCTATCCGATGCGGCAATGATAATGTTATCATTGTTCACCATATAAATGATTTCATCCGAATTCTTATCGGTCTGTATAAAGGAGCCAAAAGTATTCTGTGTATTCACTGATATTTTAACATACGCTTTTATTCCGTTGATCAATCCCTCAACTTTCTGAAAGAGCGCTATGGAAGTTGCATCATTTTCAAAGGTCGCATCCGCGTCGTGCTCCCAACGCATAGCAGCATCTGCATATACATTCTGATAATCAGAAGATTTTATGAACGCACCATCTTCCCAAAGGTTTCCCCCTTGATAGTACAGACAAATTCCCTTAACCCCTGATATCGCAATACCTTCCTGCACAATGGCTTTCAAGTCACTCATGCTCTCCCATATCTCTGTATAATTATCGTAATCTTCCGACAAAGACTTTGCAACAACACGGTTATAAGCAAGCTCAACCGCTGTGCTTTCACATAGTTCCTTTTGATTCCTGATTTCACTCACTGTTTTTTCCATATAGCTTTCAAGGTTCTGCCTGCGTTCATTTTCAAGCGGCCGGAATAATAACTCGGACATAAAGAACCATGAAATGAAGTAGACAGCGGCCATTGAAATGATGAACATGATCATGACCTGAAGCTTTAATGAGTTTTGAATTGAGTTTTTTATCTTCTTAATCATCCGGGAAGCTGTCTCCTTACGCGCTAAAAGTTTCCTGCACCTTTTCGTGCAGGAAACCTTCTATTCTAACCTTTATTCACCAAATTGTTCGGTGTACAGAGTCATCCATTCATCCTTCATTTCGGACCAGTTAGCAACAAGATCCAGTCTCTTCTGGAATTCTGTATAATATTCTTCGAACTTTTCATCTGAATCAGCCATGACCATTTTCGCTGTATATTCATCAACGACGGATTTGAGCGAAGCCAGATTTTCTGAGATCACACTGTCGACATCTACTTTTACATTATCATAGTCTGTAATCGAACGGAAGTTAATAACTTCTGAGTTACATACTTTACAGTACTTTGATGTAAGTCCGGCACCAACCGTAGCGCCTGTCTGATTCTGGTTCCACCATGGATACCATGCATTACTGTAACTGGCGAACTGCCAAAGCTGTGGTGTTACCGCTGCAACGCGTGCGCTGTCGCCCGAATCTCTTTCTTCTTTATAGCTTTCTTCAAAATCCCAGGTTCCGCTTGCTTCATCGGTAAAGTACCAGTTTGTATCTACAGGTCCTTCACTGATTTCCTGCTGTCTGTAAGGAGACGGATCATTCACCCATTCAAGAAAATTCAAGGCTGCATTTACATGTTTTGTATCTTTGTTTATATATACCATATACTGCGGGTTAGGATTTACGTACGAGGTAGAACCACTGGTCACACCTTCCACGGCCGGATCATTGTATGGTTCATAATACATGGTAACACTTTCATCTCCTGTGTTATAATTCTTCCATGTCTCATTAAGTCCGGATTCCCAAAGATCCGTTGTAAACATACCGATTTGACCGCTAACAATTTTCTCTTTGAAGCGTTCCTGTGACATTGTTGCTACTTCCATATCGATCAGCCCTTCGCGGTACATCTGGTTCATCCACCGATAAGCTTCTTTGTAATTCGGATTATCATACTCGAATACAAAATTACCATCGATATTCATAACCGCCGGCATTCCGCTTACTCCATTTGCCGTATCAACGCCAAATGTCGATATAATCAGTCGTTCTTCGTGATTGTCACCCTGAACAAAGGATAGTGGAATGATTGCACTGCCATTGCTGTCAGTCAGCGTTGCCATTGCACGCATGGTGTCTTCCAGACCCTCGATGGTCGTTACATCTGCATCCGTCTTACCGGCAGCTTCTAACAGATCGGTACGGATCCACCAGGCATCAACGGTCCAGCCGCCCCACGGATTATCATATTCATTGGCATACCAGCCAGGTATCCACCACATATCGCCGCTGCTCGTCTTTATGTAACTCTGTATTCTCGAATCGATGTTAGGAATATTGGTCAGCTTATCACTCGTATATACATCATTCAGATTCATGATTCGGTCTGCTGTAATCAATGCACTCTGTACATTGATATCGTACGGAAAGATCATAATATCCGGCAGATCTGCGCCACTGCTTAATTTCAAATTCAAGGTTGTAAGGTAATCGCTGCTCTGCATGTACTCACATACATAGTCGATACCTACTTTTTCTTTCATCAGCTGTTGAACCAGTGTGTCATTCGGGCTTTCCGAAGTCCATCCGACAAGAATGGATACCTGGTCTGTTGTTTCCCCACCTGCTGCTACCGACGTATAAAAGCCATCCGCATCACTTGTTGCTGCATTGGAAGCTGTTCCTGAGCTGCCGGAATTGTCATCCTGACCCGCATTTGCAGTCGCACCGTCATTCTCATTCTTTCCGCAGGCTGCCATAGTTACTAGCATCATTGCAATCAATAAACATGAAATAATCTTTTTTACTTTCATTGTACCCTCCTCCAATTAACTATTAATAAGATACTACAACCCAAAGAAAAACCCAATACCCTTTTATCCCCCCATCCTTTTTCTATGATTCAGCCTTTCACCGATCCAATCAGCATACCTTTTACAAAGTACTTTTGTATGAATGGATATACGCAAAGAATAGGCAAAGTTCCGATTACTACCGCTGCCATTTTGACAGATGTTATTGTCATTGTTGCGGTCTGTGATTCATGTGCTGCCGCTTCTGCTACGATTTGACTGTTTTGTGTCAGCATACTGAGGCTGTTGGCATTGAACAGACGCTGCAGATAGGTCTGCAATGGCAGAAGATTGGCGTTGCTTACATAAAATGAACCTGAGTACCAGTCATTCCAGTGCCATACTGCAATGAACAGACCAATGGCAGCGATAACAGGTTTCGAAAGCGGAATAATGATCTGAACAAAGATTCTAACTTCCCCAGCTCCATCAATATGTGCTGATTCTCTCATTTCTTCCGGCAGTCCCATAAAGAATTTCATCATTACGAACATGTTCCATACACTGAACATACAGGGAATGATATAGACCCAGAAGGAATCCACCAGATGAAGTCTGGAAAGCTGAATATAGTAAGGTATAATACCGCCATTAAACAGCATTGGAATCAAGGCGATCATCATTAGTCCCTTCCTGTAAGGCAGACTCTTTAACGAAAATCCATAAGCAGTTACACCTGTTATGATCAGACCAGTCAGCGTTCCAAGAATGGTTCTTCCAATGGTCACAAGGTAGGAATGTTTGATCACGCCATTTCCAAATACATATTGATAATTGAATAATGTAAACTCTCGTGGCCATAGATAAAGCCCGCCTTTCATGGAATCCAGGCCTTCATTCAGCGAGTAAACAATAATATAGAACAAGGGGTAGATGGTTATCATACATAGCAGAATCAAAAAGACTGTATTCAGCATTGTAAATATATGTTCTCCGGTATTTGAACTGCCCTTCCGACTCTTTTTTACAATCGTTTCTTTTACCATAATCCTTCTCCTGAAACTTTATTTGCGATCTTGTTTGTCAGTAAAATCAATAGCAAACTGACTATTGATGAGATCATTCCGATTGCTGTTGCCAGACTGTACTTTCCAAGTTGCAGTCCATTGATCAACACGTACGTATCAAGTACGGTTGAGACCTCAAGGTTTGCATTGTTCATCAAAGGATAGATAGAGTCAATCCCTGCATTGATCAGATTCGGCATACTTAAAATCAAGAGCAGTACGATTGTTGGCCGGATGGATGGAAATGTTATATGCTTCATTTTCGCCCATCTTCCCGCGCCATCAAGCATCGCAGCCTCGTATAGTTCCGGATCGATCGAGGTAATTGCCGCCAGATAGATTATGGTTCCCCAACCGACATCCTTCCACACACTTGATATTGTTACGATAGGAACAAACCAGCTGTTACTTCCCATAAAAAAGACCGATGTTCCACCAAACTTTTCAATCAGCTGATTTATGATTCCACCGTAGGGAGAAAGGAAGGAATCCAGAATATAGGCAATAACGATCCATGAAATAAAATGAGGAATGTAGGTAATCGATTGAACAATTCTTTTAAAATATGTATTCTTTACTTCATTGATCAGCAATGCCAAAACGATGGGTGCGGGAAACGAAATCAGAAATCTTGCACCGGTCAGGACAAATGTATTCTTTACAATTCTCCAGAACTCCAAATCCTGAAGGAACCAGAAGTTCTTTAAGCCTACCCATTTTGCGTTCCATACGGTATTCCCCGGTTTGAAATTCCGAAAAGCGATCTGCAGACCGGTCATGGGGATGTAACTAAAGAAAATCAGACATGCGATGCCACATAAGATCATGATGTAATGCCATTTAAACTTTTTGATGTTCTTGATAAATTGTTTCATTCTGCCCCCAGGATTACATTTTTACTTTGTTTTCAATTACTGATAAAATTATAAAAAAACCAAAGAATGAAAACAATCACGTAAACTTTGGATTGTTATAACAAACTTTGGTTTTTATTCTATAAGATATTATTTTACTGACAGAATCAGATCTTAAATTTATTCACTTCTGAATTCAGATCCCCTGCCATTATCGCCTGAGAATTTGCAACTTCAAGTACTGTATTCATCGCTTCCTTAACACCTTCAATGTTATCATTGATCAGCTGACTGCTTGCTGTGCTTTGTTGAATCGCAGCAACGACAGCTCCGAGTGCGTCATTTACCTGATGGATCGATTCACTGATTTTAAAAGACTGTCCGTTGAAGATTTCCATAACGCCTTTCACGTACTCTGAGTCTTTCAGATACTGTTCTCCTGTGCTGACAAGATTATTATAATCGACAATAACTTTACCATCAATAAAGGAAAGCAGTTCCTCTGAGTTTACCGATATATCAGCAAAAGCCTGATTTACTTCTTCTACCAGCACATTGATCTGATTTACCGTATTCTTTGAATTCTCGGCCAGTGCACGAACTTCTTCTGCGACTACCGCAAATCCTCGTCCGTGTTCGCCGGCACGCGCTGCTTCGATAGCAGCATTCAACGCAAGCAAATTCGTGTCATCTGATATCTTTTGAATCGTATCTGCCATAATAACGATCTCGTGAACAACCTTTGCACGTTCAATTGATTTCTTTATCTGTATTTGTTTTGAACTATATATATGATTTGCTTCATCACGTGATTTTACAGCTGATTCTTTAAGTTTTACGGCACGGTCAGCAACTTCCAATGCATTCTTATTACCGGCTGTAACTTCTTCAAGCAGTCCACTGGCATATTCAAGAATCTGTTGACTTGATGCACTTACCTGTTCGATGGAAGCCGATGTTTCCTGCATTCCTGCCGCAATCTCCTGCGTTGAAATCTGAACTGTGTTGATCTGTGCATCGATTTCTTCAACACTGGCATTTAATTCCTGTGCGGATGAACTAACATTCAGACATTTTTGCCCCACGATACCAAGAAGATTCTTGAGCTGCCCTGCCATAGACACAAAGGCATTTCCGATCTGTCCGATCTCATCTTTTTTCGTTATGGTTACTTTTCGTGAAAAATCTCCATTTCCAGCATAAGCCATCTCGTTCTTCAGATAATTCAGTGGATTGATCAATGCAAGCATTGTAAATATAATAATTGTTACTACCGCAATAACGACACTGATTATTACAATAATTATAATATTCCTCATTACTGCATTGGCCGCTGACATATAATCATCATAATTTGCTGTTACTGCAAGTCCCCAGTTACCAACCGGCGTGTAACGCACATATTTATATACATCATTATATGTATAGAAGAGTTCACCCGTTGTACCCGCAGCAATATTATTAAGTATCTGATCAGCCTGATCTGTGCATTCGGACAGATTTAATGTCATCTGTTTTTCTTCGGATGGATAAGCTACCATGAGTCCATCTTGTTGGAACATATAGGCATATCCATTTTCAAAAACTGAAATTTCGTTTACAATATTTTGTATTATACCAAAATCAACTGCAACAATTACGGCACCCACGATATTTTCATCGACCACTACCGGGTCACATACAACAACAACATAGGCTCCGGTTGCTACCGATACAACAACATCACTGTAGGATTCCTGTCCCGAACTCATAGTTTCCTGAAAATACCCTCTTTCAGCTATATTCTGTCCCGGATCAATGGTTGTATCACTAAGAATGATTTCTCCTTCTTTGTTTACAACACCTATGGTTTGAACAATACCTTCTGAGTTCTCCTTTTGAAGGCTCATTGCCATCTGTACCATTTCCTTGTCTGATACACTATTGCTGTCTGAACTTAAAAGATTCATTACTTCACGATTTCCCGCGACCATCTTCGCAATGATGGACAGCGTGTTTATCTCCCCGTCAATACGGTCTGCCGTAATTTCAGCAAGTTCATCCAGTCTTTCTACTACAGCTGCTTCGGTCGACTTTTTAAAACTGGTGATCGATAACACGCAAACAACTGATAATGACAGCACAATAATCGAAATAAATGCCACCATCATTTTGAACTTAATACTTCTCATCCTAATTACTCCTTTGTTAATTTTTTCACAGTGGAATACCACATCCATGTCCTTTGTTTCTTGAAGTATGCACTTACGCATACTTCAAAATATTGCTAAATCAATGATTTAATGCTCAACGATTTCGGCAGTAATAAAAGAATTAGCATACTGATGTTTACGATTCAAATAACAAAAAAAAACTCTCACGGCAACTGGCTACCATTTTAAAGGTCCTATAGCTTTGCGTCATTGACTTTCATCAATTTTGCCATGATTCATAAGAGTAATTTAATAATTTTAGTTTCACTGATATTAATTTAGTACAGGGTAAATTACGATTATTCAGAAAATCATATACAGTCCCCAAATACAGTATATGACAATAGAAACAGTAGTACAGAACCTATTGTAATTTCTATATTTTCAAAAAAATAGTGAGTAAAAACCTTGAAAACTCAATAAGTTCATCTTATAGAAATTTATGTCACGAGAAAAATTTACGTGATTTTTTAATAAACTTTTCGTGAACAGGATTGATCTGGTCTTTCCTATACCCTACCACATATGCACTTTTATGATTTGTGTGATTAAGTTTAACTGCTTTTACATCACTGTCACCAACCACATTTCCACCAACAATTGCAATACCCTCACCGATTACTACATTAAACATAAGTTCGTCGAAGGTATCAACTGTTTTTTTTATGTGTGAATCCATACCGTCCGCATCTAGGGACTGCATGAATTGTGCATACGTCCGTCTTCCAAAATTTCTCGACAAAACAATCAGATCTTCATTTTTAACTTCCGAGACATCTATCTCATCCCTTGCTGCAAGAGGGTGTGAACAGGCACAGATTATACAGATTTCATATTCATAGAGTTGATAATAGGATATATCTGAATAGCCGGAAGCTTCACTTTCCAGACCAAAGGCAATATCCACATCATGGTTTCTCAGGTTATTAAAAACTTCTTCGAAATTTCCTTCCAGAAAAGAAAATGTCACATCCGGATACTCATTCTGAAATTCCCTGATCAATGTTCTTAATTCTCTGTTTTCAGAAGACCCTGTAAATCCAATTGTAATGAAGTTCTTTTCAAGTACAGTAAGATCTTCCACCATTTCCCTGTACTGCACCTGCAAATCACGACATACCTTATAATAGCGCTTACCGCTGTGTGTTAGGCTTGGCCTGTAACCCTCCCTGTCAAAAAGTTTCACAGACAGTTCTGATTCCAGTATCGTGACCTGTTGTGACAGTGCTGATTGTGATAACAGCAATTTTCTGGCTGCTGCCGAAAATGACCCCTCTTCTACGACAGTTAAAAAATATTTAATTTTTTTATCCAGCATTGCTTCCCCCAAAACTTTTTTTTGTATTTTATCATATAAAATGCAAATAATGAATGACTTTTTTGGCAAATCCTCATTTTTTAAAAATGCATACTGGTCAAAAATCAAAAAAAGTTCGAGCAATCTTTATGGTACCAATTGCATCCATTTTCCCCGCTTATATACAATAAATAAAATGATGGAACTTATCGCCCAGGTTATTGGATAAGCCATATAGATCAACGTTATATCATGTCTTATATTCATTGCTGCCGCTATATAGAAGATTCTGAACACACACCAGACTGACAGCATGACGAACATCGGGTAGAGTGCTTTCCCTGCACCACGGAAGGCCCCAGCTGCAACATTTGAAAAAGCAAGTAAAAAGTAGAACAAAGCCTCGACTCTGATCTGTTCTACTCCAAAATTCATAACGCTGCTGTCCTTATTAAAAAGACCAATCAGGAACGGTGCACCAAGGAATATCAGAACCCCAATTACTTCTGCTATGATCATTGCTGTCAGAATACCAAAATTTGCCCCTTTTCGCACCCGGTCCATCTTGCCGGCCCCTACATTCTGACTGATGTAGGTGGCCAGTGCCAGTGAAAAACAGGTTATGGGCAGGAATCCAAAGCCTTCGATCTTTACATAAGCCCCGTATCCTGCCATAGCGTCCTCGTAAAAAGTATTTATGTTGCTTTGTACAATAACATTGGCAAACCCAATGACTGAATTCTGAACACCGGAGGGCAGACCCATCCGCATGATCTCCCGCAGAAATCCTTTGTAAAATCTAATCTGCTTTATGTGAAGCTGAAATATTGTTCCGCTCTTATGAAGATATAAAAAGCATAAAAATGCACTCAGTGTCTGGGATATTGCTGTCGCAGCTGCTACCGAGCCAACTCCGAACGAAAACACTTTAATGAACACAAGATCCAGGATCACATTCAGAACAGAGGATAGAATCAGATAGTACAAAGGACGCTTACTGTCGCCCATGGCATTTAAAACACCATTAAATATATTGTATAAGGCGATTCCCATCGCTCCCATGAAGTAATTACGAAAATATACTATGGAGTTTGGCATTACCTCCGGGTCAGTTTTCATCCAACGAAGGATTGTTGGTGTTGCTATAACACCAAATATGGTAAGAATCAGACCGGCCACAACACCAAAAGCAACGGTAGTATGAATTGCTTTCTGCATTTTTTCATAATCTTTTGCCCCAAAGTACTTCGAGATCACAACGCCTGCACCAGCAGAAATACCAATGAACATGCTTATGATCATAAAAATTAAGGTTCCAGATGAGCTGACTGCGGCCAACTCTGCTTTTCCAAGAAAATTTCCGACAATTACGGAATCTGTTATGTTATAAAACTGTTGAAACAACTGACTTATAAATATCGGAATGGCAAATGAGAGGATCAGTTTCTTCGGATCGCCCTCTGTCATATTTAATGTCCCGCATTTATTACCTTGGTTGTGAACTGACCTGCTCTTCACCTTTGTAATCCTCCGAAAATACTAAAAATGCGCAAAAGAATGATAGGCAACATTACGTTACCTACCCTAGTATCCTGATCATAACATCTTTGTTACTCGACTCCGGTATTTTATTGTATGACTGCTCTACTATATTTGCTTCCATATAATAGTAGCTTTCTTTTGTTTTTGCAAGCACTTTTTCTCTTGTCTGGTATTATCTTCTATTCAAGGCAAACGAATCTTCTATTCTAAACAATCGTAACTTCTGTTCCAGACAGCACTATGTCCCTGTTTATCGTTGCTTTTCTTTTAGAATCAGGGGTTTCTTTCCTGTTTTTTTATCCGCTAAAATATTATCTGTGAATTCAATTGAAAAAGCTACATAGTCTAACCCTTTTTCTGATAAAATAATTCTCATTTCTTTCGTGATCTTATTCCTTATTTTATCCTTTTTTGTCTCATCGCTGCTTTCCGCGATCATTCTGAAAGAGCTTATTCCATCCTGAACAAACTGGTAATCCAGCAGCCCTTCTTCACAAAACCCTTCAATGGCAAGAGGATGTAAGAACTCCTTTTTTCCTGCACTGTCCGTAAACCAAAGTATATCTTCATTTCGCCCCAAAAATTTTTCCGCTCTTGTAAATGGACAATCATCCCCTTCTTTGGCCGGCATGAGCTCCAGTTGATCTGTCAGCTTATACCGGATGAGTGGCTGCGCAAAATTATACAGTGAAGTAATATATATGGCATCTTCCATAACTTCTACCACATTCATATCATCGAACAGGACCATTCCATTCTTTTGACTGGACTCAACTCCAAGAGCGAGGGATTCACTTGCACCATATAGATTAATTACGGAAGTCCCCATAATTTTTTCAATGTATTGTCGTATACCTGATCCAAGAAATTCGCCGCATGAAACGACCAAAATGGGGCTTAGCTGCAATTCATTTTTTTCTATCAGTTCACAGAGTATCTTTATTGCAGTAGGATACCCGACAATTACATTGGGCTTGAACCTTTTAAGCTCTGCTATCCATTTTGACATCGGCATTTTTATATCAAGATGGATCTGGTCAATGCCCAGACCTCCAACACCGTCCCCGACTGCCATTGTTCCGCCATATCTTCCATCCGTTGCTGCAATAAATACCAGTCTTGGCTTTTCGATCAGGTGCTTCATTAAGGCAACCGATCCCATATCCCATAATGCAGCCCGTAAGATTCCGACCAGCATGCTGTTCCATGCTTTCTCATCATAAAGAAAAAAGCTTGGAATTCCAGTGCTGCCTGATGAATGTACAATATGATACTTATTCTTAAATTTACTTTCCCTGGTCTTTTCCCTTCTGTCAAACTCTCTTATCTCTTCCTGTGTAATATCATTCTGTGTCACTATAGCATCGAAATTTTCAAAAAAGGTTTTTTTATCTGTGACTGGTATGGACTGCAGCTTGCTTTTGCCTATGTTTTTCTCACTGATACCGGCTTTTGTAAAAAGGTTATGGTAATACGCCGAATTATGATATACATATTTCAACAGTTTCGTAAGCCTTTTTTCCTGAATTTTTCTGATTCTCTCCGGGCTTTTCTTTTTCATGTTTTTCGATCGGATTAGTTGAAACAATAATACTAGATATTTCATGCAACCTCATTTCTTTTTATGACCTACGATTACTTCAGCGTAAAGGTATATTTATTATTAAAATTCTCTCTGTGATAGTAATTCACTTCCCCTGTTGTCTGGTTAAATACAATACTCCATTCTGTCGTTTCAAAACCCGTAAAATTATTCTTGCTTACACTGCTGAGCGCATTCTTTATATCATCCATACCAAGAAGAGGGTTCGTCTCCAGCAGCTTCGTCAGAATATCATATCGTTCATGAGACTGTTTTGTACCGATTCCCTGCTTTTCTCCCTGTGCCAGATAAAAATTGGTAACGACTTTCGTTTCTGTTACGACCATTTCATTATTCACATATTCAACGACAACACTGCGCCCTGAGGTATCGGCCATAGCAAAATGTACCATATAATTCATGGATGCATGCAGATCATACTCGCTAAGAATGGACAGTGCTTCTTCAACAGAAGCTGCCTTGTTGAGCAGCAGACGGATTGCTGTCGTTGTTGTAATATCCGGTCTGTCTGTATTCTGATCAATCGTGTCGGAATCCTGAATCATATTGACAGAAACCACAAATCCTTTTTCATTCATACCGTCTAACGGTGCATACTGAACGATTTCTGCCAGTATTTGTTTGGGGAGGCTTGCAAGCGGGATACCCACAATAAAGTCAAGATTCACAGTCGATATCGAAACGTAATCACCTTCCGACTCTGTCTTAACAATCAGTGCATTGCAGGGCATCCAGTCAAAATTCCTTCCGAAGATATATTCGTTCTTCTCATCTTTCACCGAAATGCTGCTGCAACCAAAATTCAGATCCTGAAATGACATGCCTGTCAGTGCATCCGCACCAAGATATTTCATCATAAAACTAACGACATCACTATCTTTTCTGGCGCCGCCCTGCTCCAAAAATTCATCAAATCCATAATCTCCATCGTATTGAATGAAAGACAAGCCATCTTCCAGCATTTCCACTGCATCAGATCGACTCATCGAATGACCTCTTCTGAAAACCAAAAATGCTGCAACAGCCGCCAATATTGCTACCAGAATTATAATAAGAACAATCAGACAACCTAATTTTCTTTTTCTCACGTTTCCCTCCATTCGTTTCTTTGTTACTTTTTGTTCCTATGCTCCAAACAGCATTCTTCCAAAAATAAGGAACGAAAAAATGATGTATATAATACCAAAGATTCTGTTTTTATGTTTTATTCGTTGAATGGCTCCTTTTTCCTTAAGTCGGCCTATCAAGACAGACAAGCTGATCCACCAGAACAATGTACCTGTAAAAACGCCAAAAACCAGCGATAGCCCATTTATATAGGCTAATGGAGCCGGAATTTCAAAAAATGTGAATGCAAAAAGAAAGGTTACTATTACAACGGGATTGGTAATCCCTACAACAAAAGCCGCTGCATAGGATTGAAATAGTCCTGTCTCTTTTTCTTCCGTCTTCGATGATTCCTGTTTTCTTATCGTACGGATACCCATAATGAGTAAAAAAATACCACCAGCTGCATTGATCCAGACTTCATACCGAAATAGAAAATCCATTATGATATTCAATCCCAGAACACCGACAATGGCATAGAGACAGTCTGCTGTCGACGAACCAAGTCCGGTTGTAATACCTGCTTTGACACCATGCGACATTGTCTTTTGTATCGTCATGGTTCCCACCGTACCTACCGGAACTCCAAACATTATACCGATCAGAATACCTTTTACTAAAAACTCCATAATCGCCACTCTTTTTTATTTTATCATACAGGCTAAAGTTGGCTTTATGTCAAGGTTTTTATACTCTTTTAATATATCGTTTATTCTTTATCCGAGCATTGAATAATTATCCACCCGCATAGCGGGTGGTATTTCATTTTCGGGCATAGCCCTAATACTACTAGCTGCACACAAGTGTGCTTATAAGTTGGCCTGCCAGCCATGCGTTGGTTTACTTGCTACCCGTAAACGGGTCCCTCGGATCA
>QKJQ01000024.1 GCA_003249225.1 Clostridia bacterium | reverse complement strand
TGCTATGAGAACGGGAAGTTAAAAGCAGAAGCAGACAGCACAGGAACCGTCACCGCAGTCAACCACTACGGACTCGTCCTTTTCGCAAGGGATACATTGACAGAAAGTTACTATTATCTGTATAATGCACACAGAGACATCGTTATGCTCGTGTACACACAAGGTGGAATTGCAGCGACCTACCAGTATGATGCTTTTGGCAATATCCTGAAAGCCACAGGAACTGCAGACAACACCACGACCTATGCAGGGTACCAGTACGATGAATCGACAGGACTCTACTATGTCAATGCAAGATACTATGACAGCACGACCGCAAGGTTCCTGACCGAGGACCGTTACACAGGAGAGAAGAACGATCCGCTGAGCCTGAACCGGTATACGTACTGCGCAAATAATCCGCTGAAGTATTATGATCCGAGTGGGCATGTTGCTATGACAGTTGATGAAGTGTGGGGAAATGTTGCGCAGGAGTATGGATGGCTGATAATGTGGGATGGTCCACTTCCATTTGGAGATATATTATATGGGAGTATGCTCTTTATGGGCACTCTTTATGTGGGATCGCAGTATTATATATTGTGGCATGATTCCCAAAAGATAGATGTAAGAAGCGAGGATGCTCCAACTCCTGTACCTGCACCAACTGCACCAACAGCGGCTAAAACAGAAGAATCCACATCGCCCCCCCTTCACAACCATCGCCAACTCCGAATGAGAAAAAAGAAGACAATGGCATTAATTTTGGAAGCGATGCAAAATCAAGTCAAAAACTCAACAACCAAATGAAACAAAGGGGATGGACAGAAGAATCCGTGAGAGAAACAGTTAGTAATCCATACACAACAAGAGTTAGTACTAATAAAGCAACGGGTAATTCTGCTACAGCATATTACAATCAACGAGGTGGGTATATAATTGTTGATGACGTAACAAACGATATAGTACAAGTTAGTGATAATATTAATCCAGTAGACTGGATACCAGACCCAAGTATTGTTAATCCTTATCAACCTATTATATATTTACAATAAACGGGGGAGATTTGAATGGCTATTTTAAAAGAACTCGTACATCAGTGTCCTGTAACAGTTAGAAATAGTGTACTATACTACAATTTAACAGAATTACAAACATTTATTTCTAAAATAAGCGAGGATATAACCGTTATGGAGGATGCAATAATAACACCTTTTTATATATGTTCTAAAGGAATTCTTGAAATATATGATTATGAGTTAAATATACGTTTGGTTGAATTCAAACAGTATGAGAGGTATCTATTAAGTAGAACGGGAGCATCACAAATGAAAGAGATTGATGAACTGATAGAAGATAAACTTCGTAGATGTTATGTTGAAATAGTAAAACCAGATACTGTTCTAAGTATAAAAAGGTTAGATAATTATTTTGATTATGTTAAATCTTCCATGGATATAAAGCAGAGAGTTGATGGGGCAATTGAAAAGTTTGATGTGAATAAACTTTATTTGGTATATTACTAAACCATATTATTGGAAATATAAATGACATAATTAAAAGAAAGAAAAAAACATTTATAATCAATATATCAAATAGTGTGCGTCCTCTTGGATTAAAATAAATTTTAATTCAAGAGGATTTAGTATGAAAAAAGTAGTTTGGGAAAAAGAAGCTGGTGTCTTATGGATACAATGCGAATGGAAGCAGATCGGCATCTATCTTTATAGACGGAACAAGAGAAGACTATACCTACGACAAGGCAGGAAATGTACTCTCCGTCATCCACAGGGACAGCAACGGAAACTTCCTTGATGCTTATATCTACCGCTACGATGAGGACAACAACCTGATCTTCGAGAACAAGACAGCAGGAACGACGGTCTATACCTATGATTCCTTCAACCGGCTCATAAGCGTAAAACAGGGAGACACGACATCATCCTACACCTACGATGCCGCAGACTACCGGACCAGCAGTACCGTGAACGGAACAAAAGAGTACAGCTGCTATGAGAACGGGAAGTTAAAAGCAGAAGCAGACAGAACAGGAACCGTCACCGCAGTCAATCACTACGGACTCGTTCTTTTCGCAAGGGACACATTGACAGAAACTTACTATTATCTGTATAATGCACACAGAGACGTCGTTATGCTCGTGTACACACAAGGTGGAATCGCAGCGACCTACCAGTATGATGCTTTTGGCAATATTCTGAAAGCAACAGGAACTGCAGACAACACCACGACCTATGCAGGGTATCGGTACGATGAATCGACGGGACTCTACTATGTCAATGCAAGGTACTATGACAGTACGATTGCAAGGTTCTTGACCGAGGACAGTTATACAGGAGAGAAGAACGATCCTCTGAGCCTGAACCGGTATACATACTGTGTGAATAATCCACTTAAGTATTATGATCCGAGTGGGCATAAGCTTGCAGATGTAATTAACAAAGGAAAAGAAGTAGATGGACAAGTAGTAAGTTTTGCAGAACGTACATTCTCAGGTAATGGAGTAAAAACAAGTGATACTTTAACGGTTGTGGGACTTGGCTTTGTTGGTCTTGATCTTCCTTGGGATATAAATAGCCTTGTTAATGATTCGTTGGAGATGGCAAATTATATATGCGATTGGACTCCCCAAAGTTATATAAAGGGTTCATTTGGTAACTTGAGTGCCTATGGCAATAATAGTATGATTTCATCGCAGACAAAAGGTCAGAAACTTTTTAACAATCTGGTTATAGATGCGATAGCTTTCGTGCCATTTATAGGTAATCTAAAATACAGTGATGAACTTTTCAGTATAGCAAAAAACAGTGATATGTTCAAATACTCTGATGAAATGTTTGATACTGTAAAAACTGGAAATAAAGTTAATAGTAAAACTACTGATTTAATCGAGATGAAGTATGGATCAACTATTAAGGGTGGGAGCGAAGTAATTACAGCACCTCAGAAGGTTATAGGGCACTATCCAGAATATGTAGAACTTTCAACCAAACTTAATACAAAACCATTTTCTGTCCCTGACAACATATGGAATAAGATGACCTCTGCTGAGCAATGGGCTGCAAATCAGAAATTCCTAGATCGGGCAATTTCTAAGGGTACAGAATTCAACTTAGCAACACCTATTGACAAAGTAAGACCAGGAAGTTATTTACAGAAAGAGATAGAGCATCTAATATCACAAGGTTACAAGCTCAACTGTGATGCGACAAAGTTAATCAAGTAAGGAGGTTGTCGAAATGTCGGATAAAGAATCACTAATTAACAATATTGTCGAATTGACAGATGAGGGACTTTTTTCTGTAGAAAAATTTGACTTTGATGAAAAGAATTTTGGAAATTTTTGCATTGAACTTACTTCTAGTAAGCAAGTCCATATCCGCTTTTTAAGAGATAGGGGGACTGTATGGTGTGAAGCAGGACGAGCCGGTGAATGGTATTTTATCGAAGATGTATTTAGATTAATCGGAGCAGAGTTCGTTGCTGAAAAAAGTGAAATTAATGAATTTTTAAGGTACATGTCAGGACTGCTAATAAAATACAACTCAGAAGTTATGAATATATTAGACGCTAAAAACATAGACGATACACATGTTAAAATTAAAAAACTAGCAACTGAAAGAGCTTTAGGAATATTAAAAACAGAGTAAAGTGCATTCGTCTGTGCACCTGTAAATTGGATTGAAATAACGGTAATGAGTATTCCTGACCACCACTTTGACACACAAAAGGTCATTTCGACCACATACTAAGAATCATTAAAGCGTCGGCACTGCCAGCGAAAGTCACTGGAAGGTGGTCGCTTGCGACACAGGGACAAGATACTTTGAAGCAGATCCATCGATTTACTTATAACAGTCTTGGGCTTCCGGAGCTTGAAGCGGATGCCAATGGTAACGGAACAAAGTATACCTACTACCCGAACGGGAAAGCAGCGACCGAGACTTTGGCCAATGCAGCAGCACTCGGGGAAGGCCTCACAAAGAAATACACCTACACGGTATATGGAGCCATCAGTACAGAACAGACACGGAACAGCCTGACCAGATACACCTATGATTCCGTGGGAAGACTGCTGACCATATCGGTAAAGAACAGTGACAGCAGCTATCAGCTGACAGCAGCCTATACCTATGATGTATTCGGTAATAAAAAGACCGAGGCTGACGGTAATGGAAATGTGACTGAAAGATCGAGCAATCCATTCGGGTGGGAACTTACCAGCACCCTTCCGGGAGATATTACCATAGGGAGCCTTACAGCAGAGACGACCTATACCATCACCGGACAGATAGCGGGAACAACAGACAGCACCGGAAGACAGATGCTCTATACCTACGACTCAAAGGGGAACTGCACAGGCACCACACAGTTCTCAAGAATAAGTGGCAGTACGGACAGCATCACCACATCAGCCGTCTTTGATATCCTTGGACAGAAGGTGAGTACGACCAATGAACTTGGCACGACCACCACCTACACCTATGACACCCTTGGCAGATGCCTGACAGAGACACTGCACGGTGAGACCGAGAAGACGACTACCTATACATATGATAAGAACGGCAATCAGACCTCCCTGCAGGATCATCTTGCGAACATCACGACCTATGAGTACGATGGACTGAACCGTTTGATAAAGACAACCGATCCACTTGGGAACCTGGTCGAAGCGCTGACCTATGATGACTGCAGCAGACAGCTCACCTCAACGGATGCCATGGGAAATGTCACATCTTTTGCATATGATGCAGCAGGCAATCAGACAGGGAAGACGGATGGGAACGGACATACGACAGAATGGACCTTTGATGTCTACAACAACCAGACATCCATGTCAACAGCACGCGGTTATACGACCCAGTACCAATATGACAGGCTGAACCGTCTGATCGGTATCATCGATCCGGAAGGCGGCTATATAGCCAATACTTATGACAATGCCGGAAATGTGACCGGAAGGACAGACGGAGAAGGCAACCGGATAATGTATACCTATAATGCACGGAACCTTGTAATAGCAGAATACAACCTTGGAACAGCAGAAGCACCGCTCACAGGGGATACAGGACTTCATTATACTTATGCCCCGGACGGGAACCTCCTTACTGAAGTCTCAAGAAGCGGGGAACAAAAGACCTATGGATATGATGGCTTTGGAAGACAGGACCTGATCCATACGGCAGGCTCCGATAAGACATTTACCTTTGATGCAGCCGGAAATATGCTCACCATATCAGAGGCAGGAAGTACGACCACCTATACATATGACAGTGAGGGACACCTACGATGCCGCAGACTACCGGATCAGCAGTACCGTGAACGGAACAAAAGAGTACAGCTGCTATGAGAACGGGAAGTTAAAAGCAGAAGCAGACAGCACAGGAACCGTCACCGCAGTCAACCACTACGGACTCGTCCTTTTCGCAAGGGATACATTGACAGAAAGTTACTATTATCTGTATAATGCACACAGAGACGTCGTTATGCTCGTGTACACACAAGGTGGAATCGCAGCGACCTACCAGTATGATGCTTTTGGCAATATCATAAAAGCCACAGGAACTGCAGACAACACCACGACCTATGCAGGGTACCAGTACGATGAATCGACAGGACTCTACTATGTCAATGCAAGATACTATGACAGCACGACCGCAAGGTTCCTGACCGAGGACAGTTACACAGGAGAGAAGAACGATCCTCTGAGCCTGAACCGGTATACATACTGCGCTAATAATCCGCTGAAGTATTATGATCCGAGTGGGCATATTGCTGTTTCGGTGACAGATGAACTTATTGAAGAGAATGCAGGCAAACAAAGCATTGTTTCTGAAGGAGTGACGTCAAAGTCAAGTGATTTCAATTTACAATTAAGCAATGATTTATTTAATAATTTTGTATCAGCTGCAGCATCAAGCAATACACTGATGAAACAGGTGCAATACTCTGATGAAATCTTTAAATTATTAAATAATGGAACTAGTTCGGGAGTTCCGACGTTGTTTAAGTATGGAACAAGATTTGGAGTGCCAATTTCTGTTGCTACAAATATTGTTTCAGGAGTCAAGGATGATAGAATAACAATGCAATACGCTAATTTATCTAGTTTATGGTTTGCAGCAAATTCGTATACTTGCTTTACATCATCAATTTCAAATAGTTTAAAAAGCTATGCATATAACAGAGCTAGTGAAAAGGAAAAGAAATTAATGGATTGGGCTACGTCAACAAGAGCTTATTCAGATACAGTAACAATACCCCCATGGATGATGAAAGAAGCGATGGGGCAGATGCCTGAGAAGTTGGATGTGATGGCTGATTATTTGTACAAAAATTCAAGACAAGTTTATAATGAAATAAATAAGCTACCACTAGACCCAGAATATTTCTATTTGCCAAATTAGGAAACCAGCTATGAAAAGTCAAGTACAAAATAATAAGAAATTACTTTTTTAGTATCGAGGATAAAAGGGTAACTTAACAGAGCTCCCTTAAGGTGCTTTTTCAAAATCTATCGATATTGATATACAGACCTCTTAATTGAGGTTGAATTCTACTTCGTCAGTGAGCATCTTCCAGATGACTCTGACAAGTTTGCCGGCGCAGTGCCCGAGAGTATTATAGTGTGTACGGCCTTCTGTTACCTTGGCGTCATAAAAAGCTTTGAAAGTGGCATTGCTTTTTACTACATTATGAGCTGTATTCATAAGAGCATATCTAAGGACTCTGCAACCACGATTAGACATCCGTGTATATTTCGCACTAAAGTTGCCAGACTGGTAAACGGACGGATCAAGACCTGCAAATGCAAGCAGCTTACTAGGGTTGGAGAACCGGTGTATATTACCGATTTCACCAAGAATCATTCCACCGTTTATGTAACCGATACCTAGAATGGTCATGATGACAGAATCATTGAATTTCCTGATGTCCGCCATCTCAGATTCAACTCTATCCAACTGGCTATCCAATAACTCAATCTGTGCAATGGAGTGAGTTATTGGAATAGATAGAGCACTGTCGCTGGTGCAAATAGACTTCTGTGCAAGAACTCTTAATTCTTTAGCTTCTTCTTTTTTGAAGTGACCATGGGAGGAGACTTCAAGTAGATGAGCAAGATGAGTCATATGCATGGAAGCAATGTCTTGAGGCATAGGAGTCTCTTTTAACAGGTCATAGACAGATTTTTGATGCAGACCAGATTTGAAGAAATACTGCAATTCTGGGAACACCTAATCCACATAAGAAGTCAGCTGTATTTTTAACCGTGTCCGCTACTTTATGGTCTTTTGTCGAAAACGACCAAGTGTTTTTAGATCCATCAGATCCAAGTCATAGCAGGAAACAAATCTGAAGGAATCCTGCATCATTAAAGTTTTAGCAATTATGTATTTGTCGACCTTATCCGTCTTGTTCTTGCGCATAGAAGACGTTTTAATGGGGTTCAACACACACACTTTGAAGCAGCTGGCAACAAGGTATCGAACGAGGCTGTCGCATAGTGTGCCGTTGATTCAAGACCGATGATGATGTCGTCAGACTCGAGAGATTCGAGTTTAGAAACGAGCAAGTGGAATCCATCACCGTCATTTGTAAATTTGAACGGCTCGATGAGTATTTCACCATCAGAAGAAATGGCTGAGGTAAAATGGTTGAGTTTAGCAATATCAATGCCAACGTAAATCATGAGGTTGTACCTCCCTTTCTGTAAGTCTGATACCGTGATATCTACCAACGATTATCATCGTAGACTTGATTGAAATAAGTACTCAGGAGAAATGCTCCTGGCAACATCCAGCTAATAAACAATTCAGATAAAGGTAGCGGCAATACACTCCTGTTGAGTAGTCAAGCTACAGAAAAAAATTAAAAGTCCACAGTATCTGAATGTATTATAACCACGATATTAAATAGAAAGGAAGTTATGGTGTTTATTCCTATAAACATCATACAAGGAAAAAATGATTTTTAAATATAACAAAGGAATAGTAATTCATCTTTTTTTATCATTAGTTGCATACTATGTTTTAGTTAAAATTTATGGTATCATGCCTGGAACATTGATAATTGTTGTATTTTTGATTTTATCCTCATTTATGTTTAACTGTTATAGAGTGGATATAAGTAATTCTGGAATTGTTATTTACAAAGTTTATGATGGAAAGAGTGAAATTTTATGGGATGAGATTAAGGAAATCACTGTTGCGAATCCAAAAATTGAAATGCCTGTCATAGGAATGGTTAGAAATATGAAGATTAAGACAAAAAACAATAATGAATATGTAGTCAATATTGAACCGGTGATAAGAGATAGCTTAATAGAAAAAATTATTGGAGCATGTAATTCTAAAGGAATATTACTTGATATCGATGTTGAACAGTAGAAAACTTATATACGTATTGCGCTAATATTCCACTTAAGTATTATGATCCGAGTGGGCACTTTGCTATATTAGCAGCTGTTGGCGTTATAGGTGGCGCTGTATCTGTTTTATCTCAGGCAACAAGCGGTGAAGGCTTCGATATGGATCGTGTTGATTGGAAAAAGTTGGAATCAACACGTGTATTGGAGCTGATGCAGGAGTCGGAGGTGCATTAACAGGAGGAGCAATATATGCAGCAGCAGGAGGAATGACAGCAGCTGTAGCTATTGCGGGAGCCATGGGTATAGGAATTTCAGCACGTACTGGAGCAATATTAACGGGAAACGTTCTAAATACTGCTGCAGGATATAAGGAAGATTATATTGGATTTAAAGCAGGTGTAAAAACAGTATTTGATCCAAAAGCCATGGCAATAGATGCATTTCTGGTGGAGCGATGTATGGCGTTTCAGCAAGATATGCTAACAGTATCAATACATCAAGTGGTAATACTGCAAAAAATGCAGCTAGTGCAAGTCAGGGAGCGAGTAATACCAAGGGAGGCTCTCAGGCTGATGTATTGGCTAATAATCGTGCACAAGGAAAAGCTTTTGAGCAACAAGAATTTTCCAATTTCAATAACAATAATACGAATGCAGTAGAACAAGTCACAATAAAAACACTTAGCGGTACTAAGTCTCGTGTTGATGCATTAGGATTGGATGTAAATGGGAATGTGGTGATAAATGAGTTTAAATCATCGACTTCTGCACCTTTGACACCTAACCAGAAAATAGCATTTCCTGAGTTGTAAAATAGTGGAAGAACTGTTGTTGGTAAGAGAAAAGGAATTTTTACAGGAGGATATGAGATACTTTCTGGAACAGAAGCGAAAATAATATATTGATTGAGGCATTAGAATCATAAACATCGAGGTGATAAGATGACTAAAGAGCAAAAAGAAGAACTGAAGCTTATAAATAAAGCTGTACAAAATACAATTAAACAAGTTGTTAAGAAAAAGTCGTGTAAGATAGTTTCTAATTGCATTTATGAGAAAATAAATGACTATTTTGTACATGCAGTATATTTCATTCGTTTTACTAACAACCAGTGTTTATTAACAATTCGTATGAATATAAAGCTATATTATTATGATGATATTTTTTGGAAAGTTATTGATATGAAAGATAATATTAATCAGAAAGATAGCTTAAGAGCAAATGGTGCCTATGTTGCTCCTTCAATACAGTGGAAAGAGAAAAGCTATATAATTACGGACGCAAACTGTATTGAACAAATCTGTAATGATGTAGTTGATGATTTTAAATATGAGAGCAGAAGCTTTATTGAAACGATAATATCAAGGAACAATAATTTTGATTCTTTTGCTCTTCATCAATCAGGTATAATGGATGAAAAATTAATAAAAATGTTGGCAAATATAAATATAGAAAAATATGCTGATGCAGAATCTTTAGCTCAAAGTGAATTGAATCAAGGACATGGTGGAAGATTTCAAAATAAGGGGATTGGTATTAACGAATATATCTTAATGTATTGTGCTATGATGAAAAAAGATTAGAAGATTTGCCGGGTAATATTAAAAAGGAAGCTATAACATTATATACCAATACGATTTTATAGCTTCCTTTTATTTCAATCGTGAAATACTTTTTAATAACTACAGTTATTTATACAATTATGACATCTGCTTTAAAAAAGTTGGACACATTTTTAGGGACATAAGATAATAATAATGGAAGAGAATATTCAATTTTCAGAAGGATGTTTAAAGACCAATATTGGACAAAGAGACGTTGCCTGAAAAGAAACATTAGGAAGAGGGATAGAGCTATAATCAATGTTAATAAATAGTAGCGTAAGAGATTATCAAAGCTCATTCATAAGGTTAGGAAGCTAGAAGTATCGAGTTAATATTCAATAGGTTTATTGATAGAGGTATTCATAGAGGATATTACACAGGGCAAGGTTGATATACATTATTGGCAGTATGATATGAATAAATACTATTTTGATAAATATGATATATATCCGCCTTAATTAAATTCTAATGGATGGTAAAAATAGGAGGTTATTAATGGATTTAAATATAAACTCACCGGCATATTACAAAAATATTTATGGTGTAGATGATGAAGTATATTGGATGTGTAGAGATATAGCTGCATTTGTTAAAAATAAAAGGTACAGCGACATTGTAGATATTGTAGGAATATCTCCAGTAGTAGCTCCAAAGGAATTACTTGTGAACGGTCAATGGAAAGAAGAGATTAAGTATGATTTAAAATTTAAGCTTGTATCAGTTAGAAACCAAATAGACTTTGATAAATACATTTCTTCAAATGCAGATGGAAAATGTAAGTTGATTGTTGGGAATATATTGAAATCCATTAAAAGTATAAGTAGAAAAGCTAAAATTGATTATACTCTGTTTGAAAATGATTTGCTTGAATTTTTAAAGTACACTATGGACGATGTATTAAATTAAAAAAGAATGACTCTGAGCCATAATGATATATTGCTAACTTAGTACTAGCTGAAGATACAGTATTTTATAGAGTATATGGTGGAGATGCTAAAGAGGTAGGAAGGTACATGACAAGAGTTCCGCAAAATGGTGGAATGCAATCACAGTTAGATTTAGCGCTTGATCCAATGTGGAACAATAGTTGTGAATACGTAACGAAGGTTATTGTTCCAAAAGGAACAGTTATATATGAAGGGACTGCAGCATCTCAAAGCATTAATGGTGGAGTAGGTCAACTTTTAGGTGGTGGAAATCAAATATATATTCCGGAGGTGTATGGAAGTTGGTTTGGAAAATAGAGTGCGAATGTAACGAACGAGAAGATATTGAGATTAAAACCCAAAAATGTTTTTTAGAATGCAAAGGTCAAGTTGATGAAGTATGAAACAATGCTAAAGATCCTATTACCGGCAAAGTATATGACCCTACTTGTGTTGAAATAAAGGGGATCCAACAAAGCCAAGGAATGGTCAATGGGATAGGGGGCATATTCCAGGAGAGAAATACTCTGATACGCATAAGCTGTATATGGACGGAACTATTAGCAAACAAGAGTTTTTGGAATGGTATAAAAATCCAAGTAACTATAGACCCGAATTACCAAGCACGAATAGAGGGCACTTATTTGAATAATGGGTACTGGAGGAAAATAGATGGATTTACAGAAAGCTGATTATGGCACTGTTATAAAATTTGGATCGCTTGAAGACTTACTGAATAAACTCAAACTTGAGGTTCAAAACCTTAGTGATATTATTGATACTAAAGACGCAAAAGGAATAAGTTTATTTCAAAAGACACTGATTAGTAGAAAGTTTGAAGTAGCTCATTATCTGTTAAATGAGAATCCCAAAATTAATGTTGTTTCAAAAGATGGATTTAATGAACTACACTATCTAGCAGCAAATATAAATTTTGATGGAGCACTTGATTTAGCAAGATTGTTGATTCAACGTGGATGTGATTTAAGTCAAATTGACAACAAATATGGTAATACTGCATTGTTGTCGATATGTTTTGAACTTCTAAAACGTCAATCAGATGAAGGCATGAAATTCTTAGAAGGTGTATTATCAAATCATCAAAACATTGATATTTTAAACAAATCAGGAATTAGTGTTAGAAAATTGTTAATGGAAAGAGGAACCGATAAAATTAAAGAGCTAATCAAGGAGAAATAAACATGGAAAGCATGGGTTTAGGTGGATGTGCAGTATCAAAAAATATTTTGAATGGTTTGGGGAATATCAAGTGGTGTATCCGAGAGTCATCACGTAATGAACTTGATAATGGTTGGAGATTTTTGTCAGACATAGACACGGATGATTTTTTGGCTGATTCATCCAATATGGCTGTGTGTGATTGGGGAACTGTTGTCAATATAGAACCCGCTGTAATTGAGATATTTAACATGCCAGTCGGCACAGATATAATGTTGGTGAATGAGAACAATCTTAAAAAATTTGTAAATACCGAAACCGGTATAGAGATTTAACTTTCAGTACGTTTCCGTGCATATACACCTAACTGTAACCTTGCAAATAGCTTGAAATGGCTTGAAATGGCGGTTAGATAACACCACCGACCAGAAGCATAATATAGATTTTTAAGTTTGTTATGCTTCTGTTAGTACAAAATAAATTAAAAGCGTGAGGTTTTACAATGACATTTTTTGAAGGAAAACAGCTGATCTATAATATATTATGTCTTTTTATTATTCCGGTCGGATTGTGTTTTGTTTTCTATAGATTCTTTTCTAAAAAAACATGGCTTTTACCAGTAATGTCCATAGGTATTTTTATTGCTGTAACGATATTATTTTTTCCGTATATTGTTCAAGATATATTTAAGTCGAATAAAGATACAACAACAATATATTGGTTGATATTCTTTGTTCCAATTCAATTTTCCATTACATTTCTTTGCGTGATAATTACTTGGTTTTTAAAAAGAAAACGTAAAAAGTGAGAGAGTTTGAAAAAATATTATTGAGCAACTGAGATTATGATAAAAGATCGTAAAGGTATTCTTGTTGATAATAATGGATATCTTACTTTGTTTTGGTACTATAGCGACCATGCTTTCTATTTGATGGGCAATATAGACAAAGAAGAAATGATAAAAATGACAGAAAGTATTAAAATGAAAAAAGAATAAAAAATATTTTGAAATACTGTAACAGATTACCACCTTCAAACGTTACTATTTATGAAGGGAGGTGATTACCCCCCTTTTTGACACACAAAGGGTCGTTTCGACCACGTACTAAAAGTCCTTAAAACGTCGGTACTACCGGGGCTTGTGAATCGGGGCGACCACCTTCCTTTATCCTGCACCAAAATAATATTTTTTTCAAGTGGTATTATGGGCTATTACACAGGGCATCATACAGAAAAGAGAATAGTGTCTTTTGTTATGTCGGTATATCAATGTATTCAGCAATTTCGTTCCGAATTTTACATAAATTACTTTGAATTAACTTCTTATTACAAGACTGATTTTTATGTTGGACCCAAAGGAGGATTGCAAAATCATTATATGAGTATGATTGGTACACTTCTAATATGGGTAATGCAGTTGAAGTATCTGGTTATGGGAACACAGGAAGAAAATAGTTCAATAATTTAACTGAGTAAATGGCTATGTATCAGGTACAATCAAATCCAATGGAGAATGCGACACAATTACCATTTAAATTAGATGATACAAGATGGTTAGATTCAGAAGGTTGGGCTAAAATGCAATCAATAGTAGAAAGCCCAAAGGGTAAAACAACTGTCCATTATGTATATAATACTATAAAAGAGACATTTTATGATTTTAATAGGAAAGAGGTAATATATTGGATAATATTATTCAATGGGTTCAATTGTAACTAAAAATTACATTGTGTACAACTTCTTTAAGCATTTATAATGTATTCTTTTATCATGAATAGGAGAGCATATGAGAAAATCAGATTTGATTATTAGACTATCCACTATTCGATATGTCTTGAGTTGGTTAACATGTATATGAATGGGAACCTGGTAAGTTACCGTTAGAAATTAAGTCATATGTGGAAGGAGTAAAATACAAAGTTAAAGAAGCCAAAGATGATATATTTTCTTTATATTGCAAAGATATAGTATATAACTTAACTTATGAGGTCATTTCATAAAAATCATAAATTTAACAAAAATAATGTAATTTTTTATACGCAACCCTTGATTTTGACAATCCCATTCAGACCAAGGGTTTCTGTTGTTTTGATAAGAAAAATCGATACTTCCCATAATCATGTGAATCATTGAGCTATTTATTCATACGCAGTAGGATCGGAGTATCCGGCACCGGCAGCTGAGTGAATTAGCCAGCAAAGCACGTTCACACATTGTTCGGAATTGCAGCGTCATACAATACTGGAAATCTCTCTCATTCTATGGTATAATTTATCTTACTAGGGTCATAGAGAGAAACCGCGCAGGAATGTGCAAGAAGGAGGAGACCAGACAATGAGGCAGCTGAAAAAAGCAGTGCTTGCATGTTTTATTGCACTTATGTTATGTGCGGTACCGGTGACTACACCAATAACAATGACCAACACGGTCCAGGCAGCAACGATAGGGTTGAGTAAAACAACAATGACATTGTATGTTGGGGCAACGGCAACGTTGAGCATGAAAGGAACAAAGGATAAGGTCGGCTGGATTTCTTTGGATGAATCCGTTGCTTCGGTATCAGAAGATGGACAGGTCAAAGGGCTTTCAAAAGGCAGTACAGTAATTGAAGCTGTATATAACAACGTAACCTACACCTGTAAATTGACCGTGAAGAATCAGTCCATAAGCAGCAAAAGCGCATCATTGGAGATTGGTGACACTTTGGAATTATCACTGAAAGGTGCTGCAGAGAACATACTGTGGTATAGTTCCAATGCAGCAGTGGCATCGGTGGATGAGGGTGGTTTTGTCATCGCCAGGGCAGAAGGTACTGCAATCATTGTGGCAAAATGCTGTGGAAAAAAGTATCGATGCACCATAACGGTAGAAAATAAAGATCTGCATGCCAGTGTTGATGAGATTACAATTTATGACGAAACAATGCTGACCCTTACTTCGGATGATGAATCCATTGACGAGAAGATAAGTGTGGAAGTAGAAGATCCGTCGTTATTAACATATGAACTCAGCGGATGGGTCGGCTATAATATGTATCTGACGGTCACCCCTCTTGGGACAGGAACAACGACACTGACAATTACATCAAACAGAAGCGATGATACTGTCACGGTCACAGTTAACTGTGGCGAGATGATTTCAGATGATGAAGATGCAATGTCTGCGAAAGAGATATATAAATTCTGCAATGATTCGGTTGTGGAAGTTGAAACGGATCAATCCATAGGCAGTGGCTTTTTTATTGAAGATAATCTGATTGTAACAAACTATCATGTAATTGATGGTGCAGAAGAGATGCAGGTAACAACCTATGATGGCACAATACATGATATCCTTTATGTTATGGGATATGACGAGGCACTTGATATTGCGATATTAGCCATTGATGACACCTACGAACCGCTTGTGATAAACCAGCACAAGATTGAAGTCGGAGAAGATGTCTATACGATAGGAAGTTCGCTTGGGCTTACAGATACATTTTCCAACGGTATGGTAACCAACACATCAAGATATCTGGATGGTGTTGAATATGTGCAGACGAATGCTGCGATTTCGAAAGGGAACAGTGGAAGCCCGCTGTTGAATGAATTTGGTGAAGTAATCGGTATAATTACATTGTATTATGATGGCGGACAGAATCTAAACTTTGCCATCAGCATTGAGCAGATCTATCAGGTCTCTGTAGCAAATCCGATTACCGTGGAGACTTTTTATAACAAGACCCATGCACCTGCTTCCGGTATTTCATTGTACAATCCGGATGCTGAGATTGTGTATGAGGATACGGAGAACAGCAATTCATTAGAGAACTGTCAGGAAATTGAAGAAAATCAATATGTATACGGTGCAGTATCCGGTGTGCCGATTGATTTTTATCGGTTTGTTTTGACAGAAGACACCAGTAATTTTCAATTGTATGGATTTCCTGTTTCGGGCGAATATCAGGAGAATGTGAACCTGTATTTTGCTGTTCTTGATCAAAATGGAGACGTCTATGGGTATGCATCCGAATCCTATGATGCAGGAACCTATTATCAATATGCGAGCGGACCACTGGAGGCAGGAACCTATTACATTGCGGTGTATACAATGGATGATGTTACGGAAGATATTGACTATGGATTTTATTTATCCTATTGATTACTGGCTGAAAGAAAACCAGGCAGCGACATTTAAAAAACAAAGAGCACTTATCATCGACAGAAGGTAAGTGCTCTTTAAAATCTTACGAAAAGGGAACGGAAATTTATGATAAAAGAATTGCTGAAAGATCTTCATTGGAAAAAAGGCTTGTTTATCGTTGTTATAATAATTCCATTCTACTGGTTCATTGGTGTAATGGCAATGGCATATAAAACACCTATGGAGATAAAAGGATTTGCCGTGGATTCTTTTGGTAAGATATATATTGGAAATGAATATAATATCGTTGCATATGACAACACAAATGTAAAAACCAAAATAATCGAAACACACGATAGCTATGCTTTTACCATTTTAGAGGATGATACGATACTGCTTGCAGAATCCTATAAAGTATATAGTATGGATTTGAATGGAAATATATTTAGTGAAAAAACTGAGGATGACAAAGAAACCTATGAATATTTGCGAAAGGAATGGAAGGAATTCCTTGCGGCGGATGGTTCGATTTACAGAATAAAAAATAAAAACACACGATATAGAATAGTCAGGACATTTGAGGGTGTAGAGGAAACCGTATATAAGATGCCATTATTTGATTTTATAGTACGTATTCAACGTTTCCTTGCGGCGCCTCTTTTATTCATTTTCATTGGAGGGTTTTTATTTAGAAATTATAATACGAAATTTTTGAAAGATATTAGGAGAGACAGTAAGTTAAAGTAGTAAGGCAGACGATAGCTTCTGGTAAATGGAATAAAATTACTTTTATACCATATAAAAAGGCAGAACTATGGGTGGAGAGAGGGTTTATTTTTATTAATCAGCGAAATAAGTGAATACACAAAGTCTCCTGGGTGCTATAATCACATTGGCTTGATGATAAGAGGCGTACTTATCATTGGTAACGCTAGTGTGTATAATGGAGGCAGGGTAGATGAAAGATAATAAAAGTAAAGGTAATAGCGTAAAGACTTTTGCAGCAGCAACGGCGATATTAATTGCCATTGTTGCTGCCGTTTTTATTGTGAGTTCCTTGATCTGCTCACGAAAAGGAGACGAAAAGTACAAGGAGCTGGAAGAAGTAAGCCTGACAGAAACGTATTCAGGGCTGTCAAGCAGGCAGGAAGATGTGATTCTCGGAGATATGGATACTTCTTATGTAGCGGCATTGCTTCCGGCTGGATTATTCGAAGAAGATGTCATGGTTACGATAGCCAATGCTGACCGTAGAGATTATAAAGCCTATGATAGGAGTCAGTTCACCTCAATAATTGCACCTTTTGATATATCCGTTGAAGGCACAGAGGCAACAAGGCTTAACAAAGAAGTCACGCTCCAGTTCATTATTCCAAGTGGAAGCCTTTCAAAAATCAAATTTGCAGAGGACCTTCGTGTAACGTACTTTGATGGCAGCGAATGGTTTTCTTATGAGCCGGATTCGGTAGACCTTGAGACCGGTGTTGTTCTGTACACGACAGATCACTTCAGTACGCATGGGCTGGCAGCAGCCTCCGACAGTCAGATAAAGGCAGAGATGGCAAAAGAGTTTGCGATTGAAAACTGGAAACAGGATAACGATGCCAAGATGGTACATGATGCGTCAAAAGCATTGATCTCTGATCTTGTTAAAACAAAGATAGGCATTACCGATAGCAGAATACTCAATAAGATTATTGATGAGGTAGCTAAGGAGAATGACTTTGGCTATCTTGTTGTAGCCTTGAAAAATAATGATTCAGCCGGTTACAGCACGAAGCTGGCAGAAATGACAGCAAGGGTATTATCAAAAAATGTCAAGTCCGTTGACCTTGCGAGTCAGCTTAAAGTCATTGCGAATGAATCAAGTTATTATGCGACATACACGCAGGCGACATCTGCTCTTATAGAAAATGACACGGAGCTTGCACTTAAAGCGATTGCCAATGTGTTGCTGGACAGTGCACTAGTAGGCAGGATCTTTAAAGCCGGTACAGAAGTTATTAGTGCATCCATTGATTGCTGGAAGAATTCAAGCGTTGAGAATATGTATCTGGTCTATCGCAACGGAGGAAATAAGTTCTCCTATAGTGATGTGGAAGCCGGTGATTTTGAGACTTTATGGGAAAGGTCGGAGGCACTGGAGCGCCAGATATACATCGTGGCCATCAAGAAATACTGCAGCCTGAACGGAGTCAGCGCAGACAGCATAACCACTGAGAAAATGAATGAAATCCGGGCAAAGGCAAAACAAAATCTGAAAGACCAGTTTGCGGCAAGGGCAAAAGCAGAGTCAGACCTAAAAAAATCACAAAGCGATTATATAAAGCTTTTCACTTATTTTGAACAAAGAGATCTTCTCACCGTTGACATGCTTGGTTATGACAATACAATGTCATTGGAAGACAGACTTACCCGGCTGAATATTGTAATGAATAACATACTTGATATGACAGGAATGGAACTTACCTTTTCAAAACACTCTGATACAGGCAAGATGCCGGCAGTTGATCTGGTTACGGCAATGCGTTACTGGTACAATGATAAAGACCACAAACAATCCATTGAGTATCTGAAAGAAATGGGATATCTTGATAAAGATTATGGGACTGTAACACCAACGGCGACACCGACCGTTACAGAAGCGCCGGAGACTGCAAATACAACGCCAGAGCCCGTTACGCCAACGATGTCCACAAAAGCAGAAGAGGAAGATGGCGAAGAGAAACAACCGAAAGAAGAAGCACAGGCAGCAGAAACAAAGGAGTATGCATGGGTGTACATCGGTACCAGCGTGAACGACTGGGAGAGTATCATCGATAATGCCAACGAAAAGGCATATCCAAACTGGTATAAGCAGATAGATTTTTCAGAAGGTAGTGTAACGGTTTCGAACACCTATACCGGTGAAGATAATGAATACTACTGGATGAGAAACGGAATATCGGAGGCAGGCAGATTGACCTGGACAGCACCACCGACGACTGTGATTCAGGCAAAGGAAGAATTCTCGATGGAAATGACCTCCGAGCACCTTTATCATGATCATCCAAATCAAGCCGGCATCGGACAGATGTGTGCAAGCTATTACAGAGTAACAGAAGACGGAGAACAGGATGGATATGCAACCGATCTGATGGACCGGGATGGAACTTATTTCTTTATGTCTACTGTCAGCAATAATTACCAGCCAATGTCCAATACGGTATATGGAACCTTTGGATCGGGAGATGAAGAACATGACAAGATGGCAATTGCCATAAACTGTGAAGGTATTGTTTTTCGGTATCTCTATGAATGGAAGCAGCAGTAAGTGCTTCGAAGACAGGATGAATTTAAGTATTTTAAATGTAATAAGGGAAAGGTGGTTCTTTTTGAACTGCCTTTTTTTGTTGTAAGAAAGCCAGACGTTTATTCACAAACTATCGTAAATGCAAAAACAAAGTAAAACAAAACAAAATATGTAATTGTATTCACGGGTTGACATAATGCGAAAAAGTGTTAATAATAAAGGTGCAAAGGCAAGGTATAAAATACAGGTTATATATAACAGTTACAATAAAAGGAGTGCTTTTTTTGAGAGAGATCGATCAACTGGCCATGAAGGCTTCGCAGGATGAAGAGATTTTTGAACAGCTTACCCACCGTTACGAATCACATATTCGGGCAGTGGCTTCTTCCGTGAGGCACAATTTTGTTACAAAAAGTGACGATGAATGGTCAATTGCACTGGAAGCTTTCCATACAGCTGTTCAGACCTACGACATGGAAAAAGGGAGCTTTTTATCCTATGCAGATCTTGTAATGAAGAGAAAGTTAATTGATTACAGCAGAAAGCAGGGAAAGTACGACCAAGAAGAAATAGTGGATCCGTATCTTTTTGAATCCGATTCCAGATCGCAGGATGAAAATGATGGAGCTTTACAGTCAGAAGTATCCAGACAAGTGGCAATAACAAGCCTGTCCATGGAAGAAGACCGGCAGAGCATTGCGCTTGAAATCAATGCAATCAGTGGTATCCTGTCTGGTTATGGATTTTCTTTTATGGAACTGACAGAGGTATCTCCTCATGCGGAAAAAACAAGAAAAGCCTGCGCGAAAGCAGTGAATTATATACTTCAGTCACCCGTACTTGCAAAAGAGATGAGACGGTCAAAACAACTTCCCATAAAAATTATTGAAAAAAATGAAAAGCTACCCCGAAAAATACTGGAGCGTCATCGTAAATATATAATAGCAGCAGTTGAGATACTTTCAGGGGAGTATCCAAACCTTGCGGAATATCTGCATTTCATTAGAAAGGAGGCAGACATATGAAAAGTGTAGTAGTTGAGATTCAGAATGGATTTGCCGCTGTTCTGATGGAAGACGGCAATATTCGAAAACTTAAGGACAGTAATTTTAAGATTGGACAGGTGATTGAGATGAAAGAAAATAAAACAAAAGTAACAGGCAAATTAATTGCCATTGCCGCCTCCATCGCTGTATTTTTAGTAGCGGCAGGAATCCTGACAGGAACCTACTTAAGTCCATATACTTATGTCAGCCTGGATGTTAATCCATCCATCGTGTTTACCGTTAATCAATACGACAGAGTCATTCATGTGGAAGCAATAAATGATGACGGGTCAGTGATACTTAGTGAGCTTGATATTAAGTCAATTAAGTACAAGAACATCGAAGACGCAATCCTGGACACGATTACACAGATAACAAGTGATGGATATTTCAGCGGTACAGGCGCCGTATCCGGCTCAGCGTATGGAATTGTATCAGGATCGGCTTATGTAGTATCCGGTTCGGTATATAATGCCGTATCCGGTTCAGCATATCAGACAGTATCCGGTTCCGTGTTCAGAATTCAAGGTGGCCTGGTCATAACGATTGCAAATAAAGCAAGCAATATGGGAGATGCAGACCAGCTCGCAGAAGCGATTCAGGCAGCGGTAAAAGGATTTGTACAGGATGATGTAGTGGTTGAAGTTGACAGTGTAGGTTATGACAGAGTTCAGGAAGCAAGAGAACTTGGAACAACACCTGGTAAATTAAATCTGGTCGAAAAACTTAAGGCCAGTACCGAGGACAGCGAAACATATGATACAGAAGAATGGCTGCATAGGTCAGTCAGAGATATCATGACAGAAATACAGGTTAATGATGCTGCATCCAGAGCAGAAGATAAAGCCGCTAATGCACAGGATAAAGCAGACGAAAAGGCAGAAGGTGCACAGGCTAAATCAGACGAAGCGCAGGCAAAAGCGGATGAAAAGGCAGCAAATGCACAGGCTAAATCAGACGAAGCGCAGGCAAAAGCGGACGAAAAGGCAGCAGATGCACAGGCTAAATCAGACGAAGCACAGGCAAAAGCGGACGAAAAGGCAGCAGATGCACAGGCTAAATCAGACGAAGCACAGGCAAAAGCGGACGAAAAGGCAGCAGATGCACAGGCTAAATCAGACGAAGCACAGGTAAAAGCGGACGATAAGGCAGCAGATGCACAGGCTAAATCAGACGAAGCGCAAGCAAAAGCGGATGAAAAGGCAGCAGATGCACAGGCTAAAGCAGATGAAGCAAAGGCCAAGGCAGACGATAAAGCAGCAGACGCAGAGGCGAAAGCGGATGACAAGAATCAGGGAAATGGACAGAGCAAGAATAGTGAAGTGACCGTCACCCCATCCGTCACACCGTCGGTAACCCCTGTACCAACAGATGATTCCGAGAATTCTGATGGTATGACAATACAAGAGGGTACGAATAATAGTGGTGAAAACAATGATTCAGACAACGATTCCGGAAGCAGTGATAACAGTGGGTCAAAAACAAATAATGGAAAAGGCAGCGGAAGTGGAAACGGCGGGAACTAAACGCATAATGCACGGAACAAGTCAAAGACACATATCATAAAGCTGTAAACAGGATATCCTAAATCAGCTCCTCTAAAAAATATTTCATTTTGTAAGGAAATGTGATATAATGGGGAAGCGGGTTTAGGATATTTTGTTGGGGAGTTCGTTGCATTATGTAATATTTGATGGAAGACGGGAGCTGCTATGAAAAAAGATCTGAAACTTAAAGGAGGCATGCGCATTTACCTTTTGTGGCCGATGCTGATGATTCCTTTATTACTTTGTATGAATATAGTGATACTTCTTTTTGATCAGAGAATTGGAAGAATCGTATTTTTATTTGTGGTTCTGTATTCCCTTTTAGCATTGACAGCTTACTTTATAGCAAAGCCCAAATTGCTTGGAGCTCTGGTGACGTATGCTTCGAATTACGGGCAGGTACAACGCAGGCTGATGAAAGAGATGGCGGTACCGTATTCTGTGATTGATTCTGAGGGACATCTTCTCTGGATGAATGATGAATTTGCTGAGATTGCCGGATTTGCGAAAGCGTCCAGACAGTCCATTTTTCATATATTTGAATCAATTAAGGAAGATATGCTGCCTAAGAGTGAACAGGATAACACACTTCACATTCGGCATAACGAAAAGCATTATCTGGTCTTATTCCGTTATATCTTTGCTGCTGATCTTGATGCGGATACCTACTGGAGCTATGAAGATACAGACAGTGATCAGAAACACAGGAATTCGCTGCTGACCATGTATCTGTATGATGAGACAGAGATCGTAACGTTAAAAAAAGATTTATCAGACCAAAAGCTGATCATAGGTCTTTTATATATTGACAACTATGAGGAAGCACTTGAGAGCATTGATGAAGTGCGCAGATCCTTGCTGTCAGCGCTTGTAGAGCGAAAAATCAACAAGAACATGCAGAGCATTGACGCTATTATTAAAAAGCTGGAAAAGGATAAGTATATCTGTATTTTCCAGAATCGCTATCTACCGCAGCTTTGTGAGACCAGATTTCCGATTCTTGATGAAGTTCGTGGTGTCAATATTGGAAATGAGCTTCCTGTTACGATCAGCATTGGACTGAGTGTGGATGCTGAGAACTTTAACAAAGGTTATAAACAGGCGAGAACAGCCATTGACCTTGCTCTTGGACGTGGCGGAGACCAGGTCGTATTGAAAGAGCACGAGAATACCTCCTACTTTGGAGGCAAGAGTGTTTCGGTTGAGAAGAATACACGTGTAAAAGCAAGGGTAAAAGCACATGCATTACGCGAATTGCTTGAGACAAAGGACGATATTATCGTTATGGGTCATGCCATCGGGGATGTTGATTCCTTTGGTGCAGCAATTGGTATTTACCGTATAGCAAAAACGCTGAATAAAAAAGCGCATATTGTTATTAACGAAGTGACGACATCGCTTCGTCCCATGGTCAATCGCTTCCTGAACAACGCAGACTATGAAGATGATCTGTTCATTAACAGTGCGGAAGCCAAGGCAATGGCCAATGCCAATACACTGATCGTTATGGTTGACGTAAACCGTCCAAATTACACGGAGTGTCCGGAACTTCTGGACGTCTCAGACAGTATCGTTATTCTTGATCATCACAGACAGACAGGGGAGACCCCGGATAATGCGGTTCTGTCCTACGTTGAGCCTTATGCTTCATCCTCCTGTGAAATGGTCGCAGAGATTCTGCAGTATATCAGTGAAGGACTTAGACTGCGACAGGCAGAAGCGGATGCCATGTATGCCGGAATTGTAATGGATACGAATAATTTCCTGAATAAGACCGGTGTGAGAACCTTTGAAGCAGCCGCCTATCTTAGACGAAGCGGCGCGGATGTTACAAGAATCCGTAAGATGTTCCGTACAGAATTACTGGAATATATGGCAAAAGCATCGGCTGTATCTTCGACCGATATCTATCTTGATAATTATGCCTTTGCTGTACTGGATGATACCGGAGTGGAGAGTCCGACTGTCCTGTGTGCACAGGTCGCAAATGAATTATTGAATATAACAGAGATAAAAGCATCTTTTGTGTTTACGGAATACAACGACAAGATCTATATCAGTGCCCGTTCCATCGATGAACTGAACGTACAGGTGGTCATGGAGAAGATCGGCGGCGGTGGACATATGAGCGTAGCCGGAGCGCAGCTGACAGATTGTTCTCTGCGCGAGGCTATTGAAAAAGTCAAAGGTGTTCTTAATACAATGAAGAAAGAAGGAGCATAAAATGGAAGTCATATTGTTACAGGATGTAAAAGCACTTGGTAAAAAAGGTGAGATCGTTAAAGTAAATGATGGGTACGCAAGGAACTTCATATTACCGAAGAAGCTTGGAATTGAAGCATCCAAGAAGAATCTTTCCGACCTGAAAAAGCAGAGGGAAGACGAAGAAAGAGAACGTCAGGAGATATTAAAGGAAGCACAGATCCTTGGCGAACAGATCAAGAAGATCGGTGTAACCTTGAAGATAAAGACCGGTGAGAATGGAAAAGTATTCGGTTCTGTTTCCAGCAAGGAGATCGCGACTGTATTATTGGAACAGCACCAGCTTGAGATCGATAAGAAGAAGATAAACATTTCCGATCAGATCAAGAGCACGGGAGAATATGAAGTGTCGGTCAAGCTGCATCCGCAGGTTACCGTTTTGTTAAAGGTAAAAGTAGAAGGATTGTAGGAAGGAACCAGTAAAATGGATGAGGCATTTATAAAGAAAGTATTACCTCATAGTGAAGAAGCAGAGCAATCTGTTATCGGGTCGATGATTATGGATCGTGACGCGATTGTTGCTGCCTCAGAAATGATCATAGCAGAAGACTTCTATGAACGCCGTTACGGCGTTCTGTTCGATGCTATGGTCGAATTATATAACGAAGACAAACCGGTCGATCTTGTTACGCTGCAGGATCGACTGCGCGAAAAAGACGTACCGCCGGAAGTAGCCAGTCTTGAATTTATAGGTGATTTGATCCGTGCGGTTCCGACTTCCGCTAATATTAAGTATTATGCCAACATTGTATCGGAAAAGTCGCTTCTTAGGAAACTGATCAAAACAACAGAAGGTATATCGAATGCCTGTTATCTCGATAAGGAGCGCATTGAGGACATCTTAGGTGATACAGAGAAGCAGATCTTTGATATCGTTCAGAAAAGGAACATCAGTGATTTTGTCAGTATAAAGGATGTCGTTATTGCAACGCTTGATACGATTGAGGCGGCAGCTGGAAACAAAGGCGGTGTAACCGGTATTGCATCTGGATTCTATGATCTTGATTATAAGACCGCAGGATTTCAGCCTTCTGACCTTGTTCTGATTGCTGCGCGTCCGTCTATGGGTAAGACAGCATTTGTTCTAAATATTGCCGAACACGCCGTTCTGAAGCTGAATGTAACGACCGCTATTTTTAGTTTGGAAATGTCACAGGTCCAGATGGTAAACCGTATGCTTGCCATGAACTCAAGAGTAGATTCCCAGCTGATCCGTACCGGTAATCTGAACGATGAGCACTGGGCAAAGCTTATGGAAAGTGCGAGAAGGATCGGTGAATCAAATCTGATCATAGACGACACCCCGGGTATCTCGATTTCAGAGATGCGTTCAAAGTGTCGTAAATATAAATTAGAGCATAATCTTGGCATGATCATCATTGACTACCTTCAGCTTATGTCTGGCAGTAAGAAGAGCGAAAGCCGTCAGCAGGAGATCTCAGACATTTCCCGTTCATTAAAGGCTTTGGCGCGTGAATTAAAATGTCCGGTACTTGCCTGTTCACAGCTTAGCCGTGCCGTAGAACAGAGACCGGATAAGCGTCCGATGCTTTCTGATCTTCGTGAATCCGGTGCCATCGAGCAGGATGCCGATGTCGTAATGTTCATATACCGTGATGAATACTACAATCATGACTCAGAGAAGAAGGGGATTGCGGAGATCATTATTGGTAAGCAAAGAAATGGTCCGACAGGAACCGTTGAATTAAAATCACAGCTTGAATACACAAGATTCAATAATCTTCAGCACTAAAAGTGATGAGCAGTACTAGAAGTGATGAGCGACGCCAGAAGTGATGATCATCGCTTGAAGCGATGAGGTACGATTTTTCTGAAAACAAGCAAAAAGAAGGAAGAAATCTTTTGTCAGCGTTATGCTGGGACAAAGTATTTCTTCCTTTCCTTTTAGTTGGAGTAAAGTCCTTCCGCCGATATATTGGTTGGGAAACTAAGGACTGGATTTGCAGATTCAATATCGATTTGATATGGAACACTGACCGTGCCGATAAGCAGATAGATCTGATGAGAACCATACGTTACTTCAACCGATAATTCACCATCGCTGTCGGTAGTGCCGACGTATATATCATCGATCATAACGGATGCGCTGGCAAACCATTTGATCGTAGCCGTAGTGGTTGTACCTGAGTTTACAGAAGTATCCGTCGTGTCGTTAGCGTCATCAGTATCGTCGGTGGAATCCTGGCCCTCATCGGTGGAATCGTTGTTCGATTCTTCGGAATCGGTATCATCTTGAGTGCTGTCTTCTGGTTCTGTCACGGTATCATCGGAGGTGCTGTCTTCGTTACCGCTTGTATCACTCGAACCATCTGTATTCTCCGTGGCGTCCTCTCCGCTGTTTGTGGATGTATTGGAAGAGGTATCAGTGGAAGTATCATCCAGAGAAGCCGTTGCGTCTCCATCGGTCGTGACAGTTCCTTCTGCAAGTGAAATCTGTATGCTGCTATAGTCCTTTGATACCTCTATAGTTCCGGTCCAGGTGACATAACCACCCAATGACACTTCAACAACATGTTCTCCATAAGTAAGATCGAGACCTGTCTGATAGAATTCATAAGAATCATCAACATATAGATCTGCGCCTTCCGGTGATATAGTAAAATCAACGGTTCCTGTCTCGTAGACAGGAGTCCCGAATTCCGAAGCGTCAAATACAGCGGTTCCGAACCGGTCAATGGTAAGAGTGCGTGTACCACTCAGTTCACCATTGGCAATTGTTATATCATAGGTTCCTTCCGGTAAGTATACCGTCATATTTTCTGTTACCTGTCCGGCAAAATCTTCATTAAGATATAGACTTCCGCCTATGAATTCATCTTCGTTAATAAAAGCGACCGACCCGTGACCGTTTATAATATCAATTATAAAGACTCGTTCACCAACACCACGTATATTTACTTTATCTATGGTATAGAGTTCCGCCAGTGTATAGAGATCGCCGTTGCTGTTGACAATAACATCATTGCTGCAACGATAATTTATATTGTTGATGTTCAGTATATTTTTGTTTGTGTTTATATCGGGAGCAATGACACTGTCATACTCCCAGTAATCATCTGAGAACTGCAGCTCATATAGCTCAGATGTCTGGGAATCATAAACAAGATCGGTTATATCACCGGTAGAGACCTGAGCGGCGGTAATGATCTGCCCGAATTTATTCATCAGATTGGTTGTATTATTATAGTTGAGTAAAAAGGCTTCATCTTTATTGGGATCATAGAAGGTAAAAGTCTGATTCACGGTATCCACATAGATGACCAATACAGTCGCTGTCTGCGCATTTTCTGGATAATTGGCAGTCAAAACTTCGGTCGGTACCGGGGTTTCAGTCAATTCAGGAGTTAGCTCGTCGCTCGTCTCTTTGTCAAGGGAGGCAAAAATGACCATAGTTATGATTAGGATACCAATTACAATGCTGCTGAATACTATGATTTTTGTGTTGCGAAGGGAATTCTTCATTTTTCTCCATTTCTGCACTGCTTTTCAGTGCATAGCAAGTTAGCGGTCAAAGGGGCATGAGACACGAACTTGTTCGTGAAAGAGGCATTGAAATCTTTCAAACATCCAGGCAGGATGCTGCTTTTAATTACATTTATATAATGAAAAGACTGGTTACTTGTTTTTTGAAATCGTTCGGGCGGACAGTGCCAGGAGCTGTGGTTTTGTGTTTAGTTCCGGGTGTATCAGGACTTCAGAAAGCAGTTGCTGCAATAAATGTCCCAGCTCCTTTCCCGGAGAGCAGCCGATGGCAATCAGGTCATTTCCTTTAACCGCTAATTGTTTCAGCGTCACACAGTAAGGAACAGATCGTATCTTATAAGTCATTTCCCGGAGAGCTTTCAGGTAATTGACGTCTTCTTTCACAGAAAGCATCTCCAGATAGTAATCATAAATACATTCTTCCATTTCTGACATGGCGGTGCGGATGCTCACTTCATCTGATTTTAATTCATAGGTACTATAAAACACCAGCTTGCTGACATAGTAAATGGTCTCGTTATCAAATTTCAGCCGTCTGGTTATATTTTTTGACAGGTCATATCTTACTTCGTTATCCTGGTTTTCTGTTATCGTCTGCAGGAACAGTGCCCAGCAAAGAATCTGGCATTCTCTGGCTGGTCTGTCAGAGAATTTTGAAAAGGATAGAAGGGTCTGACGTAACCGTTCCTCACCGTTCGTGGTATGACAGAATGCATCGGCTTCCGGAAGGATTACTGCAAGAATTCCGGCATGAAAAGCTTCCAGAAGACGTTCCGGATAAGCGGAGAGTAAAAGTTTGTTCAGCTCTTCACGAATTCGTTCGGAACTGATATTCTGCAATGCAGTAGCCAGACTCTTTGCGGCGGAAAGTGTATTTTCCTCAATTGTAAATCCAAGCTGCGCACTGAAACGGAAGGCACGCAGGATTCGAAGAGCATCTTCGTTAAAACGTAACAGCGGGTCACGCACGCATCGGATGATTTTTGTATTCAAATCCTCTCTGCCACCAAATATATCGACATATCCGACGGTATGATTATACGCCATAGCATTAATGGTAAAATCCCGTCGCATTAAATCTTCTGATAAAGAGGTCGTGAAAGAAACCTCCTTTGGATGTCTGAAGTTCTCATAGACACCATCAATGCGGAAGGTCGTTACTTCATAGCTTTCTTTTTCAATCATTACGGTTACAGTACCATGCTTAATCCCGGTATCGACCGTTCTTTTGAATAGTTTTTTTACTTCATAAGGAGAAGCACCTGTTGTTATGTCCCAGTCCTCCGGTTCGCGGCCAAGCATGACATCACGGACGCAGCCACCAACGGCATAGGCTTCGTACCCGTTTTCAATAAGCCGTTCGATGATGAACGTTACATTTTCAGGCATGTTTATCTTCATAGTTTTCCCCGTTTCTGTACCTCGTTCTGTAAGGTGAAAATAAAATCAGCTTTATAGGATGGTAAGGAGCCAGTGATTGAATGCTCCTGGTATCTATTATTATTTTTAACATAATTCGAATACAAAAACAAGCCGGATGCCGTAGCATCCGACCTGTTAATTGTTCGTAGCGTCAGAATTCAATTGAATCTGGTTGCGAGAAGTTAAATCAGCTTACGCTTCGATGGAATCTGTAGGACATACAGGTGCGCATGAACCACAATCCAGACATGCATCTGCGTCGATTACGTAATGATCTTCTCCTTCGGAAATAGCGCCAACAGGACATTCAGAAGCACAAGCGCCACAGCTGATGCATCCGTCAGTAATTTTATATGCCATATCATTAATCCTCCTTCCTGTGATGGTATCCATTTTACATGAAAAACGCAGAGAAAACAAGTGCAAATTTAGCAGGAAAAAGTAAAGAAAAGAAAGTCTTACGTTATATTTCTTTGAATTATGTTAAATTTACGTCAAAGTTACGGTTCGCTTGACGAAATTCAAATATTTCGATATAATGTTTGCCAATAAGCAAGGAATCAAAGGAAGGAGAAAATAACAATGCAGATTACAAAAGATATGACAATCGGACAGATCATCCGTGTAGATCAGGGAATCATCCCGATTCTTCTTGATGCAGGTATGCATTGCCTTGGCTGTCCTTCAGCTCAGGGTGAATCCATTGAAGAAGCAGCTATGGTTCATGGAATTTCAGCAGATGAACTTGTTGATAAGATCAACACTTTTTTAGCAGCAGAATAAGGATTATTGTCTGTTAGACAACTTATTGTATGTAAGACGTAAGTCAATCAGTAAATAAGAATCCAGAAAAACAGGGGCAAAAACCATTCAAGATGATTTTTTGCCCCTGTTTTTTGCTTCTTATTTGAACTAAGCTGTATTGCTTTTTATTTTGACCTCAATTGCGTGTTCTTATTTTGAACTCAGCTGTATTGCTTCTTATTTTGGTATCACAGAATGGTAAATGCAGCATTATTCGTCATGGGACTGCGGCTGCGGTAATCAAAGAGGTATGTTCTGGTTTCAGGTATCGCTATACCGGTCTTTGCACTTTCCAAAAGCATAAAGGAAAATTGCTCGGAATGTGTCTGCTGTGTCTCTTTTATTCTAGACGATTTGTCTCTTTCATAAAACACAACGGGACCTGAAAACTTTGGTCGGCTTTTCATATTTTCCCGAAGGTAGGCATCCAGTGTAAGAAGTTCCTTAAAAAGTGGAAGAGAAAAGCCGGAGAACAAGGACTCTTCGACCTCACATTCATTTGAATAACATTCCATGCACTCGAGCAGCAGCTCATAGCGTTTTATTCTGGCGTGCTGCAGCTGATGTACTCCATTGCGTTTGTAAAATGCAGCAAGTTCTTTAAACATATCATACGAGGTCGCAAAGAAATGTTCCAGGTATTGAAGGCTGTAGGTGAACTGTCCGCTGTTAAAATACACTTCCACCATCTCTTCGATCAACTTCAGATGTATGACATCGTCATATGACAGCCAGGCAGTCTTCATGACCTCATAGGGTGGATAACTTTTTGATATAATACCAAATTCTTTAGCCTGTTCATGCATGAGGGAGCCTTGAAGAACCTTTAAAAATCCCAGCTGAAGCTGGTGAGGCTGCATCAGATATACCTCGTGAAAAGACGTGGCAAAAGAAGCAAGATCTTCATAAGGGAGTCCGGCTATCAGATCAAGATGAAGATGGATTCGATAATCCTTTCGAAGAACAGAGACAACGTGCTGCAGCTTTTTCAGATCAGTTGCTCTTCGAATCGCTTTAATTGTATCCGGGTTCGTTGTCTGAACACCAATCTCAAACTGAAAAAGACCCGGACGAGCCTGGCGAAGCAATGCCAGCTGTTCATCATCGAGAAGATCTCCTTTAATTTCAAAATGAAAATTCGTTACCTGATTGTCGTGTTCGATAAGGTAGTGCCAGATTTCCATAGCACGGGACCTGTTAAAATTAAAGGTCCGGTCAATGAATTTGACCTGTGGGACATGTAAGTCAAGAAAGTGCTGCAGTTCTTTTGTTACCCGTGCTGTATCACGGACTCGTGTTGTTTTATCAATGGAAGAAAGGCAGTAGCTGCACTGGAAAGGACAGCCTCTTGCAGACTCATAGTAAACAATACGGTTCGTAAAGCTGTGCAGATCCATTTCCTGCTTATAGAGAAAAGGAAGAGCAGAAAAATCAGTAAGAGGCTGCGGGTCATTGGTAATGATCTGCCCATTCTGCGGGTTGCGGTAAACGATTCCTTTAACACCGGACAGAACAGGTATGCAGTCAGTATCGTAAAATGGTCTCTCAGAAGCGTTCGTTACGGACTTATGTTCCGATGAGGAAAGATAGGCGTTTAGTACATTAAAGAAACTGATTTCCCCTTCCCCGTACATAATTCCTGTAAGTTCAGGAAGTTCGTTCATTACTTCGACCGGAGCATGGCTTACTTCCGGACCGCCAAGCCAGAGTGCGGTCAAAGGGTCCAGCTTATGATATTCCTGTACCAGAATGCGCATCATACTTATGTTCCAGATATAACAGGAAAATCCTATAAAATCAGGGTGCTGTTCATAGATTTCCTGTAAAATCAGGTCAGGACTCTGATTGATGGAAAATTCCATGATATCGACAGAAATACCATGTTCCTCTGCATAGCTCTTGAGAGAAAAAATGGCAGGATTTGAATGGATGTATTTTGCATTCAGCGCTGTCAGCAGAATTTTCATAGAAGCCCTCCCTTTTCTAAACGTTAAGAGACCGGCATGCCTTGCGGCAATGCCGGTCTGTTCATTCACTTCGTTAATGATTAAAGCTTTGCCAGATGCTGTATTGCATTGTCTGTTACGATCAAATCGTAATGCTCATCGTAGTATGACACGGTTGCGTAGTTTGTTCGTTCCGGCCGGCCATATTCGGTAATAATATTACAAATCTTATTAAACTCTTCAGGTGAATGTCCTGACATGTATATAACTAAATAATACTGGTTGTTCTTTTTATTCTTGTAAAGTGTGTTCTTGCCAGTATAAAAAGGAGTTATAATTGCTGCTAAGGAACGTAATTCCTTCATAGACCGGAATGCATAAACTTTTGCCAAAGCCGACTGAACGGAAACAAAATCTGAAGCGGTCGCAGGTTCATCTATTTCGTCCTCATCAATTGAGGGGTGAGACTTATCGGATGGTTTGTTCTTCTTACCAAGAATCTCTTCAATTCGCTCAAAACGATTGATAATTTCATCTGCGTAAGAATGTTCTTCGTTGTCATCATCGGATTCTTTTCCGTTGTATGGAGTAAAATTCGAAAACCTAGTATCTAATTCTTCAGGTTCTTCAATTTTTGTAACAATTAATACCAAACATTCGGGTGATACCGGAATTGCTTCAATCATAAGTGGAATGTCATCTGCTTCGAATCCGAATTCACTATTCGCCTGACGCATCATGTCCTGAAACAATGCTTTTGCTTTGTCACTGCCATAAGCAAGTTCACTGAGTCGCAGCTGCCGATCAAGCAAATCGTCACGATTGAGTGTGCATCGGATTTGTGTTTCACTGATCTTCTCAATCTTCATAAAATCACCCTCCTTTCTTTGTAAGCAAAGTATAACTTGAAACAGAATAGAAGTCAACAGATTATTCGTTAAATTTCTATGAATAAATCGTGACAAAAGTCTGAAAATATACCTTTTTGACCTGTCAAATTGCACAAAATTCGATCCAATTTATTTACATAAAATGGTAAAATAATTGTTTTCTTACAGGTTAAATTATGATAGACTATATTTGAAATTCCAAAGAATACCAAAATGATAAGAAAGGAAGGAGAGGATGGACGAACAGCTATGGTTTGGAAAGTACCGGCCTGTCCAATTGCTGGCAGCGACCGATGTAACCGAAGTGTTTCTGGTGATCCATAATGGTTTAGGCGAGAAAAGAGTCATGAAGCGTGTGGAAAAAATCCACCCGGAATGCAGCAATCTCAGAAAAGAGGCCATTTACCTGCAAAAAGTTAAGCACCCGAATATACCAATCGTCTATGATATGGAAGAGGACGAAAAATATATGTATATCATTGAAGAATATATACAGGGGCTTTCGCTTGCAAAATACCGCAAAGAACATGGTCCGTTTACTTTTGAACAGGTCGTTATGTATGGAATAAGCCTTTGCGGCCTGCTTGGGTTTCTTCATGAAGACAGGAAGATGCTTTATCTTGATCTTTCGCCAGGCAATGTCATAATAGCTGGTGATGAATTGAAACTCATTGATTTTGGGACCAGTGAATGTATGAACAACATTCAGGATAAGCAGCAAAGGTATGGCACGCCTGGATTTGCCGCACCGGAAGCAAAGACATTACAGGCTCCTGATGAAAGAGCAGATATCTATGCTTTAGGACAATTGCTTCTTTTTATGTATGATCAGCATTCAACCGTAGATAAAGAACTGATGCGGATACTTTCCAAATGCACAGAGGAGCATGAAAGCAGGAGATTTCGTTACATTGGAGAAGTCAGAGACAAACTGGTTCAACTGAATAACAAAAAAAGAAAATTCTTTGGAAAGTCAAAAACTAGTGGGAACGGCACAGTACAAAAAGGAGTCCTGTCAATCGGATTAATCGGATCTCACCGGGGTGCAGGGACGACCCATACGGCCATCCTTATGGCGAATATCCTGCATCAGGTCTACAGAAAGAAAGTTGTTGTCGCAGAATGCAACGAGCATCAAGATCTTCAGTTCCTGATAGAGAACAATACGGTTGAGGATTGCTTTCTTTTAATGGGTGTTACTTATTTCCCGGATTTTCTGCTGAAGAATACAGAGCCGCTTCATAATGGCACTTATGACTGCTGTATCTATGATTTTGGTTCGGAATATGAAGAGAATAAGCAGTTTCTGATGCGATGCGATATGAAATTTATTGTAACAGATTGTTCACCCTGGCACATTAAAAAAAACGGTTTATTGCTTGATCTGGATCAGGAAATTACCTGTTGGAAGAACTGGCAGCTATTGATCAATCATGCACTTCCAAAAGATTACCGATTTTTTCGGCATGTTCCTATGAAAACGATGGCCATTCCCCACGCACCGGATCCTTTCAGGATTACGAGACCGGTTGTAAAATGTTTTAACTTTTTTGATGGTACGGCATAAACTTGCTGGCAAAGATACGTTGGTTGTCTTTTGCTAAGAAAAAGCAAAAGACGGAATAATACGATACCTACCACAACTCCTTATCGAATTAACAAAAACCAATGATAGTTTTATGTTTGCACATATCTGCGTCCAGTAAAAAACTGAATATTGACAAGCGTTCACTGCTGCTGTCGTGCTCCCTGTACTGACCCTCAAAACAATACAGAACACAAGATGATCCGAATGACGGCAAAACAGCAGCAGCTGACAGCTTCACAATTTGGCAAATACAGTGTAATCCTTGATAAAAAAGGTGACGGGGCAGGGATTACGTGCTATAATATCGCTGAGGGTTGTAATTCAATAATTAAATATGGAGGCAGCGAATGAATCGAAGGGCAAAAATACTAGTCATTTTAAGCGTGATAGTATTGGTATTGATTGGGGCAGCAATACTTGCAGGCCGGCTTATTGTAAAGTACACACCAAGTAAAGTAGTAATGGATCTGGCAGAGTATTATGACATCCCGGATGATGAAATGATGATCATTCTGGAGGACAGTGTGTACGAAGAGAATGCATTATACGAGAATGGGCAGATTTATGTATCACTTGATTTATTAGTAACGAAACTGGACGGTGAGTATTACTGGGATGAAAAAGAAAACTTACTGATCTTTACAACACCGGATAAAGTAATCAAAGCTGAAGTTGGCGATGATTTTTATTATAGCAATAAGACAAAACAGTCAGTTGAGTATGATGTGCTAAAAGCCGTTGGTGGCAAGTTTTATGTTGCAATGGACTTTATCATACTATTTTCTGACATAACCTATCAAAAATTTGAGAATCCGAACCGGGTCATTATTCAATATACCTGGACAGAGCATTTGTATTCTGATGTAACCAAAGCGACCCAGATGAGAACGAATTATGGAATAAAAAGCGATATCCTTGTTGAACTTGAGACAGGTGATAAAGTTATGTACGTTGATGCCGGAGGCATTCAAAAGGAAGGCTTTGTCAAAGTAATGACAGCAGATGGTATCCGTGGATATGTACAGACCAAAGCATTGAGTGAGTCGTATTATTTCGGAGAAGAAAGCACCTACGAAGAACCTGTGTATACACATATAACAAGCGAACACAGCATCAACCTTGTATGGCATATGACGCTCGAGCAGGACTCCAACCAGTATTTTATGGAGTTGATCAATCGTACCGATGGAGTTTCTACAGTAGCACCTACCTGGTTCAATGTGAATAGTGAAGATGGTACATTGGACAGCAGGGCTGACGCGAAATATGTTGATGAGGCACATGGTCTGGGTATGGAAGTTTGGGCAGTTATCAGTAATTTCAGTCCAAGTTCGGAGACGACAGTGGAAGTTGATGATTATAAGTTGCTGTCAACTACAGCAAGCCGGGAGACACTGGTGAATGAAATCGTTGCTGCCGCTATTAAGTACAATCTGGATGGTATTAATATTGATTTTGAAGGCTTATCATCAGAGTGCGGACCGCACTTTATCCAGTTTCTTCGGGAACTCTCCATTAAATGCAGACAGAACCGGATTGTTCTATCGGTCGATAATTATATACCGGCCTCCTATAATGCGTTTTATGATCTTGAAGAGCAGGCAAAATACATTGATTACGTTGTTATCATGGGTTATGACGAGCATTATGATGGGTCTGAGGAAGCCGGATCGGTATCCTCCATTGGATTTATTAACGATGCTATTGCTGCTACGCTCGAACAGGTACCGGCAGGGCAGATCATTATGGGAATTCCGTTCTACACCAGATTGTGGAAGGAAACGACCACAGATGGAACAGCAGTCCTTACATCCGAAGCACTTGGCATGGAGGCCGCTGAGAAATTCCTTGAGACCAATGGGGTAAGCTATGACTGGGACGAAACAACGGGTCAATTCTATGCGGAGTTCGAAAAGGAGAATGTAACATATAAGATATGGCTGGAAGAAGAACTTTCCATTGAAGAAAAGATGAAAGCGATTTATAATGCAGAGCTTGCTGGTGTTGCAGAGTGGCGTATTGGCTTTGAAAAAGAGACAGTCTGGAATGTCATTGAACGATATCTTAAATAAGACGAAGGAAAAGTAAGAAAAGAATAACGATAGATTAAAAGAGGGAGACGATTGAGAATCTCCCTCTTTTCTATTCTATCGTTATTCTTCGGAATCCATTAATGGGTTATAAATAGTATATTTATTTTTCCCACTGTTTTTTGATACATAAAGAGCTTTGTCGGCGCAGGCAACCATTCCATCATAATTCGTTGCATGAGTCGGATACATGGAGATACCAATACTGATCGTGAATTTTATTTTGCTTCCACGGTTCGATTCTTCAATGAGCATGCAAAGACGATCTGCCAGGATAGGAATGACTTTGGCATCCGGAAAGTTTTGAACAAAGACGACAAATTCATCGCCTCCAAATCGTGTTATGACATCATGGGAACGAAAGTTCCTTCGCAGATAGTCGCTGAGGTTCATAATTGCCTCATCACCAAGATCATGTCCGTAGGTATCATTGATTTTCTTGAAATTATCAATATCAATAAAAAATAAAGCATGTTTATGATCGGGTGTGGACCCCTCAATGATTGAGTTGATGATTTCCATTCCTGAGCTTTTGTTCAGCAGTTTTGTCATGGAGTCTTTCATTGTCTTATCAGAAAGCTCTTCTTTTTCATGTTCCAGAGTTCTGCGTCGATGATCGATGGTACTGAGTAATTTGAAGGACAGCAGAAGAATAAAACTGTAGAGTAGAATAACCAGTGTAATTCCTGTAGCAAAAATGCGAAGATAATTTTTCAGGATAGCATTGGTGTAGTCGTTAAGGTCATCTTCATAAAGAAGGTTCACAAGTGTCCAGCCGGATAATTCATTGCTTTCATATATCATAACCAGATTTTGACTATTTGATTCAAATTCTACATAACCACCCATCATCTGGTCAATGTTATTAATCATATCAGACTGAAGGGTTTCGTTGAAATTATTAAAGTATTCTTTTGAGGAATCAAAAAAGTTATCACTCGTCTGGAAAAAATCAATACCAAACAGAATTTTCTTTTCACGATCGATCAGTATCAGATTGCCAAGGGACAAAAGAGATTCACTGGTCAGCTTTTGTTCCATCTCTGGAATGGTGTAGGAATAAATAACACCGCCATGAACAGACCCATCCGATGCCTTTATGGGAACCAGCAATGAAATCATCGGCGGGTGCATATCTTCTTCAGAATAGAATAAAATGTTTGTAATCGTTCTTTCTCCATCCATAACAGTTTGAAAGTAGGAGGAATCGGAAATAGAACTTTGCATGCTTTCGTTTGCAATTGCAAGATTACCTTCTGTATCAAAAAAATTAATCGATTGATGGGAGTCCTTGTTTGTTGCATTAGCCAGTGCGATTCCTTCTGAAAGGTCAAAAATGTCATCCTGCATAACAAAAGTCGCAATCGATTCGGAATAACGAAATCCATCTTCCAAAAACAAGGTGAGAAGATAATTTTTTTCCTGTACAATACGCTGAACGGAATCGATCGTATTCAGTTTACTTTCCTGTGTGAGTGATTTCCGAGATACAGTAAAAAAATATATCATACCGACAGTAAGCAGCATGCTGAAAAAGATCAAAGAAAACCGTAGGAATTTGGTTGATACGGTCCGTTTTTTTAGAGTTTGTCTGCCCATAAACACCTCGCAAAATTTCACAAAGTACATGAAATGAGAATGAAATAGAAATATATTACATTAAGCAAAGTAATACATTCCTTATGGGTAAATTGTACCAACTGCATCACGAAAAGTCAATATATTCTATCTTGTCATGTTACCCTCAGGAACTTGTTTTGAGTTGTATGAACATAAGGTTTTTGGCCGTGCTGCAGTGCAGGTATTATTAACACTTGATTTTATTGATTAATCAAGCTAGAATGGGGTAGAAGTTTTAGGCCTGAATGGAGAATGAAGTGGAAACAAAACATATTATTATAGACAGGAAAAATGTTAATGAAGAAGAATTACGGGAAGCGGCTTCTATCATCAGAGAGGGAAAGCTTGTGGCATTTCCGACAGAAACCGTGTATGGCCTTGGCGGTGATGCATTAGATGCATCTGCGGCAAAAAGGATCTATGAGGCAAAAGGAAGGCCTTCGGATAATCCTTTGATAGTCCACATTGCAGACGTTGCCGCATTGTCTTTTCTGGCTGTTGATATTCCGGATGCGGCCTATCAGCTGGCGAAGGAATTCTGGCCCGGACCGCTGACAATGATTCTTAAAAAAAGTGACGTGGTACCAAAGAGTACGACGGGAGGACTTGATACGGTTGCAATCCGTTTTCCGTCGGATGAGATAGCACAGGCTATCATTCGCTTGTCTGGCTGCTATATTGCAGCACCGAGTGCGAATGCATCCGGAAGACCAAGTACAACCTGTGCAGAACATGTAATGGAAGATCTGAACGGAAGGATCGAAATGGTGGTGGATGGTGGCCCGGTCCGCATCGGGCTGGAATCAACAATTCTTGATCTGACAGAAAAAATTCCAGTCATTCTTCGGCCGGGATATATAACAAAACAACAGCTTGAAAACTGCATTGGTAAAGTTCGTGTGGATAAAGGAATCATGAAGACAAAAAAAGAAGAAGGAGCTGCGGTTGTTGCCAAAGCACCCGGAATGAAGTACCGTCATTATGCCCCTAAGGGCCAGCTTACGATCTACGAAGGTGAAAGTTCTTCTGTCATCAGTTGTATTAATCAGAAAATTGCTGAGAAGATGAAAGAAGGAGCGTTGGTTGGGATTATTGCAACAGAAGAAACAAAGGATTCCTACATAGGTGGTATGATAAGGTCAATCGGGAGCCGGTATGATGAAGAAGCGATAGCCGCTCATCTGTTCCAAATACTGCGCGAATTTGATTCATTGCATGCGGAGTATATCTATTCAGAGAGTTTTACGGATAACCGGCTAGGACATGCTATCATGAACCGTCTGATGAAGGCGGCTGGATATAATATTGAGAAAGTATAATGGAAGCATAGAGAGAAGGATAAGGATAGTCAGTCGGTTCCTGTAAGTATGAACGACGAAAACAGATAAGAAAATGAAATTAATAAAAAAGCTGATCTTGGCATATTGTTATCAAAACATGCCATAAAATAGTGAGACACATAGGAATAACGGAGGAAAAGAAATGATAGGATTAGGTTGTGACCAGGCAGGATTTGAATTAATGCAGGAAGTGAAAAAGTATCTGGATGAGAAAGGATACCAGTATAAAGACTACGGAACATATTCAACGGATTCTGTTGATTATCCGGTCTATGGAAAAAAAGTAGCCAACGCTGTGGCATCGAATGAATGTGACTGTGGAATTCTGATCTGTGGAACCGGTATCGGTATATCCATTGCAGCAAATAAAGTAAAAGGCGTACGTGCAGCTCTCTGCCATGATTGCTTCAGCGCGGAAGCGACCAGACAACATAACGATGCGAACATCCTTGCAATGGGAGGCCGCGTGATCGGAGCCGGGCTTGCGCTGAAGATCGTAGACATCTTTCTGACGACACCGTTCTCAGGAGTCGATCGTCATGCAAGACGTGTTCAGATGCTTGAAGACTGAGATTCTGCTTTGTTTATGACTTCCTGAAGTTCAAAGAAACCACCAGTATGGATGATGGACATCAGTGAATCGAAAATACGTAGGGCCTTGATTAGAAGGTTCGTCGATAGTATGCCTTCTTCGCAAGCATCTGCGGCTTCTGCAACATCAACGACCTGAACTCTGCCATCCTCGTAAACGATAACATCAATCAGCAGATCCTCAAAGATAAGAGTGCCCGGTTCCGTTCCTTGTGTTGTCTGAATGATATCACAATACCAGTAAACAATTGCATCATTTTTGTCATAGATCTTACTGACTTTAATTCCTTTATCGATAAAATAGGCAGAAACACCGCGTGCAATATCTTTTCTTGGTTTTAATGCGTTCCAGCGTGTAATCATAAGTTCATCTGTATAAGTTAAAATGATATCATCTTTTAAAGCGATAAGCTCATTGGGAACATAACGTTTTCGATAAATCATTGGAAAACCTGTAGATTGCATAAAATAACCGCCTTTCGTGTAATGTGGTCGTTTGGATATTTTATATAGTGTATCATATACCTTTCGAATTTGAAACAGGAAAAATATAATCTTTTTTAGTCAAGGGGAATGCGGCAGGAAATTTTATTTTGTAAAGTTAAATGGGAGGCATACTATGGCATTGGTAATTGTAACAGGAATGTCCGGAGCAGGAAAGTCCCGGGCAATGGATATACTGGAAGATATGGGATACTACTGCGTGGATAATCTCCCACCAAAATTTCTAGTAAATTTTGCCGATCTTTATGGGATGACAGAGAATAAGGAAGCAAAAAAAATCGCGACTGTTGTTGACGTTCGTGGCAAGGCGATGTTCCATGAATTTTTTGAGGCGATGGAAGAATTAAAAAAGAAAGAGTACCCTTACCATATTTTATATCTTGATGCAGAAGATAAAGTGCTCATTAAGCGTTATAAGGAAACAAGGCGAGTACATCCGCTGATCGAAGAATCCAAACAGACCCTGCAGTCTGCCATACAGCAGGAGCGGGAACTTATGGAGGCAACGAAAGAAATCTCCGATTATGTAATTGATACCACAAGACTACTCCCGGCACAGCTGAGAGAACGCATGCTTTCCATTCTGGCAGATCACAGTAAGGAAAATGCTCTTCTGGTTCAGATGCTGTCTTTTGGTTTTAAGAATGGACTACCGGCAGAAGCGGATCTGGTATTTGATGTGCGATGCCTGCCGAATCCTTTTTATTTACCGGAGCTTCGCGATTTTACCGGAAAGGATGAATGCATTCGTGAGTATGTTCTGAAGTTTGAAGAAAGCAGGGAGTATTTTTCAAAAATCTGTGATATGATCGAATTTCTTATCCCTCTGTTTGTGCAGGAGGGGAAAAGTCAGCTGGTCATAGCGTTTGGCTGTACGGGCGGAAAGCATCGTTCTGTACTGTTTGCCGAAATGCTGAAAGAATTTCTTCAAAAGAAGGGTTTCCGGACAGGCGCGGAACACAGAGATATAGAAAGAGGACTCCATGGAGTCCCCTCGAGTAACTAAACTTATTTTTTATAGACCGGTGCCGGTAAGTATCTCTCAAAGATAACGGCATCGTTCTTTATTTCCAACGATCCGGCCGCTGATTCATCTTTAGAAGTCCATACGACTCGCATGGCTCCGAGGGCTTCACTTAGCTTGACCGGCAGCGAATTCTTTTTCGTGTGATATGCGATAAAATGAGGTCTGGCATAAAAGTTTGACAGAACATGGCTTAGTCCAAAAGCGAGAAACGGTGACATGTCTTCCCGCAGTTCCTTGGCGGATGCACTGAGCTGACCGCGTAAGAGATCCGGAGCATGCTTTTTGAACCAGCCGACAATCAGCGGTTGAAAGCTCTCGACACAGAACGGCCCATGGTAGGTACGAAGCATTGCAAGGCTTTTCTCACAGAGCAGATCATTCTTCTTCCCATTCTTTAGCTCAACGATCAGAGGGACTTTTCCATCCACCAGGGTTAAGACATCTTGAAACAAAGGAATGGTCTCTTTTGTTTTGTGCAGGTGGAATGCCTGTAATTCTTCATAAGTATAATCGCAAACCTCGCCTTCGGCTTTACATACTCTTTTTAAGGTGTCATCATGAAAGACAACGATCTGGTCGTCTTTTGAAAACTGTATGTCCAGTTCGATTCCGTACCCGGCCTCAACAGCAGCCGCAAAAGCCGACATCGAATTCTCCGGCTTCTTTTTGTCCTTGCTATGTAGTCCGCGGTGTGCATAATTGCGGTTCATAAAAGGTTCGGTAAGCTCTCTGGAGGGACGCTTTGGTGCTATTAAAAACAAGAATATCAGAAATAAAATGAGCAAAATTCCAAGAATGATGTATACGGCAGTCATACGATATCTCCTTTCAGATAACGTAGAAATTGTAATACTTTACATATTGAAATGCAAATAAAATCTTTGTTAGTTCCTGTGAAATCAGATGTCTAATTTCATGTCTCCCGGAAGAATGAGCTGACGCTTACGAAGTACGAAAGATACAAGGAAAGCAATCAGTGCCGGCAGTGCTATATGCATCAGAACAATCTGGAAAAGTGCCATTCCTGCACCAAGATCCGGAGCCATTGTTTCGAATGCCATAATCTGGCCAACAAGACCTGAGGTTCCCATACCGGATCCGGTCGGATTGTTCGTCATTTGAAGCAGTGTGGTAGAAATCGGACCAAGAATCGCGCTTGCAACAATAGACGGAACGGCAATAATCGGCTTTCGAAGGATATTCGGCATCTGCAGCATACTGGTACCGAGTCCCTGGGCAAGCAGACCGCCAGTTTTGTTATCCTTATAACTTGCAACAGCAAAACCGATCATGTGGCAGCAGCATCCAACAGCAGCAGCACCTGCGGCGATTCCGGATAATCCAAGCGAAATACCGATGGCTGCAGAACTGATCGGCAGGGTCAGGATAATTCCCATTAAAACAGACACAATAATTCCGACAAGGAAAGGCTGCTGTTCAGCACCCCAGTTGATTACGGAACCGAGCCAAGTAATAAAAGAGGAGATCGGAGGTCCGATCAAAAGTCCAATGACAGAGCCGGATACAATGGTAACGAAGGGCGTAATAAGAATATCGACTTTTGTTTTTCCGGATACTCTTTGGCCGATTTCAATAGCAGCATAGGATGCTATGAAGGCACCAAGCGGTTCGCCGGGACCTGCATACGATACGATGACTGCTGTATCATTTAAAAGAGATGCCCCAAGGATCTTGCTTGCAAAAGCACCGACCATGCCGGCGGTCGCAGCGCCAAGCAATACGAGAGGAGAAGCTTTGTATTTATACGCCACACCACAACCGATACCTGCACCGGTGAGAGAAGCAGCTACTTTGCCCATGGTGAATAAAAGCGTGCCGGATGTCATAAGGAACGGCACATCGCTGGCATCACGAAGCAGGATACCAAGTCGGCTGATGATCGTACCGATGATCAGGGTGGCGAAAAGACCAAGAGCCATACCGCTGAGTCCGTCAATAAAAATGTGATGAAGCAGGGATTTTACTTTTGACGACGTTGATGATTTTTTCTTTGTTTGTTTACTTATCTTTGAAGACATGGTCCCTCCGATCAGCCCGTGGCTTGTATTTATTGTGTCCTTTTGCCATGTTTCTTCCTATTATATGGTACCAGGGTCAAAAGGTCGTGTGAGTCATGCTTGCATGACAAAATACCGTTTGCCCCAACATCATTATATACAGGTATGATAATTGGACAAAAGTCATTAACCGTAATCATTCAGGCAGTGATAAGAGCCTCACCTGCATGATTATGTAATTGGTTAGAATTGTACCTTATGAGAGCAGTCTTGTAAAGAGGCATAAAATGCATTTGCATATTAAGGTAGACTGTTATACAATGGGGAAGCAAATAATTTAACAACGGAACCGTCACTTTGCGGTTCAAACAGGAGGAAACACAAGGAAATGGACTTTAAAACCAGTGGTGTATGTTCAAGTATGATTCATATTGAAACGGAAGAAAAAGATGGGAAAGAGATTGTCAGCGAAGTTGTATTCAAGGGTGGATGTGACGGAAACCTGTCAGGAATCTCTAAACTAGTGAAGGGTATGGAAGTTGAAAAGGTGATTTCCCTGCTCGAAGGAACCCGCTGCGGCAGAAAGAATACATCCTGTCCGGATCAGCTTGCTCGTGCATTAAAAACAATATAATACCGCCAGGAGGCGAAAGAGGATATGAAACGAATTGTATTGACCGGTGGAGGAACAGCAGGACATGTTACTCCAAATCTGGCTTTAATTGCAAAACTAAGAGAAGAGGGGTACGATATTTCTTACATTGGGTCTTATCTTGGAATCGAAAAAGATCTGATTGAAAAGGAAGGAATTCCATACTTTGGTATTGCATCAGGAAAGTTCAGACGTTATTTTGATGTGAAGAATTTCACAGACCCGGTACGAGTTATAAAAGGTTATCAGCAGGCCAAAGAATTACTGAAGAAGCTAAAGCCGGATGTAGTATTTTCAAAAGGTGGATTTGTTGCCGTTCCGGTCGTATTGGCAGCAAAGCATAGCAGAATTCCGGTTATTATCCATGAATCAGATCTTACCCCGGGGCTTGCAAACAAGATCTGTATCCCATCGGCTACAAAGGTATGCGCAAACTTTCCGGAGACACTTGAGTATCTGCCGGAAGAAAAAGCAGTTCTTACCGGAACACCGATTCGAAAGGAATTATTTGAAGGCAGTGCAGAAAGAGGGAGAGCTTTCTGCGGCTTCGACAATGCAAAGCCAATTCTGCTTGTCGTAGGAGGAAGTACAGGATCGGCGGCACTTAATGAAAGTGTGTGGAACCTGCTTCCTACCTTGTTAAAATACTTTTATGTAATCCATCTTTGCGGTAAGAATAAGATGGATGCAAAGCAAAACGGAAAGAGCGGATATGTTCAGTTCGAATACATCAGTGATGAACTGAGAGATCTGCTGGCAGCGAGTGACCTTGTAATATCCCGTGCCGGTGCGAATGCGATCTGTGAACTTTTAGCACTTCACAAACCAAACATATTGATTCCTTTATCGGCAGCAGCCAGCCGCGGTGATCAGATCCTGAATGCAGAATCCTTTGAACAGCAGGGATTCAGCTATGTTCTAAGAGAAGAAGACCTGTCCAATGAAACACTGTTGGAAGCAGTAAACACCGTCATGGACAAGAGAGACAAGTATCTGGAAAAAATGAATGAAAGCAAACTGCAGGATTCCGTGGAACTGATTTATGAGCTGATTAAGGAAGTAGAGAAGTAATAGGAAGAAGCAGGAAGAAACAGGAATCAACAAGAGGAAACAGGAAGAAAAATGAAGAAACAAAAGGAAAAGTAATAACAGTTTTACAGTAAAGTAACAAAAGAAAAAGCCAATATTACAAGAATATATAGTTATGAAATGTTATTAAAGGTGCTGTCCAGTGATTCGATTCTAATCATGAAACAGCACCTTTTTTGAGATACTTTTGTGATAAGTAAGACAGCAAGGAAGCTATCCTGTATTCTTAAGCTATGTTTAACCAGAAGTTACAGATGTTTTTTTATAGAATTGGCAACGGCAAGAGCCTCACCTTCTTCATAGGAAAGCGTCTTCCAGGGAAGTATGACATGGTCTTCATCATATCGTGGAATCAGGTGAAAATGCAGATGAAATACGGTCTGTCCGGCAGCTTTACCATTATTCTGCAGCATGTTAATGCCATCGCATCTGAATTCTTCTTTCATTGCATTTGCAATTTTCTGCAGTATCGGAAGTGCCTTATTTGCAACATTTTCATCCATTTCAAGCAGATCGGCCATGTGTTCTTTTGGAAGCAGCAATACGTGTCCTTTTGCTGCCGGTGCAATATCCATAATGGCACGAAAATCCTCATCTTCATACACCGTCACGGTGTCAAATACTCCATTTGCCAGTTTACAAAATATACAATCCTCTTTCATATCAATCAATCTTCCTCCATTCGTGTGAAAGAATAACAATTTCCTTCACGTTTTCATTTTCCTGTGTTCAGCGCGAAGAATGAACAGCAATACATTCTTTGTTCTTATTTCTATACTACCACAAGAAAAAATCAATGTACAGGAAATCGGTTGAAGTTTACAGGAAAAAAAGGTACAATAATAAACAAATAATCTAAGAATTCAGGGATATGTATGAGCCAGAACAATGATAAAACAATAAATAATATAAGAATAAACAAAGAACCAGCAGCAAAGGAGAATGATCCGAATCAGACGAACGATCCACAGGTGCTGAAAACACTTGATACCTATTGCAATGAACAGCTGGAATGGATGATCCTTAGTAATGCAAAGCAGCCGGATCAGATAAAGAAAGTGAAGATCAGGCCTGTTCTGCTAAAGGAAACACTTTATTTCCAGGCGGAAAGCTTTCGCGGCACACAGGTATTTCACAATAATATGACAAAGCAGGAACTTTTAAATCAATGTCTTGAATGGCTTCCATCCATGCTGAAGCAAGTCGAGATTAACCACCAGGATGCGCAGGTGACCATGCTCTTTACGAAGAAGGGTAAGGCTACCATAAAGGTTAAGAAGAAGCAGACGAATGAAATGGTCACGATTGCTGACCATAACAGAACCAAGAAGTATCTGTTGGAAGAAGGGACAAAAATCCCATTCATGCAGGATCTTGGAATCATGACAGCGGAAGGAAAAGTCGTTAAGGCAAAATACGACAAGTTTCGTCAGATGAACCGCTTCCTGGAATTCATAGAAGATGTTCTTCCGGTGCTTGAAGGAAAAGATAATATACGTATTCTGGATTTTGGATGCGGGAAGTCCTATCTCACCTTTGCCATGTATTATTATCTGCACGAAAAGCTTGGTCGGAACGTTACCATAACCGGCCTCGATCTGAAAGCAGAAGTCATAGAGAACTGCCAGTCTTTAGCGGATCGGTATGGTTATGAATCGCTTAATTTCCTGCAGGGAGATATTGCGAATTATTACGGAGATACGAAAGTTGACATGGTTGTTACCCTTCATGCCTGTGATACTGCAACGGACTTTGCATTGCACAGGGCAGTCACCTGGGGAGCGAAGGTCATCTTGTCGGTTCCTTGCTGCCAGCATGAGATCAATGGCCAGCTGACAGCGGATAAACTGGACGAAGAAGACAGTGTCAGACCATTTTTAAAGCACGGAATCATGAAAGAACGAATGGCAGCCCTTATGACAGATTCGCTTCGTGCAGAATTGCTCGAGTGTTTTGGTTATAAGGTACAGATCCTGGAGTTCATCGATATGTCGCATACGCCGAAGAATCTGCTGATTCGTGCGGTCAAGAGCGGTAATTCAGGTAAATCAAAGGAAAAGATCAAAGAATATCGGGAAGTTGTGAACCGACTTTCACTGAATCCGATGCTGGCGGCACTTTTGCTGGAGGATGAAGAGGGAGCAGGGATCGTTAACCGGTAAAAAATTAATTGATTAGAAAGGGATGCCATGAAGATTCGATACAGGATTCTTCTCTTATTGGTGATATTTATTTGTTCGCTGACCTACTTCAGCAAGAATTATCTCACGGTACAGAGTTTTGATATTACGAAAGACACCACAGAAATGAGCGATGCGACGCTGCCGAACATATCCATGCTCATTAATGACGAGGAAGTGAACCTTTTATACGGTTATACCTCAAATCTTGATGAAATGCAGATCAGGGAGACCATCACTCCGTTAACATCTGACCAGACATTTACCCTGCTGATTACTGAGAATGAAAGTGTTGTCCGAAGGATGAAGTATGAGATCTACGATGTCCAGACAGGAAATCTCTTTGAATCCGGAACGATTAGTGCGCTTAGCATAGAGGATAACAGGAAGACAGCAAAGATCAAGATTCAGAATCCGATGACAGAAGGCGCTGAGTATGCTGTTCGGATCACATTAATTACAAATACCAGTAAGCGAATCTATTATTATACAAGGCTGAAGATGTACAGCGGCGGTTACCTCACAGAAAAGCTTGACTATGTGGAGTGGTTCCACAACAGTGCTTTGCTCAAGGAGAATGAAGAACTGATTCAAAAGAATCTTGAGACAAAGTCAAACTCGGATACCTCTTCCTTTGCCAAAGTTGATATCTATTCGAACTGGGATATGGTAAGTTGGGGAACTCTGGCACCGACTGTTGTTTATGAGATGGTGCCAACAATCACAGATTATTATGACGGATCGGCTTCCGTTGTACTGAACTATATTGTTTCGGTGCAGACGGGAAGCGGAATCGAGTATTATACGGTTACAGAGAATTTCCGTTTTCTTTATACCGAGATCCGGACCTACCTTTACAACTATGAGCGGACAATGGAAGCACTTTATGACGTCGATCTGACAAGTCTTTCAGCTGCGGATCTGAAAATAGGAATAACAAATGATACGAATATGGAGATCTTCACCTCCAACAACAATAAGTACATTTCTTTTGTTCGCAGTCATGAGCTCTGGAGCTATGATTATGCAGAAAATACAATGACGAATGTGTTCAGCTTCCGTGAACCGGGGAATTATCTTCTCGATCTTTATGACAACAGCGATATTGAAATCCTGCGGATGGATGACAACGGGAACATTGATTTTGTTGCATACGGCTATATGAACCGCGGAGAATACGAGGGCAGGGTCGGAATTGTACTGTACCGGTATTATAAAAGTGAAGACCGAATCGAGGAGAAGGCTTACTTCCCGATGTCAACGACGTACCAGATCATGCAGGCGCAGAAGAATTCATTTATCTTCATGAATGAATATGACCTTCTGTACATCACAATCTATGATACGATCTATACCTATAATCTGACGACAAAAGAATTTAGTATTCTGGAGGAAAATGTTCCGGAAGATAATATCATTTTCTCAAAAACAAAAGAAAAAGCAGCGTGGCAGCAGACCGAAGATGATACGAAATCAAAGAGCATTCTGATCACGAATCTTGAAGATGGCTCGAAGGATGCTATAACAGTCGGTGAAGATGAAGTGATCCGGGTCCTTGGTAAGATCGATGAGAACATAATCTATGGTGTGGCAAAAACTGCGGATATTATAAAGAATGCAGATGGAACATCGACCATTCCGATGTATAAGGTTGCCATCATAGATTTTGATGGAAATGTACTTAAGGAATATGAAAAAGAAGGTATCTACATAACAGATGCATCGGTAAGTGGGAATGTAATAACGTTGAACCGGGTACAGAAGCGCAACTCTTTAGAATTATCTTATGAGACAATAGATTCGGAAGCTATTCTGAACCGCACGACGACAACCTCAACTCAGGTATATCTGACGACACGAGTTACAGATCAGTGTCTGACGGAGTATTACATCAGTTTCCCGGCTAACTATAAGATCGAATCCATTCCAACCGTTGCTATGACGGTGAATACAGTACTGGAAGAAGATACGACAGTACGCATAACGGAATCCGAAACCAGAGCGACACAATACATGACCTGCTCTTTTGGTAAGATCATGCTGGTAACAACGGATGCATCGGAAGCAATAAGGCTTGCTGACGGTGACGAAGGAGTTGGTGCTGTCATTGAAAGCAACGGTCTGATTGTATGGGAACGTGGCGTTAAAGGAAAATCCCGTACGATCAGTGAGATTACACCATATTACAGTGGAACCTCAATGACCAGCCTTCAGGCATCCATAAAAATGCTGTTAGCTTATAAAAGTCTGGATGTGGACACCTCTTCCTTTACATTTGAAGAAAAATCCATAGGTGACTGGCTCAAAGATTATATAAATATCACACCAGTGAATTTAAAAGGAATTACAATGGATGAGGCGCTGTATTACATCTATCAGCGCAGACCGGTGCTCGCAGTCATTAATTCTACGGATACGGTTTTGATTTATGCGTATAGCTCATCAGAGATTTCTTTTATTGATCCGGATGCCGGGAAAGCAAGGACCTTGTCGCTGGAAGAAGCAGAAGCGTTATTTGAAGAAAGTGGCAACAGATTTTACAGCTATATAGAGTAAGCAGTTCTGTGGAAACAGTGACACATAGAAGTACAAAGGTATATAGAAGTACATAGGTATATTGAGGCGTTGAGGTACATAGACGTGCTGAGGTACAAGAAATACAAAGGTATATGCAGAAGGCAACAATTTATAGATGCGAATGGTTATATAAGGATTGTTACAAGTATCCCTAGAAAAATCAAGCTTTGTACAGGCACTGCTGTACAAAGTAAAATGTGCTAAAGAGCAGTGCAGAAACGAGGATAGCTATATGAAACGAGTGTTTATTATTGTTCTTGACAGTGTTGGTGTTGGCGAATTGCCGGATGCTGCTGATTTTGGTGATGAAGGCAGCAACACAATTCGTGCCGCGGCAACCAGCAAAGCATTTTCCATGCCAAACATGGAACGATTAGGATTATTTCATATTGATGGATTAGACGAAGTTAGAGCTATGGTACATTCTGTTACCCAAAAGCCGGAAGGTACCTATGCAAGACTGGCAGAAAAATCACGTGGAAAAGATACGACCGTAGGACACTGGGAGATTGCAGGATTGATTTCTGAAAAACCACTGCCGACCTTTCCGGAAGGCTTTCCCAAAGAGTTACTTGATAAACTGGAAGAAAAGACAGGAAGAAAGATCCTGTGCAACCTACCTTATTCCGGCACAGATGTTATCCGTGATTACGGGAAAGAGCATGTGGAGACCGGAGCGCTGATCGTCTATACATCCGCAGACAGTGTTCTTCAGATTGCAGCTCATAATGATATCGTACCATTACAGGAGCTGTACCGGTACTGTGAGATCGCAAGAGAGCTCTGTGTTGGTGAATATGGTGTAGGACGTGTAATCGCAAGACCATTTACCGGTGTTTATCCGGACTTTCAGCGTACTGCTGATCGTCATGACTATTCGCTGGTGCCACCGGGACATACGATACTGACACAGCTGAAGGATGCCGGACTCGATGTCCTGTCGATCGGCAAAATCATTGATATCTTTGCCGAGAGCGGAATTACAGAGTATGTGAGAAGCCACAGCAATGCAGAGGGCATCGAACTTACCATTGACTGGATGCAGAAAGAATTCGAAGGATTATGTTTTACGAATCTTGTGGACTTTGACATGATCTATGGACACCGGAATGACGTGGAAGGCTATGCCAAAGCACTGACCTACTTCGACGAGCAGCTGCCCAGAATCCTAGCACTTTTAAAAGAAGATGACGTCTTAATGATCACGGCAGACCATGGATGTGACCCATCCACACCGTCGACAGACCACTCCAGAGAATACATTCCGTTGGTGGCTTATGGTAAGAAGGTAAAAGCTGACAACAACCTTGGAACCAGACCGACGTATGCAGACATCGGAGCGACCATACTGGAGTATTTTGGAGTACCGCAGAAGATCTCAGGTACATCGTTTCTGAAGGATCTGATGGAATAGGGACACAGAGAGTAACTGAAGCATGGAATGATTGAAGGTTATGCAGGCATAATCTATAAGGATGAATTGAGGAATGATTCGGTAAAAGTTTAATCAAGGAATATTTGATTTGAATGTGTAATTGATACAATTTCCAGTTGACAGAATGAACGGAAGATGGTATTATCATAGATACGTCAGCAAGGTTTTTCATAGCTAAAGTACCTTGCAGAGCCAACCATTTCGTTCATTCTGATCATGGGAAGAACGAATGTGAGACGCGATAAGCAGTTGTGGCGGAATTGGCATACGCGCATGATTCAGGTTCATGTCCGGGTTCCCGGGTAGGGGTTCAAGTCCCCTCAACTGCATCCTTTTAAAATAGCTGAAAACCATTGAAAACACTGGTTTTTGGCTCTTTTTTTATGCAGTTACATAATGCGTAGGAACAAACAGAGGTTCGAAGAAAAAGTGACAGTCAGATGACAGTCAGAAGTGAGTGTCAGTCAAAATGACAGTCAAAATTGGAGAGCTTTTGGAGTTTTTCGCGAGTATTTTCTTTTGATGCATCAAGGTGGCTATATACTTTCATAATCATGCTATAATCACTATGTTCCATCAATCTTTGCGCTTCTTTCATACTTACTCCGGCATAATATAGTTCAGTGCAAAAGTTATGTCGAAAGGTATACTGTGTAAGTGGTGACTGAGCTTCTTTTAATTTTTGTTTTCCGATGATTTTTTTTGCCTGGTTCCACATCCAATAATAAGCACTGCGAGTTTTATACATACCATTTTCGTCACAAAAAAGAATCATGCTAGAGTTAACTGCATACAGCTCCTTTATAGCTTTAACAACTGAATCAGTAAGCAGAAGTGTTCGAATACCGGCATCTGTTTTTGGAAGAGCAGATTCATCTTTAGAAAATATCAGAGTTTTATTTATAGTAAGCTCTTTCTTTTTTAGATCAACATCAGATCGGGTAAGTGCGTACATTTCTGCAGGCCTTACACCGCAGCTGTATAAAATATAAATAAAGGCTTTTTCTTGTGGTGTGAAATCAGCATTTGGATGGGCTACAATAAACCAGACAGAAATATTAAGGGCATATATTATAGTCTTATAAAAGAAAGGATGATGCCCCATGTCTCAAAACAAAAAACCAAAACCCCATCGTACATTTACAACTGAATTTAAACAGCAAGTTGTCGACCTCTACCGAGGTGGCAAACGAAAATGTGATATCGTTAGAGAATATGATATTGCAGGCTCTCTCCTTGATAAATGGATTGCCCAGGCGGAAAACAGTGGTTCTTTTAAAGAAAAGATAATCGTTCTGCGGAAGATGCCGAACTGATAAAACTTCGCAAGGAAAATCAATAGCTTAAAATGGAGAACGACATTTTAATACAAGCAGCGCTGATATTAAAGAACTAAAGTTCTCTTGACGAAAGTAAAAGTGGTCCAGGCAAATGCCCACAAATACTCTGTGTCAGCAATGTGCAAAGTCCTGCAAATCCCCAAGAGTACCTTTTACTATGAAGCAAAAAGCAAACCGGACGAGTCAGCATTGGTAGAAAATACAGTTGATATATTTAAAGCGAGCCGTAATAATTACGGAACACGAAAAATCAAATCTGATTTAAAAGATAGAAATATCGTAGCTTCACGCCGCCGCATTGGCAGAATAATGAAGCAGGAAGGACTTGTTTCAAGTTATACAACTGCTCAGTTCCGTCCACAAAAAGATACTTGCAATGAATCAAAAATTGAAAACGTTGTCGATCGTCAATTTAGTAAACAATCGTTTAGAAATGTTGTCGTAAGCGATTTAACATATGTCAGAGTCGGTATGAGCTGGAGCTACATATGCGTACTCGTTGACCTCTTTAACAGAGAAATCATTGGATTCAGTTCAGGTCGAAACAAAACAGCCGATTTAGTAAAGCAAGCGTTCCAATCCGTAAAAGGAAATCTGCAGGACAATAAAATATTTCACACAGATCGTGGGAATGAATTTAAAAATCAAACCATTGATGAAACCCTGGCAGCGTTTGATATTAAACGATAATTGAGTCATAAAGGATGTCCATATGATAATGCAGTAGCAGAAGCAACATTTAAAATAATCAAAACGTAGTTTGTTAGGAACCAGACTTTTTCCAGTTTGTATCATTTTCAGATTGAATTGGCTGATAATGTAAACTGGTTTAACAACCACAGAATTCATTCTTCATTAGGATATTTAACACCGGTGAGGTATAGAATCAATACCCTTAAAAAAGTTGTTTAGAAAACTGTTGACAATCCAACTTGCATAACACACACTACTGTATAAGGGAGTACTTATTTCACAACAGCTGATTAAAAGTAATTCGTGTTTTTTGAATTATGGTTACTGGAATAAGCACAAATTAGAATGAACAATAATATCATAAAGAGATACTATACGATATACATTTCAGTAACCGTAATAAAGCATGTAGTGTAATCACACCCCAAGGAGGTGTATTCATGAAAAGAAACAGAACGATTATCTTCGTTAGTGCTGCCATATGTACTGTTGTAATTGTATTATGTTTTATCATAGTTCAATATGAGAGGAAGCTATCGGACAAGAATCTTTCAGCTGATAGAATCAGTCATTCAGAGACAGCGATAGATTGGCCTACCGTATTCTTCAATGACAAGTATTATCAAGCTGCAGACTTAAGCACCAATGTGGTTCCGGAAGAGATTACACTAGCCGGTACAATCACAACTGTAACAGCAGATAAAACCTTGCCGGAGAAGGCGTTCGAAACGAATATAAGCACCTATGTTGGTTTTGCAATCTATACGACAAGCCAAAGCGATATCATTTATCTAAAATCAGAAAGTGAGCAGTATGGTGAGGTATATCACAGATGGAATCTTGCAGAGAAGCTAAAGACACAGGCTACTGACAATTGGTATCCTTCCGTTATGGTAAATGACACTTTATATACCGCGAGATTTCAAATGATTGATAAGATAGACACTGACTTAGAATATGAATTAATCGGTGAAGTCATTTATGAAGAAAGTACTGCGACAATTAATTTCAGCAATAGTATCGGGCTTTTGGGTGCAGATATCTATTATTCAAAGAAGAATCCGGAGACGATCTATGTTGGATATCAGGAAGGGCCATTTACCGAACTTTACAGGAAGGAATAGAATACTTAGTGTCTGCTGATTAAACACAGCTTTTTTCAAAACGATAAATCAGTTACTTTATTTGGAGCTATTACGGTGGAAATGTTCCGTGAACTCAGCATAATAAAAATAGAGCGTAAAAAGAGCGTGCTGAAGCCTTGAAGAGATTCATAGTGAATATCGCCAAGGCAACTGCTGCTGTATCCCCTTTCTTTAAGCCTATTTCAAAATCAGCGTAGGGGTTCAAGTCCCCTCAACTGCACTAATTAAAAGTAGCAGTAAACCATTGAAAACAGTGGGATACGGCTATTTTTTAATTGTTATTTCAAGTTTTCAATTACCGCCTTGAATCGTTCCATCTCACGTACCGGTGCAAAAATCTCTCTTGTGGTCAGATAGATCCGTGATCCAGGCACAGTGTCTTTTATGTCAAGATCTCTGTTCTTATTGCAGATCTGTCCGCAGAAAATAAGTGAGGTGTAGCTCGATTCCTGTGGCAAAGCATCAAACTGAAGGCTGTGCGCAGCAAATTTCTCGATGTAATCCAAGGCAAGATCATAATTGCCAAGCTTCATGTAATCCTCGCAAATCCAGTAGCAGATTGCGCGCATGCGTAAGGTTTCATAGATGTAATCACCGTCTTCATGCAGGATCTCTTCAAAGGAAAGCTGCTTTTTGAATAAGTCGATTCTTCTTTCCGGGTCATCTTTATACTTAGTATCTGCAAGATTCACTACAAGGTATTCGAACATATCAGAAAGTAAGGAGGCTGACTTTGCAATCTGCTTGCTTTGCTCATTTCCTTCCAGTATATCCGGGAGTATCATGTCACTTGAATCGCGAGCAGAAGGAAGCCGGTTCGCGGTTTCGACCGCAAGATCTTTCATGCCAGCGTTGATATAAGCACGGGATAGTACAAGAAGTGTGCGAAGACGAAGTGTATCATCAAGACAGTCATTTAGGATCCGTTTGCAGATCGCAATACTTTCCTGAAGATTTTTTGGCTTTTCATTCTCCTGATTCTTAGTATAACATAAGGCTTTTGCCAGACAATACAGCAGGTCATAGCTGTTTGGAAATTCTAAGACGGCAGTACGGAGCATCTCAAGGTTTGTCCCGTTCTGCCAGCTCTTGCTTCGCTCCGGTCCGGCTTGCGCAAGGATTGCAGCGATCTTGTCCTTGCTTTTCATTGCATCATAGCACAATAATTCATCAATACTGACATTAAAAAAATGCGCAATGGCCGGAAGCAGTTCTATATCCGGATAACAACCTTCCACTTCCCAGCGGCTGACGGCCTGTGCCGTTACGCCAAGGTATTCTGCAAAACGTTCCTGACTGACATCAGTCCTTTTCCGTAGTTCTTTGATTTTCTCACCTATTTTTATATTCATACGATTCCTCCGAGTTTATTACAAGCGCCTGTATAGACAGTATAAAATACAAGAAGGTTGATATCAATAAACAATCAATTGTTGAGAATACAATCAATGATTGTATTTAAAATTCCTCAGTAACTCATTCTTATAAATATCTTCAATAAAACTAGATATTGAATGTAAAATTCTCTAGCGCTCCTTTAAGATCCAGCAGAGGCAGCAATCTATGTCTACATTTACAATGAGTCAATTCCCAAAATAAAAAAGAAACGATTATCTGAAAAATCGCTCCTTTTTTGTAATGATAAGCTCAAAGTTCGCACTCATTCATTGCAATTATGCTCATTGTATATATCTTCATCGCTTTTAGAAATAATCGTAGGTTCAGACCTTCATCCGGTTCATGGGCGCCACCGTGACCTGGTTGAAACAGCTTGTTTTTTATGATTTTGTCTATCGTATCCTCTTCCATACCACCGATTCCATAAGCGAAGGCATTTGGAAGTTTTCTGGCATAGGTGCCGCCGCCCATGACAAAGGCTTCTTTCTTTTCACCGGTAAGTTCGTTATAGGTATTTGTCAAAAGATCAACGGCAGGATGCTGTCTTGGGAAATAATTAGGTTTTGAATTTCTGTCTTTCTTCCAGGAGAATCCGGCTTTTTGAGCATGAATCATCAGGCAGGAGAACAGTTTGTCGGTATCAGCAGTTATGGCATAGCGAATGTTCAGTGTCAGTACTATTCTGCCTTTCTCAAGGCTAAGAATTGTTGCGGCACATGTGGTCGGTCCGGATACTTCATCACGGTATGCTATATCAAAATTTTCACCATAATATTCTTTGGACATATTGGATACAGACCGCAGAAGATGAAGATCTTCAGGATCCAGGCAACTGAACTGGCTTAGTGTATGACAAAGCTCGTGAATTGCATTGTTACTTCCCTCCGGGAACGCACTGTGTTTGCTGGTACCCTGAGCTTTAAGGATGATACGGGAGGCTTCCAGACTGACCTCAAGATTGGTACCCATTGTTTTCAGCTCCCGCTCGAGGTCTGCAGTTCTTTCGAGAACAGCGACGGCAAAGTCTGGAATCATGTTGCTGGCACTTCCGCCGTAAAGATCATAGATTTTTCCGGATACTTTGGCATTTGATATCATGCAGCCTTCAACAATGCCTTTTTCTCCGTAGCAGACAGGAAATCCGCTGTCTGCAATCATGGAAAGTTTTGGCGTGGGATAATGACTTTTATAATATTCGATATCCTTCATGCCTCTTTCTTCATCGCATCCGACAAAAAGACATAGTTCATGTTTCATCGGAATCTCAAGTTCTCGTATACATTTCATAACATACAGCATGCCGATGGCAGGTCCTTTATTATCCTGAGCCCCGCGTCCGATAAGAAAATCTTCTTTCAATACCGGTTCGAAAGGAGAGTAATACCAGTTGTTTCCGACAGGTACGACATCGAGATGGTTCCAGAATCCGATGGTATTTTTAAAATCCTTCTTTTTGTTTCCTATGGTGCCAACATTGTATTCATGATTTTCTGTATAAAACCCATGTTCTTCACCGATTTTGAGCATTTCATCCATAGCATCATGACATCCTTTGCCAAAAGGACCGACAAGCTCAGCCGGGTCTGAAATACTTTCGATTCGAAGCAGACGTATAATATCTTGAATTAATCGATCCTTGTTATTTTCAAACCAAAAATCTATTTTGTTATATAATTCCATTTCCATAACAATCGCCTTTCCGGATGTTTGAGAATTTAATAAGAAGCTGACAGCTGGCTTTGTTCCCAGTTATAAAGTGCCTCTGTGACCCAGGAAAACCGGACGGTTTCAAAGTCAGGCAAGAAAGAACAATCGGCGCCAAGCATAAGATGGTCGGTTGTTCCAAAGGCTGCACTGTATTGTTCCAAAATCCTTATGGTTTCGTTTTGAACGGTTTCTTTTGAGCCTGCATAAAGCAGGTGGTCACGCCGGTTATCAAAACCACCCATGCAGTTACGCATACGAAAATACTTTCTTCCTTCGGGTAATGTAAGCCCTTCTATATAGATTGCCCAGTTGACGGCATTGCCTGGATAATCACGCCAGAGTTCCAGTTGGTTCTTTACACCATTCCAGCCGCAAAAATGCAGAATGTTATAGGGGGAAGCTTTTGAAGCTGTATCAGTGACAAGCCGGTCTGAGGGTTCGATGATCTCCATGAACTCATCTGGTGTGAAAAGACCGGTCTCTGCTCCCTGCATGGCCAGAAAGACACCAATGCATCCGGCATCCTGTATAACTTTTTCTGATAAATAAGCAATGTCTTCACCCATTCGTAAAAGTATGTCCTTAATAAGCTCTCTATCTTTTTTTAGAAAAGCAAGAAGTCTGTCATCACCGATTCTGCGGAGAAGTGTAAAAGGAGTGAAGATATTGCAGTACGTGTAGACCTCTGTACCTATACGGTCATTCACCATGGAGGCTCGCTTTAGATATTCCTTAATGTAGGAATTGGAAGCTTTCTGTGATCGGTAGCTCTTTAGATCTTCAATAGTTGTAACATTCAGAGTGCAAGGCGCGGTTAAACCGTCATGCATGATCTTGATGAAATCAAATTCTGTTTTTTTATAGAAAGTTACATGGGCATTTACACAGTTCTCTCCGCTGGTGTTTTCCACCGGGAAATGCTGAAAGAAGCTTACCGGTATATGATCATGGGGCCTGCCTTCCAGCATATTAATAAGATTTTCCTTTTTTGTCATTGTTTTTTTCATTGCGGATGGGGTACTCCTTCTAGCCTTTTACGGCACCGATCATAACACCTTTTTCAAAGTATTTTTGTAAAAATGGATAGACGACCAGAATTGGAACAGTTGATACCACAATGGTACAGTATTTCACAAGTTCTTTCGCATAGGTGTCCTGAATCGCTTCCAGAAGATTATCCGCGCTTTGTGAACTGTTTTCTATCAGAATTTCGCGAAGGATCAACTGGAGTGGATACAGGACGCGGTCTCTTGTGAACATGGCGGCAGGGAACCATGAGTTCCACTGACCGACACCATAATACAATATCATAACAGCAATCACAGGTTTGGATAAAGGAAGGATGATCTTGTAAAACACTTTGAAATCATTGGCTCCATCAATGATTGCTGCCTCCTCAAGACTTTCTGGTATGGATTCAAAAAAAGTTTTCATAATAATAACATTGTAGACACTTACTGCATAAGGAATGCTGGACACCCATATTGTGTTATAGATCCCTGTATTGCGAATGGCAAAAAAGAGAGGGATCAGACCGCCGTTGAAGAACATGGTAAAAATCATGAACTTCATTATGGCATTACGCAGCATAAAATTTTTTCTGGATACGGTATAAGCAGCAAAGCTCGTCAGTGCCATCTGAAGTGAGGTTCCTACTACTATATAGAAAAGCGTATTACGGAAGCCGGTAAGAAGACTTTTATTGGAGAGTGTTTTAATATAACCGGCCAATGTAGCTTTGCCTAGGATTTTTGTTAAGGGACCGGTATGTGACATAAGCAGGATCGGATCGGAAAAAGAGGCGACCAGAACATGGTATAGAGGGTACACTGTAACAAATATCAGAAAGAGCATGATCGTGGTATTAATGACCTGAAAGCCGGTGATTTTTTCTCTTCCATGAGACTTTGACTTTACTTTAACTATTTTATTCATTTTTCCTCCATTTCTACCATAAACTTGTATCGTTTACTTTTCGGCTGATAGTATTCGCGACCATAAGCAGGGTAAAATTGATCACAGAATTGAAGAAACCAACAGCTGTAGCAAAGCTGTACTGGAAATTCAAAAGCCCGATCCGGTAAACATACGTTGATATAACATCTGCCTTTTCATAAATCATTGGATTATAGAGAAGAATGATTTTATCCCAGCCGAGCGTCATCATGTTTCCGATTCGAAGGATCAACAATATAATAATGGTCGGTGATATGCCCGGAATGGTTATATGAATAATTTTCTTCCAGCGGTTCGCACCATCAATATCAGCGGCTTCGTAAAGCGCAGGATCAAGCCCGCTTAAAGCTGCAAAGTAAATAATGGAATCCCAGCCGAATTCCTGCCAGATGCACATAAGCACGTAAAGTGGCTGAAAGTAATCGGAATGACTGAAAAGATTGGAGGCTTCCTGACCGGTAATGTTGCAGATAATACTGGTAATGACACCGTTCGTACCGCTGAAATTCAACATCAGACCACATATGACAACGGAGGAAATAAAGTGCGGCATATAGGTAACCGTCTGGGTGAATCTTCGTAAACGGATCGCAGCAAGTTCATTCAGCAGAATTGCAAAAATAATCGGAAAAGGAAAGCCGAACAACAACATCTGCAGATTTATGACGATAGTATTTCGCATGGTCCGAAAAAAATAAGGATCGCTTAAAAAGTCGGAAAAATTCTTCAGCCCGACAAAATCACTTTTCCAGATTCCTTTGGTAGGAACATAATTAAACAATGATATGACCAGCCCATACATAGGGTAATAGTGATATACCACAAAATAGGCAATAACAGGCAGTATCATAACATATAACAATGGATGTGATTTTATGTTCTTAAACAATCGTTTTCGATAGGAATCATTTTTAGCCCTTGATAAGGCTGTTCCTGGAGCCTTTTTCATTTTACTATAACCTCCCGGCTGCAATTTAACAGGAAAGAAAGGTCCCATGAATAAATTCATCCGCAGTCACGCTTCATGGAACCTTTCTTTGGTTTATTTATGTTTCAAAAATACAACAATAGGGTACGTTTCTTAACGTGAAAGATATCTGTCGTAAGCTGCTTTACAGATTTCTTCTCCTCGCTCACTGCCAAGATCCTTTAATTCAGATACAAAAGAATCCCATTCGGTATCCAGACTTTCTTCACCAAATATGAACCGGTATACTTTCTCATCAGAATAGTTGGAAAGTTTAGTTTTAATGTCTGCCAGTTCTTTGGATTCATCAATGGTGTAGGTCAGATAGATCGGAAGGCGGTAAGCTGCATCATTGTTCGTACCCCAGGCAGCCCAGGACTGATGACATTCATCAAGGCTGTACTGGGCAGCTTCCATTTGTTCATCGTATTTGACCTGAAGCGGTGCACACATGTATAGAGAACGTACAGTGTTATAGTCAAGACCATCCGGATTGTTCGTGACCAGATCGGTAAAGGTTCTGGTTCCGTCGGCATCTTCTGTATAGGTTACGCAGTCTTCGTTGTTCGTGCCCCATGCGGTCAGAAGAAGAATCTCAGGACTCATCAGGTAGTCTATGAACTTGACAGCTTCTTCCGGGTATTTGCTGCTTGCGGAAACCTGATAGGAATTTGCGTTGATGGAACTTGTGATCTTTGACATATGAGTTGTGTCATCGGCATTGATACGTGGCTGTTCACAAGCTGTGATCTTGAAGTTCGGATCAATAGCGGCACCTGCCGTTACAGCTTCTTTAACATTATACGTATGAGCAAAACACATACCGGCGGTACCATTCTCAAAGAGTTTCAGGGAGTCGGAGATGGTACGGCTGATAAAGTCGGTATCGATCAGTCCTTCTTCTGCCCATTGACTTAGAACAGTAAGGAATTCTTTATAGCCATCCTGTGTTCTGCAGTAGTTCACATTACCCTCGGCATCAAGATCAAAGTCAAGTACAGAGACACCAAAGGCCGATGCGATCGGGTTATTTGCACTGAACTGAGCCTGGTTGAACTGACATAAGGCAAGGGGAATCTGGACACCATTTTCTTTGAAGACACGCAGTACATTGGTGTAATCATCCAGAGTCACGGGTGCTTCAAGTCCATAAGCATCAAGCCAGTCCTGACGAACAATAAATCCGTTGAAGATTTTATTGTTATCTGTTTCAGGAAGCCAGGTCGTACCGAACTTTATGATACTGCCGTTATCACCGGTGATTTTCCTGAGAACGTCGGGATCGCCGCTTTCATTTACAAGTGTCTGGAAATTCGTAGCATATTCATTTACCAGGTCGGTCACATTGTAGAGAATACCATCTTCGATCGCACCTTCAACACCACCTGGGTAGGTCGTTTCAAAAAGGTTCGTTTTCATAATATCAGGAAGATCTCCGGAAGCAAGAAGCATCTGGAAGTAAGAACCGTCATCACCGGAAGGTGCATGGATGAATTCAAGTGTCAGACCGGTTTCTTCTTCCATCTGCTGTACGACAGGATTATCACCAAGATCCGTGTAGTAGGCTCTTGCAGCATCCGGAAAATCACAGAAGATCGTAAGGGTAACATCACCATCTGCTATTTTTGCGGAGGCAGTTTCTGTATCTGTTGTTGTGGCAGTTCCGCCTGCTGATGTTCCTGTTCCGGCAGAATCGGTCGAACCGGAGGGTGTTGCAGAAGCGGCTGCATCGTTTGATCCTGTTGATTCTGCCGATGTCCCTCCACATCCGTAGAAAAGCAAGGATGACATTAATGCGATTGCAAGTAAGAGAGCATTCAGTTTCTTTGTTTTTTTCATAAGTATCTTCCCTTTCTTCGTATATATTTGCATGATCACGCAGCAGGTTTCCTGTCTTTGCGTGTTGGTGCCGGTTGTTGACAGATGAAACTTATTTTAAGAATGGAGCAGCTTTTCGATGGTATCTTTTTCATCCGGTGTAAAGGTAAGCTTCGACATTGCCTGCAGGTTTTCTTCAATCTGTGAAAATCTGCTGGCACCAAGGATTACAGAAGTCAGTTCGCCGTCTTCCAGTGCAAAAGCCAGTGCCATCTGGGCAAGAGACTGTCCTCTGTTCCCGGCAAGGTCCTGCAGAGCTTTTGCCATAATCAGATATTCTTCGGTAATGCTTGATTCTTTTAAGAAAATACTGCTCCCGGCTGCGCGGGAATCTTTTGGTATTCCGTCCAGGTAACGATTCGTCAGCAACCCTTGCGCCAGAGGACAGAAAGCAATCGCACCGATCTGCTTTTCCTTTAAGATCGGCAGCAGGCGTTTTTCCTGTCGTTCCAGCATTGAATAACGATGTTGGTGTATCAGGCAGTGAATGCCCATACTTTCCAGTAGTTCCGATGCCTTTTTCAGTTCGTCGGGACCGTAGTTAGACAGACCGATGTACAATGCTTTTCCGCTCCTTACGATTCCGGCCAGAGCATCCATCGTTTCCCAAAGCGGTGTATCAGGATCCGGGCAATGATGATAGAAGATGTCGACATAATCTGTCTGCAGTCTTTTCAGACTTTGGTCGAGGGAAGATACGAGATATTTTTTCGAACCACCGTCACCGTAAGGTCCTTCCCACATTCTGTAGCCGGCTTTTGTTGCGAGAATGATTTCATCACGAAAGCCGATTAACTCATTTTTTAGTATCTTTCCCAAAGTGCTTTCTGCAGAACCGGCCGGAGAGCCGTAATTGTTGGCAAGATCAAAGTGTGTTATTCCATGGTCAAAACTTTTCAGTACAAGTTCTTTTGCAGTAGTATAAGAGTTATCTTCTCCAAAATTGTGCCACATGCCAAGGGACATGACAGGAAGCAAAAGTCCGCTGCTTCCGGTCCGTTTGTAGAGCATATCCTTATATCTGTCTTTTGATACACAATGGTTCATAGTGCTCCTTTTCTGCGCTGCGTAAAGAGCAGCGATAAAATCTTTTTCGGCCTATTCATGAGAAGCCATTTCATCCAGCTTCCTACGCACCCAGAGAATTCGTTCTTTGCTAATATCTGAGGGAAGTGTACAGTCGGCTCCGAGAATAATACCTCTAGTGCCTGCTTCCCGTACAATTTTTTCGACCTCGTTCTCGACCTCTTCTTTGCTGCCTGAATAAAGGAGACCTTCCTTGCGATTGTCGAAGCCACCCAGAACACAACAGTCGCCAAAAAAGTTTTTTCCCTCTTTCAGACTGAGATCTTCTACGTAGATAGCCCAATTCACTGCTTTTACCGGATAGTCCTTCCAGACACTCACTCGGTTCTTGTCGCCAGCCCATCCGCAGCAGTGCAGTATATTGTTTTCGCTCAAACTGTTGGCAAAGTTGAGAACATCAAGTTCGGCCGGTCTTACATACTTTTTATATTCCTCTTCGGTAAAACGAAACTCCTCTGCATTCTGAACGCAATAATAGATCCCATCGCATCCTGCTTCTTTTAGTAAAAGGTAAATCAGTGTTTTAATATCCTCTGCAATCACATCGAAAGCATGACACACGGCTTCGGGATTCTCTTTCATATGCTTCATCAGAAGTTCTTCGCTCGTACCAAATCGCATGAGCGACATAGGACAGAAAACATTGTAGAACACACAGCATTCGCCGTTTACTCCTTTTACGATACCCTTTGCCCGGGCTACCTGATCCTGTAGAAACGGATGATCTTTTCCAAGGGGCGTCATGGAAAACCAGTCATTTGCGTTTGTCACTGTTTCGATGAACGGATTTGGATATCCAAAAAACCCGTCACACATAACTTTGATCATATCCATATCTGTTTCGTGATACAGGGCAAGGTGGTCGTCAACGGTCTGTTGCCCAAGATCCTGATCCGGTGAAAAATGATACCAGAAGCCCATAGGTAATTTGTCCACCGGTTCGTTGTTGAAAGCATGGTAAATTCGTTCTTTTTTTGTCATTGCAGATCTCCTTTTTGTCTGTTTTCAAGCATCATATTTAATATGACATGGTCGGTACTAATCATGCCTTTGTTGCCAAGGTTTCCAAGGTTGTGAATCGTCTGTTCCACATCCGGGCATACAATGCCGTCGGTGCCTGGAACTTCGACACCATCAACAGCCAATAGAGCACACTGGATCGCACCACTGACTGATGTTGCGATTTTTAGAGCACACCCTGCTTTGGCTCCGTCACAGATCAGCCCTGAAATGTCTGCTACCATATTTTTCACGGCATATACGATATTGTTATAACTGCCGCCAAAAAGATAAGTCAGACCACAGGCCGTTCCGACAGAAGCAGCGATGGCACATCCGCAAAGTGCGGAAAGTTTTCCGATGTACTCTTTCACATGGATGGTGATCAGTTCGCTAAGAGCCAGAGCACGATACATCATCTCTTCGGGACAGGACAAATATTCGCAGGCCGTTATTACAGGAATGGATGCTGTAAGTCCCTGATTTCCACTACCGCTCGTAGCCATGACAGGAAGTGTGCATCCTGCCATTCTGGCATCCGCAGCGGCGGATGTATGAGCAACAAGAAATGTCTGAAAATCTGGCTTGTGAGAAACTCGTTTATTGCCAAGCAGATGCTTCCCGACCCCCATACCATAGGTGTTGTGAAGGCCCTCGTTTGCAATTCTCAAATTGGTGTCTATGACTTCTTTTAAGAACGATAGCTCACGGACATCAACATCACTAATAAAATCAAAAATTTCTCTGACCGTCAGGTCATAGATGCCATTGACCGCTGCGTGGTCCGGAGCTTCGGCATTCAGGTAAATGACCTCATCGTTCCTGCAGACAGAAGAGATGTTGGTATGAAGCTTTTGAATGACAGCTTCTGCGAAATTCTCTTTGTGAAAGCATTTTGCCTGAATGTATAGTTTTTCATCACAGTCTTTTCGAAGTATCTTTATCTGCTCTTTTGCAATCATTTCTTTTGCAAGTAGTATGTCGTTTTCGGTTACATCCTGCAGAACTTCGAGTCCGTATGCAGAATTTCCGGCGATGCAGCCAAGGGCAGCCGCCACATCAATTCCATGCAATGTAGTTTTTGGTATTCCTACGTTCAATGCATTTTTCAGGACATTGGGACTTACGTACAATTCTATACGATCAACGTCTTCCTCCAGTGTCTCTCTTGCTTTGGCTACGGCAAGCGCAACGGCACTTGGTTCTGTGCAGCCAAGAGCACAGACGATCTCATTTTTCATGATCTGTATCATGGAACTCATGATCATTCCCCTTCCTTTTTATTTCATTTGTCTGTTATCATGGGCTTATTATAAAGTAGATGTGTCATCGTTTCTTATCAGCAGCAAGATAAAACTGTGCAGAAATGATTATTGGGAATTATATACAAAAAGAGCCGGTGATGATCGTATTGTTTTGTCTATTTTAGGTATTCTGTTGTTCCTGGTCCTGGTTTATTGTATAATTTCAGAAATACGTTTTGATGCATCATCGAGAGAGGGAGAAATCGTCCATGCAAAATAAATCTGCACAACTGCCGTTAATTTATCGTTCCTATCGATTTGATAATGAGTTTCCTGTTTTTTTGATGCAGGAAACTGAGCCGACATCGGAAGCTGTTTTTATGCACTTTCATAATTGCATAGAAATCGCTATCTGCGAGGAAAGCATGAAAAAATGGAGCATTGAAGGTCGTGAGTACTTTTTTTTACCCGGAGATATTTTTTTTATACCTCCATTTACAACACATTTGTCCTACCGACCGGAAGATTCATCCGGGCCAGCGTTGTATTCCTATATTTTTTTTAATCCGGAGGAAGCACTGAAACCTTTTTATCCCAACGGTCTGCCACCGGAAATGCTTTGGTTCCGGTATGTTGACTTTACAAATAAAATCCCGATCGATGATTTTCAAAAAGAAATCGGTCTTATTTTTGAGATGAAAGAGCAGCTTTTGAAAAGACCACGTAACTATCAGCTTTTTATTCAGGGAATCCTTCAAAGTTTAATGGTTTCCTTTTCAAGATATTACATGGAGAAGAATGATTTTCAGAACAACAAAAAACCACTGTCACGAATACTTCCGGCTGTGTCCTATCTGAATGAAAATTATCAGCAGACGATATCCTCTTTCTTCCTTGCGGAAATAAGCCACATGAATCAAAAACAGTTTTTGAAAGAGTTTGGTGCTTCCATGCGACAGACGCCTTCGCAGTATCAGAATGCATTACGTATACAAAAAGCATGTGATCTTCTGACGCGAACAGAAGATTCCATACTGGACATTGCATTGGAAGTCGGATTCCAGTCTGTCAGTACATTTAACAGAAGTTTCAGGAATATCCTGAACACGAATCCACAAAACTTCAGGAACAGCAAACGACATGTTATAAAGAAGAATTTGAGATATTCCAATTTTGATTCAACAAATTAGTGTGGGAGAAAAGCATGCAGAATCAATTATCTGATACAATACCATTAATTTACAGACCGTATAATCTTCCTGTTAATTTCCCAGTCGTGGCTTTTTTGGGAGATAACTGGTTAGTATCCATGAATGAACCAAAATTTCTTCATTTTCACAATTGCATAGAGATTGGGTTTTGTGTTTCAGGATCCGGGTCTGTCTATCTGAACAATAAAATAATTCATTATAATGAAGGTGATTACAGCATTGTTCTTGCGAATGAGCCGCATATTTCCGTGAGCGAAATTGTACCGAGCAAATGGGTCTATGTGTATTTTGAACCGCATCTTCTGTTAAAAGCATTCCATAAAAGCCACAATGCTTTTTGTCATGTGTTTTCTTTTTCCCACAATAGTCCGGGCATAGTCAGTGAAAAAGAACAGGCACTTTTGTGTCGTCTGCTTCGCCAGATTTTTGAAGAGTTCTATAATAAGAAAGCATTGTATCAGGATTCTGTAAATGGACTGTTGCTTTCGGTACTTTCTATTGTTGAACAGATACCGGAGCAGGATAAAGGTGCGAATGATGAGCTGCACCCGCTGTGTGTTATTCAGGATGCATTCCTGTACATACAGAATCATTTTACAGAAACGATAACTATCTCAGAACTGGCTGGGATCTGTAAGCTGAGTGAAAGTCATTTTAGAAAATTGTTCAGAACAATTACAGGTTACAGTCCGCTTGAGTGCATTCAGCATTATCGGATACACCAAGCGTGTCATCATATTTACATGGACCAGAATTCCATTCATGCGATTGCCGGACTGGTCGGATATAAGACCCTTTCAAGTTTTAACAGGCAATTTCAACAATGTATGCATATGTCACCATCCGAATGGAAGAAAGCCTGCCTAGACATCAGTAACCAGAATGAGGTGACATCTTATGACGATGAGAATACCCGTCATATCTTTCAGATATGAAAGCAATATCCGATATAAAACTAGTCCATATGCAACGATACAAAGATCGCACTGCCATAGACCGACGAAAAGACAACTTGAATTATTCAAGTAAAAAAGGAATATTTCGCAGGTAATTCAAGTTAATCACTGTAATTATGCAAGTTTATAGCGAAAAATTATTGGATATTGACCTTAGCCTCTGCTTTCGCATAGAATAGCTTTCGTTGTAGGAAATCACGAAAGCGAGGATACGAGGATGAGCACCACAGAAAAGGCAAAGAAGGTATACGATCCATACGAGAACGTTGTAGCCGTTATGGAAGAAGCAGCAGATATCGGAAAGATTGACAAGAGAATGTTCGATATTCTGAAGAATCCGCAGCGGGAGACCAAAGTCTATCTTCCGGTCGAAATGGACGACGGACATGTTGAAGTGTTTGAAGGGTACCGTGTGCAGCACTCAAACATCCGTGGACCATTCAAAGGAGGAATCCGTTATCATCAGGACTGTAACATTGATGAAGTAAAAGCACTTGCGGTATGGATGTCATTAAAGTGCGCCATGGTTAACATACCGTTTGGCGGTGCAAAAGGCGGCATTAAAGTCGATGTCTCGAAACTTTCGGAAAGAGAGCTATGCAGGCTGACCAGACGTTATACCTATGCAATCGAGCCGATCATCGGAGCAGATACGGATATTCCGGCTCCGGACGTGAATACCAATGCACAGATCATGGCATGGATACTTGATACCTACAGCATGCTGAAAGGCAAACCAAGCCCAGGCGTTGTTACCGGAAAGCCGGTGGAACTGGGAGGTTCAAAAGGAAGGACCTCTGCGACAGGACGAGGTGTCGTTAATGCAGCACAGCTTCTTTTGGAACATGAAGGCAAAGAACTTACCGGCTGCAAGATCGCTGTCCAGGGATTTGGTAATGTCGGAAGTCATACCGCACGAATCGCACATTTTCGCGGTGCCTGTGTGGTTGCGGTCAGTGATGTGAGCGGCGGTCTTTATTGTGCAGAAGGACTTGATGTGAATGAACTTCTTGCATTCACGGCCGGCGGGAAGAGATTAGCGGAATATAACAAAAATGGTGTTACTCATCTGTCAAATGAAGAAATTCTGGAATGTGAATGTGAGATTCTGATTCCTGCGGCACTTGAGAACCAGATTCATGAAGGTAATGCAGACAGAGTAAAATGCAGCTATATCGTGGAAGGTGCCAACGGTCCGACGACTTATGAAGCAGACCGGATTCTGGAAGGACGCGGCATCAAAATAATTCCTGACATTCTTGCGAACAGCGGCGGTGTAATTGTATCGTATTTTGAATGGGTACAGAACATTCAGGAACTTACCTGGGAAAAGGAACACATCAAAGAAAAGTTATTTGAGATCATACAGGCTGCGTTTAAGGATCTTTTAAAGGTAGCGGAAGAATGCCAGTGCTCTTACCGTATGGCATCCTATATCATTGCGATTCGCAGGCTGATGTATGCGGAGAAAATCAAGGGAATTTTTCCGTAAACAAGTAAAATAGAAAAGGTAAAAAGTCAGGATCTGAGTACGGTATAGCGGTACTTGGGTCCTGATTTTCAATGTTTACACAAATTATTCTGCATTGATATAGAAACAATAAGCATTATTAAAGAAAATAGTCACGACTAACAAGACAGCAAAATCCTGTATATATTCTCTGGTTCTGATAGAGCAACGAGACAAAGGCATTATTCTAAAAAATAACTTTACAATTGTCCGATTTTATGATTAATTTACACATGTAAGGAATTATTTTTACAGTCAGGGCAGCAGGAACTGCCTCTGTAAAAGGGATAAGAAAAGGGAAAGCAGGTATTCCGAATGTCCGTGATAGACAGTCTGGTTCAGGTTAACAGAAAAATTGAGAATACAGCAGAGATTGATCAGAATGACGTTTTTGATCTTATTATGCTGGCAGGGAAGATACTGCTCGAGAATGGAGCAGAGATATTCCGCGTGGAAGAGACCATGAAGATCATTGCAGGGCACTTTCAAGTAAATGACCTTGATACTTTCGTTCTGGCAAATGGAATTATTACCACTATGAAGATAGAAGGAAAAGACAGCAGGACCGGTCAGGTCAAACATATTCCGCTGTCGCCTATTCATCTGGGGCGTGTAACAGAAGTAAACAGAGTTTCCAGAGAAATCGTCAGCGGCAGGTACCGTGTTGAGGATGCAATGGAAGAATTGAAAAGAATCGAAGTACTTCCTTATGAGACAAAAAAACTGACGATACTATTCGCCGGAATCGGCAGCGCATCCTTTTGTTATCTGCTTGGCGGAACACTGTATGACAGTCTGGTCTCCTTTTTTGCGGGATTTGTATTGTATATTGTTTTGATCATGATGCAAAAGGCAAAGACACCCGAAATGCTGCGAATCGTATTTGGCAGTTCACTGGTTACTGTCGTATCCATTCTTCTTTATTCAATCGGAATTGGAGATAACATTAATAGCATAATGATAGGTTCCATCATATGTCTTGTGCCGGGCGTATCGTTCACCACTGCGGTTCGTAATTTTTTTAACAGCGATTATCTGTCCGGTACCGTGCGTCTGGTAAATGCACTGCTTGTTTCGATCAGTATTGCGGTTGGTGTGGGAATCGTCATGCTGATCTGGCATGCGATACGATAAAGGAGGAACTCATGATAACACAATTAATTGCAGCATGCATAGCTACCATATCATTTTCCATTCTTTTTAGTACACCAAGAAAAGAATACCTTTTTTGTGGTTTGACCGGTATGACAGGATGGTTGTTCTATCTGATCGCCTATAACTGGATTGAATCCATTCCCCTGGCCTCTCTTGCGGGAACGATTGTTGTTGCGCTTATATCTCGCATTTTTGCCGTAAACAGACGCGTTCCTGTGATTGTATTCCTGATTGCGGGAATATTTCCTCTGGTACCGGGAACCGGAATTTATTTTACGGCTTACTATGTATTCATGAACCAGATGGAACTTGCCAGTGAATATGCAAGAGAAACAATGGGCATCGGACTTGCCATTGCTTTTGGAATTATGATCGCCTTCCTGATACCGCAGAAATTCTTCAACTACAGGGGCAAAACGAAAAAGCAGGATAATCTGATCAAGAAATGGTACTAATAATGGACGCAGTCAGAAATAAAAGATTACCTGCATTCAGGGTTTTCTTGCAAGCTCCAGGTCGAGGGTATCATACATGGTGATCTCTCCTCCAAGACTATTTATTGCTTCTTCAATCTCAAAAAAGAATTTATTTCGCGTTATTTCAGGAATCGCAATATGATCGGAATAAGTACCGAGTAATTCAATGTATTCGGCGGCCGTAAAGTGTCTGGTCCTGTGATAAAGCTTGTGAGAGATATCGGTAAAACCATATTTTCCGGCAATCTTTGCACGAAGAAAGGCATCTTCTTCGCTGTATTCTCTGCCGAATTTTGAATCCGGCATATAAACAGCATAAATCTTCTGAATTGCTTCGTGAATCGCTTCCCTGCCTTTGTCTTTGTAGGGATGATTAGCGAACCGCGCAAAAGCACCGCCGCTTTTTAACAAGGCAAAGACTTTATTGTACCCGATCTCTTCTGGTACCCAGTGAAAGGCAGAAGCGGAGTAGATCAGATCTAAGGAATCATTTTCAAAAGGGTAATCTTCGAACTTTGAAGCAACGGCAGTAAAGTTTGCAAAATCTTCGAACTTCTTTTGGCAGAGAGTAACAAAATTCTCACCGTATTCCACAGCGGTCAGTTTACATCCCGTCCGCAGGATTGGGAGAGTCGCCTGACCTCCGCCGATTCCGATCTCCAGGACATTACTTTTGTTACTGATTGGTATAAAGTGAAAGATATCATCGTAAAGAGCAGGAACATAGCCGGGACGCATCTTCTCGTATTTTTCTGCTTCTGTATTGAATGTCCATTCCAATCCTTTGATAACTGCCATAAAGTACCTCCGAGATTTTTATTTGGTATGTATACCGGATTTATAGTTTTATAGTAATGCCGGAAAAAAGATATTTTAGTCAGGTATTGATCTTTTTCAAATGCAGAAAACCTTATTATTCGCAAGGTTGAACCTTTCTTCGTCTTCCTGCCAGCATTTCATTCACAAACGTTGCACCAAGGATCAACAGACCGCCGATGATCTGTGGAATCGTAAGCCCTTCCCGCAGGATCAGTGTGGATAAAAGAATAGCGGTAACCGGGTCAATATAACTTAACGCAGCAATGCTTTGGCCCGGAAGCTTTTGTACAGAAGAAAAATAAAGCAGATAAACAACACCGGTGTGCAGAACGCCGACAATCAGCAGCAGAACAAGGGAGCTTGTATTTCCAAAAGAAATATGGCTCTTTTCTGTTATTAATACGTAAGGAAGCAGGGCAATGGCTGAAATTCCAAGCTGCACGATCGTGCTGTCGATCCCTGAGATGTTCGTCAGGCGTTTGTTAAGGAATACCACAGTGGCATAAAAAGCAGCAGCGCCTAGTCCGTAGAAAATACCGATGAGATCCTGCGTCCCGGTCCCTGTACTGACGCCGGTTATCAGAGCAAGACCGATCAGAGCAGCAAAGATTCCGACTACTTTTGTTACAGTCAGCTTTTCTTTTAGAATAACAGGGGACAGGATTATTACAAGTACGGGAGCAAAGTAGTAGCAGATGGTCGCGATGGAGATCGTTGTGTAGCGGTAAGCCTCAAAAAGCAGGATCCAGTTCACACCAAGGGCAATACCGGAAAAGAGAAGCGTCCATCGATTTTGCAGAATGCTTTTACAATCCGGTTTCTGCCCGGTAAGCAGACTGAATACCATAACAAAAAAGCAGCCCAGGATACCACGGATCAGGGCGATCTGTGAGGATGAATAGGGGATACTCTTAACAAAGAGACCGACACTGCCGACAATGATCATGGATAATAAGAATTTGATTCTTGCGCTTTTCATGGGGAGGCTCACTTTCATCTGATATATTCTATAATGCTGGGTGAAGGGAGTGATTCTTACCCTCCGATTGTTATGCACAGGGATAATACAAAGTATACTTTTGTTTATTCAAGCTGATATTACTACTATACCGCATACCAGGCACTGTGTACAACCATTCTGTGATCTTTCCTAAAAAAGCATAAAAGATCAGTGAAAAGCATGGTTATACATTGTGACCTGACTCTTTACTTATTATACTTTACATAAGAATAATGAATTGCATAGAAGGAGGAAGAGATGCAAAAGGAAGACAGGGTCATCGTATATTCAATCCCGGAGGGGGCTTCACAGAACACTTCATATAAAATCCGGGTTCGCAGGATAGAAGACTTACAGTGGAAAGAAATCTCATGTTATCAGGTCAGAGTAGATATGCACGATGTTCGAATGGCAGGAATGGCTATGTTTGATTTTGAAGGAGAGGTAGAAGTTGAGGTAACCGCTCCGGTCATGGAGATTTATCAGGCAGACATCCGGCCGCTGCATCGAAATATTACGGCGAAGATAGACAGGAATACAATTCGTTTTGTGTTAAGCGATCCAGCGAATTTGTCTGTTGAGATCAACAAAGACAGATTCCATAACCTTCATCTTTTTGCCGGAAAGATAAGCCATAGAATTGATAATCATCAAGAGATGGAAACAAATGAAAAAAAGAACGAAGAAAAATGCGGTGAAGCAAACGGCATAGAGTGCTGTCTACGCTTGAAAGGAAGCAACAACAGGCCGGTCACCATCGACAGAGAGACGGTAAAAAAGCTGGAGGCAATGCCAAAGGGAAGAGAATTGGTTTTTGAACCGGGACTCTATTATATCGAAGAAGCTGTCCTGAGACTGCCCTCTGATACGAAGATCACTCTATGCGGCGGTGCGGTAATCTATGGAGGTTTTGTATGTGAGGATATCGAGAATGTGGAAATCACAGGGCGTGGGGTAATCGACCAGTCTATGTTTGCAAGGTTCCAGGCCATCCGCGGGATACGGATCAGTCATTGCAGGAACATCAGAATCGAAGGGATCACGTTCATCAATCCTCCTCATTACACTTTACTTTTGGGCGGTTCTGCCGGTATAACAATACAAAATGTAAAGACCTTTAGCTGCGAAGGCTGGAGCGACGGATTTGACATGATGAGCTGTGAGAATGTAACGATTGATAATTGTTTCCTTCGAACCTCCGACGACTGCATCGCAATCTATGGCGGCAGGTGGGAGTATCACGGAGCAAGCCGAGATATAACCATTAAAAATTCAGTTCTTTGGGCTGACGTAGCGCATCCGACGAACATCGGCACACACGGTGATTCCGAACAAGGCGGAAATCTGATTGAACGGATACATTTTCAGAACATCGACATCTTAGAACACCATGAAATACAGGCAGAGTATCTTGGCTGCCTTGCCATCAACGCAGGTGATAATAATATGGTGCAAAATGTAATTTACGAGGATATCCGGATCGAACCGTTCGAACATGGGAAGGTGTTCGATTTTCAGGTAAAATGCAACCCGCATTACAATCCGGCCCCCGGGAAAGGGATAAAAGACATTACATTGAAGAATATCACCTATTCAGGTACAAATCCGGTACCTTCCTGCATAAAAGGATTCGATTACGAACGTCAAGTGCAAAATGTTAGCATTGAGAACCTTCAGGTGTCAGGTAAAAAGATCCATTCTGCACAAAACAATGAAGTGGAGATTATGGATTTTACAGAGCAGATTGTATGGAAGCCGTGATATGTTACAACTCATTTTCCTGAACAGATAAAAAGTACCCGAATTCTTGTTTTTTTACTATAGTCATAGGATTATCTTTCGAATATAATTATAAGTGGGGAAATGTACAATTTTATGGAGCATGATATAAATACGAAAATTACGCAGACAGGAGAAGGTGTACTATGCGGATGCTTGTGGCGGATGACGAAGATTATACACGAGAAGGACTCGTTGAAGGTGTGGGCTGGCAGGACTACGGAATTAATGAAATTCTGCAGGCGAGGGACGGCAGCGCGGCACTTGGCATTGCCAGGTGGTTTCGTCCGGATATTATTCTGACAGATATCAGGATGCCAAAGATGGATGGGATAGAATTTGCCAGGGAAATGCTGCAGCTGAACCCGGACTGTATTGTTATATTCATGAGCGGATATCTTGAAATAGAGTATTTGAAAAGTGCCATAGAGTTATCTGCCGTCGCCTTTGTGGAAAAACCGATCAGCATCCGGCAGGTCACGGAAGCGGTTGAAAAGGCAGTAATGGAAGTGAACAGGAAAAAGAAGAATAAGAGGCTGTCACTTGATAATCTTGACTTTAAAAAACAAAAGTTAGCCAATACACTGATTTGCAAAGATATAGCAAAAGATATGATTCTTCCTATGTGCAGAGAGATAGGATTTCCGACAGGAGAAGAATACAATTGCCTGATCCTGTGGGACAAAGACGGAATGACGAACAACGATGATCTGATGAAAGATATACCTGCCTGGTTCATGGAGAGGAATATCTTTTGTCTTTGTGGTTTTCTGGAAGCAAAGATAAGCATTGCAATCACAGCCTACAAAAACATGGATAGGAGAGCAGTAGATGCCGCGCATCAGTCCTTTGCTCTTGCCTGGCCAAAGCTTGTTACAGGAGTCGGGTTCCTTGTCTCTGATCTTATGAATATCAGCAGCAGTTATGCCACGGCAAGGATTGCGCTTAATTATGCCTTTTATGATGAGGAGTGTCATTACTTTGAAGTAGACGAGCATGCTTTGCTGCAACAGACGCTGGAGCCGGGGCTTTCTAGTGAGTTCATGCAGGTGTATAAAACGACTCCATACAAAATGGAAGAGTGGATACACCAGCTGGTCAGTCGGTTTGCCGATCGAAGGTATTACCAGAAAGAGCAGGTAATCTTACTGTTCCAGTCGTTTGCCGGAAATGTGCTGCAGGATCACCCGGATTATTTTGACCTTAGCGGCTGCGCAGGAAATGCAGAAGACTATCTTCTGTCAATGAAGCATGCAAAGAGTATATACGAACTGGAACAGCGGATGTACGATCTGACATATTTTCTGATACAGAAGCTGGACCGGAATTCAAAGTATTCAAAAGTCATCAATGATACGATCGATTTTATAGCAAAGAATTATCAAAATTCCGATTTAAGTATTCAAGAGATTGCGGATCATATGCGTTTGTCGGCAACACATTTGAATGTACTGTTTCGTCAGGAGATGAAAGTGACACTAAAGCAATATGTCAGCAATCTTCGAATGTCAAAAGCACTGCAACTGCTGGAGGCGGAGCATTTTAATGTGACTGAAGTCGCAGAGCGATGCGGTTATGCGAATGCGAATTACTTTGCCAAAGTCTTTAAAGAGACCTATCAGATGACACCGCTGGAATATAAGAAACAGACGATATAAGTGCTGAGAGTGTGCAGATTCAGATTTTGAGTAAAATGAAAAAAATACCTTTTGACCTCAACAGTATCGTTGATATAAAATACAACAGAATAATAAACAGGACATGGAGTATGGAATGAAGCGGATGTATAACTGGTTTCAGGATCTGGCACTAAATAAAAAAATCACATACCTGATCATTGTAACGGGAATCATACCGATCGGTATTATCGTGATCTTCTCTGCGTTCCGGCTTAAAAAAAGTTCAGTCGATATGCAAATGTATATGTTGAACAAAGGATTTGATCAGACCTGTCAGTCGGTAGAAAGCTACCTGACCAGAATATACAATGTATCAACACTGGCGACCGTGAATAATCAGACACTGCGTGACGCACTGGAATCACGGTACTCGGATGCATCAACGGTTGAACAGCTGCTGCTGTTTGAGAGTTTGTCGGATTTTGCCTACACACTGGAGCTGAACATGGAGGAAGCGAATATCATCTATTATATTGATGATTCGTATCTTGTTGCCAGCAACCAGAGCTCAAGGTATCGTACACTTTCTTATCTGGCAGAACAGGACTGGTACGATACGCTGCAGGCGAACAAAGGAGCACCGACCTGGGTTACGATGCAGGAGAAGAACAAGTATACGAAAGTAGTCGATCACATTGGTATTGTCCGCTCCATCTGGAACGAAGATGACTATACCAGTGCAGTCGGAGCGGTTTCTGTCCTGACAGAGGTAAGTGCTTTCGAAGACGTCTTGATTGCTTCACTGGAAGATCAGGCTTTTATTCTGGAGACAGCAGAAGGAACGCTGCTCTGTGCCAATGAAAATTATGAAAAGTACCGGGAGCTGGTATCTTCCATTTCGATAAGTTCTTCCGTACAGTTCAACGAGATAGCGGTGAATGGTGTATCATACTATATAAGGAAGAACACGCTGGATAACGGAAGTCTTTCGTTTATTTCTATCGTACCAAAGGCTTCGATCTATGTTGATACTTCAAGAACAACAAAAGAAATGCTGCTGATGTTTCTTCTGGTCTGCATTTTACTGTCCCTTCTCGCGCTTCCGATGACAAAGACCATAACGAACCGAATCAAGCTGCTTGACAGAAAGATGAAAGAAGATGGAAAGCTCGTTAAGATGGAAGGTCCGCAGCATAAAGATGAGATTGGAAGGCTGATCACCAGGTACAATGGAATGGTCCAGAGAGTCGATTATCTTATGGAGGAACAGTTCCTTATGGGGCAGGAGAAGATGGGAGCGGAACTGAAAGCTCTGCAATCTCAGATCAACCCGCATTTTCTTTACAATACCCTTGATATGCTCAACTGGATGGCTGTGAAGAACGAGACAGATAACATACAGGAAGCATTGCAGGCAATGTCATCCTTTTACCGAATGGTACTAAGCAAGGGATCGGATATTATACAGATCAGAGATGAACTTCGAATGTGTGAAGCATTCATGCAGATCCAATCCATGCGTTATAAAGGAAAGATTCAATTTGAAATGGAGGTTCAGGAAGAAATCCTGACTTGTATGATACCAAAGATAACACTTCAGCCGCTGATTGAAAATGCGGTGATACACGGTATCCATGAAAAACCTGATGGGAGAGGCATTATAAGGGTAAATGGATGGATAGAAGAGAAACGCATCCTGCTGACTGTAACCGATGATGGAAAGGGGATGGATAAAGAGAATGTTGTCTCTGAAAAGCCGGGAGGAAGCCATTATGGAATGAGAAACATTGAAAAGCGTTTGAAGCTGTATTACAGGGAGGATATCAAACTGCATATTGACAGTTCACCCGGAATCGGAACCTGTGTGTCTATTAATATTCCGGTCAGGACTTGATTCTTATACGCAGCAGTCGCAAGAAATGGGGTATGGCATGAAAAAGATAAAAAGGGTAATCTGTATCATAGGAATACTAAGCATGGCGGTGATGTGTACTGGCTGTACACTGAATAAAACATCAGGGGAAACAAAAGAACAAGTAAGTCAGGACGATATCGTAACACTTCGGGCGCTTTCCATAGGGTCACCGCCGGTAGACGGGATGGATGCGTTCTACGAAACACTGGATGCCCTGACCATTCCGGATCTTGGCTGCATTGTCCGATATGATTTTATTCCATGGGGAGATGAGCGAAAGCAGATCAATATCGCAATTGAATCCGGAGAATATGATTTTATTCCGGGGGGGGTATTCTCTGATTATAAAGTCATGGCAACGAAGAATGCATTTATCAATTTGTATGATTATATGGATCTGGTACCTGAGCTAATTAGTCACTACGAACAGTACCGTGAGGACTACCTTAAAAATTGTGAGATCGACGGCAAACTATATGGATTGCCGCAATACATAACCGGAAGTCTATATGGAGTTGGAGAGGGATTTTTGTACCGTGAAGACTTAAGAAAAGAATGGGGACTTGAACCGGTAACTGACTTTGAGACCATGGAGGCATATCTTTATAGGGCAAAGCAGGACGAGCGATATCAGGATTCTCCTCTCATTACCGATAACAGGATCTGGTCCTGTCTGTGGTATATGCTGGCTGGAAATAAATATCTGGAAGTCAGTGATGTACTGGATACACCGTTTGTTGTTACGACTATAGAGGATCCTTATACGGTAGTCAGCAGATTTGAAACACCTGAATTTCAACAAATACTGGAAATCGTAAACCAATGGTACCAGGACGGTATTCTGCAGTCTTCCATTCTTGCATCATCTGATAACGAAGGTTCTCTTGGAATCGAGATGATGAAACAGGATCAGAAACCCTGCGAGACCAATACGACTCTTTGGGTCATGAATCGAACGATCATCAAGGAACTATATGAGATCAATCCGGATTGGGAGTATGGCTATTATGATTATCAGCTAGGCAGCACACCGGTCTATGTTGCTTCGAATTCTGACAGTACTGTGATTTCCATATCCAGCAAGAGTAATTTTCCGGAAATTGCAATTAAATTCCTTGAAAAAGTACATACGGACCAGCAGTATTTTGACCTTGTGAATTACGGTGTAGAAGGGATTCACTACAATATCATCGATTCCTGCCTGAATTATGCAGGCATTGATGCGGAGAATGTATTCCCTGGCTGGACGGGAGTCGGAGATAGTTATAATGTCTATGAAATAAAATCAATTAATGAACAGTGGCAGACAGAGGTCGTGGACAGAGAGGAAGAAAGAGCAGAGGCACTGGCACCGATAGCATCCAGACATCCGCTGGAAGGATTTATCTTTGATGTGAGCAACGTATCAAAAGAATATGAGGAGATGGAAGACATCAGAGTCAAGTATCTGCAGCCAATCGCCTGCGGAGTAACGGACAACATAAGTGCAGATTATCAGACAGCGATTGAAAAGCTGAAAGAAACAGGGCTTGAAGAGTACTTAAATGAGGTGCAGTTCCAGTTGGACTTCTTCAAGGCTAAAATTACAGGGACGGAGTAAATATTTGCGGTGCTAAAAATGACATCCTATTTGGAAGAGTGAAAGTAAATCGAACATAAGAAAAGTGAGAATAACTGTAAGCCAGTCACACAAGGACTTCTTGCACAGGATATTTGACTCCTGTCAGCAGGAAGTCTTTTTTATTGCATAGGAAACTATCAATTTTTGAACGCATTCGGTGTGAAGAATATTCAAAGCAGATTCATTGTACTTGTACTTGGCAGTTTAAGATTATCAGCTGTGTTTTGAAAATTACCCGAAATCTAGCTTTGTTACTCTACAATCAAGTGAGCAACGACCTTACAATAAAGACAGAAAAGGTGAAATGCAGAATGGTTCGCAGGAATGAGGGGACAATGAAAAAGAAGAAACGGTTCAATAATAAAAAAAGAAAGCATATGACAATAAAAGAAGGCTTTAAGGAGCTATGGGTCAATAAATTTCTCTATGCCATGATGGTACCTGCCATCGTCTGGATCCTAATTTTTTGCTATGGTCCGCTGTACGGAATACTGATCGCATTTAAAAAGTTCAGTTACAAACTAGGGATCCTAAAGAGCCCCTGGGCAGATTTTTATGGTCTTGAGAACTTCAGGTTCTTATTTAATTACAAGGGAATAGGCAGAGTGTTCTTTAATACAATTTTCTTAAATCTTTTGTTCATCCTATTTGTAACAGCATTTTCTGTTATTCTTGCCATTATGTTCGTTGAGATAAGAAATAAAACATTCAAAAAATTGACTCAATCCATTGCAATCCTTCCGCATTTTGTGTCATGGGCCGTTGTCGCAATGTTCCTTTCAGGGTTCATCGGGATTAATTCAGGTATGATTACAAAACTGATCGAGACAATGACAGGGAATAAAATTGCATTCTACACATCCTCGCAATATTGGCCGGCGATTCTGGTTGCTCTTAGGATCTGGCAGGGCGCAGGATACGGTACCATTGTTTATATTGCGACCATAACTGGATTTGATCCGGGGATGTATGAGGCCGCGAAAGTGGATGGAGCGACCAGATTCCAGCAGATTCGAATGATTACCCTTCCGCTTTTAAAGACAACAATCATCCTGCTTACCATTATGGGACTGGGGAATGTATTCCGCGGTGATTTCGGTATGATCTATGCATTAATTGGAGACAACTCTAAACTGTATGCAACAACTGACGTTATTGATACCTTTACTTACCGTGCGTTACGTGAACTTGGCAATCTTGGAATGAGTACGGCGACGAGTTTCTTCCAATCTGTAGTCGGTTTTGTTCTGGTATTTACAGTGAATGGAATCACGCGTAAGATCGAGCCAGATTCCGCGATTTTTTAGGACAGGGAGGAACAAAATGACAAATCAGATATCTCAAAAATCAATAGATAGAAAGAATACTGTAAGAAAAAGTGAAAGCATTGAAAAGAATAAAGGTTTGAGAAGTAATAAAAGCACGGAAAAAAAACATAAATTTAGAATGTCAGGGCAAGATCTGACGCTGCAAATCATCTGCATCGTGGTAATCGTTGTTTTCTGTATTGCCTGTCTTATGCCATTTCTGTTAATTATCGGCGGAAGCTTTGACAAGGAAATCAATGTTACAAAATACGGATACAGCATTATTCCCAAGGATTTCAGTCTGGAAGCCTATAAAGTGATATTTAAGGATCCTACCATTTACCGTGCATATGGTTCTACCATATTTACGACCGTTGCGGGAACGGTTCTGGCAATGTTGCTGACAGTTACTATGGCGTATCCGTTGGCACAGCAGAAGCTCAAGTTTCGCACACCGATTATTTTTTTCGTCTACTTTACCATGCTTTTTGGCGGCGGTCTGGTACCTACGTACCTGCTGATTTCAAAGTATCTGAATCTCAGCGACAACATCTGGGTGTTGATTCTTCCGATAATGTTCAGTGCCTGGAACATGTTCCTGATGAGGAATTTTTTTGCCGGTCTTCCGGGTGAACTGTCGGAATCAGCAAAGATTGACGGAGCGAATGACTTTCAGATACTGTTTAGGATCGTACTGCCGATTTCGAAACCCGGAATTGCAACGATCAGCATGTTCTATGCATTAGGCTATTGGAACCAGTGGTATAATGCCATGCTTTATCTGGGCAACAACAGCAGAAATCTTTTTCCGCTGCAATATCTGATCATGGACCTGACCAGAACAACGGATGCTTTGAAAGAAATGGCACAGTATACAGGGATTTCTGTGGTAAATCTGCCGGACAATACACTGAAAATGGCAACGACTCTTGTTACGATCGGACCGATCGTATTGCTTTACCCATTCCTGCAGAAATATTTTACGCAGGGGCTTACGGTCGGCTCGATCAAAGGGTAATGGATATCGAAATATTTGGATAACCAAATATCAATAGATTTTAGAGGAGGAGTTACAATGAAGAGATTTCAAAGGTTTACAAAAGCAAATCGTATTATTGCATTTTTTCTTGTTATGATGATGGTATTTACCGCATGTGGAAAAGCAGACAATAATACAGGAGCAACAAATGCAGACTCGGCAAACACGGACAGCAGTTCGACGGTCAGCAATGCAGGCACAGGCAGTAATACAAATGCTGGCAGTAATGCGGATGCCGGAAGTTTGGACACAGATGGAACAGCAGGCACTCCGGCGATGGAAGACACAACGATCAAGATTCGTGTCATGAATGATTATGGTGTAATTGAACCGATTCTTGCGGCCTATGAGGAACAGGTGAAAGATGATCCAATCATGAGCAAGATTCATCTTGAATTCGAGTATGTGGCTGGCGCAGATTATAAGGACAAGCTTTCTATGTCTGTTTCGGCACAGGAAGATTATGACCTGATGTTCTGCGGTTCCTGGCATGGTCTTGATAATTATATTGCTTCCGGTGCATTCAAAGACATCACAAGTTATTTTTACGATGGCGAATTTGAAGGGCTTTCCGCAGCATTTGCAAAGGACTTCCTTGATCCATGCCTGACTTACACACAGGCAGCTGATGGGACATGGTCGGCAGCACTTTATAAGATACCGCTGGCTGAAACACTTTATGATATCCGCGGTCTTGCATACCGTGAGGATTTAAGAGTGAAATACAATATTCCGGAGATTACGAACGATGAAATCATGATGCAGTATGTTCAGGCAATTGCTGAAAATGAACCGGACATGATACCTTTGCAGATGTACAACGGCTTCTTCTACTGGGAAAGCAAATACTGGGAAGCAGCACAGAATAACATATACACCGTTGAACCGGTCGGGCAGGAAGCTTCTTTCTGGGTTGCAGTCAATGACGCCGGGACAAAAGTGCTTGATGTAGCCATGATGGGTGATTCGGCAGAGTACTGGGCGAATTTTCCGACAGGATTTAATTATGATTTTGTGACCGAATACCAGCTTGATCGGTTGAAATGGGCTGACTATATGGATCCGGTACGTGGAACGTCCGAAACATCTGTTGGAACACCGGCCGTTGTTTATTCAACTTTGACTGGTTTCCTTGCACAGCAAAGAGATCTTGCAGCAAATGATGAAGTTCTTTCTGAATACCCGGATGCATCTCTACGTTTCTACCCGACAACAGAATCTCAGCGTAACATGGAAGCAGGTGCAATTGTTTCAGAAATGAAGTCGAATAATTTTCTGGTTGTACCGGAGTGGTCAGAAAAAACAGATGCGGTTATGTATTTCCTTAACTGGATGTATGGTTCCCGGGAGAATCATGATCTGTTCCAGTATGGAATCGAAGGCGTGAACTGGGAAAAGACAAGTGATTCCACTTATGAAGATCTTGATGCAAATCAGCCGGACATCCAGTATACAATGCCGGGATATTCCTTTACGTGGAATCCGACCTACGTATTGTATGATGGATCAATTGCGGCAGATCCGGAGTTAAAAGCATGGTATGACTATATGCTCAATTCATCTTCTTATACAGCTAGCAAGATCGCCGGTTTCTCTTTTAATACATCGGATGTTGAAACAGAAGTTGCCAATGTAACCGCATTATCTGGTGAATTACTTCTTCGATTTGCATTGCATGGAGACGAGACAAAAGCTGTTATTGATGAATTCAACTCCTATGCAAAAGATGTTGGACTTGAGGATATCAGAGTTGAATTAAAACAACAGGTTCAGGATTTTCTTGATATGAAGAATTCACTTGGTAAATAATACTGTTTGACTGAATAAGAAGTGACTGATATCGATCAGTACGGATTTAGTTTTCTGTACTGCGTCGGGGTCAGTCCTTCTTTTTTTTTGAACTGACGGACAAAGTGCAGATCATTTTCATACCCGCATTGTAAAGCTATGGTCTTAACGGGAAGATCGGTTGTACTAAGATAGAATCTGGCCCGTTCCATTCTGGCTAAAATCACTTCCTGCATACAGGATATATGAAAGAATTCTTTGTACAGATGCTGAAAGTAATAAGGACTCATATGAACAAAAGATGCCATGGTATCAACGGTCCATTTCTGATGGGGCGTATTATGGATGTTGCTCTTTAACTGGTCAAAGATCTGGTAATGCCGGTTCACATTAACAAGTTCCGGAAGTGATTTGATCTGCGAATCCAGACTAAGAAGAAGAATTCGCATGAGAGAATCCTGAATGTCCTGTTTGTGAATTGAATTCGTGGTATTCACATGAAAAAGCAGACGGACATAATTCGATAAATGATGGAGCTGCGGCAGATAGATTGGCCGGTTGAGCGGAAGATGTAACTGATCGACCAGAGAAGGTTCATCGAAGAAGTCAAAATGGATCCAGTCATTGATGTAATCATCCTGGTCGCAGCCATAGTGTGTATAGGTATTGCGGTCATACAGGATCGCCATATTGGGAAGTGTGTTCTCCATGATGCCATCGATTTCAAAGCAGGCATCCGTTTTTACGAGCAGGAGGATGTAGTTGGGAACACCATTGGAACGAAAGATCTTGAATTTTTTCTTGTGTCTGGATTCATATCCGCCGTTTACGACCTGAATCATAGAATTCTCCTGATTTTAAATGATTGTTGAAAAATGATGTTAAGGCGAATTGCCCTATCGCAGCTATATCAATGCAGATTTTCTAAAGAGCTCTATTCGACTCTTACGTCATAGGATAAGTATGTCAAAAGTTCTCTTTCAAAAAGCAGAATTTATCATTAGCATCAGTATACACGATTACAAAGGATTTTAAAAGATGGCAGGTGAAAATTCTGGATATTCATTAAAACCTGAATAATATTGGCGAAAATATGCAACCTATCAGGTAAAATTAGTTTCGTCAGATTCAAAGGATACAGACAGGAAAAGTGCTATTAAATAATATATAGCAGAAATGATCAGTGATTAGCATCTTTATCCATTGTGCAGTGAAGAATAAGCAATTATGATAAGTGTATTCAATAGACAGGAATGACCTTGTAAACGCGAAACTACGACAAGGAGTGTCAGAATATTTCAGCACATTACAGCACATTACAACACACTACAAAGAAGGATACATTGAGGGAAAGAAGGGAAAGGGATGACAATGATTACAGAAGCAGACAGAGAATGGGTAATGGCAGAGATTACGAAGATCAATCAGAAAATGGAATGGGTGAGAGAAAAATCAAAGGATAAGATACCCTATACCACAATGGGACAGGGTGAACACGATGATTTTCGCAGCAGTGACAGGGATATGCGGATGAACGAAGGCATTAACTGGTGGACGAACGGTTTCTGGGGCGGTATGCTATGGCTGCTATATCATGAAACGAAGGATGAGCGATATGCTAAAATCGCAGAAAAATCAGAAATAATGCTAGATCAGTGTTTTGTGGATTACTATGGACTGCACCATGATGTAGGTTTTATGTGGCTGCCGACTGCGGTTGCAGATTACCGGCTCACCGGTTCGCAGGATGCCAGAAGAAGGGGCCTTCACGCAGCGAGCATGCTGGCCGGTCGCTTTAATCCGGCAGGCCGGTTCATCCGTGCATGGAATAGTTATGGGCAAAATGATAACACCGGCTGGGCAATCATTGACTGCATGATGAATCTTCCTTTGCTGTACTGGGCATCCGAAGAAACGAAAGACCCAAGGTTCCGGCATATTGCAAGAATGCATGCCAACACGGTAATTGAGAATTTCGTGCGTGAGGACGGTTCCTGCGAGCATATCGTTGAATTTGATCCGGAGAACGGCGGTAAAGTGAATACCTACGGCGGCCAGGGTTATGAAAAAGGTTCTTCCTGGACGAGAGGACAAGCCTGGGGCTTGTATGGTTTTACGCTGAGCTATATTCATACAAAAGAGGATGCATATCTGGATACAGCGAAGAAGATAGCACGGTATTTTATCCTGAATATTCCGGATTCCGGCCATATTCCGATTGATTTTAAACAGCCGGCTGCCGATGATTTTGAAGACTCCACGGCAGCTGCCATAGCGGCCTGTGGCCTGATCGAACTTGCAAGGTGCACGGAAAAGGAAGAGCGGGAATTCTTTCTGCAGGCAGCAGTCAAAATGCTAAAAGCTTTATCGGAAAGACGATGCAACTGGAGTTCGGATTGTGACTGTATTCTTGAAAAATGCTCGGAAGCCTATCATTCAAGGAAGCACCTGCATATCATTTACGGTGATTACTATTACATCGAGGCAATGTTCAAACTGGCGGATCAGGATGTGTTTTTATGGTAGGCAGCAACGTTTTTAATTCGTAACCCAGCAGAAATTTAGTAAAATTAAGTCTTTATTTGTTTGTATTGTAATATTTAGCCATTTATGCTATATTTTATTAGTATACAACCGTATACTAATAAAATATTAAGGAGGAACTACAATGGCAAAACAATATCTAAAGAAGTTATTTGTTATTACATTCACCATGATACTAGTTTTTGTATTTTCCCAACCTGCAATCGCAAAAGCAGATTCTTCCGACATCCTTGGTATTTCAACTGGTACTTATTACTACATTATTAACGAATCAACAGGAAAATACCTGCAATCAGACGGCACATCAGTTTCTATTGGTAGTAGAAATTTAAGCAGTTCTCAAAAATGGCTATTAACAAGACTCAGCTCTGGCATTTACAAGTTGACACCATTAACTAGTTCTAATGTTTTAACTAAAAACTCCACTTCTCTTACACTTGCCGCATTTACAAGTGGATTATCAACACAACAATTTACTATAGCAAGAAGTACCTATGGAACATATACAATTAAAAATGGAAGTTACTATGTTTATAATTCAGGAACTACAGTCAACCTATCTACAAGCTATTCTGCAAATTCACGTTGGACCATTTTAAAAGTAACTAATGGACAAGCAAATTCATACACTTTTGATTATGTTGATTCATCCAGGTCTACTGGATATTACGACACGACCCCAAGTGATGCAATATTTCATACTGTCTTCACTAACAATGGTTATTCAAGTGTAACAGAACATGTCACTTCAACAGCAAATTCTGCTTATCCTGCACTACTTCAAAGTGATGTGTTTAATTATCACGGACATGGTGTACCTGGAGTATGGAATTGTCAAGAAAAGTGTAGTCGTATAAACTCACTAAATTTCAATGACAGCTATGCTGCCAGAAGTTGACCTTCTAGCAGCCGTCTAAATATTATGGGAGGAAGACCTTTAGGATTTGATGTATAGACTCGTGTCTGATT